>DUCM01000014.1:298505-305836 GCA_012959785.1 Planctomycetota bacterium | reverse complement strand
CAGTACCTGTCGGACCAGCGGGACCCTGGGCGCCGGTTGCACCCGTTGCACCTGTGCCGCCATCGGTTCCAGCCGTTCCTGTCGGGCCTGCGGGACCTTGCGCTCCTGTCGTACCCGTTGCACCAGCAGGACCTTGTGCACCCGTGCCGCCATCGGTTCCAGCAGTTCCCGTTGGGCCTGCGGGACCTTGCGCTCCTGTGCCGCCATCGGTTCCAGCAGTACCTGTCGGACCAGCCGGACCTTGGACGCCGGTTGCACCCGTTGCACCTGTGCCGCCATCAGTTCCAGCAGTACCTGTCGGGCCTGCCGGACCTTGGGCGCCGGTCGGGCCTACGGGGCCTTGGGCTCCCACCGGACCTGTCGCGCCGGCGGGGCCCACCAGTGTGGCGCTGACTTGGGTTGTGCCGTCGGGGAAAATGATGCCGCCCGAACGGGTGCGGATGGCGCCGGCGACATCCAAGCGCGCGGTGGCGTTGGGGGTGCCCATGCTGATCCAACCGTTGGCGCGCACCATGAAGTCGTCGCTCAATGGAAAGAGAAGGCCCTTGATCGGGGTAAACTTGGATACGCCGACAAGGGTTCCCAATGTACGGTCGACCAGAGCATCGGCCGTTACTATGGCCGGTGGCGCGAGGGACTCGCTGCCCGGCTCGCCGCCTTCTCCCGAGGTGTCAAGCGGCAAGCGGAAGGGCTCGAAACGGCCTCCAAAGTTCAGGTAAAGCCGCACGCCATCCGGCTGCTGAAGAGCAAGGTCCAACTCGCCATCACCATTCATCTCAACCCAGGAGTAACTCGCAACCGAGGCGCTCGAATTGAGACCACTCGCTTCGGTGACGTCCTGGAAAACTCCCCGACTGTTGTGCAGGAAGTGTGTCGCACCCGCGTCTCCCGTAAGGAACAGGTCGGCCAGGCCATCCCGGTCGATGTCGCGCCACTCGGCTCGCTGGACCCCAGTTAATCCCGCCAAGCCCACCGGCGCAGTCACATCTCGGAATCCGCCGGCGCCCTGGTTGAGCAACAAGGAAACGGAGCCGTCGGCCGCGACGACCAGAGCATCGGGCCGGCCATCGAGGTCATGGTCGTGCCAGAGCAGATCGCGGGGAGGTTGCGAGGCATTGGAAACGAGTAGGGCGCAAAAGATCAAAGACATGCTGAACCTCGGGAGAGTTCTGTGTACTGGGACGGAATAAGAGAGAGCGTCCAAATGACGGCGCAAGCCGTCAATGCTAGGGCGAATGCTATTATCCCGATAGAGGGATAACTGATTCGGCAGAAGAGCAAGGTTCTGGGTCTCCGGGCCCCACTCTGGAGGCCTCCAGGGCGCTCCGGGCCACCGATTACCTTCGCACGCCGGCTGGGCGATCACGCAACGGAGGAGGCTCTTCCTTGCGCCAAGGGGGAGCGGAAGGGGCGAGGCATGCGCATTCCAGCAACGCCATGCGACAAGTTGGCGAATCACCGCGGGGAGCCAAGGGCTGTGGCGCTCAAGCTCACACGACTCAAGCAACCCCGGCACGGAGTGCTACGATGACCGACGGGAATCGCACAACCCGCCCTCGCACCTGGGCCATAGCCCCCACTGCCATGAACAAGGACACGCTAATTCACGGGCTCCTCCTGCTTTCCCTCGCCGCCCCCCTGCAGGCGCGTCAAGCCCAGTCCCTGGCGGCCTGGTGGAGCTTCAGGGAGACGGGGGGCACGACCGTTGGTGACGAGACCGGCCATGGCTTCATTGCGACGCTGCAAGGGGGCGTGACCCTGGGGCAGCCGGGGGGGTTTCCCGGGACCGGTTTCGCGGCGCGCTTTGACGCGGGGCTTGCTGGCGTGGGTGTGGTGGCCAATCAGGCACCGTTGGCATCCATGGTCGATGACCTCAGCGTGTGCGCCTGGGTCTTCGTGACTGCGAACGGTGCACCGTGGCCGCGGAGGATCTTTGGCGGCGATAACTCGGCCTGGTCTTGCGGCTTGCTGCAAAACGGCCTGCGCTTCACAACCCGCGGAATCCAGGACTACGACCTCGTCACCAGTGTGCCCATGGGACCGTGGGTACACATCGCCTTCGTCTTCGATGCACAGCATGATGTGACCTTCTATATCGACGGCAATCCCGTGGGGCTCGTGACGGGCAGCCAACCCTCCGGCCCGATCAGCGGGCTCACCGGGCAGTGGCTCCTGGGCGCCTTTCGGCCCGGGACCGAGCACTGGCACGGCCAGATCGATGACATTCAGGTCTACGAGGGCAGCCTGTCGCCCCAGGAGGTCGCGTTCCTGTTCCAGTTCCCAGGCTCGTCCCTTGTGCTTGGCGGAGGCACCCCCTACTGCCTCGGGGATGGCACCGCGGGGGCCTGTCCCTGCGGCAACCCTGGGGCTCCAGGCGAGGGCTGCGCCAATTCGACCGGGCAAGGGGGCCTACTCTCCACCACCGGAACGGCGAGCGTGGCCGCCGATGATCTGCAATTTAGCGCCATGCGACTGCCGCCGTCTCAGGGGGCTATCCTATTCGCGGGCCAAAATAGCCTGGCGGGAGGCACGGGGCTCGTGTTCGGCGATGGCTTGCGATGCGCAGGCGGGGCCGTGCGACGCCTGGGCATCCGGGTGGCCGATTCGGCCGGGAGGGCGGCCTGGGGGCCCGGCCTGGCGCTCTCGGGGGGGTTCCTGCCAGGCCAGACCCGGCGCTTTCAGGTCTGGTACAAGGATCCCCAGCCCTCACCCTGTGGCGCTGGGTTCAACCTGACCGGCGCCATGGAATTCAGCTTCTCCCAGTAGAGAACCGGCGATAGGGAGAGCATTTTGGGTCTGTCCAGGTTCTGCATTAACCGTCCATAACCTGGAATAAGGTCTGGGGCGCGGAAGGGCTGCAACCGAGAAAAACCCGCGAGGGCTACAAAAAAGGCCGTTTGGGGCTTTTTTATAGAAGTTGGCAAAGCAATTGCGATACCTCCCACGTGTCAAGCGGACGGGCTCTCTGGTCCGCGACTCCCTGGCCCACTTTGGTGACCAGGCGGATCTCGCCCGAGATCCCTGTTCTCTCTCTCTGATTGGCGAATCTGGCTTCCTGCTTCCGTGGAAAGCCAGCCAAGAGGCTGTCCGAAGCGACCGCCCGATCCGTTCCTGGGACATCATCCCCCTGCGGACTCGGCGATCGCGCTACTCACGCCTTTCCCCAAACGCTGCTGCGATCCAGGCAACAAACCCCGAGCATGCTGTTCTCGGCGCCTAGACCGCAGCAGCCCCCTCTCTCAAAATCCAACCCCTTCCAACCGATCCTTGGGGATCGGTTTCTAGAATGCGACGCCTTGGGCCTGGCTGGCCCATATTGAGGACGGCCTGGGGCAGCGGTGGGAGCCTGCTGCTTCTCTGACCGTTGTGCCCATGTCCCCATGGCGACGCTTATGCCCGGCCGGAACTGCTGCTTCGGCCGGGCCTCTTTTTTGCCCGGGCAGAGGTATGAGGCCCTCGCCAGTGGCGCAAACCATGGGCCTGGCCCATCGTCAAGAGGAAGGCATTGTCCAGAGGATCGTCCAAAGGATGTCCCGCCGTCCAGGTTTTGGATTGCACCATCGCCGCATCAAGGCGGAGCACTCCTCTGGATCTCACCAGGGCACCTTTGAAGGTCTGTTTCGGCTGGCAGGATAGTTGCGATTGTAATTGTATTAGTGACCGTTGAATGGGTGACCGGTTGAAACGGTGACCCGTGCTTCAGTCAGTTCAGCAGCCTGCAATTCCAATCCGAAGGGTCCCCCTGCCCTCGGTAGCCCAAGATGGACATCCCCGAGGAGTCCTTCACTCTGAATCCATGAACATGCTCAAGCTGAAACTGGCCCTCTGTCTCGCTGCCCTGACCTTCACCCTGCCCTCTGCTGCCGCCTCCACGGCGCCCCAAGCAACCCCGGAGACAGCACAAGCCAGAGCCCTCCCCGAACACTGGTTCGGTCCTCACCAGCTGCACAAGGTCCGCCTCGAAGCCGGCGCTGAACGCCTGCGCGCAGCGCTCTTCGAAACCGGCGCCGTGGTCGAATTCCTCGACTACGAGTCCTTCGCTGTCGCCGTGGTCGACGAGCAGGCCTTTGGCGGTCGCGCCCTGCTTGCCACCAGTGATTTTGACTTTCGTGATGAGTGGGACCGCATCGCGCTCAACGGTTTTGTCCTCGACACGCACCAGCCCGAATTGACCCTCGACGGGCTCGATCCGCTCTTGCGCTATTCCTCCACGGAAGTTGGGGGTCTCTTCGCCGACTCCGGCCTGTATATCATCCAGTTCCAGGGGCCGCCGCGGGACGAGTGGCTACATTCCCTCGCTGAACTCGGCGCGCGCGTCATCCACGCCATCCCCATGAACGCTTTTGTGGTCCAGGTGCAACCCGGCCGGGTGGCCGCCCTGGGAACTTGGGCCGAAACTGCCCGTGAAGTGCAATACGCCGGCGCCCTCGAGCCCGCCTTTCGGATCCATCCGAGCCTGCGCGCCCTCTTGAACGGCGAGCACAACCAGCCTGTGAAGGTCACGGTGCAGATCGTCGATGGACCGGGCTCCCAAGAAGCTCTGGCCGATCTGCAGCTGATGGCGGAGGAGCTGATCGGCGTGCGTACGGTCGGCGGCTACTTGAACGCCGTGGCCCGCGTGCACCCGGCCTTCTTCCCGACCCTGGCGCTGCTCGAAAGCGTCTTCCAGATCGAGCCCATGGGCGAGCGCGTGGGCTTTGATGAAGCCCAAGGCCAGATCGTCGCCGGCAATGTCGTGGGAACGGGCCCCACGGGCCCTGGCTATCTCGCCTGGCTTGCCTCGCGCGGCTTCGACAGCACCCAATTCACTTCGTTCGCGATTAACGTCGTCGACGATGCCACTTCGCTCGATGGCCACCCCGACCTGCCGCTCGCACGCATCGCCTTCAACCAAAACCCCACGGGCCAGTCCGCCGTCCAGGGCGGGCATGGATTCTTGAACGCGCACATCGTGGGCGGCTTCAACAGCGGAGTGGGTGCTGCCTTCGAGGATGCGGGCGGCTTCAACTACGGCCTCGGCATCGCGCCCTGGGCGCGGGTTGGTGTGACCGCCATCTTCGGCCCCGGCGCGCTCAACCCCACGAGTTTTGAGAACTCTGCCTACGCCTCGGGCGCGCGCATCAGCTCCAACTCTTGGGGCTACCAGAATGGCTTGGGAGGTCCCATCGCCGACTACGATTCGAACAGCCAAGAGTACGACTTTATCACGCGTGATGCTCAGCCGGGTGTTGCTGGCAATCAGGAGTACCTGGTGATCTTCGCCGCGGGCAATGATGGCCCCGGCAGCAACTCGGTTTCCACGCCCAGCACGGCCAAGAGCGTGCTGACCGTGGGAGCCTCGGAAAACCAGCGCCAAACCGGCAGCGACGGCTGTGGCATCTCGAATTTGGGTGCGAACAACATCGCTGATGTCATCAGCTTCTCGAGTCGCGGGCCGGTTAACTCAGGCGGCGGCGACGGGCGCTGGAAGCCCGAGCTGATCGCCCCCGGCACCCACATCCAGGCGGGAGTGCCCCAGAGCAATTACAACGGAACGAGTGTTTGCAACGCCTTCTGGCCTCCGGGACAAACCCTCTACGGTTGGTCCTCGGGCACCAGCCACTCGACGCCCGCGGTGGCGGGCGGTGCCGCCCTCGTGCGCCAATGGTTCCAGAACCAAGGCCTCGGAGAACCGAGTCCAGCCATGATCAAGGGCGTCTTGGCCAACTCGGCCAGCTACATCAACGGCGTGGGAGCCGGCGGCTCCCTGCCAAGCAACAGCCAAGGCATGGGACGCATGGACCTGGGACGAGCCTTCGACGGCGTGCCCCGCGTATTCGTCGACCAGAGCGTGATTCTGGCGGCCAGCGGCGCTTCGCACGCCGTGAACGGAACGGTACAAGACCCCGGCCAGCCCCTGCGCGTTTCCCTCTGTTGGACCGACGCCCCCGGATCCACAATTGGTGCGCCCTACATCAACAACCTCGACCTGACAGTCACCGCTGGCGGAGCAACCTACCGCGGCAATGTCTTTGCAGGAGCGTTCTCCCAGACAGGGGGCACTTCTGATCTGCGCAACAACACCGAGTCAGTCTTCCTGCCCGCAGGCATCGCGGGCGCCTTCAGCATCACGGTGAATGGCGCTTCGATCGGGGGCGATGGAGTCCCAGGCAACGCGGACAGCACCGACCAGGACTTTGCCCTTGTGATCTACAACGGCTCGGTTCAGACCGGACCGGTTGCACCCGGCGCTGGTTTTTCCGGTACGCCGCTCTCGGGCAACGCGCCCCTGGTGGTTTCTTTTGCCGACTCGTCCAGCGGCGCACCCACATCCTGGTCCTGGGACTTTGGCGACGGCGGTCTCTCCTCCCTGCAGCACCCAAACCACACCTATACAACTGCGGGCAACTACACCGTGAGCCTGACGGTGAGCAACGCCGTGGGCAGCGACAACTTGACGCGCGTGAACTATGTCCAGGCGAACCAAGGTCCGCCGGCCGGTCAGGGCTTCAAGCTCTCGACAACACCCGACTTCGCCATCGACACCCGCGACTTCGCGCCGACCGACACGCTGCACATGCTGGTCTTCGACGATGTGATCAATCTCTCGAACACCAAGAAGGCCCAGTGGCAACTGTTCGACAGCAACGGCCGAGACGCCAAGGGTAACTTCTCTGCAACAGCCCAGGGCACCTTGACTTCGAGCCTGGCCTTGTCCGGATTGCCGAGTAGCAGCGTTAGCTGGACCTGGGAAGCAGAGATCGAGGATGCGAGCGGCAACAAATTCCAGTACGCCGCACCCATCACGATTTCAGCCGGGGGCCCGGTTCCGCCGACGGCTGACTTTGGCGCCACGCCGACGGGCGGGCCAGCGCCACTTGTGGTCAACTTCAGTGACCAGTCCACTGGTGCGCCCACGGCCTGGATCTGGAACTTCGGCGACGGTGCCACATCGACCCTGCAGAATCCCCAACATAGCTACGCGCTGGCCGGAAACTACACGGTCTCGCTCACGGCGACCAATGCCGGCGGCAATGACACCTTGGTGCAGCCGGGCATGATATCGGTTTTGCCCTCGGGGCCCACGCCGCCCACGGCGGGCTTTGGTGCCACGCCAACGAGTGGGCAAGCGCCGCTGCTGGTGAACTTCAGTGACACATCGACCGGAACGCCGACATCGTGGGCCTGGAGCTTTGGCGACGGCGCCACATCGACCCTGCAGAATCCCCAACATAGCTACGCGCTGGCCGGAAACTACACGGTCTCGCTCACGGCGACCAATGCCGGCGGCAATGACACCTTGGTGCAACCGGGCATGATATCGGTTTTGCCCTCGGGGCCCACGCCGCCCA
>DUCM01000014.1:0-298394 GCA_012959785.1 Planctomycetota bacterium | reverse complement strand
CATCGACCCTGCAGAATCCCCAACATAGCTACGCGCTGGCCGGAAACTACACGGTCTCGCTCACGGCGACCAATGCCAGCGGCAATGACACCTTGATCGAACCTAACCTGATCACGGTTTCGGATCTGCCCACGGGCCAGGGCTTCGTGCTCTCGAAGAACGCGGACTTCTCCACCGATGATCGCAACTTCGCCCGAGCAGACACGCTGCATATGTTGGTCTTCAGCGACCTGCTCAACATCACCAACATCAAGAAGGCCCAGTGGGTCATCGATGATCCCAATGGGAGAGACGAGAAGGGCAATCTGGTGGACAATGGGGATGGCACCTTCACAGCTTCCCTTCCCCTCGCCAACCTGCCCAGCAATGCGACCCAATGGAGTTGGTCGGCCTTCGTGGAGGACGGCTCGGGCCAGAGCTTTGAGCCGGCTGCCAGCTTGACGGTGCTGCCCTGAGGGTGCTGTCTGGCCCGGATGGTGATGATCCGGCTGGGCCCTCTGTCTGCCTCTGGAGGGGGGCTGGGGCTCTCAGAAGGCAGGCTGCCGTCCAAATTCTATATCTGGCGTCCAGTTTATGGACTCGTTGGTGATCTCATGGGAGGGTCGCCCTATTCCTGAGAGGCGAAGAGGCCCTTCGTGGGGCTTTTTTTGATGTTGGCTGGAGAATTGCACTGCTACCTATGCTCTGCACGGATGCACCTCGATGGTGGGCCCCTGCGAACTTCCAACCTCACCTGAACTTTACCCCTTCCCAGGAGCGGAGTGTGGCCCAGAGGACACACGCGACGCCCGTCTACCCTGGATCCTGGGACCAACTACCCCCCAGATCATCAGTACTGCGCTGTCATGGCCCTTTCCCGGCCCGTTCTGAGGCCGGTGAGCTTCGGAATAGGAGATTGCTGCTTCTCCGCCCCGTTGCTCCCAGGCGTCAAGATGTCGTGGTGGCCCGGCCGAGACCTTTTGGTCTTGGCCGGGCTCTTTTCTTGGGAGAACCTCATCTCCCGGGTGCCCCTGGTGCTGGGCTGGATTCCTGTCGCGTTTGGTGCCTGGGGGGCCTATAAACCGTGGGGGTCCCGCCCATGACCGCTGACTTCCCGCCACCCCCCTCCGATTCTCATGAGCTCTGACATAGCCGCCTCCGACGACGAGAACGAGACCCGCTCTAAAGGTACAGGAGGCTGCCTCAAGGCCCTGGGATGCGGCTGCGCGGGGCTCATCCTGCTCTGCGTCTTGGGCACCTGGTTAGCCAACCGCTGGATGCCATTCCTGGGCCGCAACTTCGAATTCGCCGAGCACTACCACCTAGCGGAGGATCGGACCTCCCACGGTGATGCCTTCTTTTTTGGCCAGGATGTCGTACTTGACGGAGTGCTCGATGGCGACCTGAGCATGATGGGCGAGAAGCTGGAAGTGAATGGAACCATCGAGGGTGATGTGGTGTTCCTGGGAGCCCGATTGCGGAATATCGGCACCATCAACGGCGATCTGCGCTTCACTGGCGAAAGGTGTCGCATCGAAGGCACGGTGACCGGTGATGTGGATTTCACCGGGGAAGAGTTGATCATCGCTCCGGGGGGGCTGGTGCAGGGCAACCTGGAGATGCTCGGGGATACCTTCACCAATGAGGGCACGGTGGAAGGCTCGATCAACGGCGCCACAACACAATAGCCCCAAGGGGCGCGCCACGGTGGGCGCGGGCTGGCGGCCGCTGGCACGGCGGGAGGAAAAAAGGGCCCTGGGGTGGGGTAGTGTGGGGCAGCGACGAGGCACCAGCGGCAACGTACCTGGTACCAAAGGGTCGGTCAGGGTCGGTCAATCTCCCAGAAAAGGGCAATCCCGGCTAGACTGGGGCTGGTGGCCTACCCCGGCCGCAGCCCTTCTGAGATTTGTCTCCAATGTTCATGCGAGCCCCACTATTTCTTGTATGCCTATGCTTGGTTATCGGGAGCCCTGCGGGCTTTGGCCGGGCGCATGATGACTTGGCGGTCCAGACCGCCCGGCTGGATGCGCAGATCGCGGAAGCGCCTTTGGAGTGGGCGCTGTACTTGAGGCGGGGATACCTGCTCGGGCTGCACGGCGAGCGTCGAGGTGCCCTGGATGACCTGGGACGAGCGCAGGCGCTGGCACCACAATCGCCACGGATCTACGCCCTGCGCGGCGAGCTACGGCTGGCCTGGGGAGAGCCACGGGAGGCCCTGGTTGAGGTCAAACAATGGCTCGCCAGAGAACCGCGGGCTGGGCGGGCGCTGCTCCTGGCGAGCCGCTGCCTGTTTCTCCTGGGCGAAGCCCACGGGGCGGCGCAGAGCATGGATAGGGGGCTCGCCTTGCTCGCACACCCCTCCCCCGACGACTTCCTCGAACGGGCCGAACTGCATGTACAACTCGGCGATATCGCGCGGGCCGTCGCTGGCCTGGATGCAGGACTCGTGCGGCTGGGAGGATCGATCGCCCTCGAACGACGCGCCTTGCAACTGGAAATCAGAGCGGCGCGCTACGAAGCGGCCCTGGCTCGACTGGATGGCCTCTGTACGAACTCGGGCGGCAACCTTTCGTACGCACTCCGGCGCGCCGAAGTTCTCGAGTACATGGGTGACCTGAGCGCTGCCAAGACCGCCTTCGGCGCAGCCGCATCTAAGGCCGGCGACCTGCCCCCCGCGAAACGGGCAACCCGCGCCCATCAACAACTCGCCACACGCATACGAGCCGGCCTCAAGCGCTGCGCACCGGAATCCAACCACTTATCCCACCCTGTTTCTCACCCGTAGAGTTCCGAGATGATCCCCTCCATCAAAGCCAATTTCCTCTCCGCCTTGATCGTGACCGCCCTGGCGCCCCTGCCCTGCCTTGCCCAGGACCTGATCCTACCCGCGGGATCAACCTGGAGCTATCTCGACAATGGCAGCAACCAGGGCACAGCCTGGCAGCAGGTCGGATTCAATGACTCCGCATGGTCCACCGGCACAGCCCAATTCGGCTACGGCGACGGCGACGAAACCACGATCATTTCCTTCGGACCGAGCTCTGTAAACAAGTACATAACGACCTATTTCCGCACGAGCTTCAATGTGCCCAACCCCGCCATATACGGCAGCTTGGGCCTGCGACTCTTGCGCGATGATGGCGCGGTGGTCTACCTCAACGGATCCGAAATCGCACGCAGCAACTTGCCCAACGGAACGGTGACCTCGTCCACCACGGCATCCTCAGCTCAGGCGGGAGGCGAAGAGGACAACTTCGCCTGGTTCACCCTCGATCCGGCCCTCTTGCAGACCGGTTCCAACCTCGTGGCCGTGGAATTGCACCAGTCGAGCGGATCCAGCTCGGACACTTCCTTCGATCTCGAACTACAAGCCAGCTCGAACTCCACCCTGGTGTCCCGCGGCCCCTACCTGCAACAGGCCTCTTCCACGGCGCAAGTCGTGCGCTGGCGCACGACCAGTTCCAGCACCGGCCGGGTCTGGATCGGCAGCTCGCCCAGCACCCTCGGCGTCTGGGTGGACGACACTATCACTAGCAACCTACACGCAGTCGAGGTCAGCGGCCTGCAACCTGCCACGCGTTACTACTACGCTGTGGGAACAACTGCCGGCATTCTGGCCGGTGGCGACATCGAGCACACCTTCCGCACGCCGCCGGTGATCGGCACCCGAGAACCAGTGCGCATGTGGGTCATCGGCGACTCGGGCACTTCAGACAGCAGCGCGGCCTTGGTGCGCAATTCCTACGCCAACTATCCCGGTGCCGATGAAACCAACCTGTGGTTGATGTTGGGGGACAACGCCTACAACGAAGGCAACGGCGCCGAGTACCAGGCCGCCGTTTTCGACTTCTACCCGTCCATGCTGCGCCGTTCTTCGCTGTGGACAACCCGCGGCAATCACGAGGCCACGACATTCGCCTACTACGATATCTTCACCATGCCCATGGCCGGGGAAGCGGGCGGAATTGCCTCGGGAACAGAGGCCTACTATTCCTTTGACTACGCCAACATCCACTTCGTGTGCCTCGACTCCTATGTCACCAGTCGCGCCGTGGGCGGCGCCATGTGGCTCTGGCTACAGAGTGATCTGGCCGCCACCACGCAAGATTGGATCATCGCGTTCTGGCACCATCCGCCCTACACAAAGGGCTCCCACGATTCCGACACGGAAACGCGCCTGGTGGAAATGCGGCAGAACTTTCTGCCGCTTCTGGAAGACCACGGCGTCGATCTCGTGCTCGGCGGCCACAGTCACAGTTTCGAGCGCTCGTACCTGATCGACGGCCACTACGGCACCTCGGGTACGCTGAGCCCCTCCATGATCCTCGACGATGGTGACGGTTCTGATTTTGGCGATGGCGCCTACAACCGACCCGCTGGCAACCATGTCGGTACGGTCTACTGCGTCGCGGGCAGCTCGGGCAAGATCGGCGGCGGACCTCTCAACCACCCGGCAATGTTCTATTCGATCAACGCTCTCGGTTCGCTCGTGATCGATGTCGACGGTGGGCGCCTGGATGTGCGCTTCCTGCGCTCCACTGGAGCCGTCAGCGACCACTTCACCCTGCTCGACACGAGCTACAGCGGTTCCTATTGCACGGCAACGCCGCACTCCGGCAACTGCAAGGCGTTGATGTCCTCGGCGGGCACGCCCAGCGCGACATCACCCCTGCCCTTCCTGGTGCAGTGCGCCAATGTCCTTAGCGGACAGTTTGGCATCCTCTTCTACGGCTACGCTCCCGCCCACACGCCTTTCTCCACCGGCCTGCGCTGCGTGACAAATCCCATCATCCGCACGCCGCCCCAACCCGCCGGCGGCAGCGCACCTTGCCTGGGCAGCTTCCAGATCGACTTTAATCCCCTGATCCAAGCCCCCCACGACGCGGGACTCGTCCCCGGTGCAACGGTCTACTCGCAGTACTGGTTCAGGGACCCCGGCAGCCCTACCGGCACCGGCCTCTCCAACGGCCTGCAGTTTGTGATCCAACCCTGAGGCGCTCCATCGCGGAAAGGGCGGCGAGCCGCCCGCTAAAAAAAGCACCCCGTCGGTAACCCACCAGTGCACGGTTATGGCGAGAGTGACCAGAGTAATAGCGAGTGGAACCAGGAGGTTGGAGCATGTCGATGGAAACGCGATCAAAGGGAGCGGCAGCAGGACCTGTGGCTCGCGACCACGGACCTGGGGAGGCTCTCTTGTAGCGGGCTGCTAGTGGCCCACCAACTCCCAAGAAGGCAGAGCAAGGCTGCGCCAGCGGAGCTACCCCAAATTGGGGTGAGCAATAAACCTCAAGTAGAAGAGAAACCAATTTCGCAAGGGGCGCTCCATACAGTAGACCGGCTGACTCCCACCAAGAGTCCGCCACTCCAACCATCAAGTCCATGCTGCATGGAGGTACTCGCTGATGCTTTTCACACTACTGACCCTCGCCGCCATTCAAGAACCGAACCAGCTCCACTTCGAGTCAGAGAGGTTCGTTGCGCAAGATGGAACACTCACTTCCATTTCCTCTGGAGAGGATGTCCCCGGTGGCCAACCAGGCTCGTTGTTGGCTGATTTTGACTTCCAGTTCTCGGGTGAGACCCCGGTTCTGGCCGCTTTGTGGCGGATCACAGGCAAGAACTCGGCCTTTTTGCAGCCCTACTTGGAGAGCGGGTGGAGGGGGATCTACGCTGAGGCTGGCGATTATGTGCAAGTCATCTCGCATGATCCGGCGACGGGCAGCGGCGCGGCTGTCGTCAGCCTGCCGATCGGCCTAGGATTCCCCATCGAGCAACGCTTTCCTCTCTTGCCTGAGACAAATTGCCTAATCGAAATCGCGGTGGGTCTGAAAGGAGGGCTTGGCTTGGACCCTGACGGGAATCCGACTGGTGCTCTGTTTCAGGGCATGGTCCAGCCCTTCGTGACCTACCCAGATGTATGGGTCGATGTGTATTCACCCACCCTTGGTCCCGGCGGTACTACCCTGGCCACCCTGTACTCCCGGGAAGCCCTGCAGGCGCAGCGTGTCTACCGAATGGCTCTGACAAGCCTCCAAGTGGCCTCGTTTTCCCCCCCTGCAGCCCTTGACTCTCCGAGCGGCCAACCCTCACCCCTCGATTGGAGGATCCTTGTCGACGGCTCCCTGCTCGTCAACCTGCCCCCGAAGAAGCTGGGATTCCACTTCGAAATTGGAGCCCGGCAGCTGGGTGATTACCAAGTCCAGGTAACTGACGAGGGTGGGACACTAAGGGGTGAGAGCGCCCTCGCCTCGGTTGTGGTTGGCGGCAGCGTTTTGAATTTCGATCAAGTGGTCGATTCAATGGGGAATGTGATGGTGAGCAACGCAACGATCAGCATGAGCTCCAAGACAAGTGAGATGGAGACCATCGAGAACACGCTTGATACAAACCCCATCTTTCGCAAATGCATCGAGGCGCAGTGCGGAGTGTTCGCAACTCCCGGCTTTCTTACGATATGCGGAGAATGCAGTCAAAGGCCTGACATTCCGGACGAATGTGACAAGAAGAAGAACGCGTACTTCTTTACGCCGGCTGATTGTCCTTACTCCATATGGTATACAGGATGCATCTCTGTCGGTTATAGGATGTTTGAGTGCCCTTATTATGAGGTTTTCAAGGGTCCCACTGAAAAGGATTGCTTCACTCTTGGTTCTTTCATCAAGTTTGGAAGTGATTATGGGGTCTCCTTTTCCTTTACACCAACTAGATGGTGCTGTGTCCTGAGAAAGACCGATCGAACGAAGAAGTTGCAGGCAAAACAATGCAAGGATGTGTGATTGTGAAGACCTCCTATAGAACGCTGAACAAGGAAGAATCCGCCAGGGCCCAAGTCTCCTCAACATGGATGCCATGGGTCTGGGCGTTGGGCTTGCTGATTTCTGCTTCCGGTGCGGCCCAGGCTGTCTCATTCAGCTTGGCACAGAGTGCAACGCCCCAGCCGCATCCGAGCCCGCAGGGAGGTTCGGTTGCGCAAGACGGCCCTGGGGGTCGAGAACGAACGGGCATGGAGAGGCTCGAGGAACTCTACAGTTCGCGACTGGAGGCGCTTCCTGATGGTGTCTACCACTACCAGCAGGCTTCCGAGTACTTCCTGGTTTCGAGCTCGGTGGCAGAGCGCAGTGCCGAGCATCTGCGCGCCGCCTGTGATGAGATGAACTTCTCGGCGCTCTATTCGAGGGATGTCCTCGAGGGGCTCCATAAACGCGCCGAGAAGATGGACTACAGATTTTCAGGCCCGGAAGACATGGTTGCGGATGAAGTCTGGCCCTACAGCCATCGGCTCCTGATCGACTGGCCCTACTATTCCGTGCGCAGCACAGGCATGGGAGGCTCGGCGAACATCAGGAACACGAACATCATCACAGTCGACAGCATTGGGCGCAGCTTTGCCCAATTCAGTGCTTCTGGCGAGGTTCTGTTTCAGGGGCGCAGCCAAGATATGGGGCTCTTCGAAGGGGCGGGGGGAATTATTGCGCCATTGATTGAACTCCGCCTGCGACTGCGGGCATTACTGGACCACGGCTGGGTCAAGAGTGATGTTGTGCAAGAATCCGTCGATCTCGCGGCCATCGAATTTGCGCCAACCCATGACCTGCTGGTTGCCTTTCAGATGCCTCCCGTGGGACCCAGCCGCTACTTCATGGTACCGGGCTCGGCGCGTATTACGCTCGAGTCCAGCGGGGACTCCGTAGTGCTCGAATTGATCTGGCGCGACACGCTCGGCTCGCTCATGGAGCGCGATTTCCTGGTCTGGCAGGAAGGCTGTGCGTTGCCCTCCATCCTTGTCGAAAAGTTCGCCCTCGGTACCGAATTTCTCCTCTCTCGCAACCGGGGCGAGGTTTCCCAAGATCTCTCGCGCATAGCCCTGGAAAAGGACTTTCGCTGGGAGCCCATGAGCAACAAGCCCATCACGGATGCACGCTTCGGGGCCCGGTTGACATACATCCATTCCGCCTCGGCAGCCGCTCCCCTGGATAAGAATTTGATCGCCCGCGTGGATGGTCAGATCGCTTGCGCGGCGATGAGGGCAGCGAAGCCAGTCCCAGTGGCTCGGCAACTGGATGTGGGGGAGGGCACCAAGCGCGTTGCTCTCTTGGGTTCTTTTCCCCTGGGCAGTGAAGTCAATTTCTTGCTGCAACTTGAGAACACAGCACCCGATTCCCTCTACTCAGCGAGCGTCTCCGCGGTGTGTGGCTATTTTGCCCTGAGTAGCCTTGGCGGGCAACTCGACCCCGGCCGCAGCCGCGAATTGAGCGGCACCTTTCTCGTCACCGCCGCGGGCCTGTCTCAGAAGACCATCAAGATCACCTGGCAAACCGGAGACGGCCCGGTTGTAGATCATCTGGAGCTTCAAGCCGAGGGCTCCCAGGGCATCTTGAACACGACCGATTTCCTGTATCTCGGCCAGTGCAGCGCGGATGGGGGGGAGCTCTCCTGCGAACTTCCCGTGGGCACAGATTTCCTCCAGGGCAAAGCGCAAGACATCCAACTCGCGGTGCAGGGAGACCTGTCCATAACTGAATCAAGCGTCAATGCGGATCAGGCCTTCCCCGGGAGACATTGGCTGCGCTTCGGCGCTGGCCCGGTGGATGGGCTTACCTGGGGTAGCCTGGAAGGAAGACTCCTCTTGACAGAAAGCGGGGCGGACACTGCCTGCAAGCCGACCCTGCTGCTCGCCGATGTCGTGCCGCCATGTGTCGAGGAAGACCTCTGGCCTGCGACGCGACATGTGTATAAGGCAGAAGAGTGGCGCATGGGCTCCAGCATTTCGCTACCCGTGGATTCCATCGAAGCTCTGACCGTGGAATCGGGTGAGCAACATCTTGCAGAACAGTCTTGGGTGCGAGGAGAAACCGCGGGACAGGTGCTGAAACTGAAGTGGAATCCAGCGGGCAACTCAACCGAACCCCGGAGAGTCGTGTTGCGGGTCGGAGTGACCTGCTGTGACAGCCAGGGGTCTGTCCGCTTGGTGCTGATCCTGCTGTAGCCCGGCAAGCGGCAACTGGGGACCGGAACCCGGGGTCCCCGGCTGCCGCACCAGCCCTCGATCTGCTACCCTCGCACGCCCTGAGCTGTGCCGTGTGACCATCTTGCAGTTCAGGCGGCCCCCGCTGGCCTGCAACATGGCCTGCGACATGGCCCGCGACATGAGAGGAACAACGGATACCCCCCACAGCTTCGCGGCCAAGAGTCACGCCCAGTGGCGGGCCGCGCTGGAAGAGGAATTGGGTAGCGAGCGTTTTGGCCGGTTATGGACCACCGAGACGCCGGAGGGCATTCAGGTCGAAGCGCTGCACGAGGATACGCCGGGCCGTTTTGGGGGACGCTCGCTGGCGGCGGCGGCGCCGTGGCGCGCGGAGGCGATCGTGGATGCTGGCGGCGATCTCGAAACGGTACGCGACAGGATGCGGCAGGACATTGACCGCGGAGTGCGTGGCCTGCGCTTTTGCAATCTGAGGCCCTTTGACCTCGACTACCTGCTCGATGGTGTCGACCTCACCCTCGTTGCCGTGCACTTTGACGGCGGCGATCCTATCGAGTACGGCCAGGCGCTTCTGCGGGTGACTCACGAGACGCATACCATGGCCAGGAAGGTCCACGGCGGCTTCGGAGCCCGCGGCCACGGCGCGGCGATCGACTTTGCGCGCTGGGTACGAGTCGAGTTTCGGGAAATGGCCGCCACCAGGATTTCGACCGTTAGAGAGTGCGAGGCGGGCTGCGGACAGGCCCTGCAAATCGGTCTGGCCCTCGCCGAAGGTGCCCAGCGCCTAACGGAATGGCACGCGGGGGGTTTTGAAGTCAACCTGTGCAGCCGAGCCATGGAGTTCGAGTTTGCCCTTGGCACGGATATCTTTCTCGAACTGGCCAAGCTGCGCGCCGCGCGTCTCGCATGGGCCAAGCTCATCGCCGCTGCGGGCGGCGACTCAAATGCCCAAACCATGCGCATCGCAGCCCGTAGCTCATTGCGATCTTTTTCCAAACGCGACCCGTGGGTCAACCTCCTGCGCGGCACGACAATGACCTTCACCGCAGCCACGGGCGGTGCCGATTCGTTCTGCTTGCTGCCGTTCGATGCCTGCCTTGGCGTGAGTGACGCCCAAGCCCGGCGGCTGGCCGCCAACACCCAGGCCATCTTGGCCCGAGAAGCCCACCTCGAAGGTCTCGAAGACCCCGCCGCCGGTTCAGGTCTTGTGGAAGACCTCACCAACACCCTCGCCCGCGAAGGCTGGGCACGCTTTCAAGACATCCAACGCGCCGGCGGCCTCGCAGCGGCACGAGCGCAAGGCCAAGTGCAGCGCGCCATCTCGGAGGCCAACGAAGCCGAGACCAGAGCGGTGCGCACTAGACAGCGGGGAATCCTGGGAGTCTCCGAGTTTCCAAACCTCAGCGAGAGTTTGCCGCGGCGCGCGGCCAACCCAGAGCCCTTTGCCGCGGCACGCTTGGCAGAGCCCTTCGAAAATTTACGAGACAGAAGCGACAAGCACCTCGCGGCCAAGGGCCAGAGGCCGCAGGTCTTCCTGACCTGCATCGGCACACACGCCAAGACCCACCCACGGGAAGTTTTCGCCCGCAACCTGTTCGCCGCTGGTGGAATCGAGACGATCAGCGGCGCACAAGACAAGACCGCGGCAGCTCTGGTGGATGCCTTTGCCGCGTCTGGTGCGCAACTTTTCGCCATCGTATGCGGCAGCGTTGAAGATGCGCAAGCGGCCCGCGGCTTGGCACAAGAGATCAGCGCCTTGGGAGCGACGGTGCTCCTGACCGGCGGGTCACAAGCAGGCGCGGACGCAGATCGCAAGGTGGGCATTGCGCACTTCATCCACGAGGGTGCCGATGCCCTGGCGTTGCTCGAACAACTACTCGATGACGCAGGAGTCGAAGCATGAGCACTCTGCCCGATTTCAAAAACATCGACTGGGACAACCTGCCCCCCGCCGCTCCGCCCCTGCGCGAAGAGACAGCCGAACGCGAGACACCCGAGGGCTTGACCCTCGCAGGGCGCTACGACGCCGCAGACCTCGCTGACGTCGAACACATGGGCAGTCAACCGGGCTACCCACCCTTCCTGCGCGGCCCCTACCCTTCCATGTACCTCCAGCGACCCTGGACCGTGCGGCAGTACGCGGGATTCTCGACAGCGGAAGAGAGCAACGCCTTCTACCGCCGCAACCTGGCTGCCGGACAGAAAGGCCTCTCGATCGCCTTTGATCTCGCCACACACCGCGGCTACGACTCAGACAATCCGCGGGTCGTGAGCGATGTGGGTATGGCGGGTGTGGCCATCGACTCGATCCTCGACATGCGGGTCCTGTTCGACTCCATACCCCTCGACAGCATGAGCGTGTCGATGACCATGAACGGCGCCGTCTTGCCGATCATGGCCTTGTACGTCGTGGCTGCCGAGGAACAGGGGGTGGCGCCGGAGAAGCTAACCGGGACAATTCAGAACGACATTCTGAAAGAGTTCATGGTGCGCAACACCTACATCTATCCGCCAGCGCCATCGATGCGCATCATCGGCGACATCTTCGAGTACACGACGAAGAACATGCCGCGCTACAACAGCATCTCGATCTCCGGCTACCACATGCAGGAAGCCGGAGCGCCGGCGGACATCGAACTCGCCTACACACTCGCCGACGGTCTGGAGTACCTGCGAGCCGGGGTCGCCGCTGGACTCGACATCGATGCTTTCGCACCGCGTCTCTCGTTCTTCTGGGGCATCGGCATGGACTACTTCATGGAAGTCGCCAAGCTGCGCGCGGGGCGCTTGCTGTGGGCGGAGTTGGTCGCGGGCTTTGGCCCAAAGAACCCCAAATCGCTCTCCCTGCGCGCCCACTCGCAAACCTCGGGCTGGAGCCTGGCAGCCCAGGACCCCTGGAACAATGTAGCCCGCACATGCATCGAAGCCCTGGCAGCCGTGGGCGGACAAACCCAGTCCCTGCACACCAACTCTTTCGACGAAGCCCTGGCCCTGCCCACGGATTTCAGCGCACGTATCGCACGCAACACCCAGCTGTACTTGCAATTGGAGACGGGCGTTTCGCAGGCCATCGACCCCTGGGGTGGTAGCTACTTTGTCGAACGCCTGACCCACGACCTGGCGCAGCGCGCCCGCAAGCACCTCTCGGAGATCGAAGAACTCGGCGGCATGGCGCGCGCGCTCTTGACTGGTCTGCCCAAGCTGCGCATCGAGGAGGCCGCAGCCCGCGCCCAGGCGCACATCGATTCGGGCCAACGCACAATCGTGGGTCTGAACGAGTTTGCCCTGACCGAAGAGACCGAGATCCCCACGCGCCGGGTAACCGGAAGCGAAGTGCGCGCAACCCAGATCGCACGCCTGGAGGAACTTCGCGCAGGCCGCGATGAAGGTGCCCTGGCGGCCAATCTCGAGGACCTCCAGCGGGCAGCGCAGAGCGGCGAGGGGAACCTCCTCGACCTCGCGATCCGCGCTGTGCGGGCCAAAGCTAGCGTGGGCGAAATCTCAGCCTCTCTCGAAGCCGCCTGGGGCCGCCACGAGGCAGAGGTGCACACCACCAGCGGGGTGTATAGTGCAGCCGTGGGCGACACCAATGACGAACTTTGCGCGGTCCAAACCGCGACGCGCACCTTTCTGCAAGACGAAGGCCGCCGACCGCGCATCCTGATCGCCAAGATGGGTCAGGATGGCCACGACCGTGGAGCCAAGGTAATCGCCACGGCCTTTGCCGACATGGGCTTCGATGTGGACATCGGGCCGCTGTTTCAAACTCCCCAGGAAACCGCGCGCCAGGCGGTGGAGAACGATGTGCATGTGGTAGGCGCGTCTTCCTTGGCGGCAGGCCACTTGAGCTTGATCCCCGCCCTGCGAGATGAACTTGAGCGCTTGGGGCGCGGCGACATCACCATAGTCGCCGGAGGAGTCATTCCCGAAGCCGATCGCGAAGAGCTTCGCCAGGGCGGCGCCGATTTTATCTTCGGTCCCGGCACCAAAATCTGCGCCGCCGCGGCAGAACTGCTCGCCGGCGTGAGCGCCCGCCTCGGTCACGGGGAGCGTGGATGAACGCAACCTCGCTCGAATATCTCCTGCAACAGGTGCAAGCAGGCGACCGCGTGGCCTTGGGCCAGGCCATCACCCTAATCGAAAGCGAAGCGCCTGAGAAGCGCGCCCACTCGAGCGCACTCCTAGCCGCGCTGCCCAAACAAAAAGAGCGCGCCGTTTCAGTGGGCATCAGCGGTGTGCCCGGAGCGGGCAAGAGCACCCTCATCGAAGCTCTGGGCATGCGGCTCGTCAGCCGCGGCAAGCGCGTGGCCGTCTTGGCTGTGGATCCTAGCAGCGGGCGCTCGGGTGGCTCGATCATGGCGGACAAGACGCGCATGACCCAACTGGCCCGTGACGAGCGCGCCTTCGTGCGACCTTCGCCAGCCTCGGGCGCCCTCGGTGGTGTGGCGCGCCAAACCCACGCCGCCATGCAACTCGTGGAGGCAGCTGGCTTTGATGTGATCTTGATCGAAACTGTCGGCGTCGGTCAGTCCGAGACCTTGGTGGAAGGCCTAGTGGACTTCTTTCTAGTGCTGATGCTCGCGGGTGCCGGCGACGAACTGCAAGGCATCAAGCGCGGTATTCTCGAGTTGGCCGACGGCTTGGCGATCAACAAGGCTGACGGCGAAAACCGATCCGCCGCCGAAGTGGCTCGGGCTCAGTACGAGGGCAGCTTGCAGCTCCTGCTGCCCAAGAGCGGCGCCTGGAAACCCCGGGCACTTTGCGTCAGCGCTCTCGAAGGCACTGGCCTTGATGAGCTGTGGGCCCTCGTCGAAGATCACGGGTGTGCTCTGGCCGCCAGTGGTGAACTCGACGAACGCCGACGAGAACGGCGCTGCACCTGGATGTGGCAGCTGGTCGAAGACGGTCTCCTGCGAATGTTGCGCACCGACGAGGCTGTCAAGATGCTCGGCGATGAGCTCGAGGGAAAGGTGCGCGAGGGCAAGCTCCCTCCCGAGACCGCCGCAGATAGAATCACAGCCGCCTTCCGGGGTTTCCCAAAAAGCGGCTGCGAGTAGCTGCTAGTTGCGCATCACGGTCACGAATCTACCGGCCTCTTGGTGCAAGGTCTCGGCGAGTTTGGAGAGCTCCCGGGGCTTGACGCTTCTAGACTAAAGACTCCGACAAGATGACTCTGTATTGAGCCAACACTTCCGCCTTAGAGAGGGGACATCAAGAGCCAGCCCCTGGGATCGATCTCGATCAGAAAGGAGCCCTTGACATCGACGGTGGCCTCGCCCTCCGGCATTTCCACACGCTGAACTTCACCGTCAATCTCAACTTCCACGGGCATGGGAAAGTCGACTCCAGGGGGCAGCTCCCAGGCGAGGTGCAACTTGTCCTCTTCGAGTCTGGTGACAAGCTGCGGTAAGCTCGCCTGGTACAGGTAGACCTCGAAGAACCAATCGAGTTCGAGCCCCGTGTGCTCTTCCGCGAGGGCCTGGATCTCAGACGAGTCCGTGAAGCGGCAGGCGCTGCCGTCGCGGGTCGCCTCGAGAGCTGCATCGGGATAGGCCATGCGCCGCAGGGCGCGGAAGAAGGCTTCATCGCCGGCCAGCCAGCGCAAGCTGTGCAAGACCCAGGCACCCTTGTTGTAAATGTCGGCCCCGGTTTCGCCGAAATAGACGGCGGCAGAGCTCTGGGGCTCGCGAGCAGCCAGGGGTGCGCGGTTCAAGATCAGGGCGCGCAATTCCCCCATGCGCCTCCGGTAGGCAGCAGGGCCGCGCAACTCTTCGGTGTAGAGCGACTGGGCGTAGGTGGCGAAGCCCTCATGGATCCAGAAGTCCTTCCAGTTGCGGCAAGTGACCAGGTTGGCCCACCACTCGTGGGAAAGTTCGTGATGAAGAAGAAAGTCAAAGCCCTGATCCTCGCCCCAAGGATTGCCGCTGTAGTCGCTCCCGTAGGCCGTGATCGATTGGTGCTCCATGCCGAGGTGCGGGGTCTCCACCAGGCCGCACTTGTCGGCGCGGAACGGATAGGGTCCGAAGACGCCTTCGAACCAACGCAATTGGAGCAAGAGGTCCGCGAATAGAATCTGGCCCTGGTCGAGATGTTCAGGAAGGACCCAGTAGCTCACGGGAAACCGATCGCCGTTCGAGCTTTCAAAGACGGTGCTGATTTCCTCGTAGGGCGCGATGTTGAGGGCGATACCGTAGGTGTTGATGGGCGTGGTGACTTCCCATTCAAAGGTAGTCCAACCATCAGGGTTGGAGCTTTTGCCCCGCAGAGCGCCGTTGCTGGCGCAGAAGAGTCCCTTAGGAACCGTGACACGGATCAGAGCACCGTCGGCCTCGTCATTGGGCTGGTCCTTGCACGGCCACCACAGATCGGCGCCCTGCATCTGATTCGAGGTTGCTATCCAGGGCGCGCCGCTTGCGGTCTGACTCCATTGAAAGCCACCGTCCCAGGGCGCGCGGGGAGCGATGCGCGGCTTGCCGGCGTAGCGGGTTACGATCTGAAAGCAGTCGCCCACGGCTATAGCAAAGCCCTCGGAGGAAAACGCTGCGCCGACTTCCATGCGAATTTGACCCTCTGAGTGGCTAAAAGACAGGGGAAGAACGGCAGCCTTTGCGCCTGCTTGTCCGCGGCGGAGAGCCACGCTCTCGACCTGGAGCTGCTGATCGAGATCGAGCAGCAACTCATCGCTAGCAGCGAGCAACACGGCATCCATGCGCACCTCTCCCCGGATGGCCTTGCGATCAGGCATGACCCGGATATCGAGTTCATAGCGAGTCACATCGAAACAGGTCTGTTCGGGGCCGGGAATGCGTCCTGAGGTGAGCTCGGGCGCGTCCGTACCCTGGATGGGGCAGGCCAAAAGCAAGGAGACGAGGAGGGTGGTCATGGCCTTAGATCGTAGCCAACGGCGAAGACCCATGAGCGCGCCTTCCAAGAAATGGGCTCGGAGCAAGTTGAGTGTGAATCTTTTTTTGCCTCTGACTCGATACAAGGCTCGGTTCGATAAAAGACTTGGCTCGAAACAAGACACCGGAACGCGGCCCCTGCGAGCCCACGCCGCTCCTCTTCCCATGCACCCCGCTCATGCACACCAGTAAGCTACACCCCGAGCTGGAATTGTCGGCGGCCCTGTACGGTGCCCTGGCCCGAAAGGATGCGGCGCGCATTGAGTCCCTCTGCGGCGAACTCTTCGAGTTCGATCCCAAGAGCTTGACGGATGGTCTCGATGAAGAGGGGCTCTTCGTGCGCCGTCAGGTCCACGAAGCCCTCGACGCCGCCCTGCGTGGGTTCATCTTGGCAGAGGGAGCGGATTGCGATATCTGGCGCCGACTGCTGCTGCCCGCCGATGTGGGTGTTTTCACTTCAGGATTGTGGAGCGCCAATGCGCGCTGGTTGCGAACCACGGGTTCGGCCTTGCCCGACACGAATGATGAAGTGCTCGAAGCCGAGCAGCTCGAACGCCTCGACCTCGCAGAACAGGCCCGGTCTCTGGGGCGTTACTGCGTGGTCAACGACGGCTCTCGCGCCATCGCCGTTGGTGCTGTGTTCGATGTGTTGGAAAAACCCCTCTGGCCCTTCCTCTCTTCGTGGTTGGTGACCACCTACTCATGCAGTCCCGGCCGTTTCACCTCACACGAGGCGGCCGTCCATCAACGCACGGGCCTGGACGAGTGGTTGAGCCGTGCTGAATGCTCGGGCGTGCAGCGCGCAGCGAGCCCTCTCGAAATGGAAAGCGCCTACGACGCCGCCTATCGCGCGGACCTCGATGCGAAGCGCATCGCCGTTGCCGTGCAAGGTAAGGCCATGGCCGCTCTCTTCGCGCGCCTCGCGACCCTCGCGCCGCGTGATGATGCTCTCTTCGCCGCCCTGCCCAAGGGTACTCGGCTATTGGTGGCGCCAAACTGGCGCGAGGGGCATGTTTCGCACCGCTGCCTCGCGCCGCTCCTCGAGGGCCAGCGAGATCTCGGGACCACAGCCCTGGTCATCCGCGAGAGGGGCTCGAAGGAGCGCGGCCCCACGGCGTCTGGTTGGCGCAACATCGAGTTCGAGCTGCCGGGTGGGACCCATCAACTCATCGAGCTCGGCACCCTGGCTGCGGCCCTCTCTGCGCGCCAGGCGGAGTTTGCCTTCTTCCCTGAGATAACACCTTCGAACTCCAGCGCCTGGTTGGCCATGCAACGCCTGGCGCGGGTGCAGGCCACCGGTTACGGTTATCCCGCGACGAGCGGTTTGGAATCTGTGGACTACTTTGTCGCTGGTGCGGAGGTCGAGCCTGCGGGTTGCGAGGACGCATACAGCGAACAGGTGGTCTTGATTCCGGGGTTGGGCGTGTCATGCAGCGAGCCCCCCGCGCCGCGCAACCCCCGCACGCGCCCCCTCGACGACCCCCTCTTGCGAGTGGTGAGCGCCGCGGGCATCCGCAAATTGGGCCCCGATCTCCTGAGCGCCTGGAATGCCGTGCTTGGCGGCTGTCCCTCGGGGACCCTCGACATCTTTCCCGCCATGAGCGTACGCGCGGCCGAGTTGCACCTCCCCCACCTCGCCAAGCATCTTCCGCACCCCCAGGTCAGCCTGCATCCGTCGGTGGACCGAAATCACTTGATTGACCAGCTTGCAGACGCGGACCTCTACCTCGATTCCTATCCTTTTGGTGGCTTCAACACGCTGATCGAAGTGGTCGCCTCGGGCTGTCCTTTCGTGACTCTTGAGGGCGGCCAGGCCCGCAACCGCTTTGGCGCCGCGATCCTGCGCCGCCTCGGCCTGCCTGACTTCCTGATCTGCCACTCCTGGCCCGAGTACATCGCCGCAGCCACCCGCATCCTGACCGACCCCGGCCTGCGCCTCGACCTCCGCGACCGCCTGGCAGACCGAAAAGCCGTCCTTGAAGCCCTCGCCGACCCCCACGCCAGCGCCCACTTCGACGCCGCCGTCCTCTGGATGCTCCAGCAAGGTCCCCGCACCACCCCCCAGCCTGCAGCGGCGGTGCAGTTGTAGCGTGTAGCGTACCCGTGTAGCGTACCAGGTACTCTGCCGCTGCTTTGCGGTACCAGGTACTCTACAACTCACCCTCCTTGCACCTCCTCACGAACCTTCCAAGCCTGCCTGACTCATCATGTTCAACGCCGAATCAACCGTCGGAAGCGTCGCCACCCTACATCCCCTCGCCACCCGCGTTTTCGCGCGCCACGGAATCGACTTCTGCTGCGGAGGCGGGCTGCCTCTGGCAAAAGCATGCGGCGCGCAAGGAGTCGATGTGAGCCTTGTGCTCTACGAACTCGAAGAGGAAATCAATGCTGCTGATACCGAGCCGAAACGCTGGGATGAGGAGCCTCTCGCAGACCTCATCGATCACATCCTGGTTACCTACCATGAGCCCCTAAAGGAAGAACTGCCGCGCATTGAGGAGATGATGCGCAAGGTCCACCGTGTCCATGGCGACAAGGACCAGAAGCGCTTCGACAACCTGCTGAAGACGGTGCTCGAGATCAAGAGCGACATCGACCAACACCTGCCCAAGGAAGAACAGATCCTCTTCCCCATGATCAAGACTGGCCAGGGCGCCATGGCCATGGGACCAATCCATGTGATGGAGATGGAGCACGAATCCCTCGGCGGACTCTTGCGGGAAGTGCGTCAGCTCACGGGAGACTTCAATGTCCCCGAAGGCGCCTGCAACACTTGGCGCGCCCTGTGGGTTGCTCTTGAAGACCTCGAGCGAGCTCTGCACGAACACATCCACCTCGAAAACAACATCCTGCACCGCCGCGCGCGGGAAGCGTAGCGGAAAGCGTCAGGCTCTTCCAATCCAGTTAGAGCTCCTCAACTCGGCCGGCAGCGCGCAATTCAAACGGGTCGCCGGCTGTTTTCGTCAAGGCATCGCCAAGGCGAGCGCGCTGCGCTTCGACAAGGTCAAGCAACTCAGCCACTTTTTCAGGGCGGCTGGCGGCGAGGTCGCGACTTTCCCCCACATCATTCTCGAGGTCGTACAACTCGAGCCCCACGCGGGCCTGGTAGTTGTACTTACCCGGAGTCCCACCGCTGCCGAGCTCTCGGCCCTCCATGGTTCGATAGCTGTGGGGCAAGTGCAACTTCCAGCGTCCAGCACGCAGGGCTTCGAGGTGGTTCTTGTGATAGTAGAAGAACAACGCCTCGTGGGGCGAAGTGGCCCGAGAGGGATCGCTGAGCAGGCTCCAAATATCCAAACCGTCGATGGCATGGTCCGGCAAAGGAGCACCGATCAAGCGCGCCACAGTGGGAAAAACATCAATTGCCATGACCGGTTCCGAGCACACGCTGCCCGCGGGAATTCGCCCTGGAAAACGCATCAAACACGGCACGCGCACGCCGCCTTCGAAGGTCGTGCCCTTGCCCTCACGCAAGGGCCCGGTGCTGCCAGCGTGATCGCCGTAGGAAAGCCAGGGGCCATTGTCCGAAGCAAATATCACCAGCGTTTCGTCGGCGATCCCCAAACGATCCAGAACGGCCAAGACTTGCCCCACGCTCCAGTCGATCTCTTCGATCACATCTCCAAAGAGACCGCGTGTGGTGCGACCCTCAAAGTCTGCCGAGGCAAATAGCGGCACATGGGGCATGGGGTGGGCCAAAAGAAGGAAGAAGGACTCCAAGGCGTTGCGCTCGATGAAGTCCACGGCGCGGCGGGTGAAATCCCCGGTGAAACGCCGCTGGTCAGTGTTGGCTCCTACCAATCCCTCGCCCTCCAGGGTCGGCAAATCGGGCCAGGCCTTGGGGCTCTCGGGGTGGTAGGGCCACATGTCGTTGGAGTACGGGATCCCGTAGAACTCGTCAAAGCCGTGGCGCGTGGGCAAAAAACGCGGCAAGTGGCCGAGGTGCCACTTGCCGAAAATCGCCGTGGCATAGCCCTCGGAACGACACAGCTCGGCGAGTGTCACCTCGCCATCAGCGATGCCGTGGTTTCCCGCAGGGCCGAGGGCACCATGGATGCCGATGCGGTTGGGATAGCATCCGGTTAGCAAAGCCGCGCGTGATGCCGAACACACCGGTTGGGCGGCGTAGAAATCCGTCAACCGTAGCCCATCGGCAGCCAGGCTGTCGATGTGTGGTGTGGCGTATCCCAAGGCGCCCTGCACACCAATATCACCCCAGCCGAGGTCATCGACGAAGATCACCACAATGTTTGGGGACGCGCTGCGAGTTTCCGCCGAGGGACTCATGCACCCTGCGCAAAAGAGTGCGACCACAACCCACAATTTGTTCTTCACCATGGGTCGCATTGTACGCAGAGGGATCACTCTGTTCGATGGACACCTAAGGACCTGCTGCGCCTTTTGGAAAAAACCGCCATCCTCAGGACAGTCATTGAGCCTGGGGCTTCGTGAGGTCCCGCCCTCATTCTTTCATCGCGCTGCTGTCAGGAAAGCCTACGGCAGCCAGGTGAGCTCATAGCCGTTGGACATGTTGAAGCCCCGGGTCTCTTCGGCCACGGGATGATTGAGGCCAGTCCGAACGCGCGACATCTTCGATCATCTCTTGGGAGTCTGGCTTCGGTTATCGGTCTTCACTCGCCGTAGCGGAGCTCCATGCAGTTCACCGCTCCCGCAGCCTCGGGCAGGGTGACGAGGAAGAGGCGGTTGTACTCATCATCTCCCAAGAACGGGCCACGGCGCGCAGTGGTCAGTCCACGGATCTCGCCGCCGAGCGCCCCGATGAGGCTGGGTGTGGTGTTCGAGTGTCCCGCGACCACCGCGACCGAGCCCGGGGGCAGCGCTCTCAATTGTTTCGCGAGCCCGCTTAGGTCCTGGGGGTCGTAGCCCGCGACCGCGAGCTCGAGGCTCGTCGCGAGCGGAGCTACAGTGGCCTGGGTGCGACGATAGGTCGTCGAGTACACATGAGTCACGCCTGCGTGTGCGAGGAGCCTGGCGAGAGCGGTAGCGCGCCGGGAGCCTTCCTCGGTCAGCCCCGGGTCATGAGGGTCGTCGGCGCCTTTCTCTGCATGCCTCACGGCGATCACCGTGACCGGGCGGCGCGCAGTTGTGTCGTCCTCACCGGGAGCGCCTTCGCTCTGCCAGGCCAGGCCCACCGCGCAGAGCGCGAGCAACGAAGCGGCCCAGAGTGATTGCTTGATCTTCATACCGATCACAATAGCAACGAAGTGGGCGGGAGGTTCGCCATAATCCGCGCCCGGGGAGGCCCCGAGGGGTACGCGACCGGCGTCCCGCGCGCCTCGCTGGACCCGCCACACCCGTCGACACCCCGTGGGACAAGCACGCGCTGCACCTCGTCCACGATGAGATGGCTTGCGTCCAGGAATTCTGTCCGCACATGAAGGGGCCGCTCAGTTCTTGCTGCGACTCTTGCTGCGACAGGATGAGCTTGTGGGCACCAAGAGAGCCTGGGCGGGGCCTCGTGAGGTCCCGCCCAGGCTCTTTCTTCGCGCTGCTGTCAGGAAAGCCTACGGCAACCAGACGATCTCGTAGCCGTTGGACAGGTTGAAGCCCGAACCGCAGGGACCACCGAACGGATCGCGGAACCAGGCCTGGTAGCGGCGAATGTCACCAGGCAAGAGCGGGTTGAACTGGGCTGCATAAATATCGGCCGAGGTGGAGGCACTCCCGGTGGCGTCCGCAGGCAGAATCTGGATGCGCAAGATGTTGCCTCCGGCGCAACGCAGGCCGTCGCCAAAGATGATGCCCTGTCCCAAGTTGACCGCATTGTTGCCCTGGAAGAAGAGCACGGGCTGGTTGGGCGTCATGCCCACGGCATGCAAGAGGAGGCTGTTCGGACCCACAGTGGCGGTGCCTGTTGCTGTGAGATGCGCGCCAACAGGGCTTGCACTGTTAAGGCAGCCGTTACCTGTCGCGCCGGGGTTGGCGCATGGCGAAAGCGTGCCTGTACCGTCACAGAAACAGAACCCCGCGCCGGGCGCGCCGCCCAAAACATCGGCCTCCATGTCGTCCATCATCATGTAGCCACCGCCTGAATAATTGGAACTGATGCGTACCGAAGCGATGACCGCTCCGCCCGAGTCCCAGCCGTGCCAGTGCCAAGTGCAGGTGTTGGGGACCGTCAGCACTGCGCTGTGCAGCAAAATGCTCGTCACGCCGAAAAATTCGATCAGCCCATTGGGCACAGTGGGGTTGTTCGTGGCGAAGTACCCGCCAAAGCGAGTGGCTCCGGTGTCGAAGTCATAACTGATTGAGCCGCCTGTGCTGCCCGCTAAACGTGCGCCGCTCCTTGCCGGAAGGGAGCAACCAAAGCCCCAGCCTCCGGTGATGTGGGCGCTGCCCGTGCTGGAGCACAGGTCAGCCTGGCCTGAGAACACGCGGTCCACCACACATGTGGGGAAGGGCCCCGCGCTGGTATCCTGGGTTTCGAAGCCTTCGCTGGCACTGCCGGTAAAGGGTCCAACGGCGGTGAACTGGGCACTGGCGAAAGCGCCGATGCACAGCATGGCTGCAGGCCGCGCCAGGGCGCGGAAAGCTCTTCTTGTTGCGGAATTATTTGTCATGAGTAGCTGTCCTTGGGTATCCGTGACTCTTCTCTCGAGGGTTCTCTTGGAGGGTTGCTTGTTGGGTCTCGCAAAGGGCCAGACCCTCTCGGATCGGCACCTGCGGAGGAGATTTTTCAGCATCACAAGAGTCCCTCGTTGCCTCGTAGAGTGCAGTAGATATCGGGCCTTCGTGCTGCGTCGCCCCGCGCTGACCCTATCCTGAGTTAGTTGTTTGGGCCAGATGGAGCCCCGAATTCAGTGGCCGATCCGCCGTAATGCCCTCCAGAATAAGGAACTTCGTGATTCTCCTGACCTCGACGCTTCTCGCCACCCCGGCCTGATCTGATGAAACCTCTCACCCTCCTCCTCGCCATTTTGGTGTTCGTTGGGCTCACTTGCCTGGCTCTCTTCTTCGGCCCACTGGCGCCCGACAGTGGCGATAACGGGGTCGATCCAGCCCACGCGAACGGGTCCTCCGGGACCGTGGCTGCAACCTCGGAACCACGCGCCCAGACTCCCGAGGCCGCAGATTCAACAGCAGCGGAGGAAGCTGGACTCCATGGCACGCTGCCAGACCCCGAGAGCGCGGCGGCAAGCGAGTTGCTGAAGAATCATGCGCCGCGTACCTCGGCGTCGAGCGATTCCGAGCTCGCACGCAGTCGCTTTCGCCAAGCCCAGGCAGGTCTCTCCCTGGCCGAACTTCAAGCACTCCGCGACGAACTCGCAAGACTGATCGAAAAGGCTCGACGCGCCGGGTTTGAAGAGCGCTTCAGCCACAACAACTTTGATGTTGTCTACCCCGAAGATCCGCCAGCCGCGCCGCCACCTCTGGGCCCTGGCAATCGGTCCATCCTGACCGAGTTCCGCACGCATGTAGACCCCGACACGCAACAAGTAGCCGCCTGGGTGGCAACCCTGCCCTTCGACGAGTACCCGGAACTCTACGGGAGGCTTGACGAGTTGGACTGGCTGGAAGAGATGATCGGGAAGTGAGCGCGGCTCAAGTTCCCAACATCTCCTCGAGCCGGTCAAGCCCAAGTGTCAGGTTCTCCATGGGAGGCCCAAAGGAAAAACGCATCCAGGATGCGTAGGGCGACTCGCCAAAGCGCCGCTTGCCCGGGTTGACATCGAAGTACTCGCCCGGAACGGTCATCACATGCCGCTCCAGAGCGAGGCGGAAGAAGCGCTGGGCGTTCTGGAAGGGCTCTTTCAAGTGCTCCAGGGATCCCCAACAGTAGAAGGTTCCCTCGGGCTCGGTAGCAAGTCGGATGCCCATGGCTTTCAAGCGCGCCACCATCAGGTTGCGCTTGGCACAGAAGACCTCGCGCAGGGCGTTCGTTTCTTGATCGGCACGCTCGGGTTCGAGCACACCAAGAGCGGCCCGTTGGGCCACCCGCGAAGGGCCGCCATCGATGGCGCTGCCTGTGCGAGCGCAGGTTTCCACCATCGATGAGGGTCCCACCACCCAGCCAATGCGCCAGCCGGGATAGCGGTAATTCTTGGTGAGCCCATCGAACAGCATCACGGGATCGCTCTCGACATCTTCCACAAACCCAGCGGCGCTCACCGGGCCGTCCCCGGGAATCCAGGTGCCGTCGGAAGCCTGGGAGTAGATGAAGTGGCTGTAGAACTCATCGGCGAGGAGCGCCATGCCGGTCTTGCGAGACAAGGCCACATAGCGCTTTAGCTCTTCCCCCTGCACCAGCGCGCCGGTGGGATTGCAGGGGTTGGAAAACAGAAAAGCGCCCAGGCCGAGATCGCGAGCACTGCGCTCGAGCACCTCGGCGGGAACGCGAAAACCGCGCTCTATCTCGCCACGCAGAGCCACCGGAGAGAGGCGTGCGAGGTGCGTGTTGAACAGATCCTCGTAGGCGGTGTAGTCGGGCAACTGGTAGCCGACCTCGATGGGACCGAGGGCCGCTGCCGCACGGGTCAGAGCCAGCCGTCCGCCACTGGCAATGGCCACATTGGCCGCGCTGTATTGCGAAGATTTGCCCTGGCGATACAGACGGTTGTAATGGGCCGCCACAGCCTCGCGCAGCTCACAGGTGCCCTCCAGGGGGCCATAAGCTGCGTCGCCCGGTTCCAATTCGACCGACAAGATCCGCCCGGGTGCGCCGGCCATTTCGCCCACCTCCGGCTGGCCCTGGCCAAGGTTGCACCAGTCGGGATGGCCGTTGTAGAAGCCGAGCTTGACGGCCTCGGCGACCACATGAATAACCCCCATGTAGGGGACTTCTCGCAGGGCGTTCGGAAGGGAATCGTCGGGATCGGCGGGAGACAATTGCATCAAGGGCTAGGGGCGGGCCCGGGAGGGTAGCAAAGCCCCTTCGAATCTCGGTCCAACGGCTCTCAAAGATGGGCCACAAGTCCGGAGTACCCGTGGTCGAGCATCCACTCGCGCCTCCGTTATGCCCGTTCATGATAGGCCCCAGGCTTTCCCCGTATCCGGCCTGCTATTCCTGGTAGAACGGTTGCCCAAAGCACCCCCCCCTAGCCCCTCCAACCCGCTCCCTAGCGCCAGATTTTGGACCCTCTGCCCCTCTTGTTCCGATTCGCCTTGAGGTTGGGTTTGTGGCGACCGGCGCGGCTGGCGGCCGCGGCCGAGGCAGAGCTCGCCGCGGGGAACCTCGCGGCAGCACGCAAGCGCCTCGACGAGTGTTGCCTGCGTGCGCCGGCCTGGGCTGAGCCGTGGTACCTGTTGAGCCGCTGCGCCCAAGCAGGGGGCGCAACGCGCGGCGAGGAAGAAGACCTCCTGCTCGCGGCTCTCGAACGCGACCCCGGCCACGAATCCGCGGAGCGCGCACTCCTGGAAGTTCGCGCCTGGCGCTTTGCTCCCTTGACCGAAGCCTGGCACCTCTACCATGGCGGACGGACAAACGATGCACGCGAGGCCTTTCAGTCTGCCTTGATTGGTGTTGGCGAACGCCTGCCGGAGTTCGTGCGCGGGCGCGTCTTGGCTGGCATCGGTTGGTGCCACCATGACCTGGGTGACCTGGCTCACGGCGTCGCGGCTTTTGACGAAGCTCTGGCAGAGGAACCGCAGCTAGCCCACGCCCACAAGGGCCGGGGCATTGCGCTCTACAAACTTGGCCGTTTCACCGAGGCCGAAGCAGCCCTCGAACTGGCCGTAGCTTGGGAGCCCAAACTGCACGACGCCTTGGCCTTCATCGGTTGGTGCCGCTATGCGATGCAGCGCTACGATGCAGCCCTGGAAGTTTTTGAACGCACCTTGATAGCCAACCCGCTGCTTGGAGACGCCGCCTGGGGCGTGGCCTGGAGCCTCTTCCGCCTGCGCGACATGGACCGCGCAGAAGCCGCTTTTTGCCATGCCGCGGCACTCGAGCCCAGCCATCCCAGCGCCACCGAAGTGGCCAGGTGGGTCTTGCCTCTGGCGCCCTACGCCGCGCTTGCCGAGCGTTGGAGAGAAGTCCTGTGCCCGGGGACTCCGGCTCCTGTGAACTCTGCACCCAGCGAGCAACCCTTGGTGGAGGCCCTAGCGGCCTTGCAAGCTGGAGAGGTTGGCGAGTGCCTCGCTTGGCTCGAAAAGGCCCGGCCCACTTCAGCTCGCGAACGCTGGCAGGCCCGGGTGCTTGCAGCGCGGGCCGCAAAAGCCCTGGGGCGCGCGCACGCTGACTTGGATTGCGCCCCCAAAAGCACGAACATGACGCAGCACGGATGAGCCCCTGCCAAGATCTGCACGCATGATGAAACTCCGCGAACACATCAGTTGGGAACGTTCCGGCGATGGCCCTGGATTCCTGTTCAATCGCCGACTGGGCGAAGTGTTTGGCCTCAATGCCAGCTCGGCAGTGCTGCTCGAAGCGCTCATGGAAGGCGCCGAGGAAGAAGACCTAGTGCAAGCTCTGATCGAGCGCTGTGGCGCCCAGGAACTCACAGCCCGCGGCGATGTGGCGGCTTTCATGCTCAGCTTGACGGAGAAAGACCTTGGCGGAGCCTAAGCCAGTCGTCGCTTTGACCGGTCTCGAAGGCCGCGACAACCCCTACCCGGGCGTGGCCATTGCTCGCGCCTTGCGCGCAGCACGCCAGGACCGAGTGCGCATCATCGGTTTTGCCTACGACCCGACCCTGACCGGCAATTTTCGCTCGGACCTCTTCGATGCGGTCTACCTGACGCCGCTCCCCGGTGCTCCCGCTGCGACTCTCAAGAAACGCATCTTCGAAATCCACGACCAAGACCCAATCGATGTGTTCCTGCCCGCCCTCGACTCGGAGCTTGCGATTTTCTCCATGCACCGCGAGGAGTTCACGAAGCGCGGCATTCAGATGAGCGTGCCTTCGCCCGAGGCTATCAAGGCGCGCTACAAGCAGCGCCTGCCGGGCTTCGCGGAAAAGCACGGCATCTTCACCCCCGAGACCGAAGTGGTGACGAGCCCTGACAACTTTTGGGACCAAGAGGCTTGGAGCTTTCCCTGTTACCTCAAGGGCCCTCTGGCCGATGCTATAAAAGTCGAAAACCTGGCCGAAGCGGTGGCGGGCTTTCACCGCCTGGTGTCACGCTGGGGCTATCCCGTGCTGGCCCAGAAGACCGTCAACGGCGAGGAATTCGACATTTGCGCGCTGGCCCAGAGTGGCCGCAGCCTGGCCTCGATCTGCATCAAGAAGACCGTGCTGAACGATGCTGGCAAGGCAATTGGTGCCGAGGTAGTGGACACCCCCGGCGCCCTCGCAGCCGCAGAGAAGGTCATCTCCGCCCTCGACTGGGATGGCCCTCTCGAAGTCGAGCTAGTACGAGAGAGCTCCAGCGGCCGCTACTTCCTGCTCGAAGTCAACGCGCGCTTCCCGGCCTGGATCGGAGCGAGCCCCGGCTTGGGATTGAACCTGCCCGACTTGGCTCTGAGCCTGGCCCTCGGCGAAGATCGCGCCACTCCCGCCGCGGCACGGGTTGGTGCCCGTTTCTTGCGCACCTCCAAAACAACCATCTCACGAGTCGAAGACCTTGGCCGCCTGCTCTCCGCTGGCGCCATGCAACTGTCCTCGATGGACCTTTGATCCAAGTTTCTCATGCGTATCCTCTTAGCAGCTCTCGTGTGCCTCTCGCTGTTCTCGCCCGCGCAAGCCGCGGTAGGTGAGAAGGATGGGTGGGTGTTGTTTCGTCAACGCGACTACTCAGCGGCTCTTCAACGCTTTGAAGTCGATGTGAACAAGTACCGCGAGTGGGCCGTACTGCGCGACGCCATGGGTTGGTGTCTTTACTACATGGGCGAGTACGATGAGGCGGAAACACGCTTCCGCGAGGCGCTCAAACTTCAACCGGACTACAAGTGGAGCCTAGAAGGCCTTGAGGCCCTGGCTGCAGTGCGTCGCGCACCGCTCGACGAAGCCAACAGCCTCCTGGCTACGGGTAGGTACCGAGAAGCACGCTCGGCTTTCCTGCGCATTCAGGCGGGCAAGACCAGCGCTGACACCGATGCCCGCGGCTTGGCCCTGCGCGGCGAAGCCTGGTGCTTCTACTACCTGGGCCTGTACAGTGATGCTGTCAAAGCCTTCCGCGAGGCTCGTAATAAACTGGGCAAGGACCCCGAGTGCCTGCGTGGCATGGGCTATTGCCAGTTTGCCCAGGCCGACTACCGACACGCCCTGACTTCGCTGAAGCTCTCGTTGGAAGCCGAACCCGAAAACACCACCGCGCGCCTGACGGCTGGCTGGTGTCAGTATTGGCTGAAAAAGTACGACCGGGCGCAAGATGAGTTCAATCGAGCCCTCTTCAATGCGCCCGCCACCTGGGCCGCCCATGCCGGCCTTGCTTGGTGCGCCCTGAAGACCAACGACTACCCGGCGGCCCGGAGAGCTTTTGAGGAGGGGCTGGACATCTCGCCCTACATTGCGGGCACAGAACTCGAAGCCTTGATCGAAGCGCGGCCCACATGGCGCGAACTGCGCAACGCCATCGGCTGGTCCGCCCTGCGTGCCGACCTCTCTTCGTGGGCTCTGTGGGAATTCCAAACCTCCCAGGCTCAGGGCTGCCAGGAAGAAGAAGCCGCCGCCGGCCAAGCCTTCGCGCTTTTCCGCATGTCCCGCTACGACGAAGCGTTGACCCAGGCGCGCAGTGTCGAGGGCTCGGCGCAGCACACCCAGCCGCACAAGTTTCTCACGGCCCTCCCAGAAGGCGGGACCGCCGAGGTGGCCATGAACTTGGCAAGTCTTGAGGGCTGGATCGCCCAACGCCAGGGTCGCTACGACGATGCTCTGGACCGCTTTCGCGAAGTGCGCAGGGCCCACTTCGATTGGCCCGATCCCGCTTGCGGCGAAGGCTGGGCGCTCTACGCCCAAGGCAACTACCCCGCAGCCGAAGAGGCCTTCGAGGACGCGCTCAAACTCTTGCCTGGATACGCGGATGCCAACTCGGGCCGCGAGGCCATTCGCACCTGGCGCTTCGCCAGCTACGACGCAGCTTGGGCCGCCTACTACGCCGGTGAATTCGGAGGCGCGCGGCGCGGCTTCGAGTCGATCCTGAGCGACAGTCACGATCCCTTCCCGCGCACCCAACTCGACCTCGTGCAAGCTGCCCTGGGCTGGACCGAGTTCCGCATGGGCAACACGCGCATAGCCGAGGATTTGTTCAAACTCGCCCTGCTAGACCAGCCCAATCAGGGCCTGGCCCACAAGGGTCGCGGCTTCATCGCCCTGGCGGAGAAGAACTTCAAAGCAGCAGCGGGACACTTCGAAGCAGCGTTGGCGACCCGTGAGTTTGCAGAGGACGCAGAAACCTGGATCGAGTTGGGCCGCGCAGGGCTCTTCAGCAACCGCTTTCCCGCCGCAGTCAAAGCCCTGAACAAAGCCGTCGAGCTCGGAGCAGAACTGGCTCGCGCCCACGCCTGGCAGGGATTGGCCCTGCAAGCCACCGGAGACAGCGTGGCGGCGCGAATCGCCATCGAACGCGCCATCAGCCTCGATCCTAGCACGGCTGCCGAACCCGAAATCCGCAAACTGATCGACAACAACCCCGAGTTCTTTCGCTTGCACAGTCCCCTGGGATGGGCCTGGTTCTACCGCGGCTACTACACCCTGGCCGCAGAAGAATTTGCCAACTCCATCAAGAAGGATGCCCTAGAAACCAGCGCGTTCCGCGGGCGGGGCCTCAGTCTCCTGCGCACGGGCCAGACGAAAGCTGGCGCGAAGGAACTCGGGCGCTGGCTGGATGCTGCTCCGAATCACGAAGCGACCTGGGGAATCTGGTCCTCAACCTTCTCGGAACTCGCCTGGAGCCTCTACGCGGCGGAAGAATACAGCGACGCTCTCAAGCTCTTCAAGCAACTCGATGACCTGCACGATGGCGAGGACTTGCAGTACGCCGACCCCCACGATGGTCAGGGCTGGTGCTATCTGCGTATGCGCAAGCCGCGAGAGGCCAAGAAGGCTTTCCTCAAGGCCATCGCCGAATCTCCCCGCCACGAAAGCAGCTTGAAAGGGCTCGAAGCCCTGGCGGAGGCTCGCTGATGGCGTCGCGCATCAAGGTCGCCGTGGTCTCCCTGGCGGACGGCCCAGAAGCGACGAGCGGCGCCAGCATCCTGGCCTGCCTCGATCCCATGCGCTACGAACGTTTCGCCGTGCTCACCCATCCCAACGAATCGGGGGCCATGCGAGAGGGTGTGTGCGAGCGCGTCCTGCGTGTGCCGCCTCTGGACGATGAGGGCTTCGTGACAGCGCTCGTTGACCTCGTGAGCACCGAAGCCATCGACCAAGTCCTGCCCGGCAGCGCGGCAGCGGCCATTTGCCTCGCCGGTTGCGCGGACATCTTGCTCCAGGCGGACGCAGCTCTGCGCCTGGGCAATTACAACCCCGCGGACATCGGTAAGCTGAAACAAGTCGCGCTTGCCAGCAGGCAAGCGCTCCCAAGTGAACCGGAACTGCAGGCCTTCGAAGGACCCTGGCCGCTCCTCTTGCAGAAGGCAGACGGCTCGCGGCGCCGAGCAGGCGACGCATGGGAAGCCTTTCGCGCCCACCAGGGACTCATGCGTTCCAATCCAGCGGGCTCCCGTGCAGTCTTCGTGGAAGCTGTGGGCTGGTCCAGTCACGGCGCTTTCGAAGTTGCCCTGATCTCCAATGACCGGGGCCAGGCCCTGGCTGCGGCGGCGGTGCGGGTGCTGGCGGACGACGATCACCTGCGGCCCTGGATGGCGGTCACGGTGGATAACGAACCCCTGGTGCACGCCGCGGCGCGGGCAGCTTTGGAACTCCAATTGGCTGGCCCCTCGCAGTACCTCTTCCGTCGCGACGAACGCGGATTTGCCCTGGTGGATGGACGACCCGGGTTGCCGCTGTGGATCGAGGTCACCCAAGCGGGCGGACCGCCGCTAGTCGAGATTCTTGTGGGACTCGGTGGCGATGAAGATGCGCCCACCCTGGAATCCCTGCCCTGTACTCCTTCCGGCGTGCTCTTTTCGCAGACTGCTGAAGATGTCGTCCTGGCATGACTATCCGCCAACAACCATGAGTGAAGATCAAAACCAGCCCCCCTACGCTTCTCCCGAACTCTACGGCCTGCCCAGTGGCGTCACCGAGCGCGCACCCGGTGCGGAACGCCGCATCGAGGCCCAAGCCAAGGTCGCCGGACACGCTGTCACGGAACTCGTCGAGCGTTTCGGCAGCCCCCTGTATGTAATCGACGAAGAATCCCTGCGCGGCGCCTATCGACGGCTCTCCTCCGCGTTCCGCGAGGAGTGGCCCGACACGATCATCGGCAGTTCGGTCAAAACCAACTATCTCTCGGCGGTGCAGGCCATCCTGCGCTCGGAAGGCGCTTGGGGCGAAGTGGTCTCGGGGTTCGAGTACCGCCTCTGTCGCGACCTCGGCATCCCAGGCAACGAGATCCTCTTCAACGGGCCCTGGAAAACCGACGACGACATTCGCCTAGCCATCGAGGAGGGAGCCACCATCAACCTCGACGGCGATGACGAACTGGAACGGGTGATTCGACACGCCCGCGATATGGGCCGAGTGGTGCCCGTGGGGTTGCGACTCAACATGCAGGTCAACTACCCGCCCTGGGACAAATTCGGTTTCAAACTGGAATCGGGACACGCCCTGGAAGCGGCGCGCTTGGTCACTGCGGCTCCTGAGCTCGAACTCTGCGGTCTGCACATGCATGTAGGCACCTACATCCCCGACCCGGGCTTCTACGGTCGCGCGGTCGAATCCTTGATCGCCTTCGGGACGCGCCTCGAGCGAGAACTCGACTGCACCATCGCACACCTCGACATCGGTGGAGGATACGCCACGCGCAATACCCTGCACGACACCATGCTTCCCGGTGAGGCCATCACAGCCACGGCCGAGGAATACGCAGCAGCCATCTGTGGACCTCTGCGCCGTGCGGCGCGTCAGTTCAAGAAGAAGCCCCGGCTGTTCATCGAACCCGGTCGCATTCTGGTGGATGAAGCCGCCTCGATGATCACCACCGTGCGCGCCGTGAAACGCATGGCTGGCCAGCAAAAAGCCGCCTTGATCGACTGTGGCGTGCACATCCTGCCCACCTCTTGGTGGTATGACCATGAACTGCGCCCAGTGGAGGACAAAGGCGGCGCCATCGAGGACTATCGCCTCGTCGGACCGCTCTGCATGCAGATCGATGTTGTGCGCAAGAGCGTCGAACTGCCCGCCCTGACCGCTGGCGATTTGCTTGTGATTCAAGATGTGGGCGCATACAACTTCTCGCAGTCGATGCAGTTCATCTACATGCGACCCAACTATGTTCTCGCCAATGCAAGTGGTGTCGAGTTGATCCGCGAGGCGGAGAGCGATGAGTATGTGCGTACTCCAGAGCGACTGCCGGCACACCTGATCAATGATGAGACATCGGGCTCCTTCCTCGCTGGCCGCGACGCGCGCTAGCCGCTGGGATTGGTCAACACCCCCGAATTACCGAGCCGCGAACGCGGCGAGGATTTCTACCGCTCGTTCCTGGTGGGATACGGAGCCCTGTTTTTTGCGCCTCACCCGGTTTCAGGAGCACTGTTCCTGTTAGCGACCTTTGCGGCCAGCCCGGTGCTGGGTACGGCGGTGTTGCTTGGGCTCTTTGCGGCCACCACCTGTGCGCACATGATGCGGCGCTCGCGGCTTGAGCTGGAGAGCGGGCTCTACGGCTTCAACGGAGCGTTGGCGGCTTTCGTGGCCTTTTCCATGCAAGGCGACGCGGTGCAGTTGCAACTCATCTCGGCTGGGCTGGCAGGGCTCACGGTGCCTGTAACAGCGCGTCTTTTGGATGGCGCCTGGACGCGCCGACTGGGCCTACCCATCTTGAGTGTGCCCTCGCTCCTCGTGGGTCTGCCCTTCTGCCTCTTGGCTCGCTCTCTGGAATGGCACCCCTATGCCACGACGATTCTGCCTCCCTATCTGACCCTCGCCTCGCTCTTCAGCCCCGAACTGTTCAGCGACTCCATGCGCGACGCCGTAGCCAGTTTCCCCGGTGGATCGCTGGTCTTGCTGCTCTTCATGGCGGGCTTTGCCCTGCATTCGCGCCAACTCCTGGGCTTTCTCGCCGCTGGACTGGCCCTGGGGTCGGCGGTGGGCTTTGCCTTCCTGGGTTGGGTGGGTGCTTTTGACTTTTCTTTCGTGGTGGTCACGGCCCTGCCCACCTTTCTGGCCCTGGCGGCAACTTTCACCGGCTCCGGTTGGCGCTCCGTGCTGTTTGGTGCCGTGGGAGTTTTGGTCTCCTTCGCCCTCTGGTTCTTCGGCGGCCTGTGGCTCACGGATAACAGCCTGCCGATTCTAACCATGCCCTTCGTGCTCTCTACCTTGGGAGGACTCCTGGCCCTGCGCGTGCTGCCCCTCGAAAGCATCTCCTGGCTGCCTCGCGCGCTGCCCCTACATCAAGTGTCGAGCCCCGATTCCGCCGAGCGCTGGAACGCCGAACGCCAGGGTGGTTGGCGCTACTGGAAAGAGACTGCAGGCCGGCTAAACCAGGACTGGCGCGACTACAGCGACGAGGAGAGCATCACACGCGCCAGAGAATTGGTGCGCAAGAGCCAGCGCATCGTGTTCTTGACCGGCGCTGGCATCAGCACCGAATCGGGCATTCCCGACTACCGCACGGGAGCGGTGGCCTGGAAGCAGTACGACACCGAGCAGTTCCGCTTCAAGAACTTCATGGCCTCGGAGGACAGCCGCCGAGCCTATTGGCAGATGAGCCAAGACTTCTTCCTGGTCCTGCGCGCGGCGCTGCCCAATGCCGGCCACGATGCCATCGCCAGCTTGGATGCCTTGGGCAAAATTGAAGCCGTGATCACCCAGAATGTTGACTCGCTGCACCAGCGCGCGGGCGTGGCCAGCGAGCGGGTGATCGAGATCCACGGTAGCGAACACACCGTCTCATGCCTCTTGTGCGGCCACAGCTACGATCGCGAGGAGATCTATCGCTGGATCCTGCACGGGGTCGAGGTGCCCTACTGCTCACGCTGCCAGGGCATATTGAAGCCCAACTCGGTGGCCTTTGGCCAACCCATGATCGAGGCGGAGTGCGAGCGCGCTCTGCAAGCCATGCAGCGCGCGGACTTGTTGATCATCGCCGGCACCAGTCTTGAGGTGCAGCCGGTGGCCAGCCTGCCTCTGGTGGCCCTGCGCGCGGGCGTCCCGGTGCTGGTCGTCAACTTCCAGGCCACAGACTACGACGCCTTCGCTGAGCTCGTCTTCCAGGGCGCATGCGGCGCGCTTTTGCCGGAACTTTTCCGTCTCAATTCGTCATCCAAGGCGTCGCCCAAGGCATAGCCCGGCAGGCGGCTTCCAGGCCATCTCACACAGGTTTCTCGATCTGGCGCAGGGGCTCGCCCACATACACCTGGCGCGGACGCCCGATGCGGAATTCGGGCGAGTTGCGCATCTCAAGCCACTGAGCAATCCATCCCGGCAGGCGCCCGAGGGCAAACATGACCGTGAACATGGGCGTGGGAATGCCGAGCGCCTTGTAGATCACGCCCGAGTAGAAATCAACATTCGGGTAGAGCCTACGACTGATGAAGTAATCGTCCTCAAGGGTTATTTCCTCGAGCTCCATGGCGATATCGAGCAATTGCGAGGACCCCCCCATGCGCGAGAGCACATCCTGACAGGCGCCCTTGAGAATCTTGGCCCGTGGGTCGTAGGACTTGTAGACACGATGCCCAAAGCCCATCAAGCGGGTGGTGTCGTCCTTCTTCTTGGCGCGTTCGAGGAATTCCCGCGCGCTGCCGCCGCCGCGGGCAATCTCTTCTAGCATCTCGATCACCTTCTGGTTGGCTCCGCCGTGCAGCGGACCCCAGAGAGCAAAGACCCCCGAAGCGATGGAGGCAAAGAGGTGCGCCTGGGAGGAACCAACCAGGCGCACGGTCGAAGTCGAGCAATTTTGCTCGTGGTCCGCGTGCAGGATGAGCAACAGATCGAGAACACGCGCGACGACGGGGTCGACTTCGTACTCCTCGCAAGGAGTCGAGAACATCATGTGCAAGAAGTTCTGGGTATAGTCGAGGTCGTTGCGCGGGTAAATCGCCGGCTGACCGATCGAATGCTTGTAGGAACAAGCCGCAATCGTCGGCATCTTGGCGATCAAGCGTACGATACCCTGGCGTATTTCGAGATCCGTGTTTGGCTCGTCGTAGAAGGTTGAGAGAGCTCCCAGAGCCGAAGCGAGGGTGGGCATCGGGTGGGCGTCCTTGGGGAAGGCCCCGAAGAGGCGTTGGAAGTCCTCGTGCAACATTGAGTGCAAGGTGACATCCTGATCGAAGGCCTCGAGTTCTCCGGTGCTGGGCAACTCTCCGAAGAGCAGCAGCCAAGCGACCTCAAGGAAGCTGCTGTGTTGGGCGAGATCCTCGATCGCGTAGCCGCGGTAGCGCAGGATGCCCTTCTCACCGTTGACGAAGGTGATCGCGCTCTTGCAGGAGCCCGTGTTGACAAAACCCGGGTCCATGGTGATCAGTCCGGAGTCTCTCCGTAGATTGCCAATGTCTATGCCCAATTCGCCCTCAGAGCCCTCGATGACGGGCAATGAGTATTTTTGATCGCGGTAGGTCAGCTCGGCGTGGTCCAAGTCCGTCATGGTCGGCATTTTTAGATGCGGCTCTATGGTCGTCTCCAGCAAGGAGAGGGAGGGCTCGGGGAACATTATGTTCGCTGGGAGCCGTCCGTTCGAGGAGGAACCGCAAATGCCGGGGAATGAGGCTCAAAAGGCCACTTCCCAAGGCCTCGCCCGCCAGAGGGCAAGGCCAGCCGAAAGCCTACTCGCCGCCTACTCGCCGAGCGCTTGGGCCATGCGCCTGTAGGCCTGGCCGATTCTGCTGCTCGCGATGCGAACAAAGACCTGCTTGCCCGCGCGTCGCGGGATGACCAGGCCGGCAGCGGTCATCTTGGTTAGATGCTGGGAGAAAGAGGCTCGGGAGATACCGAGCAAGAGCGCCAATTCGGTGCTCCCGACTTCCTCGCCGCGCCTGTCGAGGTAGCCCATCAAGAAGAGCCGGATGGGATGGCCGAGGGCCTTGCAGGCCTCGGCCTGCACTTCCAGGGCGCTCTTCTCGGTGCTGTCGAGACCCGCTGGACTGGTAAGCCCGGCTTGACGATCTACTTCTCGTGAGTGTTGTCGGGTCATAGCAATGGGAAGAGGCTGTGCAGAAGCATGAGGCTCGAGGAGTCCGCCGGGCTCTTGCCCTGGCGGATTCGCCCTGTACCTGCTATGAACAGAATGCTCCACAATTCCCAAGCGGTCGAATGACGGTCCTGTCATTCCCATCAGCCCCCCCCCCCATTTCACGGCCTAGATGGGTGGTTCTACCCCCCCCCAGAAGCTCCGCGAAGGGGTCTCGGGGGGCCTAATTCAAGGCAGCAAGCCGGGCGGCTGGACGCGCTGCGGGCCTAGGCACCCGTGGGAGCACGATCCGGAAACTCGCGCCCAGGCCCTCAACATCGACGACCTCGATGGTCCCGCCCTGGGCCGTGGCCGCCGAGTGGGCCAAGGCTAACCCGAGGCCGTAACCTATGCGCCGCCCACTGGCAGCCTCGCCACGCACGAAGGGTTCGAAAATGTGCGGGATGAGTTTCTTGGGTATCCCCGGGCCCGTGTCGCAGATGGTCATGAGCACATCCTCCCCTTGGCCCGCGCAAACCAAGTCGATCTTGCCCCCCCGTGGCGTCCAGTCGATGGCATTCGATACCAGGTTGCGAAGCCCCGTCAAAATGGCCTCGCGGTCCCCTTGCAGACAAGTGTCGCCCCGAAACTCCAGGGTCAGGTCCAAGCCCTCGCGTTCGGCGCGCTGTTTCTCGCGGGTCAGTCTGAACTCGAGTTCGTCCTGCAGGCAGAATCGCTCCAGCGCACCGCCAGCCTCTTGTCTTGTGGAACAGAGCGCGACGAGATTTTGGATAGCGTCGCCGAGCTCACGCAGCTCATCGAGCTGACTGGTGAGCAGGGCTTGGTAGTCTTGCGGAGTGCGTTCAGATAGCAGAGCAACCTCCGCCTCGCCGATGAGATTCTGCAAAGGCGATCGCAATTCATGGGCCACGCCAGCGATCAAGAGTCGGGAAGCATTGGCCTCCTCTCGAGTCCTCTGCAGCAATCCCTCCAGGGCATCTACCACCTCGCGGATCTCGTCCGGCAGTTTGGTCTTGGAGAGTTGCACCTCTTCTGCGGGACCGCTAATGCCGCGTACCTCCTGGGCGACCTTGGACAGCAGGCTGGAAACGCGGTTTGTGAGGCTCAACCCGACAATGAAAATCCCCGCCAGGCCCACGAGCATGAAGACCAGCACCACGATGCCAAACTCGCGCACCAGGGCAAAGTGCGGCTCCTCGTCGAGAATCAGGCCCACTGTGTACCCATTGGCCAACTCCGTCGATCGCCAACGGTGCCCGTCCCCCGTCTTGAAGCTCTGATCGAGGGGCTCGCAAGCGGGAGCTTCCGGTTTGAGTTCCTCCAATTTGCCAAATTCCCTGGGTCTCTGGCATCCATCCGGCGGCCACAGGCGCCAGGCGAAGGACGCCCCTGGGTGCGACTTGTGCAACTCCTCTGCAACTTCACTGAAGGCCTCGGCAAAGGCCTCCGGTGTGGGCGTGACCAGCGAGAAGGCGGCCTTGACCTCGTCGAGCTCCTCGTGCAGCAAGGCATCAATCTCGCGATCGGCCGCCTGTGTAACAAAGCGCACTCCAGCCGCAGAGAGGGCCAGGGCGATGATCAGGGCAGTTGCGCACAGGAACTGGAGAATTCTGCCGCGCAGAGTCCAACGCTTGATCTTGTTGGCCTTACTCACTCAGATCCTCTTTCAGGTAATACCCAACGCCGCGCTCGGTGTGGATCAGCTTAGCCCCTTCGGGTTGCAAGCGCCGACGCAAGCGCGCAATGTAGACATCGACCACATTGGTTTCGGGGTCAAAGTCAATTTTCCAGACGAGCTCGAGAAGATCCGCTCGAGAGACCACTTCCCCGCCAGCTTTGACGAGCTCGACCAGTAGCGAGAACTCCTTGGCGGCCAACTCGAAAGCCTTTGAGCCAATCGACACCGTCCGTGAAACCAAGTCAACACTCAGCGGTCCGAACTTCAGGGCTGTCTTGGCGGATTGCCGCCGCAGGACGGCATCGATGCGGGCCATCAGTTCCGCAAACGCAAACGGCTTGATGATGTAGTCATCGGCACCGATTTCCAGCCCCTTGATGCGCTCGTCCACGCTGCTGCGAGCCGTCAGGAAGATCGCCGGAGTCTCGTCGCCGCCAGCACGCAGGCGTTCGAGAAGCTGCCAGCCGTCCTGGTTCGGCATCATCACATCGAGCAGCACGAGATTGAAGTGGCCGGAAGGGCTGGCGGAAACCAGATCGTATGCCGCCACGCCATCGGGCGCCTACAAAGCTTCGATACCAGCGCTCCTGAGCCCCGCACAGACATAGCCGCGCAACTTGGGGTCATCATCTACTACGAGTATGCGTACCATGGGCTTGGGGCGGACTGTAACGGCCGCGTTACCGCTTTGCCTCCACTTGTTCCTGACCAAACCATACCTCTTGGCCCCCCCCCCATGCTGCACCTAGCCCTCGCCCTCCTGGCCCTGCAGGCCCCCTCTGGTGCGCGTGTTGTTATCCAACGCATGCCAGCCGCGGGGCTCGAAGCCGTGGCAGGAGTCTCTCGGCGCGACCCCAGCGACATCCTGCATGTGGGCGCCTTCGATGTTGTCTTCTACACGCGTGTCGAACTCGGGTCAGTTCACTATCCTCGCAACTACACAGGTCGGATCTGGTACGCGACATCCGGGGACGGGGGACACATTTGGATCGAGCGCGGATTGGCCCTCGACCACGGAAAGCACGGCAGCTTTGATTCTGCTGGTGTGTTTGATCCGTGTGTTCTTCGTGACGGGAACGGATCGATTTACCTCTACTACGCAGCCATTGGCGCGTCGTTTAACTTTCGGCTCGAAGCCTCATCCCGGACGAACTCGGTTTCGGTCGGAGTGGCCCAGCTCAGCTTCGGCAAGGCGGGCGAACTTCTGCGAGCCGATCGGCTGAGAGCTGGACCCGTGTTGCGCCCGAGCTCCAAGGACAAACGGGGCTTCGACTCCTTGCGAGTCCATGACCCGTCCGTCCTCTTGCGCGACGGCCAGTTTCATCTCTACTACCAGGGTCTGCCCTTCGCCACGGAGACCGACCGAAGCGCCATGGGACTCGTGGTTTCGGAAAACCCCGATGGGCCTTTTGTTCGAGGGACTGCTGCGCTGCCAGCCCTGGCTCTTGCGCATGAGACCGTCATCTGGCCCCACGCCGGCGGTACCCTGGCGCTTGTCTCCCAATCGAATAGGGGGCTGTACTGGTCCAGCGATGGCTTTCACTTTGCGCGGATCATCGAGCGTGTCGAAGGCACTCTGAACGAGCCGGGCATTGCACGGGCGAGCGCCAGCCAGCAAGCCTCCGCGATCTGGGGGCTGCATGTGGCGCGCTACACGCCGGACATCTATCTCGAACGCTTCGAGTTCAAATTCATGGGAGAGATCCCCACGCCACCAGTAACCCTCGTGCCCACCGCTAGCGAGGAAAACCGCGCCGCTGCAGCTGGTTGGCTGGCGGGCGGAAGCTGGCTAGACCAACATGCCGACATCCTGGCTATGGCCCGGAGACGGCCGACGGATGTCGTTTTACTCGGAGACTCGATCACGCAGAACTGGGGAGGACCTGGGCGCCAGGTCTCGGCTCCCGGCAAAACGGCCTTCACAAATTACTTCGGCGACTGGGATGCCGTGAATTACGGGATCAGCGGCGATCGCACCCAGCACATCCTCTGGCGCATCGATGAAGGCGAGTTTCAACGCGGTCGCAGCCAGGTGGTGGTGCTTCTGATCGGCACGAACAACATCGGCAGCGACACGCCACATGAAATTGCTGCCGGGATATTCGAGATCCTGACGCGCCTACGCCGAGTCCAGCCCCAAAGTGAAGTGCTGCTGCTCGGGCTTCTGCCCCGCGGCGAGAACTCCCAGGACAAGGGCTACCTTGATGCCCGCGAGACCAATCGCCTGTTGGCGGCTTTTGACGGACTGCCGCGAGTGACCTTTCGCGACCTGACCCCGCAACTGGCGGGCGATGATGGCTTGCCTTTGCCGGAGCTATACAACGCCGATTCCCTACATCTCGCCCCAATCGGCTACGAAACGCTTGCCAAGGCTCTGCAACCGGAAATTGCGCGGCTCATGGAAATCCATGCGGGTCGTTGACCGCAAGCCGGAACGCAAACGGGCTCCCAAAACTCAGAATCGCCCGGTAGCCCCGCAAGAGCGGAACTACCAAGCAATCCCAACGAGCGAAGACTCGTGCTACGAATCAGTCGGCTGACTGCCGGCCGCCACCGCCGCCACCGCGGCCGCCGCGGCCTCCGCCGAATCCTCCGAAGCGATTCTGGCTTTCGATTTCTTGGTAGTCCTCGAGCTGTAGGGGCGTGAGAATGTTGCCCAGGGCGTCCTGGGTCTCATCGCGCAGATCAGTCATGGCAGTGCGCATCTTGGTGCGGTCCATGCCACCGTCGCGCATGCCTTGCCACATCTCACTGCGCTTGGTGCTCTCACTGAGCAGCACGCCGCGCATAGACTGCATCTGCACCTGGTCGAGGCCCAGCTTCGACTGCAGCTCGGTCAAGCGCTCGTCGATGCGGGTGATCTCGCGTTCCTCGCGACTCTGTTGGCGCTCTTCGCTTTGCTCCTCACGGATCTGATCCATGGCCGTCCTGACGGTCAGACGCAAGCCAGCGGCTTGCGCCGACTGGGGGTCCTTCAGGGCTGCTGCGAGGTCTGCCATCTCTTGCTGGAGTTCGGCAAATTCCTCGCTAGACGCCGTGGAAACAGCTTCGCGCCCTGAACTTGCGTTGCGGGACTCAATTGCGGCCAGGCGCATGGCCAGCTCTTCATTTTGGCGGCGCAGAGCGGACAGTTCCTGGGCCACAGCATCGGCGTCGTCATTGGCACCGGGCGTGAGGGCTGAGGAAACTTGAGCGGTCTGGTCGGCGGCGGATGACGGCTGGATGGCCTGCATCACAAGCGATCCGGCGATTCCGGCGAGCGCGCCCACCAGGACGCTGATCTTGATTGTGTTCTTCATACTGGGTTCGAAATGGCTTGGGTTATGTTGGGTTGGGATCAACGCTACTCGTCGCCGCGATCGGCCGAGGTAAGGTCGACGGAGTAGGTAAATGTTCCTTCTTGAGCTGTGGAGATGACCATGGCGGTCTCACGCCGGTTCATCTCGCGCCGACTTTCAGTGCTGAGCTGGCCTTCGAATTCAAAGTGCACGGGGCGCTCTGCCTTCGCGTCGTAAAACAACCTGGCCTCAATCTCCATTTCAAAGGAGTTTTCGGGGCGCAGCGAGGGGCCAAGGAAGAGGGCATTGCCTCCACCGCGGCGGCCGCCACCAGGGGCGCGTTCAGACTCGGGCAGTTCGCCGGTGCTCTCGCCTTTGATCGAGATCACGAGACACTCGGTGCCGTCATATTCTTCAGTGTCGCCCAGAAGGGTTGCGGTGACCTCCCAGTCACCGGCACTGATGTAGCGCGCCACGCCACCGCCGCCACGGCCAGCGCGCATCCCGCCACGGCGTCCGCCGCGTCCAGAGCCACCTTCTTCGCCTTCGGTTCGCTCGGGGCGCGGGAAGAGCACGGATTCGAGGTCAACGAGCAGGGCAGTTTGCAATTGTTCGATGCTGAGGTCCCACTCGTCGCCGGGGGCGACATCTTTCTCGGGCAGCAGGGCGTCGAGGGCGAAGGTCATCTGGTGCCCTTCAAGCAGGGCCTCGTCGTCGGGCTCGGTGCCGTCGACGACTTCGGCGGTAACCTCGCCGTCGTCGAGGGTCAACTCGAGGGTCACCTCGCTCAACGGGCACTCCTGGCTGCTCTCGAACTCCTCGTCTCCTCGGGAGCGAGCTGAGTCATTGGAGATCGACTCAAACTCGCGGGTCAGCCTGGTAGGACTGCCGTCTTCTGCTTGCAGTACCGTGTCGGTTATGATGATCGAGCGCGTCACAGTCGACCCACCGCCGGCTCCCCAACGCGCTTCGACCGGCTCGCCGTCGCGTTCCATGGAGAAATCGGTGGTCTCCATTGTGAAGGTGCTTTGCACCTCGATCTGGAAGGCCTGCTCGGCCTTATAGTTTGTCTTGATGGTTTGGCCATCAAGACACACGAGCGCGACGCAAGAAGCCAGTAGCAGTTGTTTCATGATCGTTCCAGGGATGGCTGGTAAAGTTCGCGGTTAGTGAAGTGCACGGAGGTCGAGAGAAGTTCGCGGTCAGGATCCTCAAGGGCAACCGAGGTCAGGATCCTACAAGACCGGCCATTGAACCGTGCTTTCGGCTCGGAAAGCAGGGTATTGGTGAGGCTTGGCGCAAGGGGGCCTGTAGAGGTTGCCAGCGGTCTCGCCCCCATCAGAAACCTTACAACAGGGGCTCTGGCCCGGCGATCACTCCAAACGCGCTCGCACGCTGGCCATGCGCGAGCGAGATACGGGTAGCCATGTGCCGTCAGCGATCTGAATGCGCCCCACGCCGCCTCCGAGCCGCTCGAGGGTTCGGATTTGATGCACGGCGACTATGGTCGAGCGGTGGGTTCTTTGAAAAGCCTCGGGGTCGAGAATGCGCTCCAATCGGCCCATGGATTCGCGCATGAGGAACTCGCCGTGCGCTGTGTGCAGCATCACATATTGATCGGAAGCCTCCACCCAATGCAGGTCCACGGTCTCCACCAAGTCCATGCGCCCCTCGCGCGGGATGGTCAGGCGAGTGACGATCTCCTGGGGGTCCGCTGCGGCGGAACGCTGGGCCGCCAAGGTGGCCAAGAGGCCAGAGAGTTCTTCGCCCACGGTGCGCGCTGAATTGGAGGCAAGCCGCTGTTTGGCACGCAGAAGGGCTTGCCTGAAGCGCTCGTCATCGAAGGGCTTCAGCAAGTAATCGACGGCGTTGACCTCGAAGGCCGCCAAGGCGTACTGATCGAAGGCCGTCGCGAAGATGATCACCGGCGGGTCCTCCTCGAGTTCTTCGGCCACCTCAAAGCCCGAGAGCCCGGGCATCTGGATGTCGAGAAACAAGAGCTCCGGGCGCTCGGAGCGCACAGCCTTGAGAGCCTCGACACCGTTGACGCATTCGCCAACGATCTCGACCTCGGGATCAGCTTCGAGGAGGCTTCGCAAGCTGGCCCGGCCAAGGGGCTCGTCATCGGCGAAGATCACTCGCACGCGTCGTGCTGCCTCAGCCATCGGATTCAGAGTGCAGTATGGTTTCGGTGTGGAACGGCAAGCTGATGCGCACCTCGGCGCCGCCTTCGGCGGAGTTGCCCGCCTCGAGGCTTTGCCCGTCGCCGTAGAGCGCTTGCAAACGCCTGCGGGTGTTCTCCAAGCCGATCGAGCGATGTCCATTTTCGGAACTCGCACCGGAGAGGAGGCTGGCGGGGAAACCGGCGCCATCATCGCGAACGCACAGTTTGAGAGATTTACCCTCGCGGCTGACAATGATCTCCAAGAAGCCGCCGTCCAGCTGGGGCGTGATGCCGTACTTGACGGCGTTCTCCACCAGCGGCAACAGAAGCAGAGTCGGAATCAAGGCCTGCTTGAACTCATCGTCGGCATCGATCTCTACCCGCAACCGATCCCCAAAACGAATCCTCTCAAGGCCGATGTAGCGCTCGGCGATCTGCAACTCGTCGGCGAGGCGGATCTCGGCTTGGTCTCCGAGATCGAGGGTCGAACGCAGAAGCAGCCCAATTGTAGCGAGGGTCGAGAGGGCCTGCTGCTCTTCACCGGCACGGATCAAGCCCCCCACCGAGTGCAGGGCGTTGAACAGGAAGTGGGGTTGCAGTTGGCCCTTGAGAGTATCGAGTTGGGCGTGGGTCAATTCGCCACGCAGTTCGCTGGCTCGCAATTCGAGCTCGGCGGTCAATCGCTCCTTGCGGCGCAGCCCCAAGAACGCCGCGAGCCCGCCGCCAAGACCCAGGATGGACCAGAAGATCAAGGCATTCTGAATCCAGCGGAAGCGCCAGTGCAAAAAACTCAAGTCGGGCCGTTCCATGCCCGCGCGCATGGCGCGCCAGCGGATTCGCTGGCGTTCGAAGGTCCGTTGCTCGGGTGTGCGCGGGCCATCGTCTCCTCGGAATCCACCCGGGCCGCGCCCCATACCCCGCGCCCATTCCGGGGGCCTGCCGCGACCCACAACCTGCCCCGACTCATCGTCCATGGCGGACGCGTGGCGCGCCTGGCGGGCTTCTCGCCACTCCTCTTGCCACTGATCCCACTCCACTTTGGAAGGCTTGTGGATGATGTAGTCGACTTGCAGGAAGCCGTAGGAAGCCACCAACGATGCCGGCACCATGATGGACAGGAAGGCCAGCGGAGAACGGGTGCTCTGAATCAACCAAGCAGCGAGGGCCAGGGCCGGCCAGGCCAGCAGTCCCCACGAAGCCCAGACAAGGAACTGTTCGGCGTAAATCTGCACCAGATCCACATTGCGACCGCGAAGATCGGCGGTTTCCAGGTGGGGCGCCGTGGTCACCAAACTGATGCCCGCCACCAAGAACACCGTGAGCAGCACCCGTCCTCCGGAATGGCTCAGCAGTCGCTCGGTGCGGGTCATGTTGCCTGTGGTCATGGAACTTGTTTCTCCAGGGCTTGCGCTGGGCTCAGCGGCCCTCGCCCTGCCGCAGGGTGTGGTAGAGGCCTGCATCGAAGGGGCCGAAGCTTTCGCGCTCGCCGGTGGGCCAGAGCACGCGCACCTCAACTACCGTATTCGCGGCGCCCAGACCGCAATGCACTCGCGGGTCATTCGCCGCGCAGAAGGAATAGCACGCATCGGCGCGCCGATATTGGGTGCGTCCCCCGGTGTCGATTTCCAGTACGGCGCCCAGGGCGTCAGCTCCGTGGGAACCGAGGACGCGAAAACCAACCCAAGCGCCCTCGTGCGGCCCACGATTCTCCAGGATCTTGATCGGCGCAGCCCAGTCAAGATAAACCAAATCGACATCGCCATCGTTGTCCAGGTCCCCAAAGGCAGCCGCGCGACTGGTGCCGATCAACTTCAGGGCAGTGGGACCACCGGCGACTTCGCGGAACTTGCCGCCACCCTGCCCGAGAAAGAGCTGGTTGGGCTCGGCAAAGGGATCGCTCTCCGAAAGGTGAGGCGGCGTCAATCCCACGCGGCCGTTGGCCACGAACAGGTCGAGCTCGCCGTCGAGATTGAAATCGTGAAAACCCATGCCAAAACCGGTGTAGAGCAGACTCTCAATCCCCAATCCAGAAATTGAAGTGCGATCGGTGAAGACGCCTCTCTTGTTCAGGTAGAAGGTGTTCGTCTCGTTGTGCATGTGGGTCATGAACAGATCTTGATCGCCATCATTGTCGATGTCAGCAGCCTGGACGCCCATGCCAGCCTCAGCGGTGCCATTGACATTCAGGGCGCAACCCGCGATCAAGGCCCGGTCAGTGAAATGGCCTTCGCCATCGTTCAGCCACAGGAGGTTGGCCATGCCATCGTTGGCCACATAGAAGTCGAGGGCGCCATTGCCGTCAAAGTCCGCTGCCGCTAGGCCCCAGCCAACGCCGGTGCCAAGAGAGATACCACTCGATTCGGTGACATCGACGAAGGTGCCATCTCCCTCGTTGCGATAGAGGGTGTCCACCGAAGGAGCGTTGTAGTTACCCGGCGAGCAGTAGTCGCGGGCTCCGTAGTTGGTCTCGCACTTGGCCTCCACGGCCGGCGACCAGTTCACATTATTCACCAGGAACAGATCGAGGTCGCCATCGCCGTCGTAGTCGAAGAAACCACAACTCACGGTCCACTTCGGCATGCCAACGCCAGCGGCGAGGGTCACATCGGTGAAAGTGCCGTCGCCGTTGTTGCGGTAGAGCACATTCTCCTTGAGATTGCCGATGTAGAGGTCGGCATCGCCGTCGTTGTCGTAGTCCCCCACGGCAACTCCGTGCCCGTAGCCCATGTGGCCCACGCCGGCCTCGACGGTAATATCGACAAAACGGCCACCGTCATTGCGAAAGAGCACATTGCCGAGGCCGAGGACCTCGGGCTCCTGGCAATCGCCCGCCTGCACGCAGTAGAGGTCCAGGTCGCCATCGCCGTCGTAGTCGATCAGGGCCAGGGCACCCGAGGCCAGTTCGGGGAACCAAAAGCGTTGCTTTGCACCGTAGACATGGGTGAATTCTGCGCCGCGCTCGGCGGCGACCTCGCTGAAAAAAGCGGCAGGAGCAGCCCGCATCGAGCCATCCGAATTGTCGAGCTTCGGCTGAGACTCCTGAGTGCAACTCGCAAGAACCAACAGCCCAGCCAGGGAAACGCGAGTCACAAAAATCTGTTCGGTAGCAGTCATCGCAGTCCCAGTTCCTTGCCTAGAGCCAACACGCGCTCGTGATCAGGTTGCAGTGCCACTGCCTGGCGATAGGCATCCTCGGCCACCGAACGGCGCCCGAGTTGATTGGCGAGGGCCCCCATGGCCACCAGGGCGGGCAAGTGCGCGGGCTGCAACCGAAGACCTGCAGCGTAGAGCTCCAGGGCATCTCGCTTGCGCCCCAGGCGCACGGCGCAGCCCGCAGCCTCGAGCGGATAGCGCGCATCATCGGTGTCAAGAGCAGCGGCCTTCTTCAGATCCGTGTAGGCCTCTCCGTAACGGCCACTCTGCATGTAGGCATGGGCGCGCACATAGTAGGTGGCCGAAACATTCGGCGCCGCTCGGACTGCTTGCTGGCTATGCTTGAGCATGGCGGGCAGGCGTTGCAAGGCGCCTTCGGCGGTGGCCAGGTTGATCAGGACCGCAAAATCGTTTGGATCGAGGACCAAGGCACGTTCGAGTACTTCGATAGCCTCGCTGTTGTTGCCCACGGATATTTGAGCCACGCCGAGATTGACGAGCACCACTCGATCGGTGGGGTGGCTTTCGAGCAGTTTTTTTAGCAAGGGCACCGCCCGCTGGGCCTGTCCGGTGCCGACCAGGTCGAGGGCATCCTGAATGCGCGCGCCGTAACCTCTGCGGTAACTGTTGAGCTTGACCGTAAGGCTGTCGTTGAGAAATCGCTCCTTTGAATCAGCACCAAGGGCTAGTTCGCGCTCGGCCTCCTCTAGACGCCCCAACCCGCGCAAGGCGATGCCCAGGACATAATGGGCACGCTTGTAAGTTGCATTGAGCTTGAGCGCGCGCTCGCAAGCGCTCTTGGATTCGGCTTCGCGTCCGAGGTTGTTGAGGGCCTCTGCCATGCCGATGAGTGCATTGTAGGCAATCGGTTGCCTACGCACGACCTCGCCGAAAGTCGCCAGTGCCAGCTCGTCCTTACCCAACTGAATTTGCAGGCGGCCCAGGCGGTGGCGCGCGGCGTCGAGAGCCGGATCGAGTTCCAGGGCGCGCTGGTAGGCGGCCAGCGCCTCAAGGGTGGCGCCGCGTTCGCTGAGTGCGGCGGCTTTGTGGGTGATCCAGAGTCCGTGGTCGGGATCGAATCCGAGGGCTGCATCCCAGGCCGCCTCGGCCTCCTCCCAGAGGCTATTGGCTTCGAAGGCCAGCGCCAGACTGACTCGTAGATCCGGGTCCAGCGGCGCAGCATCGACAGCGTCGGCGAGCTGCCCGATGAGTTCCATGACATCCGCGTCAAATCCCGAGCCAACAGCGATCCGCGTGGCGGGCCCGGGGGCCCCACTCGGGCCCTGACCACAGCCATGCAACACCCCCCCGAGCAAGCCAGCGAGGATCAGGGAGAGGCGGAGTTGTGCCAGAAAGTCGAGCAGCATGGGACGGGGAGGGCCTTGGTGGCTGTTCTTGGGGCTCAGCATTCTACTGAAACCCCGTGGGAGACCGTCAATGGGGAGATGGCCGGGGAGGCCCCCTATCGGTCTCAAGGGTCTGCTGCCCATGGTCGAAAGGGGACTATCAGGGGATTGATTCCCCAAAAAGCCCCTGCGCGAATCCCGATGAGCAGCCCCCCGATGCATCCCACCCACGACCTCGAGGACCTCGATTCCGGCCGTCGGAGCCCCGCGAGCCGCAGGGCGCAAGATGCGCCGCTCTTGCCCTGGCCCACGATCACCTTGGTGGCGGCCGTCATCGGCTTGCTCCTGATGGTGGCAATTCCCATGCGGCCCCTCTCGCCGAAACGCGCCATGGAGTTGCAGGCCACACTGCGCACAGAACTAGCCACGAGAGAACTGACCCTCGCCGTGCAAGCCTACCACCACGACCACGGCCAATGGCCCGGTGCCAAGCCTGCAGCCCTGCAGACTCTCGGCCGCGCTGAGTACAACAGCATCTGGTTCACACGCCAGCTGTCACTCTCCAGCAACGCGATGGGCGAAGTATGCCCGCAGCTCCTGCCCGAGTACCCCCACGGACCCTACTTGTCGGAGAGGCTACCGGTAAATCCGCGTACGGGTTTCAGGACTTTGCGCATCCTCGAAAGAGGTGAGAGATTCGAGAGCATTCGCGATGGCATCTACGGTTGGCTCTACAACCCAGAGTCCGGCGAAGTGCGCGCCCACCAGTTGCCGTTCTCAGGAAAACATGCGTCCAGTCCGCTGCGCTGACAAACGGGCTGGCTTCACTCTTTTTGAGCTGGCCATCGCTCTGATGCTAATCACAGTCACTTCGGTGATTGCGATTCCAGCCTATTACTCCCGACCCGCCATCACCCTCGACAGCGCCAGCCGTTTGCTCGCCCGCGACCTGCGTTATTGTCAGAATGAGGCCGTCATGAGGGGCACATCCACGAGGGCTATCTTTGAGGAGTTCGGTGACGGCTACAAACTCGAGACAGCTCGCTCCATGCCCCTGCCCAATCCCGTGGGCGGCGGAAACCTGGTGCGCGTCTATTCGCGCAATGCCACTTTTGAGGGCGTGCGCATCACGACAATCGCCGGAATATCGGTTCCCGTGGTGCGCTTCGATCGCGATGGTTTCTGTCTCGATGAAGCCAGAATCGAGCTGCACTACAAGGACGAGGTGCGCACCGTGCACATCGATCAAGGCAGCGGATTGCTCACGATCCACGGCCTCGACAGCCCGTGGGCTGACAACGGACTCTAGGGGCCGCTGTCCGCGAGAAACTCGACCTGCCCGGTCGTTAGGGAGTACTCGGCTCCCACAATGACCAGTTCGCCTGCCGCGAGGCGTTGCGCGAGAAACTCTGAAGAGCCGCGCAGGTTAGCCACCGAGGCCTGGATATTGGCTCTCACGGCCTCGCGCTCTAGCGCTGCGGAATCGTGGCGCAACTCGCCGGTGACGAGGGGCTGCACGGCGGGCGTGATGCTATCGATCAGGAAACGCAGGGCGGGGAAGATCCGTTCATTGGGCTGGGCTAGTTCGGCCAGGGTGGCCTGCACAGCGCCGCAGCCGGTGTGCCCGAGAACCACCACCAAGAGGGTGCCTAGGTGCTCCACGGCGTACTCGACACTGCCCACCTGGGAATCGGCAACGATATTTCCCGCCACGCGGATCACGAACAGGTCGCCCAGGCCGCAGTCGAAGACGATCTCCGCCGGAACGCGCGAGTCGCTGCAACCTATCAGGACGGCGAAGGGCTCCTGCTGCGCCACGAGGGAGTTGCGACGGCTGTCGCTGCAGAGGTTTTCCCGGTCGCTCTTCCCGGTGACGAAACGATGGTTGCCCGCGCACAGGCGTTCGAGGGCTTCGGTGGCTGAAGTCATGATCGGTGAGAGTCCGGCTGAGCGGCCTCGCCCTGGACCCTACGCTCTGGAGGTGGCTTGATGCCAGCCTGCCTGGTTGCGTGATGAAAACGCACGATCAGGGAGCGACGGGCGGCCCGGGCTTCAGGAAAACTCTCCAGGGCTTCAATGTAGCGATCGGCGACATGCTCCCAGTGCAATTCGGTGTCCACGGCATGGCGTGCCGAGGCCTCAAGCGTTGCGCGCCGTACGGGATCGCCAGCGAGGTCCAGAAACACCCGGGAAAGAGCCTCAACCTCGCCTTCGCCAGAGGGAATGCGCAGGACGCACTCCCTGGGCAGGTGCGCGAGTTCGGGCAGGTCATTGGTGATCACAGCGCGGCCCAGGGAGAGCGCCTGGCAGATCCCGCCCGAAGTCCCCCCCGCCGAAGGGCCGCGCAAGTTGACGCACAGGTCAGCGCTGTGCAGTTCCCTCCAGATCTGCTCCTCGCTGAGCCAGCCGGTGACATGCACGGCGCCTTCGAGGCCCAACTCGCGCACGAGTGCCCCGTGGTCGACCTCCTGTGGTCGCGCCTCACCGGCGCAGACGAGCTGCAAATCCGGCCGACTACGCCGCGCATGAGCCAGAGCGCGCAGGACGACTTCGATGCGCTTGTGGCTTTGCATGGCACCCAGACTGGCGATCACAAAAGCCTCGCGCCGGCCGCTTGGGCGAGCAGCGCAGCGTTCGTCGTCGCTCCAGCGCCGCTCTACGCCGTGGTGCACGCGGGCGATGGGCGTGGCTTGGTTGCGAGACTCGAGCACGCGCCCGGCCAGCCAATCCGAATGCACCAGAAAGGCATCGCCGTGGCGCACCACGGCGCGATTGAGGCTCAAACTGAAACGGCGCTCGCTGAGCCCGCCCCAGGTGCGCCCCACTGGAGCGTCGAGATCAAGGCTCTGCCAAGCGCCACCGGAGTTGGCCAAGGCGAGGTCCTCGACGAACAGGCCCAAGACACGCGGGTCGCCGTTCGCGCGTTGTTCTTCGGTGGGCCGGGCGGCGCGCACTTCCAGGCGCACTGGGCCCGCCGCAGAGAGTTCGCACTCCAACTCACCGGGGCCCTCGCCGCGATAGAGAGCTCGGCCTGCTTGGGAGATCCGAAAACTCGCTCCTGCGCAGGCGCCCACGGTCAGGCGCAAACGCCGGGTTTTTCCTGGCCGCAACTCTCCCGGGTAGACGAGCGCCACCGGCGCCGTCCAACGCCCGCCCTGCTCGGGAGCGTGCCAGCCTGGTCCCAGGCCACTCGCGCAATCGTCGCTGGCCTCCGAAGTCGGTGCCCGCTGCCCCCCGGCCCAGATGCGCGCTTGCTGCAAGCCCCCCAGGGTCCAGGCTGAATAGAAACCGCGCAGGCCGCCGCGCTCGAGTTGGGGGTGAGCTGCGAGGGCCAGGTCGAACAGGACCCAGTCGTGGAGCATGACCGTCCCGCCAAGGCTCTTCAGCATGGGCAACATGAAGGCGTGCTGTCTCTCGTTGCCGATCTGGTAGAGGATCTGGTCGAACTCCCGCGGCCGCAGGCTGTCCACCTCACGAGTGACATCGGAGTCCTCCCCCTTCGCGGAGAGGCCCTGGTCCACGAACACCTCGACCTCGGCGCGGGCGCGCAGGTAGGGCAATAGATGCCGGGTGTAGTCGCCGATGCCGGAGCGCAAGCCGGGGGGCGTCGTAACCAGGGCTATTCTCAAGAGCGCGTCCCTACTTCGTCAGGACCTCGACGCCGTCCTCGGTGATGAGCATTGAATGTTCGGTCTGAGCTACCATCACGCCTTCGTCCTCGACAAGGGGCGGAAAACGCATAAGCGAGCCCTGCTTGGCCAGTTTGCTGAGAGCCAATTCGACAGCATCGCTGTCGAGGTGCTCGAAATAGCGGCGGGCGATGGGCAATCCACGCCAGGACTCGAAGGCCTTCAGGACCTCGCGGTCGATACCCTTGGCCTTGCGCGGCGGGCCGGTCATCATGAAAACCTCGGACTTGCCGCGTTCTGTGATGTAGCCCTTGCCGGTGGATGCGAAGGGTTCAATGGCGATCACTGTGCCCGCGCGCAGGCGGTCACCGCCGCGTTCGGCGTAGTTCGGAATTTGCGGCGGGGTGTGAACCTGCCAACGATTCACCCCGTGGCCCGTCAGATTGCGCACGGGCTCAAAGCCCGCGGAGGTGATGACGCGCTCCACCTCGGCACCGATGGCGCCAGTGCGAACTCCATCGCCAGCTGTCTCGATGGCTACTTGCAAGGCGTCCGAAGAGGCTCTGATCAAGTCGCCCCAACGGCCGTCGTCGGAAAGGTCGATGGTGGTCGCGGTGTCCGCTACCCAACCATCCACATGAACACCAAAGTCGATCTTGACGCAATCGCCCTCGGCGTAAACCGTTTCGTCGCCGGGAGGAGAGCAGTAGTGGGCAGCTACATGGTTGCGACTGGTTTGAGCGGGAAAAGCAGGCGCCGCGCCCTGCTCGCGCATCATGGCTTCCACCGTCTCAAGGATGTGGGCCAGGCGCACACCAGGTTTTACATTCTCGCGGGCCCACTCGCGGCACTCCGCGGCGATGCGCCCCGCCTCGCGCCACTTATCGAGAATTGCTCTGGGAATAGTTTGCTTCATGAGAGATCGAGGATTCTAGCCTAGGAGGAGGTTTCCAAGCCCGATAGTTATTCCTGTGAGCACCCAAGACCTCATCTGTGCGCTCCTGTGCGCCTCGTGCTTCGCCTGCCTGGGCGCTACGCCCCAGAGGGTGGCCAGGGCGCCGGTGACCGCAACCCTCTCCAACCCCTCTCGGGCCTGGGAGCTCGTGCAGGACGGCAAGGTGCTGGGCACCCTGGTCGAATTTGAGGAACTCTATGGCGGCCGGCGCTTCTTTAGTGTCCGCAACGCGGATCAGCAGGAACTTGGTCTGGTGGATGAGCATGGCCGGGCCTGGCGTTTCGTACCCCACGCCCGGGATTCCGAGTGGCTGGGCAGCGGCACTATCTTCGAGGGTGCCCGGCGTATCCTGGGCACATCCAGGAAATTAGCGGTCTTCGAGGTCGATCTCGAGACCCTCGCGCGGCCCTGAAGGGCTCGCGCAGTGACAGAACTCACCCCATCCGGGCACTAGTATTGCGAGGAATCGCGATTCAATTCCCTTCTGGGGCTCTGCCGCCGCTGCCAGCTTCGCCAACATGGGACCAGCAACAAGATGCTCGGGATGCATCGATTCCCTCAAGCCTATTTGCAGCTTTCAATAAACAGCCCTTTTCCTGGCCAGCGTTGCTCTTTTTCTTGGCTATCCCAGATCTGTGTTTCTCGTCCGCCGCTCCAAAGCGGGGCTCTTGGCTGCCCCGGGAGCTCGCTCCCCCTCGGATGAGGTACACGAGGTGCCCGGAATACCTCAATCCCAATCGCCCCTCGGTTCGATGAATAGGGTGTTGGCGAGGTCTAGGGCTCGCCAGTCAAGACACGCCCAATTTTCCGCCCTCCTGAACGACCCCTCACAGATCCCGGTCATGATCAAGCTTGAAACAGGTGAACGCATCGGCTCCTACCGCGTCGTTGAGTTCCTCGCCCGAGGTGGGTTTTCCCTGGTGTACCTCGCAGAAGACGCCGCGGGCAAGCAGGTCGCGCTTAAGGTCGGCGATGTCGCCGGTGGTGGCCGCTATGTCACGCGCTTCCTTGAGATCACGAACCAACGCCGGCCCGAGGGCATCAGCCCCGATGAGACTCCGGCCGAGGCGATTTTCTTTCGCCAAGATGGTGTGCGCATCGACTTCCTCGATGTCCACGAGATCGACGACTTGATCCGCGCCGAGGGCAAACTCCTGGCCGCCGCCAAGAATCCCAATCTCATCAAGGTCAAGGAGATTTTTGAACACGATGGCCGCCCCATCGTGGCCCTCGAGTACACGCGCGGCAAGACGCTGCGTGAAAAGGTGCGAGCCCTGGAAGGCATCCGCCTGAACTGGTTCCTGACCATCGTGCGCTCGCTCCAGCGCCTGAAGAAGAACGGCCAGCTCGATTACCACGGCGACCTCAAGCCCGAGAACATCCTGATCAAGCCCTCCGGTAGCGTGATCATGATCGATCCCGCCTTGCGCGTAGACGAGCGCGGCGTGATCACAACTACCCCGCACTACAACCCGCTCCTGTTGCGCGACAGCAAGGCTGATGTCATGGGCATCGGTATCATGCTCTACGAGATCCTGACCGGCGTGCTGCCCTTCGACGATGTGCCCTGGACCTATGCGGGACGCGAGCAAGGTGGCGAGGTCGAGCGCTTGAGCTTGTCCTACTTCCTGAGCTTCCCACCGCCCAAGGAACTCAACCCCAACACGCCTGACGCTCTGTCGAAGATCGTCTACAGCTCGCTGATCGTGCCGGACTACGGTCTTGCCGAGTTGGAGCAGGACCTCGTCGAGTTCCTGCGCAAGGAATAGAAGCGTGGGCAGGAGCTACTGCTCAAATCGGTCAGGCTCCCCGATTCAATCAGGCCACGCAGATCAGCTAGTCTGACGCGCGGCGCCGAGGCGGTCCTCGGCGAGACGCAGGGCCGCCTTGTTGGTTGGGATGTCATCGCGGCGCGAGATCTCGAAGACCTTTTTCAGGTTGTCGTAGATGCGTGCGATGCGGCGACGGGACTCCTCTTCGTCGTAACCACCGGGCAGCAGTTCCACGGCCACATTGATGATCCCGCCAGCATTGATCACATAGTCTGGGGCGTAAAGGATGCCCCGCTGGCGCAAGGCTTCGGCATGCTGGGCCTCGAGCAACTGGTTGTTGGCGCAACCGGCGACTGCGCGGCAATTCAGGCGCGGAATCGTCTCGTCATTGATGCCTGCACCGCGGGCGCAGGGTGCGTAGATGTCGCACTCCAGGTCGAGGTGCTCGTCGTCGTCGACCGCTTCGAAACCGTATTCCTTCTGCAGCTCGGCCACGCGCTTTTCGTTGATGTCGCAGACCGTGACCCGCGTACCCTCTTCCTTGAGCATCACCGCCAGGGCTCCGCCCACGGCACCCACGCCCTGGATGACAACATGCAAGTCGGCGAGCTGGGAGCTGCCATCGAGGGCTTCGGCCACAGCCCGCAGACCGATCAAGCAACCCTCGGCGGTGTATGGGCTGGGGTTGCCCGAACTGCCTTGGGAGCGCTTGAGCCCGGTGACGAACCGGGTCTCTTCCTGGACGATCTCGAGGTCCGCTATGCCGATGTTCATGTCCTCGGCGGTGATGTACTTGCCCTGGAGGCTGTTCACGAAGCGGCCCATGGCCAGGAACAGCTTGCGGCTCTTGGCCGTCTTGGGATCGGCGAGTATGACGGCCTTGCCGCCTCCCAGACCGGTCTCGGCCACAGCTGACTTGAAGGTCATTCCGCGCGACAGCCGCAGCACATCGAACAGGGCCTCGTCTTCGGAGGCGTAGGGCCACATGCGCATCCCGCCAAGCGCGGGACCCAGAGTCGTATCGTGGATAGCGATCAGGGCGTGCAGACCAGACTCGCGGTCCTGACAGCGCACGACCTTCTCGTAGCCGTCGACTTGGATCTCGGTAATTTCCATGGGGGCTGAAACGGGGGAAGCGTTGGGGCTGGGCTCGGGATCGTCCGGTCGCGGAGCAACAGCTCCCGGTCCTGCCGGAGCTGTCGACGCCTGACGCGGTGCGAAAGCGGGCTAGACATGATATCCGGAGGGCTCTCGCCGGTCGAGGGGGAGGGCCCGGGGGCGCCCGTAGCGTGGCCTGGAGCCTGCTAAGAAGACTTCTTCGGGGCCTTTTTCTTCGGCGCCGACTTTTTCTTGGCACCAGGCTTCGCGCTCTTGGTGACCTTCTTGGTGGCCTTCTTGGTTGTCTTCTTCTTGGCCTTCTTCTTGGTTTTCTTCTTGCGGCGCACCTTGCCCGTGGCCTCACGCACTCGGATCAGGTCGATTGCCTCTTCGAGGGTGACCTTCTCGACTTCGGCATCCTTGGCGAGCGAGGCATTGATCGAGCCATCTGTGACATACAGGCCGTAGGGCCCGTGCATGACCTTGACCTGCAAATCGTTGGTGGGGTCGACACCGAGCTCGCGCATGACCTTGGACGCGCGCCGGCGACCCCGGGTGGGAGCTTCCGCCAAGCGAGCGAGGGCCTTCTCAAGGGTGACGTCGAAAACATCCTCGGGCTTCTCCAGGCTGCGAGTGTCCACGCCGCGCTTGATGTAGGGCCCGTAGCGGCCGTAGTCGGCCAACACGCTCTCGCCATCCGCGTCTTCGCCCACGGTGCGCGGCAAGCGCAAGAGACGCAGCGCATCCTCTTGCGTGGTGGTTTCCATTTCCATGCCGGGCAGGAGCGACTTCATCTTGGGCTCGTCGTCGTTTTCGCCGAGCTGCACATAGGCGCCGTAGCGGCCGGTCTTGACGAAGACGGGACGCCCCGTCTCGGGATCGTCACCCAGTTCGATGGGACCCGATCCGCGTTTCAGAATCTCGGCCGCGCGTTCCATGTCAAGCTCGTCAGGTGCCACACCTTCGGGGATTGTGGCGCGCTCGTCGCCGCGCTCGAGATACGGCCCGTAGCGGCCGACGCGAATGTTGACCACACGACCCTCGTCGTCTTCGCCCAATTCCAGGGTACAGACTTCGCGGGCATCGATTTCGGTCTGAATCAGGTCCTTGAGCCCTTTCTTGTCACCTTTATCGCCAAAGTAAAAGGAGCGCAGGTACGGCAAGGCATCCATCTCGCCCCGGGCAATCTTGTCGAGATCATCCTCCATGCGCGCCGTGAAGGCCACATCGACGAGCCCTCCGAAGTGCTTTTCCATCAACTTCACCACGGCGAAGGCCACGAAGGTGGGAACGAGGGCGCTGCCCTGCTTGACCACATATTGGCGATGCAAAATCGTGTCGATGATCGTGGCATAAGTGCTCGGACGGCCCACGCCTTTGGCTTCGAGTTCCTTGACCAGTGAAGCCTCGGTGTAGCGCGCCGGCGGTTGGGTCGTGTGACTCTTGGGCTCGAGCTTGTCAAGTTCCATGGAGTCGCCTTCGGAGACGCTCGGCAGAACGAGCTCCTTGTCAGCCAACTCCGCATCGGGATCATCGGCACCTTCAACATAGGCCCGCAGGTAGCCGGGGAACTCGATGGTCTTTCCCGAGGCCTGGAACACGGCTCGTCCGTTGGTAATGCGCAGGGTCATGCGGTGACCGCGGGCATCCTCCATCTGGCAGGCCATGGTGCGCTTCCAGATCAGTTCGTAGAGCTTGAACTCCCGGTCGCCGAGCTGGGCACGCAAGTCGTCGGGCCGCTTGAACTCCGAGGCCGGCCGAATCGCCTCGTGGGCTTCCTGGGCGTTCTTGACTTTTGTGCGATAGACCCGCGGTTTGTCGGGCAGGTACTCCTTGCCGTAGAGCCGTTCGATTTGCTCCCGCGAAGCCTTCACGGCCTGATCGGAGAGGGTGGTTGAGTCAGTCCGCATATAGGTGATCAGACCGTTCTCGTAGAGCCGCTGAGCGGCCTGCATGGTGGCGCGCGCCGAAAGCCTCAGCTTGCGGTTGGCCTCCTGTTGCAAGGTGGAGGTCGTGAAGGGCGGCGAGGGGCGGTCGGTGTAGGGTTTGCGCTCGACGCGGCCCACCTCCCAATCGGCCCGCTTGAGCTCGTCTACGAGCGCGGTGGCCATTTCTTCGTCCACTAGTTGCACACCGGCATCGTCGCCTGTCTTCAAGAGCCCCGTGGTGCTGTCAAAGTCCTTGCCGCGGGCGATGCGCTTGCCGTCAAGGGAATGCAAGACCGTGCTGAAAGGTGCTCCAGATTCGGCTTTGAAATCGGCGGTTAGGTCCCAGAAGGTGCTCTTGACAAAACGCTGGCGTTCGCGTTCGCGCTCGACGATCAGGCGCACGGTCACCGACTGCACTCGTCCCGCGGAAAGCCGAGGGGCGACTTTGCGCCAGAGGATCGGCGAGATCTCATAGCCATAGAGCCGGTCAAGGATGCGGCGCGTCTCCTGCGCCTTGATCATGCGTAGATCCAGCTCGCGGGGGTTATCAAGCGCCGCGCGAATAGCCGTCTTGGTGATCTCGTGGAAGACCAGGCGCTTCTTGGGCACCTTGGGTTTGAGCACTTCGACGAGGTGCCACGAGATCGATTCTCCCTCGCGGTCTTCATCGGTCGCGAGATAGACGACATCCACTCCAGCCAGCTGTTTCTTCAGCTTGGCAACCTGTTTTTTCTTCTCCGGCGGGATGACATAGACGGGTTCGAACTCCGAATCGACATTGATGCCCAGGCGCGACCAAGGCTCCTTCTTGATGTCGGCTGGGATCTCCTTGGCGGAGTTCGGCAGGTCACGAATGTGGCCGATGCTGGCCTCGACAATGAAACCCTTGGGCAGGAAGTTCGAGATGGTCCTCGCCTTCGTGGGCGATTCGACGATGACCAGGGCCTTCTCGTTGGCGGATACCATGCGCTCTCTTCTCTGTGAGGTCTCCGAAGCTCGGGGGAGGTGTGATAGGCAATATCGAGGCCAGGAGCGGCGCCGACGGGGCGCCATAAATAGGCAGGGCGCGCCGCGAGTCAAGGGGGGGACCGGGCTCTGGGGTTCTCCAGGGGGGGGGCGGGAGGGGTTAACGAGCAACCATAAATACCTTATTGACAATAAGTTAGGGCTGTTTATCAAAACCTTGGACAATCCTCCCAGAGAGCCCAAGATCACGGGCAGAGAAGGCCCGAGAAGCACGCCGCTGCCCCGCGCAGGCCCCCTGAGCATTAGGCTGCGGCGCTGAGGGCCGTGGCCGTGCTTTAATGGTCGCGTGCCTTCAGGCGCCAGAAGACTCCGTGCAACAACCCAACTCCACCCGATCCGAGCTCCCCGGCGTGGCCTTGGAGTTGGATGGCGCAGCCTTCGAGTGGAACGCTCCGGCACCGCTTGCCTTCGTAACCCTCTGGTGCAGCGGCGAGGACCCCAGCCTGGACCTCTGCTTGCGCGTTCAGGCCACGCGGCCGCGGTCGGACGGAGAGGGTTGGGAACAACTCGACGCCTGGTGCGATCCGCGCGAGGCCCTCGCTCCCGACGAATGTGGTTCGGCGCGCCTGGAACGACTGGCCGAGCGCTTTGGGCCCCTGCGCGATGACCTCGAAGGCGCTGGCGAAGACATCTGGCGCGACCTGGCTGCCTTCCTGGCAGGGCACACGGTAATCAGCCCCGAGCGCCAATTATTCGAGGGTTTTGCGGCTCTGCTGGGTGGCGGCTTCGACGCAGTTCCAGAGGGGATCGGTCTGAACGACATCACCGCGCTCTTTTTTCCCGGGTGCCTCACCGGTCGCAGCGCGCAGCTCACAGCTGAGTTGGCGACGGAGCGCGAGCGTTTCTCGGAAGCGGCCATCACACCTCTGGATCTGCGCGAAGCTTTGACCTGCCTCGCGGCGCGTTTTGCACGCCTGGACGATTCTGGCCTGGCTCTAGCGAGCTCTGTTTGGCTCGCCGCCTGGTCCCGACTGACCGCCGGCGATTCCCTGTCATCCACCGCACTCAAACACTGCCTGCAAGTCCTCAACCATCCCAGCCCGTGGGCCGCGGGCAGTCACGCGGGCGAATTAAAGGATGGCCGCTTCGCACGCTCCGCTCTGAACTTGGAGGATCTTCCCGCGCTGCTCGACGACCTCGCGCCGCGCTGGACAAGTGATGCTCTCACCTGGCAGGGCCTCGAGCCTCTGCCACCCGACCGCGACGGCCCGCTGCCCTTTCACCCCGACGACGCGGCTCTTAGCGACCTGGTTTTTCGCGAATTTTTGCCGAGCCACTTCGGCGCCCAGGACAAGACTACCAATCAGGCCCTCTATCGCGGAGGCCAGCACGAAGTGGCCCGCGAAGTGGCTCAAACTATCGGCTCCAGCGGCGAGGCCGAGACGCAACTCCTGCTGGTGCACGCCCCCACGGGCACTGGCAAGACTCTCGCGTACCTCGTGCCCGCGCTGCTCTGGGCCCGCCGTCACGAGGTGCGCGTGGGAGTCGCCACCTGCACGCGAGCCCTGCAGGAGCAGGCCATGAACCACGAAATTCCCCGCGCCCTGGATGCCTTTCGTGGCGCCGGCCTGGAGCCGGATCTGCGGGTGACGGTGCTCAAGGGCCGCCAGAACTACCTCTGTTGGCGCGCCCTAAAACTGCACCTGCCCGGCGACGAAGCCCCCGGCGAGGACTGGCTGGCCTACGCGCAGTTACTCATCTTCTCGCTCACCGATCCGGCCGGCGATCTCGATCGACTGCCCCTGCGCCCCCCGCTGGCCACGGACCAGGCGCGCCCGTTCATCCGCGCCCTGCGCGACCTCGTGCGCCATGTACGCGCCCAATCATCGTGCTGCCGATCGAGAGACGATCGCAATTCCTGCGCCGCGGAAGTCACCCGCTGGCGCGCCGAGCGCAGCCATCTCGTGATCACTAACCATTCCTTCGCCCTGGCGCGTCAGGATTTTTTTCGCCACGTTATCTTCGACGAGTGCGAGCACCTGCACGACCAGACCCATGCAGCCTGGAGCCACAACCTCGACCTCGGAGAAGTGGGTAATTGGATCGAGCGCCTCGAACAACCAGGCCCGGGACGCCGCCGAGGGCTCTTTCGGCGGATCGAAAAACGCCTGGTGAGCGGCACCAAGAGCGCCCTGGTCCTCGATCGCGCGCGGGCCGCTCGTGAGAGGCTCGATGTCACCCGCGAGGAGTTGGTATCGCAAGTCGAGGAGTTTCTGCGTTGGCGCGCAAACGCCGGGCGCGAGCGCAGCGAACGAGATGAACACAGCCTCCTGCGAGAGTTCGCAGAGAGCCATGCGGGCGCCAACCTGCTCGCTGCACGGGCGCGCTTCTACCAGGCTGGCAGCGAACTCGATGGCCTCCTGACCGAATTGGCCGAACGCCTGAGCTCTGTTGCGGGGCAGAGGTTGGCCCGCTTGCGGCGTTCCCTGGACATCGCTCGCACCGACCTCTGCCAATGGCTCGAGAGCGTTGCCGCCTGGATTCCCCTGCAAGAAGGCCAGGCGACATTCAGCCCGCTCACATTTCATGATGTGCAGACCACGCCCCGCGGGCAAGTCAAGTTGGAGGCCCGGGTGCTCTTGCCCCACGAATTCCTCGGCCGCTTTTACTTCCCATCCTTGGCCACGGCGACCTGCCTGTCGGCCACAACCTGGATCAAGGGTGGTTTCGATGCGGCCAAGGCCTACACCGGTCTCGAACGGGCCGTAACGCCCATGGAGGACGAAGAACGCCTGCCGTGCAGCCTGCGCACTTTTCGCGCTCCGGAGGTCTTCGACTACAGCCGTGTCCTGGTGGCCGTTCCCCGCGATGCGCCAGCGGCATCCGGCAACAAGGATACCTTCCTGGCTTTCGTGCGCGACTTTCTCGTCAAGCTCTGCGAGCGCACCGGCGGACGCACCCTCGTGCTGTTCACCAACGCCGACGATGTCAAGCGCGTGGGCGCACGACTGGAAGGCCACTTCCGCGCGCGCAAGATGCCCTTTTGGTACCAGAACATGGAAGGTAGCTCGAAGGAGAAGTTGTCCGAACTGTTCCGTAATCAGCGCGACTCCATCCTCATGGGAGTCGACACCTTCTGGTATGGCGCTGACTTCCCCGGAGAGACCCTTGAGTACCTCGTCATGGTGCGCCTGCCCTACGGCGTGCCCGACCGTTACCACTACGCCCAATGCGCGGCCCTGGGATCTACCGAACAGCGGCGCCAGATTTACATGCCCAAGGCTCTGGCCAAGTTCCGTCAGGGTTTTGGACGCCTGATGCGGCGCGTCAGCGATCACGGGTGCGTCTTCATGCTCGACCAGCGCGTGCTCGAACCACGCCACCGCGTGTTCCTGAAAGAACTGCCCATTCAGTCCGAGACGGACGCGGACTCGAACCTCGCGCGCCTGGTGCGTGGCAACACTGACTACTGCCTGCAACAGGCCATGGAACACATGGGCCTGGACAAGAGTGCCGCGAAGCAGACTTGACGGGAACCCTGGCGGAGGACCTTGCGCACCATGAAAAGCGCCATCTAGCGGCACAGAGGCGAGACGACTTTCGGGTACCCTGCCTGGCGTGAAGATCCTCTTCCTGTCCCAGCGCGTGCCCTATCCCCCCAATCGTGGGGACAAGATCACCACCTGGCGGCTGGTGGATCGCATGCGCCGCGAACACGAGGTGCGCTGTGTCTGCTTCGCCCACGACGAAGCCGATCGCAAGGCTGCGGCCGATCTGGTGGCCATGGGTATTTCCACGACGACGGTGGCCTATCACGACACCTACAAGAAGATCAGCTCCCTGCCCCTGCTCCTGACCCGCACGCCCTTGACCCTGGGGGTCTATGGATCGGCAGAACTCCAGAGGTTGGTGGACGAACACTGCCAGTGGGCTGACATGGCCTACGCCTATTCGTCCTCTATGGGGGCTTTTCTCGAGCCCCACGACGAGCTGCCGCGGGTCATGCATCTGGGCGAACTCGACTCGGACAAGTGGCGCCAGTATTCCGAGCGCTCTAAGTTCCCCATGAGCTGGATCTACGCTCGCGAGTGGAGCACGATGCTCGAATTCGAACGCCGCATGGCTTACAGCTTCACCGAGAATGTGCTCTGCACTCCCCTCGAACAACGCGTCTTCGACGAGCAAATTCCCGGCGCAACCTCGACTGTGCTGCGCAACGGAGTGGACCTCGAGGCCTTTCATCCGGCGCCAGAAAAACGCGAGGAAGGCCAGCTCGTGTTCACGGGCGTGATGAACTACTACCCCAATGTCGACGGCTGTGTGTGGTTTGCGAAGGAGATCCTGCCCGCCGTGCGCGAGCGTTTTCCAGAGGCGCGCTTTACGATCATCGGCTCTCACCCCAGCCCCAGCATCCTGGCCCTTTCAAGAGTGAAGGGCATCGAAGTGACCGGTTTTGTGGACAGCGTCACCGATCGGGTACAGCGCGGCGCAGTGGCCGTGGCCCCGCTCAGGGTGGCGCGAGGCATCCAGAACAAAGTCCTCGAAGCCATGGCCTGCGGCCTGCCGGTGGTGGGTTCGACCCTGGCCACCCAAGGCGTCGAGGGTCAGGCGGGGCGCGATTTTTTGGTAGCCGATGACGCCACAGCCTTCGCCGATGCCGTCTGCTCTCTCCTTCAGCAGCCCGAGCGCGCCCAGAGTTTGGGGGCTCAGGCCCGTGCTTTCGTCGAGGAGCACTACAATTGGAACCTTGTGTTCAAGCACCTCGACACCATCATCGCCAAGTGCGCTGCCGCCCAGCGCTGAGAGCAGAACTCGAAACCAACCATGAGCCACGAACGCATCGCCAGCACCTTTGACGAATGGGCCAAGAGTGGCCGCGGCGAGAACATGGAGTACGGCCACGGCGATGTAGTGGCCCAGGCCCTCGAACAACTCGACATCCGCGCCGGCTCCCAGGTGCTGGACCTCGGCTGCGGCATCGGCTGGGCCACGCGCCTCTTGGCCGGGAGCGCGCCAGGCGTGCAGGCCATCGGCATCGATGTGTCGCCTTCCATGGTGGCCGAGGCTGAGAAACTTTCGTCCCTGCGCATTCGCGCGCGTTACGAGGTGGGCTCCTTCGAGAAGCTCGATTTCAAGGACGGCAAGTTTGAATTGGTCTTCTCCATGGAGGCCCTCTACTATGCGCCCGACCTGGCCAAAGCCCTCTCTGAAATCGCCCGCGTTCTCAAGCCCGGAGGCCGCGCCGAAGTCATTGTCGACTGCTACGCCGGGCGGCCCACCACCGCCGACTGGCCCGAGGCTGTGGGGCTCTCCTTGCAAGTCCTCTCCGAAAAGGAATGGCGCGCAGCCTTCACAGCCGCGGGCTTCGCTGAAGTGGATTCCGAGCGCCTGATCGACCGCCGCGGTGCCGGCAAGGAAGCCGACTTCACGCCGGGCTCATGCTTCGGAGAGTTCAAGGCCTACCAAGACTACCACGATGCTGGCAGCCTCTGGATCCGGGCCAGCATGGCACCCGCGGCATCCTGACTCAGATCAGGAGGCAGTTGCGCACGAACTCTTGGATCGCATCGGGCAAGAGCCCGAAGTAGATCGTCAGGACGCACAGTACCGCCAGAAGCCCGGCAAAGAGTGGTTGGCGGGGAACGCTGCCGCTGGCAGGTTCCTTGAGGAAGAGCATCTTGGCGATGCGGAAGTAATAGAAGAGGCTCACCACGCTGTTCAGAGCAGCAACCCCCACGAGCCAATACATCCCCGCGTCGAGGCCTTCCTTGAACAAGAGGTACTTGCCATAGAAGCCGATGGTGGGAGGCAAGCCGGTCAAGCTCACCAGGAAAGTCACCATAGCAATCGAGATCAGCGGCGCCTTGAAGCCATAACCCTTGAGGGCCTCGATACTGTCTGAACCGAGTGTTCCTTCGAAGTACAGCACGAAGCCAAAGGCCCCCAGGTTCATGAAGTAGTAGGCGGCCATGTAGAACATGGCGGCTTCGAAACCGGCGCCGGTCATGGTGGCCACGCCGATCAGAATGTAGCCGGCGTGGGCGATGGACGAGTAGGCCAGGAGGCGCTTGAGACTCGTCTGGCGCATGGCCGAGAGATTGCCGAGGGTCATGGTGACCGCCGCCAAGATCGCCAGTAACTGCCCCACGGAGGCGCCGTACTCGGCGACTACAGATTGCACATCCGGGCCGAGGAAGAGCGCGCCGAGAAAGCGCAACAGGGCCGCGACGCCGGCCGCCTTGGAAGCCACGGCCAGGAATGTCGTGACCGGAGTGGGTGCGCCCTCGTAGACATCCGGTGTCCAAAAGTGGAAGGGCACAACGCTCATCTTGTAGGCGAAACCCGCCAACACCAGGACCATGGCAAGAGCCACGGGCACGGCGCTTGTCGTGAGTTGTCCAGCGAGCCCCGCGGGCATGGCCTCGCCGGTGCTCTTGGCCATCTCTACCAAGTCCAGGGTACCGGTGAGCCCATAGAGCAGCGAAATGCCGTACAGCATCACGCCCGCGGAGAGCCCGCCGAAGACCACATACTTCATGGCAGCTTCGGCAGATTTTCGTTCACCCTTGTGGAAACCAGCCAGGGCGTAACTCGCCAGTGACAGGAGTTCCAAACCCAGCATCAGGAGCAGCAGATGGTTGGTGCTGACCATGAAGAAGATGCCGATCGCTGCGCCCAGCAGCAGGAAATAATACTCGCCTATGTGGTGGTGGCTCTCGTTCCTGTCGCTGAGCACAAAGATCGTCACCACGGCCAGGGAGGCCACGGTGAAGAGCTTGAAGAAGGTGCCGAAGTTGTCCACCACCACCATCCCAAAGGCCGCCGTCGGCTCGTCGCCGATGCGGTTCATGAGGATAATGGCCACGATTGCCAGGGAGACAAGCGTGAAGTAACCCACGAAGCGCGAATCGCGGCCGCGCATGAGCAGATCCAGAACCAAGGCTCCCAGCGCGGCGGCTGTGAGCAACAGCTCAGGCGCGAGGGCCTTCAGGGGTTCGATGTAGGCGTCCACTTATGAGGCTCCTACTTGCCCACCGAGAGCAGGGTCACGAGGTGTTGCACCGAGGGCTCCATGACATCGAGGAGGATGTGCGGGAACACGCCGAAAAGCAGGCACAAAAACAGGAGCGGCGCCATGCAAAAGATCTCACGCGGGGTCATGTCGGGGTAGTCCTTGTACTTCTCGTTGAGCGATCCGAAGAACACGCGCTGGATGGCCCACAAGAGGAAAGCCGCGGTGATCACGATGCCGATGACCGAGATCAGAACCAAGACCTGGAAGCGTGGATCGCCCGCCTGGAAGGCCCCCAGAAGCGTCAGGGCTTCGGCGATGAAGCCTGACATGGTGGGCAGGCCGAGGGCCGCGAAGAAGCAGATGGTCGTCAGGCCCCAGTAGATCGGCATGGGCTGGCAAAGGCCGCCAAAACCGTTCAGATCGCGGTGGTGTGCGCGGTCATAGATCACGCCCACCACCATGAACATGGCGGCCGAGCTGGTGCCGTGGGCGAACATCTGCATGGCCGCGCCATCGGTGCCCCAGACAGTTAGGGCACCGGTGCCCAGGAGCACATAGCCCATGTGGCTCACCGAACTGTAGGCCACCATGCGCTTGAAGTCCGTTTGGCCGAGAGCCACGAAGGATCCGTAGACGATGGAAATCACCCCCAGGATGCCGAGGGCGTAGGCGTTCTCCTGGAAGGCCACGGGCATGATCGGAAAACAACCGCGCATCAAGCCATAGCCACCCAGCTTGAGCAAAATGCCGGCCAGGATGACCGAGATCGGAGTGGGTGCCTGGACATGGGCGTCGGGCAGCCAGGTGTGGAAGGGGAAGACGGGAATCTTGATCGCGAAGCCGACGAACAGGAACCAGAAGACCCAGGTGCTGTAGTCCAGCCCGATGAACTCGGGACCCACGACGAGCCCAGCCTGGGCCATGTTGACCATCTCAGGGATCGAGAAGGTGCCCGTACCGAGGCGCAGGGAGATGATCGCGATCAGCATCAACACCGAGCCGGCCAGGGTGTAGAGAAAGAACTTGATCGCCGCGTACTCGCGCCGCGGACCGCCCCAAATGCCGATCAGGAAATACATCGGCAGCAACATGATCTCCCAGAAGACATAGAACAGGAAGTAGTCCAGGGATATGAACACACCCAGGATGCCCACCTCGAGTAGGAGCAGCAGAGCGTAGTAGGCCTTCTCGGACTTCTTGATGCCGAAGGAAGCAGGCACGCCTAGGAACAGGAGGATGCAAGTCAGCCAGATCAAGGGCAGGCTGATGCCATCGACGCCCACGGAGTAGTTGGCGCTGATGCCCTTTATCCACGGGATGTGTTCCTCAAAGGCAAAGCCGCCGCCTGCCACCGACTGCGGATCGAACTGGAAGTAGAGCCAGGTCGCCAGGATCAGCGGAATACCGGTGGCGACAAGACTCACGCGCTTGATCAATCCGACCGACTGCTTGGGCAAGCAGATGATGGCGGTCATACCGATCAGGGGAATGAAGGTAATCCAGGAGAGAATGTGTTCCATCGGAAGCTCGAAGCTGGAGCGGGGAGGAGTCTAGAGGTCCGGCCTCTAGGAGAGGATCAGCCAGGCGGCGGCGAGGAGGCCACCAGCGACGGCAAAGGAGATGTACTGTTGAATGCGGCCGGTCTGCAACAGGCGCAGAGCCGAACCCATGGCGTTCGATAGGGTGCCGAGGAAGTTCACCAGGCCGTCGACAAAGGTCTTGTCGAACCAGGCGGCGATGAACCCCAAGGTGCGGTTGATGCGGCCCACCAGGAGCACGCAGCCATCGATGATGTTCTCGTCGAACCAACGCAGGAAGCGCGCCGTGACCACCGAACTCTTGATCACGGTGATCTCAACGAACTCGTCGATGTAGTACTTGTTGGCCACGGTGGTGTAGAGGCCGCCAAGCCGCGCAGTGATGCGGGCAGGGTCTATCTTCTTCTTGTGGTAGATCAGCCAGGCCGCGAAGATGCCCAGGGCCGCCACAAAAGACGAGACGCCGAGAGCCCAGATGTGCGCCGAGTGGGCGACATGGCCGTGGGGGTCCATGGCGGCTCCGCCATAGGTGTTTTGCAACTCAACGCCGCCGTACATTTTCGACAGGTCAGCCAGGTTGTGCTCGTTCATGACCAATTTTTCCCACCAGGTGCCGTGGGCTCCGAGCAGGTCTCCGTTGAGCCACAGGTGGCCGCCAAAGATGCCCAGGAACGCGAGCCCCATGAGGGACACGGTCATCGGCCAGGGTGATTCGTGGGCGTGCTCATGGACATGGCTGTCACGGGGCGCGCCGAAGAAGGTCATGAAGATCAGGCGGAACATGTAGAAGGCCGTGATCGCGGCCGCAGCCGGTAGGGCGATCGAAGCCCACAGGGCCGGACCGTTGAACTCGTGCCCGAGGGACAGGAACGAGGCCATGACGATCTTGTCCTTCGAGTAGAAGCCCGAAAAGAGGGGCACCCCCGAAATGGCCAGGGTGCAGATCAACATGCACGCAAAGGTGATGGGCATCTTCTTGCGCAAGCCGCCCATCTTGCGCATGTCCTGCTCGTGGTGGCAGCCATGGATCACCGAACCCGCCGAGAGAAACAGGCAAGCCTTGAAGAACGCGTGGGTGACCATGTGCCAGAGACCGGCCACGAGGCCCACGCCGCCGCAACCGATGGCGGCCACCATGAAGCCCAACTGGCTGATGGTCGAATAGGCCAGGACGCCTTTGATGTCGAAGACGGTCATGCCGATCGTGGCTGCGAAGATCGCCGTGGTGGCGCCCGTGACCGTGACCACACCCAGAACCTCAGGAGACAGGACGGGATACAGGCGCCCGAGCAGGAAGACGCCCGCCGCCACCATGGTGGCGGCGTGGATCATGGCCGACACCGGCGTCGGGCCTTCCATGGCATCGGGCAACCAAATGTGCAGAGGGAACTGCGCCGACTTGCCCACAGTGCCGCCGAAGAGGAACAGGCCGGCGGTGGTGTGCCAGCTTTGCCAACCGTTCAGCGCGACATCCGCGTTTACCTGTGCCCACAATTCGCTGAAGAAGAATGTCTCGTAGTGCAGGAAGAACATCATGAACCCGATGAACAGGCAGACATCGCCTACACGGGTGGTCAGGAAGGCCTTCTTGCAGGCGCGCGCCGCGTGGTTGATGCGGTGGCTGGTGGGGTCCTGGGCCAGGTGCCCGATGAGCAGGTAGCTCATCAAGCCCATGATCTCCCAGAAGATGAACAGGAAGACGATGTTGTCGGAGAGCACCAGGCCCAGCATGGCCACGGTGAACAGGCTGATGTTGGCGAAGAAGATGTGGTAGCGCCGGTCGCCCTGCATGTACCCCATCGAAAATAGGTGCACAAAAAACGACACCACCCCCACCACGGCCAACATGGCCGCGCCCAGACCGTCGTACAAGAGGCCGATGGTCAAGTTGCGGACCGAGTCCGGTGCCTCACCGGTCTGGAACAGCCAGCTCCATTTGAATCCGGTGTGGCGCGACTCGTGGAAAAATCCGATCAGCGCTTCATGCTCGTCGTGGCCGCCGTGCCCGCCGCCGCTGTAGGCGTGGTTCATGGCCTTGGCGAACATGTAGAGTGTGATGCACATGGTCGCGAACATGCCGCCTGTGAGCAGCCAATCTCCCTTGCGCGGCAGGAAGCGCCCAAAGAAGATCTGCAGCAGATAGCCGCAGAGCGGAATCAGGGGAACCGCCAGTAGCAGTTTGAAGTCCGATTCCGGGTGGAAAGTAAGGTCCATGCTGGGAAGAGCTCGCTACTCCCGAAGGAGGTCCACTTCGGCGGGTTTGGTGGTGTTGAACAGGTGGTAGACATTGAGCACGATCGCCAAGGCAACTGCCGCTTCCGCTGCCGCCAGGATAATCACGAAGATCGCGAACATGCGCCCGTCCAGCCCGTCACCGTTGAATCGGTTGAAGGCCACGAAGTTGATGTTGGCCGCGTTCAGGATCATCTCGATCCCGAACAAGACATAGAGGATGTTGCGACGCACAACGATGGCCACAACACCCAAGGCGAAGAGCGCAGCGGAGACAGCGATGTAGGCTCCTAGTCCCATCAGGCAATCTCCTTCATGGCAGCTTCTTTCCCAGCGATATCCTTCGAAGGGATGTCCTTGGCCGGTTCAAAGTCGGCCATCTTGCGTCGCGCGATGTAAACCGCGGCGACCAAAGCCACGGTGAGCAGTACGGCGGCTAATTCAAACGCGACCACATACTTGTCCGGGGCGATGAAGCCCACGCCGATGTCGTGGACGCTAGTGGTCATCTCGGGCAATTCGTCCTTTGGCAATTGGGCCCATTCGACGGTTGCGGCAACCTTGGCCGAAACCCAGGCCACGGCGGCGCCCATGAGCACCAAGCCCCCAGCGACCCGCGACAACTTGCGCTCCTCCATGTCGGGCGGCGAGAGCATCACGCCGAACAACAAGAGGGCCAGAATGCCGCCGACATAGATCAGGATCTGCGCCATGCCGACGAAGTCGGCGCCGAGCAGGATGAACAGCCCGGCCACCCCGACAAAGGTGCCCATCAGCGAAAACGCGCTGCGCACTACGGAACGCTCCCAGATGCACACCAGGCTACCGCCGAGGGTTAGCGCGGCAGAGAAGCCAAAGGCCAGCCCGGGCGCTCCGGCGCTGGAGATGCCCCAGCCCAGCATGGCCACGAAGAACAGAGTCAGCCCCCCGTAGAAGGGCTTTTGGAGGTCAACCATCGTCGCCTTCCTCCTTGGGCTGGTCGCCGCTCGCAGCTTGCGCCTCCTTGGCGGCAGCCTTGGCTTCCTTGGCCGCTGCTTTGGCGGCTTTCTTCTCTTCAGCTTCCTTCTTGCGAACCCGCGCGTCGCGGCTCATGCCCTTGAAGGACAAGAGATCGTGCTTCAGCTCACTGCGGTCTTCGGTGACGAAGGCAAACTCGGTGCCCATGTGGATGCAGTCCTTGGGGCAAGGGTAGACGCACAACTCGCAGAACATGCACTTCTGGTAGTCCACCGAGAAGGAAACCCACTCGAGTTCCTTGCCGTGGCGGATGGCGTCCATCTCGATGCAATCGATGGGACAGGCCCGAGCGCAGGCGAGGCAGTTGATGCACTTCTCTTGTTCGAGGTAGTGGATCCCACGATAGCGATCGGGGATCGGCATGCGCTCGTCGGGATACTGGATCGTGATCGGCTTCCGCAGGAGATAGCGACCGGTGATCCGCATGCCAGCGAGGGTGGTGAAGAGCCCGTCCCAAACATTCTGGACCCACTCGCGTGGCGTCGTCAGCTCGCGCGCACTTATTGTTGTTTTCATTCGAAGATCAAGACCTTGCCGGCCTCCCAGAGGGCTGCGCCGAGAACGCACAGGAGCGCGAGAGGTGTCAAGTATTTGTATCCCATGGTCATGACCTGATCGATGCGCACGCGCGGCAGAGTCCAGCGCACCCACATCATCACAATCACGCCAATCATCGATTTGGTGATCAGGGTTACTGCCGCGATCAGGTTGCAGACGATTACGGGCAGTTCAGCGGCCTTTGCAAAGTGCAGGAAGGGGCTCTCGAAGCCCCCCAGGAAGAACACCGCCGCCATCAGGCTCATCAAGTACATCGCGGCGTACTCCTCCATGAAGAAGAAGGACCAGCGAATGCCTGAGTACTCGGTCAAGAACCCCGCGACGAGTTCGGACTCGGCCTCGGGCAAGTCAAAGGGTGCGCGCTTGGTTTCGGCCAGGGAGGACACGAAGAACAAGAGGCCGGCGGGCAACACGAAGGGGTTCTTGAAGATGTACCAACCCATACCCCACCAATCCGACTGGCCCGCAGAAGCGTCTAGCAAGTTGAATGTGCCCGCCACGATCAAGGGCACCATGAGCGAAAGGCCCAGGGGAATCTCATAGGCCACGACCTGAGCTGCCTCGCGCATGGCGCCATAGAGCGACCACTTTGAGTTCGATGCCCAACCTGCCATGACCACGCCGATGGTGGTCAGGGAACTCATGCCCAGGATGAAGAAAGCACCCAGGTGTAGGTCGGCGAAGAAAAAGTCTGGCGAGAGCGGCATGGCCACGAAAGCGCCAAAGATGGCGCCCAACACCAATGCTGGCGCGATGACAAACAGGGCGCGGTCGGCTCCCAGCGGGATCATGTCCTCCTTCATCAAGAGCTTGATGCCATCAGCGATCGACTGGGCCCAACCATGCCAACCGCCTGCATACATGGGGCCGTAGCGGCATTGGATGTGGCCGGAGACCTTGCGTTCGAGCCAAACCGAGGTGAGAGCAAGCAACGCGATGACGGCGACGACAATGCCCACGCTGACGGCGGCCGCGGTCAGGGGCAGGATCCAGGCAGGCACGCTTTCGGGGGCGTACTGCTTGAGCAAGTCGAGGGTCAGGTTGCCGCCTTCGCTAGAGGCCACCTCGAGGGCGGCCTGGGCCGCGTTCAGGGCTATCGGGAGTGCAGCCATGGCGCTAACGATCCGTTTCTCCGATCACGACATCCGTCGAACCGATGATGGCGACGGCATCGCCCAACAGTGTGCCCGGCATGATGTCTTCGAGGATGGCCAGATTGCAGAACGAAGGCCCGCGCACACGACAGCGCACGGCCACCTTTCCGCCGTCGGAAACAGCGTAGTGTCCTAGCTCTCCGCGAGGGTTTTCGATGCCCACATAGGCTTCGCCCGGCGGGACCTTGAGTGTCTTGGCGATGTCGCCGATGATGGGGCCCTCTTCGATGTTTTCGAGGCACCAGCGCACGAGGCTGAGGGACTCCATCATCTCCTGCACGCGGACGAAGATGCGGTCCCAGCAGTCACCCACGGTGCCCTTCTCGCCGCTGCCCACGGGCACCTTCCAGGCACCAGCGTCGTAGGCTTCCTTGTAGCGCAGGTAGGGCACATCGCGGCGCAAGTCGAAATCGACGCCCGAGCCGCGCAACATCGGCCCGGTGAGGCCAAAGTCGAGGGCTTGTTCCTTGGTGATTACGCCGATGTCTGCAGTGCGCTTGACGAAAATGTGATTGACCATCAGGAGGTCGTAGTACTCCTGCCATTTCTCCTCAAAGACATCGCAGAAGTGGCTGACTTCTTCCAACCAGCCTGGGGGCGCGTCGTTGAACACGCCGCCGATGCGCAGATAGCTGTAGGTCAGACGCGCGCCGCAGATCTTTTCGAAAATCATCAAGAGCCACTCGCGCTCGCGGAAGGCGTACAGGAAAGGCGTGATGGCGCCCAGGTCGAGGCCGTAAGTTCCAAAAGCCACGAGAGCCGAGGCGATGCGGTTCAGTTCAACGCAGATCATGCGCAACATCACCGCACGCTGAGGGATCTCGACATCCAGCAGCTTCTCGACCGCCATCGAGTAACCCAGGTTGTTGTTCATCGACGCCAGATAGTCGTAGCGGTCGGTGTACGGCAGGTACTGCAACCACTCGACATTCTCACCGATCTTCTCGGCACAGCGATGCAGGAATCCAAGGTGCGGTTGAGCCGCGGTGACGAGTTCGCCGTCGGTGCGGATCAGGATCTTCATCACCCCGTGGGTCGCAGGGTGTTGGGGACCCATGTTGACCTCTAGATCGGATGTGGACACATCCATCATGTACTCCCGCTCGCCCCCGGGGAGGTTCCGGGGCTCGGGATGGAAAGTGATGGAAGGTTTGTGCTCGGTCGCCATGCGCTGTGTTCAGATTCTCTCGAAAAATCGCCTATTCGCAGGAGATGCCGCGGTACTCGGTGGGGAACTCGTAGTCCTTGCGCAGGGGTGAGCCCGGCCAGTCATCCGGCAGGAGAATGTTGCGCGGGTCGGGGTGGCCCGTGAACTCGATGCCGAACATTTCGGCGCATTCCCGTTCGTGCCACTGGGCGGCGCGGTAAACCGCGCTCGAACTCGGGATCTGGCCGGGATCCTTGGGCACCAAGGCCTTGATCGCCAGACGGTGCCGCAAGGTCACTGACAGGAGTTGCACGATCATCCAGAAATCCTCGTCGTCCTTGCCCGGATCGACGGCTGTCAAGTCAGCCAGGATTTCAAAGGAGAGGCGCTCATCATCGCGGCAGGTCTCCAGGAATGACGCCAAAGCGTCCGCTTCCACCACGAGGTAGGCGTCGCCTCCGCGACCCTTGTCCTTCTTGTCCTCGGGGTTCGCCGCCCGCGGTTCATCGGCGCGCAACAAGCCGGGCGCGTTGATCAACCGCAGATGATCGTGAATGCCTTGGAAATCCATGGGGTTGCTGTCCGTTTCCCTCAGGCAATCTGTGCCGGCTTGCGAATGATCGAAGTTCTGCGCATCTTGTTTTGCAAGGCCATCAAGCCTTCGAGCAAAGCTTCGGGCCGGGGCGGGCAACCGGCGATGTAGATGTCCACCGGGATCACGCGGTCGACACCCTTGACCACGGTGTAGCCAAACTTGTGGTAGGGCCCGCCGCCGGTGGCGCAAGCGCCCATGGCAATCACATATTTCGGGTGCGGCATCTGGTCGTAGAGCCGCTTGACACGCTCGGCCATCTTGAAGTTGACCGTGCCGGCCACGATCATCAAGTCCGCCTGGCGCGGCGTGGCGCGGAAAGCTCCCGCGCCAAAACGGTCGATGTCATGGTGCGCGGCCCCCACCGCCATCATCTCGATGGCACAGCAAGCGAGGCCGAAGGTCATGGGCCAGATGCTGTTCAGCTTGGCCCAATTCAAAAGCCAGTCCACCTTTGTGGTGAGCAGGTTCTCTTCGAATGCGTGTTCTAGAATAGCCATGATGTCGGTTGGAGTTGCGCGGAGCTCAGGCGGCTTCGTCGCTGTCGTCGCTTTCTTCGGCTTCCGCTTCGCTGGCAGCCTTTAGTTCCTCAACGCTCTGGCCCAGCTTGCCAGCGCTGCCCGGTGCGTTGCCCTCGAATTCCTTCGAGGAATAGGCCAGCACCCAATCGAGGTCGCCCTTCGCCCACACATACCACAGGCCGAGGAACAGGATGGCAATGAACATCAAGCCCTCCACCAATGCAAACAGGCCGATGCCCGCGCCCTCTGCTGCACCAGTACCCGCCATGGCATCGGTGAGCACGATGGCCCAGGGAAACAGAAAAGCAATCTCGACAGCGAAGATCACATACACCAAGGCCACGGTGTAGTAGCGGATGTCGAACTTGATCCAGGTCTCGCCGATAGCTTCTTCACCACATTCATAGACCTCGAGGCCTTCGGGGTGTTTGCGCTTGGGACGGATGAGCGAACCGATCAGCACATTGGCGAAGACGAAGATGAACCCGACCGAGGCGAACAGGAAGACATTGAGGTAGTCGAAGTACATGCAGGTTCGCGGGAAGCCAGGTCGGTTCGCGGGAAGTGGGAGTGCCGCGGGTCATCGCCGCGGAAGGTGTCGTCGCCGAAGGGACGCCGCCTGGGGGGCGGGGGGGGTGGAAGGGGCCGGAGGAGGGGAGAGGTTGGGCCTGCGCCAACCCCTGAGCAGCGGCAGATGGCGCCGACGAGGGGTTGAGCCAGGCTGCTGGGAAAGGGCTGGGGTGCGCATTGGGCCCGATTTTTGGCGAGGAGTCTATGGCTGCCTGGAGAAGACTGTCAAGCAGCGGGAAGAGATCATCCGGCTCCCAGGCCTTCGACCACCATTCTCGGGCCCTCCGGGGTTGAGCAACCAGCCACCCCGTTGGCCTCTGGCAGGCTCAAGATTGGCCTCCTGGTAATTTGCGTCTTCCTACTTGGTCGGCGCAGGGTTCTGTGGGCCAGGGGGGATCAGCCCAGGAGCCCGTGACGAATTGGGCCCGGGCGCGTCTGGAAAGTGGAGTGGCAGAAAAGGGTACAATTTATGTACCGCCAGGGCTTCAGCGAAGGATCTTTTCTTCATTCTATCTTACCATTATCTGCTCTAAACACGGGTCTCCCTACACAACAGACCCCGGGGCCCATACACCCAAACATAACCCCCAGATATTCCTAATTTACATGGCAGATCTTATCCAATCCATCTTGTACGGCTGGGCAGAACACCCTCTGAGATGGGTTCTAGGGCTGCTGGGAGGGGCTCTGGCCCTTCGGGTCGGCCGTCCCCAGGCCACCGAGCCCATGAAAAGGGAGTCAGGAGAGGCTAGTCAGGGGCCCCATGAACCTCTATGATGGCTGGCCCCTGATTACGCGAAACAGGGACTTCTTGCCCTCAAGAGAGGCTTCCCAAGCCCCTCTCGGCCCTTCAAGGTCCCATTGCGGGCCCGCCCAGCCCTAAGGCACCTCTCAAAGACTCTCCATGGCTGTTCTGAATCCCTCCTGCGTTATCACCGGCCCCTCCCGCACCCCGCGCTGGGGCCAGCACCTGCGGATCGACCTCGGCGGGCTGGATTCGACCCTGGCCATCAGCCGCGACAACCGCCTCCCGCGGGCCGCCGTTGTGGTCACCCTGGCGGCCCAGGAACTCATGCGGCTTTCCAAGGGTGGTGACAAGCTCCAGAACATCCTGGTCGTCGGGTCGCAAGTCGACCCCACCCTGCACCCCGGATTTCGGGAGATCTCCGAAAACATGAGGGCCCTGCGGGACAAGTGGTTTCCCAGGGCCAAGCTCAACCTGATGACCAATTTCGAGGTCCTCGACGATGCTGAAGTGCGCGTGGCCCTAGGCTTCTACAACAACTCGGTGGTGCGCCTGGAATGCGGCACGGTCAAGACCTTCAAGGCCCTCACCGGCCGCAAGACGACTCACCTCGGTGAAATCGTCAGCCAGCTAGCGACCCTCGATCGGGTCATCGTGCGGGCCAACTTTGTGCGCGGCAAGGTCGACAACTCCACCGAGGCCGAGATCAATGGCTGGATCAGGCGCCTGCGGGATGTGAAGCCCGAGGAAATCCAGATTACCAGCCCGCCGCCGCGCCATCGCAAAGGCCAGCCCCAGGGCATCTCCAAGACGCGCATGCAGGAGATCGTGGATCAACTGACCGAAGAAATCGGCGCCACGATCACGATGCTCGAACACGAGGACGAGGTCGCGTAACTTGGGTCGGGTGCCGACACCCGACCCCGCCTCTCTGGCGCGCTTCATAGGCGCGACCAAGAGCTTCAACGGCCAGAAGGCCCTGGTGGACTTCGACCTGGAAGTGCGCGCCGGCGAAGTCCTGGGTTTACTCGGCCCCAACGGCGCGGGCAAGACCACAGCCCTGCGCTTGTTGTGCGGACTCTTGCAGCCCGATGCGGGCAAGGTAGAAGTCGACGGCCACGACACCAGCGCCGATCCCCTCGCAGCGCGTCGAGCACTCTCCTTCGTGCCCGACGGCGCGCCGCTCTACGCCAACCTGAGCCCCCGTCAACACCTCAGCCTGGTGGGCCGCCTGCACGGTCTCAAACCCGGCTTTTTCGAGGCCGAGAGCGCACGCCTGCTCGAGAGCCTGGAGCTCTCCCAAAGAAGCGACGCCCCCGTGGGCCAAATATCTCGTGGCATGCGCCAGAAGGTGGCCCTGGCCTGCGCGCTCTTGCCCCATCCACCGCTCTTGGTGCTCGACGAACCACTATCCGGCCTCGACGCGCCCACCACCGCCATGTTCAAGGAAGTCCTGCGCACCTGGGCCAATCGCGGCGGCGCGGTGCTCTACACCTCGCACTTGCTCGATGTCGTCGAGCGCGTCTGCGATCGCATGGCGATTCTCCACGAGGGTCGCCTGGCCGGATTGGGAACCCTGGACGAACTGCGCCAACGGGCGGGCAGCGAAGGCACGCTCGAAGAAGTCTTCGCCCGCGTGGCCCACGCCGCCGATCCCACCGAACGCGCGAAAGAGTTGCTCCTGGGTATGACGCCGGGGTCAGACGAAGGGTTCCGGGACTGACGCCGAAGTTGCCTCGATGGAATCAGAAGTCTCCGCGAGGCAAAGACTCAGCAGAGACTCGGTGGTCACCGGCGAGCTTGCCTCGACCTTTTTTGGAGATTCCTAAGGGATGCTGATCTCGTCGTCACCTCTCCAGATTTGCCCACACGAAACTCCCACTAGAGTTAGCATACCGGGTAGGTCGGTTTCTCCAGCGCGATCCTCCCGAGTTATTCCATCCGAGGGATGTAGAAGCGCTGGAGACACGGCCGGGTAGCCATTCCCCAAATCCACATTTTCCCAACATGATCTCAACCAAACTTGGAAGCACGGGCTCGGTTCTGCTGGCGCTTACAATTTCTGCGAGCGCCCAGGCGCCTCCCGGCGAAGGCCCCGCCCTCGGCACCAACCGGACAACACAGGCAGACATTACCGGCGGCGGCATGACCCTGCTGGACATCCGCAAGGCCGGACTCAAGATTTTTGCGACGCCCTTCAACAAGCTTGACGGCTACGGCGACGGCCCCGAGAACCTGGCGGATACAACCAGCCCCGGCGGCCGGCCCACGCTGCAAAACAACGGAACCTTCCTGCGTGTCAACGGCCTCGACGCGCAGAACTGCCAGGAATGTCATTCCGTCGGCAGCAACGCCACCGTGCCCTTCACCTTCGCCATCGGCGGAGTGGGCGGCAGCAACAACAACGCTATCTTCCAGCCCACAGAAATTGATGTCGACGATACGCTCGCCCTGGGCCACTCGTTTTTCAACGGTCGCTACATCAACCCGCCCTTCCTGTTCGGATCGGGCGGAGTCGAGCTACTCGGCAAGGAAATGACCGCCGATCTCCAAGTGCAGAAGGCACTGGCCATGAGCGCACCCGGCACTTCGGTTCCGCTCGTTTCCAAGGGCGTAAGCTTTGGCACGATCAGCTTCTCCAGCGTTGGCGTCCAGGACTCTACTGGCATCGAGGGTGTGGACGACGACTTGGTGGTCAAGCCCTTCGGTCGCAAAGGTGACAACGCCACGGTCAGGCAGTTCGACATCGGCGCCTTGCAGTTTCACATGGGCATGCAGCCCTCCGAGGCCGTTGGCGCCGGAATTGATGGAGATGGCGACGGTGTTGTCGACGAAATTCTGATTGGGGAACTCTCAGCGCTGCACATCTTCGGCACCAACCTTGAACGCCCCAAAGCCGAAGTCCTGACCGGCGCGGCGCGGCTCGGCTCGCGCATTTTTCGGCAGATTGGCTGCTCGGGGTGCCATGTGCCTAATCTGACCACGCTGACCACCAACCTGACCTATTCGCAGCCAGAAATTCACGACGACCCCCTAGCCAATGTCTTCTACGCTGCAGACCTTGCAGCGGGACCCGCCGGTTTTGCCACCACCCTCGGTGGCGGCATCAAAGTGCCGCTTTTCTCGGACCTCAAGCGACACGACATGGGCTTGGGCCTGAAGGAAACATTTGGGCACCCTCTGGACGATCAGTTCGTGACGGCGCGCCTCTGGGGCATTGCTGACACCGCTCCCTACATGCACGACGGCCGCGCCACGACTCTGACCGAGGCGATTCTGTTGCATGGTGGCGAAGCCTTGGCTGTGCGTAACTCATTCGACGCCCTGTCCGACATCCACAAGATCGCTGTCCTGACCTTCCTGCGGACCCTGCGCACGCCAACACACCCGGCCCAGGACCTGCTATAGAGCCAAGGCAAGAACCAACAACCTGAGCAAGCCCGGGGCCACACGAGTGGTCCCGGGCTTGCTTTTTTTTGCGGCTCCCGGGGGCAGCTGTTGATGCATCGGCTCATGAGGATCGCATACAGGGCCTTCAGGGAAACCGTGCAGGGGGCTGCCCTCTTTGCCATAGTGCTCGAGAGAATCAATCGATGCCTCTCCGCTGCCAAAACCCCTTCGACGATTCCCTCGTCGCTGAACTCGACTACGACGGTGGGGTAGCTCTCGACGCCAAGCTGAACTTGGCCGTGCAGGCCCAGACCGTATGGAGAAACATCTCGGTCGAAGAGCGCACAGCTCGTGCCCTCGCCTGCCTCGATTGGTTTCGCGAACACAAGCACGAGGTGGCCCTCGCCATCACCCAGCAAATGGGCAAACCCACAGGTCAGGCCTGCGGCGAAGTCGAGGGACTACTCGCCCGCGCCACGCACATGGCGAGAATAGCGCCGGGTACCCTGGCCCCCGAGGCCATCGATTCGCAGGGCGACGGCCGCAGCCTCGAAATTCAACATGTGCCCCACGGCGTGGTGCTCGACATCGCCGCCTGGAACTACCCACTCCTGATCGCCATCAATGTGGTCTTTCCGGCGTTGCTCGCCGGCAACAGCGTGGTGCTCAAGCACTCGGCTCGCACGCCCCTCACGGGCCTGCACTTCGAGCGCGCCTTCGAGGCCCTCGGCCCTGGACTCGTCACCAGCGTGATCGTCGATCACAAAACCACGGCCATGTTGGTGGGCGACCCACGCATCAGCCATGTGACCTTCACCGGTTCGGTGGCGGGCGGGCACGCCATTCAGTCGGCCCTCTCGAATCGCTTTATCGACTGCGGCCTCGAATTGGGCGGCAAAGACCCCGCCTATGTAGCCGAAGACAGCGACCCGGAGTTCGCAGCCCAGAACATCGTGGACGGTGCCTGTTTCAACGCGGGCCAGTCCTGCTGCGCGGTGGAACGGGTCTATGTCCATCGCAGCGTGCACCAAGCGTTCTTGGAGCACGCCCGCGCCCACCTCGAAGCCTATGTGCTGGGCGACCCCACAAATCCTGCCACGACCATGGGCCCCCTGGCCGACAGTCGGGCCTTGGCCGGTCTCGCCGCCCAGGTAGAGGACGCCCTCGCCCGCGGCGCGAAATGTCTTGTGGGCGGCGGAACCAGGGATGGCCGCTTTTTCGAGCCCACCTTGCTCGACGGTTGCCCCAACGACTCCCTCGTTATGCAAGCCGAGAGCTTTGGCCCGCTGCTGCCCGTGCTGGTTGTGGATGATGACGCCCAGGCCCTGGCCCATTTCAACGACACAAGCTTTGGTCTGACGGCTTCCGTCTGGACCCGCGACCGCGAACGCGCGCATTGGTTTGCCCGCGGTCACGACACGGGCACCCTCTTCCAAAACCGCTGCGACTTCGCCGACCCGCGACTACCCTGGACCGGCTTTCGCGACACCGGCCGCGGTGCCTCACTCTCGATGTACGGCTTGTTGAACCTCAGTCGCCAAAAATCTACCCACTTTTGCTGCGCCCCAGATGCGAATTAGCCCTGGTTAGAGGGTGCGCTCACTCGGGGGTGACATAGGCGCTGGTGATGCCGCCGTCCACGAGGAACTCGGTTCCGGTGACGAAGGAGGCTTCATGGCTAGCGAGGAACAAGGCGGCCCGAGCCATCTCGGCAGCCTCGCCAAAGCGGCCCATGGGCACATGCACGAGACGGCGCTGTTTTTTTTCCTCGGTGTCGAGGAAATCCATCAGGAGTTTCGTGCGCAGGGGTCCGGGGCAAAGGGCGTTTACGCGGATGTTCTGGCGGGCGTGGATCGCGGCCAGTTCGCGGGTCATGGCCAAGACGCCGCCTTTGCTCGCGGTGTAAGCGAGTTGCGCCGTGGCGGCGCCGAGGTGCGCGACGAAGGATGCGGTGTTGATCACCGCACCGCCACCGGCGCGCTGCAAGGCGGGAATACCGTACTTACAACCGAGAAATACGCCCTTGAGATTGATCGCCATGGTGCGCTCCCAGGTCGCCTCGCTGGTGGACTGGGCATCGCCATCATCAGCCATCATGACGCCGGCATTGTTGAACAGGATGGTGAGCTTGCCGTAGGTCTCTTCGGCGACGCGCACCATGGCATCGCAGTCAGCGGCGCTGGACACATCGGCGCGAAAAAAAACCGCCTGACCTCCGGCGGCGACAATCTCGCTGGCCACGCGCTGGCCGAGTTCTTCGTCGATATCCGCTAACACACAGCATGCGCCCTCGCTGGCAAAGAGCAGGCCCGTCTCGCGACCAATTCCTCCGGCGGCTCCCGTGATGACGGCTACTTCGTTCTCAAGTCGCATCTTGCCTCTGCCTATTCAGTGCGTTGGTTTCAGAATCAGATCTGTTCAAAGTAGCGCGCCCGTTCCCAGTCAGTCACAGCGCGCTCAGAGGCCGCCTGTTCGCTCTTGAGGTGGTGCACGAAGTGCTCGACAACTTGAGGCCCGAGGGCCTCCTGGGCAAATTCACTGGCGGCCAGGGACTCGATGGCTGTGTCCAAGCGCGTGGGAACTTCGCCGGTCGTTGATTGGTAGGCATCACCGCGCAGCATGGCCGGAGGCTCAGTCTTGTTCTTGATGCCGTCGAGGCCCGAGGCGAGAGAAGCGGCGAGTGCCAGGTAGGGGTTGCAGTCGGCGCCGGGGATACGGCACTCGATGCGCAAGCTCGAGCCGCGACCCACGATGCGGAAACCCGCGGTGCGATTGTCATAGCTCCAGGCGATACGGGTCGGCGCCCAGGAAGCGGCCTGGAAGCGCTTGTAGGAATTTGGAGTGCTGGCGTAGAAGGCCATCATCTCGGGTGCATGCGCCATCCAGCCGCCGAGGAACCAACGGAAGGTGTCGCTGCAAGCGATGCCCTCGAAGTCCGTGTCGCCAGCGAAGGCGTTGGCGCTCTGGGACCATAACGAGAGGTGCAGGTGGCAACTCGATCCAGCCTCGAGAGTCCAGGGCTTGGCCATGAAGGTCACGCTCTGCTCTTGTTGGGCTGCGAGTTCCTTGACGCATTGCTTGTAGACCGTGTGCCTGTCGGCCATGGTCAGAATGTCGCCGTAGCGCACATTGATCTCGTGTTGCCCGTGGCCCCATTCGCCCTTGGAGTTCTCAACAGGAACGCCGGAGCCCTGGAGGTGACGGCGAATCGCCCCCACCAGCGGTTCTTCACTGCTGGTCTGCAAGATGTGGTAATCCGCGCTGTAGCGACTCACCGCTTCGAGCTCGCGATGGCCCTTCTTGACCACCTCGGCGAAGGTCTCGTGATAGGTATAGAACTCAAGCTCGCTGGCAGCCATGGCGCGCAAACCCAGCTCTGCGGCTTGCTCTACTTGGCGTATCAATATACTGCGCGGCGCTTCCGCCACGGGGCCGGCGCCATCGTGCTCGACATTGCACAACACAAGAGCGGTCTTCTCCAACCAACTGGCGTGACGCAAGGTTGCGAAATCAGGGGCGAGGTGAAAATCACCATAGCCGGCTTCCCAACTCGCCAAGCGAAAGCCCTCCACTGGCACCATATCCATGTCAGCGGCCAGCAGGTAGTTGCACACATGAGTGCCCTCCTCCACAGCGGACTCGAGGAAGAAACCCACCTCGAAACGCTTGCCCACCATGCGGCCGTAGATATCGGTAAAGGCCACGATGACCGTTTCAATCTCGCCAGCATTGGCGAGAGCGGTCAACTGTTCGAGGGTGAGCATTCCTTTGATCTGGGACATGGCATCAGCGGGCAAGGGACTACGCGGCAGGGTAGCTCAATCAGAGGAGCCTTTCACGGTCTCCGCCGCGGCAGCCCCGAGCTTGGCCAGAACCTCGTCACGGCTGTCGTGGATGAGAAGCAACAAGAGGTCTCCGGGCTGCGCCCACTCCAACGCTTCCTGGACGGCCTGTAGCTCGCTGGAAGCGTAGGACCAGCGGTCGGCGGGAGCGCCGAGTTGACGCAATTCATCCTCCATGATCGCGGGCACCTCGCCGAGTTCTCGGCCGCGCAGGTGCAGATCGAGTTCTTTGAGCAAGAGCATGGCGGGTCCGGCCTGCCAGGCGATGCGCACCATCTCGCGGATCGATTCCTCGTCGCGATCGCCAGCCTGGCCCAGAAGAATCAAGCGTCGCTGGGCGGGGAGTGAACTGGTTAGCTCGCACAGGGCGGCGAGGCCACTGGGGTTGTGGGCAAAGTCCACCAAGACCCGCACACCTCCGATCAGAAATTCATTCAATCGCCCGGGGTTGTCCTTTGGGTCGCTCTTGAAGTCCCGAAGGCCCCGGCTGATGGCCGCGGCCTCGATTCCCATGTCAGCTGCTGCGGCCACAGCGGCCAAAGCGTTGGCGACATTGTAGAGCGCGGCACCACCGAGGGTCAGGGGGATGTCAGCCAGGGTGCAGAGCGCGAAGGTTTGTGTGCTCCGATCTCCGGCGAGGTGCCACGGCCCGCGCAGCACGATCTTCCCGGTCTCGGCGAGCACGGCGCGGCCGCCGCCCGCTAGGTGCCCACGCACCAACTCGCTTTCAGCATCAAGACTGAACCAAATGATTTCTTGCTTGTCATTGAGGTGGCGCGCCGCCGCCTTGACGATCTGCTCGTCGTCGGCGTTGAGCACCACGCAACTGGCCACGCGGGTCACGATGAACTTGGCATCAGCCAGGTCCTCGAGGGTAGGCGTGCCCCAGTCGGCGAGGTGGTCCGCGGATATGTTCAAGATCACAGCCAAGCCGCAGGACTCGAGAGCCATACCACGGCGCATCAATCCCCCGCGAGCGGTCTCGAGCAAGGCCAACTCGACGCGTTTTTCGCGCAGGACCAAGCGCGCACCTCCGGGGCCGGACCAATCGCCAACGTCGAGAATCTCGTCGCCCACGCGCACCCAGTCGGTGGAGGAAATCCCAGGCACGAGCCCAGCCGCATTGGCCACCGCAGCCAGGAGGCGCACGGTGGTGGACTTGCCGTTAGTGCCCGTCACGACCACCATGGGCAAGTCGTGGACCTGTTCCCAGGCGACCCTGGCGGGGTCAGGGGCTTCCCGCGCGGCAAAGGTCAAGGAACCCGCGCCCATGCCCACTGAAACTTTATCGTCATCGGACAAGAAGCACACGTCCCGTGCATGGGCCGCTTGGCGCAGGGCTAAGAGGGCCGGGTTGACCTCTTCGGCGAGTTCCTTTCGCAGGCGCGCTTCGGTGGCCAAGAATTTCTCGTCGCCAGGGGCGAGGGGTTTCCCGTTAAGCCTCGCCAGGGCACCATCGAGAGCTGCCTCGGCGACGCTCGTGGCGGTATACAAACCGTCGAGAGGCGCGCTCAAGGCCAGCGCGATGCAACGCGCACAATCGGGACTGCGCGCCTCCAGGGGAATGCCCAACTCGCGCACGCAAAGGCTTTGCGCCTGCCAGCCGAGGCTTTCGAAGAGACGTCTGGCCTCCAGGCTCCAGGCCTCGATTAGGGGCTTCTCAAGGTCCAGCTCGTCTTCCGCCAGGGTGACCTCCAGGAGGGCGCCGGGCCTGCTCCAGAGAAAATTGGCGCCGGTCAGGCGGCGTGAATCACGGAGTTCCATCGGTTGCGAATGGGGGGACGCTCGTCAGTCCTCGATGGTTGTCGAGCGGGCAAATCGCACGCCGCGTTCGTCGCGGATCAAGGCTTCCTCGGTGTCGATGTGCACCTGGGGCACAAGCTCGACCTCGACGGAAGACCCAGCCCGGCGGGACCCTTGGGTCCCTGTGGTGGCTCTTCCATCCGGCTTGAACTCGGTGATCTGCCGCCAGCTACGCTCGATGGCGTCGCCGAAGATCAAGAGCAGATCCCCGGAGGCGCACATGGAAAGAGCCTTCTCAATGGCCTCCTGTTCGTCGGGGATCTCTTCGATATTGTCTGCGGGCACACCGGCTGCGATCAGGGCTCGTTGTTGCATGCGCGGGACCTCGTCGGCATCGCGGCCGCGGGTGTTGTCGTCACGGCGACAGATGTAGTGGTCGAAATGGCCGGCCACCGCGCTGGCGATGTCGATGATATCCTCATCGCGACGGTCTCCCGGCGCGGCGATCACGATTCGGCGCGTGCCGTCGACCTCGAAGCGATCGGTGAGCGCGGCCATGGCCGTCACGGCGGCGGGGTTGTGGCCGTAGTCCAGAATGACCTTGAAGCCGTGATCGTCGTGGATGTTCATGCGACCCGGCGCCTGAAAGTAGGTCGTATCGAAGGTCCGCAGCCCGATACGGATATCGTCGAGCTTGATGCCCATGCTGAAAGTGATCGCCGCGGCGAACATGGCGTTCTGCACATTGTGCAGGGCCTTGCCGTCCAGGGTGCAGGGGATCTCGTGGGACCAGAGCAGGGGAATGTGGGCGCCGTTGTCGTAGATCGTGAGCATGTGCCCGCCCATGCCCTGTTCGAGCACGATGGCCCGGCCTGCTGCCTGAATGTGTTGCTTCACCAGGGAGTGTTCCTGGTTCAAGGTCACATAGCAGACATTTTTGGCCTCGGTGTAGTCTGCCATCTTGAGGCAAAGCTCATCGTCGGCGTTGAGTACAGCAGTGTCCTTGGCGATCTCGATGATGATGCGTTTGACCCGGGCGAGGTCTTCCACCGTTTCGATGCCTCGCAGACCCAAGTGGTCGGCGGCCACATTCAAGACGGCGCCCACATCGCAACGCCTGTAGCCCATGCCCCGGCGCAACAAACCGCCGCGAGCCGTTTCCATGACGGCCACATCCACTGACGGATCGCGCAGGACCATGCGTGCCGCCACCGGACCGGTCATGTCACCTTCGACAGTCTTGTGGCCATCGATGTAGACAGCATCGGTTGTGGTCATTCCCACCGAATTGCCAGCGCCCTTGAAGATGTGTGCCGTCAACCGAGCGGTGGTCGTCTTGCCGTTGGTGCCTGTGATCGCGGCGATGGGAATTCGACTGGGCGTGCCCGGCGGAAAGAGCATATCCATTACCGGTCCGGCCACATCGCGGGGCGTTCCTTCGCTCGGCGCCACATGCATGCGAAATCCGGGAGCGGCATTGACCTCGCAGATGGCTCCGCCGTCGGTGCGGTAGGAACGGGTGATGTCATGGGTGATAAAGTCCACGCCGCAGACATCAAGGTCGATGGCCTTCGCGGCGCGCTCGGCCATGTCGCGATTGACCGGGTGAATGATGTCGGTCACATCCACCGCGGTCCCGCCGGTAGAGAGGTTGGCCGTCGAACGCAGGTAGAGCACTTCGCCCTCGTCCAGGACGCTCTGGGGTGTTTTTTGGGCGCGCTCGAGGTGTTCCTTGGCTGCGCGGTCGAGTTCGAGCCGCGTGAGTACCTTCTCGTGACCCACGCCACGGCGTGGGTCGCTGTTGACGATTTCCATCAACTCGGCCACGGTGTGGATTCCATCGCCCAGCACATGGCCCGGGATGCGCTTGCTGGCGGCCACGAGTTCGCCATTGATCACCAGGAGGCGGTGGTCGAGGCCCTCGATAAAGCTCTCCACCAAGACGGTGCGGCTGTGTTCGCGGGCCACACCAAAGGCCACGCGCGCGGCGTCCTTATCCTCGATTCTGATCGTCACGCCACGGCCGTGGTTGGCGTTCAAGGGCTTGATCACCACGGGAAAGCCGATGCGCTCGGCGGCGCGCGCGGCGTCGGTCTCGTTGTAGACCAGGCGCTGCTGGGCCACGGGCAAGCCCAAATCGCCGAGCAACTGGTTGGCTTCTTCCTTGTCCGAAGCGAGCTCCACGCCGATGTGGCGCGTCTCGCTGGTGATCGTGGCCTGGATGCGACGCTGATACCGGCCGTGGCCGAACTGCACGAGGCTGTAGCGGTTCAACCGTAGCCAGGGAATGTCGCGGGCCTCGGCGGCGTCCACCAGGCTTTGGGTCGAGGGGCCCAAGGCGCGCCGCTGGGAAGAGCGAATGAATCCGTCGCGTTTGCTCTCCCAGTCGAAGTCCGCGTCATCATGGTCAGCGGGACGCAACTCCGCGGGCACGAGATGCATCAAAAGATCGAGCGCCAGGCGGCCAGCATCCACGCCCACATGTTCCTGTTCGTACTCGTAAACCACCGAGTACTGCCCTGTTTCGCCCGTGCCGCGGGTCTTGCCAAAGGTCACATGGGCGCCCGCGACATTTTGTAATTCGATGGCGACATGCTCGAGGATGTGCCCCATCCAGGTACCTTCACCTTCGGTCAGGCGCCGCACGAAGCCGCCCGGCTCGCCGTAGGAGCAACCGTGTTCGGAAAGCCCCGGCAGGGCATCGAGAAGTCCCCGGGTGAAGTCCACACCGAGCTTGGCTGAGGGCCACTCTTCCAACTTGCCGAGATCGACGGTGAGCCGAATGACACGGAACAGGGCGTACAGGCTGGGCCCAAGAAAAATGCTGCGTGCGAGGATCTTCATCGTCCCGAGATTCTATCCAACGGCCATAGCTTCGATCCAATCATGCGGCTATCCGCTCAGGGAAGATCTCCCGAACCCGCCTGGCGGGAGACCATGTCATAGGTGCAGCCCGCCACCAGGATGTGGATGCGCATGTTGATCAGGCACACGGCGGCATGACGCTGGGCAGAGTCCATGGATGAAAACTCCAGGTCGGCGGGGTCCACCACCGTGATGGCGCCGCTACCCACCACGGTCAGCATGCGTTCGTGGTCGATGAAGGCCGCGGTGTCTTCGTCGAGGCCGATGCCGATGGGACGGGGGTTGTAGGCCAAGGCCGTCATCAAGCGGCCGAGGCGATTGCGTTGGCCGAAGTGCTGATCAATAATCGCGCGGTGGGTCAGCCCCAGGCCTGGAGTCAAGGTCACCATGTCGCTGCGCGGCGTCGGGCCTTCGTTGCCGTAGGCGATCATGTGCTCGGCCATGAACGAAGCACCAGCTGAAGTTCCCGCGACATGCAAGCCATCCGTGGCGTTGCGTTCGCGAATCAAGTCGGCCACGGGCGTGCCGCCGAGCAGGGTCGAGAGCCGCAACTGGTTGCCACCGGTCATGAAAACCGCCGTGGCAGTTTGCAAGCGCTCGAGCCAATCGGGGCGCTTGCAATCGGCGCGGGTCTCGTAGGGCAGGCTGAAAGCTTCGGCGACTCCAAAGCCCTCAAAAATCTCGGTGTAGCGCCCTGCGGTCTCTTTGAGCCGCGAGGCAGTGGGGATGATGGCAATGCGTGCGTTGGCACCGCCGGCAACCTCGGTAAAACGGCGCAAGATCGCAGCATCGCTGACCTTCTCTTCCGCCCCACCGATGGGAATGATGTATCCGATGTCTTCAGTCAAGTCCGTCGCGCCGCAAGAGGCGGCCTCCGAGGGGGATAGTTCCTGTACAGGTGGTGTTTTTGCCGCACCGCCGGGCGAATGTCAATCCAGAGTGGCGTCTTCTAAGATCGGGGGGCTTCTGAGATCGCGGTGGGGTTCATGTTCTCATCCACGGCGACCATGGTCACATGAGCCTCGGTCACGCGCATGTCCCCGCCAGCCCCAAAGCGATTGCGAGCCCATACATCCACATGCACCCTGACCGAGGTGCAGCCGATGCTCTCGGTGGTGGTGTAGAGCGAGAGCAGGTCACCCACATTCACTGGGTGGTGAAACTCCACGCCATCCATGGCGACGGTCACAACCCGGCCCTCCCAGTGGCGCTGGGCTTCGATTGCGGCCGCGAGGTCGATCTCGGAGAGGATCGCGCCGCCAAAGATGGTGCCCATGGCGTTGGTGTCGCGGGGCATCATCGCGCGGCGGATCGAGGGGCAGCCCCGGGGCGGGCTAGGAGTGTTGTCAGGCGTTTTCTGGGAAGTCATCGAGTCGCTTGGGGGGTCCGGCAGCGAGCCAGGAGCTGGCCTGGCGGCTAATGTGCGCCTGGAGCTCTTGGGTCTGGCGGCGGAAAAAATGATCGGCAGCAGCGAATTCAGTGCACTGCAAACCGGCATGCAGAGAGGGAAATTGAACCTTGATGTCCTCCAGGGTGCCAAATTCGTCGGCGCTACCCTGGACTACGAGACCATCGGTCGCAAGGTCCTCAAGGGCGCTGCAATCGAAGGCCAGAACCGGCAATGCCACGAGCAGAACGCGCTCGATGCGCGCCTCGCGCACAGCCAGAGCCGCCACCGTGCGCGCTCCAAAGGAAAAACCCGCCGCCCACAGGGGTAGGCCCGGGTAGCGCGCGGCCAAATCGTCCAGGGCGGCAGACGCGTCGCCCTCTTCGCCCAAGGAGCCGCGGCCTCCGTGGTAGACGCCCGCGCTCTGACCCACGCCGCGAAAATTGAAGCGCAGGGCGACCACTCCAGCCTCGCGCAGCCCCTGGGCGATGCGAAAAACCACCGTAGTGTCGAGAGTTCCGCCGCGCTCGGGGTGCGGATGGCAGACGATACATGCCGCCCGCGGAAGCTCTTCGCCGGCGGGCTCGGAGAGCGAGGCTTGCAGGCGACCTTGAGGGCCATCGAGGAAGGTCTCCATGGGGCTGCCGAGTGTATACACTTGCCTGCCATGTTGCGCCGGGTCCTCGCCATCTGTGACACGCGGCTCCTCTCCCAGGTGGGCGGGGAGCGCGTGCCTTTTGCGGCGCTCCTGGCCCAGGGTTCATTGATGGGTGCGGTGTGCCTGTTCGTACGCGGCGATCTCGGGCCCTGGGGCTACGGGGTCTTTGTGCTCTCGGCCAGCTGCGCCCTGGTGGCCATGATCTTGTTGGGTGAGTTCGGTTCCCTCTTGCGCGCCGACAGCACCGCCGAATGGTCCGAATGCCTGCCGGCGAGCGGCTTCGAACGCCGCCTGGGCCACGGCCTGGCGGTGCTCGTGCTCCTTTGCAGCCTGGCCCTCGGTGTCTTGGTGCCCGCTGCCCTCCTGGCCCCCGAAGCCCTCTCGCTTGCGGGGCGCGGCGCCCTGCTCGCCGCTGGCTTGGGCCAGGCCATTTTTCTGGGTGCCGGCTTGCTGACCTTCCAGGTCGTCCTGGGCGACCGCGCCGAAGCTCTCTTGGTCCTGTTGCAGACGCTGCTGGTGGTCTGCGCGGTGGCGGGACTCCTGCGCGCACCGGTCATGGCGCAGGAGTTGGCCCTGATCGAAGCTGGCGGAAGCCCCTGGCCCACCTGGTTCAACTGGATGCCGCCGATTTGGTACGCCAGCTTGGTGGATGCAGCGCCTGCGGGCGCGGCCTTGCCCCGAGGCCTCTATGTCGTTCTGGCGAGCTTGGCCGCGGTACTGCTCTTCGTCGTGCTCTCACCCGCTCAAGCGAACCGGGGACGGCGCAGCACCACGCTCCTGGCGCGCATCCTGGCCCCGGCCCGCGCCCTGGCCGCGCGGTTTTGGGTGCGCCCGCGGGAACGCGCTGTCTTCGACCTGGTCTACGACGCCCTGCCCCTTGAGCGCGAGTTCGTGCTGCGCACCTATCCCATGGTGGGCATGCCTCTCGCCTTCCTGGTGGCGGGCACCCGTGGCGCAGGCGGCCAGGGGCTCGAGGACTTGTTGGCCCTCCTGCTGTTCACCCCGGCGGTTTATCTGCCGGTGCTCCTCGCCCATGTGCCGGTGACTTCGAGCCCCGAGGCCCGTTGGCTCATGGAGACCGCACCGGTCACCGAGAACGAAGTGCGCTCCGGCGCGATCAAGGCCCTCTTCGTGCGCTTCATCCTGCCCCTCTATCTCGTCCTCGGACTCCTGGCCTGCTACCTCGCTGGTTTCTCGTTCAGCCTACGCCTGTGCCTGCCCGCTGCTCTGGTCTCCTTGCTCTCCCTGCGCCTGCTCTATCCGCGCTGCGTCATGGGAGCCCCGCTTTCAGTGGCCCCCGCTGACATCTTGGTGCACCACGACTGGACCGGGCTGCTGATAACCCTGGCGGCGGGCTTGACCGTGTTGGCGCTGGTGGTGCAGCGCGTCTTGGTCACACCCGCAGAGACCCTGGCGCTGGTGGGCCTACTTGTCTTTCTCGAGTTCGTCCTCGAGAAGCGCGCAGCAAGAACCTAGCCCGGCCTATTCATGCACCTATGCATGAATAGGCCGGGCTAGTCGTCGCTCCACTCGCGCTCGGCGAGGAACTCGCGCAAGTGGGTCGGCAGGGGGCTAATGACTTCCACCGACGCGCCGCTGGCGGGAGATCTAAAGACCAGCCGGTGGTTGTGCAGGCCCTGGTGGCGGAGCTGCAACCGGGAGTAGTCATCCTCGTTCAAGCAGCCCTCGGCATGCTTTACGAAGTACTCCTCGTCCAAGCCGTAGAGCTTGTCGCCCACGATGGGTAGGCCGATCGAAGCCAGATGCACGCGAATTTGATGTTGACGGCCGGTGTGTAGGCGGCAGGCGAGCAGAGTCAGTTCCTGGTGGCGCCGCACCACGCGCCAATCGGTGCGACATTCGACACCGTCGATGGCCACGCACATTTTGAGCCGCACGGCACTCGTGCGCGCCGGGCCAATGGGCGCATCGATCACACCGGAATCTCGCTGGGGAGTGCCACTGACGATGGCGAGGTATTCCTTTTCGAGGCTGCGTTCCTGGAACTGCCGGCTCAAGGCTGCGTGGGCCGCAGGGTTCTTGGCCACCAGCACGATGCCGCTGGTTTCGCGGTCGAGGCGATGGCAGAGCCTGGGGGCAATCCCGTGGTCGAGGTGTGAAGCGCGGTAATGACCATGCACGCGCTGGATCAGGGTGTCATTCACATGACGGCCACTGGGGTGCACCGCCAGACCGGCAGGCTTGTCCACGGCCACGCAATCGGCATCCTCGTGGAGAATATCGAGTTCGCCGGTGGGGCCTTCGGGCGCGGGCAGTTGCTGCTCGGGCGGGATAAGCACAACCACCCGCGTGCCGTGGCGCACGCGGCGACTGGGGCGGCGCTCGCGGGTGAGTTTGCCGGTGCCCTGCGGCAAGGCTGGCGTCGAGGCATCAATCAAGACGAAACCGTCCTTGACCAGGCCCTGGATCGAAGTCCGCGAGCGCCACGAGAGGTGACGCCCGAGAAAAGCATCGAGACGCAGCTCAACTTCTTCAACACGCTGGCCAAGTGCGCTGGCATTGACCTCCAAGTCCACCCGGTCGGGCGGAACATTTAGATCGCGATTGGTGGTGAACAAACCCATGGGGCAGCGCACCGCGGGGTGCGTATCAGGCCTTCTCGACTACTGACCGCTTCTCACTGGCAGTCTTTCTCGAGGTTTCGGTGGCAGCCGGGGCCTCGCCGGCAGCCTGGGCTGTGGGGCGCTGGCTGCCGCCGCGGCGGTCGTTGGCATCGGCCAGGGGACGATCCTGGCCTTCATCGCGGGAGCGTTCCTGCGATTCACCGCGGTCCTGCTGGGGCACGCGGCGCACAGCGCGGCGGGCTCGGCGGGAGCGGTTCGGACGCGCGTTGCGTCCGCGGAAGTTGGGATCGTTTCGGCGAGCAGCCTTGAGCACCAAACGCAGGCGCTCCCGACGCTCGCGACGGCGCTTGTCCGAGCGTTTCTCGTGCCAGGTGTACTGCTTGAAAAGACGGAAAATCCCGCTGTAGTTGCACTGCCGCTTGAAGCGTCTTAGTGCGGACTCGAGAGACTCGTTCGGACGGACCTGGACCTTGATCAATGCGCTATTCTCTTGTGGGGCGTGTGCAGGGCCTGCCTGACACGCCTCCTGGGATGCAGGAGGGAAGTGCGCTGCCAGATGGGCCTGGAAGCGCAAGCGAAACGGGGCAAGAGCATAGCGCGCCAGAGCCCGCGCCGGAAGACCCCGCTGGAAATCCAGGCGAGTCCTTGCCAGGATCCCCCTGTGGCCCCCTCCAGTAGAGATGCGGCCGGAGAGCGCGCGAAAGCGGCCGATCCGGCCCCTGAGATCACGCTGCAAGGGACGGTAGAGCGCGTCACCTACAGCGATGAGAAGACGCTCTATACCGTCCTAAAGATCGCTCCAGACCCGGGTTATGTCATTCCGAGCGATGGCAGCGGCTACCGCCCGGCGCGCTGCACGGCGGTGGGCCGAGTTTCGGCTCCAGGGGTGGGTTTGCGGGTCTCCCTGAGCGGCAGCTGGCAGCAGCACAAGACCCACGGCCCCCAATTTGCCTTCGAGGCCTACGAGGTCCTGCCCCCCATCGGCACCTCGGGGCTGGTCAAGTACCTCTCGTCCAAGACCTTCCACGGCGTGGGCGAGACCCTCGCGGGGCGCATCGTAAAGAAGCTCGGCGCCAATACCCTGGAGACAATCCGCGACGATGCGAACTGCCTCGACGGCATCCGCGGCCTGCGCCCGGAGGTCGCCCAGGAGCTCGCGGAGCAGGTTGCCGTGGAGCTCGGCTCGCACCAGGCCCACGCCTTCCTGCGCGGTCTCGACCTCGGTCCCTGGCAAACCTCGGCCATCATCGCGTCCCTGGGCGTCCACGCCGAAGACCTGGTGCGGCGTGATCCGTACCAACTTGCGGGCCGTGTGCGCGGCCTTGGCTTTGGCACCGCCGACCGCGTGGCCATGGCCCTGGGAATTGCGCGCGACGATCCGCGCCGTGCGCGGGCGGGTCTACTGTACGCCCTGAGTGAAGGCGCCGACGATGGTCACAGCTTGCTGCCCCGTGCGCGGCTCTTGAGTGCGGCATCGGTTCTGCTCTCCGAAGCGATCACTCCAGCGGCTTTGGAAACGGCTCTGGAGGACTTGCACCAGCGGGGCGATGTGGTGATCGATGTCGCCAATGACCCCGAGCAGAGTCCCAGCGCGGATGCTGTCTACCAGCCCCGGCTTGAATACTGCGAAGCTATGTTGGCGCGCAACCTGACTGAACTGCTGGCTCTGGGCGCCTCGCGGCCGCTAGCTAGTCCCGAGGAACTCTCCGACGCCGAAGCGCGCAGCGGTCTCGAACTCAACCTAGATCAACGCGCTGCCGTGCTGGGACTTTTGGCTTCGCCCGTGGGTCTCTTGACCGGCGGCCCGGGCGTGGGCAAAACCACCATCGTCAGACTGATCGTTTCTCTCGCGGAAGCCGCCGGTGCGCGGGTACTCATGGCCTCGCCCACGGGCCGAGCCGCCAAACGCATGGCCGAGGCCACCGGTCGGGATGCCACCACGGTGCACCGCATGCTGGGGTTCAATCCCAAGGCAGAGGGCAGCTTCGAGCACGACCGCAAGAATCCCTTGGAGGCCGATCTCATCATTGTCGACGAGATCTCCATGCTCGACCTGGTCTTGGCTCACCACCTCGTGAAGGCCATCGCGGCGCCCGCGCGACTGGTTCTGGTGGGTGACCCCGACCAACTGCCCGCGGTTGGTCCGGGCAATGTGCTGGCGGACATGCTCTCCTCTGAAGTCATACCCACCTTTCGCCTGCGCCAGATCTACCGCCAAGCCAAGAACAGCAGAATCGTGCGCAACGCACACCGTTTGCTGGAAGGCCTGTTGCCCGACCTGCCCGCCAAGGGAGACACCGAGGCCGATTTCTACTTCTTCGCCTCTGAAGATCCCGACCAGGCTGCGGCGCGTGTACTCGAAGTCGTCTGCAAGCGCATCCCGATGAGCTTTGGCTTTGACTGGCACACCGATGTGCAAGTCATCTCGCCCATGTACCGCGGTCCTTGCGGCGTGGACGCACTCAATGAAGCTCTGCGCGACGCCCAGGGCACTGGGACCCTTGAGATTAGCCGCGAATCGCAAAGCTGGCGAGTGGGCGATCGCGTGATCCACACGCGTAACGACTACGAGCGCGAAGTTTTCAATGGCGACATGGGTCGCATCACCAGGGTGGATGCCGAGAGCGGAGCGACCGTAGCCTTCCCCGACCGTGAAGTCATCTACACCCTGGGCGAGCTCTCCGACTTGCGTCTAGCTTTCGCCATCACCGTACACCGAGCTCAGGGTGCCGAGTTTCCCGTGGTCGTGCTGCCCTTGGCGACGGCGCACTACATGATGTTGCAACGCAACCTGCTCTACACCGCCATCACCCGCGCCCAGAAACTGGTGGTCCTGGTCGGTTCAAGGCGCGCCCTGCACATGGCCACGAACAACACCGAACAAAGTCGTCGCGAAAGCGCCCTGGACACGAGACTGCAGAGGGCTCTCGAAGAGTCGCCGGAATAGATGGTGCAAAGAGCCAAGAATAAACCGAGGTCCGCGGCAAGCCGCGAACCTCGGTCTCATTGCGTACGGATCTCGATTAATCTATCCCAAGGACCGACAGATGCTGATTCAAGGGCAAGTCGAGGTTGTCCGCAGGAGCGAACAGGAGCACTTGTAGGCACAAAGAAACGCAGGAACAAGAGCTTTCCCTGCATAATTCGGCACATTTCGAGACGCAGACCTCTCAAACAGGCCCCATCAGGGCTCTAGGTGGTAAGAAGCTCCCCTCAAGCGCTCCTCATCCGCAACTATTCGGTCGGCTTCGAGGGCTTAAAGTAACGGCGCCCGCGCAGTGAGTCGGGCATGCAAACCATGTCGCTCTTCTTCCCCGGCTCGTCGTGGGCGTAGCGGTAGCCCTTGCCGTAGCCGGCCTGCTTCATGAGTTCGGTGGTTGCATTGCAAAGGTGCAAGGGCACGGGCTCAGCAGCGCTCTCGCGCACATCCGCTTCGGCCTTGGCGTGGGCCACATAGATGGCGTTCGACTTGGGTGCGCGAGCCAGGAAGAGCGCGGCTTGCACCAGGGCCAACTTGCCTTCGGGATAACCCAGGCGGTGAAAAGCCTCGGCGCCGTCGAGGGCCACACGCAAGGCGAAGGGGTCGGCGAGACCCACATCTTCGGTGGCCATGCGAATCAAGCGCCGGGCTATGTAGTTGCCGTCCTCCCCTGCCTCCATCATGCGCGTGAGCCAATAGAGAGTGGCGTTCTCATCGGAATTGCGCACGCTCTTGTGCAAAGCCGAGGCCAAGTTGAAGTGTTCTTCGCCGCTCTTGTCGTAGTGCAAGACCTTGCGTTGCAGGGCTTCCGCCACATGCTCATGAAGCAACTCAGCGCCTTCGGGGAGCAACGCCGCAGCGGTCTCAAGGGCCGTCAAGGCACGCCGCGCATCTCCATCCGATGCGTGGGCGATAAGCATCAAGATTTCGTCTTGCACCTCAAAGCAGGAGCCTAAACCGCGTTCCTTGTCTTCGAGTGCACGGCGCAACAAGATCACGAGGTCTTGCACGCTGAGCGGTTCGAGAATCAGTGTGCGCACCCGCGATAGCAAGGCAGAGTTGACTTCGAAGGAGGGGTTTTCGGTGGTCGCTCCGATCAAGAGGATGTCACCGCGTTCTACAAAGGGCAGAAAGGCGTCTTGCTGAGCCTTGTTGAAACGGTGAATTTCATCCACGAAGAGCAGGGTGCGATCGCCGTTGCGAGCCCTCTCTTCACGCGCCCGAGTCATGGTAGCGCGAATCTCCTTGACTCCCGAGAGCACCGCGGAGAAGGGCACAAAACGCAGCTTTGTGGAGGCCGCGATGAGGCGTGCCAGGGTGGTTTTGCCGGTTCCCGGCGGGCCCCAGAGAATCAGGCTCTGGGTCAGTTCGCCCGCGAGCAAGGAGGTGAGGATTTTGCCCAGCCCAACGAGTTGCGCCTGGCCGATGAATTCATCGAGGCTGCGCGGACGCATGGACTCGGCCAAGGGCGCACCGGGCTGCACCGGAGCCAAGGGGTCCGCACGGATTTCCTCGGTGCCGAAAAGGTCAGTTGTCATCGCGCGGTTCCAGCAGCCGCCGCGGCGAACAGCAAGAGCGAAGCCGCAACCGAGATGTTGAGCGATTCGACCTGGCCCTGCATGGGAATCGTGACGCCCTCGAAGGTGCTGGCCGCAGGAGGCAACTCGCCAGTCTCTCCGCTGACCCACAGGGCCAGGGGCACCGACCAATCGAATTCGTTCCAGACAGTCCCGGTTCGAATGTCGGCCGAGACCTGGCGATAGCCCTCTTTCCCCAGGGACTCGGCCAAAGCGTTGGCGTCGCTGGTCTCGACTACGGGCAAACGCAGCAGGCTGCCCATGGAGCCACGCAGGGCCTTGGCACCAAAGGGTCGCGCGCCGCCAGAGATAACCACGACGGCAGAAGTGCCAGCCGCTTCGGCCGAGCGCGCCAAGGCCCCTAAATTGCCAGGGTCCTGCACTCCGGCGATCACCAGGACCAGGGGCGCGCTGGTGGGCTTGAGGATTTCGATGCCCAGCGACGCGGGCCGCGCGGCCAGGGCCAGGATGCCCGGCGCTGCCTTGAGGCCGCTGAGTTGTTGCAACAGTTCGTCAGCCACCAGGCGCACGGGCACTCCTCGATCGCTGAGTTCCTCCGCCCGTTCCCCACGGCTCTCAGCCACTAGCATCATCTCGATTTCGAGAGCACCGGAGAGGGTGCCGGCAAGGGCATCATCCACGAGGCGGTCGCCTTCCAGGGCGATGGATTCGCGCAGCTTGCCAGCGAGGATGGAACGCGCGCGCTTCAGAATTGAATTCTGGCGCGATTGAATGGCGGGTTCGAGACTCATGCCGCCACCGTTATACTCTGCCGCCGCCCTCACGCCCACCTGTCTAGGCACACAGCCGCCCCAATCAGCCAACGCCCTCCGTGATCTCAACTTGCAAGCACCTGTGAAAGAACTCGTCGAGGGTCGGGTTGTGCGCGTCGACGCCAAGATCTGCCATGTAGAAATCGACGGCGAGATCTTGCAGGCCGCGCCGCGCGGATCGCTTTTTGAGAACCTCGAGGGCAAGAAGAACCCGGTGGCCGTGGGCGACTTCGTAAAGCTCGATACCCAGAACCAGCCGGCGGCCCTGGTAGAGGTCCTGCCGCGCATGAACGCCCTCTCGCGGGTGGCCTCCTCCCACGACCCTCGGGAGCAGGTCCTGGCGACCAATGTCGACCAGTTGCTGGTCTTCTCCTCGGTGGCGAGCCCCAAGTTTTCGAGCAACCGCACCGACCGCATCCTGGCCGCTTGTGAATGGCATCGGATTCCCACCCGGCTCGTCTTGAACAAGATCGACCTGGACAAGAAGGGGCTCCTGGCTAATTTTCGCGCGACCTACGACAGCGTGCCGGTGCCCGTCCTAGAAACTTGCGCCACAAACGGCGAGGGCCTCGATGCCCTAATTGAGGTCCTGCGCGGCAAACTGACCGTGCTCTACGGCCCCTCCGGCGCGGGCAAGTCCACCTTGCTCAACACCATCCAACCCGGACTGCAACTCAAGGTCGGCAAGATCAGCAGTCACTGGGAACAGGGCCGGCACACCACGACCTTCTCGCGCCTGATTCATCTCGAGATGGGCGGCGCCGTGATCGACACGCCGGGCATCCGCGTCTTTCGCTTGCATGGCATCAAGAAGAGCCAAATCCGCGACCTCTTCCCCGAGTTTGTGCGGGTGCAGCAGAACTGCAAGTTCCCCAACTGCACCCACGATCACGAGCCGGAATGCGCGGTGCTCAGCGCACTCGAAGACGGTCAGATCGCCCAATCGCGCTACATGAGTTACATGGAGATGCTGGTGGAAGCCGCGCCCGATGACTTCTCCTTTGACGAAGAGGTCGAAACGGAAGACGAAGAAGGTGAACTCGAGTGAGAGCGGGGCTGACTCAGAGAAAAGTCACGACGAGCTTGTAGATCCAAGCTGCGCCCATCAAGACCAGGATGGACTTCACCCAGCACGCGCGCTGGCGGCTGATCACTTCGTACAAGTCCGCGCCGCGGCGGTGCACCCGGATAGCCCAGAGTGCGAGAAAAGGCAGACCAAAGGCGCACAAAAGGCCAAAGGGCTGAACGAAGAAGGCCTGGCTGGGGTGGCCCTGGACCGCCAGAGTGAGCGCAGTGGTCACGCCGCAACCCGGACAGGGCACGCCGCTCCATTGCATCAAGCGACAGGGTGCGAGCCCCAATTGTTCGTGAGTGCCAAATCCGCGCTCGTCGGGAGCTGCAACAAGAGCGAGCAGCACCATGGTGGCAACCGCGCCCCACAGGCCGAGCAAGATCACCCAGTGCGGCGTGCCGCGGGCGGCCTGTGCATCGGAGTCCACGGACTGGGCGGGCCAGTTCTCGGCTTGGGCGGCGGCGTCAGGTTTGGGCTCGGCCATCGCGGCCCAGTGTAGCGCCTGGCCGCCAGGGCCACGGCTTCCTAGTTAAAGTCGTAGATGTAGGACAGGCGCGCCTTGTTGAGGATCGCGTAGCCCAACCCATCCATCAACTTGAGATCCTGGTCGCCGCGGTCCTTGAAGCCCCGAATGGTGGGCTTGCGCAGGACGAAGAAGCGCCGCGAGACCTGATCGTCAGCTTCGTAGGCTCCCGGGCGCACATGGCCGGCGACCTCAATGTTCAGATTGCCTGTGTAAAAAACTCGCACGCGGTGCAGGTCGCGATCATCGGTCAACTGCTTGAGGTGCCGGTCGCCAGCTTCGTCGAGCAATTCGTGGGCGAGCAGGATCTCATCCACATTGACATGCAGGAGCGGCGTCTGGATGCGTTCGCAGGTCTTGAGATCGATGAGCGTCGCGTCGCGGACCTTCAGGAAAAACTTGCGGTGCTCGTCGAGGATTTGACTGAGCCGGGTGTACTTGTTCTCGATATTGCCCTTGATCAGGAACGAGTCGGTCAAGAAGAGGTCCGAGACGATGGTCAGCATGGCCAGAATTGGGTCAGGTTGAGCTGCGAAGCAGGGGCCGGAGCAAGCCGGCGAGGTAGAAGGAGCCACAGATGAGCACCCAACCCCCTCCGCTCGCGGCGTCGCTGAGCAACTCGGTGAGGGCCTCGCGCGGGTCGTCCCAGGCTTCGGGATCGTGTCCGACCTCGTGAGCCACCTCCGCCAGAGCCTGGTCGGAGAAGAAGCGGCCCCCGGAGGAAGCGCCAAGAAGGGTGGTGCATAGGCACCTATCGACCCGCCCCTGCAGAGCCTTGAGGATCGTATGGGCGTCCTTTTCGAGGCCCAAGGCGAGGAGCAGCTTGGGCTTCTTGCCTAGCTCGGGGTCGCGCTCGTGGCGGTCGAGCAGGGCCTCGATGCTGGAAGCCACATGGCCCCCGTCGAGCACGACCTGCACTCCTGCCACCAAGAAACGCTCATCGCGGGCCGGTAGGCGCGCCGAGCGAACGGTCGTCTCATCCAGGTGAGAACGCCAAAGTGGGGCTCCGTACTGGTCCACAACTCCACCGCGGCCCAGTTCAGCCAAGGTAGCCGTGGCCAGGGCCAGGTTTCGCTCCTCAAAGGACCCATTCTGCCCCACCGACACCAGACTGGCCTTGGCCTTGGAGCAGACTTCTTCGAGGGCCTCCCAGGCCTCGTCCGGCTGGCCATCAGAACCCCTTGGAGAGACACCGGTCAGCAGAACTCCCTTATTAGCCACAACAGCGCCCTTTTCGGTCGCTATCTTGCGACGAGTGTCCCCCAAGGTGGCTGTATGCTCAAGATCCACCCCGGTGACGAGGGCCACCGAGGCCTCCACGACCCGGGTCGAGTCCAAACGGCCGCCGATCCCCACCTCCACCACCGCCCAGTCCACTCCAGCTTCCTCGAAGCACACAAAGGCAGCCGCCGTGAGGCAGTCAAACCAAGTGGCAGCGGCTCCGGGGCTATGGCTCTCGATAGCCGCCTCTCGGGCTGTGAGAACCTTATCCAGGGCAGCCGCTAGGCAGTTATCCGCCACTTCCTCCCCACCAAGCACAACGCGCTCGGTGACGCGCTCCACATGAGGCGAGGTGTAAAGGCCCACCAGAAGCCCCGCGCGAGCGAGACCCGCGGCCACCATGCTGGCCACCGAGCCCTTGCCCTTGGTGCCCGCCACCAGCACCCCTTGCCAGGCGTGGTGGGGATTTCCCAGGCGCTCGAGGACATCCTCCACCGGGGCCAGGGTACGCTGCATGTCGCTCCGGTCGCGGCGTTCCCAGTCCACGAGCTCGTCGAGGGCCGCGAGGGCTTGCGCCAGGGCCGGTGAGAGCTGAAGAGGTAGAGCTTGTTCACTCATGAGACTCAAATGAGGGGCGTCTTTGGCCGATAACCAGGGGACCCGCCCCCTGGATTCGAGCATTCTGACCCCATCGGGGTCCTGTGCGCAATCCGGCACCCGGCCCAGCTTCTGATTGTCCCACTCACCAATGACCGATCTCCAACACCGAATCCGACTCTTCGTCTACCGCATGAGTGCTGCGGGCCCGAGCTATCTGCTCTTGCGCCGCTCCGATGGCGTCAACCCCACATGGGGTCCCATCGACGGTCCGATTCAGTTTCACGAGCAGATCGAAACCGCCATCCGGCGCGAGGTGCGCGAGGATGTGGGACTACCCGACCCCCAGGGCTTGGTGGATTTGAAAATGCCCAAGCACTGGGAGCTGGGCGACGAGCAGGTGATCGAGTGGCCCTACGGCGTCCAGATCATGGCACCAGCCGAGAGCTTGATCCTCGATTCGCGCTGGTCCGAAAGCCGCTGGACCGGCTTCAGCGAGACCTACACCCAACTCTGTCTCGAACTCGATCGCGCTGCTGTGACTCGCCTGCACACGCTGATCACGGCTGCGTAGCAAGCCGCCCAAACTCTCCGTTGTTGTTCTAGTTGTTGTGCTTCTTCTGCACCGGGCGGAAGGGGTGCACCCAGTTGGCCTTCACCCGCGGGCTGCGGGTTTGGATCCAGACCCGGCCCTTGCCGGAGAAGCGCAGGATCAACTGATCGCCAAAGAGGAAGGAGCGGATCTTGCGCGCGCGGGTCAGGCGATAGCTCAAGCCCGGTTCCCAGGCCACGGCGTAGCCATTGTCGACGACGTACTCGCCGTCCACATCGACGGCTTTGATGGCACCGTAGGAGTTAAAGAAGAGCAAGCCTTCGCCGCTGCACTTCAGCACGAAAAAACCCTCGTTGAAGAAACCCTTCAGACCGTCGAACTTGGCGTCCACCCGCACGCCTTCGGTTGATGCCAGGAAAGCGCCCTTCTCGAGAAACAACTCGCCTTTGAGTTCGTGGGCAACGATGTCACCGGAACTTCCGGGGGCGAGAGCGATCGATCCGGCCCGGCCTTCGGCGCGCCAGGTGTTCTGGAAGAAGCTCTCGCCCGAGAACAGTTTGCGCTTGAGTCCCTGCAACACGCCGCCCCGGGTCGAGGTCTCGGTGACGACATGGGTGTCCTTCCAAGCCATCGCGCCCGACTCCGAGACGAGGGTTTCTCCGGGCTGCAAGGTGGCCTCAAGAATGGAAAAACTGGGGCCGTGGGAGATCTTGTGTTCCATCAGCCTTGCCTCGGGGGTAAGAGTCGCCCCAAGCGCGCCCCATAGGCGCGCGGGTTGTGGGACTGGACCAAGAGGCGGCCCTGGCCTCGGAACTTCATCACGATGCCCTCGCCGCCGAGGAAGGATCGCAGCCACGAGCCGCCGGCCTTGGTGACCTCGTAGGTCAGCGATTCCTCAAAGCCCACTACATGACCGCTATCCACGATCAAATCGCCATCTACGGGCACTTCGAGAATGGCACCATAGGCGCCGAAGAGCAGCGGTCCTTCGCCGGCCACGGACACGAAGAACATCTTCTCGCCCGAGAGCATGCCCCGCAGTCCCTGGAACTGGGTATCGAGTGCCAGTTCCGGCCCCGACCCGAGGTAGCTGCCGCCGGCGCACAGCCAACGCATCGAGCCGTCGAGGTCGACGCACATCACATCCCCCGGCAGGGTCGGCGCAATGCCCACCTCGCCCGCCGAACCTCCGGCCGCCAAGTAGGTGGAGAGGAAAAAACTCTCGCCACCCAGCATCCGTTTCAAGCCGCTGAGCAACCCGCCCTTGCCTCTCGATCGAGTGGTGACATCCACATCGATCTGGGCGCTAGTGCGATACATGGCGCCGGATTCCGAGACGAAGCTCTCGCCAGGATCCAATTGAATGATGGCGCTGGCGAACGCGCCGCGGTCTTCGATGGCGATCTGCATCAGGCGCCCAAGTAGGGTCCGAGCCAGCCGGCGGTTTCGGATATGGTGCGCGTCTGCAGCCAGATCTTGCCGGTCCCGGAAAAACGCATGACCAGCCCCTCGCCGCTGAAGAGAGTTTGCTTGATCCCGCCCATGCCTTCGATGGAATAATTCACCGACGGCTCCCAGGCCACAACATGACCTGTGTCCACGGTCAGTTCCCCGTCGAGGTCGTGTTCGACTATGGCGCCGTAGGCGTTGAACAAGAGTTCGCCGGTGCCCTCTACATCGAGGACGAACGCGCCCTCGCCGCTGAAGAGCGCTTTCAATCCGCCGAAACGCGTATTTAGCGAGAGGCCTTCGCTAGCCGCGAGGAACGAGCCCGCCGAGAGTCTCATCAGCTCGCCGCGCATCTCTCTATGCACCACAGCCCCCGGCGTCGCGGGCGCCACGGTGACAAAGCCCCCATGCGGACACGAGTAGCGCGAGAGCAAGAAGGACTCCCCCGCCCCGACGCTTCGAAAGAGAGACTTCACAATCCCTCCCAGCGCCTGGGTGCGCAGGTCCATCCCCGCACTCATGCGACTCATCGCCCCACCCTCACAAACCAGGACCTCCCCCGGCCCCAGATTGCAAGTTGCCTCCCCAAAGTCGGGGTTACCATCGAGTTGAATCTGCATGGCACCAGAATACGGTTTTTGGGGGGGCCGGGAAAACGACAGGTTCCCCGGACCCTACCCACCAACCTCCGCTCCAGCTCAGGGGCAGAAGGTCACGGTCAGGCCGTCGCTCAAGTTGAATCCAGCACCGCCAAAAGCAGGATCGCGGTACCAGAATTGGAAGTGGCGAATGTCGCCGGGTTGGACCTGACCGGGGCCAGCGCTGAAGGGCGGGGCGTTCATATCAGTCGTGAAACTGGCGAAACCGAGCTGGTCAGCGACCACCACGCCCAGGCGAGCGATCTGACCGCTGAGGCACAAGAGGCCGTCGCCAAAGAAAGTCACGGTCTGGTTCGGTGCGTAGAAAAAGAGCCCCGGCTGGTTGGCCGGCAGGCCAACGGTGAGCAGCGAGAAGCTGTTGGTGCTGAGGCTGGCATCACCTGCGTAGCCCATCACGGCTCCCGTTCCTGCCGAGTTGGCCGAAGTCACGCAGAAATTTGACGGTGCGGGACAGGTGACGGGGAACTCGTACTGGCCCACGCGCGTGCCCCAAGCATCCGGTGAGCGGGTGTGTTCCTGAATGGTCCAGATCGCCGTGTCATCCACGGGATCCACACTGGTCAGGCTGTAATCGCCCCAGCGATTCACACCGCTGGAATCGATGGTGTTGTAGGGGGCGGTTCCGGCCATCAGGATCGCCGGCGGCGAAAGTTGCCCGGCGGGATCGTTGGCCACGCGGCCGGCTGTGTAAGACGAGGCGTAATCGTTCGGACTGGAGCCTGAGAAACCGACGACCACCGAGTTGTCCTTGTTCACCGAGATGCTGGGCATCATGTAGGACATGACCGGGTCGGAGATGGTTCCGACCTGCGCGGTGGCGACGCTGGCCACATCGATTTCGTACCAGCGGCAGGCCGCCCGCCCGCCCGAGGCAACGCCATGGGTCGTCCACAGCGATCCGTTGCGGAAGACCGCGTTCATGGGACGCCAATCGAGAGCATCCAGGGGCGCCACGCTTCCCAGAGCCGGCGCGTTCGGCGGACTGCCGTGGTTGGGCACAAACACATTACCCGCCTCCACCAAAGTCGGGTTTGTCATGGGACCCTGCACGAAGCGCAGGCGCAGGGTCTGAGAACCGCGGCGCGATATGCAGTACATGCGGCCCGGCGTGCCATAGGTCACCGCAGGGTGAACCGCGCCTTCCCAGGGCAGATTGCGAAAAGCCGTGATCGTTCCCAGAGAAGGGGAACCGGTCAAGAGCGGCGCCTTGTCGATAGCGAACAAGCTGATGGAATTGCCGCCCACCATGTAGGAAGCGGAGTAGATGCCCGTGGCGTCCACACCCAGGGTGGGATAGTCCGGCCAATTCGACGAATCGGAGCCCTGGGAGAGATTCACCCAGGTCTTGAACCAGGAACCCGTCGGATCATCGGTCAGAGACACGGCAAGCCACAGGCGTGTGTTGAAGTTCGTCGCGATGATGATGAAGCGGTTCGAATGATGGTCGTACACGGCCCGCGGATCACCGGCGGAACCCTGCGTGTTCCAAAAATTGGCCAGCCCCGTGCTGATGACCTCGTTGCCCGTTACACGGTCGTAGACCGACAGGTTCTGATTGACCACGGCGACAAAGTGGTTGGGGCCGATGGAGCCGTTGGTATCCGGCGGCAACCAACCCGCGCCGGGGTTTCCAATGTGCGGCCCTGCAAAAGAGAAACTCAGTACAGGCGCTGTCCCGCCACCGCCGAAGCTCGACTCGAGATTCGTGGTCACGGCATCGATCTCCTCCATGTCCGCCGACTCGGGCACCTTGGGTGCGTGCACGGTTTGGGTTTCCATCTCGAAGTCGCCGGTGCCCTTGGGCCAGGTGAGACCGGCGTAGCCACTGCCAGTGAGGCGCATGTTGTAGGAGAGGTCATCAAAGTCCACAACGACTCGCCGGCGTTCGCTGGCACCCTCTGCCGGGGGCAGCGAGAATGTCAGGTCGTCCAGGCCGTACCAGCCCGAGCCCTGGTACACGGGCCGGGCCTCGATCTCGATGCGAGTCACATTCTCGAAGTCCGCCGCCAGCCAATCGCCCCTCTCGCTGAGCTTCTCAAGCCAGGCTCCGGTGGCCACCTTTTCGCCATCGCGATAGCCGTGGAAGCGAACCCCCGCGGCCCAGAGCACGGGAGCCGCCTGGCCTGAAATCCACGCTCCCCCGAAGTAGACCGGCTCGCCGAACTCCACCGACATGCGCGTGTCGCCCCACTTGTTGATGGCGTAGTGCTCACCTGAATGGGGGTTTGCCGTCTTGCGCCTTGAAGGCACCGCCCAACTGCCCTGGGCGCCGTTGCGGGCCTTGTGGTTCTTCGTGGACGAAGGCTGCAGGCGCTCGCGCTCCATGACGGCCTGCATGCTCTCGATGATGGTCGGACCGTAGGCCGTTTCTGGGTCGAGGCGCTCGCCATGCTTCGCCTGGGGCTCTTCCGGCTCACTGGCGTCAAGCAGGGGAGCGCCGGGAGTGGGCGCTCCCGGCGTGGGCATCTGTCGAGCCGTCTGGCCTGCGGACAGAGCCGCCAGGAAGCAGAAGGCGAGGGCAATGAGCGGTAGGTGCAAGCGAACGGGGCGGCCTGTCAGCATGGATGTGACTGTTGGGTAGTAAGAGTCGAAGTACATCCATTAGACGACCTCCCCGCTGGCTGGGTCCGCATAACCCACCAAAACTAGCCGCGATCCCCGCAAGAACCCTCTTGGCCGTGCTTGTCCTTGGCCGGAATCTGGCTGATGGCCCGCTCGGCGAGAGCGGTGATGGTCAGCGCGGGATTGACGCCGGGATTGGCGCTCACTGCAGATCCATCAATGACAAAGAGACCGGGGTAGCCGTGCACGCGGTGCTTGTCGTCGATGACGCCCTCGGCCGCCGTCTGCCCCATGCAGGCGCCGCCCAGGATGTGCGCCGTGGACGGCACGCCCAGGAGCAACTCGGGAGCCAGGGACATGGCCACACCGCCAACCTTCTTGGTGAAGCGTTGGATGAGGTCATTGGCTTCGGGCATGAAGGCCTGCGGAGCCTGGGCGGGATCGTCCACGCGAGAGACCAGTCCCCGCGCGAACGCCCTGCGCCAGTCGCGCCCCAGCGCCAGCGATAGGGTGCCCTCGAGGGTCTGCATGTAGAGCAGGACCTGGGTGTGTCGAGCCCAGTCGAGGGCGAAGAGGACCCGCAGCCAACGCCAGGGCTGGCGCAAGAATCCAGCCAGGGCCGCAGTTATGCGCTGCGCCATGTTCCTGCCAGGCGCGAGGGGCAGCGCGAGCAAGCGAAAGAAGCCAGAGCCGGCGCCATAGCGCACGGGCTCGACATGGCTGTGCTCGCTGGTGTGCAGGATCGAGGTAATGGCCACGCCCTTGCTGAAGTCCACCGAACTATCCGGCGTCACCGATCCGTAAAGGGCTTCGTTGTTGGTGCGCACAAAGGCGCCTAGACACGATGAGAGTTGCGGCAAACCGTCCGGATCCTGTTGCATCTCAAGCAAGAGTGGAATCGTGCCCATAACGCCACCGGCGAAGATCACCTGCTTGGCTCGCACATCCTTTGAGCCGCTCACTCCCGCTGCACGGGTCTCCACGACATAGCCTCCTTGCGCAGGCCGAACCGCCACAACCTCGGTCTCCGCTTGGATCAGGGCGCCGAGTTCCTGGGCAAGGTACAGGTAGTTGCGGTCCAGGGTGTTCTTCGCGCCGACGCGGCAACCGGTCATGCAGGCACCGCAAAAAGTACAGCCGGTTCGCCTGGGACCTTTGCCTTCGAAGTAGGGATCGTCCTCGGTCACGCCCGGCTCGGAAAAAAACACGCCGACTTCGGTGGGGTGGTGATGCTCGCTGCGACCAAGGTCTCGGGCGATTCCCGCGAGGACCTCGTCCCCCGGGGTCCAGCGCGGATTGCGCACGGCACCGAGCATCCTTTCGGCTGTGGCGTAGTGAGGTTCCAACTCGCTTTGCCAATCGGCCAAGTTGTTCCACGAGGGCGCCCTGAAAAATGGCTCCGAGGGCCGCGGCAAGGTGTTCGCATAGACCAGCGAACCACCACCGACGCCAACCCCGTGCAGCACGGTGATGTGCTTTAGAAAGGACATCTGAAAGAACCCGCGCAAGCCCCAGGCGGGATTCCAGAGCCAGTCGCGGATCTGCCAGTTGGTCTTTGGAAAGTCCTCGGGCTCCCAGCGCCTGCCCTTCTCCAAAACCAACACGGTGTAGCCCTTCTCCACGAGCCGCAGCGCCGACACGCTGCCGCCAAACCCAGAGCCCACGATCACATAGTCCCACGCATCTATCTTGCGGCTTCTCTCTGGGTGCGACATCCGGGGGCGCAGACGCTTGGGGCCAGTTTCTTCGCTCGGAAGCCTAGCCAAAAAGGGGCAGCGGGTTGAACTTTTCGCCGAGGATGGGCAGCGAGTCGGCGCCCAGCCAGTCGAGCGCGCTGGCGTAGGCTCGCCGGAAGTCAATGTTGTAGGCGAGGTCCTTGTCGTCGAGATCGGTCAAGGAAGGGTACTCGCCAATGAGGCCGCCTTGGACGGGAGCGCCGGCTGCGAACAAGATGCCCGCCTTGCCGTGGTCGGTTCCGCCCGATCCGTTCTCTTGGAAGCGGCGGCCGAATTCACTGAAGACAAGAACGAGGGTCTTCTCGCCGGCACTGCGGCCCTCAAGGTCGTCGAGAAAGGACGCCAGGGCAGAATCGAGACCGGACATCAAGCGCGCATGCCGATTCGGCTGGCCGGTGTGAGTATCAAAGCCACCAAATTCGACGGAGATCACGCGGCTGCCGAGGCGTGCATCGATCAAGGCCGCCGCCGCGCGCATGGCCGTGCCCTCATCGGTGGAGGGGTATTCAACCTGTGGGGTGTAGCTCAAAGCGGCGCGCCGGATGCGTGCCGAGGAAGCCCGGGCGTCGCGCATAACACCACGCAGTCGGTCAAGTACGGAGGAACGATCGTCTTCTCCACCGGTTTCCAGTTCCTTGGACGCGCGCGCTTCACCAACCCAGCGATAGCTCTCAGGAATCTCAAAACACACCGGAGGGTGGCTCTTCGAGTGCAAGGAGTAGGGCACGCTCTTGCCCAGATGCACGCTCAACTCGGGCAGGCTGTTTTCTTTCCAGCGACTCTCCAGAAGCCTTCCGATCCAGCCCGAGTCCTGGACGCGGCCCTCGAGATTGGCGCTGTGCCAGATATCGAGAGACTTGAAGTGCGACCTGTTGGGGCCCGGATAACCGATGCCCTGGACGATGGCGAGGCCACCCTCCTTATAGCGCTTTGAGAGCCGTTTGAGGGCGGGATGCAAACCGCGATAGCGATCGATCTTGTGCAGACTCGCCGGGTCCACGCGGCAAACCCTGCGCGCTTTGAAGTACTCATCGTCGCCATAGGGCACCAGGGTGGAGAGTCCGTCGTTGCCGCCGGAGAGTTGCACCAGGACCAAGGTGCGGTCGTCCCCTTCCGGGCGAGAACCAAAGAGCGCCTGGGCCGGTCTCGAAAGAGCCAAAGCACCGGCGAGCCCAAGTCCTCCGCGGAACAAGGAGCGGCGGTCAAAGCGAGCCGTATCTGTGTGCCTAGATTGGTTCGATTGCATGCTAGGTCTCAGTTCAGTTGGGCTTCTGGAAGGCTCAGGATCAAGTGCGCCAGGCCGCGCAGGAGAGGTTCGCTTTCGCCGGGGTTGGAAAGCACCTGACCCTCTTCGAGGCCACGATCCTTGCGCACCCATGCAAAGTAAGCCGTCAGAGCGAGACTTGTCTCGCGCGGGACCTCAATGGCCAAGAGGTCATTTAGCAGCAGTTCGACGATCTGGCCGTCTGTTTTCACATTGCGTCGCGAGAGTCGCCAAGTCAGGTTGAGCTGCGGTTCATAACTCGTTCCCAGATCTCGCTTGAGGGAGCGCCAACCGCGGGGGATGCGCCGGCTGCCGCGGTCTTCATTGTCCATGCGATCCCCCATCTCCATCTCTTCGTCCTGCTCGTCCATCTCATCGCCCTCTCCGTCCATGGACCCCTTGCCATCTTCGCGTCGGGGAGACGCGGGGTTTTTCGGGCGATCGCTGCTGTCCCTATCAAAAGTTGAATCGGTTTCCAGAACACCCAACATCATCCCGGCCGCATTTCCCCTTCCTAACAGGGAAGCCGTAGTGATCCATGCCTCGCCGCCATCCCAGCCCTTTACGCTCGGCGGCTGGAAGAGGGTCTGGCCAAGCTCGCGGCTGGCGCGAAAGACAAAGCGCGACGAAACATCCAGGTCCAAGCGCCGCTCGACGCCCACGAGAAAATCGATCGGGGCCATGACCCGTGTACCCACAACAGCTTCGCGAAAGAAGCGTTCATCGAGGAGCAGCTTGCGCAGGAAGGGACGCAACTCGTAGTTGTCCTCTAGAAGTCGCGCGGCGTACTCTGCGTGGCGCTGTTCGTCGGGCCAACGGCCCTCAAGGTATTCGATGATGCGGCCCGAGATCCAACGCGAGCAGGCGTCCTGTTCGAGCAGAATGCGCACCACCTCCTTGCCACCATAGAGCCCGGTCTGACCGATAATCGTCTTGCGGCCCCGGTCGTGCTGCCTGCGATTGAACCGGAATCCACCTTGGCGCGTGACATGGTTGCCGGTCAGGGCCCGAGCAACCTCCTTGACATCATTTTCGGTGTAGTTGCCCTCGCCCAGGCTGAAGAGTTCCATCAGTTCGCGCGCCAGGTTTTCGTTGGGCTTGCGTTTCTTGTTCTTGGTGTTGTCCAGGTAATAGAGCATCGCCGGGTCGCGCACGATGCCATACAACAGGGTGGCGTAACTCTCGATGGCGTTGTTGCGCAGGAGTTGGTGCTGCTGAATCAAGGCGAAGGAACGCGGCACATCCCGGCTGCTGGTGGTAAACAGGCCGTGCCAGAAGAGCGTCATGCGATCACGCAGGGGATCGTCGCCGGCCACCATGCGGTCGATCCACCAGGCGGTGTAGGTGGATTCTTGTTTCTTGTTGGCGCGGCGCACCTGGTTGCGGACATCGCGCCGGGCATCCTCATCGAGGCCCTTGGTGCCTCCAAAGCGATCCTCGCCGATCAGGGCATAGAAAATGGGTTCGGCTTCGCGGCCACCATCGAGTAGCTCATCCACTGTCGCTTCGTGACCCAATCTCAGAGCGCGCTCGATTTCTGCCACCGTGGCCCCAAAGCCCGCGCGATTGAAAAGGTGCTCGGCCGCGCGCCGGGTCCAAAGGCCCTCTTGTGGGGCGGACTCCTGGGCAGATTCCTGAATAGCGGGGGCCGGGGTGGCGCCAGCCGGCTGGAATGCGAGCAGGCTGAACAGGCTGGGGAGGAGGAGATTCATGGGTTGGTCTTGGGAAATTGGCCCGAGGAGCCCTAGCCCGGAATCTTCACGCAAACGGGCTCCACACACAGCAACTCGGTTCCTGGTGGTGTTTTGCGAAGGATGACGCCGGAGGCGACCCTGCAGGGTCGCCCTAGACAGCAGAATTTGAAAAGTGCCACCAGGAAACGAGAGGCTGCCGAAGGGGGCCGTTTGGGAAGCATGGTGGGCGTTTGCATGAAGATTCCGGGCCAAGGAGAGCAGGGCTCACCCTCTACCGTCCCTCAACAAGCCACTCTTGTCGAGGTTTCGCTACAGGTCTCTGAAGCAGACCCCCTTCACGGCCCCGCTACTGGACCTGCGCGGTCCAGCGAGCGTATCTTGGAGGCGCGCCAGCTTCTCTTCCCCTCGAAGCTGGACCCAAAGAGCCCCCGACCCCTTGAGCAAGCATCCAGGAGCCATGTCGAGCCCTTCTCTTGGCGCTACCGGCGCAGCTCCGAAGAACCTGGGCCGTTTTCTCGATGTGTTGCGAGCCGAGGGCCTGTTGGCCGTGATCGAGGCTCCGGTCTCGGCTCGCCTCGAAGTCGCTGAAATCCACCGCCGGACGATCGCCGCCGGAGGCCCGGCACTCTTGTTCACCCGCGTCGAGGGCGCGTGCATGCCCCTCGTAACCAACCTCTTCGGCACGGCCCGTCGGGTGGAGTTAGCCTTCGGTCCGCGGCCCGAGGAACTCATCGCCAACCTGGCGCGGCTCCCCGAGGAATTCATGCCACCCAGCCTTGCGGGCCTTTGGAAACGCCGCGGACTGTTCAGCTCCTTGGCCCGGGTGGGGCTCAAGCAGCGCGCAACCGGCGCGGTCACCGAAATTTGCGAGCGCAAGCCCAAGTTGCGAGACCTGCCCGCGCTCCAGAGTTGGCCCCGCGACGGTGGCCCCTTCTTGACCTTGCCTCTGGTCTACACCGAACATCCAGAGACGGGCGTACACAACTTGGGGATGTACCGCGCGCAGATATTTGACGACAGGACTTGCGGCGCCCACATCCAAATCCAACGCGGCGCGGGCTTTCATCTCGCAGCCGCCGAGGCTGCGGGCCGCGACCTGCCGGTGAACCTGATGCTGGGCGGTCCGCCGGCGCTGATCCTTTCGGCTATTGCCCCCCTGCCAGAAAATGTGCCCGAGTTGCTACTCGCTAGCTTGATGCTCGGTTCGCGGCTCGAGATGACCGACAATCCAGTCGGTCCCTTGCCCCTGGTGGCCGAAGCCGACCTGGCCTTGGTGGGCCGCATCAAGGCCCACAAGCGGCGCCCAGAAGGGCCATTCGGTGACCACTACGGCTACTATTCCGAGATTCACGACTTTCCCGTATTCGAAGTGGATGCACTCTTGAAGAAGCACGACGCTGTATTCCCCGCCACCGTGGTGGGCAAGCCACGCCAGGAAGATTTCTTCATCGGAGACTACTTGCAACGCCTGCTCTCGCCGCTCTTTCCTCTAGTCATGCCCGCGGTCTCCGACCTTTGGAGCTATGGCGAAACCGGCTACCATTCGCTCTCGGCAGTGCGAGTCAAGGAGCGTTACAAACGCGAGGCCATGGTGAGCGCCTTCCGCGTGCTCGGGGAAGGACAGCTCTCGCTGACGAAGTTCCTGCTGGCGGTAGACGGCGGACCCGACCTGAAGGACTTTCGTGCGCTACTGGTGCATGTGCTCGAGCGAGCCGTGTTCGAGACCGATCTCTTCCTGTTCCCGAACCTCTCCATGGACACCCTCGATTACGCGGGACCGCGGCTAAACGAGGGCAGCAAGGGGGTCCTCTTGGGTCTCGGAGAAAAGCGCCGCGAATTGCCCACCGAGTTCACGGGACGGCCCTCGTCGCGGGTTCAGAAGGTCTTCGTCTTCGCGCCGGGATGCCTCGTCATCGAGGGTCCCAGCTTTGCAGCGGATGCTGCCGCCGGCTGTGACATCGCGCGCGATCCGGCCTTTGCCGACTGGCCGCTCTTGGTGCTCAGCGACAACGCCGAGCGGGCCGTCCGCTCGACGATGAACTTCCTCTGGACGACCTTTACCCGCTTTGACCCCGCCCGCGACCTGTGCGCGGCGCAGAGCGAACTCATCCACAATCACGCCGCCCTCAGCGCGCCAATCCTTATCGACGCGCGCATGAAGCCGAACTACCCCGAGGAACTCGTGGGCGACGAAGAGACGGCGCACACTGTGGGCAGCCGCTGGCAGGAGTACTTCCCCGGAGGTGGCGTTGAGATGGGCCCAGGGGAAGAGGGGCACTTGGACTAGGGGCCCAGGGGCCGTTTTGGGCCCATTCGAGCCCTACCGTGAGTTGGTTCAGGGCTGAACAATAAGCAAGGCTTATCGCGGCGATCCCAAGGAACGCCTGGCCGCAAGGGGTCAGCGCAGGCTACAAATGGTCTGACCATCGCCCCTCTGCCCCGCTGCACCCATGGAATTCTTCTTCGTCATCGCAGGTTTTGTCGTGGGCTGCGCCATCCTCGTGGCGCCGGTCCTGGCCTTTCTGGCCTTTCGCAAGGGTCGGCGGTTGGCCAAGGAGTTGCTCGGCCTCGAAGAACGGCTCGGGAGCGCCGAAGCGAGGCTTGAGGAATGGGGTCCGCGGGGAGAAGCGGACGCATCCCCACCGCCCACGGAGACGGCGATGGCGGCCCTTCCAAAGAGCCCCATCCCCAAGCACGCCGAGACTGTTCCGAAGAAGAAGGGGCGAAAAGAAAAGCGCGCTCGCAAACCCAAGCAGGCGCGCCAGCCGATCCGCTGGGAGCAGTGGGTCGGCGTGCGCGGCGCCGCGGTCCTGGGTGGCCTCTTGTTCGCGCTGGCGGGGCTCTTGCTCTTCAAGCACGCCTACGAACGCGGTTGGACGACGCCACGCATGCGCGTGATCTCCGGGCTGGTCAGCGGAACAGTGGCCATCGTGACCGCCGAGCTCTTCCGAAGGCGGAGCTATCGCTTCGCGCCCTCTGCCGCGGCCGGTGGTGGCGTGGTGGTGCTCTACTCGACGGTCTGGGCTTCCTACCGGCTCTACGAGTTCACCTCGGCCGCGGCCGCCCTACCTCTGATGGCCCTGGTGACCGCTGTTTGCGCCTGGCTGGCGGTGCGCTTTCAGTCCCAACTCGTGGCCACCCTGGGACTCGTGGGTGGTTTTGCCACGCCGCTCCTGCTCTCGATCCAAGCTGATCACCCCATCGGCCTCTTCGGCTATCTGCTGCTCCTCGACCTGGGTCTGCTATCCCTGGGCCAGCGCATGAAATGGCCTTCATTGAGCATTTTGGGCATGTTGGGGACCTTTGCGGTGGAGTTGGTCTGGATCCAGCGGCACCTAGACTCGAGTTTTTTTCCCCTGGCCCTGGGTTCCCTGGGCGCGTTTGCCCTGATCTTCGCGGCAGCGGGTCTGCGCAGTCCCGCCGCCGAACGCCGGCGCTGGTTCATCAGCCAAGTGGGCGCCCTGCTCTTGCCCTTTGCCTTCGCCGCCTACTTCGCAGCGCTGACCGATTTTGGACAGAGCCTGTGGCCCCTGGCCACCCTCGTAGCCTTCCTGGGAGTGGGCGCAAGCTGGGTGGGCAGTCGTCAAGAGGCCAAGTGGTTGGTCACCGGGGCGGCCGCGGGTGCGTTGGCTGTGACCGCCACCTGGTTGGCGCGCACGGGAGTTTCGCAGCACAACCTGTGGGAGTTCTGCGCCTCGAGCTTGGGGCTCGTGGTGGTCTTCATGACTGCCGAGTGGGTCTTTGGCCGCAGCCAAACAAGCACGAACTCGACGCGCTGGGATGCACCGGTGGCGCCGGCCATCTGCTCCGTGGGACTCGCAGGGCTAGCCGTCCTGGCTGCGGCCTTCCACGAACACACGAGCCCCTGGCCTTGGCTCGTCCTGGCCTTGGGGCACGCAGCGCTCTTGCACCTGCAAGGCTACAGGCACAAGGCAGGTTTCCTGCGCTTCCTGGGCGCCCTCTTCGCGGGACTTGTCCTCGGCGCGCACCTCTTGCACAACGCGCATTCACTCCTCGCGGGGGTGCCCGGGCCGGAGATCACCACCGGTTGGATGGCTTTCGCGGTACTGTTCTTCAGCGCAATGGCCTGGATCAGCCAGCGGCACGCAGGCGGAGCGCGCTGGGCTTGGCGCAGTGCGGCTGTCTTTCCCCTGGTGCTCTTGGCCATGGCGCCTACCAGCGGTTCGCTGACCGACGCGCCGATCTTCGGCCTGGGCACCGCCCTGCTCCTTGGATTGGGAGCTGTCTTGCCGGCCATGGTGCGAGGACTGGGTGGCTGGTATGCCCTGACGCTTCTGGTCTACGCCCTACGCCGCGCCTTTTGGGTCTTCCAGTTCATCCAGGACCCCGAACACGCCGCGGTGGCGGGAGACTTGTTCATCCTTGAACTGGGAGCCGTGGGCTTGCTCGCGGCGACCCCCCTCTTGGCTCGCCAGCGCCTGGGAGCCAATCGTCTGGCCTGGGCGGCGGTGGGGATCTTCTTCTGCATCACGCTGCCAAGCCTGGATGACCTGCTCGGAGCGCACCTCGACAAGGTCACGACCTGGCAAGCGTACGCGGCACTGGCACTCGTGAGTCTCTTCGTGGGCGTGCTGTCCCGTGCCATTCTCGGCCGGGCTTCACTAACTCGCGACTCAGCCACGCGATGGTGCCTGGGGGCTGCTGTCGTCTTGTCGTGCTTTGGTTTGGCCCAGTACTTCGATCACCAGATGTTCCTCGTGGGAGTGGGGCTCGCGGGACTCGGGCTCGCGCTTCTCTGGCGCGCTCTACCTACCCTGGGCTTGAAGCTCACAGTTCTTGGCTGTGTGGCCTTGAGCGCATTGAGCCTGGCGGCACAAGTCGCCCAGGGGTTCAGCGGCAGCCCCATCTTCGAAAGCAGCGATCAACTCGCCTGGAACTGGACCAGCTACTCGAGCGGCCTGCCGCTGCTCTCGGCCTTTGGTGCGGCGCTCTTGTTGGCACCCCGCGAAAGCGACCTGTTGACAAACCTCGAATGGAAAGCGCCTTTCAAGGGCCGCGCCTGGGTGACGGGGTGTTTGGGCCTGGCCGCGACGCTCTTGGCCTTCGTCTGGCTCAACCTCCAGGTCCTGGTGTACTTCACGCCAGGGGAGTACCTGCAACTCGGGCGCAGCCAGGGTTCCGCCAGCGACCTGACCCTTTCCATCGTCTGGATCCTGTACGCCTTGAGCCTCCTGGCGGCAGGCATGGCGCGCAACATTTCGGCCCTGCGCCAGATCAGCCTGGGGTTCTTGCTGATTACGCTACTGAAGGTTTTCTTGCACGACCTCGGCGACCTAGAGGGTCTCTTCCGAGTCGCTTCGCTATTGGGCCTGGGGCTTTCATTGCTCCTGGTTTCGGTGCTCTACCAGCGCTTTGTCTTCCCGGCGCGATCAGGCGCTGACAAATCCGTAGAAGCCAGCATCCCGTAACTCGGGGGCGAGGTCGGCGGGGATCTGCAAGGTTCGGACGGCCCACAGATCGCGGAAGATGCGGTACTTGAGCGCCGTATTGTCGAGGTAATCGACGCCGGCGCTGCCACCTGTGCCCGTGCGGCGGCCTATCACCCTTTCGACCATGCGCGCGTGGCGTTGCCGGAAGATAACGAACAACTGCTCGACCTCCACCAAGGCGTCGAGCACCTCACGGGGCCAGGCGAGCAGGGGCAATTCGCGGTAGGTTTCGATGAACAGAATGGCGGCGCGCACGCGGCGAGTGCGCTGGCCACCCTCGTCCTCGCCGGGTTGAAAGAACTTGCGCACAGAATCTTTTTCGACGGCGTAGCGCTCGGTGAGCTTCTTGCGGTCGTGGTCCTTGCCTGCCAAGAGCAAGGCGCACTCAAGGGTGCGATCCACCGATAGTGAATGGGCTGCTAGGTAATCGGATAGGAAGTCGTTCAGGCGTTGTTCGGCCTTGGGATCATCGGGCGCCATGCCATCGATGGGAGTACGACAAAGCCATTCCTCCAGGGCGAATTTTAGGGTCGGCGTGTCGTCGAGGGCGCGCTCGACGCGCTTCAGAGCGGGTGAAGGGCTGCCATCCGCGGCGCGCAAGGCGTCGAGGTAGCTCAAATCCAAGCCGTATCCGATGCGGTCTTTTTCCTCGAGCCCGAGGATAATTTCGACCTCGCGCAGTTGAGCGCTCTGGAATCCGCTGGCGGGCATGAGCTTGTCGCGAAAGCCGAGGTACTCACGGGTCGGCAGGGTCTCCATGACCAAGAAGTGGTCGGTGCAACGCCGCAGCAGGGTGGACACGCGATGCATAATCGCGGCTGCGCCCGAGAGTTCCTGCTCGGCGACATTGGGCGACATGAATAGATCGCGGGCGGCACGCAATTCGCGCAGCATGAGCTTGAACCACAACTCGAAAACTTGGTGCACCGTGATAAACAACACCTCGTCATTCGAGAGTTCGTCCTCGTCTGTGGCCAGACCGTTTTGCAGCGCGAGAAGTTCCTCGACCTTGATGTAGTCCCAGTAGGTGGTGGCCTTGCTATTGGTGCTGTTCGTCATGGGTACCAGAATACCGTCCTCCGAGGCAGGCGGCCACAAGCGCGGCCAACCCAGGCAAGGAGCAGTGCCGCCAGCGTGCGCTCAACGCGAGGAATGCCGAGTCCGTACCGCTCGCTGCATGTCCAGGATAGACTCTCCACCATGACAACGACCCAAATCAGCCCCGCACCCGGCGGCCTGACGCTTGATGCAGTCGAGGCCCTCTTCGGGCGGCCTCTGCTCGAACTCACCTTCGAAGCGGCCAAGGTTCATCGCCTCCACCACGACCCGCGCGAAGTGCAATGCTCGCAACTCATTTCTATCAAGACCGGGGGCTGCCCCGAGGACTGTGGCTATTGCTCTCAGAGCGCACACTCCAAGACCGCCACAAGGAGTGAGGACCGGCTCTCGGTCAAGGCCACACTTGAGGCGGCGCGCAATGCGCAAGCTGCGGGTGCCGATCGCTTCTGCATGGGGGCCGCCTGGCGCGAAGTGCGCGAAGGCGAGGACTTCGAGGCAGTGCTTGACATGGTGCGCGGGGTGAAGGAACTCGGACTCGAGACCTGCGTCACCCTGGGCATGCTCAAGGAAAGCCAGGCGCAGAGACTCAAGGACGCCGGGCTCGACTATTACAACCACAACCTCGACACCGGCCGCAGCTATTACGGTGAGGTGGTCTCCACCCACGACTTCGATGATCGCATCGAAACTCTGGGCAACGTGCGCTCCGCAGGCATCCATGTCTGCTCGGGAGGTATTCTGGGTTTGGGCGAATCGATGCAGGCACGAGCCGAATTGCTCTTCGAACTCGCAAGCCTCGATCCACAACCCGAGAGCGTGCCTATCAACGCCCTGGTTCCCATCGAAGGCACACCACTGGGCAGTGATCCGACGGTGGACTGGAGCGAGATGTTGGCCACCATCGCCGCCGCGCGCATTCTGATGCCCCGGGCCGTGATTCGGCTCAGCGCGGGCCGTGGAGAGATGAGTGAGGAAGCCCAGGCGCTGTGTTTCCTGGCCGGGGCCAACTCGATCTTCGTCGGTGACCAGCTCTTGACCACGGCCAACCCCCAACCCTCAAGCGACGCGGCTATGTTCCAGAAACTCGGTTTGAATCCCGTGCGCCGGGGATAACGGTGACGAAGGAGATCCAATCCGACTTCGAGAAGCAACTAGCTGAGCTGTCCCGCCAAGGCCGCTCGCGGGAGATCGTCTTGTTGCGGGACGATCTCGCGGACTTCGCCAGCAACGACTATCTCGGTCTGGCGCGCAACAAAGAGATCATCGACGCCGCGCGGCAGGCTATCTCCAAGCACGGCACCGGAGCGCGGGCCAGCCGACTCCTGGGTGGCGGAGCAGCCCTCGATCGCCAGGCGGAAGAAGCCCTGGCGGATTGGCTCGGCGCCGAAGCCGCGCTGCTCTTTGCCACGGGGTTTCAGGCCAACCTGGGACTCTTGACGGCCCTGGTACAGCGAGGCGATGTGCTCTTCTCGGACCAACTCAACCACGCCTCCTTGATCGATGCGGCACGACTCGCTGGCGGCCGTTGTGTGGTCTTCGCCCACAACGATTGTCAGGATCTCGAAGCCCGCCTGGCCGGGGCCAGCGCTGCGCGGCGGCGCTGGGTTGTCAGCGAAGGCGTCTTCTCCATGGATGGCGACCTCGCCCCGCTGGTGGAGATCTCACGCCTCTGCAAAAAATACGACGCCGGGCTTCTGGTGGACGAAGCCCACGCTGCGGGGGTCGTGGGACCGGCGGGAGCCGGAGCCTGGGCGGCGGCGCTGGCAGAGGGTGCCGAGGCTTCGGTTCTCGTGGCACGCACGGTGCCTTGCGGCAAGGCTCTTGGAGCCCAAGGGGGATTTGTTGCGGGTAGCCGCGCCCTCATCGAAGTGTTGCTCACGACGGCGCGCAGTTTTGTTTTCAGCACCGGTGTTGCGCCAGCCATTTCGGGCGCCCTGGTCGCAGCCATCGCATTGGCGCGGGACGCCGATGGGCAGCGCGAGGCTTTGCACGCCCGGGCTAGAGAACTGGCTCAGGCTGTCGGTCTTGAGGCGCCAGCCGCGGCCATCCTGCCCATCCTGGTGGGCGAGAGCGCGGCTGCCCTGGACCTCGCCGAGAAGGCGCAAGCCGCCGGCTTTGAAGTTCGCGCCGTGCGCCCACCAACCGTGCCCGCGGGATCCGCCCGCCTGCGCATCGTGCTGCACGCCTTCAATTCCCGCACAGAAGTCGCCCGTCTGGCGCAACACATCGGAGCAAGCCATGCGAGCCAGGCGCAGCCCAAGACTCCCTCGCGCAAGCCCTTGGTGGTAGTGGGCACCGATACGGACATCGGCAAAACCGTGGTCAGCGCCCTCTTCGTGCGCGCGGCCGCAAGCATTGGCGAAGTTTGTTATTGGAAGCCAGTGCAGACCGGCAGTGACAGCGACACCGAAACCGTGCGCCGCCTGTGCGCAGATAGCGGCGCGGTCTTCAAGGATCCGCACTACAGTTTTCCGCTGCCCGCATCGCCCCACGAGGCTGCAGAGGATGCCGGAGCGCACATTCTTCCTGGCGCGCTCGAGGAGGACTTATCCGCCTTGCAGGAATCTTTCGAAGGCGAAGTGGTCGTCGAACTCGCCGGCGGCTTGTGTGTGCCCTACGACGAACGCGAAACCCAGGCCGATTTTCTGGCGAGACAACAGCCTCGAATTGTGCTCGTGGCACGGGCTGGACTGGGAACCCTGAACCACACACTCTTGACCCTCGAAGCCTTGCGTGCCCGCAAGCTCGAACCCCTGGCCCTGGTTTTGGTGGGCGACGAACACCCCTCGAACAGCTCGACCTTGCGGCGCATGGGCGGAGTGCGTCAAGTCTTCGAAGTGCCCTTCTTTGATCCCCTCTCGAAAGAAGCCCTCGACGAGTGGCTGGCCTTTAGCAACCTGGCCGGAGTCTTCGACGCATGAAAAGGCGCGCAGAAGAGTTGGCCGGTCGCGATGCCCGGGTGATCTGGCATCCCTACACTCAACACGCCACCGAAGCGCGGCCCCTGGCTGTGGTGCGCGCGGAAGGTTCGATTCTGACTCTGGAAGATGGCAGCGAATTGATCGACGGGATCTCATCCTGGTGGGCTTGCCTGCATGGCCATGGGCACCCACGCATCGTCCAGGCCATGGCCGCCCAGGTGGAACAGTTGGACCATGTGCTCTTCGCCGGTGCGACCCACGAACCAGCAGTGGCCCTAGCCGAAGAACTCTTGAGCCTCGTTCCGCCAGGGCTCGAGCGCGTCTTCTATAGCGACAACGGATCGACCGCCGTGGAGATCGCCTTGAAAATGGTGCGCCAGGTGTGGGTTCATGAGGGCCAAGAGCGGCGGCGCGTTTTCGTTGGTCTCGAGGGCGCCTATCACGGAGACACCTTTGGCGCCATGGCCGTTGGCGACCCCGACCCGTTCTTCTTGCCCTTCAAGCCGCTCTTGTTCGACGCCCGCCGCGTGCCCCCCCAAGCTGACGCCCTGCGAGAAGTTTTCGAGGAGCTTGGAGACCGTTGCGCCGGATTTATCTGTGAGCCCTTGGTGCAGGGGGCAGCGGGCATGCTCATGCACGGAGAAGAGTTCCTGCGCGAAGTACGCGAGTTGTGCGACGAGTTTCGACTGCCCTGGATCGCGGATGAAGTCATGACCGGCTTCGGGCGCACGGGAGACCTATTCGCCTGTTCCAAAGCGGGAGTGTCGCCCGACATCTTGTGTCTAGCCAAAGGCCTCACCGGAGGCAACTTCCCCCTCTCAGCCACCTTGGCTGGCGAGCGTTTCTTCGAAGCCTTCCTGTCCCAGGATCGCTCGCGGGCCTTTTTCCACGGCCATACCTTCAGCGGCAACCCCGTGGGCTGCGCGGTGGCCCTGGCTTCGTTGGAGATTTGCCGCAAAGAGGAAACGCCAAAGAAACTGGATCGCCTTGGGGCGCGCATCGAAGCGCGCTTGAAGAGGGCGCTGGAAGGACGCACCTTGAAGAGCCTGCGCCGCACCGGAGGCATCGTGGCCCTCGACCTCTCTCCTCCCCCCGGTGGAGCGGCGGGTTATCTCTCGGAGTGGCAACCGGTGCTGCGCGCCCTCGCCCTGGACCAGGGGGTCTTGCTGCGACCTCTCGGCCAAGTGCTCTACTGCCTGCCGCCGTCCAGCACGAGCGACGATCAAGCTGACAGAATCGCCGATGTGATGGCGGACCTGGTGCGCTACTGCGCCACGAACCGCGCCTGAGCCTGGCCCGCCAGCCGGAGAATGCGTTCGGATTCTGCGCACACGAAGGCTGCGGCTGCGCCGACCTGCATACCCGCCCGCCGGGCTTCCACGAGCGCATCTTCCAGGGGCACGCCGAGCTCGGTGACTCGATAGATAGCGAGGTACGCCGCGCTGCGACTGCCGGTCCCGCAAAACATCAGAGTCGGCGGCAGGTCCGCGGAGCGCAGGTTGGCGAGCACCAGATCCACCGACTCACTGGTGAGTTGGTCCTCGTTCTCGAGCCCCGCACTGGCGTAGGTCAAACCGAAGAGCCGGCACTGGGTGCGCACTTCGCAGGTGCTCTCTTCTGAGGGCACTGAAAGATCGATGACCAACTCGACTCCGCGGCGTTGAGCCAGCTCGAGGTCATCAGAGCTCGGCATCCCACCGATCCAGATTGGTCCCGCGCAGGAAACATTGTGCATCGAACCAAATTCGTCGGGGACCAGGGGCGGGTAGGAAACGGGCTCATGGTTCTTGGTCGTCGAGCGACAAGCACCTACAAGGACGATAAAGATGAGGAGGAGCTGCTTCATGGTGACGAGGCCGCAAGGCCAGAGGGCGGCATGATACGCCATGCTAGCTCTTGGTGTGATTCAGGAACCGGCGCGGCTCGCGCGGGCGGCAGCGAGGCCCCACCAGAGCCAGCCCACGAGGAAGAAGACCCCACCAAGGGGAGTCAGGGGCCCAAGAATCTGGCCCGGGTATCCCAAGGCCAAGCCGTAGATCGAGCCGCAGAAGAAGAGACTCCCGAGGGCAAAGGCCCAACCCACCCCGTTGCCGCCGCCGTTTGAGCGGCGGTACATGCCCCAGGCCACGAGGGCCAGGGCGTGCAGCCCCTGGTAATGCGCCGCCGTGTGCCAAAGTTCCAAGCCCTCGGCGCCGAGGGTTGGCTTGAGAGAGTGAGCACCCAAGGCGCCCAGAGCTACGGTGATGGCTCCCGAAAAGGCGCCGACAGCAATCCACTTCATGAAAGGGTCCGGGGCGTCAGGGCAATTCGATGGTGAAGCTCGAGTCGTGTCCGGGCATCTCAATCGTCTTCTCGGCAAATACACGGTCCCTGCGCGGAACGGAACGATCGCTATTGTAGACGCGCAGTTCATAGCGACCGCGGGTCAAGAGAAGCTCGACCGAAGGAACACCAAGTCCCACGGCGGCGCGCATGGCCGAGCGGCGTACTCCCGCGTCGGAGACATGAATGACAGCCATGGCAAGATCATCGTTCAGCCTGGCGCCCTTCTTGCCTACTTGAATGGAGGCCTTGAACTGGCCGGGAATGGCAATCTGAACAAGCTGTTCGCCCGGCGTGGCCACGAGCGGATCGGTGGTGTGGGTGAAGGCAGATCCGCTCCAATAGACCTCGAGCTGGTAGCGCGCGCCCTCCACAAGACCCTGGACAACGCTCTGATGTCTGGCATCCAGGACAATCACCTGCGAGATTTCCATGTAGAGCCCGCCCTCTGGACCGATGCGACGCAAGCGTCCCTGGAAGACATCCGGCAGACTGCCTCCGCCATCGGCTGTGACTTGCAGTCGGAAACTGGGAGCCAACAAGTTGGGTTCGCGCAAGACCAGGGTGATGGCCTTCATGCCCGGATGCACATTGGTCTGCTCCACAGTGTGCAACTCGCGGGCAGTCACGGCGCGGGGACCATTGACCGTGTTTTGCGTTCTGAGCACAGTCATGTGCTTGGAGGCCTGCACGACAAAGGGCTGGCCTCCAGCGCGTACGGGATACAACCTAAAGGTTCCATCATTGCGTGTCTTGGCCTGGGCACGGCCATGGATTTCCACACTCGTAGTACCGGAGGGCAGTTCAAGGCCCAGTCGCTCCATGTCGACAAAGCAGACCACATCGACGCCCACGACGGGATCCATGTCCGCGTCGAGAATGCGCCCCTCGATGTAGCTCGAGGGAACCAGACTGAGTTGCACCTCGGCGGTTGGCGATGCGTGGTCGAGTTGCACCTGGGCCACCTGGCTCCAGGCCTGGGGTTGGGTCGACCAAACGAGGAACTTGCCCGGCCGGTCGACGCCCAGGCCAAACTTACCGGCCTGGTCCGTGTGCGTGTTGGCGCTAAAGGCCCTCTCATCCGGCGGCGTTTCTCCCTGGCCCTCGAGTTCGCGGATGAAGACCCTGACATGTGCAGCCGGCTGGCCCACAGAATCGCCGACCCCCCCCGTGATTGAAAAAGTGCCACGGGAAATCACATTCACCGCCACTTCCCGGGCGTCTGCCGCCGGCTCTTCCAAAACAGCGCCGGTCTGCGTCGCCGCCAGAGGTTCCGCGCCGGGCTCCAAAGCCGCCTGGGGGCTGAGGGGCGCGAGTTCGGGCACTTGGTCCCCACGCTCCTGCCCCGCCACCCACAGGGCTGCGCCACATGCACCCATCAATCCAACCACGAGGGCGGCGAGTATCCAACGCGATCTCGATTCCATGGCGGGCAGAGTATCAAACTGGAGTCGCGACCGCCGCGCTCGGGCGAGGGCGGCTCGCGCCGACAATCGGACTCAGGGCGTAAAGGCCACCTCGACGCCGCAGCTGAGATTGAAACCCGTGGAACAAGGCCTCGAGTATTGAGACTCAAGGCATTGAGCCCTTCGGAGATCAGCCAACCCACCGTGCCGATCTTCTTGCCGGTGATCTCGGCGATCTCGCTGTAACTGCGCTCGGCAAGCAAACGCAAGTCGAGGGCCTCGCGTTGGTCACCAGGCAACTTGGCGAGCTGGGCTTCCACGGCCGCGCGGGCTTCGTTCTGTTCCACAAGTTGCAAACCACCCCAAGTTGCAAACCACCCCCGGTGGCCTCGCGACTCGCGACGGCCTGTTCGTGCCGTTATCTGCGAGTTTCGGATCGAATCGTGTCCATGCAAGCATTCCTCGTGACCTTGTGAAGCCAGGCTGCGAGGCGCGGCGGCTCAGCACCGGGGGCCTCGGAAAGAAAAGTCGGGCGCACCTGTGCCAACTTCATGAAGACCTCCTGGACCACATCCTCGAAGGGTTGCCCGGGAGTGGCTCAAGAGCGGTCCCTGGTAGCGCTCGACCAAGAGGGCGAAGGCCCTGGGCTCACCGGCTTGCCAGGCATTGAGCAGTTGTGCATCGGTGCGCTCAGGCAAGGGAGGGAGGGGTCATGAGCTTGGGCAAATGTGAAAGGGGGCGGGCCCTCTTACGGAAGCAACGGCGAGTGCTCGATGTCTCTTGGGCCTGCTTGCTCTTTTTTTGACAGGAGGTCCAGCAGGGCTGATTCCTGGGCTCTGGAGCATGGAAAGAGCCACACTCCGTTTCGGCGAAGTGTGGCTCCTGTACCCATCCGGGGGGGGAGGTCCTATTCGGAGCCTGTCCCACCAATCAGCAGTTTGACCAACTTGTCAATCTCGATCACGCTCGGGACCGAGGGGTCATTGGAGTTCAGCGTGACGCTATCAAATTGCAGGTTCTCGGCCGCAGTTCGGGCCTGCAAGATGCGTCCACCCGCGGTATCGAGAGCCTCGTTGCGCAACCTGTCACGCAAGGCCTCGGCCTGGTCGAGGGCCAGTTTGCCTTCGGCTACGTTGATCTCGTAGTAGGCATCGGCCCGGGGCCGCACCTGGTTGTCGTAAATTTTGGCCTCGGCCAAAATCCCGGCCACCACGACCTGGTTCCCTGAACTGGCCGTCTGGAGCTTCTTGTCCCACTCGGCGCGGGTTTCCTTTTCCATGGCCTCGGTGATCTTCTCGATGGTGCCCGTGACCTTGAGTTCATCCTCGACCTTGCGCTTGCTCTTGGCCAATTCGGAGAGCTGTTGAGTGAGCTGCTTGGCTTGCAACTTCTTCTCGTAGCTATCCAGGAAACGCACGGCGCGAATCAGAATCACATCGGGTTTTACATGGTAGCTGGCCAGGGCCTCTTCGAGGATCGGCAAGGCTGCATCAGCGAGATCCAGACGGATCTGCGTGTCGACAAAATCCTCGGGGACCAGCTTGGCGAGTTCTTCACGCAGAACGCCGCGAACGGTGGACGCCACCCGTTCCATGTAGGTCATCTTCTGGCCTTCGGCTACGATCAGATGGGCCTCGCCAGGAACGAGGCGATAGATCACGGTCACATCGACGCTAACGGGGTTGTTATCGCTGGTACGAATCTCGAGCGGCAACTCCTCCTGGGCGTTGCGGTGGGCGCGGGAATAACCACTTTGGCCCCGGGGCTCGGAAAAAGTCAAAAAGTGCGTGCGCCGGTCGAGCAGGTGCCACTTGTGCATTCCTGTCACGCCCCAATGAAAACCGGGCTGGAAGTCTTCAGCGAGGACTCCACCCGAACCCCACATGCTCTGGCGCACGCCAATCTGGCCCGGCTCGATGCGTTCATAAAGGACGGACATGGCGAACAAGGCCAGACCGATCAGGCCCACCAGGGCCACTAAACCTTGGAGAATCTTCATCAGTTGCCTCCCTTCAGATCGCCAGAGGAGGCGCGCTGTTGCTGATTGCCGTCCAGGTGCTCGAGGCGCTTGGGCGATGGGTCGCGGCTGTAGGGAACGAGGGTGAAGCGAATGCTCGAGAGCTTGTCGATCAGCGCCTCACGCACCACCACCGAACCCCTCTGTTCGAGGGCCGCGGCCCGCGCGCGGATGCCCTCGGCCTCCTTGGTGTACTTGGCCGTCAGGCCTTCAGCCTGGGCCGTAAAACGGTCGCGCTCGGCCTTGCCGTCGGCCTCACGGGTGACCCTGTAGCGGTCGGCTCCCTTCATGACGAGTATCGACTCTCGTTCGGCCTCCTTGCGCTCTCGGACGAGATCGCCTTGCAGTCCCTGCCATTCGATTTCCTTTTCCTTTTCCACCAGGGCGAGTTGCTGGCCGCGCTCTTCTGTCAACTGATTCTCGAGCTCCTTCAAGCGTTCGACATCCTGGTCGGCCTCCTTGCGGTCCTCGATGGCTTGTTCATACTTGGGATCGAAACGCGGTTTGGGGGTGATGATTTGAAGCACATTGACACCATGGGGATTGAGGTACTCGTTCATGCGCTCGGTGCTTCTCACGCGGGCGGCGCGATAGCTGCTGGGGTCGGCCACCTCGACGGCAGAGAAGCGGCCAAACTCGTCACGCAAAATGGAACGAGCAAAGGCCCGCACCCAGTCGCGCTTGAAACCATCGTCGAGGCCCGAGTCATCGATAATCTCGCCTGCCTTGCTGGGCAGGATCATGTACTGGATCTCGAGGGACTCGAACCAGAAATTCGAGCCGTCCCTGGCGCGCACGGTAAGGAATGGCGCGTGGCTGTCGCCCCGCATTTTGTTGCCCTCCATCATGTAGCGCTGAGGCTCGCGATTTACCTTGAAGACCGCTTGCAAGAAGGGAATGTAGGTCTTGATGCCCGGAGTTGTGATGACCTCGCGTGTGCCGGTCATGTAGTTCAACTTGACCGCCACTTCGCTGTCGGTCACGGTCACGAAGCCCAGGTTGCCCGACGCTCCTAAGCCGGCGAAGAGAAAGACCGCGAAGAGTGCTGCGATGCCCGTCAGGACCGAGCTAGCAGAAATTCGGCGGCCTCCGCCCGTGCTTCTGCGCGGGCGCTTTTCCGGTCGGCTTCCGCCGTCCGACGACGAATTTGTGTCGTCCATGTCTATGGTTCTCATACCTTGGATCCTGGGGGGGGTTTTTGAGATCTGGCCTTGGGCCTTGTGAACTGAGGTCCCGGCTCGAGGGAAGAGGGCCTCGATTGCCAAGGGCCGCTCGACTGCACAGGGTCGCTTGCCCATGGGTCGCTTGCCCATGGTAGTGGCCAGGGATAGGGAAACTGCGGGTCTTCCCCAAAAAGCCGGGAGCCTCCATTCGCGCCAGAAAAAAGGTATTCACCCCAAAAGGCCTATTTCCTTGGTGCCAGGCCCCAGGCCAATGCTCGGCGCCACTCCCTCAGGCGTGATGAGTGAGGCTTGCTTGCAGGTGGGGGGTCACCCACGGGCACCACCGGCGCTTTAGACAGGCTGCGCAGGGTGCACCAGAAGAAGAAGGCCAAGGCCCCCACCACCGGACCGATCTCGCTCTTGCTGGCCGGCCTGGCAGGGAAGAAAATCGCTGATTCGCGAAGGCGCGTCGAGGGCGGCCGTGCTGATGGCTTCGGGCAGGACCGCCACACATTGTTCGTTGGTCGAAACGAGTACGGTTCCACTCGCATCCACGAGGTACAGCTCGATGAAGGCTGCTTCCAGGGGCAGTTTGTTCTCCACCGGGTGACTGAGAAGGTCGCCCTTGAGTTGGCTTGTATCGGCGTCTGCGCTGCTCCCCAGAAGCTCCTCGGTGTATTCACGGATGAATCCATCGGAAGCAAAATCCTCGGTGCGACGGGTCAAAGTCTGCAGGCAACCTTCGAGGGCCGTGGCGTGGGCCCGCGACTGGAATTCGAGTCTGGCCAAGATTTCGACTTCCAGGGCTTCGCGCGCCGATCCGGAGACCAGGTAGGCGCCCACGCCAAAAGCCAAGAGGCAAACGCCAATGAACATCAGCGGCAGCTTGTAGCGCACGGGAACGCGTTACAGGGGATCTCTCATGGCAGGGGCGGCGAGGGCTGGATCGCGGTCGGTGATTCTAACCGATCCTCGCCGAGCCGATTGCGTATGCTCCTGTCGCTTGGTCCAGGCATCCAATTCCAAGCCCTCGAAACAGCCTGCACCGCGAGCCTCCATGACCGCCTTTGATCCCGATGACGCCGCAACGCCAGAGAGCGGTGTGTTTGGCCTCAATGACTCGTCGTCCGAAGCGGGCGTGCGACTGCTCGGAGCCCCCTTCGACGCCACGACCTCATACCGCCAGGGTGCGGCACGAGCACCCCAGGCAATCCTGAAGGCGAGCCACCAGGTTGATCTCTTCGACGCCTTGATGGCTTCCTGGCCCGGGAGCGAGGGCCGCCCCTGGCAAGCGGGGATCGCCCTCGAAATCGACGCTTACATCGCGAACTTGAACGCCGAGGCCGCGCCCCTCGCTCGGTCGCTCATGGCGAGTGACCAACAAGCAGACTCGCCGCAAAAACGCGCCGGCCTGCTTGCGCGAGTCAACGAAATCGGCGGCGAGGTCAACGGGCGCGTGCGCTGCTGGACCGCCGAAGCCCTGGTGAAGGGGGCCGTGGTGGGTATCGTGGGTGGCGATCACTCGGTCCCTTTCGGCGCCTTCGAGGCCGCTAGCGCGCACCACGGCGCTATTGGCATCCTGCACTTTGACGCCCACGCCGACCTGCGCCCGGCCTACGGCGGCTTGCGTTGGTCCCACGCCTCTATCTTCGCCAATGTCAGAGAGCGCCTACCTCAAGTCGAGGCTGTGCTCTCGGTGGGCTTACGCGATTTGGGTCAGAAGGAAGCGCGCACCATCGCCGAATCTGGTGGTCGGCTGCGAGCCATCCACAGCCACGAATGGGCCGCCTGGCGCCAGAGCCGCGCCGACCTCAAGGCTCTAGTTTTGGAACACATCCAAAGCCTACCTGAGAAGATCTGGATCAGCTTCGACATCGACGGCCTCGACCCGAGCCTGTGCCCCAGCACCGGCACGCCAGTGCCTGGAGGCTTGACCTGGGATGAGGCCTCGTTGTGGCTGACCGTCCTGGCCGAGTCGCAAAAGGAGATCGTGGGCTTTGATCTCTGCGAAGTCTCGCCCGGCCAAAGCGACGGTCCCGAGGAGGATTCCTGGGACGCGATGGTTGGCGCGCGGCTGCTCTATCGCTTGATTGGCCTGGCGCTGGCGCGCAGAGCCCGGCCTTAGCCTATTAGGGCCGACCCTCCAGGGCGTCCTGCATGTCCAGGAAGCTCGTCGGTGGCACAGCTTCGAAGATCACGCGCCGGCCCTGGTCGGGATCGTGAAACTCCAGGGACTGGGCGTGCAACATGTGGTGCTTGGCGCCCTTTTGAATTTTCAACCCGGCGGCTCTCCCGTAGAGCTTGTCGCCCACCACGCAACAGCCCACATGGACAAGGTGTACGCGAATCTGGTGCCGCCTGCCGGTAGTGGGTCGGCACTCGACGAGAGCGTGAGCGCCGAACCGCTGCACCACGCGAAAGGCCGTTTGGGCCGCCTTGCCGTTGGAGTCAATGCCTTGCAGGTCAATCTCGCCAGGCACCGGGCCCAGGGCCAGGTCGATCTTGAACTCGTCATCCACGGGCTGGCTGTGGACCAAGGCCAGATAGGTTTTTCTTACCTCGCGCTGCATGAACTGCCGGCGCAGCTCCTTTAGGGCCGTTCGCGTGCGAGCGATCACCATAACGCCGCTCGTTTCACGATCGAGTCGGTGCACGATGCCTGGCCGCGCATCGCCCTCGACGCTGGGCAGGGCTCCAAAGCGCTCGACCGCCAGGTCCGACACTGTGCCGCCCTGTTGTTTTTCGTTGCCGTGGACCAGCATGCCCGGAGGCTTGTTGACCACCACAAAACTCGCTTCCTCGTGGAGCAACTCCAGGGGCAGGGGCCGCAGCGCCGGAGGCGGCGCGATGCGCACACTGATGTTCTCACCGCCACGAAGTTTGAAGTTGGAGCGAAAGATCTTTTCGCCATCAACCTTGACTCGCCCACGGCGCACGCAGCGTTGGAGTTCAGCGCCCGATAGCCCATCGAAAAGTTCGAGCAAGGCTCGGTCAAACCGCTTGCCCGCCAGGCCTTGGGGCACTTCAGCGCGCAAGAGACCGGGATCGGAGTTGGACATCAAGATGGTCTCCTCATCAGCCGCAGACCAAGCTCAAGGTGTAGGTCAGCCACCCCCCGAGCAAGACAGCACCCTTGGCTCGGCCGCCACGCCCAGGGGCGAGCAGGGGCAGAAAAATAGCGGCCAAACTGAAGGCCAGCACCACGGGCAAGTCCTGCCCCAAGCTGATCTCGATCATCGCCTCGGTCTTGGGGTCGGCAGCGCCGCCCAGGGGGTGGATCAAGGCCACGATGCCGATCACGCCCAGCACATTGAAGACATTGCTGCCCACGACATTGCCGATCAAGAGCTCTCCGTGGCCCCTAAGCGCCGCTGACAAGCCAGCGGCGAGCTCGGGCAGCGAGGTTCCGATGGCGACGACGGTCAGGCCAATGACTAGATCCGAAAGCCCCGCCCGTTGAGCGAGGCCCACGGCGCCGACCATCACCGCCTGGGCTGCCAGCGCGAGGGTGATTCCACCGATCGCCACGGCGTACTTCGGGTGCCGCTGCAACCAGGTGTCGCGGCGAGGCTCTTGTGCCTTGGTGCCCAGGGCCGCCTCGCGCGCTTCCCAAAAGAGTTGCAAGTTGTAGATCAACAGAGCTGAAAGGAGAAAAGCACCGTCCACCCGCGAGAATCCGCCATCCTTCGCGCACCACCAAAAGAGGCCCAGAGCGGCGAGCAACCAGAGGCTCTCGCGGCTGTCCAGGCGTTTGTGCAAGACGCCAGGCAGGATCAGGGAACAGGCCCCGAGCACCAAACCGATGTTGGCCGCATTGCTGCCGAGGACATTGCCCAGGGCAATGCCCGCCTGGCCTTCGACGGCGGCGAGGCCGGAGACCAAGACCTCCGGCAGCGAGGTGCCCCAAGCCACCACGGTCAAGCCCAAGACCAAAGGCCGCACGCCGAGGTGCCCGGCGATTTCCGAGGCGCCAGCCACGAGCCAGCCCGAACCTCTGGCCAGGAAAAAGAAGCCCAGCAGAAGGGCAGAGAGATCGATCACCAAGGTCATTGGCGCGAATCATAGCCCGAAGAACCGCCCCAACCCCTTCTTGGAGGGCATAAACCGTGGGATCCCTGGCCGAACGGGTGACTGGTCATGGGAGCGCGCTTAGGATGCAGCCGATGACCTCACGCCGCCTGCCCCTGATCGCGATCAACGGTTGCCTCACTAGCGACGAGCAGCCCAAGCTCGAATTGCGCACGCGCTACGCCGAATCTATCCACACGGCAGGCGGCCTGTCCATGGCCCTCACGCCAGTGGGTAGAGCGCGCGACCTGCGCACCCTGCTCGATCGCGTGGACGGTCTGTTGCTCGGCGGCGGTGACGATTTCGATACCAGCCGCATCGGCCGCGGCCCGTCACACCCGGCTGCCACCCTGACCCCGCCCGCCAAACAGGACTGGGACTTTGCCCTCGCCGCGGCTGCCCTCGAGGTCGGCTTGCCGGTGCTTGGGATCTGCTACGGCATGCAACTCCTGGGCCTCGCGGAAGGCGCCAGCCTGTACCAACACATCACAGAGGACCGCCCAGGTTGCCAGGAGCACGGTTGCGACGCTGAACACCCCGTACAGGTCGAAGCTGGTACGAAACTGGAGGCCGCCCTCGGGGTAGAAAGCCTCATGGTCGTCTCACGACACCACCAGGCACTCTCATCCGTGGCCGCCCCCTGGCGCGTTTGCGCCCGGGATGCAGAGGGACTGATCGAGGCCATCGAACGCGATGAGCACCCCTTCGCCATCGGCTGTCAGTGGCATCCCGAACTATCCACCGCGATGAGTCCCCACGCGGGGCTCTTCCGCGGCCTGGTCTCAGCCGCAGCGGCACGTGCCGCCCAGGCGTCCCCCACGCCGGCAATTCATCCATGAAAGATGTCCAATTTTCTCCGCCCGAGCCTCCGTCTGCTGGACTGCACGGGAACGAACGCAACAAGATGATCGCCATGGGCATCTTGCTCGCCATGGTGGTGGGCGCCTTTGTCACAGCCGAGTTCCAGAAGCAGAAACACGATGACGCTCAGCAAGGGAGCATCGAGGTGGAGCCGGAGTTCACCGAAACGATCGTCGTACCCGAGTTTCCGGCCGCCGAGAAAATCGCCGCCAAAATCCTCGACACGCGGCCCGAAGACCGCGTGCTTTTGCCAGCCGAGGTACTCGACCCCTACATCGCCTACACCCGTGGGCTCAGTGACGCCCAATTCGAAGCCCTGGGCGTAGAGGACCTGACCCTCAAGCGACGCGGCTACATCGATGAATGCCCGGAGGGTTTCCGCGCCGTGCCCTTCCGCATCCGTGGCTACCTGGGAGACATCAAGAAACGCAAGCGCAAGGACGGCAGCTCCGAGTACCGAGGTTGGCTGGTGGCGCCCACCGGCGAGATCGCGCACTTCATCGTGAGCGAGATGGCGGGCGAACCGGCCCTCGACAACTTTCTGCGCATCGATGGCCTGTTCCTCAAACTCTTCTCCCGGGAAGGCACAGATGGCGAATGGGCCGAAGGCCCGCTCTTTGTCGGCTCCCGCGGCGTGCGCTCCTATCCGCCCAGCGAACCCCATGATTCCGCGATGCTGGCGGGGCGCCTGGCGCTAATCACCGATGACAGCGCCAGGCAGTCTAGTGGCCTCGATGGTGCGGTGTTCGATGCTCAGTGGCTGCTCATGAACTACGCGGCGGCCGAGGCAAAAAACATCGCCTGGGACGACGAAGAGACCCTCGAACTCGACAATGATTTGATGGTCAAGCTGATCAAGAACGGTGCGGCCTACCGCGGCCGTCCAATCCGCATCCCGATCAGCAAAAACATGGGTATCTGGACCGAAAGCCCCGGCGAGAACCCCTTGCGCCTCGGTCGCGTCACCACGGGCTGGATCGGCAACTGGTCCTGGGCCAACCAGGCCGGCGTAATCAAGTTCATCATGCCGGCCAACATGGAGAGTTTCGAGAAGGTCGAGCTCCTGACGGCCAAGGGCTTCTTCCTGAAGAACTTCAACTACGAGCCGCGCGATGGTGGCACGCGCCAGGCGCCCTATTTTGTGCTCAGCGAACTCGAAGCGTTCATCCCTGTGGAAAACCACACGGCTCAGAACCTGATGTACGGTGTGATGGGAATCACCTTGCTCCTCCTGGCGCTTTTCCCCGTCCTGCTCCTGCGGGACAAGAAAAAATCCGTGGCCCTGCAACGCGATCTCGTGCGCCGGAAACAAGAACGCCGCCGCGTGAGCGCCGAGGCGGCTCAAGAACCGCAAGGATGACCCGCTCCCTGCGCGTCGAGACAGATCCGGCCTATCTGGTACATGTGGGTGCGGGTGTGTTGTCCGAAGTGGCTGGACACACGGACTGCTACTCGAAGGTGGTGGTGCTCGTCGATGCCACGGTGGAAGCCCTGCATCTCGAGCGCCTGGGGGCGCTGGCAGAGGCACCGGTAATATCGATCCAGCCCGGCGAGGCTTCCAAATCCTTTGCCACCCTCGAACGAGTCCTCGAGGACCTCGCGCGTTTGCAACTGGATCGCGAAGGCTGCCTCGTGGCCCTCGGCGGCGGTGTTCTGGGCGACTTGACCGGCCTCGCGGCGGCCCTCTACAAGCGCGGTATCGACTTCGTGCAGTGCCCCACAACGCTCTTGGCCCAGGTTGATGCCTCGGTGGGCGGCAAGACCGCAGTCAACCTCAAGAGCGGCAAGAATCTGGCCGGTGCGTTCCATCAACCGAGGGCTGTCTTCGCCGATATGGCGACCCTGGAGACCTTGCCCGAACAGGAGTTCGTTTCTGGCCTCGGCGAAGTTTTAAAAAGCGCACTGCTCTCCGGCGAAGGGGACCTCGCGGCCCTCGAAGCCCTCGCCTCCAAGCTGCGTGCGCGCGAGCCCGAGGCCACCGAACAGGTGGTTCTTCGATCGGCGGCCCTCAAGGCTCGAGTCGTCGCAGCGGACCCCCTCGAACAGGGGCCGCGCAAACAGCTCAACCTCGGTCACACCTTCGGCCATGCCATCGAACTCTGCGCTGGTTATGGCCGCGTGCCCCACGGCGTGGCGGTGGCGGCAGGTATCGCCATGGCTTTGCGACAGGCCGCTGAAAGCAGCCTGCTCGAAGATGCCGACCTGCCCGAAAGAGTGGCCCAGCTCGCCCAAGCCCTCGGCCTGCCGAGTTCTCTCGCAGACCTCGAGAGCCGCTACGGCTTGACGCTTTCGGCTCCCGATCTATTCGCGGCCATGGCCAGCGATAAGAAGAACTCTGGCGGTCAGGTGCTCCTCGTCTTGCCCAAGCGTGCTGGAGAAATGCACCTCGATGTGGGCTTTACCGGGCCCTAGCCCGCATCTGGAAATATTTTCCCCGCGCGGGTTCAAGGAACCTAACGGGGGCGGGCGAAAAGGTATCGGGCTAACACGAATGCGGGAGCAGTATCCCCTGCCTTGCCGCAACGAAAAGTGCGTCCTCGAGCCATGCGAGTATTCCTATCTATAGCACGCCATGGAAATCGGCCCTGGGGCCTTTCCGGGAAGCCAAAGCTGCGCGCTTTGGGCTCTTGCCCCGCAAGAGGTATTTCCTCACAGAAGTGCGGCATGACCATGCTCGAGACCATGATCTCCATGGTCATCCTGACAATTTGCTGCGGCATGTTGACCAGCACGATCTCTGCGACAATGCAGCACAATCGCATCAAACGCGAACGCCAGGTGGCCGTGGAGGCTGCCCGGGCGATTCTTGAGGATCTGCACAATGTGGACTTTCGTGATGTCTTTTGGATGTTTAACGACAGCGAAGAAGACGACCACGAAGGAGGCCCCCTGGCGCCTGGCGCACACTTCGCCGTGGAAGGTCTGAGGCCTCTCGGTGACGACACTGACGGTTTTGTCGGTGAGGTTTTGATGCCGGGCAGCGCCACCCTGCTGCTTGAGAACGAACGCGATACGAACCTCGGTTTACCGCGCGATCTCAACGGTGATCTACGCATCGATGACAGCGACCACAGCGGCGACTATCTCGTCTTGCCCGTGCAGGTCCGGATTCGCTGGCAGGGAACCGGAGGGCGCTCTGAGTTCAAGCTCGACACGATGTTGGCAGACATCCGGAGGGGCAAGTGAGTCGTGTTGGGTTTGGTGCCAAGACAGGTTCCAGCTTGCTGGAAGTCGTGATCGCCTTGACGGTCACAGCCATGCTGCTCGGCAACATCGCCATGGTGCAGCGCGCAACCACGGGTGCCTATGAGTCGAGCATCTTCTCCACAACCCTCGAAGACCGGGCGGACCGAACCATGGACCGCATCGCGCTGGCGATCATGTCCACCAGCGTTGACCGTTTGGACGAGGTCTTGATGGCACCGAGCTTCGTGTCCTCTATCGACTACGAGATTGTGATCGATGCGGTGGCTGGCGAACCCATCATGGGAACGCCCGAACGCATTGAATTTGACCTGCCCGAAGGTCTGGTGATCTGGAAACGAGACCCGGACACGCCCGAGGAGATGCAGGCCATCTGGACACGCCATGTGCCCAAATTACTCGAAGGCGAACTCGCCAACGGCCTCGATGACAACGGCAATGGCATTGCCGATGAAGAAGGCCTGGCCTTTGACAGGAGCGCCAACCAGATCACGGTGCGACTGACTCTCCGGCGTACGGACGGTCAGGGCACCGAATACACGCGGACGCGCAGCCGCAGAGTCACCTGTAGAAACTGATGAACCAGCTCTTGACCAGCAGCAAGCGGCTTCAAGCACGAGCCAGCCGGCGGGGCAGCCTGCTCCTAATCTCGGTCTTCTTTGTACTGATCGTGGCCAGCATGGGCATGGTGATGCTGCAAATGCACACGGCCCAGTCGCGGCGCCAGCTTCAGGCCACCGACAACAAGCGCGCGCTCTACATCGCCGAAGCCGGTCTATCCGAAGCCTTCTTCTGTCTGGCCCAAGGGAGGAGTGGCAATGTGGGCAGCGAAGAACAGCCCGCCCAGTACGCCAATGGCGTCTATTGGGTGCAGGCCACTCCCGCTGAAGACGATTCCGTGAGCCTCGTCAGCACTGGCCTGTGCGGCACCGGGCGCTTCGCGCTGTCGTTGGTTCTGAACCGCCAAGTGGATCAGCTGGGCAGTCTCGGCTTCTATGCCGCAGGCAACTTGACCGTGGGCCAGGGGGCCGTCATCGACGGCTACGACTCGAGTCTCGGCGCCTTGAGCGAACAACGGGACCTGCAACTCGCGGGCGATACAACGGGCAGCGGCGCTCGCCTCAGCGCCGGCGGGGATGTTTCGCTCGAAGGCACTTTTGGCGCTCCGAAAAAAGGATCGGATCCGGGCACCCAAATTTTTGGTGATGTGCAACCGGGGCCCAACGGCGTGGTTTCCCAGTCAGCCGATGTGACCATCACGGGATCGACAAGACCCCTGGCACAGCAGGTCTCCCTGCCCGCCGTGGACCCGCCCGAGAATATCGAGCTCCGCGACTGGCAGTTCGGCCCCCAAGGTGGCGCCCTGCCGCCTGGTGAAGCCCGTTTCGAGGCCGCCGAAATCGCAAGCGGTGGCGTCTTGCACCTCGAAGGGCCGGCGGTACTGGTCTTCGATGACCTGCGCTTCAAGGACGGCGCGCGTTTGCGTGTGGATTCGAGCGACGGTCAGGTGGTCGTGTTTGTCGAAGAGTACCTCGAATTAGCTCAAGGCAGTTGGCTGGAAAACCTGGACGAAGACCCCACGGGCTTTGTGCTCTTCGCAAACGGCACAGAGTGGCTGGACCGCGATGGCGACCAGATCCCCGATCCGCCCGTAGTTTTCGATGCCGAGGGCCAATTTTTCGGCTACCTCTATGCGCCTGGTAGCGACATCGTATTGCGCTCTGAGTTGCACATGATTGGTGGCCTGGCGGCCTCCAGCCTGACCTTGGAGGCTGGCGGCCACCTGACCTTTGACCGGGCTCTTGAGCACAGCGAAGTCACCTCTGCCAGCCTGCCTGAACTGGTCGCCTGGCGCATCGTGGAGCTGCCAGACAACGACTTGGTCAAGATCCGCCGGGATCCGCTACGCACACTCTCTAACGACGGCATCACACCAACTCCCAGTGCCGTGGCTTCAAAAGACACGCATGTCAAGGTCAAGTACTTTGACGCCCAGGGCGAAGTTCGTGACTTTAGTGGCCTGAGCTCTGATTTTGATTGGAGTGAAGCGCAGAGCGTGGTCGGTGTGATTTGGGATGACGACGCCTCGATCGGCGACGAGGGCCAGGAGTGGTTCGCTCCAGCGACGCTCAAGAAGGCGCGCGTCAAAAAAAAGCCATCCAAGAGCTCTCAGGGGAAGGCCAAGAAGAACGGCAAACACAAGGATGCGAATGAGGAAGGACATGGCCGCAAACGGCGTCGACGCCGAAGGGGTCACGGTGGCCACGACGACAATGGCAGAGATCACAAGGACTGACATCCCCGGTGATCCAACCCATCCCGATACCCAGGCTAGCCACGGCTGTCTCCCAACTACGACGAGTGGCTTGGAGTCTCACGGGCTGCCTCGCTCTCCTGAGCGGAGCTCTGGCTGATGACCCGGAATCCAATTTCCAGGTTGGCATGGAGCGCGTGCTCTTCGAACTTGAAGATGCGCCCAGGATCTCTGCCGAGACTCTGCTCGCGGCTCTCGTGCGCAGCGGACCACAAGCCCTTGCCGAACTCCAGGAAGAGCTCGCCGACTACGCTTTGGAGGGCAGCGCTTTGGAGGGCAGCGCTTTGGAGGGCACCGTCCTCGATAGATCCAAGGCTCGCGCCATCGCGCGGGCCCTGGACGAGATTCCCGAGTGGGTCTCGGAACATGTGAATCCCATCACAGAGCTTTCGCGTCAAGACATCCTGCACCTGAAGTTGGGCCTGGAGATTCTTGAAACCGCGCCCGGTAGCGACGGATGCAGTCGGGCCGCGCGGCTAGCCAGCCCCAAGTCCAAGGAGCAACGACCCCATCGAGCGGCAGTCAAAGCCCTCGAGCAAACCCTCTCGGCGCGCCTGCGAGCCCACCCAAATGAAGCGTTGAGCCTGGAAGAACACGTCACTGATGGTCACCCGGGGCTTGTCCAGAGCATCGTTCGAGCCGCAGGCAGGGCGCCTTCGACGGAGACCCTCGACTTTCTCTTGTGGGTCCTGAGTGAGAAACCCGAGCTGGATCTTCTGATCCTCGCTGAGCTTGGCCGCGTGACAATCACGAGTGGCTCGCAGCCTACAATTGAACTCGAGCGGCGCGTGGACAGCTTCCTCTCGTCGACTCGATCCGCCCTGCGGCGCGAAGCCGCTTTGGTCGCAGGCCGGTTGGAGCTATTCAACAGCGTTCCGCGTCTGATCGGCCTCTTGAGTGATGAGAATGGTGGCGTGGCAGACAACGCCCTCTGGGCCCTGGAACGCATCACCAATGAACGCCTCGGCTCGGGACCGGAGCGCTGGAGCCGCTGGCACCGGCGCGAGCTAGCCTGGTGGAGCCTTGAAGCGCGCACGGCCTTCGAGGCTCTGCGCAGCAGCGACCCAACCGAGATTTCGCGCGGCCTGCGCCAACTCTCGGGGCACAACCACTTCCGCCACGCTATCTCCGAGGAGATCGCCCTTGTACTCAACTGCGAGGAGGGTTTTCTCGTGGCCCAAGCCTGCGCGGCCCTCTGCGCCTTGCGCTCGCCGGTGGCCCTCGAGCCCCTACGCCAAGCCCTTCTCCACGACTCGAAAAGCGCCCCTTTGGCCGCCTGGGAGGCCCTCAAGGCCCTCACGGGCCGCGATCTGCCTCCGAACCCAGAGGCCTGGGCCCAAGCCGAAGTCCGCCCCCACAATTCCCGCTGAAGCTAAGGCTAGCACCCTGCAATGGTCGATTCTCCCCAATCGGCGTTCCCTCTACGGCGCTACGCCTACGGCATTCATCCCCCCCCCCAACGCGCGTCCCCTACCCCCGCCACAGCACCTGTTCCCATGGCCAAGTTCAAGCGCAGAAAGAAGCTCATCAAGCCCCGGTTGCAGCTGCAACTTTCGCTGACTTTTGTCGGCTTGACGACCATTGGCTTGGTGATGCAATCGCTGCTCTTCATGGAAAAGCTCAGCGAACTGTCGTTTACCCTGCCCAATGATGGATCGCTCTTGATGAGCGTGATGAGCGAGACCATGACAGAGATTTTCCTCCTGTCAGCCTTGGTCTTCCTGCCCCTGACTCTCGTGGTGGGCATCCTATTGACCTTCCGTATCGCGGGACCCGCTTACCGCATGGAAACGTACCTGCGCGACATCAAGGAAGGCAAGTACAAGGGCCCTTGCCGAATTCGCGAGGGAGACAAACTCGAAGAACTCTGCTGCGTGATGAACGAGGCCATTGAAAGTCTGGTGGCACAACTTCCTGAAGAGAAGCGCGAAGCGCTCTCGTCACCCAGCATCCAAAGTGAGCGCAAAGCCGCTTGACCCACGATACACCATGCCCATCAGGTCAAAAATCCTTGTTATTCTGTCCGTGGTGATCGGGCTGTATGCGCTTGGCGACTTCTTCATCCAGCGCAAACTCGTCACCGGGTTGTTCTCAGATCTCGAAGCAGCACAAGCCGAGAAGACCACGGTGCGAGTCAAGGATTCCATCGATCAGCAACTGCAATTGCTCGGTGCTCGAGCCAATGACTGGGCCAAGAACGCCGGCGTGTTTGCCTACCTGAACGGTACGCAGCCAGAGTTTTCCGCCGACCGCCTGAGCCCTAACCTGCTCGAAGCCCAAGGCATCGACTTGCTTTACTTCTGCGACGCCGAGGGAAAGGTCGTCTGGGGCCTCGTCCGCGATCCGCGCACGGGCCAGTTGCCAGCACCCTTCGACCTCGCTGCCTTCCCAGATGCCGGCCAGGGATCACTATCCGATCTGCTGCTCACCGGCTGGCGCACGGAAGACCGCGCGCGGGGCATCTTGCTACCCATAGATGGCTTCTTGAACACCGAACAAGGGCCTCTCCTGGTCAGCTCCAAACCCGTCAGCGGCGGTCTCAACAGGCACATGGTAGTGGGCAAGGTCGTGCTAGGTCGCTTCCTGAGCTACGCCTTCGCCGACGAGATTCGCGATCGCACCGAGGCTCGTGGTTTCCGGGCCTGGTTCCACGATCCCGCGAACGCTCAGCCTGAGTTCAACGAGTTCGTGGCTACCGATTCGGGCGAGCCACGCATCCAGACAATCGATGACCGCTGGCTGAAGATTTACCATGTGGTGGATGCCCGCGTCGATCCTGCGCCTCTGATCATCAGTGCGTCAGTCGAGCGCCACATCACGCGCTCTGGCGCGCTGGCCACACGCTACGCCCTGGTATCCATGCTCGCGGCCTCGCTGTTTCTCTTGCTGGCATTGCTCGCCATCTTGCAAAAAACGGTGGTGGCGCCGCTCACGATCCTCACACGCAGCGCCCTCAAGGTCGGCCGAGGCGAGATTCAACAGGTTAGCTTCGACTTGCATCGCAAGGACGAGATCGGCGTCCTGGCCCGTGAGTTCAATCACATGCTGGGGCAATTGGCCCTCTCGCGTGCGGCCCAAGTGGACTCCGCGCGACAGGCGGGCCAGTCCGAAATCGCCAGCGGGATCCTCCACAATGTCGGCAATGTGCTGAACAGCGTGAATGTCTCCTCGGGCATCCTGGCCCAGCGCGCCAGCGAGATCGCCGCCGGTGACCTCGAATCCTTGAACGAGATCATCGCCAGCCATGCCGACGACCTCCCCCACTTCTTGACCTGTGATCCCCGCGGCAAGCAGTTCGCTCCCTTTCTGGAAGCCCTCGCAGGCGAAATCAAGGCGAGCCGTCATGCCATCACGGAAGAAGTCGCAGCCATGACCGAGGGCATTGAGCGCATCAGGCGCATGGTCAACTCCCAGCAGGAGTTCGTGCGGCGCACGGTCGTCGTCGAAGAAGTCTCCCTCGACGAACAGGTCCACAAGGCCCTCAAGTTGAGCGAGCGCGTCCAGCCCTTTGATTCTGAACTCGAGATCGCCCTCGACTTCCAGGACTTGCCCAGGGTGGCGGTGGACCGTCACCGCCTGCTCGAAATTCTGATCAACCTGATTCAGAACTCCAGGCAAGCAATGGAAAGCGCATCGGACACTCCCCGGCGGCTCTCCATCTCGCTCAAGGCCTGCTCCGAAAGGCGCGTCAAAATTGAGGTCAGCGACACCGGCTGCGGCATCGACGCGGAAGGGCTACGACATGTCTTCGACCACGGCTACACCACCAAGCGCGGTGGCAACGGCTTCGGCCTGCACTCGTCGGCAAACGCTGCGGGCGAGATGGGCGCGCAATTGACAGCTCTCAGCGACGGCACCGGCTGCGGTGCCACTTTCGTACTCGAACTCCCCACCCAGCCTCACTCCGAGCCTGTTGAACCCGCATGACCTCCGCAAATAATCGCCGCATCCTGCTGATCGATGACAACGCATCCATTCACAAGGACTTCGAGAAGATTCTCGCCAGCCCACGGGCCGATTCCTCGAACTTGAACACTGCTCGTGCGGCCTTCTTGGGCACGGATGATGACCAGACGGCTGGCGCCTCCACGGCCAGGACGGAGATCGAGTTCAGCCTGATGTCGGCCATGCAGGGCCAAGAGGGCATCGACCTGCACGCAGCTGCCTGTGACCGGGGTGAAGAGTTCGCCCTCGCCTTCGTCGACATGCGTATGCCTCCGGGACTCGACGGTGTGCAGACCATCGCCAAGCTCTGGGAGCGCGATCCGAGCCTGCAAGTCGTCATCTGCACGGCCTTCTCGGATTACACCTGGGAGGAAATGATCGCCGAACTCGGCCAGTCGGACCGGCTTCTCATTCTGAAAAAACCCTTCGATGCCATCGAAGTCTCGCAGCTCGCCACGGCTCTCACCGAAAAATGGAACGCTGAGCGGCAAGCCGCTGAATTGCTCGCTGATGTACGCAGCGCTGAACTGGAAGCGCGCTCTTACGCGGCTTCCCTCGAAACCGTCAATCGCTCACTCGTGACCGCCAAGGCCGCCGCTGACATGACGGCGGACATGCAGACTGAATTTTTGGTGCAGCTCACCAGTGAAGTCAGCAGCAAGCTCGAGGAAGTGCTGGCCAGTATCACCAGTCTCGCCGAACAGGAACTCCTGGCCCAGGAGGGTGCATGCCCTGACTCAAAGGAGCAGGAGTTCTCCAGCACCGACAAACTGCAGCACTCCCTCCAAGCCGTACTCGACATCGGCTTTCACCTGATGCGCACAGTGGGCGAGATCCTGGATGTGACCCGCCTGGAAACCGGCGAGGCAACCCTCGATATCGACCGCTGCAGCCCGTCCGAAATGATCGAGTCGGTCCTCGACGAGTTCTTCGACGCCGCCTACGACAAGGGTTTGAGCCTCTCCTTCGAGGTCGAAGACTCCCTGCCGGATACCATCCACACCGAAGCGCGCCAACTCAAGAAACTGCTCTCGACGCTTGTGGACAACGCGGTGCGCTATACCTCGAATGGCTCAATCAGCATCAAGGCCAGCCTGCTCAGCAGCGCCTCCTGGCAGCGTCCGCGCATGATGATCAGCGTGACCGATACGGGTTGTGGTATCGATCGCGAGCAACTCGGCACACTCTTCGAACCGCGAGCTCGGAGCGAGTCCGATGCGACGCGCAACGGATACGGTTTTGGCCTGGCCCTGGCCAAGCGCCTCGTGGCCCAACTCGGTGGAGACTTGACCGCGCGCAGTGCAAAGGACGGCGGCAGCATGTTCTGCTTGAGCCTCGAGATCGGCAGAGAAGAAGGCTCGCGCGCAGCGTAGAGCCGAGGATCAATCCTCGGGTCGATCAAGAAAGGTCTCGGCTTCGGTTGCCGGAACCGGCGGGCTGATCAAGTAGCCCTGGATCTCGTTGCACTGCAGGACCTGCAAGAAGGCCAACTGGCTCTCGGTTTCGACGCCCTCTGCGATGACTTGCAGGTTGAGGCTGCGGCCCATCAAGATGATCGATGTCGCGATGGCGGCATCGTCGGTGTTGGAGGTGATGTCACTGATGAAGGAACGGTCGATCTTGAGCGCGTCAATCGGAAAGCCCTTGAGGTAACTGAGCGATGAGTAGCCCGTTCCGAAATCATCGATGGAGAGGTACACGCCGGCGTCCTTGAACCGCGTCAGGGTTCTGATCGTGTCCTGGATGTCGTGCATCAACATGCTCTCGGTCACTTCGAGTTCGAGGTACTCGGGAGCCAATCCGGTGCTCTTCAGAACGGTATCGACCGTCTCGGACAGTTCAACCAGGCGGAATTGCTCGGGCGAGAGATTGACCGACATACGCACGGGAGAAAAGCCTGCATCCTGCCAGGCCTTGTTCTGGCGACAGGCTGTTTCGAGCACCCATTCGCCGATGGGAACGATCAAGCCCGTTTCCTCGGCCAAAGGAATGAATTGAGCCGGCGAAACCATGCCCAGTTCGGGGTGTTGCCAGCGCAGGAGTGCTTCGAAGCCGACGATTGCACGGCTGGCTGTATCGACCTTCGGTTGGTAGTAGAGCACGAACTGGCGGTCTTCGAGGGCCCGACGCAGGCTGCGTTCAAGGGTCAAGCGCTCGAAGACCCACCGGTCCGTGGCTTGGTTGTGAAACTTGAGGTGACTATCGCCTGCTTGGCTCGCGGCGTGCGCTGCTCCGCGGGCCGCCTCATGCAGTTCGAGGGCGCCGGTTCCGTCACCTGGAGAATTAGCCACGCCCACGCAGACATCGATTGCTTCGCCCGTGCCCGAGGGATCTTTGATCTGTCGCAACTCACCCTGAAGTGCGTATCCGAGTCGCGCAGCGTCCTGCAAGCGAGCCATGTCAGGCATGCACAGATAGTGCGTACCGTCATCACCACGGCCAAAGAACACATCGCCCTTGGGGTGACTGATCGGGCCTTCATTCTCGAAACTCGCCAGGGCCCGACGCAAGACTTGGGCCAGCGTCGGCGCGATTCCCAGGTCGCCATCGGCGCTGGTGGCGACGGCTAGCACGGCGACGCAGAGGTCGCTTTTCTTGACAGCCTCAAGGGCACGCTCAACGCGCTCTTCAAAAGCTTCCATGTCAGTCCCTCCAAGAATGCTCGCCGTCTCGCTAGCGGGCAGTTCCTGCAAGATTCGCAAGGTTCGTTCGATCGCGCCATCGAGGCGATGCTCGAGCAGGGCTGGCAGGAAGGGTCGCTCAAGGAACTCCTGCGCGCCTGCTTCGCTGGCGCGACGGAGAGCGCCCGAATCCTGGCCGTCGTGGAGCATCAAGATGGGGGTGCCTTGCCAGTTGTCATCGGCGTGCAGGTTGCCACACAGTTCCACGGCCAAGGCAGGATCATCTTTCAGGTCGATCAAGACCAAGGACGGAGGAGTGCGATCCCAAAGCGCGTCAGGCTGGGGCGTGGGCGCCGAGAGGGTGACTCTGTAGCCCACGGCTTCGAGCTCTTCGCGCAAGGCGACAAGCTCCGGCAGTTGGGGCGAACCCACAAGCCAGAGGGAGCGGGGAGAGGTGAGGGTCTGGGTAGAGTGGGCCATGGCGGCAACTTGCGGTGGAAGGTCCAGCGCTGGGCTGAAAACTGTTGGAGTGCCTGGAATATCGACCCCGCTGGCGGAGAAGCTGTACGGGATGAGTGTGGGGTGGCCAGCCTTCAGCCCCCCCAGGCGCAGCCCTGGGAAGCGCTACGCTGGTGGCTGCCCGTCCCAAAAGAGGCCGGCCTGGGGCAAAACCCGCCTGGAAGAGGGTCCAGGCCACTATTGTTCGGTGCTTCTGCTAGCCTCCCTCCATGAGACTCCTCCCCCGGCTGCTGGTCCTCTCTGGGTGCCTTCTGGGAACCTCGATTTCAGAGGCCCAGGTCTCTATTTCCCCTTCCCCTGGCGATGATCTGTTCCTGGAGGAGGTCCTGCCCCTTCTGGAAGAGCGCTGCTTCAAGTGCCATGGCCCCCACGCCAAGCGCCTGCGCGGCGGGCTCATGATGAGTAGCCACGACTCTCTCATTGAGGGCGGCGACAGCGGTGCGGCCATCGTCCCCGGCGATCCCGACGCGAGCCTCTTGATCGAACTTGTGCTCGAAGCTGACGAGGAGTTTCGCATGCCACCCAAGGGACAACTCGACAGGAGCGAATTGGCGCTGCTCGAAAAATGGATTGGGCTCGGCGCACCTTGGCCTGGCGGCGAAGAGCTCTTGCGTGATGTTCGCGACATCGACCTCGATGCCGGCCGCCAGTGGTGGTCGTTCCGGCCGCCCGCCGAACCTGAAGCTCCCACTCTCCTCTCGCCTGCTTCCAGGGCCCTGGTCAAAAACGAGATCGACTCGTTCATTTTCGCGCGCCTCGAAGCCGAGAACATCTCCCCTGCTGTCCGTGCCAACGATGCTCAACTTGTGCGTCGCTTGCACTTTGACCTCCTGGGCTTGCCGCCGTCGCCTGAACGCGCGCGCGACTACGCCGCAAGCTCTGACCCCGACAAGTGGGCACAACTCGTTGATGAATTGCTCGCGAAGGTCGAGTACGCCGAACGCCAGGCTCGATCCTGGCTCGATGTAGTGCGCTTTGCCCAAACCAGCGGCTACGAAAGAGATGCGGAGAAGCCCATGGCCTGGCGCTATAGGGACTATGTCATTCGCTCTTTTCACGACGACAAGCCCTACGACCAGTTTCTGCGTCAGCAGTTGGCCGGGGATGAATTCGAGAACCCCACCCAAGCCGACATCATCGCCACCGGGTTCTATCGGCTGGGCACCTGGGACAGCGAACCCGATGACCGCGCGCAAGCCGACCTCGACATCCACGACGATGTTTTGCGCACGATCAGCGAGGGCATGCTGGCGCTCACCATCGGTTGCGCGCGCTGCCACGACCATCGCACCGATCCCATTCGCCAGGAGGACTACTATTCGCTGCTGGCCTTTGTGCAGAATGTCGCACCCTACCGCAAGCCGAAGTTTTCCTTCGACTCGCTGGTGCTCAGAGCCCTCGATGCAACACCCAAACATCGAAAACAGCGAGAGGACATGCGAGAGAACAGCCAAGCCCATGCCCAAGGAGTTGTAGATCGCTTTGCCGTGGAACTCCTCGAGCGCCACCCAGAGGCTGGCCAAGCACCCAAGGAACCCGCGGCGCGCATTAGTTTCGTATCGAAGAAGAGCTTCCAAAAGCGCCTGAGCAACGACGATCGGCTGCAGTTGTACATTCTGAAGACAGAAGCAGCAGGACTTGAGGACTCGTTTCAGGGGAACTTGACCTGGGCTCTGGCCGCCATCGAGCCCGGACCGGAAACTGCTGCCACGCATGTTTTGCGGCGGGGCAGAAGCGACTCGCCTGTGAAAGAAGTCCTGCCGGTCTTTCCACCGGTACTGTGCGCATCTGACGGAGAGGCGCTGCCGAGCAACATCCGTCCAAGAGAGTCTTCGAGCGGCCGCCGCACCGCTCTGGCCGAGTGGATCACCGACCCGCGCCACCCCTTGACCGCTCGGGTGATGGTCAACCGGCTGTGGCAGGGACACTTCGGTGCGGGCCTGTGCGAAACACCCAACGATTTTGGCGTCACCGGCGCGAGGCCCTCGCACCCGCAACTCCTCGACTGGCTGGCGCTCAGGTTCCTCGAATCAGGCTGGAGCATAAAAGCGATGCACCGGCTAATCCTGAACTCCCACACCTACACCATGCAGAGCTCACGGGTGACGCCGCCTGGAGCGGCGCTCGACCCGGCAAACCGCCTCTTGTGGCGGCAGAACCTGCGTCGGCTGGACGCGGAGTCCCTGCGCGACAGCTGCCTCGCTGTGGCGGGCTCGCTCAACAAGGCTCGCGGCGGCCGCGGCTTCTTCCCCGCCCTCTCCCGCGAGGCCCTCGCTGGCGGCTCGAAACCCGGTTTGGGCTGGGAAAAGAGTTCGCTCGAGCAACGCAATCGGCGCGCTGTGTACACCTACGCCAAGCGTGGACAACTCGACCCCTTGCTGGAAGTCTTCGACCTCTGCAACCCCTCACTCCCCAGCGGTTCGCGCGCCGAGACGACCGTTGCCAGCCAGGCCTTGAGCCTGCTCAACAGTCGCCTGCTCGGTCGCAGTGCGACCTCCCTTGCCGAGCGCGTGCGCGCTGAGTTTCCTGGCCAACTTGAGGCCCAACTCGGGCGCTTGTACGGGCTGACCGTGGCGCGCACACCCCATGTTGATGAACTGCAACTGGCCCGTGACTTCATTGCCTCCCAGACCCAGGCCTTTGCGGCAGGCGAGGCAGCCTTGGTCTTCCGCGCCAGCGTTCCCGACCGCCTCGAACTCGAATACCTCCGACTGCTCGCTCCAGAGGACCTCTTCTTTGGACCGGATCAAGGCTGGTCCTTTGTGCGTGGGCAATGGGGTCTGCGTTACAACCAAACCGAGCAATTCGACCGCTTGAGCGGCCCGGCAGCCCTCTTGGATGAATCGCGTTTTTCCGCGGGCGAAGTCAGTTTGCGCCTTTCCTTCCTCAAGGGAACGCCCTTCGTGGGGCTCCTCTTGCGCGCTCGGTCAGAGCAGTCCGGGTTTGCGGGGCTGCAGCTTTTCTTGGACCGCGAAGCCGGAGAAATATCGCTCCTCGAACACAGAACGCCCGCTGGCACGCCCACCTATCTGGCTCGGGCACCGCTGGCTATTGATGAGAGCCGGGATCTTGACCTGATCGTGCGACTCGAGGACAGCACCCTGCGCGCCTGGGTCGACGAGCATCTCGTGATCGAGTACGAAGGCTTGGCTCCTGACACCACCGGAGGCCTTGGCCTGCGCACCTGGGGAGCTGGCTGCGAAGTGCGCGGCTTAGTAGTCAACGACCGGATCATCCCCGTGCACGAGGCCATGAGTGCGGAACAGAAAGCCCTGGCATCCTTCGCCCTGGTGCTCTTGAACCTGAACGAATTCATCTACATCGACTGATGGCACCTTCATCCAACTCCCGCCGCGCTTTTCTAAAAAGCACAGCGGCCCTCGCAGGCTTGCCGCTTTTTGATGCCTCGTCGCTCGTGGCGCAACTGGCGGACGGCAGGCCCCTCGCGCCCAAAGCCCCGCACTTCCCAGCCAAGGCCAAGCGGGTGATCTTCCTGTTCATGTTCGGCGGTCCCTCGCAGATGGATCTGTTTGACTACAAGCCGTTGTTGCAAGAGAACTCTGGCAAGACGATCAGTATCGAGAAGCGCCGCGGAGACACCCAGGAAATGGTTCTCTTGGGTTCGCAACGCAAGTTCCGACAGTACGGGGACACGGGGCAATGGTGTTCCGACGCTCTGCGCTACATCCCCGAGCACATGGACAAGTTGGCGATAATCAAGAGTCTACAAACCGACTCCTTCGCCCACGGTTCGGCTGTCTTGCAGCTCAACAGCGGACAGACTTTTCAAGGGCATCCGGCCCTGGGTGCCTGGCTGGCCTACGGCCTCGGCAGCGAGAACGATGCCTTGCCTGGTTTTGTGGTCATGCACGATCCTCGCGGCGGTCCGATCTCGGGTCCCGCCAACTGGACCAGCGGATACATGCCTGCCAGTTATCAGGGCACGCTCTTCCGTTCCACCGGTGACCCGCTATTGAACCTCAGCGCCCACACCAATTCGTTCCGCTCCAGCATGAACCGCGCCATGGAGCGCGAGCAGATCGACGCAATTGGCGAACTCAATGCGCGTCACCAAGCCGCCCGCGCCGGACACAGCGTGCTCGCCGCACGAAATGCCACCTACGATCTCGCCTACCGCATGCAGGAGACCGCCCCCGAGGCCCTGGACTTGAGCGGGGAGGACGAGGCCACCCTTGAGATGTACGGCTTGAACGAGCCGGCTCCCAGTCACCGCCTGGCCCTGCCCACATCGCTCTTTGGCCGCCAGTGCTTGATCACGCGCCGGTTGATCGAGCGCGGCGTACGCTGCGTGCAGATCTACCACGGCGGTGGTCACCAACAGCAGACCTGGGATGCCCACCACGGCGTCGAGGAAAACCTCGCCATCCACTGCCCCGAGGTGGACCGCCCCATCGCTGGCCTCTTGACCGACTTGGAGCGGCGAGGGTTGCTCGAAGAGACCCTGGTCATCTGGGGCGGCGAGTTTGGTCGCCAACCGGTGAGCCAGGTCGCTGGCGCCGGACAGATCGCATCCTCGGCAGGCCGCGACCACAACCCCAAGGCCAACACGATCTGGCTCGCGGGCGGCGGCGTGCGGCCCGGCTCCTACGGAGAGACAGACGAACTCGGCGCCGAGGCCGCCGTGAACAAACACCACCTGCGGGACCTACACGCCACCATCCTCCACCTGTGCGGTATCGACCACACGCGCCTGACCTTCTACAACGGCGGCCTCGATCGCAAGCTGACCGGCGTCGTCGAGGCCTTCCCCATCAAGGGTGTCATGGGCTAGTTGGTGATCTTGAGCCTGGCAAGAAATGACCAACTAGCCAAAGCGGTCGAGGATTAGCGGCGGCAGGGAGGGGTTCGGGCCGATATTGATGGCCTGGCGGAGACGGACGCGGGCGCTTTCGAGGCCGGCGCCTTGGCGGTGGTGGATCGTGCAAAGGGGCTCGCCTCGACTCACGGAGTCGCCCGCTACGCAATGCCATTCGATGGCCACGCCCGGGTCGATGGTCTGATCCTCGCTCAAACGACCGCCGCCTAGATCGGCGAGGGCCAAGCCGACTTCGCATACATCTCGAAAGCAAAGGTGCCCCCCTTGCTCGGCCAAGAAGGGTTCGTGGTCAAGGTTTTTTGGGTCGCCCCGTTCATCGAAGTACACTCCGGGTGTTGCACCCTGTTGGGCGCAAATGTTCTCGAAAGCTGTCAAGGCGCTGCCGTCGTCGAGGCTGGCGGCGATACGCGACTCGCCTGCACAGGTGCTGTCCGCAATTCCAGCGAGGTGCAACATCTCACCACCGAGGGCACATACCAAGCTGCGTAGGTCTGGCGGACCGGCGCCTTCCAGGCAGGCGACACTTTCGAGAATTTCTCTCGTGTGACCCACCATGAGCCCCAAGGGACGGTCCATGGCCGTCAAGAGAACTCGCGTCGGCACTTTGAGGCCCTTTGCGAGAAGAATCATCTGGCGGCCCAACTCGGCACCCTTCTCGGGATCGGGTAGAAACGCACCGCTGCCAAATTTGACATCGAGCACCAGGCTCTCGGCTCCCTCGGCGAGCTTCTTCGACATGATCGAAGACGCAATCAAGGGCATGGAAGGCACCAGGCCTGTGGCATTGCGCAAGGCGTAGAGTTTGCGATCAGCGGGCACGAGGTCGCTGGTCTGGGCGCCGAAAACCGCACCAACTCGGCTCAAGGCGCGCTCAAACTGCGCGCCGTCGAGTTCCGTGCAGAAACCGGGGATCGACTCGAGCTTGTCGAGGGTGCCGCCGGTGTGACCCAGACCACGGCCAGAAATCATGGGCACCGCCACGCCGCAAGCCGCCACCGCCGGCGCCAAGGGAATCGAGGCCTTGTCTCCAACGCCGCCGGTGGAGTGCTTGTCCGCTGCGGGCCGTCCAAGGTTCTCGAATCGCATCACGCGCCCTGAATTCATCATGGCAGCGGTCCAATGGCCCAATTCCTCGGGCTGCATGCCGTTGAGAAAGATCCCCATCAGGAGCGCAGAGGCGTGGTAGTCCTCGATGCTGCCCGCAGTGTAGCCGCTGATGAAGGCGTCGATCTCTGCTACCGACAGACTGCCGCCGTCGCGCTTGGTGGCAATGATGTCGCGGACATCCATCAATCAACGAGTTGACTCAAGAACGACTCACCCGCTGCCGGCGCAGCTACGCCCAGGGCTTCGGTTACCGTGGCGCCAATATCGGCAAAGGAACTGCGCGTGCCCAAATCCACGCCTTGGCGCAATCCAGGCCCACAGGCCAGCAGCGGCACGAATTCGCGGGTGTGATCGGTGGTTTCGGTCTTGGTTGGATCGTTGCCGTGGTCTGCGGTCAGGATGACGAGATCGCCTTCGCGCAATTGCGCTTCGAGGGCGAAATAGTCTTCGTCGAACTCTTCGAGGGCACACTTGTACCCGAGCGGGTCGCGGCGGTGGCCAAAGAGCATGTCGAAGTCCACCAGGTTCAAAAAAATCAACCCCTCCTTCTCGCGCCTTGCCAATTCGATGGTGACGCGCATGCCGTCACGATTTCCCTCGGTGTGGTGGTTCACGGTCACGCCGCGGCCGGCGAAGATGTCGGAGATCTTACCCACGCCAAAGACTGGTAGGCCCGCAGCATGGATCAAGTCGAGTGCGGTGGCCTGGGGTGGCTCGAGGGAATAGTCCTTGCGGTTGTAAGTGCGCTGGTAGGCTCCCGGCTCGCCCACAAAGGGCCTCGCGATCACTCGCCCGACGCCCAGCGGTAGCAAGATCTCGCGAGCGATGCGCGAAATTTCGTAGAGGCGTTCGAGGCCGAAGTGCTCTTCGTGGGCCGCAATCTGAAAGACCGAGTCGGCACTGGTGTAGACAATAGGTTTCCCGCTGCTTTGGTGCTCCTCAGCCAAATCGTCGATAATGGCCGTGCCCGATGCGGCGTAGTTGGCGAGAATCCCTGGCAAACCGGCGCGCTCGACGAATTCGGCGATGATTTCCTCGGGAAAGCCCTCTTCAAAGACGGGGAAGGCGTGCTCCAAGGGGCAGCCCATCATCTCCCAGTGGCCGGTGGAGGTGTCCTTGCCCGGCGAGATTTCGGCGCAGCGGCCAAAGGCTGCGATGGGTTGCGGCGAGGGCGGCAGGGACGTCACGCCGGGCACATTCCCCAGACCCAAGGCCAACAGTCGCGGCGCATCGAGGGGCCCGGCGCTCTCCACGATGTGGTCGAGAGTGTGCGCGCCGAGATCGCCGAACTCGCCAGCATCGGGCAGAGCGCCAACTCCCAGGGAATCAAGCACGAGCACGAAAACGCGTTTGAGTGTTGAGGCCATGGTGCGCGGATAGAACCGACTATTTTTTGAGGGCGCCCTGAATCATGGCCTCAATCTTTGTCTCGAAGGTTTCGACCCAGTCTTCGCCGAAGTCGCGCTCGAGCAAATCGCGCTCGGCAAACTCCCAGCGGCCGGTACGCGGGTCGAAGTCGAACTGGTAGTCGTGTTCGCTCCCGTCCTCTTCGATCACCATGACCATGACGATGTTGTTCGGGGCGTCAAGCTCGAGGCGGTAATTGGACATCTGAATGGTCTTGGGTGGCCTCTGAAGCCAGAGGACGATCTGGGTTTGTAAAACTGTGCAGGGCAGGGGTGCTCGCGAATCCAGTAGCTGACTATGATAGCGCAGCAGACCATGATACGCACCAAGCGTTGCCGCAAGCCTCGGCGCCTCTTCCAATGAGCAGAATCTCACACCTACTCCCTGTTTTGGCGCTCACCTGCGCCAGCTGCACGACCTGGCAGCCGACGCAGGAGTTCGAAGGTTGGACACTCTATGTCCAGTCTGGGGAAACCCTCGAGGTCGACGAATTCTATTCCGCGGTGCAGCCGGCCTTCGATGCCGTCGAGCGGCAACTCGGCCCCTTCGACGAGAGGGTATCTGTACACGCCTGGAACGGCGGGGTGGATATGAGTGGCGGCACGCGTGGCGTGATTCATGGCGATCCGGACAATTTTGCCGTGGAGATCGAGGGCATCGGGCCGGCGCGGGTGCGGGCTTTCCATTCGCGCAGCGGCGGTGGCCTGTTCGGAGTCTCGGGAGTCTTCGTGGGCACGGCCGACACGGGCACGGCGGTGCACGAACTCGTCCACGCCCACTTCGCCGAACGCAAGGAGCGCCTACCGCTGTGGTTCGAGGAGGGCTTTGCCATGATCATGGGTGACGGAGCTATGCGCGCTGGCCGTTGGCAACATGATGGCTTGGCCTGCTGGCCCTGGCGCAAGTTGCGCGAAGAGCCCCTCACAGATGAAGACATTGCGCACCTCTTACGGGTCACGGCCACGGCCAACCACTCGGTCAAGGACAATGTGCTGGTGCACTTCCTCGGCTGGGCCATCGTTTTCGATCTGTATCGCGAAGTCGGTTCCCTCGACTGGAAATTGCTCCTCGGACGCTTTCGTGAAGCCACCGATCCCCTCGCAGAAGCGCGCCGCAGGTTGACCCGAACTTTGCTCGAGGAAACGCCCTTGGATTGGCTGGCGCGCCTTCAGAACGACGATCCAGCGGTGCGCCTGGCGGCGGCCCGCGGCACCTGGAAACTGCACTCGAGCCCGGCTTTGACCATGCTGACCCGGGCATTGCGTCACGAGGAAGATCCCGAGGTGCGTGCCGCCCTGGCGGTCAACGCCCTGGCCACGGCGGGCCAACGCCAACTGCGCCGGCGCCAGGAGGGTTGGATGTGGCGCACGGTCAACCCGGTACTGCGCGACACGGTGCTCGAGAGCGACGAGGAAACGAAGGCTCTGCGCACCCTCTATCGCGCCTATCGCTACGGCAGTCGGCGCTACGACACCCAAGCTGCCCTGGACCGCTTGAATCGATTCTGGGAGGAGTAGCGCGCGCCGGGTCAGACCGCTCCACGAGCCTCCGAGACCCCAAAGCGGTTATACTGCGGGCACCATGCAGACCCTCAGCGCCACGCCCGACTACGAAACACTTTCGGCCCACTTCGCCCACTGGACAAAGACCGGCCATCTGATCGACCAGTGCATCGATTTGATGCTCAATCTGCGCCAGAGCGGCCACCCTGGCGGCTCGCGCTCGAAAGTGCCCATGCTGGTAGCCACCACCCTGGGCGTCATGCGCTGGGATGTGCGTCGGCCGGAACTGGCCTATGGCGATCGCTTCGTCTTGGTGGCGGGCCACGCCAATCCGGCGGTCTACGCCATGCTGGCGGTCTACAACGAAGCCCTGCGCATTCGCTTTGAACAGACCGGTGACGAGAAGTATCTCGTGCCCAACGCGGGCGAACGCCAACTGGTCTGGGAGGATCTGCTAACCCTGCGTCACCGGGGCGGTTTGCCCGGACATGCGGAGATGGAAGGCAAGACGCTCTTCTTCAAGTTCAACACAGGGCCCTCGGGTCACGGCGCGCCGGCTGCCCTGGGCGAAGCCCTGGCTTTGGCCCACGCCGGCGCGGGAGATGTGCGCGTCTTCGCCATGGAAGGCGAAGGCGGCCACACCGCTGGCTGTCACCACGAGGTCAAGAACTCGGCCTATGGCCTGGGTCTCGACAACTTGATCTACCTCATGGACTGGAACGACCACGGCATCGACAAGTTCGCCAACAGCGAAGTCTCGTGTGGCGGACCCGCCGAGTGGTTTGCGCCCTATGGTTGGCGCATCGCTGGCACCGAAGATGGTGAGAATTACGAAGAGCTCACGCGTGCCCTGCTCGCTGTGGTGGCTGACCCTTCCACCGAAAAACGCCCCGGCATGGTGTGGGCCAAGACCCGCAAGGGCCGCGGCTACTACATCTATGACGCCCTCAGCCACGGCAAGTCCCACGGCCGCAACTCGGAAGGGTTTTGGCAGTGCCGCAAGGACTTCCAGGACATCTATGGCGTCGAATTCGATGGCTTTGGCGACACGAACGATCCCGGTGAGGAGGCCACCCGCGAGATGACCCGCAGTTGGCTGCAAACCGTCCTCGGCGTCCTGCGCGACGATCCTGATTTGGTGCAGTACCTTGCCGACCGCTTGGTCGAGGTGGGCGATTCGGTGCCCAGGGCACCGAAAAAACAGCGCACGATCACAGGCACCAACATGGCCCAGGACCGCTCCTGGCTGGCCCTCGATCAACTGCCGAGGGGTCTCTTCCTCAAGCCGGGAGAAAAGGCCGCCAACAAGGACGGCTTTCAGAAGTTCGGTGCCTGGGTGAACTCCCGGGCCAAGGCCGAGATGGGCCGCCCGTTGGTCCTCGCCTGCTCGGCTGACCTCGCCGACTCCACCGCCATCAGCGGTTTCGCCGCCGACTTCGAGGGTGCCCCAGGCCCCGGCTGGTACGACCGCAATAAGAATGTCGAGGGCGCACTGATGCCCCAGCAGATCACCGAGTTCACCAACTCAGGATTGGTGGTGGGCGCGGCCACGGTGAACATGTCCGCCACTCCCGAAGAAACCTTCGAGGGTTTCTGGGGCGCCTGTTCGACTTACGGATCATTCTCCTACCTCAAGTACGGGATGATGCGGCTCTTCAGCCAACTCGCCCAGGACTGTCCGCTAGAAGTCGGCAAGGTGATCTGGGTTGCGGGTCACTCGGGGCCGGAAACCTGCGAAGACAGCCGCACCCACTTCGGCGTCTTCTCGCCAGGCGTGACCCAACTCTTCCCCGAGGGCAGCGTCATCAACCTCTACCCCTGGGAGCACAACGAGGTCGCTCCCGCCCTCTGCGCAGCGCTGAGAACCGATGTGCCCATCATCTGTCTGCACTTGACCCGGCCCGGAATCAAGATTCCCGATCGCCAGAGACTGGGCGTGCCCAGCCACTTCGAGGCGGCTCGCGGTGCCTATGTCATCCGCGAAGCTGACCCCAAGCGGCCCAAGCAAGGCACCATCATCGTCCAGGGCACGAGCACCACCGATTCGATCTTCGAACTCTTGCCGCGCTTTGAGGATGGCAGCGCGCCGAATGTGAGGATCGTGGCCGCGATCTCGTGGGAACTCTTCCAACTACAGGATCGCGAGTGGCGCGACAGGGTCTTATCGCGCCACGACTGGCTCGACTCCACGGTCTTGACCAATGGCGCGCGCCGATTGATGCACGACTGGTTGCCCCACAAGGTCGCCGAGCATTACGCCATGAGCTCCGACCGCGACAACCGTTGGCGCACCGGGGGCAATTACGACGAGGTCAAGCAAGAAGCCCAAATCGACGCCGCCAGTGTCCTGGCCGGCATCGAGACCTTTGCCGAGAACCGCGACAAGCGCTTGCGACTCCTGGGGCATCCGGGCTGAGCTTTGTGAGCCGGCGGCAGGATCAGGGCGCGAAGGCGGCGCTTACCGCGTTCGACAGGTTGAAGCCGCTTTGGGCGGCGGGGATGTCGCGGTACCAGAACTGAAAGTTCCAACGCGATCCGGGGTTGATCTGGGCGCCAGCTTGAGGCTGGTTGGCAAGGTCGAGAGCCAGGGTCGCCGTCCCCGAAAACCCTGTGCTCGCCACGCCCAAGCGAAAGGTCTGGCCACCGACGCAACGGAAGCCATCGCCGAAGGGCACCGATATCGCATTGCTGCCGTAGTAAAACAGCCCGAAGTGTTGCGGCGGGCAGTCCGTCGCCCGCAGAACGACATCGTTTGCCGAAACGCTTAGCGAGCCGCTGTGGTCAAGCTGGGCGCCGGCGCCAGCGGAATTGGGCGCGGCTGTGCAGTAGCGGTCCATCAGCACGAGCCCACCCGAGATGACTAGCGCGTACCCGGGACGGGATTGCGTCGCATCGTCCTGACTGGCGCCAAACAGAAACTCGGGGTGTCCGTCACCATCCATGTCGGCCACCACATCCACCGCCGCACCAAACTGATCGTTGGCGCCGGCTCCAACAAAGGTGTACACGAGGTTCCCGTCGCGACCTGAAAAGAGCCGCCCGTAACCGGGCTTGCCCGTGGTCACGAGCCCCAGGGTGACCGCCTGGGGCGCACCTATCAGGAAATCGTCGTAGCCGTCGCCGGTGACATCGCCCACGCCGTGGGCGCTGAAACCAAACTGGTCCAAAACTTCATCCCCTGAGAGCTCATACAGCACGCTGCCATCAGCCCCAGAAAAAATGCGTACGAAACCAGGTCCGGTGGCTACTCCAGTGAATGTGGACTGGATCGCTGCCACGAGCAAGTCGGCATGGCCGTCGGCGTTGACATCTCCGGCGCCGTCCACCACATGGCCAAAGTAGTCGCCCGCAGCATCGCCATACCAGGTGTAGAGCAGGGATCCATCGGCTCCCGAGTGGACACAAGCCATGCCGCCGAACGGGCCCGAGGTGGGATCGTGGGGTGCTCCGCTGATGATGTCAGCAAAGCCATCGGCGTTCACATCTCCGGCCGAGCTGGCTGACCAGCCCAGGCCCGAAAGAGTGGCAGGTCCGTCGATGGTGAAGAGCAGGGCATGGTCAGCACCGGAGAAGACCCGCGTGCTGCCGCCGTTGAAGACGAGGTTGTCGTCCTTGTAGACCCCGGTCATGTAGTCATCGACGCCGTCACCATTCAAGTCGGCGATCTTCGCCACGGAGACGCCCATGCGGTCGCCGTTGGTCTCGCCGTCGTCTTGGTGCAAGAGCGCACCGCTGGCTCCGGAGAAGATACGCAGCATGCCCACATTGTGAGCGACATTATCGTCCTTGAAGGCGCCGATGATGATCTCGGGAACAGCGTCGCCATCGAGGTCGCCAAGGGCAGAGAGGGCGTAGCCAAAGTGATCGTCAGGGCCGTCGATCCAGGCCGTACCATCACCGACAAAGGAATGGATCAAGTGGCCGTCGAGCCCCGAGTAGACCCGTGCGTAGCCGGGATTGAGGGAGTGCCCGCTGTTCAGGTTCTGATGCGCGCCGACCATGAAGTCGGGCACCAGGTCTCCGTCCAGGTCGCCAGCGGGGGCTATGGCCGCGCCAAACCAATCACCTGCCCCATCGCCCGTGACCTGGTGCAGGGCGGGAAGCTGACTAGAGGCCTGGAGCCCTGCGCTGAGGCCCAGAGGGGCCAGGAGGCAGGACAGAGCCAATTTGGGCAAGATGGGCAAGGATAGATCCGCGGCAAGACCGCTCATTGTACTCTCCCACAGGCAACCCGATAGGAACTAGCAAGAAACCTTGCCGCAGCCCCCCCCATTTGCAGCCCCTAGCGGGCCTTGTCGAACATGCGCTTGAGAGCCCGTTCGAGCTTGCCGGCGGTTTCTGAGATCACCTTCTGCACATTGTCGCCGCGATGCTCGACAGCGAGGGGCTGGCGACCGGCGGGGCGGGCTTCCATGGTGCAGCGCTTGTCGTTCGCAGCAGCTTTCGAGGGACTGTTCTCATCGTGGACATGAACTTCGATGCGAGTGATGCGACTGGCCACATGAGCCAGATGGTGTTGGACCTGATCGTTGATGAACTGGTCAAGGGCATCGGTCTTTTGGACTTCATCAAAGTGAACCTGGATGAGCATTGAGTATTCCTCCCCCCGCCTGAGCGAGGGATGACAGACGAAACGGGTTGACGGGTCATTCTAACCCGGACTCGCAAGAAATGGAGTAGGCTCTGGCCCTGTGACTCCTGATTGTTCCAGCTCTACGCCAAGGAGCTACCATGCAGAGCGCTCTCGAACCGCACATAGCCGTACGCCGACGCAACCCAGGCACGAAGGGAGGCCACCACAGCAGGTGCCTGCGACCCCTCGAAACGCCCCTGGGGGCCATGCTGGCCGGGGCTAGCGATGAGGGCCTCGGACTCCTTGCCTTTGCGGACCAGCCCAACCTGGAGAGTCTCTTGGCGCGCCTCGCCAGGGACATGGGCGGCGGATTCGAGAGGGGCGATCACCCCATTCTGGATCAGTTGCAGATCGAATTGGAGGAGTACTTCAATGGCCCTCGCAAGGCCTTCGAAGTGCCCTTGCAACTCCGCGGCAGCGACTTTCAGCGGGCCGTCTGGCATGGCCTGGCCGAGATCCCCTGGGGCCAGACCGAGAGCTATGGCGCCCTCGCTGCGCGGGTCGGATTCCCCGGAGCGTCGCGGGCCGTGGGGAGCGCGAACGGAGACAACCGCTTGGCGATTGTGCTGCCATGCCACAGAGTGCTGCGGGCGGACGGCGGACTTTCGGGCTATGCCGGGGGCGTCTGGCGCAAGCGCCGACTCCTGGAGCTCGAGCAGGACAGAGCGTGAACCCCGGGAGCGATGGGTCTATGCTCGCCGCATGAACCTCATGCCTCTTCACATGCCCCGGCTGGGGCCTCTCCCTGTTTTCATCGCTCTGCTTTGCGCCTGCGCCGCTCCCCCCGCCGCCAAGGACTTCAACACGCCCCTGGCGCCGAGTTCGCCGGCGCTCTTGCGGGTCCTCGACAAGAATGAATGGCCAGCGGTGCGTTCGGGCTGGCGCGACCGCGAAGAGTTGCTGCCGGCTCTCGAAGCCTCGATTCGTTGGACCTCAAGGCGCCAATCCGAGGCCTTCTTTCCCATCGAAGGCATCGGTCACGCCCAAGCCCTCGCCAGCCTCGAGCGCTTCTACAAGCTGCTCACCGAATCGACTTCCGCGGAGGAGTTCGAACGGACATTTAAGGCCGAATTCGCGGCCTACAAGAGTGCAGGCTGGGATGGCCGCGGCGGCGGCGTGCTCTTCACCGGGTACTACACGCCAATCCTCGATGGCAGGCTCGCATCCTCGCCAGAATTTCCCGAGCCGCTCTACGCGCTCCCCGAGGATCTCGTCAAGGGCTCGGGCGGCACCATCCTGGGTCGCCGCACGGCCACCGGCATCGAAAACTATCCCACGCGGCGAACCATCGAGGCTTCGGGCTCGCTGGCGGGACGGGGACTCGAGTTGGTCTGGCTCGCCTCGCCCCTCGACGCCTTCATCGCCCATGTCAACGGCTCGGCCTTCGTGCGCCTGGAAAACGGCGAGCTGGCGCGCTTTGGTTACGCGGGCAACAACGGCCACGACTACACGAGCCTCGCCCGGGAACTCGTGGCAGCTGGTGAACTCGCGGCCGACGAGTCGAACCTGGCGGCGATTCGCGCCTGGGCGCGCAGACACCCCGAGAGGGTGACGAGCTTTCTTGAACGCAATGACCGTTTCGTGTTCTTCACCACCATCGAAGGCAATCCTCGGGGCAGCTTGAACCTCGAAGTCACGGCCGGGCACAGCCTGGCCACGGACAAGACAATCTTTCCCCGCGGCGCCTTGGTCTTCTGCGACGCCCGCGGCAAGGGTGGCGACGGCCCGGCTCAGTTCATGCTCGATCAAGACACCGGCGGCGCGATTCGCACCGCCGGCCGGGCAGATATTTACTTCGGTTTTGGGGACACCGCCGAGGCCCGCGCCGGAGCCCTCAAGGCGGAAGGCCAGCTCTACTATTTCTTTCTCGACGTGTAGCCAGGATTTCTAGCCACAACCTTCCATGCCCGCCCTGATCTCTCTTCTGATCATCATCACCATCAGCTATGTGGTGGTGCGGGCGGGGGCAGTGGCCTTGATGTTGACCGGACTCTCCGCCGAGGCGGCCAGCTTTCAAGCCCAGTCGGCCTTCATGGGAGTGGGGTTCACCACAGCCGAGTCGGAATCGGTGGTGGTCCATCCAGTTCGGCGGCGCGTAATTCGAATCGTGATGCTGATCGGGTATGTGGCCATGGCCTCGGTCTTCGCCAGCGTCATGGCGGCCATTTCATCCGAGCAAGAACACCCCTGGGGCGAGATTGCGATCTGGCTCCTGGGCCTGATCATCAGCATGTTCGCCCTTGTCAGCCTGGGCAGGGTGCGCAACGGCTTGACACAGATGCTCAAGTACGCCTTGAAGAAATCCGGCGCGGTGCAAGTACGCGACTACGAGGAACTCCTGCGGGTGGACAAGGGTTATTCGATCTCCTACATCACGGTGGAGCGCAAGAGTTGGATGGCGAACCGCAGCCTGCGCTCGCTGCGTCTGACCGACGAGGGTGTGCTGGTGCTCAACATCGTGCGCGAGGGCGGCGTGGCCCTGGCTACGCCTGGGGCCGACACGCGCCTCGAACAAGAGGACAAGCTGCTTTGCTACGGCCTGGAGTTCGACCTCTCGCGCCTGGTGATGCGGCCAGCGGACTACAAGGGAGATTCTGAGCACAAACTCGCCAGCGAAATGCACCGCGCGCGCCAAAGCGTCGAGGAATCACACGACAAGGAACCTGCTTGAGCTCGCTGATGAGCCCTCTCATGAACAACCCCGCTTGAACCGTCCCGACCAGAGAATATGACCGAATACGAAGTAGAAACATGGGAAGTCAACGAGGTCGAAGGTGACGACCAGGTCGAGCTGGTGATCACCTCCACCGATGGCAACCGCTGGGAATATGGCATTCCCTTCAGCCGCGGCTCCGGGCGCTACACCTTCGAGGAGATCGATGTGATCGCCATGGACTTCGGTGAGGAGCTCGCCGAAGAAGTCACGATCAAACTCGATGCGTTAATCGCAAAGCTTGCTTGAATTGGCCGAGCTACTCGGCGAGGAGCGCTTCGAGGATGGCGCGCTGCGCCGGGTCCGGGCTCTGAGCGAGGCCGTGCTGTGCCATGGACCGCGCGGCTGAGCCATCGCCCAGAGCGGCGAGGAGTCGGGCGAGCTTGAGTACCGCCAACATGTGGCCTGGGTCGGTCTCCACGGCTCGGCGCAAGCAGACCAGGGCCTCCTCGGGACGCTCGGCCTCGATGAGCAACTCGCCTCGCAGGAAGTGGCCCCCCGAATCCTGGGGGCAGGCCGCAACAAAGCGTTCGAGCCAGTCGAGGGCCATGGCTGCCGCGCCGGGTGAATCCGCGGCTAGGCGCGCAGCGGCGATCAAAATCGCGGGTTCGTCGCTGCCCAACTCGATCGCCCGAGAATAGTGCCTTAGAGCCAAGAGAGGCTGGCCGCGGACGGCGTGGATCCGGCCCAGGCCGGCGTGGGTAACGGCATCGGCCAGGCCGAGCTCCACAAGGCGCTTGAGGGGTTCCATGGCCGCCCGTTCATTGCCGAGCGCCAGCCGCAAGCGACCGAGGGCCGCCAATCCGTCGCGGCTCTCTGGGTCAACTGCCACGAGCTCCAAAAAAACCGCCTCGGCGGCGCGTTGGAAACCGCACTCCAGAAGCAGCCTGGCCTTGGCGAGGAGCAGCGGGCCGTGGCCTGGAAAGACAATTAGACCGCGGTCGAGCATGGCGCAGGCGCTCTCCTCGTCTCCGCTGGCGAAGAGGGCTCCCGCGGTTTCCATGAAGGGCCGGGGCGTCTTGGGGTCCTCGGTGCGGTAGATCTCGTACCACAACTCCGCCGCCAGACGGTGGTTGCCCTTTAGAGCGGCGGCTTCGGCGGCGACCCTGGGCTCCACCTGGGCGGGCGCTTCGCAGCCCTCGCAGACGAGGCCAAAGCAGAGCAGAGCCAGGCCGAGGAGGCCAAACTTCTGCTCAGGGGAATCGCACCTCAGCTCCTCGGCCTCGTCGAACCCGAGGTTCAGTTCTTCGAGAATCTCGCCCCCGAGTTCGCGGCAAACTTGTTCATCTTCGACGAGCTGAACACTGGGGGGGAAGGGGGCACCACCTAGGCTCTCAAAGAAACCCAGGACACCAGAACCGCCATCCCTTTGGTATTTTCCCGTTGCGCCAAGAACGAGATTGCCACCGGCGTTGGGCATCCCCGCGGTGCTTTCCTGGGGCAGGTCGTCGAGGCCTGATCGAGCGGAAAAGCGCCACAAACCCATGCGTCCTTCGTTGCCTTTGGCGCGCAGGCGAATGGCCACGCCCGGGACGCGGGAGGTCTCGCTGCAAAGGGCACACAAATCGATCAGGAGCTTACGCACGGTCTTTCACCTCCTGGGATTCTGTAATATTCCCCGGCTTTTGGCTCGTGTTCTTCCGAAGAAGATGCGGGGTCGCTCGACAGCTAGATCGCGAAGATGGTGCCTTCTTCGGGCCCTGAAGAACACTCCATGGGGCCGTGGTGTTTGGCGTTGATGCCATGGGATCTGGAAAGCACGCGGCACGGCCCGACGCTTCGGCGCGTCCGAAGACGCGCATGTGTCCCGTGATGTCGAAGATGTCGCCGATGCGCTGGACCTGGTCCAGGCCGCCGCATCCGGAACTCGGAGACGGCGGCATTGACGGCACGGGGCTGGGGCTCTATACCGTTGATCCGCACATTTTTCTCCTCGGTGGCACGGTTCGAGCAGCAAGCAAGCTCGAATAACAAGCGAGGAGGGCCAGGGCTCGACCTTCAGTCTGCCCGCCACACCCTTCGCGAGACCATGCCCACGACAAAACACGGAACGAAGCCGGACCAAGTAGCCCTCGAAGAGAGTCCAACGAGGCGCGAACGAAGCTCTGGCAAATCCTTGCAGCGCGCAACAGAGCGAGCGGCTCTCGCCCTGGCTCTCGCCGTCTTTGTCGGCTGCGCCGCGCCGGAGTCCCGCGAGCTGGAACTGTCGGCCCTGTCGGCCAGCGCGTACCTCGATGAGCGCGATTTCACCACCCTCAGCGTGGGAGTAGCCGCCAAGCTGCCAGGCAAACTCTCCCTGTGGGGTTTTAGCGATTTCCACGGGTTCGAAGACGGGGGCTATGGCCTGGGCAAATTGCGGCGCTCATTTTCTGAGTACCGGCTCTCAAGCGGCCACTTGGGCAAGGCACTGGGCGTCGCGGGTCTCGGGGTTCAGGCGGAATACAACCTGTCGACACCAGCCGACAAGAGCCTCTTGCGCTTTGGCATGACCTTCCGCCACGATTTCTCCCTGGCCAGCCTGGTGCGGTCCACTACGGGAAGCGAATCGGAAGAAGGTGACGGGGGCTGGTTGCAGTGGCGAGTGTTCCCCGTGGAGACCGACGGCGACGGCGGTCAATTGAGCCTGATCTACTCCCAGCCGCTCTTCGATAGGCTCATCCTCACGGGGTTTTGCGACCTGAATTTAAATGACAACGGCGACGGCACGTGGGTGATCGAACCACAGCTAAATCTGAAAGCCACGAAACATCTCTGGGTGCTCCTTGAGTACCGCTACAGCGGCTTCGAGAAGTCCGCAGGACTGGAAGGCTCGGGTTGGGCGATCGGGCTCCAAGTGCGGCTCTAGGAAGACTGCGACCCATGGATCAGCAATAGGCCAGCTGCCCGCCGGTCGCGGGGCTATCCTCTGCTTCATGGGCAAGCTACGCCATGGTACCTCCAGTTGGTCGTCGCCCGGCTGGGTCGGGAGCTTCTACCCCGCGGGGATGCGTCCGGCGGAGTTCCTCGCTTACTACGCCACCCAATTCGACACCCTCGAGGCGGATGTCACCTACTACCGCGTTCCGAGCCGTTCCATGGTGGAGGGTTGGCAACAGAAGACCCCCGAGGGCTTCACTCTCTCCGCCAAGTTCCCGCGCGGAATCGTCCACGGCGGCGAGGGCCCGCGGCCCGACCCCGATGCGGTGCTGGTCCCCGAGCGCGTGCAGCGGGACACCGAGGTTTTTATCGAGAACATGTCACTCATGGGCGCCAAGCTCGGGCCCCTCGTTTTGCAGTTCCCCTACTTCAACCGCCAGGTGTTTCCCTCAAGAGGACCCTTCCTTGAACGGCTGGAGCGGTACTTGGAAAAACTGCCTGGGGGCATCCGCTACGCCGTCGAAGTGCGCAACAAAAATTGGGTCGACGACGAGTTACTTGGCTTATTACGCGCCCGCGGCGTGGCCCTGGTCTTGGTGGACATGGCCTACATGCCCCATCCCGCGCGCCTCGCCAAGGAATTCGATCTCATCACCGCCGACTTCGTCTACGCACGCCTGATCGGTGATCGCAAAGCCGTCGATGCCAAGACGAAAACCTTTGACGCCATCGTCCTCGATCGGAGGGAAAGCCTCGAGGAGTGGGCCACGCTACTGTGCTCTCTTTCGAACGGCGTGACCGAATCGTTCGCCTACGCCAACAACCACTACGCCGGCCACGGTCCCGCCACAGCCCGCGAATTGGCGCAGTTGGTCCGAAAAGGAAGCAGCTGACCCGCTCGAGAGTGAGCTGTGAGTCTTGCGTTGAAAGCCCCGCGAAGTTCCCGTTTTCCTATGACCATGACCAACGCTCCCAAAGCTTCAGAGACCACCCAATTCCCCAACAGCCTCATGTTGACCGGCGCGGCCCACATTGAGAGTCACTAGACCGGTCTGGGTGTCGTCCGACACCGAGAACAGCGAAGCTTCGATGGCCTTCTGGGAACTGAGTTTGTCGAGAGCGATGCCGGTCATGGCCCACCAGGGTGGCCAACTCGCTCTGGCTCTGGGCCAGGGAGTGTGAAGCCACACGCAGGTTGGCTTCCAGTTGGGCGAGGCGCGCACGGGGTGCTTTTCGATACTTGCAGCCGTAATGTCCGCAGCCATCATGGCTCACATACCAAACACTCTGCCGAACCTGAGCCGGGAAGCCAACGGGGAGGGCTTACGCCTTCCGCGCGATGAGCTGGAAGCAGGATTTTAAGTTTGGAAGAGCCTGGTAGGCTCGCTCGCGCACGCCCATGGCTCCGTGCTGAGAGGGCCTCAGCTCGCCTTGGGCGTGGATGACGCTGAAGCCGTACTGCTTTTCCAAGAGCCGCGCTAGATGCCGCGGCGAGAAGAAGAACAGATGGTGCCAGGAAGCGTAGTGCTTGCCCCGATACGCCTTGAGCGAAAGGCGTCCCATGAGAGTCTTGGTCCTGTTCGAGAGCGAGTCGATGTTTGGGCATGCGATCCACATGACACCCGAGGGGCTCAAGAGACTGTGCACCTTCCTGAGCCAATCCCCCGGAGCCAAGGCGTGCTCGAGGACATGATTCATGTAGACACAATCGTAGAGCGCGCCCTCGGTCGCGAAGTCCAGCAGGTTCCCGTGGGACACCTGGCAACCTGTCTGTTCGGTGGTTTGGCGCGCAAGCCCTGGGTCGATCTCGAGACCTTCGACCTGCCAGCCCCGTGCCCGAGCCACCTTGAGGTCAGTTCCGCTGCCGCATCCGATGGAGAGCAATCGCCCGGGGGCAGCGTAGCGTTCGATCAACTGGAAGTTGTACGCATGCTTGAGTTCCCCCGGGAACCGCTTCTGGTTGCGTTGGCGGCGGCGCTCCTGGCGCGGGGTCCGGTGCGCTCCGGCATCCGGCCCCTGGGTACCGTCGTAATCGGCGTAGAGTTGATGCAGCGCTTCCAGGGAGGGCTGCGGGTTGACGAAGCGCATCTCGCAAGTCCCGCAAGAGAAGATGGGCGTGCCGCGGTAGTCGAGGTCGAACCACCGCAGCTGGCTCCCCGAGCACAGGGGGCAGGCCTCCAGGGACGCGGGTGCGCCATGCGCTGGATTTGAGTCTTGTAGCAAGGACGAGTTGGCCATGTTGAGCGCCGAAGTGATGCTGCGGACGCAGGATACCACGGGCCTCCGCCACCCGAGAAAAGCGGGCTGTGTTTCGCAGCGCGCCAAGGACCGCTGCTCTGCTTGGTGGGCCCCAAGCTGCGTTTTCCTCGGCTCTGGATCCTGACCCAGGCGGGTTCAAGTATCCTGACAAGCGAGCCCTAATTCCAGCAACCCCTACGCAAAGGCCGCCCTTGGGCTGAGCAAACCCACACTCCCATGGTCACGACAAACAAGGCAATCCTCGCCTACCTCAAGGAGCTCACGCCCGAGCGTCGAGAGCTCGTGCAGGCAATCCGTGAAGTGATGACAGCCAACATGGATCCGCGCTTCGAGGCCGGCATGCAGTACGGGATGCCAGCCTGGTTTCTGCCGCACTCGGATTATCCGGCTGGTTATCACTGCAAGCCGGAGGAACCGCTGCCCTTTGCCTCGGTGGCCTCGCAAAAGAGCCATGTAGGCATCTATCTCTTCTGCCTCTACTTCGATCCATCGCACCGGGAGCGTTTCGTCTCGGAATGGAAGACAACGGGCTGTCGCCTGGACATGGGCAAGTCCTGCGTGCGCGTGAAGAAGTTGGATCAGGTGCCCCTCGACGCCATCGGCCGAGCTATCAAGCGCATGACGGCAAAGAAGTTCGTGAAGTTCTACGAAGCAAGCCTCTCCGAAGGGGCCAGCAAGAAGCGAGCGAAGAAACTCTGAGGCTGATTTTGGGTGTGGGTCAGCAGGACGCATTCTCCGCCCCTATTGCCCCTGCAATGATGCTGCCCCTGAACCGTATCGTGGGCGCTGCGTTCTTGGCCGACCGCCCTTTTCTTTTCGCAGCTTGGTGGAACCTGATAGCCTGGACTATTCATGACGATGCAAGAAACATCCCAAGCGCGCATCGCGCAGCTCTTCGAACGCTTCAAGGCTCTCGAAGGGGCGATCGAGACGATTTTCCTCGGTCAACACGATGTCGTGGAGGAATTGCTGCTCACCATCCTCGCCGGAGGCCATGCCCTGCTCGAAGGAGCGCCGGGATTGGGCAAGACGACTCTGGTGCGCACCTTGGCTCAGGTCTTGGATCTCGAATTCAGCCGCATCCAGTTCACGCCCGACCTGATGCCGGCCGATGTGATCGGCATGCGCATCTTGACCGAATCGTCTACGGGCAAGCGCGAGTTTGAGTTCCAACGCGGTCCGATTTTTTCCAATGTGGTTCTGGCTGACGAGATCAACCGCGCCACGCCACGCACCCAATCAGCGTTGCTCGAAGCCATGGGCGAAAAACAGGTCACCGTCTTCGGCGAGACCTGCGTACTAGACGAGCCCTTCATGGTGATCGCGACCCAGAACCCTATCGAGATGGAAGGCACCTACCCCCTGCCCGAAGCCCAACTCGATCGCTTCCTCTTGAAAATCCAGGTCGAATCGCCACCCCTCGAGAACTTGATTACGATCTTGGACGAAACAACCGGGAAAGTGCGCGAACCTGTCGGACCCATGGTCCGTGGCGAGGAGCTGCTCGAGATGCTGCGCCTGGTGCGGGAAGTCCCCGCGAGTTCAGACATGGTCAGCCTGGCCGCTCGCCTGGTGCGCGCCACGCACCCCAGCGACGAGAGCGCGCCCGAAGGCGTACGGCGCTTTGTGCGCCATGGCGCCAGCCCGCGGGGCGGACAAGCCCTGCTCCTCTCGGCCAAGGCCCGCGCCCTGGTCCAGGGCCGGTTGCATGTTCAGACGCAAGACTTCGAAGCCCTCGCGAAAAGCGCTCTGCGCCACCGCCTGATCCTCAACTACGAAGGCGAAGCCTCGGCCATCACCACCGACGAATTGGTGCTCGAAGCTCTCGAAGTGGCAAAGAAGGCCTGAGCGCCCGACACGCCCGGAGAGTCGGGCGCGGAGCCGGGTCTGCTTGGGACCTCTTCAAGGGCCCAACTGCACCCCGAAGAAGATGACCCTGACCAACGCTGACGAAACCATCGAGCCCGCGCGGCAAGAGGCCCTGGTAGATTTGGCCCGAGCCTTGGCTGCTGCGAGCCGGGGAGGCGCCTTGGCGATCGTCTTCCTCTGCACGCACAATTCGCGCCGCAGCCAACTTGCCCAGGTGTTGGCCCAGACCGCCGCGCGGCGCGCCGGACTCACGGGCATCGCGACCTACTCGGCGGGCACCGCCGTTAGCGCCGTACACCCCGCCACCATCAAAGCCCTGCGACGAGCGGGCTACTCTATCGTCCGAGACGCCACCCGAGAAACAGATCGAGAGACCGAGGGAGCACCGGCGGGCCACGAAGAGAACCCAATCTACCTGGTGTCCGACGCTCAAGGCACAAAGCCAGAGCGCTGCTTCTCGAAACTCTTGGGGCACCTCGAAAACCCTGCCAGCGACTACTTCGCCGTGGTCACCTGCTCCGCAGCGGACCACGAGTGCCCTTCCCCAGATGGCGCCCTGGGCCGCGCCTCAATCCTCTACGACGATCCGGGCACTTTCGACGGCCAGCCCACCGAACAGGCTGCCTATGACGCCGCCGCTGAGGTCATTGGCCGCGAGATGCGCTTTCTATTCGAGCGCCTGGCAGCGCTATCGGGCTAGGCTCCCCCCGGGGCAGAGCGGCTGTTATCCTGTGGCCCTTGAAGACTCCCGCCCCGTTCCAGGTCTCCCTGGCCCAGATTGAGCCGACCCTCGGCAACCTCGACGCCAACCTCGCCCTGCACCAGAGCGAGATCAAGGCTGCGCGGGCAGCGGGGTCCGAGATGCTCTTGTTTCCCGAGCTCTCGCTGACCGGCTATTACCTCAAGGATCAAACGCCCGAAGTCGCCTTGGCCCGCGATGGAGCCGAGTTGGAGGTCTTGCGCGAGGCTTCGGGAGGACTCACCCTGGGCTTGGGATTTGTGGAACGAGCGCCCGATGGCCGCCTCTACAACGCCTACGCAATCTTCGAAGACGGCGAGCTGCTGCATGTGCACCGCAAGGTTCACCTGGTGACCTACGGCATGTTCGAAGAGAGCCGCGACCTGGCTGCTGGTGACCAATTCTGTGTCGTCGAGTCTCGCCACGGCCACCTGGGAGTATTGATCTGCGAGGACATGTGGCACGCAGCTGGCGCCTGGCTCTACTTCCTCGCTGGCGTCGACATGCTCCTGGTGCCGAGCGCAGGCCCCGGCCGCGGAGTGGCAGCGAGCGACCCTGGCTTGGCCTCGGTAGAGACCTGGCGCGCACTGCTCGCGAACGCCTCGACCCTCTACCAAACCTGGTCGCTTTATGTCAATCGCACTGGCGTCGAAGACGGAGTGATCTTCGGTGGGGCCAGCCGCATCGCCAACCCCCAAGGCCGCGAAGTTGCCGTCCTGGAAGGATTGGACCCTGGACACCTCACCTGCCGGATCGACTGCGGCGAAAACGAACGCGCGCGCATGCAAGCGCCTCTGCGACGGGACGAAAAACCCTGGATGGTGCTGGCGGAACTTCAACGCATCGAAGCGAACAGGCGATGAGTCCGCTCGACATCCAGGTCGAGTTGGTCGAGGACCTGCTCTTGCGCTTTCTGCGCAAGGAAACCGGCAAATTCGGTTTCTCGCGGGTGCTCCTGGGGCTCTCGGGCGGAGTTGATTCAGCCCTGGCGGCGGCCTTGGCCGCGCGCGCCTTCGGAGCGCAGAATGTGCTCGGGGTGATGCTGCCCTACCGCACCTCGAACCCCGACTCCGAAGGCGATGCGCGGCTGGTGATCGAGGCCCTGGGCATTGAATCCAAGCGCATCGACATCAGCGCCATGGCCGATGGCTACCTCGACGCCGCGAATGTCAGCGATCCGTTGAGACGAGGCAATGTGATGGCGCGTTGCCGTATGATCGTGCTCTACGACGAATCGGTGGAGTTTGCTGGACTGGTGCTCGGCACGAGCAACAAGACAGAGGCCTTGTTGGGCTATTCAACCCAGTTCGGCGACAGCGCAAGCGCGCTCAATCCCCTGGGCGACCTGTACAAACACCAAGTATTTCAACTCGCCAAGCACCTGGGATTACCAGACGCCGTGCTCGACAAGGAACCCTCGGCCGACCTCTTCATGGGCCAAACCGACGAGGCAGAACTCGGCTTTTCCTACGCTGAAGCCGACGCACTGCTATTCGCCATGGTCGATGAACGACGCAGCGTGGAAGAGCTGCTGGCCATGGGCTTCGAGGAGGCCTTCGTGCTGGACATCGCGCACCGCATCGCCCAGAACCAGTACAAGCGCCTGCCACCAATCATCCCCAAGCTCTCGAACCGCACACTCAACCACGACTTCCGCTACCTGCGTTCGTGGGGTCACTAACATGGGATCACGACCAATGGAGCCACGAAAAAAGGTCCACCCGTGAACCCCGTCAGCTCTTCGGAGCAAGCACCCGAGGGAGGCCTCGACAGCGCGGAGGAAATTCTGGGCGGCTTTCCACGCCACCTGACTCGCGACCTGATTAGTGCGGACGAGCTGGATCGCCCGGGCAGAAGCCTCTTGGGCACCTGGCTCATGGGCGCGGGGCTGGCGCTGTTCGCCCTGGCCCTGCCGCAAGCAGCGCTGGTGGGCAGGGGACCGGCGAGCCTCGCGGCCTGGTGCGAAGGCGAGTTGTTCTCCGGCGGTGTCACCTGGAGTCTATTCGTGCGCGGCTTGAGCGAGTGCTTGGATTGGCGCTGGGAACCCGCGGCTCTCCTCCTCAGCGCCCTCTGCTATGGAGCCACATTGCCGGCCCTGGCGAGCCTTGGACGACTCCTCGGGGTCTCCCGGGGGAGCGCCCTCTCTGTGGCGGCGCTGGTGCTTTTCTCGCCCCTCGCCTGGGTCGCGGCCACCACGCCCGGACCGGAGGCTTTGGCCCTTCTCATGGGAGTGCTCTTGTTGCGCGCCTTGTGGCAGAGCCGTGAGGTGCCCCCGAACGGATTGCACCTGGTGCTTGTGGCCCTGCTCTTCGTGGCGGCGGTGGGCGCGTCGAGTGGGCTGCTGTTCACCTTGCCAGCTGTCGTCTTGGGACTCTTCGGCGGGCCGCCGGAACTTGTGAGTTCCCGCCGCGGGAGTGTTCTAAAGGTGATTGCAGCACTCGCCAGCCTCGCCCTCTGCATCCTGCTCTTCGAATTCCTCCCCGCCGAGGCGCCAGCCCTGGGCGGCTACTGCGATCCTGCGCAGCTCTCCTTGCTCAAGACCCTGGCCCTCTTCGGCGGCTCCCTGGCCTTGACGCTCTTGGGGCTGGCGGCCCTGGTGGCGTTGCGCCGCGGAGAATCGGAACAGGCGCCACCGGTGTGGTTGGCGCTCTGGGCCCTGCTGCCCCTGGCGGCCGCGCTGCTCTTCAGCGCTGGACCGTCGCTTTCGGTTTTACACCTCTTGCCCCTCGCCGCCCTGGGGGGTCTGGATCTCGTGGGCCGCAACGAAGATTCCCTGGCTGCATGGGTGCGCCCCGCGTGCGTCCTCGGGGCCCTCTTGCCGCTCTTTCTGGCCCTCAAATGGATCTCAAACCATGACCCCGAAGGTGCCTGGCGCGCCCGGGCACAAGCCGTGCTCGAGCCCGATGACTTGGTCCTCGTTCGGAGAGCAGAACACGCCTACCTCTTGAGCGAGCGCTGGAATATCGAGGTGCTTGAAGTCACGGGCGATGCCCTCGCGAGTCTTGTACGCACAGCCCAAAGCGAAGGCCGGCGAGTGGTGCTCGATACCCTCGCGGGCCCTCCAGCGGGGCTCAGCCAGAGCCCGGCGCGAATCGAAGACCTCTAGCCCGGTCGCGGACCCTCTTGGCTCGATTTATCGGGCCCGTTGTGGCAAACTCGGCCTGATTTGCTGCTGGCTGATACAGGCCTCAGGGCAGCCCTCCCCACGGCCCTCGTTCACAAACAAAGCCCACCCTTCGGGGTGCGCGCCCCCTACATGCCGCGTCGCAGCGACCTCGAGTCGATCCTGATTATCGGTAGCGGCCCCATTGTTATTGGGCAGGCTTGCGAGTTCGACTACTCCGGAGCGCAAGCCTGCAAGGCCCTGCGCGAGGAGGGCTATCGAGTTGTGTTGGTCAACTCGAACCCGGCCACGATCATGACCGATCCGGAGATGGCCGATGCCACCTACATCGAGCCCATCACCCTCGAGGCCGTGACCAAGATCATCGCCCGCGAACGGCCCGATGCAATCCTGCCCACCCTCGGCGGACAGACCGGGCTCAACACGGCGCTCGAGTTGTTCGACACCGGCGTACTCGACGAGTACGAGGTCGAAATGATCGGCGCCACGGCCCAGGTCATCCGCAAGGCCGAAGAGCGCGACCTCTTCCGCGCCGCCATGGAACGCTGCGGCCTCGAGAGTGCGCGCTCGCGAGTAGCCCACACCATGAGCGACGCACAACTCGCCCTGGCTGAGATTGGATTGCCCTGCGTGATCCGACCGGGCTTCACCATGGGAGGAACGGGCGGCGGCATCGCCTACAATGTCGACGAGTTCGAGGAGATCGTTGAACGCGGCCTGAATGCCTCACTCAACACCGAGGTTCTTGTGGAGGAGAGCCTGCTCGGCTGGAAAGAGTTCGAGATGGAGGTCATGCGCGACAAGGCTGACAATGTCGTGATCGTTTGTTCGATCGAGAACATCGACCCAATGGGTGTCCACACCGGTGACTCGATCACCGTGGCTCCGGCCCAAACCCTCACGGATCGCGAGTATCAGGCGCTGCGCAACGCTTCGCTGGCAATCATGCGCGAAATCGGCGTCGAATGCGGTGGCTCCAACTGCCAGTTCGCGATCAACCCCGACGATGGCCGCATCATCGTGATCGAGATGAACCCGCGGGTTTCGCGCTCGTCGGCCCTGGCTTCGAAGGCCACCGGTTTTCCCATCGCCAAGTTCGCCGCCAAGTTGGCGGTTGGCTACACCCTGGACGAACTGCAAAACGACATCACCCGCGAAACACCAGCCTGTTTCGAACCAACGATCGACTATGTCGTGACCAAGATGCCGCGTTTTGCCTTTGAGAAGTTCCCCGGCGCCGACACGACGCTCACGACCCAGATGAAGAGTGTCGGCGAAACCATGTCCATCGGCCGCACGTTCAAGGAGTCCCTGCAAAAAGCCCTGCGCGGCCTGGAGACCAAGCGACCCGGCATGGGTCTCGACCCCCACGATCCCACTGCACTCCTGGCCGCAGACCGTGAGCTTCTGACCCGGGCTCTGCGTGTGCCTAATGAACACCGCTTGCTGGCCGTGCACTCCGCCATGTGCGCCGGCTGGACTGAGGAGGAAATTCACGAAGCGACAAGCATCGACCGTTGGTTCCTGCGCAACATCCACGAGCTGGTTCAGTTCGAGCAAGAACTGGGTGGCGCGCTGCTCACCTCCGAGCTCTTGATGAAGGCCAAGCAGTGGGGCTACTCCGATGTGCAGATTGCCCTTGCGGTAGGCACAACCCCCGAAGCCGTGGCCGCTCTGCGTGAAGATTTTGGCCTGCACGCGGTCTACAAACTGGTAGACACCTGCGCCGCCGAGTTCGCCGCAGTCACGCCTTACTACTATTCAACCTGGGAAGACGAGAGCGAGTACGAACCATCCCAGAAACGCAAGTTCATGATCCTGGGCGGCGGCCCCAATCGCATCGGCCAGGGAATCGAGTTCGACTACTGCTGCGTGCACGCTGCTCTCGCGGTCCAGGAACTCGGTGCCGAGGCGGTCATGGTCAACTCCAATCCCGAGACCGTTTCCACCGACTACGACACCTCAAATGATTTGTTCTTCGAGCCTCTGACCCACGAAGATGTGATGAACATCGTTCGCGTGGTCGAACCCGAGGGCGTCATCGTGCAATTTGGAGGCCAGACTCCGCTCAACCTGGCCAGCAAACTCAAGCAAGCCGGCGCACCCCTCATCGGCACCACCCCTGAATCGATTGAGCGCGCCGAGGACCGCGAGCAGTTCTCAAAGTTTTTGAGCAAGCTCGGCATCCGCCAGCCAGAGAACGGACTGGCAAGGACCGTGGCCGAGGCCTTTGAGATCGCCCGCAACATCGGCTATCCGGTCCTGGTGCGCCCGAGCTTCGTGCTCGGAGGCCGAGCCATGGAGATCGTCTACGACGATGACGATCTCGACACCTACATGCAGAACGCGGTGAAGGCCTCACCCGATCGCCCGATTCTTGTGGACCGCTTCCTCGAGGACGCCATTGAGATCGATGTCGACGCGATCTGCGACGGCAAACTCGTGGTGATCGGCGCCATCATGGAGCACATCGAGGAGGCTGGCATCCACTCGGGCGACTCCACCTGTGTCTTGCCCCCCCACACCCTGGGCCGCGAAATCCTCGATGAGATTCGCTCTGCAACGCGCTCTATGGCCCTCGAACTGGGCGTCATCGGCTTGATGAATGTGCAGTACGCCGTGAAGGACGAGCGCCTCTTCGTAATCGAGGTCAATCCGCGCGCCTCGCGCACAGTGCCCTTCGTGTCAAAAGCCATCGGCGTGCCTTTGGCCAACCTGGCAGCCAAGATCATGTGCGGCGAGACCCTCGAGAGTCTGGGCTTCACCGAAGAAGTCACGCCACCCTACTTCTCGGTCAAGGCACCGGTCTTTCCCTTCAACCGATTCCCAGGTGTGGACATCATCTTGAGCCCCGAGATGCGCTCGACTGGCGAGGTCATGGGTATCGACAAGAAACTCGGCTACGCCTTCGTCAAGGCCTACCTTGCCGCCGGCATCAAGCTGCCCAAGAGCGGCTCGGTGTTTCTCTCGGTTCGCAACCCCCACAAGCGCGCCATCATCGCCGAGGCCCGCACCCTCGCCACCCTCGGTTACACCCTGATCGCCACCGATGGCACCTACCGCACGCTCAAGACCGCCGGTATCGAGGTGCAGCGGGTCAACAAGGTCCACGAGGGCCGTCCGCACATCGTGGACATGATCAAGAACCGCGAGATCGAGCTGATCCTCAACACGCCCTATGGCAAACAGCAGCGCGTCGACGACTCGAGCATTCGCTCGGTGGCGGTCATGGCTTCGATCCCCTGTATCACGACCCTGGCGGGCATCTCGGCCACAGTCAGCGCCTTAACTGCCTTGCACGAAGCCGATTTCGAAGTGGCTCCCTTGCAGGAATACCACGCAGCGCTGCCACACAACGGCTGAGAATCTACTGGCCCGCGGCGCTGCTTTCCTTGACGCGATTGGTGACCTCGATGTCAAAGGTCCAGGTGTCGCCCGGAATCTTGTCGAGGTCCCGCGAGCTGCCCACGAGATCCATGCGGATGTTCGTGACCTTGATCTGCCGTGAATCGGCTTCGAGGCGATAGAGAAACTGCGCGATCTTGTAGTGCGAAAACTCCCGCCGACCGCGGCCCTGTTCGAAGGGGCGGATCGAAGAAATCCTGTCCACGATGCCGGCTTGGCCGTGCTTGTTGCGGGATCCCATGTCCACCTCGCCTATCTGCACGCTGGGGTGATCAGCGCAGCCACGGATGTAGGACTCGGGGCTTGCTTGGCTGAGCAACTTGTCGCCCTTGACCTCGCCCATGAGCTTCGTGTTGAGCAACGAGAGTTCCTGGATTTCGCGGCAAACCCTGGGAACGTCCTTGGCAAAGACGCCTGAGAGGGCGTCCCGCTCTCCCTTGGCAGCGCTACCGCTCCAGCCCAAGAGGCACGCAGCCACAAGCGATGCGATGATGATCAGGCGCGCCAGGTTCAGGCTCTTGATGAACTTCATGATCTCACCTGGGGTGCCTTGGAGACATCGATGGTGACCGAGAGGCTGGGGAGGTAGATGCCGGTTTCTACGCCCTTGACGGTTTCACTCGCGCCGCGCTTGTCCTCGATAAACCACGGCTGTGCTCGCAACTTGGCGTAGAAGGCCTCGTAGTTCTTGGTGGCCTCGGTGGTCGAATCGTTGTCGGAATAGAAGACGACGGCGACGTTGACTACGACCCGATCCTCCTTGCCCTTGGTGCGATAGGTCGCATCAACTTTCCGCAGAGAGATGCGGCCAAAGGTGTCCTTGCCCTCATCGAAGAGGGTGTCGAGCACCAGGGTCATGCCCTTGAAGGCCGACTGCGGCTGGGCGATCTCGGTGTCCTGGCCGAGTTCCTTGGAGAGTCGCTTCTTCTCGTCGTTGAGAAGCTTGCGAATGTGGGTCAACTGCTCGTAGCGGTTGCGCATGGAGTCGCTTCGATAGACCTCCGGGTTGCTGCCGGGCTCGACGCTGGCGGTGCCCTTGATGTAGTTGGTCAAGATCTCCGGCGGGTAAACCAGGTTGCCCTGCTTGCCCGCCTTGGGGTCGCCAATCATGAAGTTGACCGTCGACTTCAACATCCAGCTCAGGTCGTTGTTGATGTAGGACAGCTCGTGGCGCAGAAAGATGTTCCAGACGCCGAGCAAGGTGGCCAAGAGCAAGCACATCACGGCCAAGGGCAATTCCAAGCGCTCGAAGGCACCAGTGAACTTGAGTTCCTCGCGGCGCAAGCTGGCGGGCATGATGCCGCCGCCCAACTGGCGCAGGGCGGAGCCATAAGCCACGGCGCAGGAGCGGTATTCGGAGTGCAGGCTGCCCTCCTGGACCTCAACCTCAAAGCCGCCAAAAGAGAGCGCTTCGATCCCCAAGATGTCCTCACCAACCAGGCCGGGTAGCTCGAAACCCGAGAAGTAGACGGCCTCGAGCTCATTGGCCGTGCGCGCCGCGGAAACGGTGCGAGACAGCTCGCGACGTAAACGGGTCACGACCTCGTCGCAGCGCTCAATTGTGGGGGCAGGTGCGGCTGATTGGGGCGCTTCGGGCTCTTGCGAGCCATCGTCCTCCAGGTCTGTCTCTCTGGGGGCATGATCTTCGGGGATGCCGAGTCCCGCCTCTTGCGCGTCGTCATCAGCAACCGCGGTCGCGGTGTTCTCGGTATGACTGAGGGCGCCAACCTGAATGACACGCATGTCACGGACGCGGCCGCCGTCCACGATCGCGACTGCAGTGGACACTTCGCCTACATGCACCAGGACCTGGGCCGTATCCACGGTGCAGAATCCAGCGCCCGCGGCGGCGTTCACCAAGGCAGTCGCCTCGGTTTCTATCTCCAAAGGCTCGATACCAGCCTTGGCGCAGATGTCGATGGTGGCCTGGATGTCCTCTTTGAGAACAGCGGTCACGATCAAGCTCGACGAATCGCCTTGAACCTCTTGCTTGTAGAAATCGACGATCACCTCGTCGATGTTGAACTGCGGCAACTGCGACTCCACCTCGAACTTGATCACCGTGTTGATTGTGGTGTCGTCGGTGATGGGTAGGCTCAGGTGGCGGAAGGCCGCGACTCCTGCATCCATGGCCACCGAGACATTCTCGATGGGGATCTTGTGCCTCTCAATAGCGTCGCGCAGGGCCTTGGCGGCCAGGGCGCAGAGGTCTTCCGCGGACCCGGGGATCTCCCCAGCGAGGCTGGTGACGATCTTCGGGTTCTTGGAGCTTCCTTCGAGCACGAATAGCTCGAAGCGGCGTGAGCCAATCCTCAATCCACAAGCGTTGGGCATGGGGGGAGTCTGCTAGAAAATGTCCTGAAAGTCTGCTGTCAGGCGGTCGAATTCTGCGCGCTTTGCCGGAGGCAGCAGTCGGTCGCGGAGCAGGGTCCGGTATTCGAGGCCGATGCGGCGCAATTCCGGCTCCATCTCGCGTTGAAACTCCGCCGTATGGCGGTTCCTTATCTCCTCGATCTCGAGATTGTAGTGGTCGACCAACCCCACCAGGAGCCGCTGGCGCTCGGGGTCGAGGTCAAAGCGCTCGACTAGGCCCAATTCGTAGGCGCCGAAGGCGCTGCGGGCGGGAGCCCTCTCTGCATGGAACTCGGCTCCGGCCAGCCCCGCGGCGAGTCCCGCCAGGAAGCAAACCAGAGCCAGGATCAGGATCCAGGCGCGTGTGCCCATCAGTTGTCTTTGTCCTCGTCTTCGTCAGCCTGCGCGTCTTGCCGTCGAGCGTCGGCGGCATTGAGTTCGTCCGCGCGCTCGAGCAGTTGTTCCAGGGTAGCGCCCTGTTCGGTGGCGCTCAAGTTATCGCTGGCGGGCAGCTGCGTCGAGCGCATCCAGGCCGAGAAGACCAAGAGCAACACGGCGGCCGCCGCTGTGGCGTGCAGGAGGAAGTCTCTCACTCCCGGCTCGACTGCGGCGGCTCGAGGGCTGGCGGCGGGAACCAGGAAGGGGATCTCATCGGAAGACCCGGTGTCCCCGGCAAAAGCGCGCCGGGCAACCCGTCGAGCAAAGCCTTCGGGTACCACAACATCGAGACTGTTCTCGAAGGAGAACCAACGCCGAAGTGACTTTTCGGCAGCCAGGGCACAGCGGCACGACCGGCAGTCGAGGAAGTGCTGGCGCAAGGGCGCAGCTTGGAGCTCACTCAGTTCCTCGTCGAGGTAACCGGCGACCAGGGGTAGGCATTCTTTGCAGTTCATCATGGTTTCAACCTCAACCCCTCACTGATCCCCGAATTCGGGGTAGAGCGAAAGGAGCTTGTCCTTGAAGCGAGCGCGGGCGCGGAAGAGTCGCGACTCGACGGTACCGATGGATATGCCAAGGGTGTCAGCAATCTCCTGATAGGTCATTTCATCAAACTCGCGCATGATCAGGGTGGTGCGAAAGATATCCGGCAGGTGGGTCAGGACTTCGTGGGTGATCTCGCGCAATTCGGAGGCTTCGATGTCCCGTGAGGGCGAGGGCACATCGCAAGGTGCAACCTCGGCCAAGAGCTCGGGGTCCGGAGCCGCCTGGACCGGCGAGCGGCCACGACGCTTGAGCACATCGAGCACGGTGTTCGTGGCGATGCGGTAGATCCAGGTGTAGAAGGACGAGCGGTGATCGAAGCTGTCGAGGCGCCGGTAAGCCTTCAAGAAGGTGTCCTGGACGATGTCCTCGATCTCCATGGTGTTGCGCGTGTAATGGCGCACCATGGCGAAGAGCCTCACCTCGTAGCGCTCCACCAAGGCCTGAAAAGCATCAGAATCACCCTCCAGGGTGTTCCTGACCAGGTTGGCGTCTTCCTTTCGAGCCGTATTCATCTTCAGAATCCCCATCGTGGGGAGAGGGACGCCGAGGCTCCGGGCCTATTCCCAGGAGCGAGCTCCTCTTTGCGAACCAACCCGTCCAAGGCGGTCACAGGAGGCTAGAAGGCTCTTCGGCCGATTCAGGGTAAAGGCCGACTTCAATCACCAAGTATTGCGCTAAGTCCTTTTTGGGAACCAGTTTGGAGGCCGCGCTCGTCAGTCGCCCAGGGCCTCGCCGAGGCTGTGGCCGAGTTTGTCGCGCTTGGTGCGCAGGTACTTGATGTTTTCCGGCGAGGGCTCGATGGAAAGGGGCAACTGCTCGAGCACCTCGAGGCCATAGCCCTTGAGGCCGGCGATCTTCTTGGGGTTGTTGGTCAAGAGTCGCATGCGGCGCACGCCAAGGTAAACCAGCATCTGGGCTCCGAGGCCGTACTCGCGCAGGTCGGCTTTGAAACCCAGCTTCTCGTTGGCCTCCACGGTGTCGAGGCCTTGGTCCTGGAGCTGGTAGGCCTTGAGCTTGTTCTCGAGACCGATCCCGCGACCCTCCTGGCGCATGTAGACCAGCACGGCGCGCTCCTGGCCGCCCAGAATTTCCAGGGCACGGTCGAGTTGCGGCCCGCAATCGCAGCGCAGGGAGTGAAAAACATCGCCGGTCAAGCACTCCGAGTGAACACGCACCATGACGGGTTCATCGCAAGCCTTCCAGGGCCCGTCGAGGCCAGGTCCGCTCAATCCGCGTGAGAGCACGAGGTGCTCCTTACCGTCGAGCTCGGACTTGAACAGGTGCGAGTTGAAGTTGCCGAAACGGGTGGGCAGGGGCACTGCGGTTTGAAGGGGCACAACCAGACGCTCGTTCTGGCGACGCCAGGCGATGATTGACTCGATGGTGCAGATCTTGAGTTGGTGCTTCTCGGCGAAGACTTCGAGGTCGCCCATGCGCGCCATGCTGCCATCATCATTCATGACCTCGCAGATGACCCCGGCCGGGCGGGCGCCGCACAGGTTCGCGAGATCGACGATGCCTTCAGTCTGGCCGCCGCGCACCAAAACACCCCCATTGCGCGCGCGCAGGGGGAAGATGTGTCCGGGGCGGGCGAGGTCGTCGGCCTGAGCTCCGGGTTTTGCGGCGGTGAGGATCGTGTGGGCGCGGTCCTTGGCGGAGATGCCCGTGGTGACTCCCTTGGCGGCTTCGATGGACACGGTGAATCCTGTGCCCATCTTGCTGGTGTTCTCTGCTGCCTGGGGGGGCAGTTCGAGGCGGTCGCACAACTCCTCGGTCATGGGCATGCAGATCAAGCCACGGCCCAGGGAGGCCATGAAGTTGATCGCCTCGGGAGTGGCGAATTCGGCCAATAAGGCCAGATCTCCCTCGTTTTCGCGGTCGGGATCGTCCACCAGGATGATCATTCGGCCAGCTTTGAGCTCGTCGAGGATGGCGGGTATTTCGGCGATCGGCATCGTTGGTCTTCTCGTGGTCGTCTGCTTTGCGGGCCCCGGCTGATTTATGGGCCCCATCTGATAGGGTTCCGCCAAAGAGTCCGGCAATAATTCAGGCCAGGGGCCCACGCCCACCATTATAGCCCGGCCATTATGGCCCGGCCATTATAGATACCCAGGGCAGCGGCGAAGAGCGCCGAACCCCGCTGAAAAGCACTCATTCGGAGGCCCGCGCGCTTCTCTCTCAAGCCCGATGCACCGCTCCATGCCCCGCCCGACCTGGATCCTAGTCACTCTCGCCGCGCTCGCGGCCTGTGATTCTCGCCCCGAACTCCGGCCCGAGCCGGCGCCTCTCGAAGCCGCCGAGGATGCACACCTGCGCGTCCTTGCGCGCATCGCTTTCCTGGAGGATCGCCGCAGCGACGGAGGCGGCGAGCTTGAGATCCTGGCCGCGTCCAGCGAGCCCGAAGTCCAAGAGCGCGCCCTGCTGGCCCTGGGCCGCATGCCCTTTCCCGAGTTGACTGGTGGAGTGAGCGCGGCCCTCGTGCGCGCCCTCTCGGACAAGCGCACCAAGGCGAGGGCAATAGCGGCTTTTGGCCTGGGGCTGCGCGCCGACCCCGCCACCGCCGGAAATCTCCTCTCCGCCCTCTCCGACCCAAGCGCAGAAGTTCGCGCCCGCGCCGTGGAAGCCGCCAGTCGTTTTGATAACCCGGGCATGCGGGAGGAGTTGCTATACGCCAGCTCCGACCCCTCACCCCTCGTGCGCGCCGAAGCCGCCCTCGCGCCCCACCGTTGGAGCTCGGATGACGCCAACTCCGCTTTGGTTGACAGCGCTCTTGTAGGTATGGCATCGGCGGCACCCGCCAAACTCCTGCGCGAGCGCTGGGGTATCGAGCTGGACCCCGAGCTGAAGACGGAACCCGAGGATATCGAAGTCGTTTGGCGCGCCCTGTTCAGCCTCGCCCGGCGCAAGGCTGAGCGCGGTCGCGAAGTTTTTTACCTCTGGGCTCGCGCGCCAGAGTCGGTGAATGCACGCATCTTCGCCGTGCGCGGCATTGGCGCCCTTGCGACAAGCGACCCACGAGGACTCGAAATCCTGCGCGAGAGCATCGCTGACAGCGATGCTCGAGTGGCCCTCGAAGCGGCTCGGGGGTTGGGCCGCTTTCCAAATGCGGCTTCTCTCGATGCCCTGAAACGCGCCACCCGGGCCTCCTCCAGCGCCCTGCGAGGGGCCGCGGCCAGCGCCTTGGGCGAATTTGAAGATCACCGGGAAAACGCCCGTAAACTGCTCGAAAAGCCTCTGGTGGACACATCGACGGCAGTCCGCGCAGCCGCCACCGTGGCGACTGCCAAGCTCATGGGAGACGGGGGTGCCGCTGAACTCGAACTGCGTTCCCTCGACGGCGACCCGCGCTTGCGGCGCGCGGTGGCCCAGAGCTGTCGGCACCTCTCGCAGCCCCTGGCGTTTTCCATTTTGACTCGTTTGACCCGTGACCCCGTGGGCAGCGTGTCCTTCGAGGCCGCTCTCGGCCTGGGTGCCGTGCTCTCTGCCGGAGGCCGTGAGCGGGCCCACGAGTTGCTCAAGAACCAGGACAACGGCTTGCGGCTGGGAGCCGTTCTGGCGTTGCAAGAGAGCCCCAATGTCTCCGACCTCGCGCCGCTCCTCGGCGCCTATCGCGAGGCATCGGGCGACCTGAAGGGTGAACTCGAGTACGAGATCCTCACCTGCGCAGCCAGCATTGACGACGACCGCGCTCTTGAGTTGCTGTTCCTGGGTCTCGCTTCCAGCAAGGCCTATACGCGGGTGGTGGCCCGCGCTCTTTTCGAGGAGCACTTCCCCGCCTCGACCTTGCCTGCGGCAAGCCCCCTACCAGAGCGGCACGGCGCATTGCCCGAGGTCATGGGCCTTCGAATCGCGCCCTTGGTGGAAATTCGCACCACCGCCGGCAGCCTAGTCTTCGAGCTCGCGCCGGAAGCCGCTCCGCTGCACGTGCACAACTTCCTCTCCTTGGCCGCACGCGGTGCCTACGATGGCCTCGACTTCCACCGCGTCGTGGGCGACTTCGTGATCCAGGGTGGCGACCACCGCGGCGATGGCAACGGAGCGCGCTCCTGGCGCGGCGAGCCCCTACGGGCGGAGTTTTCCAGGGAGAAATTCGTCCTGGGCTCCCTGGGTATGCCGCGCAACGCCGACCCCGACAGCGGGGGCAGCCAGTTCTTCGTAACCCACCGACCCACACCCCACCTCGATGGGCGCTACACGCTCTTCGGACAACTGAAGAGTGGCCGGGAGGTGCTGGCAGCCATCGAGGTTGGCGACAAGATCCTGGCCGTGGTGCCCCGTGGCCCACGGGCCAAAAAGTAGCCCCGCAGGAAATTGTATTTTGCCCTGCGCCCCCTTTGGGGCGTGGAAAAGGCCAAGAGGCCCAGGAAAGGGCTGTGGATAAGTTGCTTGAAATCGCTGTAAGTTCTTCTGGCGCACACCTTTATGACTATCCACAAGGCCCGCACAGGCTGTGCACAAGCGGTCGCCTCCACTCGAAATGGCCCACTGCCGATAACTAGGGAAGCGGCCGGCTCCCCCACAGCCGTGCGCCTATTCGTCTCCTCAATTGAACCCTGTTGGCACTATGAGCAAGTGGCTCCTCTTTGCGGTCCTGCTCGCGCTTTTCGGCAGCGTGGGTCTGACCTTTGTAGATATCGATCGATTTGGCGGGCGCCTGCAGGCCCTGGAAAGCGATTCAGAAGTGCCACCGGCCCATGTTGTGCGCCTCGCGAGCCAGCTGGACCGGGTGCGTGTGGAATTGCGGCTCTCCGAGGAGCGCCTGGAGCGCTACAGGCTTGACCGCGCCGTGGCGGCCCGCTTTGGCCTGCGTCTCGACCAGTTGGAGGCTGAACTCGTTTCGGCCCGGGGAACCTTCGAAGACCGTATCGAAAACCTCAAGAGAGGGGACGATGAGTACGAGCAACTCCTGGCCGAAGCCCTTGGCGCGCGCTGGGAAGACCTCAACAAGAACCTCGATCGTCGTTGGGAAGATGTCAACCGCACCCTCGAGGCCACGGCCCGTCTTGCGGCAGACAGCCAAATCTCGTTGCAGGACCTTTCGCGCTCGATCGATGACCGGACATCTGAAGCCGAGGTCGATCAGAACCGCTGGCGGGAATTAATGGGACCTACGGTGCAACTGACCGACGAGTCCACCGTGGGCAGCGGCGTGCTTTTGCGCTCGGAGCGCCAAGCCGACGGCACCTGGCTCACCTACCTTCTTACCGCTTGGCATGTGGTGCGCGACATCCTCGACAACCCGATGGATCTCGAGCAGCCGGTGCCGGTGCACATCTATCGCGAGAGTGGTGGCTATGACGAAGAGACGGCTCTCCTGGTGGTTCACGATTCCAAGATCGATGCGGCCCTACTGGTCATGAACACGGCGGAGCGTTTCGACTTCGGCGCCGCTCTGGCAGCACGCAAGCGGCTCGGAGCTGTGCATATGTTCGAGGAGATCTACGCCGTGGGGTGTCCCCTCGGGAATGATCCAATTCCCACCCGCGGCGAAATCGCCGATGTCCACCACCGCGTTGATGGAGAGCGCTACTGGATGATCAGTGCGCCGACCTACATCGGCAACTCAGGCGGAGGCATCTTCGATGCGGACAGCCATGAACTCTTGGGGATCTTCTCGAAAATCTATACCCACGGCAACTTGCGCCCCACGGTGATTCCGCACATGGGACTCGTGACGCCGCTGTCGGTCATCTACGACTGGTTGGAGTCGGTGGGTCATGGTCACCTGATTGCTGACTGAGACCCACACGCCACAAGCTCGAAGGTGTTCAGGAAACACAAGAGACCCGCCGACGCATGACGCGCCGACGGGTCTCTCTTTCTTCGGTTCTGTTGAGGCGGGCGGGGTTCTTGAGGCGCACAGCGTCTGCCGCTCCAGATCGTTCTGTCGGCCGGACCTCTAGCTCGGTCTATTCATGCCCAAGCACCCGAATAGGCCCGACTAGAACGAGCAGGACAGCCAAACCCAGAACTTCTGGGTGTTCGTGGCAAAATTCTTTGCGTCGTAGTCGGCGTACTTGACCCCCAAGTCGAGGCCCATGTCGAGCTTGTGGGTCACGAGCAAGTCGAGCTCCGTGCCGTAGTCGCCACTGTTGCCTTCGGCGCTAAAGTCGTGGTAGACGGCAGCCAACTTCGTCGCTCCGTGCTTGTGGCTGAGAGACATGTAGATGTCCTCGAGGCCGTCCTGGGGTGTGGCCAGGAACTTGTCGGCCCAGCCGTTGTGGGCGTGGGCGGTAGCGAGAGGAGTGGAAAACTGTCCGCCAGCGTTGTTCGCGCCGTCGAGTACTTGGTAGCCAAAATCGAGGGCTGTGTGGCCTAACTTGCCGCCGAGCACTCCGTGCATGTAGCCCGCGCTGACATCATTGGGGTTGCTGGCCACATCGTTCTGATGAGCGAGTTCTGCCGTGTAAAGCAAGGTCCACTCGCCAAGCTCACGATCGCCCACGAAACGCAGGCCGTAGGTGAAGGTGTTGAGAGCCTTGGCTTCAGGAAGGTCGAGGTAGTAGCCGTAGGCACTCAAGCTCCCCAAGCCATCAAAGGCTCTGGTGGCATGAAGCACATGGCTGTTCGAGTCCCGGCCGCTGTTTGCGGACCTGGGGCCAAAGGGGAGGTTGATGTGATCAATGTAGGCGTAATCAACCGAAAGCCCTGCAAGGCTTGAGCTAGACCAGGAGAGCGCGTCGTAGGTTTGCTCAGTTTGTCGCCAACCGACATTGCCAATGAAGCGGCCGTTGTCGAGTTTGATGCGCTGGCGGCCGATCTTGGCCGAACCTCCAAACATATCGCCATGGGTAAGGTAGACCTGGTTGACGACGCTTCCGCGCGGATCGGCAATCACCGGGCGATCCGTCTTGCCGTTGATCGTATCGTTGTAGTCGGTGGCGCCGCCGCCGACGGTGCTGACATCGGAGAACTCGATTAAACCGGTCCAGTTTTTGTACTCGGCTGACTCGTAGCCCAGGCGAGTGCGCAGGGTGGAGGCATGGGCATCCCTGGGCAGACCTTTTTGGTCGACGCCCTCGTAGCGATAGCGGAAGTTCATCCAAAAGCGACCGCCCTTGAGAGCTTCCTCGAGACTACCGCTGGCGGGGGCGTCGCCTTGAAGCAGGCTGGGAAGGGCGGAGGGATCGATCTCGGGGGCCTCGTTACCGTTGGGAAAGGCGAGGGCGAAGCTGCCGAGGAGCAGGCTGCACGCGAGTGTTGATCCGCACTGGAGCCGAGGACTGAAAGCTGTGTCCATGATGGTTGCTCTCTTGGGATTGGGATGGGGTGGCTTCGGCGGGCCGAAGATGGTGCGGCGTATATCGGGAAGGGTCTCACCTATGCCCCGAGGAAGCCATGGGGACCTTTGCGTAGAAGAGCACCCGCAAGAGAGAGGCCTGGGCTGGTTTGCAGAATCCTTGGCCCAGGTTCTCTACGGGGTTGACTCTGGAGATCTTGGGGTTGACTCGAAACAGCGGCAGCCGGGCATCAGGCGGTTTGGGTCGTGCGGCTTGGTGCGGCTTAGTGCCTGAAATGCCTCTCCCCGGTGAACACCATCGCTGTTTTATGTTGATCGCAGGCGGCTATGACGAGGTTATCGCGCATGGACCCGCCTGGTTGCAGGATCGCGCCAACGCCCGCGGCAATGGCGGTTTCGACTCCGTCGGGAAAGGGGAAGAAGGCATCGGAGGCGAGCACGGCTCCGGCGACATCGTCGCCTGCTTTGTGGATCGCGAGGCGTACGGCGTCCACGCGGCTCATCTGTCCCGCGCCCACACCCAGGACGCGGGTGCCGCGAGCCAGGACGATGGCGTTGGACTTTACATGTTTGGCGATGCGTTCGGCGAAGAGCAGGGCCGAGATCTCCTGGTCTGAGGCTCTGGTCTGGGTCACGCAGTTGAGGTTCTCGAGGCCCGTGGCTGCGAGGTCGCGGCCCTGCAAGAGAAAGCCTCCCACCAGTTTCTTGAGTTCGATATCGAGGGGTCGGCGCGAATCCGGTCCGTACTCGCCGCAGGCCAAAAGGCGCACATTTTTGCCCCAGCGTGGTTTATCGGTCAGAAGTGCAAAAGCGTCCGTGTCAAAAGAGGGCGCGATGATGGCTTCCACGAAGCGGTTGCCCTCGACGAGGAAGCTGGCGCAGGCCAGATTGACCGGCCGGGTGAAGGCCAGCACCGAACCAAAAGCCGAGAGCGGATCGCCGGCCCAAGCCGCTTCCAGGGCCTCCTCGATGGTCGCCGCCGAGGCGGCTCCGCAGGGGTTGTTGTGCTTGGTGACGGCAACGAAGGGTTCGACAAATTCCTTGGCCAGGGCGTGTGCCGCGTCGAGGTCCACGAGGTTGTTGAACGAGAGCGCTTTGCCATTCAGAACCTCCGCGGAGGCCACGCTGGCTTCGTCGGTGGCACTGGTCTTGTAGAAGGCGGCTTGTTGGTGGGGATTTTCTCCGTAGCGTAAATCGAGGGTCTTGACCCCCGCTACCGCAAAGCTCTCTGGAAAGGCCTGGCAAGTTTTTCCGTCGCTGATTTCCTGTTCGGCCATCCAGCGACTGATCGCAGCGTCGTAGCGCGCGGTCAGGGCAAAGGCTTTGCAGGCCAACTCGCGGCGCAGGTCTTCGCCAATCGAACTGTCTTTGCGTTGCATCTCATCGAGCACGCGCCCGTAGTCCGTAGGTTCGGTGACGATGCCCACGAAGCGGTGATTCTTGGCCGCCGAGCGCACCATCGAGGGTCCGCCGATATCGATCTCCTCAATCGCCGCCGCCCGTTTAACCCCGGGCTTCGCCACGGTTTTCTCGAAGGGGTAGAGATTTACCACGACCAGATCGATGCCCTCGATCCCGTGTGCCGCCATGGCTTGCGTGTGTTCCGTCTCGTCGCGTAGGGCCAGAATTCCGCCGTGGACCTTTGGATGCAGCGTCTTGACCCGCCCCCCCATCATCTCGGGAAAGCCCGTGTACTCAGCGACCTCCGTCACCGCCACACCCCCCGCCTCGATAGCCGCAAAGGTCCCCCCGGTTGAGAGCAACTCCACCCCCATCTCCACCAGGGCCCGAGCAAAATTCTCGATCCCTTCCTTGTCCGAAACGCTAATCAGCGCCCGCCTGATCTTCACTTTCATGCCGCCACCCTACACTACAACTTGGGTCAAGCGTGCCAGGCTCGATGTCCCAAACAATCGAGCCTGGCACGCTTGACCCAAGTTGTAGTGTAGGGTGTCGGCATGCGAGCTTTTGGGGTACTGGTGTTGCTGGTGGGGTGCGGATCGGGGGAGGTGTTGCGGCCGAACTTGGTGTTGGTGACGGTGGACACCTTGAGGGCGGATCACCTCTCCTGTTACGGGCACTTTCGCGAGACCTCGCCGAGGCTGGATGAGTTGGCGGCGGAAGGGGTTGTTTTTGAAAGAGCCTATGCGGTCATGGGCACCACCCTGCCCTCGCACCTCTCGATCATGACCGGGCTCTACCCCCACCAGCATGGATTCGTGGCCAACCATGGCGCAATGAAGGGAAGTTTTCGGTCGTCGGAAGGCCGAGAGACCCTGGCCGAAGCCCTTCGCGCCACGGGCTACAACACAGCCGCCTTCGTCTCGGGACCCACGGTTTCGCGGGCCACGGGGCTGAATACGGGCTTTGCGCACTTCGATGAACACGCACACCCCGACCCCAAGACCCTCGCGGACACCTCGCGCCGCAGCAGAGAAACAACCGACGCGGCAATTCAGTGGCTGGAGAGCGAGCCAAGCCAGCCCTTCTTCCTCTGGGTCCACTACTGGGATCCCCACGAACCAAATATCCCCGCCGAACCTTACGCCTCGGCCTTCAAGAGCGACGCCCAACTCGAGGCTTTGATCGACGAACGGCGCATCAAGCCCGAACGACTCGCGCAGCTCTTTTCACAGAAGGAACTCGCGCGGCTCTTCGCACCCGAACTCTATCCCGCCCTGCACGCTGGCGAAGATGTCGACCTACCCGCCATCGGGCGGGCCCAGATCCGCGAGCTGCTCAACGCCTACGACGGAGATGTCCTCGCCACCGACGCTTCCTTCGGGCGCGTACTCGACTGCCTGCGCGGCAAGGGACTCTACGAAGAAGCCCTCATCGTCTTCACCGCGGACCACGGCCAGGCTCTGGGCCAGCACGACTGGCTCGAACACGGCCGCATCCAGGGCGAAAACCTGCATGTGCCCTTCGTGCTGCGGCCACCCGGAGCAAATCATGTGGCCGCCGGACGCAAGGGCCGGGTGGTCTCGGCCGTGGACCTCGCGCCGACCCTCTTGAAGTTTCTGCCGAGCCTGGCGGGCAGCCCCTTCGCCAGGCAACTCTCCGGAGCCGACGCCCTCGACCCCGGTTTTCTGCGCAACTTTGCCTTCTCGCAACGCTCGGTGCGCGTACGCGACTGGGAAACGGCGACGGACTGCGATGGGCTCAAGTTCGCCCTGACCACCGGTGATTGGAAGTTCTACCTGCGACCGGAGGGGCCCGATGAACTCTACGACCTGCGCCGGGATCCAAAGGAGTGGAACGATGTGGCGGCGGATCACAGCGAGCTGACCGAAACCCTGCGCCGAATCATCGAGGACCTCCTGGCCGAGCGGCCCCACAGCCCCGAGGGCCAGAGCGGCGACAGCCAGGCCGCCCGGGACTTCGCCAGGATGCTGGAACAGATCGGTTACACCGGGAAATAGCCCTCACCACGGCAGATTCCACCCAGGGAGAGCCAGCCTTCAGGCTTGCTCTCGCGGGCGTCGATAGAGCCTCTCATGAGTCTCTTCAGCCCCCTAGGTGCGCCCTTCACAAGGAGCAAGACCCCTTGGCTCGTGGGTGTTTCGGTGGGACTGGCCCTGGTGCTCCTGGGTGGGCTTTGGCCCAGGCCCCAGCCGAACCTGGTGCTGATCGTGGTGGACACCCTGCGGGCCGATGCGGTCTCGTTCGTCCCCGGAAACGACAAGACGCCCCACCTGGCCGCCCTGGCCGCCGAAGGCCAGCGCTTCTCGCGGGCCTTCTCCCACGCGCCCATGACCCTGCCGGCCCACACGGCGCTCTTCACGGGCCGCCACCCCTCCCAGACCGGCGTGCTCAACAACGGCATGCGCGTGCCCGACTCCCTGCCCCTGCTCGCGGGGCGGCTAGCCGAGGAAGGCTATGCCACCGGCGCGGTCCTGAGCCTCGCAACCCTCTGGCCAGAGGTGAGCGACGGCGACCTCGAACGTGGTTTCGAACACTACGACCGCGGACGACTCGATGTCTCGCCAGCCAGCTCTACCACGCCGCGGCTTCTTGCGGCCCTCGACGGCCTCGGCACCGAAAGGCCCTTCTTCCTCTTCGCCCACCTCGCCGACCCCCACGAGCCCTACAACGCAGACAGCGGCCCAGAGCGCAAGGCTCGGGTGAGTGTTGACGGACGAGTTCTGTGCACCCTATCCACTTCACCCATGAGCTACTGGGAGTTCGATCTCGAGCTGCCACCGGGAGAGCACGAAGTTAGTTTTGAGTCGGACGATGCCTTTGTGCTGCGTAGGCTCACGGCGACCTGCGGGGGTGAACCGTTCGCCTTGCAATGGATCGAGGGCGCGCCTCTGCAAGCCGGCCGGCGCGCAACCGCTCGACTCGGCAATCGCAGCGATGGCGGCAAGATCGTCCGCTTGCGCGCCTGGATAAACGATCACCCGTCCCTGCAAGAAATCCGCCGACGCTATCGGGCTGAAGTCTCGCGGGCTGATCGAGCCATCGGGCTGCTCCTGGAAGAGCTCAAGCATCGCGGCTTGTACGAGAACACCCTAATCGTAGTCACCTCGGACCACGGCGAGGCCCTGGGTGAACACGACACCGTCGGCCATGTGGTTTCGCTCTTCGACGAGCTCCTGCAAGTGCCCCTGGTCATGCGCCTGCCCCAAAGCAGGCGGGATTCCAGACTGTCGGCCATGAGCGAGAGCGTGGTGCGCCATGTAGATCTGGTGCCCACGATCCTCGACGAACTCAACCTGGCCGGCCTGCCAAACCCCGCGGGCAGGACGCTCTTCGAGGCCGCGCCGCGACTGCTCTTCGCTGAGACCCATCCGCCCGAAGCACCGCGGGCGCTCTTCTGCGTTCGGGATGAGAGCTACAAACTCATCTTCACGCCCCTGACCGAGAGCTTTGAGCTCTATGCCCTGGGACCGGACCCCCTGGAACTGGACAATGTCTTCGCCCACCAAGGTCACTTGCGCAAAGACTGGCAGAAAATCCTGCGCCGGCTCGCGCAGGACAGCACGGGGCCCGGCGAGCGGGCTGCCGCCACCCAAGCCAAGCTGTCGGCCTTGGGATACTGAGGGCAAAAAAGAGCTGCGCCGAGAAAGGGCCTTGAAGGATTTTGCAGGTTCCTTGGAGAGGCTGCCCTGGTAGTCGCTGCGAATTTGTATCGGCTCGCAATGGGGCGGGATTCTCGCAGGAATCAGCCCTGATTTGGGGAACGAGCGAGGGCTTGGAAGGGTCCCTGAGTCGCCATTGAACCTTCCTATGAAAGAAGGGTAGCTCGGTGACTTGCCCGGGCATTTGCACAATCCTGGATGAGCGGGAATAGCCAATCGCTGTTTCCTGTTGGGTGTGCGATTGGCTAGTTTTGTCTGGTGCGACGTCGACTCGCAATCAATCGTCGAAAACGCCGCGAGAGCTCCATTTTGGCGTGATTTGCCAAGAGCGAAAACACCAAGCTTGAACAACCCGGAAGAGAAATGAGGAGAGAACCTGGCATGAGTAGCAGAGCCCCCTTGCCCGCGCCCGCCTGCCCCCGTGATGACTCTGGCCAAGACGGCCGCCCCACCCGAGGCCTCACGTGGCCGCGCAGCCTGGTGACGCGAGGCGGAACCGTTGTGGCGAGTGCCCTACTTTTCGCCACCCTGGTGCCCGTGGCTTTCTCCACGACCCAGCAAGGGCCGCAGGTACCGCAAGCTCCCCAGGGTCAAGCGGCCAAGTCCATCACCACGGTGACAAACCAAGGGGGCGGGCAGTTGGCTTTGGGGCCGGGGAATATGTTCGTTACCGAGATGGGTTGGTACGACGGGAACTCCGATGGTGATAGCGACGATCTCGCGAACTTGCCGTGGACCCCTGCGCAAAACATTTCCATCGATGTTGAGAAGTTCAGCTTGTCCCTGGGAACTCTGGTGGGCGTAGAGGTCCGAGCTGAGGGCACAGCAAACCCCGCCTACTGCGTTGAGAATCTCCTGGTTGGCCGATGCCAAACAGCGGTGATCAATTACAGCTTTGTATTTGTGCTGACTGGCCAAGGACCAGCTACCAACTGCGGCGCGCTCCAGCTGCCCATAACAGGAGGAAGTTCTCCCCTGCTGGGAGGTTTTGACTCAGTAGTGGATTGTGTTTTTGGAGAGCAGGGTCTGCCTCCTACAGGTAGTTGCTCGCCCAATCCAGACCATGTCTTCGAAAGCCCGCTTATTGTAAGCGATTTCCCGACCTGTATGAAGGCAACAGGGCTCACAGCTTGGTCGCAGTGTGGGTCTGGCCAAAAAGTGAGCTTTGGCCTGATTGGCCAATCTTCTCTTGGCGTTCAGTTTCAGGATTCCGGCTTGTCGTCGCATACCAACAAAGGCCGAGTCCGCGTCGAGATCACCTACGAGTACATCCCCAACGCACCCCCGGAGTGCGTGCAGGTGACCAATGTGATCGTGAACGAAGACGATCCCTCGGGTGTGTCCATCGACCTCTTGAACTATGTCCAGGACCTCGATGGCTTCATCGACTGCGATTCCTTTGAAATCGTGCTGCAGCCCATGCACGGCACGCTGACGCCCAACCCGACTTCTTCCTATACGCCCTGCGCCCCCAACGACTGCGGCACATTCCCTGTCACCTACACCCCCGACCCAAACTACTGCGGGAGCGACATTTTCGGATTCAAGGTTCGCGACGATGACGGTTTGATCACGACAATCGGCTGCCCGGTCCGTATCACCGTCCTGCCGGTGAACGACGCGCCTCAGTGCGCTGTGGGTGGCTTTTCGCCGAACTTCTGTGAGGATGTCCTCAGCGCGCCGATCAACTTCTGCAACTTGGTCAACGACATTGACGATAGCGACGCCTGCAACTCGGGCTTTGGCATCGACTGCTCCTCGATCCCGTCCCCCGTGGCGGACATTGGCGGCAGCTTCCAGTTTGTCTCCTCGGGCATCTATAGGTACCTGCCACCGGCCAACTACTGCGGGCCTTGCGTGATCACCTTCTCCGCCAGCGACACCCAGAGCGCCAGCGTGCAGTGTCAGGTGAATGCCACGGTACAGCCCACCAACGACCCACCCTTCTGCATCGTCGATCCGCTTGTGCGGCCGGTCTGCGAGGACCAAAGCGTGGTCCTCCAGCTCTGCGAATTCGTGGACGACCCCGACGGCTCCTCGAGCTGCGGGGTGTCCCTCGGCATCAACTGCAACTCCATCGGCATGCCAACCTCGGACATCGGCGGGACCTTTCAGTCCTTGGGGCTGGGGCGCTATCGCTTTAGCCCGCCCGACGACTACTGCGGGCCCGCCATGGTCTCGTTCATGGCCTGTGACTTCGGACCCAACAAAGCCTGCGAGGCCAACGGCCCGCCGGCTTGCGTGAACTGCGTGGTCGAGGTCGAGGTACGACCCAGGAACGACTGCCCCGTGGCTGTGCCTGACTCCGCCTCCACGAGTGAGGACACACCGATCACCATCGATGTCCTCATGAATGACTTCGACAACGATGGCCTGCTCGCCAAGCCCTGCGGCTGCACCCTCGACCCGAGCACGGTGACCGTCACCAGTTGGGATCCTCTCTCTTCAGACGGACAGCCTATTGTCCACCCCAACGGCTCGATCACTTTCACCCCGGCGCCGAACTACTGCGGTGTAGCGATCTTCGAATATACCGTCTCGGACTCCAACCCCCGCCCCAACGCCTGCGGCACCGGGTGCTGCGAGTCCAACACCGCCCGGGTGACCGTCACTATTGATGGAGTCAATGACTGCCCGGTGGCTAGCGATGACCATGTAGAAACCTTCATGGACATCCCCGTTCTGGTGCCGGTCTGCAACAACGATATCGATGTGGACGACCCCTTTGGCGGAAGCTGCGGCTTCCCTCTCGACTGCACCACGGTGGCGCTCGTCCCCGGTTCCTGGGACCCCGCCTGCGCTGAGGTGGCGCCCGCGCCGGACGGCCTGGGAAACTTCCTCTTCGTTCCCAAGACCGGCTTCCAGGGGCTCTGCGAGTTCCGCTATACCGTCTGTGACCGTAACCCGGCCACAGGTCAAGTTGTCTGTTGCTCCGAAGCCCGCGTGATCGTCAATGTGCGCCGCAACTGCGAACCCACCAACCTGCGGCGGCCCGCGAGCCTCCTGCTCTACCCTGAGTACGACAACCGCGAAGGCATCGTCTCGATCTTGACCGTTACCAACACATCCCACACACAAGACATTGATGTCAAGTTTGAGTACGTGAACGGTGAGGACTGCAGCAAGTTTGATCGCACCGAATCCCTGACCGCCAACGACACCCTGACCCTGGTCACCAATGCCCACAACCCGAGCCTGGACCGGGGTTATGTCTATGTCTACGCGAAGTGCAACGGCCAGCCGGTGGTCTTCAACTACCTGATCGGCCAGCTCTTGGTCGTCGACGGCCTCTTCGAGCTCTCGCACTCGGTCAACGCCATAGGCTTTGAGGGCATCGGCGAGGGGGCAGGCTCGATCTGCAACGGCCTGGCGCTCACCGATGTGAATGGCGACGGCAAACGCAACTTCGACGCCATCGAGTACAGCCCGGTACCCGACCGCATCCTGATCCCGCGTTTCTTCGGCCAGACAACCGACCTCTCGAGCCAACTGATCCTGATCGCCCTCTCTGGAGGCCCCGCTCACGAGACCCACCTCGACTTCCTGCTCTTCAACGACAACGAGGAAGCCTTCAGCACCCAATACGACTTCAACTGTTGGGACAAGGTGGACCTCCTGTCAATCACGGGCTTCTTCGACCAAGGCTTCCTGCAGCAGAACAGCAGCGACCCCGAGGAGATCCTGGGGGATACCAGCAAGGAGGCGGGTTGGTTCTGGATGGATGGCAATGTGGCCAACAGCCCGGGCGGACCAGCAATTATCGACCCCGCTTTCTACGGCCTTCTGATCGAGCAAACCGATGGCGGCCGCCATGCTGCCGATCTACCCTTCGGCGACTGTGACCAGTTGAACGGCGACCTCTAGGCCCGGCAGAGGTCCCAAAAAAAGCGGCGGCGGAGCGATCAGCTCCGCCGCCGCTTTTTCTTGTGTGGTCAACCGCTACTTCCGAACCCCGCGGGAGCGCAGGTACTCCTCGATGAAGTCGTCGATGTCCCCATCGAGCACGGCCTGCAAATTGCCACGCTCGAACTTGGTGCGGTGGTCCTTGACCAGTTGGTTGGGGTGCATCCAGTAGGTGCGGATCTGGCTGCCAAAGGCGATCTCGCCCTTGGCTCCGTAGAGTGCCGCGAGTTCCTTGTCCCGGGCGGCGGCTTGAACCTGCAAGATCTTGGCCTTCAAGAGTTGCAGGGCCATGGCGCGGTTCTTGTGCTGGCTGCGCTCGTTCTGGCAGCGCACCACAATGCCGGTGGGAATGTGCGTCATGCGCACGGCGGATTCGGTCTTGTTCACATGCTGGCCACCGGCGCCGCCTGCGCGCATGGTGTCGATCTTGATGTCGGACTCGGCCAGTTCCAGTTCCGCATCATCTTCAACCTCAGGGGTCACATCCACCGAAGCAAAGGCCGTCTGGCGACGGGCCTGGCTGTCAAAAGGGCTGATGCGGATCAGTCGATGGACGCCGGTTTCAGCCTTCAAGCGCCCAAAAGCGAAGGAGCCCGTGATCTTGAGCTGCACCGAGCGAATGCCCGCCTCGGGTTCGTCGGTACGCTCCATCTCGACCACATCAAAGCCCTGGCGCTCGGCCCAGCGGATGTACATGCGCATCAGAATCGAGGCCCAGTCGCAAGCGTCCACACCCCCCGCCCCCGCTGAGATGGCGATGAAGGCATTGGTCTTGTCCTGGGGGCCGCCCAACATGACCCGAAAGTCCAGGGCGGCAATGCCCTTCAGAATGGTCTGCATGGCCAGGCGAGCGTCGTCGAGGACCAGTTCTTCGTCTTCGTCCGTGGCCATCTCCACGAGCAGGTCAAGCTCCTCGATTGCGCCCTGCACTTCGTCGATGGGGTCGACCACTCCCTTGGCGGCGCTGCGGTCCCCCATCATCTTTTGCGCCCGCTCCTGGTCCGTCCAGAAATCGGGCCGTGTCTCCGCATCCGCTATCTCGCTCAGTCGCTGCTGTTGACCAGCGTAGTCAAAGACTCTCCTTGAGCTGTTCGAGCTGGCGGAGAAGGGCTTGGGCGTTGTCGTGCAGTTCCTTGAGGTTGGCCATGATGGCCGGGATTCTAGCCGGGACTCTCCCCGATTGAGCACACGAATCGGTCCAAACGGGCTAGCGCGGCGCTACGGGGACCTCGGCGCTTAGGATTCCCGGCTCGGCCATCATGGCCTCGACGGCGGCTCGTTCACGCGGCGCGCCGGCAGAGAGGTTCTCACAACCCGACTCCGTGATCAGGACCACGTCCTCGATGCGCACACCGATGCCACTTGACTGTTCGTAGAGCCCCGGCTCGATAGTGAAGGCCACGCCGGGAGTCAGGACCTTGCTCGAGCGGCCAACATCGTGGACCTCAAGGCCGATGTAGTGGCAAGACGCATGGCGGATCAGACCGCCGAAACCGCGCTCTTTGAGAACCTGGGAACAGGCGCGCTCCACATCAGAAATCTTGGCGCCGGGTCGGGCGGCGGCAATACCGGCCTTCTGAGCGGCGAGCACGGCGTCGTAGATCTCGGCTTGCCGCTGGTTGAATTGACCGGAGACCGGCCAGGTGCGGGTGATGTCCATCAAGTAGTGGTCGAACTCCGGGGCGTAGTCGATCAGCACAACCTCGCCGTCCAGCACTCGGCGATTGCTCGCTGAGTAGTGCAGCACAAGGGAATTGGCGCCGCCGCCCACGATGGCGTGGTAGGCGGGACCGGTGGCTCCCAGGCGACGGTGGATGAAACTCATCACAGCCTCAAGCTGCCACTCGCCGATGTCAGGACGCGTCGAACGCATGGCCTCTTTCATGGCCTCGACCCCGGCGTGGGCCGAACGCCGCAAGGCCTCGATCTCCTCCGGCTGTTTGACTCGCCGCAATTCCGAGAGCTGCGGGGTGCAGTTGCGCGCCTTGAGCCCCAGGAACTCTTCTAGCTTCAGGGTCAGGGCCTTCTCACGGCTCGTGCGGCCATCGAGGGGATCACCTTCCTGGCGCCGATTGAAGGAGCGCGCACGGTCAAAACAACCCGCCAGGGCCACATGGGGATGGCGTGAAGTCCAGAGCACTGTTTTCTCGTCGGTCAACTCTTTCAGAACGCCTATCAACTCTGAAGCCGGCCGCACCTCGCTGAACCCGGTCAAATCCGCCACCCAGGGGTCAGCGACATCCCACTGCTCACCGTTCCAGGCCTCGAAGTTCTGTGTGACCTGGGGTAGGAAGAGCACTTCGCGACCCGTGGCCTTGTCGAGGACCAGGGCAGCTCCGGGGCTCTCCACTCCCGTCAAATACCAGAAGACCTTGTCCTGATAGAAGGGTGTGTAGTCGCGGGTCTCGGGCAGGCCACGAAAAACGAAAACGCCTTCTTCGACCGAGGCCAAGAGTGCCGCTCGGCGGCCAGCGTGGAATTCCGCTCCCAACCCGCAATGCGCACCAGCGGGCGCTTGGGCTGCGATGGCAGGCGTTGCAACGAGCGACAGAAACAAGACCGGGGTCAAGGGGGGTAGGTACATAGAGCTACAATACCGCTCCACCCATCCTGTCCCGGCCCCTGCCCCGCAGAATCCTTGCTTATCGAAGCCCCCCTCCAGAAGGCGCGCCTCCTGCGCCGCTACAAACGCTTCTTGGCGGATGTAGAGCTCGAGTCGGGAGAAACCCTCACGGTCCATTGCCCCAACCCGGGGCGCATGATTGGTGTTCAGGAAGCAGGTTCGGAGGTCGTGCTGCGCGACAGCCAGAACCCAAAGCGCAAGCTGCGCTGGACCCTACAAGCGATTCGAGTCGAGCAGACATGGGTCAACCTGGACACACACCTCGCCAACCCCTTTGTCGAGTCATGCATCGAGGCTGGCAGTATCGAACAGCTCCTGGGCTTTGAGCGCCTGCGACGCGAGGTGCCCTACGGCACAAACAGCCGCATAGACATTTTGCTCGAGAGCCCGGGGGTGGAGGACTGCTTCGTCGAAGTGAAGTCCACCACCCTATTGGAGGACGGCGTTGCCAAGTTTCCAGACGCCGTCACGGCCCGTGGCCTAAAACATCTGCGTGAACTCTCGGAGGTTGCCAAGAAAGGGCAACGGGCCGTGATTTTTTTTCTGGTGGGTCGCGACGATGCGCGCAGCTTTGAACCCGCTGACGCTATCGACCCGGCCTACGGCGTAGGTCTGCGGGAAGCCGTCGCCTTGGGGGTCGAACCCTTGGTCTACAGCGTGCGCGTGGAGCCCGATTCCATGCAGCTCGACTCGCAACTCGACCTGCACCTGCCGCCGGGCTAGCTCCTCACAACGCCACGCCGTACTCGTCGCCTTCCTCGAGGGGATAGCGCGGGCCGCCGGGGCCGCCGATGGATTCCTTCCAGGGATCGGGGCGGCTCAAGGGCCGCACGATGGACTGAGAGACGGCTGCTGTCGCGTGGTAACGGGCGCCACGAATGACTGCGCGCCAGATCAGGGCCAGTTGGCTCAACACAAAGAGCAACCAAACCGTGCCCGTTCCCGCGATTTCGCCCTGGCCATCAGGCACGAGACCGCCCTCGATTCTCTGCACCAACCAAGCCATGGCGAACAACACCAGGGCTTCCGCGAGAAGCAGGACCAGCATGGGCCGCAAGCAAAGAACCGGATGGCGCAACATTGTGATTAGCGTCGTTAGACCACCCCAAACTGATGAATGGGTGTTTTGCAAAGCCAAACGGGTGCGCGTGTAATCAGCCCAGGTCAAGGTGAAGCCAAACACCAGGGCGAACAAGCCCGACTGAGTGGCCCGCAAATTGAAGAGCGAACTCTCCGAATCCAACGATTCGAGCTTGGACCAGTCCTTCTCGGGAACCTCCATCCAAGCGCCGAGGATCCACTTCTCAAAAGGCGAGCCGTAGATCAGCCAACCAAAGAAGGCCAGGACAACTAGGGTCAAGAGCAGTACCCGGAAGAAACGCCAGAAGTAGCGCGAGCCGCCGTAGAAAAATCGCCGCAGCGAATGACCGCGTGTGCGTTCAAGGATCACCTGTAGCCAGCCGCCGGCGAAGAAGACGCCCAGCAAGATAGCCAGGAAGGCGACGATCGCGCCGCTTTGCGCGCTCCCGAGGTTAAGCGCCTCCAGACTTGAAGCATGGTCGTAGCGGAAGACTGCGCTCAAGAACCCCGTGGCTTCGCCCGGAGCGTAGCGCGAGCCCACCTGGCCCTCGAACCAGGCATACCAAGGCAGGGCCACGATGAGAGACAAGCCAAAGAGCGAGCCCCAGGTCACGATCCACACGGGAACCCGGCCCGCGGCCGAATACAGGCTGCGCAAACTCAACACGCCGCTCTCTTCAATCTCTTGTCTGCGGTTTTCCAGGGGAGCGTCCAAATCAGCCTCCGATGCCGCCGTACCAGTGAAGCAGGTGGCCGTATTGGTTGAGGACGCGTTCCGCCCAGCGCAGGGGGGCCACCTCGTCCCCGTCCGCATACCACTGGTTGTCCGACATGTCGCCGTCGAAGTAGTAGCGGCGCTTGGGATCGAGCACGACGCTTTTCAGCTTGCGATCATCTTCAAGCCGTAGACGCACCCAGGGTTTTTTGAGTTGCTGGTCCCGGGTCCAGACGCCCTCTTCGGGGTCCCCGTTTTCGAACTCGATACGCCAAGGAAGCGGCAGGCAAAGTTCGCCGCGGCGCTGCAAGGTTACCTGGATCAGCCAGGGTGTCTTGGGTTCGTCGTTTTCATCTGTGTCTTCGTCGGAGTCGCCCGCTGCCTCAGGTTCTGCAGGCTCGGCAGCCGCCGCGGCGGCCAGATCGTCGGAGATTGAATCTGCAAGCACATCCTGGCCTTCGCCGGTTCCTTCTGTACCGGGAAGCACGGCCTCGGCTTCAGCTTCGGCGGCCTCCTCGGCTGCCTGCTTTTCGATGTCCTCGATTTCGCGGAAGCGACCGCCGTCTGTTTGGAACCAGCCCTCGCGCTTCTCGGCCCGCTCTTGGTGGACCGTCACACTCCAGTCGATGGTTTTGGTGCTCTGGAAAGCGTCCTTGAAGTACCAGGAGAGGTCCACGCCAGCGCCTTCGTTGAAAGCATCGAAGAAGTCTTCGGGCACGGGGTGCCCGTAGCGGGCCATCCGTGAGTAGTGCCGCATACCGCGCAAGAAGGCGTCATAGCCCACGAGCCCGATCATGGATCGCAAGGCCACCGCCGGCCGCGGATAGCTGTTGGCGCGGTAGCTGCGGCGACTGACATAGGTCCAGGCGTCCATGTCGATGGGGTCTTCGTCGGCGCTCGACAAGTAGCCCGAGCGATCACCCCAGCGCGGATCGCTCCATTGGCTTGAAAGGGTGGAGAAGGGCTGATCGCGCCACCAGTCCACCATGCCGCTCGAGGGCAGGGGGCGGACGACGCCGTGGGCAATTTTTTCAATCACGGGCAAGCCATCGAGCAAATCGAAATCCCACTTCCACTCGCGAGCGTTGAGAACGTCGCCCAAGCGCCCGCCCGAGGGAAGGCTTGCGGAACGCACGCCATCAAAGGGCAGTCGCGAGTAGCGCGTTGTGCTGCGCCGCGGCCCGTAAGCGCGCAGCAGAGCCTCGGAATCGGCGAAGGAATTGAAACCCTCGTCGAGCCAGGCCGACTCGAACTCGTTGTTGCCCACCAGCCCATACCAGAACTGGTGGCCGCACTCGTGCACCGTGACGCTCTCGGGGCGATACTCATCGGGGGAAGTGAAGAGCCCCGTCCCGGCTGTGAAGAGTGTGGGGTATTCCATACCCCCGGCACGATTGTCGCCCCACACAGGATCGACCACAGTGATGTGTTCGTAGGGGTATTCGCCGAACCAGAGCCCGTAGAAGAACAGTGCGTTGGCTGTGGCTTCGAAATGTCGGCGAGCCTGGCCGAGGCGCTCGGGATGGATCATCACCGTGACCTTGACATCGCGCAGGGCGATGCGCGCGTCGGGACCCAGGGCCTTGCGCACGCGCTTGACCTCGTCTTCGTGGGCGGGACTCTTTGCCTTCCAATCGTCCCAGGTGAACTGGAATTCCTCGACGCGGTACTTGGGGTCGGCGGTCCATGTGAAGTCATGCACCACGGGCAGCTTGCCAAACATGTCCACCCGCTTTTGGTCATTAGGCGAAGGTGCTTCGAACTCGACCTCGATGCGGTCGTCATTCTTGGTGCGGCTCGTCACCATGACGCCCGAGCCACCCACCTTGCCGCTGTACTCCTCGGGCAAGTTCAGGGTCACATGGTAGCTGCCGTAGTCCGAGAAAAATTCGGTGCTGGGATGGAACTGGTGGCAGTTCCAGCCGGCTTCGCCCTCGAACACGCCGAGCTTCGGGAACCACTGGGCCATCAAGAGAAACTCGTCCTTGTAGCCCGTGCGCCGCCGCACGCGGGGAATCGCCGAGGTCCAACTCAAGCGCACTTCAGCGGTTTGGCCAGGCTCGATAGGACTCTCAAGGCTGACCTTGAACACTGTGCGGTCATCCTCGGCGAGAAAGGCCTTGGAGCCTTTGCCCAGGAGCTCATAGCCCGCAGCGCCGTGGGTGTCGGGTTGTGTGTATTCGAATGTCCCAAAAACATCCTGGCCGTTGACTTTGATGGCCTTGATGCGGGACCAGCCCCACTCGTCGTCCTCATGGGCCGCGCTGCCCTCGATGGCGAAGGTCGAGCGGTTGTTGGAGAAGGCATTCAGGTACAGGTGGAACCACAATTCGGAAGTGGCCACACCTCTGCCGTTGGTCCAGGTGATTGTCTCCTGGCCCTCGAGTCGGTGGGTCTCGCCGTTGTAGCGCGCCCCGATGCGGTAATCGACGCGATTGCCCTGGTGGGACGGTGCTGCGGCGGGCGCCTGAGCCAGGACCGGCCCGGCCACAGTCAGCCCCAGGAGGAGCAGCAAACTCGCTTGTCTCGGTGTCATGGGGGGTCGCTAGAAAGGAAGGCTCCGTGGGCAATTACGAGGATCGCGACCATGATGCGCTGCGAGCCCGTCCGGGGCAAGGCCCATGCTCGTAAAGTGTTGCCTGTAAGGGGTTTGTGACGAATGATTTGCTCTGGTCAGGAGCCCCTGGCTGGGTACTGGGTGGGGGGGCCTTCGAAGGGCCCTGATCCCTCAGACACTGATCTTTTTGTAACCCCTTGATATTGCACAGTTTGGGACCGTATGCCCCTCGCTGCCCAGCCTCGGTAGAGCCCCTGTCCCGAATGCTGCAATCGTCGCCGAAAACCACTAAGCCCCACCCAGGGGCCGCCGATAACCTCGATGCAGACCTAGACTGCCACAAGCGGAGATAGACGAAAGATGCAAATCGGAAACAACCACCCGTCCGGCCCCAAGCCGAACGACCCCAAAGACAAGAGCCTAGATCTCGATCTGACGCGCGCCAACCGCGAGGGGATTGAGAAGACCTCCAGCGCCAGCCAGGAGCGCGTGCGCGAGACCCGGACCCAAACAGCCCAGCGCCAGACAGAAGCCCAGCGCGGCAACCTCTCTCGCGAGAGCGTCGAGCTCTCCTCCGAGAGCCGCCGTCTGGCGGCAGGCGAGTTGCCCGGCCCCCGTGGAGCTTCCGAGTCCGCCGAAGCCCGCGAGGCGCGCATCGAGGAGCTCACCCGAGCCCACAAGAGTGGCACACTGAATACACCTCTGCGCGCCCAAGCCAGCGCGGCCAGCTTGCTCGGCGGCGAGTAGCCGAACCAGAAGAAGACCTCTCCGGATACAACAAGGCGCCGTCAGATCCCGATCACGGATCTGACGGCGCCTTCTTCTTGGGGTGCGAGATGATCGTCGTTGCGCGGACTTCTAGCCCGGATTATTCAATCAAGCGCGTACCAAGCTTCGCAAAGCGTCGCCAGGAAACGAGTTGCTGTGTTTGGAGCCCGTTTGCATGAATAATTCGGGCTAGAGCAGCCGCGCCAGTTGCCAGGCGGCAAACTGAGCGAAAAGGCGCGGAGAGAGCAGGGCGATCTCCCAACCATTGCCGCTGACATTGTCCATCGAGCCGCTGTTGGAATAGAAGGCTTCTACCGCACGCTGTACGCGCTCGGTGGTCGCATCGAGGTGCAGCGACGAGGACCAAATGACTGCGCCGGTTTCGGAGGCCACGAGATCGATCTGTAGGGACAACCGCTGGGGCGTATAGAACTGGTATTCGGTCACGGTCACGACCAAAGTCGCGTCGAGGCGAAAGCGCCGGGCGGCGCCGATGATGGCCGCGGGCTCATAGGTTCCGCGCAGGTAGGAGGTTCCTAGGTTGAGTTCCTCAAGGTCCTTGCTGTCCAGGGGCACAACTTCAAGGTCGGTGCCGCTGCTGAATTCGGTGAAGAGAGCGCCCTCAAGAACGCTGCTTTGGTGGGCGTTGAGAGTGGAACCCACGATGGGCATCAGCCCAACACGCTCGATGTTGTAAGTAGCAAAGTCCGGCGCAACTCGGGCGCGGGCCAAGGTCTCCACTTCTCTGGGAGCAGAAAAGCAGCTCGCAAGCGTCAGTAGGGCCAGGCCCATTGAGAGTTGTTGCTTCACGACTACTGGGGCCCTTGAGGAGTGCTGGCAGCTTTCTGGGAAGCCGCTGCCTGGGTGGCTGCTGTGCTTTCTGGCGAGGCCTGCGCTGGCTTGTTCAGGGTGGCTTGAATGCGGCTCCAGTCAAGCTTGGCTTCGAGCAGCAGCTTTTCTGATTGCAGACGACGAACCTGGGCTGTGGTGAGACGACCGGCGAGCTCGATGTTCTCTCCTTCCAAAGCGACCACACGCTGTTGCAAGTCAGATACCTGCCTTAGAAGCTCGGCTTTGGCCTGACGGGCCGAAGTCGCAGCGAGAGCGGCCTGATCGAGGGCCATTCCGAGAGCCTCGACTTCAATCTCGTAGTTGTCCCGAGCAGCCACGGCCTCCTGATACTTCTCGAGCAGGGTCCAGCGGCTGCCCTCCTCGGTATCGAAGGCGCGTCCACTCTGTGACGCAACCTCGATGGTGCCCACCTCTTGAGGGCTGACCGGCGTGCCATCACGGGCATACAGCCGAGGCTCACTGATCTTCTCGGTGGCCCGGGTCTCTGGCTGAGCAAGTGGCGTTTCTACCGCAGTGGGCGGCTTGCGGGTTTCCGAATAGACCGACTTCACGCGGGGAAGCGCGCAACTTGCGCTGAACAGCAGACAACAGGTAAGTAGGGTGAGCTTCATGATTATGTGTGTGGATTACTGCGCGGGGTCCGCAGGGTATTGAAGTTCAATGACAGTCACTCCGCCGCAAGCACAGGTGATTTCGATGGCGCGCACATCCTGATCCTTGTGGATCAAGCGCACGCCTTTTTGGCTGGCTTGAATGCGCTGGCCCGGCGTGGAGGCCGATAGCGAACGGTCTGCACCTGGAGCGGAACTCGTTGCGAGTTGCACGCAATCGTGCTTGATGATTCTGTGAGTCATGAGAGAGGGTCAGGCGGTGATGTCGATTTGGCTGCCGGCTTCGTCGGGTTCGATAGGGGTTACGCTGCGATCGAAGTTTTTTTGCTCGGATGTCGCGTCTTGATAGTTGGCATCTGGAAGCGTCTTGACACTCTCGTCGCCGAGGTTGAAGGGCTCTTGAGGTTGTCCTTGCCCTTTGCCACGACGCTTGCGCACCGAAGGGCTGCGGGGAATCAGCTGTGCTCTTGCAATCCGTGTGTTCGAGTCCAAGGGAGACCTCCTGTTTTTTCAGGACGCGGGTGGGTTCTGCGAGTACTGGGTGGTTCAGGACTGTCCGATCAGCGGTGCCAGAGCTTTGTTCAGGCGATACAAGGCCCGGCTGTGGATTTGACTTACTCGGGACTCGGTCACGCCGAGCACCTCGCCAATCTCCTTCAGCAGGAGTTCCTCGGCGTAGTACAGGTTGATGACGGATTGCTCTTGTTCGGGAAGATTGCCGACGACACGAGCGAGCAACTCGGTCATTTCCTCGCGCTCAAGGCTGCCGATCGGCTCTTCGCAATGCGGGTCGGAAAGCAGATCCGCCAGGGGACCGATGGTGCCCTCATCGAGGGAGGCTTCGGAGCTGGATTTAGCTTGCAGGAAGATCTGGTCCACCTCATCCACGCTGATGCCCATCTCTGTTGCGATGTCCTCGGGCGCGGGCGGTGTACCGTTCTTCTGCTCCATAGCACGCACGGTCTTGTCCAGATCGCGCACATTTTCTCTGCGTCCACGGGGCAAGAAGTCCATGCGCCGCAATTCATCGAGAATGGCGCCCCGGATTTTGGTGTAAGCGTAGGTCGAGAATTTCAGACCGCGGGCTGCTTCCCACGAATCCGCGGCCGCGATCAGACCCAACATGCCGAAGCCATAGAGGTCGTCACGGTCCATGCCGCCGGGAACATCGAAGCACATGCGTCCTACGATGTGACGCAGGAGCGGGATGTGCTCCAGAATCAACTTGTCGCGGTCGTTCTCCGCACCCGCTGCGTAGTCGACGAACTCAGCCACACGCACCTCCCCGGGCACCGCTCGGTGCGGCGCTTTCCTGGAACAAAGGCTGTCTCTTGCGCTGGTTCATGGGTTGCTTCACAGATCGTCGACTGGGTTGGCATCGGCTCCAAATGGAGTCGTCTGGCGGCAGGTTCGCTCCAGGGCCAGGGCGCCCAGGCGTGCCACGAGGAGCACACCGAAGAGCGCCAGAGCTCCGCGGGCACAGGCCGTGGCAAGGGGTACCCCGGCGAAGAGGGAGATCAGCGCCGTCAAGGCGCCACCTCCCGCAGCCAGGGCTCGCGCCAGCGACCGCCAGGTCGACTCGAGAAGAGTGGTGTTAGGGCTGATATCGGCCATATTGAAGAGAAGCCTTAGGTTCCGGGGCACTCCTCGGACCCCTTTAGAAGCCGCGAGACACGGCTAGACAATCTCTGTAAGCAGTTGCTATACAGCGTGTTATGTTCTGTCATGGGCGTTCGGTTGGAGCCCCGTAGTGTCCCTGTCTGGGGCAACCAACCGGCGCTGTGGGGGCGCCGGCAGAGAAACCGCTCGCACACGCGGCGCAGTTTCTTGGCCGTGGATTCGGCGTCATCGAGGCCATCCACCTGGTTGAGCACCAGTTCCGGGGTAGGCACTTCGGAACCGTTCTCACGCCCCCAGGTGTCCAAGGCCTTGATCAGGCCATAGGCATCTGTGAGCGCAGTGGCCGCCGGCGTTGTGATGACGAAGACATGGTCGGCCGCAGCGGCGAAGGCCAGCACATCGTGACCGATGCCCGCCGCGCTGTCGCCGAGAACCACATCGAAGTCGAGAGAAAGACGCTTGACCGACGCAAGCAGGAGCTGGCGCCGCTCATGATCGGGCAAGCCCATCTCGGCGCTGCCAGATCCAGCAGGCAAGAGGAAAACGCCAGACGGTCCACGCACGAGGCAGTCCTCAAAGTCGCAGCGGCCCGCCAGGGCATCCTCGATCGTAAGGCCAGCCTGCACACCGAGCACGATGTCAAGGTTGGCGAGGCCCAGGTCGAGATCGACCATGAGCACTCGCTTTCCCGCCCTGGAAAGAGCCACACCCAAATCGGCGGTGACGGTGGTCTTACCCACGCCCCCCTTGCCTCCTGTGAACAACAGGAAGGGAGCCGTTGTTTGGCCGGCCCGCGCGTCCAGAGCCGCCTGCATTTGCAACGAGCTGGAGTTCATTCGACTCTCCCAAGCAGCACGAGGTCAGCCAGCAATTCCGGCGTGGCGCGCCTGAAGTTGAGCCCCAAGTCCTGGCCATCGCTGACAAAGGCAACGGGTAAGCCTAGTTCCAATATGTGCTCGAGAACCGCCGCCGGTTGACGCGTCTCATCGATTTTTGTGATCACACAACCCGCCAGGCGCAAGTCGCTGAAGGCCTCGGTCACTTCGCGTAGAGCCGAGCGGCTCGCACTGGCGGAGAAGACCAGGAAGGTGTCCAATTCTGCGCCAGCGGTTTGATCGTAGAGCGTCCGGTGCAGGGCTTTCAGCTGGGGCGCATCGCTTTCTGCGCAACCCTTTGTATCGAGCAGCACCACATCCTTGCCGTGGGCTCCGAGGGTCTGGGTGGTGAGCGTTTCGTCGGCATGCAGGGCCCGCATGGGCGCTCCGAGCATCTCGGCGTAGCCGCGGTACTGATCCACTGCACCTACCCGCTGGGAATCAAGGGTAGCCATACCCACCTTGCGCTTGGCCTGCACAAATCGGGCGCCGAGCTTGACGAGTCCGGTGGTCTTGCCCACGCCGGTGTTTCCAATGAAGGCCACCAAACGCGTTACGCCGGGAGTATTGGGCAGGTGAGCAATTCGGAATTCGCTTCCGATGAAGACGCCGAAGCGATCCATGGGATGTTCACCATGCCGGGCGGCATGAGCCGCGCGCCTCAAATTGGACTCGATCCACTCGGCGTCGAAACCGGTCTGCGCCAAGCGCTGGCGAACTTCGTCGTAAGCCGTGATGTCAACTTCTTGCTTGGCTGGCTCGGCGCCGCTGCTGGTGGTGCTTGCTTGCATGCCAGCTTGCGCCGGTCGTTGAGCGACTGCTACAGTCACACCACCATCGCTTGTGCGCTCGTGACTGATCACGAGAGCTCCTTCTCCAAAGTTGCGGCGAGCGCGTTGAAGCGCATCTTTCAAGTCATTTCCTCGAACTCTATGGATCTGCATTTCATTCCTCCATCTTGATGACGGCCGCCGTCTCAACCGCACGCGCGGGGACGACTTCGTTATAGGAGAGCACCGAAACCTTCGGCAGCGATGAGCGCACAAGCTCATTCAAGAAGCGCCGCACGCTCGAACGAACGAGCAGCACGACATCATTTCCACCCCGTGTGGCTTGAGCGATTGCTTCACCCATGCGCTCCATGAGGCGTTGCAAGTAAGCCGGGCTGATGGCGCCGACATCGATTTGATTTCCCGTGCCCACGGCATTGGCAATGCGGGCCTCGACCTCCGGGTCGAGGGTTACAGCATGCAAGGTCCCATCTGGGCCTGTGTGTTGTTCGCACAAGGAACGGCCGAGGCGCTGGCGCACGAGCTCCGTCAGGGCTTCGGGGTCCTGGGTTCGGCGCACATTGTCAGCCAAGACTTCGAGAATCGCTGGCATGTTGCGAATTGGCACGCTCTCACGCAACAGATTGCGCAGCACGCACTGCACTTCGCCATAGCCCATGCGTTCGGGGATCAACTCTTCGACCACCGTGGGAGAAGTCCTCTTGACCGACTCCACAAGCTCCTTTACATCGTCCCTTGTGAGCACATCGGCGACATCGCGTCGAATGGTCTCGGACAGATGGGTCACGAGCACACTGGTCGGATCGATCACGGTGTATCCCAAGAGCTCAGCCTCATCGCGCTGCTCTTCGGCAATCCACCAGGCGGGCAGGCCAAAGGCCGGGTCGCGGGTTTCCTTGCCCTGAATTGGTCCGCTGGCAGTGCCACCGTCCATGGCCAGGAAATAGCTGGGCTCGATTTCACCCGAGGCCACCTCTTCACCACCGACCAGGACGCGATAAGCGCCGGGCGCCAGGCGGATGTTGTCCTTGATTCGCACGGGCGGAAGGACGATGCCGTCGTTGGTGGCAAAGCGCCGACGCAGTTGGGCGATGTGATCGAGAATTCCATCGCCGTTCTCGTCCTGCACCAAGGGAATCAGGCGATAGCCGATTTCAAGCGAGACGCGGTCGACTTGCAACAACTCCTCAACGCGCTCTTCCCGCTGTTCGCTGGCACTCTCTTCTGTCTCGGTGTCTATTTCGGCAGCGCCTCCCTCAGCGGCCACGAGTAAGTCAGAAACAGCGACCACCGAGCGCGTGGAACGCCAAAGCAGGACCAGCGCCGTGGCCAACACAAAGAACGGCAACCGCGGCATACCGGGCAAAAGGCCCATGAAAAACATCATGCCAGCCGCGATGATCGTAGCCTTTGGCTTGCCGCCCACCTGGGCGAAGAGGCTCTGGCTCAGACTGCCCTTGCCGCTGTTCTTGGTCACCAGCACGGCGGCCGAAGTCGAGATGAAGAGGGCCGGGATTTGACTCACCAGGCCATCGCCGATGGTCAACTTGGAGAAACGCTCACCCGCCTCGGCCAGGCCCATGCCGCCCAAGGAACCGATGGTGATCCCGCCAATGAGGTTCAAGGCCGTGATGATCAAACCGGCGATAGCGTCACCGCGGACGAACTTCGAGGCGCCGTCCATGGACCCGTAGAACTCGGCTTCGGTGGCGATTTCGGCCCGGCGCTCCTTGGCCTCAGTGGAGTCGATCAAGCCGGCATTGAGATCGGCGTCGATGGCCATTTGCTTGCCGGGCATGGCGTCGAGCACAAAGCGTGCCGAGACCTCGCTGATGCGTCCCGAGCCCTTGGTGATGACCACAAACTGGATGATGATCAAAATCAAGAAGACCACCATCCCCACTGTCAGATTCTCGCCAGCTACATAGTTGCCAAAGGCCGTGATGATGCTGCCGGCCCCGCCGCCGGTGAGGATCAAACGCGTGGAAGCCACATTCAGCCCCAGCCGAAACAGAGTGGCGAACAGGAGTATCGTCGGGAAGGTGGACAACTCGGTCGAAGCGCCCGCGTTCATCGTCACCATCAGGAGCAAGAGCGAGATGGTGATGTTGGTCGCCAGCAAAATGTCGAGCACGCCCGGTGAAAGGGGCGTGATCAAGGTCACCATCAACCCCAAAACGCCAATGCCCATGACCCAATCGGCATAGTTGCGCAGGAAGCGCCCAAAGCTCTGGGCGCCCTGGGCCGAAGTTGTTTGTTGTTCACTCATGGAATGTCATCTGCCTCAAGCGGGCACGGCGTCTCCTTGCACGCGGTAGACATAGGCCAGCACTCCGGCCACCGCCTCGAAGAGGTCTTCGGGAACCTGGTCGCCAATTTCGCATTGAGCGTGCAGGGCGCGGGCCAGGGGAACATTCTCGAGTTGCAGGACGCCATTCTTGGCGGCGATGCTCTTGATTTTCTGAGCCACAAAATCGACACCCTTGGCCACGACGAAAGGGGCTCGTCCGCCAGCCTCCTCACGGTCGTACCTGAGGGCTACGGCGTAGTGCGTCGGGTTTGTCACAACCACGGTCGCATCGGGAACTTCGCTCATCATGCGTTTACTCGCCATCTCGCGTTGGACCGCGCGAATGCGAGCCTTGATGTGTGGGTCTCCGTCGATGTTTTTGAACTCCTCTTTGACCTCTTGTTTGGTCATCAAGAGTTCCTGATCGTGCTGCCAGCGCTGATAGATGAGGTCGATCAGGCCGATCGCCAGGATGGCCAGGAGTCCACCTATCACGGCTTTCAAGACGATCTGGCCCACCACCACCAGGACAGGGCCAAGGTTCTCGGAATCCATGCTGGAGACCCGCCCGATCTCGTTCACAACGGCATAGGCAATCGTTCCGCCTATCACGGCCAGTTTCGCGGAAGCCATCAGGGTGCGCACCACCGACTTGATCGAGAACATGCGGGTCAGGCCCTTGACCGGATTGAGTTTGTTCAGGTCCACCTCGATCGCCTTGGGGCTGATGTGGAATCCAACCTGGCCAAACCCCACGAGGGCAGCCACGATGAACAGTGGAGTCGCAAAAAGCAGCAGGACCTGCGCGCCTTCATTGCCAGCACCACGCAGGATGTTCTTGGCAGAGACGAGGTCCATCTCAAGCACGCCCAGGGCGCCCAATTCCACAAGTGACTTACGCAGCAATCCGCCCAGGGCTCCTAACATGGGCCCACCGAGAAAGAGGAAGATGCCCAATGCGGCGCCCAGGCTCAGTGCGGACACGAGTTCACTCGAGAGGGCCACCTGGCCCTTCTCACGCGCTTCCTCACGCCTCCGTGGGGTTGCGTCTTCCGTGCGTTCGCCGCTTTCGCCTTCCTTTGCCATCTATGGAGGGGTATCGGGTTAGCCGCCGATGGCGTCCAGGCAGCCATCAAGGCCACCCATGAGGTTTTTGAAGAGCACATCCATCGCCGGCGCAATCAGGGGTGAAAAAACAAACATGCCCACGAGCCCAATACCGACGCGCAGGGTGAAACCCATTTCGAGCACATTGACCTGAGGTACAACTCGTGCCATCAAGCCGATCAAGACGGAGACCAGCATCAAGAGCACGAGCACCGGCGCCGCAAAGACAAAGCCCGCTGCGAACATGTGTCCAAAGAGATCGCGCATCAGGGCCGGAGCGCCGTCGCCGATGTGCAAGTTGCCAATCGGGGCGCGCTCAAAGGAATTGGCTAGGGCGCCCAAAACCCAGTGGTGTCCGTTGACGGAGAGCAGCCCAAGGAAGAACAAGGCTTCGTAGAATTGGGTGATCAGGGGCGTGCGCACGCCCGTTCCCGGGTCCACCAAGCTGGCCATGTTGAACGCCATCTCGGTGCCTATCAACTCACCTCCCACGCGCACGGCAAGTACGACAACTTGCAAGACAAAGGCCAGGAAGAGCCCGATCAGAACTTCGCGAAAGCACAAAAGTCCGTAGCCGAATCCGCCTACGCCCAAGGGCTCGGCAGCGTCCATACCGCCACTGATAAAGAGCACAGTGGTCACAGCCATGATCAACGCGATCTTGTAGCCGGCAAAGCCTGTACCCGAACCCAGGATGGGCGTACCCAGAACCAGAACGCTGGTGCGCACCAGGTAGAGCCCGAAGGCTTCCAACATAGTAATCGTGATGGGCACTGATGCGTTCCTCAGGAGAGGCCGAAGGACTGCAGTTGTTCGAGAACGCGAAAGGTGTAGTCACGCATGATTTGCAGAGCTGGAGCGAGCAGCAGCAGAGTCACAAGCATCACTGCGAACATCTTTGGGATCAGGCTCATGGTCTGTTCCTGCACGCTGGTCAGCGCTTGGAACAGGCTGACGGCGAGGCCCACGATCAGGCCGATCAAGAGCACCGGTGCAGCCAACATCAGCGCGGTCAGCAGCAGTTCGCGCGCCAGGTCGGTGATTTGCAGGTCGAGTTCGGGCATGGCTTCGCTAGCTGGTGATGAATGAGGTCACGACCGACTCGCAGACGATGTGCCAGCCATCGACAAGCACAAAGATGAGGATCTTGAACGGGGTTGAAATCATCACTGGCGGCAACATGAACATGCCCATGGAGAGCAAGATGCTGGACACCACGAGGTCGATGACGAGGAATGGCAGGAACAGGAGGAAGCCCATTTGGAAGGCCGTCTTGAGTTCGCTGAGAATGAACGACGGGATGATCACGGTCAGGGGCAGATCATCGGCGCCGGAGAACCCCTCTTCTCCGACCTCATCGTCATAGCCGCTCATCTCGACGAAGAGTTCGATCTCGGCTTCGCGGGTGTTGGCCACGAGGAATCCTCGTAGCTCCGTCCAGGCCAACTCAGTGGCCTGCGCGGCCTCGACCTCGCCCGCGTCGTAGGGCAGCCAGGCCTTTTCGTACATGCGCTCGGCAACCGGCGCCATGACGAATGAAGTCAAGAACAGCGCCAGACCGATCAGAACCGGGTTTGGCGGCAGTTCGTTGACCGAGAGTGCTCGACGCACGAAGGAGAGCACAATCACGATGCGTGTGAAGCTGGTGATCGTGATCAAAATCGCCGGTAGAAGCGAAAGCGCGGTCAGCAAGACCGCAATCTCGACCGCCGAGGTCATGCGCTCCTTGGAAACCTCCTGAGCTTGTTCGGGGCCCACCAGACCGCGGGCGCTCTCGCCCACACCCTCCAAGGCTTCGGCAAATTGAAAGGCAACAGCCTCCGGGGCAAGAAATGCGCCAGAGACGAGGGCCAGAACCACAAGCTGTAAGTAGCGGCTGAAATTCATCCAAGCACTCCATCAAGGCGCGGGAACTCGCGAGGCTCAGCGGCCTCTGTTCGCGGGGGCTGGGCGGGTATCGTCTGCTGATGCTCGCGGCTCTTTCTCTCGCGCTGTTTTTCCAGAACGATCTGCTGCGCGGCGGCGGCGACACTTGCGGCCTGAACCTGCTTGGCAACCTTCGGCGCGCCGTTCTTCTTGACCTTGCGCCGCACAATTCGCTTTGCAGGTTGGGAGTTGTCGTGCCCAGCCTCTTGCGCGTCCACCATCGCCTCTTGGGCCCGCGGACCAGGCCCGCCCGCGGCAGCGTTGCGCACCACCTCGAGGGCCGTGGCAAAGGCAGCGCCGCTGGCCTTGCTCGGAACAGGAACCAAGGAATCGGCAGTATCGGCGGCATCGAGCTCTGCGATGGGCGTGATCTCGTGATCACCCAGGCCGAGCACGAAGGTGCGGTCGTAGCAGCGCACCACGGCGAGCTTGCGTTTGCCACCCAGGGGCAGGACATCCAAGGTCTGCAACGAGCGCTTGGCGGCTCGCGAGGAGAGGTTGCCCGAGAGCAGCCGCTTGAAGCCCCAGGCAACGAGGCCTGTGACCACGATCAAGATGGCGCAGACGACGAAATAGCGGGTGAGGTCGGGGCCCGCGGTGCCGCCGAAGCGGCTCGCGGTATCGGCTTCAGCCAGAGCGAGGGATAAGGTGCAGAGGGGGTACAGCATGAAGGGGCAGGGCCGGGACCGCATGGGTCCTGTGGCGACGCCCCTATCGCAAGGCCTGTGCCAAGCCCAAAAACCCCCTTCCTTCCCCTTTCCGGCCTGCCCAGTCCCCCGCCGCCGCGCCGGAACTGTTGAATTATTCAACACCCTGTTGTGATTCTGTACAGCCCCTCCAGCAATGGCGAGCAAGGCTCGAAAGAAGTTCCTGCCAACCTTTCCAAGTCCCCAGAAGAGAACACAGAAGAGAACGCCTCCATGCCCTCCCTACAAACCACCGCCTCATCCCCCCGCGAGCTGATTCACGCGGTGAACAACTTCCTCAGCCTGGTGGTCTGCGCCGGTGAGGTGGCCCTTGACGAATCGAGTCCGCTCGAACCCGAACGCGCTCTGGAATCCATCCTCGCTGGTGCCGACGACCTGACAGCTCTGGTGCGCGCCTCGCGAGCGGAGTTGGCGAGCCGAAGCTAGCCCGCCAGATCGCACTTGCGGCCCGAGGCGGGGGCGCCGGGGGTGTAGCCGCGCACCTGAGCCACGGACCTGCGGGAATGGCGCAAGCGTCCCGTGAGAGCAGCTTGCTCCTTAGCTACAGCTTGACGGGCGATAGCGTTGAGTTGCACCAACCGCTCCAGAGCTTCCACCAGAGTCTTGTCGGCGGCAGCGCTTGACCGGGAGCGTTCGAGGGCAGTGGTGACTGCCTCCCCCGTGGTTTGGCAGCGGATCCACGAAGCCGCGATGTCTTCGGATGTGGCCTCGCCGCTCTGCAGGACCGATAGAAGCTCACCCATGGTGAGCTCCAGCGCCTTGAGTTCAGGCTGCACCATTCTGGCGGCTCAACTGGACCTGAGCTTGGTTCCAACCGTCGAGCAGGGTTTCCAGCACTTCACGCACCGGCCCGATGCGCTCCCGCTCGCCGTTCAAGAAAGCGGAGGCGAGCTCCTCTTGAGCGAAGAGATAGAGGTTCTCGAGGTTGGCCGCGATCTCCGGGGACGGTTGGTGATCGAGGGTCGCGCGCAATTCGCCGAGAATCTTGTCGGTCTTGCGAATCTGGTTGCGATAGTCGTCGGTCCCCGGTTCCAGGTCCTCGGCATACTTCAAGAACCGGATCGCGCCCTCGAAGAGCATGCGCAAAATCTTGATCGGGGGGGCGTTGTCGAAGGTGGCAGTACGGTAGGCCGCTGCAGCGTTGGTGCTCTTCATCATGGGGTCGGGTTAGGATTTGTTCAAACTCGCCAAAGCGCTGTTCAGGGCCTCGCCCTGAGCGTTCAAGCCCCCCATCAGGTCTTCAAGGGCGGCAAAGCGAGTGATCAGGTTCTGCTCGAAGATTTCGAGGTAGCGCTCCTTCTGTTCGATCGAATTGGAGAGCGACTTGATTCTGGAATCAATGGCCTCCTCGCGGGCGTCAAAGAGCGCCTTGACGCTTCCGCTGGGCCCGCTGATCGAGCCGAACATCATGTCGATGGCTCGCGAGAGCTTATCTGCCAGTCCAGAATCCGCGGTGGTGTCAACATAGAACTCGGCCGTTCCAGCCACAGCACCAGCGTTGTCAAAGCCGTCAGAATCGGCGAAGAGGTCGGCGAGAGCGTCGAGGTTGGCGGAGAGCTTTGCGTCAAACACCGTGTCGTCAATGGACAGGGTTCCATCGCTCGCAGTCTTGATGCCTACCAGGCTCAAGGTCGAATAGCCCTCGGTGTCATTGGTGACGGTGGCAATGTCCACATTGAAGAGCGCGGCGCCGATCGATGAACGCACACTGCGCAAGATCGAATCGCCGAACAGCTCGCCTCCGGCACCATCTTCTTCGCTGTAGGTGTTCTGCTTGTTCGCGAACTCGATTACATTGTTGTACGCGTCAACGAATTCCTGCATCTTCTCCTTGATTGAGTCCTTGTCGGCTTCGATTGAGAAGGTGATTTCAGTTCCAACATTCGCGGAGAGCACCGTGAGGTCGACGCCAGCCACGACGCCGTTGAACTCGTTGCCCGAGCGCTCGACTTGCAGCCCGTCGATGACCGCAAGGGCGTTGCTGCCCACGGTGATGTTGTTGGAGCTCAGGGCATTGCCCGAGCCATCGGGCACCGTTCCGTCGATAGCAAGGCCAGCGACCGTGCTGGAGACGCCTGTGATGCGGTAGTCTTCCCCTGTTTCGTCCGCTCCCAGAACGAGTTGATAGCTGGGATTGGATGCGGTACCCACATTGACCACCGAGGCGGTGACATCGTCTCCCGCGAGGTCATTGATGGCGCCGGCGATCTCATTCAGGCTCGAGCCGGCCTGAAGGAGAGCAACCGAGTAGCTCGTGCCGTTGACCGTGAAGTCGATCTGCTCGCCATCGGCTCCGGCGAGATCCAGACTGGGGTCGGCCACGCCGTCGAAGGCCCACCGGTCGGCTTGCGCCAGGGAGAGGACCTCCAGGGTATGGGCTCCCGTCTGCGCCTCTCCGGTGGCGGTGAAGGCCGCAACATTCTCGACGCTGGCCGAGATGCTGAAGTCGAGAAAGTTGCCCACCGTCTTGAGATCATCAGCGAGGGTCTGTAGACCCTTGAGGTGGTCCTTGAGGGTACTGATCAAGTCCAGCTTGTCGTTCTCGGTCTCCTTTTGCTTTTCTAGATGCAAAAGCGGTAGCCGCTCAACGCCCAAGAGTGCGTTGATGATGGCTGAAGTGTCCAAACCGCTGGCGAGTCCTCCGAAGCTGATCATGGTCCTGTCCTGACGTGTCTCTGGTGTTCCGGGGGTTGTCTCTGCGTGGTCGGCGATAGGCGCTGATGTGGTGTCGCCTCAGGGGCAACATCCTCGGCTCAAGACCAGCGAGTACTCCGGTTATCGGGTTCGTGGTGCTACCGCGTTAGCCCCGAGGGCAATCAATCACCGCGCACTGCTCGGGGAAGGGTCGGGGCTGGGACGACCTCCATCGAATCTGGAACTATTTTCCACCTCGCCTCGGGGCAGCGACGGCCTGGGGGTGGCCACGTTCCCCGCTCCTAACAAAGGGGAAAGGGGGCTGCGCCGAAGCACAGCCCCCTTTCGTTTGTTCCGGGAGCCGCAACGCGTGATATTGCACGCCCTACGGCCCATGGGATTAGCCGAGCAAGCTCAGGGCGAGCTGCGGCTGCTGGTTCGCCTGGGCGAGCACCGAAGTGGCGGCCTGCTGCAGGATCGAGTTCCTGGCCAGGTCAGCGGTTTCGAAGGCCACATCCACATCGCGGATACGACTCTCGGCGGCCGAGAGGTTCTCCGAAACATTTTGGATCGAGGCGTAGGCACTCTGGAGGCGGTTCTGGTCAGCACCCAAGGATCCACGCGCGGTATTGATTGTACCGATCGCGGTGTCGAGGGCAGCCATGGCCGTGCTGGAGTTGGCAGCGGTCAGCGTGTCCAGGCCATTGATGGCCAGGGCCGTCGCGTCGGAGTCGGTCAAGGTCACGCCGATCGTCTCACCAGTGTTGATGCCGACCTGAATCGTTGCCGTGGCAGCCGATCCGTCCAACAGGTTGATGCCGTTGAAGGCCGTCTCGGCGGCGATACGATCGACTTCCGAGGTCAGGGCAGTGAACTCCGTGTTGATCGTGGAACGATCAGCGGTGCTCAGCGTGCCGTTGGCGGCCTGAACCGACAGCTCACGCATGCGGCCCAGGATGTTGCTGACTTCGTTCATCGCGCCCTCGGCGGTTTGAACGAGCGAAATGCCGTCTTGAGCGTTGCGACCCGCGGCTCCGAAACTGCGAATCTGTGATCGCATCTTCTCGGAAATGCCGAGGCCAGCAGCGTCGTCAGCGGCAGTCGCAATGCGAAGACCAGAAGACAGGCGGGCAAAGTTGCCTTGCAAGCGCGATGTAATCGCAGACAGATTGCGCTGCGATGTCAGCGACGCAATATTGGTATTGACTCTTAGTCCCATTAGTATTGGTTCCTTGGAAATGGTTTAGGTAGAATAGTGTCACCGTTCCCCGCCGGTCGGTCTCGCTCCATCGCTCTGAAAGAAGCCTCCCTCGCAGTCCTGGATTGGCACGCAGGATTTGCGTTGGTGCAGGAGGCCCTCCCAGCGCAGGCCGGGCAGGTAAGCTGCTGCCGCTCATGCGGATCCATGGAAGGAGCGCCTTGAGCGACTGTATGGTTTGTTTGAAAGAGCTTTGGACCCAACCCTTCGCTGGCACGGCGAAACGGGTGGTCCCTCAAGGGTCAGGCGTGTCGCCTGTCTGTTTTTCCTGGCCTCTGGCGAGCACTGGAATGGGAGAGCCGCCTTGCGACGACCCTCCCCCTCAGCGATTCGGCGCTAGAGGCCGACTCCACTTATCCTTGGAGCAAGGACAGTGCGATTTGAGGTTGCGTGTTGGCCTGCTGGAGGACCGAGGTAGCAGCCTGCTGAAGAATCGAGTTTCTCGTGAGGTCGGCCGTCTCGAAGGCGACATCGACATCCCGGATGCGGCTTTCCGCAGCGGAGAGGTTCTCCTTGCTGTTCATGATTGAAGAGACAGCACTTTGCAAGCGGTTCTGAGAAGCACCCATGTTGCCTCGAATCGAGTTGATCGAACCGATGGCTGTGTCGAGTGCGGCGAGAGACGCGGAGGCAGCGGTAACATCCGTAGTGTTCACATTGGCTGCGTCGATACCCAGAGCCACTGTCTGAATATCAGCCGTGTTGACACCGATGACCTCACCGGTGTTGATGCCGACTTGGATGTTCACGGTGGTCGCAGAGTTGAGCAGCGGAATGCCGTTGAATTCTGCCGTGACAGCGATGCGGTCGATTTCCGACTGCAGGGCAACGACCTCGGTGTTGATCGTGGTGTGGTCGGCGGTGCTCAGGGTGCCGTTGGACGCCTGCACGGCCAGCTCGCGCATCCTGGATAGGATGTTGCTGACTTCATTCAGGGCGCCCTCCGCTGTCTGGACCAGCGAGATGCCGTCCTGGGCGTTGCGGGTCGCAGCTCCGAGGGAACGAATCTGCGAACGCATGCGTTCGGAGATGGCAAGACCCGCAGCATCGTCAGCCGCCGTGGCAATTCGCAGGCCTGAAGACAGGCGGGAAAAGTTGCCTTGCAAGCGGGTGGTGACCCGCGAGAGATTGCGTTGCGCCGTCAAGGACGCAATATTGGTATTGACTCTGAGGCCCATGGTTATGGCTCCTAATTGGGGGTTGGTCTCTAGGTAAAAGTCGCTTGTTGAGGTTGTCTCCATCGGTGGGGTTCCACCTTGGGTGACGATTGGGTTCTCGGAGGGAGCCTCGCCCGCCTGAGTCAGTTCCCCGACTTTCGCCCTCTCCGGTCAGGGCGAGGGGGCCTTCGAGCCCCGGGTTGACCTATTCTTATGTCTGCTTCTGTCTGCCCAGGGCACAAGGGACTCAGGACAGGCCATCGGGGCTGTATTTCCCACAGCGATCCCGTTTCCGGGGATTCTTGAGGTCTTGGGGCAGGGCCCCCTTGGGGTTCGACCCGGCCCCTGTCGAAGTGCAGAATCGGCGCGCAGCCTTCCGCCAAACCAACCAACGAATCTGAGTTTCATGTCCACCCGCATCCTGGTTGCCGACGACGACCGCCGAGTTCGCGAGAGCCTGGTGGTGCTCTGTGAAACCCTCGGCCACCGCACCTTTGAGGCCGGCTCGGGCCGCGAGACCCTCGAGGTCGCGCGGCGCGTACACCCCGATGTGGTCTTGCTCGACATCGAGATGCCTGACGGCACGGGCCTCGAGATCCTGCCCCAACTCGTGGCCCAGGATTCCTCGCCCCAGGTTGTGATGGTCACCGGAGTAGGCGACATCCATGTCGCCGTGGAAGCCATGAAAGCCGGCGCCGTGGACTTTCTCGAAAAGCCCATCAACCGTGATTTGATCGAGAATCTCTTTGAGCGCGTTCTGCGCAAGCGGGCCCTGACCCGCGAACGCGACCAACTGCGCAATGAGGTGGCCCGTCTGCGTTCTGGCCCCATCGTGGGGCAATCACGCGCCATCGAACGGGTACACGACCAGCTAGGCAAGGTCGCCTCGACGCCGCGCACCACGGTGCTCGTCACCGGTGAATCGGGTACGGGCAAGGAATTGGTGGCCCGCGCCATTCACGAGGCTTCCGCTCGAGCCCAGGGCCCTTTCGTGGCTCTCAACTGCGCCGCACTGGCTGAGAATCTGCTCGAAGCGGAGCTCTTCGGCTATGTCGGTGGAGCGTTCAGCGGCGCGAGCCCCAAAGGCCACGAAGGCCTCTTCGCCGCGGCCGAGGGCGGCACCTTGTTCCTCGACGAAATCGGCGAGTTGATCCCCGAACTACAGGCCAAGCTCTTGCGAGTCCTGCAAGAACGGGTCTTCCGCCGGGTGGGGGCCTCGGAGGACAGCAGCTCCGATGTTCGTATCGTTGCCTCCACCAACCGCGATCTCGCCGCCATGGTGGAAACGGGTAGATTCCGCGAAGACCTGTTCTACCGGCTCAATGTGCTCTCCATCGAGGTACCGCCTCTGCGCGAGCGCAAGGAGGACATCGCCGCACTCAGCGCCCATTTCCTGAAGGGCTTCGCTAGCGAATTTGGCCGTGAATACGCCGGATTCGCGCCAGACGCCCTGGCTGCCCTGCGCTCCCGGGAATGGCGTGGCAACATTCGCGAGTTGCGCAATGTTGTGGAGCGAGCTGCCCTGCTCGCGCCCGATGGGCCCATTCGGGCGTCGCAGCTGGGTTTTGATGCCCCCGCCCCGATCTCTGGCAGCACGGCACCACAGTCCAGCGACGACTATCGCCTGAAGACCATGGAAGAAGGGCTGATTCGCCGAGCCCTCAAGGCCGCCGAGGGCAACCGCAGCGAAACGGCCCGCATGTTGGGGGTCAATCGCACGACCCTCTACAACAAGCTGCGCACCTACGGTATCGAGAGCTAGACCGTATGGGTGGAGGCCAGGCCGTCCCAAGAAATGGGCGACCTTTCCTTCCACTATTCTGGCCAGACGGTGTCTGGTGTTGAAAATATCGACACCCCCCGGGCGTCCCGAATTGGAAAAAATCGCGCCCTCACGATGCCCCGAACCCGGGAGTCGGAAAAAAGTGCCCTATCTGGGCAGCGCGAGCTAAGGGGAATCGAACGAGTTGGCCGAAAGGCTTGGCTGCCACCGGGTTTTGTCGGTGGCCCAGAAGGAGAAGCCAAACCTCGCCATGCACCCCTACATCCACAATACGGAAGCTGTCCCCCAGGGAAGTGGCACCGGCTCTGCATCTCCGATCGACATGCGCGCGACGATTCGTCGCGACGTCGCCACGCCCCTGGCCGTCTTACGCGCCTCGATGGAATCCCTCGCCAAAGACTTCGAGAACCAGGACCCTCGCGAGACAGTGCTGAACGGTGCTGTGGATCAAATCGTACGCCTCGGCCGCAGCATCCAAGCCCTGGTGGACTACGCCGTGCCGCTTCCGCTGCACAACCTGACCTGCACTCTCGAGGAACTCACGCGCTGCTCCCATGGATTGCTCGACGCCCCCGTCGCCGCAGTCATTCGCGTCGCCTGCGAAGACGGCCAGGCGCAGACCCGGGTTGATGGCCCTCTCTTTACGCGCAGCTTGGCTCAACTCTTGTCCGTCGCAGTGGATGTGGGCGACGAAGCCGTGCTGCACGCCTCCGCCCAGGCCGAGTGGCTCAAGATCACCCTGCTCGTGCAGCCACGCGGAAATCTGGACACTTTCGAAGATGAGGCCAAACGCACCCTCGCGCCAGACGACGAACACCTGATCCTGGCCCTTGTGGAGCGCGAAATCACGCGCATGGGCGGCAGTCTCGAAACGACCCTCCTGCCCTCGGCATCCACGCGCATCGTAGTGCGCCTCCCTCGTGACACCGAAGGGGGCTGCTAGCATGGACATCCTGATTGTCGAAAGCGAACTCGTGATCGCCGAAGCCATGGCCAGCGCCCTCCAAACGAGGGGCCATGCGGTGGTGATCGTGAACTCGGCAGAACAAGCCCTGGTCCACCCCTTGCCCGAGGTGTTGGTCGCCGAATGGCAACTGTGCGGCCCTGACGGCCTGGATCTCCTGAGCGAGTACCGACTGCAAGGCGGCCAACCCCACACCGTGTTCATCGCCTCGGATCCGACCCTGGAAGGCTGCCGCGAGGCCTTTCACAAGGGAGCCGCAGAGTTCCTCGCCAAACCGTTCCGCTTGAAGGAACTTGTTCAAGCTGTGGAACAGGCCGGCGCAGTGAGAGAAGCACACTTCCATGCGAGCTACACCGCAAACCGCGAGAGCCAACAGATCGCGCCCCGGGACCTCTTGGCCTTCGCCTTGCGTCAGCGCGTAGGGCCAACCTGCCGCGCACGCATGGCTACCGCTGTGGCCGAACTCATTCAAAATTCTGTGGAGCACGCCTACCCCTGCCGCATGGGCGAAATATGGATCGACGCCACCGTGGACGAACGAGAAATGGTGGTGCGCGTACACGATGACGGAATCGGTTTCGACAGCGCGAAAGTCGCCGGTGAGCACCTCGCCAGCACGCGCCACAACGGCCTAGCCCGCGCCGCTGCTCTGGCGGAGCGCATTGAGCTCGAGAGTTGCGTGGGGCAAGGAGCCACCATCATCCTGCGTTTTGGCGCCTGCCTCGTCGACTACGACACGGACGACAACATCGATCTCTCCGAGCTGGACTTCTTTACACCGGACACGTCCGAGCAACTGCTGCGGACCCTGGAAGTCGATGGAGTCGAGAGCATCTTCCAGGTCTCGCCCGCCCAGGCAGTCGTCATCGGACGCCTGTTGTGTGGCCCTGATCCCTCCCGAATCGCAGCCCAGGCCTTGCGGAGTTGACGCTAAATGTCCATGGATGATTTTTCCTCCGGCGATCTAAAGGCCGCCACTGATGCTCCGGGGCTGGACGAGGACCTCTTCGACTTCCCCGCCCTGGAAGCGGCCTCGCCTGCAAAAGCACAGCCGACTGCCGCGCCAGAGCCAGAGCCAGAGCCGCTGCCAGTGACCCGCGGTGGTTACACCGGCATCGATCCCGATCTCGATCTTGACCTCTTTGGTTTTCCAGCCCTGGAAGGTAACGCTCCGGAACAAGACCCGCATGCCGCCGGCCTGGAAGGCGACATCGAGAACGCCACGCAAGCGGTCAACGATCTCCTGGATGATGACCTGGGCGAGATGGTCCAAGATCACCATCAAGATCAACTGCGCCGCGAGCAACAAGAACAAGCAGCCCGTCGATCCCCCCAGGCGCCCCAAGCCCACCCAGCCCAAACGCCCTTCGCGCAGGCACCTGATGGATCCCGAGCCGCCGCGCGCCTCGGCCTTGGCGCCACACCTGCAGTCCAATGGGCTCTGGTGGGCGTGCTGATCGTGTTCATGCTCGGCTCCCTGGCCCTTTTCGGGAACTTCACTTCGAGCTTCAGCAACTCCGTTGATGGCCTGCGCAGCGATGTCGCTGCAAACTCACAGGCTGGTCGCAGCCAAAGCAACGCACAACAGCAACGCATCGATCAACTCGAAGCCCGAATCAAGGAGATGAGCCTCGCTGGCGCGGCAGGCACGGGCGCCTTCCCGGGCAGCGGAATGGCGCGAGTGGTTTCTCCGGCGCAACCCAAGACGCGCTCCGAAGTGACCTTGATGGCGGCACAGTCCCTGCTCGATGCTGCCGACTTTGTTGGTGCGCGGCGCATGCTATTTCGCGATCTGGCTCTGGCCGGGTCCATCCCCCAAAGCGAACGCGAGGTCGCCTTGCAGAGCATGGAACTACTCGTCGCCCGCAGCTTCCTCCTGGAAGCCCGACACCTGGAGGAAAAAGCACGATGATTGCCCTCAGCCTATTAGCCCTCTTCCCTCTAGCTCAATCCTCCATCACGATCTCCGTTTGGCAAGAGGATGGTGAGGCCCTTTGCAATGTTCAGGCCAGGGATGTCCAAGCCCACCTCTTGATGGCCCAGTTGGGACGCAAGGCCGACCGCCAAGTCACTGGCTTCGAGGATGTCGACCAATCACCGCGGGTGGATATCCACCTCAATGGCCGACCCCTGAACCAAGCAGTGCAATACATCCTGGGGTCGGCTGGATTGACTGCGACGGTTTCCCTCCAAAGCATTGATGTGCGCGGCGAGTTGCCCCCCTTCCCTGATGGAGAGGCCGCTCGCAACGCTGCCGAGGTGCGCTACCTGGCGGCCCTACGCCGCTTCCCCACCGGACCGGGAGCCGTCCGTGCCCGCCAGGACCTGGCGGAGTTGGCCCTCGACGGCGGCCAGTTGCAGAAGGCTGTGCGTCACTACGAGCTCTTGATCGAGGACTTTCCCGATGACGATTCCGCGCAGGAGTCACACATGGCAGTGGGCAGACTGCTTGTTGAACTGGAGCTCTGGACCCAGGCATTGCCACACTTTGCTGTGGTCGCCAATGTCGAGCTCGACGAAAGCACGGCGCAGAGGTTCGTGCCGATTCTGGCCGAGGCGCGACGAGAGTTGGCGCGCTGCATCTTGATGCGCGGCGAGCCTCGCCGCGCGCGTTTCATGTTGCAAGGGCTGGAACAGGTCATTCCCCCTGTTGACGACAACGACCGCGCCCAGCGCTGGCTCTTGATGGCCCGTGCCCTGCTCGACTTGGGTCAACACGAACGGGGCTTGCGCTTCTTGGACAGAGCCTTGAATTTGGGCCAGGGCATCATCAGCGAATTCGAAGGTATGGACCTGCGAGCGCGAGGCCTGGTGTTGGCCGGAGAGCCCATCGAAGGCTCTCTCGCATGGCTGCACTTTAGCCGAACACAGCCCATCACAACCAAGCGCAAGGCGCTGGCCCGCGCGGCTCAGCTCGCGCTCTCGGTGGAAGGTGAAGAGTTGGCCGTTCTGTTCCTGCAGAAGCACGCAGATAAAGAGGGCCTTGGGGATGTGATCGAACCCTACAGCGCCGAGGCGCGCTCGCGCTTGGGCCTCGACGCCAAATCCTTCGAAAACAGCACACCTTCGATCCGCCTAGACCGGGGCGAACAATTGCTTGCATCAGGATCAAGCGACCAAGCCCTGAGGGTCTTCCGCGCCCTCCAGCAAGAGATTTGGACCCTCAGCACAGCCGAGCGCATGCGCTACGGCATGGCCTATGCGCCGCTCCTGGAACAACAAGAGAGCGCGGACGCCAGCATCGAATTTCTGCGCAATCTCGCACTCTCTCTGGAGTCCGTCGAAAACCGCTCAAGAGTCTACTTGCTGGCAGCAGAAATCCTCGAACGACACGCGCGCTTTGAAGAAGCCGCAGAAGCCTATGGAGGAAAACTCTGATGCTCAAATTCACCAACTTGATCAACTTCGGCCTCGCCGGAGCGCTGATTCTTCCCTCAATCAAACAAGAGTTGACGGGTGTCCGCGCTATCGAGAAATCGATACTGGCCACCGAGCAAGGCCTCGAGCAGCTCTCGGCCATTGAGGAAAAACTTGCGGTCAGGGACTACGCGGCTGTCCGGCTAGCCATGGCCGCCACCGAGGCACCTTTGGGTGCCGAGCGCGAGCGCGATGAGCTGCTCGACCAGTTGCGTCATGAGATTGGCAAACTTGGAGCACAGGTCGAACGCATCGACGCATCACCCCTTTTGCCCCACCTGCGCGAAGACCCCACAGCCAACCTCTCCAGCATCAACGCAGACGCCATCAAAGCGCCAACAACGGGGCTCAGCGAAGAAGCTCGCAACGATTTGGGGGCTATCTGGCCTCCCGTGCCCGGCACTGCGACTCAGGTAAAGCGCAGCACCGATGACCGCCTGGTCTTCGAAGAGCCTGGCTTTACCGTCGATGCCGTACTTCAGGGCCGCGCCTACTATCGGGCCGGCCGATACGGAGAGGCATTGACCCTCCTGCGCACGCGCGTTGGTAGTCCGGCTGCGGATTACTGGATGGGCCGTTGCTTTGAGCGCCAAGGAAACACCCGCGAAGCTCTGACCGCTTACAACGCGGTCTTGAACAACGCCCAATCCTCGGCAACTCAAGTAGACCGCGCCCGGCGCGACGCCGAATTTTTGCAGTGGCTAGTGGACTTTGATCGCAAGATCAAGGATGTGCGTACGACCCAGGGAGGCGCGGAGTGAGCGTTGACCAGCCCTCCTCCCAGGCTCCTTCGAACTCGGATCTCGAGCAGATGATGGGTTCCCTGGCCAACATCTCTGGCGACTTGCTTGAGAGCTATGAAAAGTTGCGTGGCCACGCCACGCGCATGGAGCAAGAGCTCTGCCGCGCCAATACCGACCTGGAAAACCAGGTTGCCGAGGTCGAAGCAATCTTGCAGGCCCTGCCGGTAGGTGTTGCCGTTCTAGACGCGGAGGGAACGGTGCTGCGGGTTAATGAAACCCTGGCCCACATTTTAGCGACCGGGAAAGGTGAGCTCGTGGGAATGGCTGCTCAGGATTGTCTGCCCGGCCCCGAAGAGCCCGGAGAGCCCTTCAGCCTCTCCTCGGCCGACGGGCAAACCCGGATTCTGACGCGCCGTAGCGCCAAAATCGTCAACACGGATGACGACCAGGCTGGTCGTGTCGAGATTTTCGATGACCAGACCGAGATGGTGCAGCTTGAGGAGCGCGTGCGCCAAATGGACAAGATGGCCGCCCTGGGAAATATGGCCGCCGGCATCGCCCACGAGATTAGAAACCCCCTGAACGCCGTCAAGGGTTTCGCGGAACTCTTCAAGAAATCCATGCAGCCCGACACTCGCGATCATCGCTGGTCCTCGCTGATCTTGAGCGGAGTGGTGGAAATCGAAGCGATCATCTCTAGCCTGCTCTCGTTCTCGCAACCGGAAAAACTGAGGCTCGAGACCATTGAAGCCCAGGACATTGTGGACGGGGCCTTGGCCGCCGCGTTGCAACGCACACCCGGACAGCGCGACCCAAGAGACTGGCAATTCACGCAGGATTGTTCAGCTGGAGCTCTGCGCTGCGACCACATAAAGCTACGCCAAGCTCTGCGCAACCTGATTTCGAATGCCATGGAGGTTCAGCCGCAAGGCGGTGCGCTCCACATCGTAGCCGCCCAATCCGACGGATCACACACCTTCGAAGTGCAAGACGCAGGCCCTGGCGTGCCCGTAAGCCTCGCTTCGCGCCTGGCCGACCCGTTCTTCACGACTCGCGCCTCAGGCACGGGTTTGGGCCTCTCCCTGGTGCACTCTATCGCTGCACTGCACGGCGGAGCCCTTCACATTTCGTGCGATGCATCGCCCCTCGGCGGAGCCTCGTTCCAGTTCTCGATCCCCTCTACCAGAAGTCCGCTGACCACACGATCATGTCGATTCAACGCATCCTAATTGTCGATGATGACCCGCTTTCGCGGGAGTTCTTGATCGAAGCCGTTTCTTCTCTCGGCTACCAGCCGCAAGGTGTTTCCAGCGCTTCCGAAGCTCTCGAATGTGTGCGCAAGATCCAACCGGACCTGGTGCTCACCGACCTGCGCATGCCCGACATGGATGGCGTGCAGTTGATTGAGGCCTTGCAGCAAGAGTTCCCTGGTTTGCCGACGGTGATAGTGACCGCACACGGCTCCGTCGAAGCCGCAGTGGAAGCACTACGCCTCGGCGCCGAGGATTTTCTGCTCAAGCCCGTCTCGCCCGACACCATCGAACTCGTCTTTCGGCGCATCGGTCACACTCAACGCCTCGAGCTGGAAAACGAATACCTGCGCTCGGAACTGGTGGGCCGGGAAGCACCCATGTTCATCGCCAAGAGTCCCCTAACACTAGAGCTCTTGCGTTCGTCTGGGCGCATCGCAAACTCCAATGGCACCGTGCTCATCACAGGTGAAAGCGGAACCGGCAAGGAGCGCGTGGCTCAGTACATTCACCAAAATTCGCCGCGAGCTGGCGGGCCCTTTATTCGGGTCAACTGCGCTGCGCTCTCAGAAAACCTTCTGGAGTCCGAACTCTTTGGCCATGAGCGGGGGGCCTTCACCGGCGCTCACCGCACTCGTCCTGGTCGTTTTGAACTGGCAGACGGCGGTTCGCTCCTGCTCGACGAGTTGGGTGAGATCTCACCCGCCCTGCAGGCCAAGCTCTTGCGCGTACTCGAAGAAGAGGAGTTTGAACGAGTGGGCGGCAACTCCACGCTTCGCGTCGATGTGCGTGTGATCGCCACGACAAACCGAGACCTGCCCGAAGAAATCGCCAAGGGCAGTTTTCGCGAGGACCTCTACTACCGCCTGCATGTTCTGCCGATCCACATGCCGCCCCTGCGCGACCGAACCGAGGACGTCATGCCTCTGGCCGAGCACTTCCTCGCACTTTACGCCCAACGCAATGGTCTAGCAACACCCAAGCTCGACGCTTCCGCACAGCAACAACTGATGAGTTGGCGCTGGCCCGGCAATGTGCGCGAGCTCGAAAATGTCATTCAACGAGCTGTGATTCTATTGCAGGGCGACACGGTCAAATGCTCGGACCTCTCGTTTGGACCCAAGTCTTTCACCGCAACCACCACGACTCCTGAGGGCGAACTCGATGGAGATTTCGACGAAGAGCAGGAGCTTGGCGACCGGCTGGCCAACTTGCAGATGGCAGACATTGAACGCATGGCGATCTTGGCCACCCTCGCCTGTACGGGCGGGAACAAGACCGAGGCCGCCCGCCGGCTTGGGCTAACGGCCCGCACGCTGAGCAACAAACTGAAAATCTGGAAGAGCGCTGGCCTCGTCGCCTGAGGAGTCACCAATGAACATCAACAACTCAAGAGACCAACTTTTGGTCAACCTGATGTCCGCTGCTGTGCGGCGCAATCAGGTCCTGACTGGAAACCTGGTCAACCAGAACACGCCGGGCTACACACGCCAGACGGTGGAATTTGAAGACATTCTGGCCGCTGAATTCCGCTCCGAGACACCGGACCTCCTGTCAGTCGAGCCCGTAGTGCTCGATGACATTCTAACGCCCAAGAGCGCCGACGGGAACAATGTGAACATGGAGCTCGAGATGACCGGCCTCATGCAAAACCGTCTGCAGTACGAGCTCTACTCCACAATCCTCGCCGGCCGCATGGAACTTATGCGCAGCGCCATTCAAGGAGGTCGATAGACCATGAGTTCTATCCGCAACTTGTTCTCTGGTTTTCGTGCCACGGCATCGGGTCTCTCGGCCGAGCGCGCACGCATCGATACAATTTCGAAGAACATCGCCAACGCCAACACCACGCGCATGCCGGGCTCGGTGGAGCCCCAGCCCTACCGACGCCAGGTAGTTCACTTCGAGCCGATTCTGCGCGAGTTGTCCAACGGCGCTTCGGTGTCCGAGGGTGTTCGCGTCTCCAAGATCGAAGGAGACTTCAAAACTCCCTTTGAGGAGATTTCCGATCCAACTCATCCCGATGCCAACGCTGACGGAATCGTGCGCCTGCCAAATGTCAACACGATGAAAGAGATGGCCGACCTGATGACAGCCGTGCGCGCCTATGAGGCCAACCTCAAGGCGCAAGACATCTTCGTTCAAATGGCCGAGCGTGCCCTGCGCCTGGCTCAGTAACCCACACTCCTTTCCAGAGGTTTCATCATGGTTGGCGGAATTGGATCAGGAGGCGGCAGCGCGATGGACGGCATCAAGGCCGCCCTTCAGCGCCAAGCCGAGGCTGCCCAGCGCCTTAGCGAAGCACAGTCTCGCATCAACTCAGGTGCCGAAGAGGCTGCTGTCGACGGGACCGGTTTTGGTTCCAAGCTCAATCAAGGCCTTGAGCAGATCAACCACCAGGTTCAACTCAGCGACAAGCTCGTTGATGGAATCACATCTGGAAAAATCACCGAATTCCATGAGGTTGCGGCACAAATCAAGCAAGCCGATCTCAGCTTTAAGTTTTCCCTCGCTGTCCGTAACAAGTTCGTCGACGCCTACCGCGAAATCATGCGGATGAGCGTCTGATTCAAGCTGATGAAAGAACGATTCACACAACTCCTGGATCAATTCCTGGCGGCCACCGCTTCGACGAAGATCACCCTCGTGCTGTCAATGACCATGATCCTCGCGGTCGTTGGCGTCTCCGGCTGGTATGCCAATCGACCCGACTTTGTCGAGCATTTCTCGGGACTCTCGGCTGCCCAGTCAGCCTCTTACAAGACCGCACTCGCCGAAGCAGGCATCCCTTTCAAGTCATCCCCGCCCCCTGCGCCGTACAGCATCTGGGTGGACTCATCCGACGCTATCGCGGCTGAGGCGCAGGTCGCCCGCGGCGGCTACCAACTTGAAAACAAGGGCATTCAAACTTCCTCGGGTGGCGCCCAGAGCGCTTTCCTCTCGGCTGGCGAGCGCGAGTTGATGATGAGCAAGCGCGAGTGGCAGGAATGCGAAAAGCTGCTCGAAACCCTCGACTCGGTGGAACGCGCCACGGTGGTTGGATCCAAACGACAGCGCTCGCCCTTTCGGCGGGACACGCCGCCCACAATTTCGGTGACTCTGGGTTTGCGCTACGGCACCACGCTCAATTCCTCTGAAGCACGCAATGTCGCTACCCTCGTCCGCAGTCGCTTCAATGTACCCATCGAGAACATCACCATTCTCGATGAAAGTGGGGTTCTTCTTCACGATGGCGACAGCATGACCAACGGCCCCAATACCGGTGATCTCTTCGAGCAGAAGCGCAGGTTTGAAAACGAAGCCGAGCGCAAGGCCAATCAACAACTGCGCTTGGCTCTCGGCCCGGGACTGGCCTCGGTGACGGTCAGTTCTGATTGGATCTTTGACGAAACCGAATCAATCAAGGAAGGTGCTCTGTCTGGCCAGCCGACCTACAACAGCAAGACCACCGAGGAAACCAAATTGCCCAACGGAGCAGGCGTCGGCGGTGCGGCGGGCGTTTCCTCCAATGTAACCCAAGACTTTGGCGTCAAGAACGCTGGTGTGGGAGGTGGAGCCAACTCCAGCCCGACAGCCAAGAAATCGTCCAGCACGGTCACGCGCTCCGAGGTCGGCCGCGAAACAGAACACCGCATCAGTCGAGCACCCAAGATCCAACGCTTGAGCGTGGCCCTGGTTGTCGACCAGAGTGTGCCTGCTGACAAACTTGAAGACCTCAACAAGATGGTCAAGGCGGCTGTTGGCTTTGTCTCCGATCGAGACGTATACCATTCGTTGCAAATTGCCCTGGCTTCTGTGGAACGCGACACCGAGGGCAACCCAGTTCCACTTGTGGTGCTCGAACCAGTCGCGGCGCCCAACGAGTATGTGGAGCTGCTCTTGACCCACGGAGTCGAGCTCTTCGCTGGCCTGGCTTTCGTGTTCGTGCTACTCAAGACCCTGCGTAGCACTTCAAACAAGCAGGATGGCGGCGCCGCCCAAGAAGGAAACCTCGGAGGATTTGGGCCTGATGGCGAGAGCGAACACCTGAGCGAGACAGAGCTCGAACTCCTCGCTCGTGTTCAGATCGAAGAACTGGTGCGCACCAAACCCGAGCGCGTGAGCGAGATTCTGGCCCAGTGGGCCGCCGAAGAAACTGCAACCACTGGAGCCAACAAGTGACCGATTCAAGGGCCACAGGAGGCGCACACCGCGTTGCTGCATTCTTGCTCAGCTTGGAGCGCGAAGCTGCTCTGGAAGTGATGCGCCATCTCGATGAGGACATCGTCTCCGATGTTGCTGCCGCAATGACCGAGATCGGCGAGGACTTCGCGGACTCCGAGGCCGTGGACCGCCTCTACTCGGACCTGGCCGTTGCCGTCAACACACCTCCCAAGGTCACGGCCCCCGACCCTTCCCAGTTGTATGTCTTGCTCGACGGAGCCTTCGGGGCCGAACGAGCCAACGAGCTGATCGCTGGCATTCGTGAGCGGCGAGCCCAAGAACAGCCATTCGCAGGCGTTGAAGACCATCTACCCGAGTCCATCGCCCGCGCACTCTCCGAGGAAACACCCTCAACGGCAGCCATCGTCTTGAGCCACCTCGATCCCGGCGTTTCGGCCAGCATCGTGGCCGTTCTCGATACCGATTTCGCCCTCGCTGCGGTAACCAAGATGGCCACCTTGAACGCCCCGCCCATCGGCACCCTGAAGAGTATCGCCAAGAACCTCGAAGAGAGAATCTCACAGATTGCCCTGGGTCCTGTCGCGCCAGATCCGTCGGCGCGCCTGAAGAGCATCGCCGAGATGCTGAACTTCACCGCCTCTGATCTCGAGCGCAGTGTTCTCGAGAGCTTGGAAAAGGAGAATGAGGACATGGTCACCGAGATTCGGGAGTTCATGTTCACCTGGACCGATCTCGCCGATGTTGATAACCGTTCGATGCAGAAGATTCTGGCTTCGATCGACACGCGCACCCTGGCTGTTTCGCTCAAGGCCTGTTCTTCCGAGGTGGAAGACAGCATCAAGAACAACCTCTCCACTCGGGTCAAGGCCATGGTGGAAGAAGAGCGTGAGCTCGCTGGCGCAGTGCCCATGTCCGAAGTTATGGCCGCCCGAGGAGAACTGCTCAGAGCGGTTCATGCCCTGATTGACTCCGGAGAATTCTCACCCTCGCGCGGTGGGGAGGAGTTGGTTTCTTGAGGAAAGCAGCCGTCAAGCTCGCCCAGCAGCCCACTCGGGTGCGTGCTGTGGAAGGCTCCCTTGAGGAGTTTGGGGTCCTCCTCGAAAGCAATCGTGAGACCGCCCTCAAAGAAGCGGCCTATGCCAAGGGCCTCTTCGACGCCGGTCAATTCTCAGCCAAGGCCCTGGACCAGGCCACGGCGGCGCTCGAGGAGATGCGTGCCGAGATGAGCGAGCGGTTAGCTGAAACGGCCGCGCTACTTTCCGTTGAAGTGCTGCAAGAGTTGTTGCGAGTCGAGCTCGTGGCGAAAAACTACGACATCACCGCCATCGTGCGCACCACCATCGCTGAAGCTGGTCACGCTCCAGGCGCCATGGCCTTGCATGTGCACCCCGATGACGCCATCCAACTCGAGAGCGTCCCCTTTCGCACGGGAACCACCATTGAGGCTGACCCCACAGTGCGTCGCGGTGACGTTCAACTGCACACAAGCGGAGGGCTCCTCGTTCGTGACATGGACGCCTGCGCCGCAGCTATTCGCGAACGCATACTCGCCGAGGTTTCCTCTTGTTGAGCCTCGACCGTTGTCGCGACCACTTTCGCAAGGGATCGCTGCCCGTCTACCGTGGCTTGGTAGACATCGTCTCTGGCGTCCTGGTCGAGGCTGCGGGCGTGCCCGCTGCCCTGGGCGAAATGTGCCGCATCGAGCGCGATAAGCACGGCGCCATCGATGCTGAAGTCGTCGGCTTCCGCGGCAGCAGCACCCTGCTCATGCCCCATGGCGACCTCGAAGGCATCGCGCCCATGAATGTTGTCACGGCCCTGGGCCGCCCTTTCTCAATTTCGGTCAGTAACGAACTTCTCGGCCGCGTGATCGACGGTTTCGGCCTGCCTATCGACGGTGGTCCCAAAATCCGCGCCGAAGAAACCCGCCCTGTTCGTCAGGCAGCCCCCGATCCGTTGCAACGGCCCAGCATTTGTGAACCATTACAAACCGGTGTGCGAGTCATCGACGCCCTGAACACCGTGGGTCGCGGCCAGAGAATGGGAATCTTCTCGGGCTCCGGCGTGGGCAAGTCCTCGCTCCTCGGTCAAATCACCCGCGGCACCGACGCCGACGTGGTTGTGGTTGCGCTCGTGGGTGAGCGCGGCCGTGAGGTTCGCTCCTTCGTGGAAGATGTTCTCGGCGAAAACGGCCGCTCAAAGTCCGTCTTGGTCGTGGCCACCTCGGACCGGGCTCCCATCGAGCGCTTCTTGGCTCCTTTTGTTGCCATGACTGTCGCTGAACACTTCCGTGATCAGGGAAAGAGCGTGCTGATGGTGATGGATTCGGTCACTCGTTTTGCCGCCGCCTGTCGCGAGATCGGCCTGGCTGCTGGTGAACCGCCCACGGTGCGTGGCTATCCGCCCAGCTTCTTCGCCACGGTCCCAAAACTCGTCGAGCGCATGGGACGCACGGAAAAAGGCAGCATCACCGGCATGCTCACCATTTTGCTAGATGGTGACGACCCCAACGAGCCCGTGGCCGACACCCTGCGAGGCCTACTCGACGGGCACATTTTCCTATCCCGCGAACTTGCGCAAGCCGGCCACTTTCCAGCGGTCGATGTGCTCGGCAGCCTCTCGCGCTTGATGGCTGTGTTGACCTCGGAAGAGCACCGGCACTCGGCTCAAGAGCTGCGCCAATTGTTGGCGGCTTGGAAGGACGGACGCGACCTCGTCGAGATCGGCGCCTACAAGCCGGGAACCAACCAAAAACTGGATGCTGCCATCCAGCGCATGCCCGCCATCGAGCTCTTCCTGCGTCAGCACGCCGACGAGCTATCGACTCTCGATGAGACCCTGGCCATGCTTGACCTCGTGGCCCGTGGTCCGGGGGCAGTCGGTTGAAACGCTTTGAATTCAATCTCGAGCGTCTCGCCCGGGTGCGGCGCGTTGAAGAACGAGCAGCTCAAGCTGAGTGGGCAGCAGCCGAACACGAAGTTCGCCTGGCGGAACAGCAACGCCTCATGGCGGAACAAGACATTGACCAGGCCTATTTGCTCTTGGGGCGCGCGCAATCCGAAACGCGCCTGGAGCCGCTCAAGATCTTGAGCATCTGTGACACGATCGCGAGCCTGGCTGAATACCTGAAAGCTGTCTGCTTGCGGGTTGCGGAGCGGCGCAACGAAGCAGAAGCCAAGCGAGAGCCCTGGCAGGCTCTGCGCGTCGAATTGGAGGGGCTTGGGCGCCTGGAGACCAAGGCGCGCCAGCGCCACCGACTCAACCTTGAACGCTCCGAAGCACAACAAATGGATCAGATCGCCTCCGAGCGCGCAGCGCGCGGAGGACAAGACTTTTTGCGGGTTGGTTTTTCTCGCACGACTCCCGACTAACACGGATTTCTCATGCACAAGATCCTCAAGTACGGCCTCTTTGGCCTCGGTGGCTTTTCACTGTTCCTTGGCTCCTTCACGGGAATTGCTGCTCTTTCTGGAACACCCATGCACCAGGTAGCCGGAATCGGCGCCTTCTTTGACGCGCCCGCCGTGGCTCCTGGAACAACAAGAACTTCTGAAGAGCCTCGAGTTGCCAACGAAGAGCCCGCCATCAGTGGCCAAGACGCCCTCGAGCGCCAAGCTGGGCTACTCGGAGCTTGGATGGTGCCTTCACCATTTACGGGCACCGAGCTGCGCTCTCTGCAGGATGAACTGAAGGCGAAGTTCCAGGAAAACCGCGAGCTTCTCGGCACCCTGCGCGCCCGCGAGCTAGAGCTCGATGAGTGGGAGAAGACCTTGCAGGAGAAATACAACGAGTTGGCCGACATCCGAACCAAACTCGAAGACATGGAAGGCGACCTGGAGTTGCGCTACGCCGAATTGGAGCGTGACGAAGCCGCCGAAAGGAGCCGCGAATTGGCCGGCTGGGAAGCCCAAGCCGAACTCTACAAGGGCGGCGAGCCCGAGATCAACGCCAGCATGCTGGCCAACGAGACGCCCGAGGATGCTGCGCTCTTGATGCGGGCCCTGGGCCCCACTGCAGCAGGTGAGATCCTGCGCCTGCTGGAGCCCCCGGAATTACGCAAGGCCTTCATGGATGCCTACCGCAGGGTGAGCGAGACACTCTGAGAGCTACCCCGTCGCTGTAACTATCTGATAAAGCACGGCTTACGCTTGGCTCACCCAAAATTGGGGGATCAAGCCCAGACCCCAGACTGCCGATAGAAAGATCTGGCGGCAGCACCACAAGCGCCCACAAGCACCCTCATGGACCTCGCGACAATCCTCGGCACCATCATGGCCTTCGGCCTGGTGATCTTCGCCATGGCCACCGGCCCTGGTGGGGTTGCAATCTTCATCAATGTGCCCTCGCTCGTGATCGTTTTCGGCGGCACATTTGCAGTGACCATGGTCAACTTCCCCTTGTCTGAGGTGAAGTCGATCGCAAGGGTCATGATGATCACGGCCTTCAACAAGACCGGCACTCCTTCTGAAGAAATCGAGCGCATCGTCGAGTACGCAAACCTCGCTCGCAAGGAAGGTCTCTTGGCTTTAGAGAGCAAGCTACAAGAAGTCGACGACTCCTTCTTCGCCAAAGGCATCCAACTCGTCATCGACGGCTTTGGTGCCGACACTGTGCGCGACATCATGGAGCTCGAAGCGGACTGGCAACGCCAACGACACGGCGTTGGCAAAAAAATCATGGACCAAATGGGTGCCTTCGCTCCGGCTTTCGGAATGATTGGAACCCTTGTCGGTCTGGTGCAGATGCTCCAAAACCTCTCCGACCCATCGATGATTGGTGTCGGTATGGCGACCGCGCTGTTGACCACGCTCTACGGCGCCATGTTGTCAAACATGGTCTTCTTGCCCCTCAGTGGTAAGTTGGAAATCCTGGCTGGCAACGAGAGTCTATTGCGCGACCTGATGATCGAAGGCATCGTCGCGATCCAGTCCGGCGAAAAGCCCGCCCTGATCAAGGAGAAGCTCAAGGGCTTCCTGGCTCCGACCCTGCGGGAGGCCGTGGAACTCTGAGTTTCCGCGAGTGTCCCTGTGAGCTCCAAGAACGAACCCGACCAGCCGCCCGGCGCACCCGACTGGATAGTCACCTTTGCGGACATGATTTCGCTACTGGTGACCTTCTTCATCCTGCTGATGACCTTCTCCAGCATGGATGCCCTGGAGGCCTTTCAGGCCGACGCGAACCTCTTGGGGACAGCTGGCACCTTGACTTCTTCAAAGGGTCCCACCGCTGTCAAACCACCCGCTCAGGATCGCATCAACGCCATGGATGCTGTCCGTGGCGCGGCCGTGCCCCATAGCCGTCCGGCCGAAGAGTTGCTCGAGAACATGGAAGCGATGGGCCAGAAGGACGATGACGAGCATGTGGAGATTTCACTCGGGGCCCTCAAGGATGGCATCAGCATCGTCTACGACAAGCGCGCGGCTTTTATGCCGGGTTCCGCCAAACTGTCGGAGTACCTGCGCGGCGCCGTGATCGAACTCGCACGCACGCTCGAGAACTATCCGTACACGCTGGTCATCGAAGGCCACACCGATGATCACTTTCTGGCCACGGAAGCCTACGCTGACGAGTTCGCCCTCTCTGCCGATCGCGCGGCAAGTGTGGCGCAGACCATGCTCGAAGCCAGCGGACTGAGTCCTCTTCAGGTTCAACTCGGCGCCGTGGGCTCGATGCGCCCCTTGGTGGACAACAACACGCCTCTGAATCGCCGCAAGAACCGCCGCGTCGAGATCCGCATCGTGTCCTTGAGCCTGGTGCGCGCCGCCGCCCTCAAAAACGCGCCCGCCCAGGCATCGGAGAACACCAATGGGTAAGTTCAAACCCGCTCCCAAGCAGGCGCCTCCGGCGTACATGGTGTCCTTTTGCGACATGATGACGCTGATTCTGACTTTCTTCATCCTGCTTGTCTCCATGTCCAAGGAGCAGCAGGCCGGTTTGCTCGCGGAAGGCGTGGGGTCTTTCATTGTGGCCGTCAAATCCCATGGCTTGAACGGCATCCTTTCGGGCGTTGAGAAGCAGGAAGTCTTCGACCACACGCGCCGCAAGTTCAACCTGCCGCCAGAAGAAGACCCAGAGCGACGCGCTGAGGATCACACCGAAGCCAGCACTCTCGAGCTAATCAAGGCCAAGCAACTGAATTCGCTCGCCCCCCACGACGAGTTGACCTACCCCCAGGTTGCTAGCTTCGCCACCGATTCGAGCGAGCTCAGCCTGGCCGGCAAGTCCTACCTGGAACGCCTGGCCCCATCGCTGCTACCCAAACACAACCAACTCCTCGTGATTGAGGGCCACGCCAATGATGCTGGCCCCAACCACAACGGCAACAACCACGCCCTCAGCATTGCCCGCGCCAACAGCGTGCGCGGCTTTCTCCTGGAGCGGTTTGGGTTTTCTGAGAACCGAGTGCATGCCCGTGCCTGGTTTTTGGAGTTGGAGGGCAAACCCAACGCTAACCGATTCGTGGACATCCGACTGGTGACCCCCGCCAGCAAGAAGTGACAGAGGTAACCCTATGGCAGACCAAAAAGAAGAAACCGAAGCGGCAACCGACAACGCAGCCGCTTCAAGGAAAATGAAAATGCTCTCCGTGGGTGGCCTGTTTGGTGCCCTGGCCGCAGGGGCAATTGCCGCCATGGTGGCTGTGCCTTCGGTAAAAATCCAGCCGCGCTTCAAGGGGCCTTTCTCGGTGCCTCTCGATGAGGAGCAGTTCAACTGCAACATCGTCGAGCGCTCGCACTACCTACAGATGAAGCCCGAGGTCATTTTTCAGGCCTTTGACGAGAATTACCTCGCGACGCGCTTGCTCGACCCCCTCTACCACCCGGAGATGAAAAACGCCGTGTTTCGGGTGGCTTCCAACAAGTCGATGGACGACCTCTTTGGCGAGGTCAACCAGGATGGCTTCATGGAAGAGCTAGCCGACACCCTGGGACCCATTCTGTTCCCGGTCCACATCGGTGAAGGTGCCCTGCCCTGGGATATCGACGAAGCTTCTGGCCTGCGCCCTGGCCTCTCAGCCGACAAAACAAACTTCCGTGGCAACTTCCACTACCACAGCCTGCATGTCGATGGACCCCAAGGAACACTCCAAATCGACGCTGGGCCGCTGAGTTCCTTCAAACCGCTCGACCCGGATGTGCGTGTCATCGATGTCGATGGCAGCACACTCTTCGTAGATGTTTCCGGACTGGTCGAGGGCTTCGTTGGCGAAGTGACCATTGGTGTCAAGGGACGCATCCTGCGCATCCTCCCTCTGGACTTCCTCATCCAGTAGGCCACACAGCCGCTCAAAGAAAACCTGATGAGTGAAGTCAGCCCCGAAGAAGTCAAAGCCCTACTCGAGAGCGATGGAACGCCCGAGTTAGGAATTGTCTCGCCACGGAACTTCAAGCAGCCTCGGCGCTTGAGCCTCGCCCAGAAACGCACGATTCGAGCTGATCTGAATCGCATTGCGCCGGACTTGGAGAGCAGCTTACGCACATGGTTGCAAGGCGATTACGCAGTCGAAGTCAGCGAGATCGGCGAAACCAGTTCGCAGGGCCTGTTCGAAGCCCTGGAGGACCCGATCGTCGTCAACAGCATCGAGGTCAACGGAGCTGCGGGCTGGGTTGTGTGGGAAAATACCGCCGCCATCGCTGCTGCCACGGTGGCCATGAGTTGCGAGCTTGAAGATGACGCAAAACCCCGCGCCTTGACGCCTCTCGAATCCGGGCTAGTTGGGGATCTACTGATGAGCCTCACCGAAGCCATCGCCAGCTCCGTCGGACTACGCGCCACGCGCGGCCCTTTGAGTCAAACGGTGCGTGAGTTCCTTTCGCAACTCGACACGGACGCTAATGGTGACCCGCAACGGCTCTACTTGCATCTCATCCTCGAAGGACCTGGTGGGCCGAGCACCTTGCGCTTGTACCTTCCCGGCGTCTTGAGCGACGCTCCAACCCAAAGCACACCGCCCCCCGCTCTCCCCAGCCATCTAAACCAAGTGCCTATCGAACTCAGCGCCGAGCTGGGTCGAGCGGAAATCGCCCTCGACGACTTGATGGAGCTGGAGGTCGGCGATGTGATTCCCCTCGCCAAAGCCAGCGACAGCTGCATCGATCTCGTTGTGGAAGGAGAATTCGCGGGAACAGCCTCTTGGGGCAACCTGAACGGCCAGGTGGCGGTACGCATTGAACAACTAAGTCCCAATCACCAGAAAAGCTCATGACCGAAGAAATCCAAGAAGAAGCAGCCGACATCGAAAACACCATCGAGGGGAACATCGAGAAGAACATCGACGAGGCCGCCGAACGAGTCGCCGTGCAGGCCAATGAACTGAATGACCTGGACGAAAGTGAAGCCTCTGGAACGCCCATTGGCCTCGCAGGCGTCCTGGCCGTTCCGGTCGAAGTCACGGTCCGCGTCGGTAGCGCACGCATGACTCTGGCGAAACTCGTCGAGCTCGGTCCCGGTTCACTGGTGGTACTCGACCGCGAAGCTCACGAGCCCGCCGACATCGTGGTCAACGGCAAACTCGTCGCCCGCGGCGAAGTCGTCACGATCGAAGAGAAGTACGCCGTGCGAATCTCTGAAGTGCTCTAGCCCGGCACGCGCAGGGCTGAGAAGCGCGCAGGCGCAAAGTACTCAGGTTCAAAGGCGCTGACGGGCTGGCCAAGCAGCATTTGGGCAACGCCCTCCCCCACCGAGGGGGCAAGTTTGAAGCCGCAACCCGAAAAACCGCTGACCAGGTAGAGGCCCTTGATCTCAGGGGTCGGGCCGATGAGGGCTCTTGAGTCTTTGGTTTCAGTGCACATCCGGACCTCGGCGCCCACCTCCTCCGCGTCTTCGTAGGCGGGCAACCGCCGCGACAGCGTTGCGCGAACCCAGTCGCGGAACTCGTCGTCAATGCGCTCGTCGAGGTGGTCGGGATCGGCCACAGGGGTGGCTTGGCCTGCGCTACAACGGCCGACCCGCGCCCGCGCATGCAGCGGATCGCAGCGGGCGTAGAACCCGAGTTGGGGATCGATCAAGGTGGGGTGCAAGACGCTGGCTTCTGAGCAACTCCCGAGCTTGGTGCCCTCTCCTGCTTCATCCGCAAGGGCTGCATCAAGTATGTCCCGCGAGATCCAAGAAGTCGCGCCCGAACTCTCCGGGCCGTGCATGCCGAATTCCGGGTCGCTGTGGGCTTCGGCTTCCTTCAGGCTGCTGTTGGTGACATGCAGGTGTTCGGTGCGGGTGATGTTCAAGGGGTAGTCGAGACCCAGGCCGAGGAGCAGTCCTCGAGTCCAGGGTCCTGCGGCCACGACGACATCTTCGCACTGAATGTCGCCTTCTGCGGTACGCACGCCGCAAACGCGGCCCGCCTTCACCAGGATTTTTTCAACCGTGGTTCCGGGGCGCAGGATCGCACCCTTGTTGCGGGCCAAACACGAGAAGGCCTCCAGGGTGCGCGTGGAGTCAACGCAGCCAGCGCTGCATTCCCATGCGCCCACGGTGCCAGCCTCGACTTCCGCTCCAGGGATCAGATTGCGGATCTCGCGGGCTGAAACTCGGGTGATGTCGATACCCATGGTCGCCTGCATGGCCACGAGCTCCTCCAGCTGTTCGATGTCGGCGGGGTCTTGCGACTTGGCCAGGGTCAGCACGCCTGTGCGCAGAAAACCGATCGAGCGCCCGATCTTGTCCTCAAAGCGCGAGTAGAACCGGAGCGAATCGCGGGCCATGCTGGCGATGCAGCGCGATTCGTTGAATTGGCGCAGGATCGTCGAGGAACGGCCCGAGGTGCCACCCCCCACGGAACCCCGCTCGAGCAGCATGATGGGCTCTTTCAAGGCATCGGTCTGCCTGGCAAGCTGCGCCGCGATGGAGATTCCCATCACTCCGCCGCCGATGATCACGATCCTGGCTTTCATGCTGCTTCCTCTGCGGCTCTTCTGTGTGGGGGGGGGGCACAGGCCCTGACCCTGAGGGGCCCCGAACCCAGAGGGCCTATTCTGCCGTCTTGGCCTGTTTAGTGCTGGAAAAGAGGGCTGAGACCTCCCCCGGGCCGCTTCATCGCGATCTGCATGCAGCGAACGCACAACGGGCGGCGAATCTGTGCAGCCCGACTGCATGGCTAGCATGCTGGCTGGGTAGGATCTCTGCGCCGATTCAGCAGCCCTCATCTCGCGCCGCCACAGTTGCAGGTGGTGCAAGAGGCGTGGCAAGAGCACCGGCAACCCCAATGATCCCCACCCGCAAAACCCGCAGCATCACCATCGGCGACCTGGCCCTTGGGGGCGCTGCGCCCATTGCCATTCAGAGCATGGTGGCCACGCCCACCAGCGACCTGGACGCAACCTTGGCCCAGGTGCGTCTACTCGAAGAGGCCGGGGCCGCCATCATACGCATCGCCGTGGACAGCAAGAAGGATGTGCAGGCCCTGGCGGAAATTCGCGCAGAGACGGGTGCCCGGCTCTCGGTGGATCTGCAAGAAAATTACCGGCTGGCAGCTGATGTGGCGCCCCTCGTCGAAAAGATTCGCTACAACCCCGGTCACCTGCACCACCTGGAAAAAAAGCTGCCCGTGGCTGACAAGGTGGCCTTTCTGGTGGAGACGGCGCGAACCCACGACTGCGCTCTGCGCATCGGTGTCAACGCGGGCTCGCTGGCCCCCGAGTACGAACAGCGATTCGAAGGAGACCCTATCGAGGCCCTCGTGCAATGCGCCCTGGAGCACTGCGCCATGGTCGATGCCCTGGGCTTCGACCGCTATCTGGTCTCGATCAAGGATTCCGACCCGCGCCTTGTGGTGGAGGCCAATGTGCGTTTCGCGGCGGTGCGCCCCGATGTCCCCCTGCACCTCGGAGTGACCGAAGCCGGCATGCCGCCGGACGGCATCATCAAGACGCGAATCGCCTTTGAGCAGCTGTTATCTCGGGGCTTGGGCGACACCCTGCGGGTCTCACTGACGGTGCCCTTTCAGGAAAAGGGGCGCGAAATCGAGGTCGGGAGTGAGTTGATTGCCGACATCGAGGCCGGGCGCATGCGCTCGGTGCCACCCAATTTCTTCGACGGTCTGAATATCATCGCCTGCCCGTCGTGTTCGCGGGTAGAGAACGGGCGCTTCGTCGAACTCGCCCAGGAGGTCAAGCGCGTCACACGGGATCTCGCCAAACACAATCTGACCATCGCGGTCATGGGTTGCCGGGTCAACGGCCCGGGCGAGACGGACGATGCTGACCTGGGCCTGTGGTGCGGGCCGGAGAAGGTCAACTTGAAGCGCGGGCCTGAAAGCCTCGGAGCTTTCAGCTACGACGAGGTCCTCGGGGCCATGCAGCGTGCCCTGGACGAGATCATCGCTGCAAGGAACGGCGATGGAGCGTGAGCTCGAGCTGAGGCGACGCGAGCCACGCACAAAAAAAACCGTTGCTCAGGGCGCGGCAAGCGCATCCCTGGCAACAGCGGTCGTAAGTGCCTGGGGGCTCAAAGACCCAACAGACCTGTGAAATAGTCCGGGCTAGAAGGGGCTCTGGATTGTGATGGCCTTCGTGGCCGGAATCTCCGTGGCTTCGTCGCGAATTGCCTCCTGTAGGGCATGGCTATTCCGGTCGATCGTGACGATAGGCTCGACTCCCACCGGTGGGATAGTCACGCCCCGGGCCTCGAGGACCTCAGCCAAGAGTGGCGAGCGGTCGCAGTAGGCCGCTAGCAAGAGCTCATCCGCGTTCTCGCCCAGGCGATCGGCAATGTCCAAGAGAACCTTGTCCGAGGGAAACCGCAGCCCGTGCTCCATGGCACGGACGAAGGTGTAGGAAAGCTCGAGCTTGCGCGCGAACTGGGCCCGGGACTCTTTCCCGCGAGCATTCTTCAAAACAGATCCAAGTCGCATCATGATTAGAAACCCCCTAATCGGTAAGCACCATCTCTACTAGAGATAGTGTCTGAATCAGCCCTCGCTTCGGTTTGGAGTGCAGAAGCTCTGCGCCAAGCCTGGCTGAAGGGGCGCAAACCCCTGTGGCTATTGTACTTCCGAGCTTTCTCGAAGGGAGAAAAACCATCCCGGGCGTACTGGAATAGGCACTCTGATGTGGGCTGGCTACAACTTGCCGAACCCGCTTGTAGCGAGCTCTCCCGCACATCAGAATACGCCGTAATATGAGTGCCCACACGATCGAGGCCGCCTTGGAAGAGGCGGCCCTGACCCTGCAAGCGTTTCGCGATGACCCCACCTGCATGGAGGGGATCGCCCGCTTCGCCGCCGCAGCGCAAACCACCCTCAAGAGAGGAGGGTTGCTCATGTCCTGCGGCAACGGCGGAAGCATGTGTGATGCCATGCACTTCGCGGAGGAATGGACCGGGCGCTTTCGCTCCGATCGGAACCCTCTCCCTGCTCTGGCATTCTCTGATCCGAGTCACATAACCTGTATCGCCAATGACTTTGGTTTTGATGAGGTGTTCGCACGCCTCGTCGCCAGCTATGGAGGAGCCAAAGATCTTCTTATTGTGCTCTCCACCAGCGGTGCCTCCCCGAACATCCTGAACGCCCTTAAAGAGGCCAAGAAGCGGGGTATTACCACCGTGGCCCTCTTGGGGAAAGGAGGTGGCGAGGCGTTGGCCTTGGCCGATATCCCCATTGTCGTGCCCCGAGCCAGCACCTCGGACCGCATCCAAGAGCTGCATATCAAGGTTCTCCACATCGCCATCGAGACGGTGGAGCGCGCCCTTTTCCCTCGTGATTACAGTTGATCCGCTCATCGTGAGAGGATCTTGACACAGGCTAGGGGTGTCTCGCTGTAGGGTATTCACTCCATATTGGTTGCGATGCAGGGGGGACCTCCCAAGCGGGGTTCGGCGCTATCTTGGACAAAACACCCTTTGAGACCCCTGGGAGTGGTTTTTCCACCTTCATTAACCACGGCGCTGATGGCTCAGCGCTTCGAGAGCCACTTGAGAAAGCGTCCCTCAAGTGAGCTTGAACCCAACTCGGACGAGGAAAGGGGCAGGCCGTAGACGCTCTCGAGGGACTCGCTGAGGCCCCCCTCCAGGGGGTTCTTCAGATCGCCCTCCACCCCCGGAGAGTCCTGGAGCCGTCCCAGAAACTTGCCGAAGGCCCTGGCAGAGTCTCTCTGCTTGCCCCCCGCCTCGGTCCTGAGCCAGAACAGGAAGGCCGTCTTGTAGGCCCTGATGAACTCGACCTGGTCGGAGTGGGTGGCCTGGGGCAGGTCCTGGAAGGCAGCCACGCCGCCGCCCAGGAAGGGAGCCTGGACCACGGCGCGCACCCTCTCGTCGGGGCCCATGAGCAGGAACGAGTGGATCTTCTTCGATCCCCGGGTGGCCTTGGCGCCGGCCTTCTGAACGCGCCTGAGAGTGCGCAGATAGTGGTGCTTGCCATGCTCCCGGCGCCAGCGGTTCAAGGCCACATTCTGGGGCAGTACCCCGCCCTGGGAGAGGCCGCCCGGGACGAACTGCGAGCGAGCGTTGGTGACACGAGCTTCGGTGCAGCCGTCCAGGCTGGTGTGGCAGGCGCCGTACTGCTCGATGATCATGTTGATCGAGAGCCCACCAATCAGGCCGCGCGACATCTGTGCCCCGTGCTCATAGGTCAAGAGCTTGTTCATGCCGAGTTGCACGACCTGTTCTTCCAGGCCGGTGGACGCGCGCATTTTCATGCTGCTGGAGTCCGAGTAGTCCTCCCCCCGGGGGCAGGCAACGGCGTACTGCATGGCGATCACCTGCAAGTCGTTGAAGCGGAACTCGCTCCAGTTGCGCACGCTGTCGACCCAGAAGACTGAACGCAGTCGCGGCACCAAGGCACCGATAAAGGTCGCAAACTCCACGAACTGGGCACGGCTAGGCATGAGCACCAGGCGTACGGAGCCCTTTGCCGATGAAGACATGGCCGATGAATACCTGCCCAGGGGTTGCCGGGACGCCATGGCGGACGCAGCAACGCTGAGAGCCTCGCGCTCGGAATCCGAGGGATTGAACAGCTTGAGGGCATCGCCTCGGAGAGCATCGCGCCCCTCCTCGCGAGCGGCCTTCCTGAGCTTGGAGATATTCCAGCCAGCGACCCAAGCACGAGCCGTCTTCAAGTTCTTGAGCAGGGGTTCCTGTCCCTGGGCACTCTCACCCAACCACCCAACCCAGCGCTCTTGAGCTTCGAGAAGCCCCTCGCTGATGTCGCGGAAGTCCCGCGCTGTTTCCTTCGTTGCCAAAGCCGCCGCAGGGATAGACAGCTCGAACAAGCCCAGGCGGGCATGAAAGAAGTCGCGCTCAAGCACAGAGTCGAGCTGGACGCGCACGGGATCCGCGCCCTCGAGACCGTGTTCGATGAGAAAGCGGGCCGCAATCTCCTCGTGGTTGAGGGCCTCTGGGCCTGTCCCCGTGGGGTTGGCCGTGGCGAGCATAAGCATGGAGAAAAGGGCAAGCATGGGTGGACCTCCGCGAGTCAAGGCGCTCGTTCTGCGGCGCCAGGGAATCAATCGTCGATCAGCCGGTATCCGTGCGGCAGATACTCGATTGACGACAAACCCAGGGGGCGGTCCCTCGATATCTCAAAGAAAAATGAACGCGCCCCGTGGAGCATCAGAGGAGCTCCACGGGGCGGCTTGTTCCCCAGTTGTGCTTTGCAGATAGTCTGCGGGTCAGGCCGCGCAAGTCGGCGCTAAATGGAATCCAAACCCCACAGGAAGGGTGTTTCGGGCAGGCGCATAAACTCTACACCGAGTTGTTCTTCGAGGCCTACAAGGGCCGTTCGCTCGGCTCGCGGCGCACACACGAGGCCCAGAAGCTGCGAGGATTCGACCTGCGCCTCGCCCTTCGGCCCCTTGATGCGCCATACGTCGGGGCCGGTTCCATCAAAGGTCAAGGGTAGCGATGCCCTGCTGCACAATAGATCGAGCAACGCCTCGGCGTCGAGCACCTTGCCCAAGCCCAGAATACCCCGGGCCCAGACCGCACCAAGGGTTTCGAGGCGCTCGCCGAGATCCCCGGAGGGCGCGGGAGCCATCAGGAACAAGAGGCCCTCTTCGGTCCCGGGACCGTGGGCTTCGAGCACGCCACGCACGCAGGCAAGCGTCGCGTCGGCGTCCCCGGCCCACTCGTGGATGGTGTTGGCAAGATCATCGCCGCGCTCAAAACAGGTGTAGGCATCGAGCGCTCCCCCGCATTCATGGACCCAAGTCGCCATACCCGGCATGGCAAACAAAAGGGCGCTCTGCTCACCTGTGCGTTCGACACGGCGCTCGTGGTTGAGGTAGAGCCGGTGCATGGCAGCAAAGTCAGCCGGGTTTGCCCGGCGCACCCCGGCGGTCTTCGGCAAGAGAGGCGCAAGTTCCAGGGGCAGGCCATAATCAACCTCGGAGCCGAATTCCCGATACCCGCGCCGGCTGTAGAAGCTCTCGTCTTCGGCCCACAACAAGGAGCAGACGCACCCCCCGGCAGCCAGTTCGGCTTCGGCTCGTGCGAGCACCGCGCTGGCCAGACCTCGGCCACGCATGGGCTCGGCCGTAGACACGGAGCCGATCAGGCCCACGCGCAATTTTCCGCCGGGAAACACCAACTCGCGTTCGAGGATGGCGCAAGTCGAGGAAACCTGGCCGGCTTCCTCGGCGATCACAAAGCGCCCCTTTTGGTCTTCATCAAAGACCAACGGGTACTCGCTCGCCAAGGGTGCGCCGCCGCGCAGGACGCGCTCCATCAGTTCCAACGCCGCCCCGGGCTGTTCGGCGACGGAAAGTCTCACGCCAAGTCGTCGGCCGCAGCCGACCGCGAAACCTGTTGGGATTCTCGATAGGCCTCGAGGAGTTGCTCGCTGAGGGAGAGGACATTTTCGAGGGAGTCGTGAGCGCGGTTCACCGCGCCTTGGAGCTCGTCAGGTTGCACCACGCTTTCGCTGTCGTGCTGGAGTTTTTGCGCTTGGAGTTGCAGTTTTTCCAGGAGAGCTTGGAAGGCCGGGCCGGCGTTAGACCGTTCATTCGGCGCTCGCGTGTCCGCCAGATTACCTTGGGCCGGTCGAATCGAGGCGGCGCTCTGACGTTGAATCGGGTTGGGGTCTACCATGGCTTACCTCAAGTAGTTGAGCAGGGAGTTCTGGATCAAGCGCGAGCCCGTGGCCTGGGCCACCTGTAGGGTCTGCTCCGCTTTGGTCATTTCGAGCACCACCTGGGCGATGTCGATGTCTTCGACCTGGCTCAGGAGACTCTCGACATTGAGGCTCAAGGCCTCGAGACGGTTGCCGCTCGATATCAAGCGTTCGGTGTGCGCACCGAGGGTGCCGAGACCCTTCAGGATCTTGTCGTAGTTGTGCTCCAGTTCGCCAAAGCGCAACTGCACCCGGGCCACAACATCGTTGGCCGCCATGCCGTCGCTGTTCCTCAGATCTCGGGCGGTTTCCGCCAGGACGCTGAAGATATCGGTGGCCCCGTCAAAACTGACCGCGTCCTCGCCCGATCGACGCACGCCGGTCATGTCGAGGTGCAGGACGGTGTTGTTCGCGGAGTCGATCAACTCCAAGTCTGTCTCGTTGAAGGTCAGCGGCTTGTACACCGTGCCATCCAGGGATGCCGAACCCGCGCCGGTCAGCACGCTGGTGCTGCCAGTGCCCGTGTAGCCCGTGAAGTCGAGGTGCAGCTCGGCGCCGTTTTCGTCCTTGATGACGAAATCAGTGTAGTTAGGGTCGGTCGGCTGAGGGATGACGAGGGAAGTCCCGTTGTCGAGGGTGACCGTGTTCGCTGCAGCGTCGATGACGAGTGAATGATCAGCGAGGATCGTGTCATTCGCACCGCCGCTTACCAGCGCTAGCCCCGAGCCTGGGGTGCCAAGGGTGCCATCATGGCGAAAGTCGATGGCGGCATAACCCTTTCCCTGGCTGGCCGATGTGCCCAACTTCACGCCGCTCAAGCCAGCAAAGCTGATACCCAGCACCGCCGGCGAGCCAAAGATCACCGACCCGGGCACATTCAGAGCGAGCTCTGTACCAAAGCCGATGGAGATGTCCTGCACCTCTTCGTTGCCGTTGTATTGAACGCTGGTCAACTCGCCCTGGCGCGATAGGATGAAAGGCTGTCCGCTGGTTTCCGTGCCGGCAAAAACGAATCGGTCACCAATTTTGGTGTTGGCCACATCGACGAGCTTCTCGAGGATGAGTTCGATTTGGAGCCCCATCGCTTCGCGGTCCGTGGGGTTCATCGAGCCGTTCATGGCCGTTACCAGGAGCGAGCGAGCTTCACTCAGGATTCCAGAGGCTTCTTCGAGGGCTGCCGTGCTGGTTTCCAGAATCGGTTGGCCCGTGCTGACGCTGTCGCGAAAGCGGTCGAGTTGGCCGATCTGCCGCCGCATCGACAGGGCCCTCGCAGTTCCCACAGCATCATCTGAAGGCCGTAGAATCGCCTTGCCCGTGGCCACCCTTTCCTGGGCATAAGCGAGCTTCGCGAAGTTGAAGGTCAGTCCCCGGGAAACGAGACTGAAAGTGCTGGTTTGTGTCGGTCGAATAGGCATGGCTTAGATCAGTGACAGAATGTCTGCGGATAGGTCATTCAGAACTTGGATGTAGCGCGAGGCGGCTGCAAAACTTTGCTCGAAGCGGATCATCTCGACCAGTTCTTCGTCGATACTGACGCCGGAGATCTGCTCGCGGCGTTGTTCGAGGTTTTGCAACAAGAACTCTTCGATATCGCGAGCCGTGCTGGCCGTCGAGATTTCAAAGCCCACATCGCTGACCACATCGCCGTAGAAGTCGCCCAGGCTCTCACCGCCGAGGCCTGCGACTCCTGCGGTTTGCAGGTCGAGGATGGCGAGCAGGGCTTGGTTGTCACCAACGGCGCCGGTGACTCCGGCCGCCAGGCGCTCGGGGTTGGTATCGAGATCCTCGCGGATGGCGATGTCCTCGGCGCCTGTGCCAGTGAACATAGCATTCAATCCGATCGCGGCCAGAACATCAGATGTGTCCGAATCCGCAATCACCTCGGCCCGGAAGGAATCGTTGTGAGTGGCTGAGAGATCGCCGTAACCAAAGGAAACCTCGATACCTGCGTCGACTTCGAGGGCCGTTCCAGGTTGGTAAGAATCACCCACATCGAGGGTGGCCACGAGCTGCCCTGAAGAGCTGAACACATCCACCTCTAGGCCCGGAGTGGTGCCCACCATGCCGTCGCCCCTGGGAATAAAGGTGAAGGATCCGTTGGACTCACCGATGTAGTCGCCGGTGATCTCGACCTCCACGCCAAAGTCGTGGCCCGTGACTGTCATGCCCGCAGTCCACTCGAAGGCGCCGATAGAACTGCCGCCGCTGACCTGAAAGTCGGCGCTGGCCCCGGTTGCGGCGGTCTGTATGTAGACCCGGCCGTCCACCGTCACGGCCCGCAGGCCGTTCGCTTGAACATCTGCGTTGGCGTTCAGCACGAGGGCGACCTCTTCGGCCGTGGCACTCGAAATCTCGACGAAGTCGGCCGCGGAGAAGGCCACTGAAAAGGAGCTGACCGGTCCAGTTAGATCGAGGCTATGGCCGTCTGCGAGGGCATAGGGGCCTTCACTTCCGGTGCCTAGCGAGGCGTGGCCGCCCCCCATGGTGCCGGACTTGTCGGGGCGCGGGTCGAGCTTTGCGGCGAAGTCAAAGCCAAAGGCTGCGTCGGCAAAAACCTGCAGGCGCCCAAAGCTGTTGAGGTTGGCGTTGATGCCTTCAATCTCGTTCAAACTGGCGAGAAAGTCCCCCACCGATGTCGAGGCGGGGTCAATATTGATTTGGTGCTGCTTGAGTTCACCGGTGGTTTGGCGGGTGACATTGACATTCAACCGTCCCTCTTGGACATCGAAGGGCAACTGCGAGTTGCTGATCAATTCATCTTCAATTTGCCCATCGTTATCGCTGTCCTGAAAAGCGTAGGCCGAAGTCAGGGTGGAGAAGAAACCCGCCGACGGTGTGCCGGTACTGTGCAGACGATTCATCTCGAAGATTAGGTTTCCAGCCAGTGCATCAAAGTCCTTCATCAGTTCGGGAGTGAACTTCTGGCCCACATGGGTCAGGCCGGCGATAGCACCACTTTTCAATACCGGGGGAACCTTGCTGCCCTCGAGGAACAGCTCGACAGATCCGTCCTCGCTGGTGATCGAACTCATCTCAAAGGCACGGTTGGCGCCCACCAAGAGCCGCCCTCCGGCGGTGACGCGGATGACGCCGTTCCCATCTTCGTGAAAGTCGATGTCTACATAGCCTGAGAGCACCCGCAACTTTTCGTCGCGTTGGTCACGCAAGTCGTTGGCTGGTACGCCCGTGGCCTCGGTCTGCGCTATTTCGAGATTCAAAATCACGAGTTGATCGGAGAGCGCGTTGACCTGCTTGACCTGGATGCCGACCTGATTGGCTGTGTCCAGACGCAGGGAACTCATGGTGCTGGCGAGTTGGTTGAAACGGGTGGTTAGAGCCGTTGCTTTCTGAACCAGGCCCGAGCGCTTGACGAGGTCTTCGGTCGATGTTGAAAGCTCGGACACCGCTCCAAAGAACTCGTTCATGCCGCCTCCAAGGCCAAATCCTCCGGGCTCGCCGAGCAGGGCCTCGATCTCGCTCATGCCGCCGAGAGCTGCCTCTAAACGGTTCAGGGAGCCGATCTGTCTCACCATGCGCGCTTGCAACAGCGCGTTCGTGGTGCGCGTGACCACATCCGGGTTGACACCCGCCCCGATGTTCAGGCCGCGGATCATCAAGGTCGGGCTCGAGCTGACCTCCAACCGTTGGCGGGAGTAGCCCGGGGTGTTCGCGTTGGCCACATTGTGGCCAATCGTGTCCAGGGCGGCTTGAGCCGAGAGGAGGGCCTTGAGGCCCGTTTGTAGTCCGATGCTGCTCATGGATAAAGCGGGTCAGGCCTGGGCATTGACCAGGCTGCCGATGCTGGCTGGGTCGGCACCTTCTTCGGTGCCAAGCACAACGGTTAGAATGTCTCTGTTGAGACGGCGGTGCATACCGATCAAGGCCGATAGGCGACGGTTGCGCTTGATCACAAGCGCAACCACTTCGCGCAACTCAAGGCGTAGCTCGCAGAGTCGTGTGCCATCGGCTGCAAGGCGCACGGCCACGCTGCCGAGGGTCAGGGCGTCGTCTGCGACCTGCCACTCGCGGGCCAGATTGCCCATCAAGTTCGTGCGTTTGGCGGCGCGGCGAGCTTCGGCTTCGATCAATACGATGGACCGCCCATGGGCCTCGTCAAAGGCATCGGCGTCGCTCTTGGTAACAGCCTCCTCCTGGGATTTGATCACGAGCAGGGCTTCGCGCTTGGCTTCGATCTCTTCGCGCAAATTGGCTTCTAGCCTGTTGATGATGCTCCTGATGTTCATGGCTATCACTCGCTCTCCAGCTTGGCGGCGCGGTCATAGGCCGCTTGTTTCAGGCCGAGGTCGGTCTTGACCATTCCGGCGATATCCAGGTTCCAGCCCGAGGCCAAGTTGCTGCCCAGATTCTCGTCCAGCCAACCATTGAAGGTGTCGCTGCCCGGACCGTCTCCGAAGAAACCCTCGGAGAGCCCCTTGCGCAGTTCCTTGATCAACATGGTTGCGATCAGTTCTTCGAATTTCTTGGCTGTCTGAGCGTGCTTCAGGTCGCGCTCTTCGGGGGAGAGACCTTCAAGGGTCGCCGGATTGGTCTCGGGCGTCCGGATGGGGATGTCGTTGGAGCCAATTTGCATCACATACGCTTGATTTCAGCCAACAGGGTGCCGGCTTGGGACATGGCTTGCAGGATCGTGATCATGTCGCGCGGCGTGGTGCCAAGGACATTGAGCACATCGACAACTTCTTGCAGGGTCGCCGCTCCGGGAGCCAGGACAAGAGCGTTGTTCTCTTCCTCGATGGTCAAGGTGGTGCGCTCGAGGACTTCCGTGTTGCCCGTCGAGACCGGGCCAGGCTGGCTGGTCTCGGGGGTCTCGGCGATGGTCACGGTCAAGTTGCCGTAGGCGATCACCCCCGGCTGTAGGCGCACATCGCCACCCATCACGATCACGCCGGAGCGTTCGTTGATGATCACCCGAGCCAGGCTCTCCGCCACAACTTCCTGGCGCAGCACGGAGGCCGCGAAATGAGCGTGGGCTGAAGGCGGCAGATCGTCGGGGACTGCAATACGCACCGACTTGCCGTCGGCCGTTGTCTCCGCCAGTCCCGGGTACAGCTCGTTGACGGCTGCGGCGATGTTGACGATGTTGCCCAGGGTGTCGTGGGCCGATTTGATATCAAGATAGATGAAGCCGTGCTCGCTCACGATTGATGTCGGTACTTCCCGTTGCACCTTGCCGCCACCGGGTAGGGTTCCCACGGTGACATGGTTCTTGGTGGCGCTCGCGCCTTCGCCGCCGGCTGAAAATCCGCCCACCGTGACCGGCCCCGAAGCCGTCACATAGACATCGCGGCCCATCATGTCGGTCAGTTCAGTCATGACCAAGGTCCCGCCGAGCAGGCTTGAAGCGTCACCTATGGTGGAGACGCGCACGTCGATGGCGCGGCCGGGCTTGGTGCCCGAGGACAACTCGGCTTCAACGAGTACCACGGCGATGTTCTTGCTGCTGAGAGCTTGCAGGTCGATGTTGATCGTGCGGGTCAGAAGCAGGTTTTGCAGCAGTTGTTTGGCCGCCGCCGCCGAGTCGCCACTGCCGGCGAGCCCGGTGACGAGGCCCACGCCCATCACATCGCTGTATTCCATGCCGCGCACACCCACCAAACTGCTGACTGGGGTTCTGGTGGCCGACAAGCCGCCGATGGCCGGCCGGGGCACAAAACGCTGAGTGCGGGTGTAGGTCGAAGAAGAGCTGCCCGAGGGTTGGGAGGGAGCTTCGATGCCGCCCAGCGGCCAGGCAATCGGGGCGTCGCCTTCCTGGGCCGAAGCGCCGGCGTCGTTCGCAGGCGCCTGACTGGAAGAGGCGGGGGTGAGCGCAAGGCTCATGCTGAGGAGGAGGGTGAGCATGGTGTTCAATAATTCGGGCTAGAAAGGCCAGAGCCAGACGAGGGCGCTGTGCAGCATCCCGCCCAAGCCCGATCGGTTGGTGGCTTCAGTAGCTGGACCGCTACCGGTGTAGGAGACCTTGGCGTTGGCTACCAATTCGCTCTCCACCGTATTGTTCTGTTTGATGTCGTAGCGACGCACGAGGCCAGAGAACTCAATCGTCTTGACTTGCTTGTCGACGCGGATCTCGCGCCGGCCGCGAATCACGAGGTTGCCATTCGGCAGGGCATCAACCACCACAGCTGTCAGGCGTGCGGTGAAAGCCCCCTTCTTTTCCTGCTTGGCCTCGCCCTTGAAATCGTCCTGCGAGGAAGCACCGAGGCTGGGCAGCACATTGAATGTGTTGGGCTTGATATCAAAGCTGTTCAACTGGTAGTTGAGGTCGGTCTGGCGCTTAAAGTCGGTCTTTTCCTCGTCCTTTACATCCTGCGTCTCGCTGATCAGAACGGTGACCAGATCGCCGGGGCGACTGGCCGTCTTGTTGGCGATCAAGCCGTAGGGTCCGCGGCTTGCGTCGTAGATTGCGCCGCGGCGCAGTTGTGCTTGGGCCATGCTGGAGAGCAGCGTAAGGGCCGCCATGCAGAGGCATAGTTGAGGTGTTTTCATGTTGTTCTCTTGTGTGCTTCTTGGCCGGGCTAGCCCGGGCTAGTGGATCTGATCGGTTCCCAGGCGCAGCTGTACACGGCCGTTCTGGGTGACTCGGACGGTCAATTTCTTGCCATTGCTGAGGGTCTGGACTGTGACCACATCGCCGATGTAGCCATCCGCCAGGGCCATGACCTTGGTCTTGACGCGGATGCGGCCGTTGAAGATCTCGAGGGCCAGTGTCTCGCCCTCCTTGACGGCCTTTTCGCGCACGACATCGCGGGCAAGGACCTGGCTGTGACTCGCCAGGTCGCGGCGAGCGGTAGCGCCCACGAGCATGGCGGCGCTCAAGGCCTGGACGTTCGACGAAGCTTCCATGGGGATGCGTTGTAGGACGAGGTCGCCAGCTTTGATCTTGCTGCCGAGGGGGATCGGTCGAAGCAGGACGGGCATTTTGTGAAAGACGGTCACATCAAAGGCCACCCACACGGTGCGCCACTTGACCTCGTCGATGAAAATCGCCACCGGTACCGAGACAGTGCTGGAATTGACGACGCCTTGAGTCAGGGTCGCTTCCAGACGCCGTGAAAGGCGGCCGGCGGGCACCTTCTCGCTCGATAGTTCTCCACGCAGTTTGTATTCCACATCCTTGCCCCCCAATTCCCTGGCGAGGATTTCGCTGGCCGCGTTCTCGAGCTCGAAAGCAGAAATATCGGCCGTGCGCGGCCAGACGCGGCAAGCAGTGCGGCCGGTGAAGGCCAGCTTGAGTGCGGGGAACTCCCCAGCCAGCCGCTGCTCCACGCGCCAGCGTTGAATCACGCGGCTGTAGCCCGGCGAGGGCGCGTAGCCCAGGGCGAACGCCCCCACCATTTGTACGGCCTTGTCGTTTTCGCCCTCGATGCTTGCGATGTCGGCAAGGACAATTTCGGATCCGTCCACCGTGGCTTCAAGAGACAGCGAGACGGTGATGTCCGCCGTTGTGCCCGCGAGCTGAGTGCAAAGTAAAAGCGTGTTGAGGAGAATCATCTTGGCTTTCCCTTAGCGGATCATCTGGTTGGTCTGTTGAAGCATCTCATCCGCGGCCTGCACGGCGCGGCTGTTCACTTCGTAGTTGCGCTGGGCCATGATCAGGCCCACCAGCTCGTCCACAACCTCGACATTCGAGCGCTCCACATGGCGGTGAATGACCCGGCCCGTGCCGGTTTGTCCGGGTGTCTGCAAGCCCGGTGTACCCGAGCTGGCGGTTTCGCTGTAGAGATTATTGCCCTGGGCCTTCAAGCCTTCGGGGTTGGCAAAGCGGAACAGGCTGAGGGTGCCTGCAACGGTGCCCACATCGCTTTCCGAGGTGCGCGTGGTGACCGTGCCGTCTTCGGCGATGGACACCTCGATTACATCGGCGCCGATGGTGGGCATGGTCTGAAGCTTGTAGCCCTCGGAGGTGACCACATCGCCGTTGCCATCGCGTTGGAAGTGGCCGTCACGGGTGTAGTGCATCTCGCCGCTGGGCAACTGCACCTGGAAGAAGCCCTGGCCGTTGATGCCCATGTGGAAGTCTCCATCGGTGGGCATCAACTCGCCCTGGCGAAAGCTGCGTAAAGAGCCAGCGATCTCCACACCGCTACCGATTTGTAGCCCCGTAGGGCTCATGGCGCTTTGCGCCGTGGGAGCACCGGGCTCCTTGTAGGTTTGGTAGAGCAGCGAGCGAAAAGTCAGGTCACTGCGCTTGTAACCGCCTGTATTCACATTGGCGATATTGTTCGCGATCGTGTCAACCTGCTTTTGCTGGGCCTTCATGCCGGAGGCCGCTGTCAAGAGAGCTCGAATCATGGGAAGTGCTGAGGGAGAGGGTGCGTTTAGCGGCTCGTCAGCCGGCCGTAGGATTGATCGATGAGTTGCATGACATTGCGAGCCGCCTCGAATTCGCGTTGGATCGAGATCATGGCCACGAGTTCGTCAATGCTCTGGACATTGGAGCCCTCGAGCATCTTGTGACGCACGATGGCTATAGGAGCTTCTTCGCCGGCACTGCGGGGGGCTTGGAAGTAGCCGGCTCCGAGCAGGGCAAGCTTCTCGGGGGCCGTAAAGCCCACCAAGCGCAGCCGGCCGATTTCGGTCCGGCCCTGTCGAACCTGGCCGCTGCCGTCGACGCTGATCGCCTCGCCGGTGGCGTCTATCGGTGTGCCGCGTGACTCCCAAGCAACGGGGTAGCCTTCGTTGGATTGCAAGATGCCGCGCTCGTCCACATGGAAAGTGCCGTTGCGGGTGTAGAGCTCGCCTTCGGGCCCTTCGACCGCGAAGAAGCCCGATCCCTCGAGGGCCATGTGGTAGGGGTTGGCCGAGGGCTGCAAGGGGCCCTGGGAGAAGTCGATTTGGGAAAAGGTCGTCAGTTCTGTTTCCCCGGGCTGACCTCCGGGCACCTCAAAGGCTCGGGTTCCCAGGCTCATGCGCTTGTGGCCGGGGGTCTGCAAGTTCGCCAGGTTGGAGGTGGTCGCCTCCATGCGGCGTTGCGAGGATCGAGCGGCGGAGACGCCGTGATAGAGTCCAATATTCACGCCTTCCCAATTGCAAAGTCGGTGCCAAGCGGCCTGGAACCCTCCCAGGGGGGTAAATAGGCCCCTGCCCAGACTTGGCGGTCAATTTTCGGCGGCCCTCGATTCCACACTGGGAAATTTTTTCCGCTCTGGTTTGGACCTGCTTTGGTTTGGACCCGCTCCAAAATAAACAGGGCGCACAGCCCAAGCAAGACAGCAGCCCGCCCAGGCCGTGATGGCGCGGGCGGGCTGCTGTCCCCAGAGAGGCTCTGTGGTTAGATCAAGTTCACCGCTTCGGCCAAGATCTCATCCTGAATGGAAATCACCCGCGAGCTGGCTTGATAGCCCCGCTGGGCCTCGATCAGACGCACAAACTGCTCGGCTGTGTCCACATTGGAGTTCTCGAGCGCGCCACCGACGACCTTGCCAGCCGCTCCCACGGTGCCTGAGCCGAAGACGATCTGCCCCGAGTTGGGGGTTTGGCCCCAGAGATTGTCGCCCACTTCGGCGAGACCCTCGTCGTTGGCGAAGGTCACAACCCCCAACGCGCCCAAGTCGCGGGACTGTCCGTTGGTATAGAAGCCGCTGATGACTCCAGTGCCGAGCACATTGACGCTAGCTAGTTCACCAGAACTGTAACCGTCTTGACCCGAGACATAGACTTCCGCGTCCGATCCGAACTGGGTCAAGCCACTGAGTTTTCCATCGAAACCGAAGTCCAGCGACATGGTCTGGCTGTTGGTAGCGCCTTCGAACTGCACCTCCAATTGGTTGTTCACCGCACCCAAACCGAGGGGTGCGCCGTTTTCGTCGAACTGCAAACCAGTGATTGGTCCACTCAAGACCACGCCATCGCCTTCGAGCAAGCTCGGGATCACGGTCCAGGTCATGTCTTCCTGGCGCTCGTACTGCAAAGTCAGGGTGTGTGCCGTGCCAGCGGGGTCATAGACCTCGGTGGAGGTGACCACCGTGTCTGGTCCCGTGCCCTGGGTGGTGACCGAAACGGCATAGGCATTCCAGTCGCTGCGACCAGCCTGGCCCACATTGTCGGTGATGGTCAAGAGCAGGTCGCTCTCGCCCGCCGTCTGGGCCTCGACCAAGAGCTGCCCGGAGGCATTAACCGAGACATTGGCGTCTGTGTACAGGGCGTTGGCGAAGGTCACGAACTCGTCCACGGTCTCGCCGTCGAAGCCCGCGGCCACCGATCCGTAGCGGAAACTCGCGTTGACCGGCCCGCCGTCGTTGTCCACTCCGGTGATGTTGATCACATCGCCTTCGACATAGTCGCTCTGGTTGGCCGGTAGGTCGTTGAGGGTCGTGGTGCCGGGGATCAGGGGCGTATCGGAACCGGTCACAAGGGTCGTGGGGATCCCCAAGGCGATAGCGAGGTCCTTGCCCGCTTCGCCAGGGTTGACCTTGAGGGTAACTTCTGCGCCGGTGAAGGCGCTAGAGAGTTCGACAAAGCCATCGGCGTTGACCGTGGCGTTGACATCGGTGAGAGAGTTGAGGGCCGCTGCGATGGTACCCACCGGCACGCCACCAGCGGCTCCTGGAATCAAGATGGTCTGGGGCGCACCACCGTTGATAGCGACATCCATCGACCAGGTCTCGCCCGCAGGAATGGTGATCGAGCCCCCTGTCGTGCCAGCGAGAATCGCGGGCAAGCCATGTTTCATGCCCGAAGCGCCGGTGAGAACCTCGGCCAGGGGACCGTTCACTTCCGCCGGCAGGTTGCCGGAGAACTCGACATTCTCTGAGGCCTTGGGCGGGAAGAGCGAATCGCTGTCTATTTGAATCTTCGAGCCCGTGGGGTCGAGCACGGAATAACCCGTGGCGAGGTCCACCAACTGGCTAGAAGCGTCCAGTCCAAATGTGCCCACGCGGGTGAAGAGGTCGATTGCCCCATTGGTCAGGGCGAAGAAACCGCGGCCCTGCATGGCGACATCAAAAGTGCGGCCCGTTTCGGTCAAGGCGCCTTGCTGCAAGCTGCGTGAAATCGCGCCGACGCTCACGCCCTGGCCTACCTGCGAAGGGTTGCGTCCCCCCAGAGCCCCGTTGGGGCCTTGGGCAAAGCCGAGCGCCCGGCTGAAGTTGTCCGAGAAACTGACTCGCGAAGACTTGAAGCCTGGAGTGTTGGTGTTTGCCAGGTTGTTACCGATTACATCGATCCAGTCCTGGTGAGCCTTGAGCGAAGAGAGAGCGGTGAAGAGCGCTGTGGACATGGACTAGTTCTCCGTGGTGGTATCGCTGGAGCTGTCGTCGGCTCCCAAAATTTCGGTCACATTCAAGAGCGGCACATCGTTGCCGTCGATGTTGAGCATGGCGAGGCCGTCCTCGATCTTGACCGAATCGACCATTCCCGTGGCCTGGGCGCCGGTGTTGGGATCGTTGTAGCTCACGGTCTGGCCGATCAAGGCGCTACTGTCCGTGAGTTGGCTCATCAAGGCGTTGCTCTGCTGCAAGACCGCCAGGCCGAGGATGGCGTCGTTCAACTTCGTCATTTGCTCGAGGGATGAGAACTGCGCCAACTGGGCGATGAAGTCCTCGTTTGATTGCGGGTTGGTGGGGTCCTGGTTTTGGAGCTGGCTCACGAGCAGTTTCATGAAGGCGTCCTTGCCGAGGGTCTGGTCGGGCGTGCGCCCCACGCTGGTGCTGGGAGTTGAGTTGTCGGTGAGTCCGTTGATGTTCATGAGTTGAGGGCCGGGCTAGGCGTAGGTGTCCAATCCGCTGCGGCTCGCGATGGCGCGGGCCAGATGGTAGTTGTCGAGAAGGATGTCGCCGGCGTCGCCGGAGACTTGAGGAGTGTCCTTGGAGGTGTCTTGCGCATGAGCCTCTGGGTTGCTGCCACCGGCTTGCTCCTGGCCAAAGCCAAGGGCCAGGTCGAAACTTTCGGCATCAAGTCCCTCGCGGCCCAGCGCTGCTTGCAGCTCGGGTAGGTGGTGCTCGAGGATCTTGAGCGTCTCGGCGTTCTCGGCACGCACGGTGGCGTGCACGCGGCCCTGGTCCACGCGCAATTTGATGGAGAGCCTGCCGAGGTCGGCGGGTGCAAGTTGAATCGTGGCCGAACGCAGAGCGGGGTTGATACTCACGCGTAGCTGGCGCATGACCGCCGATGCGCGGTTGGCAGCCTCCGACTCACTCCAAGCCGCGCTCGCTTCGGGCGGCGCGCTTTGGGTCGCAGCCCTGGAGGGCTTGTCCGTTGCCGAGGCAGAAGCCAATCCCATGGCCTGGGCTTGCTGGCCATGGAGGGCAGCAGGTTTGGGTTCAGGGGCGGGCCCCACGCCCGCAAGGACTGCGCGCTGATTCACCGGGAAGGCCTGGGGCGCCAGGGGGGCGAAGCCAGGTTGGCCCTGGTGGGTCGGTCTTGCGGACCCCTTTTGCGTTGGTGCTTCCGATGAGGCCTCGGATTGGCCTCGCGGGCCGAAATGGCGCGCGGGCTTTGTGCTCTCACCACGAGCCTGCAATTGGGCGCGGAAGTTTCTCGCCTCGGCGCCTTGGCGCGAGTCCAACGCCTCGGGCCGAAAGCTATTCGCTCCCGTTCCCGATAGTTGGGCTCTTTCCGAACGCTGGGCCCGGGCCTGGGCCTCGTTTGCGCGGCGCGACGGCGGATCCTCGCGGGCAGCGCGAGCCTCTTCGGGGCGCTGTCCACGGCGGCCGCGGCGGGTGCCGGGCTGTGCGTTCTTCCTGGCTCGTCGGGCCCCTCCAGCTTCGCGCGACCCCGAAAGGCGCTCGACCGGCACATCGGTCTCGAGCTGAGACACAACCTGGCGGCTGAAGGAAGGGAAGGGCGACCGTCCCGTGCCGAACGGTCGCCCCCTACTATCCAAGGAAGGGAGACTAGAGTCGTTTCCCATGGCGGTGGAGTAAGCAAGGCCAGTGCCAAGCGCTCGCCGAATCCATAAGTAGCTGTTCAATAATGGCTTGCGCCAGTTTGCTGCATGGGCGGCCCATTCCGAGCCCTCCTTGGAGCAGGCAGTCTGTTCCCGCTTTGCATGAAAAGACGGCCACCGGGCGGAAGAGATTTCCAGGCCCTGGAAGGGTGAAGCCATGAGGGCGCATATCTAGCCTAAATGGACAACATATGGTGCATTACTTGCCGCTTAGTGCGCGCTAAATCCCGATTGGAATGTGTCCCCTTTTTCTGGCTCTGCGGTATGCTATGCGTGACCCTTCTTAGGAGTCTGACCTTCGGGGCTGGGCGAGGGCTCGAAATTGCCCCACCAGGGGCTCATAACTCCTTGCCAAGACCATGGAAGCCTGCCGCCTGAGGCTTGTTTGATCCGCATCCACAACAGCACTTCAACATTTCTCATCATGCTTAACCGATCCGCCGCCACCCTCCTCTTCGCATGCCTTCTTGGGCTCCCCGCAGCGGCCCAGCACGCCCAGGTCAACGCGCTCGCCGTGGATCCTGGCAACCAAGACCGCGTCTGGACCTGCAACCGGGACAACAACACCGTGGCCTTGATCGATGTGAGCACCGGCTCGATCGTGACCGAGATCGTGGTGGGCGTGAACCCGCGCTCGCTTGCCTTGTCGGTGGGCGGGGGCCGACTGTTCGTGGCCAACCAGCGCGGGGATGTTTCCCTCTCGCAAAACAGCGCAACGGGTATCCCCGTGGGGGCGCGGCGTGGAACGGTCTCCGTCATCGACACCACCACCCAATCCGTAGTCACAACCCTGGGCGGCGTGGGTGTCGAGCCCTACGGCCTTGCGGTTTCCCCAAACGGCAAGTTTTTCGCGGTAACCGGCTTTCGCTCTGGCACGGTCAAGCTCTTCGACACCAACACCTTGGCTGAAATCGCCTCGCTGCAATACCTGAACAACCTCAACCAAATCCCAGCACCCTTCACGGCCGCCGATGCAGACGCCAACAAGGACGGCATCGCCGACCTCGGCGAACCGCGCGGTTTTGTCATCAGAAACAACAACCTGCAGATGTTCGTGACGCACAACCGCTCGCCCTACATCTCGGTGCTCGACATCGCGCTCGACGGAACGGGCACGCCCACGGGCCTCAGCCTCAACACCAAGATTGACCTGAATGTTTACCCCTTTGACATCATCTTCAACCCCGTGCCTGTTCAGAACCTGAAGAGCCAAGGCTTGCCGCGCTTCATGGAAGACATTGCCCTCTCGCCCGACGGCACACGGGCCCTGATTCCGCATGTGTTGCACAACATCAACCACGATGTAAACCACAGCTTCCCCGGCCTCGCTGGTGACTTCGCCAACCGGGTCTACCCGAGCCTGACCGTCATCGACACCTCCTCAAACTCCTTTGGTGCCACCGGCGACAACTCGAGTCGCGTACACCACGAGCTCTCCGACAGCCTCGAGCCCGCGGGCTTTGCAGCTTTTGGCGATGCCCACACCATGGCCACGGGAAACCCCTTGATCCTCGGCGGCCTGGGCTCGCCCGCGCTGGGCGGCACCCTCGAGTTCACCGTCGAGGGCATGAACCCTGGCGACAGCGGCATGGTTATCTTGGGACACTTCCAGATAAACCAATTCCTCGGCGCCGCCGGAACGAGCTATGTCAAGCAGCGCTTCGCCTTTCCCTTGGTGGGTAACCGCCTGCAAGTTTCGATCCCCAACAACCCGGCCCTAGACGGCTTGGTGATGATCGCACAAGCCGTGGTTACCGATGGCGTCAGCGCCGAAGTCGGACTGACCAACGCCACGCGTTTCCGCATCAGCTCCAGCGTTGCGCCGCAGAACAACTTCGGCTACCGCCCCGGTCAGCCCTCGCGCGTGCTCTACAACGCAGCGGGTGACCGTGCCCTGATGCTTAACCGCGGCTCCGAGGACCTGTTCCTGTTCGAAGTCGCCGGTTCCAACATGACCTTGGCCACGGTCTTTCCCGAGCGTATCAAATTCACCGAGCGCGTCGCTCTCGACACTGCCTCGCCCCTGGGCGACCTGCCTCTCGGTCTCTTGATGGTTGACGATCCCACGACCGACAACGACGATGCTCTCGTCTATGTCATCAACGAGGGCAACCGCACCCTTTCAGCCATGCGGGTGGATTTCGTGGCCAACTCGATCACGAGCATCGCGAGCCAGATCGCGACCCACGCGGGAACTGACGTGTTCACCCTCTCCCAGCGCATCGGCCAGGAAATCTTCGAAGATGCCTCACGAGCGCAAACCTCGGGCAACTTCAACAATTCCTGCGCCTCCTGTCACTTCGAAGGCGGTGGTGATGGCAATGTCTGGCAAAGGCCCGCTGGCCCCCGCTCGACCATGCCCGTCTACGGCGGAACCCTGGGCACCGGCCTGATCCTTTGGAAGGGTGTGCGCCTCAACATGGGCGAGACCGGTCCCATGTTTGGCGGTGAGAACGGTGGGCACGGCGTGCTCACCAATAGCGAACAACAAGGCCTCGTGGACTATCACGAAGTCGTCTCTCCCCCGCTCAGTCCGAACCTCGACCCCTCGGGGGCTCTGACTCCTCTGGCGGCGATTGGCCGCGACCTGTTCTTCGGCTCCAACGACACGGGCCTCAACCCGACCCTGCGCACGGCCAACTGTTTCGAATGTCACAACAACACCGAGACCGACCCGCTCTCCAACCCCGGTCCGCGTTTCTTCACCGTGGACTTCGTGCACCCGACGCTCTCCGGTGGCGAAATGTTGGGCGTGGTGGACGCGGACTGTTTCTCGCTACGGGAAAACATCGTGGCTCTCAACATCCGCTCGGTGAACACCGGCGCTGACATCGACATCGATGGTAACGGACTCGCTGACCCGGATCGCAACGGCGACGGCTACGACGACCGTGAGTCCTACGCGGTCATGAACCCCGACAGCGACGACGACTTCCGTCGTGATGACCCCAACAGCTATCCCTGCCCCTGCAACCCGGCGGTCGACCCTGGCTGTGACCCGATGAACCCCTTCCGGCTCTTCACGCGAGCCTTGACCCACTTTTCGATCCCCACCAAGCTGGGCGTCTTCTCGACCGGTCCCTATTTCCACGACCACGCTGCCCTGTCCTTGCGCAGCCTGCTAGACCCGGACGCGCAGATGTTCAGCGCGGTCTACGGCTCGCCGGCTTACGGTATGGGCTCGACACCCCTGCCTTCCCTGTTCAAGCTCTACAACGATGTCCACGATGTGCGTGGCCACGAGCAGTTCCACCAAGGTGCCTCCAAGGTCCAGCAGACCCTCAGCAGCGCCAACCCCGACGCGGACATCGAAGCCCTCTTGGCCTTCATCGAGTCGCTCTAGAAGACTAGCCAATAACTGCCACCATCCCTGTCCGCCTCGATGCCCTCATCTTCAACTGAGGGGGCGGATCTTGGCGCGAGGCGCCTGCTCTTCGGAGGCCTTGCCCCAAGCTGCGCATGGCGCTCTGGGCGGCCGCTCCAGAAGGAGTCTACATTCCGGTTTGCCGCAGGCATTGCCCTGGTGTAGCTTTCCCGCCAACATGTGTGCAAAACAAGAAACCGGTGTGGGCGGCGAGGCAAGCGGGCGTTGGTGGCCGGTTGTCGTCAGCCTCGCGGCAATCGCTGTCTACGCAGCGGCAGGCGCGCGCGATGTGGTCTGGGGCGAATCGATCAAGCAGACAATCTATGTGTATGATCTAAATTTCACCCTATCGCAGTGGAATCACGCGGGTAGCCTGCTCCTCTCTTGGCCATTCTCGCTGGTTCCGATCGAGCCCTACGCCCAACGGCTGCATCTGTTCTCGGCGGCCATGAGCGGGATCGGACTGGGCTTTCTCTATTCAGCCCTCGTTCGGTTGGGAACCGGGCGTGGGCCGGCACTCGTAGGTGTCGCCGCTACAGGGGTGGCACACACAGTCTGGATGGTCTCGTCGATGTACGAGAGCTATCCCGTGGTCATCTTCTGCCTCTCCTTGACAGCCTGGCTCCTGGTGGTCAAGCGTCCGATCCTGGCGGGTTTGGTCCTCGGTTTTGGAGCCCTGGCGAACCCTCTCTGCCTCTTCTCCATGCCAGCGATTGTGTGGCTCTCGTGGCACTCCGATAGCGGCAAGAAGGGTGCTGAAAAGGCCGTCTTTGGTGTGCTTCTGGGCTGGCTCTTGCCCTCCCTCGCCATAGTTGGCTTCACGGCCAGCGCGAAAATGGAACAGCTCAACTGGTCCGAAGCCTTCGAGCGCTACGCCAACCTCGAGCTCCTCGCCAAGAACCTCAGCCTGCTCGGCGCCCTGGCCCTCTACAACCTCGCCGGGCCAGCCCTGGTCCTCGTCTGCATGGGCTTGCGCCAATTCAGTCGCACCACATGCATCGGAGTGGGGCTCCTGCTAGCAACTCATTATCTCTTCGCTGGATGCTGGATGATTCAGCGCTCCTACCTCATCGTCATCCCGGTCTACCTGGCGGCGTCCTACCCCATCGCCCTGGGTGCACGGACAATTTTAGCAAGCCGGCCCGCTCTCCTGCGCCCCCTGCTCTGCGCCTGCATCGGCCTGCCAATCCTCGGCTACTTGGTGGCTCCCCCAATCGCCCGCCTCTTGCCGACAGATGGAATCGTTCGCGATGCCCCCTACCGCGACGAAGTTGTCTTCTTCCTGAGGCCCTGGAAGGCGAATGACCGTTCCGCGCGGCGCTACCTCGAAGATCTCGAGCGAGAGCTTCCTCAAGGTTCCCTGGTGCTTGGCGATTTCGTGGCTCAAGGCCCCCTGCGCTACGCCCAAAAAGTCGAGGGTTGGCGTGAGGATCTGGTGCTCTTCAGGATTGATCACCTGTCCGCGGAAAGCCTTCTGACCAGGGTCCGCTCCGCGCTCGATGCTGGGCGTCCTGTTTACCTCCTCGACGATGAGCCCGAGTACTTCCCCGAACGCCTCGCCGAGTTGGGCAAACTCGTCGGTAGGGAACGGGTGGAGTCCCTGTTTGAGCTTCGCCCTGGCTCAATTCCAGGCTTTGGGGCGCGCGAGGAGTAGCCCCCCCCGTGGCCCAGCGCTTGAATGTCAGCCTCTTGTTCGACGGATCTCTCCTGGGCGGATTGGGGTAGAACTGGACAGAGCCCCCCCCGCAGGAGTTCCTGGTGCCTGCGCCGAGGGCTAGAGTTACACTCACGGATAGCCCCAGCCAGCCCTCCCCACTCTCTGGCGGCTGCGGCGCTGACTTCCCCCCTTCCAGCAGGCTCTTCTTCCCGATGGTCAACTTCCGGCACGGCACCACAACCGTCAACTTCAATGTGGCTCTCGCCTTCACTCTTGCGCTCGGGTGCCTGCATGGTTGTGGAAACCTCCATGAAAATGCCGAGAGCCAGGGACTTGCGGATCGGCAGCGCGTACGGGCTGTTGCCCTCTCGCCCACGCAGTCGGGCGCCGAGCAGGCCGTCCTGCAGAGATCAGCAAGGGTTCCGATTCCCACTCTAGCCTCAGAATGGGAAGCCGAGGGCTCCGAGCCCTACATACACCTCGTGCACCCGGGAAGCGGCTCGGGCAAGCCGAAGAGCGTCTTCGCTATGTCTGGCACGGCACCCAAGACGGTTCATATCCCCGGCAGCTTCCTCGGCACCAGCTTCAATGTCGTTGCCCTCGAAATCACCGTCCGCATGAAAGAGTTGGTCAGCATTCAGTTTCTGACGGACGGCAAGCCAATCATCGGTTCCAGGGGGATTGCGCTGGAGGGCGCCGCCACTTCCCAGGTTCTGCTTTTTCCCGTGGCGCAGTCCCGCCTCCACGCCAAGCCCTTTGACACTCTTGAGGTGCAGGTCAAAGGCGGTGGAGGAGAAATAGCCATTCATGATGTAGCCCTCCTTTCGCGCCCCATTTCTTCGTGGCTGCCCGATCCCGACAAGCCCGCGGATCTCATCGCGCTTGGTGATGACCTGCGACGAGGTGTTGGTCTCTCAAGTCTGCGCGCACTGGCTGGAGATTTTCTGGCTCCGGAGCCCGGCGGCTTTCTCTCCTTCTCGTTCGGCGTCCCGGCGCCCCTGCGTTATCCACTGAGAAAGGCCCCCCAGCCCACCTTGTTTCTTGGCCTTACAGGTAGCTCGGGCAAGAAGATCGAGCGTTCCTTCCCCATGCCCCGGGGGGCACGCTGGAAGTCGGTGCGCATTCCCCTTGAGGGCTTTGCTGACGAGAGAATTCAACTGAGCTACCGACTTGAATCCGACAGCCAATTCGAAGCCCTGTGCGCCCTGGGGGATATTCGCGTTCACGAGCCGTTCAAGGGTGCGCCCTCCGTCCTCCTCATCACTTCGGATACGCACCGGGCAGACCACCTGGGCGCCTCTGGTAACCGCGTGGACATCCAGACCCCCCATCTCGATGCCTTCGCGAAGCGCGGGCTCTTCTTCGAAAACTGCTATACGGCCACAAATGTCACAAACCCCTCGCACATCGCGCTGATGACTGCGATCCACCCGCGCGACACGGCCATCCTGAACAACTACCGCCCTCTACTTGGAGCGGCCAACACTCTCGCGGAGAAGTTCCGCGAAGCGGGCTATGCAACGCTCGCGGCCACTAGCGCCAAACACCTCGGTCATGAGATCTCGGGTCTCGGACAGGGCTTCGACCGCATGTATAGACCAAGGGTGCCGCAGGTCAACTCCAGGCTGTCCATCAGCGCGCTGGAGTACTACCTCAGCGACTACGAGGGCACGCCTGTCTTCGTCTGGCTGCATGTTTTCGACGCACACACGCCGTACGATCCGCCGAAGCCCTACGATCAGATGTACATCGCTGATACGGCAACGACCCTGACACCGGGGGCTCTCAACGTCCCTCCCGGCGACCAGAGGGGACCTGTTACGCCGGTGAATGCAGGCCTCGTTGGAAGCGCTGAGGATGTGGTCTTCCAATCCGCCCAGTACCGCGGCGAGATCACCTTCTTGGACACCCAGCTTCGTCGCGTCTTCGAGATTCCGCGCTTCAAAGAGGGAATCATTGCCTTCACCGCAGATCACGGCGAGAACATAGGGCACCACGGAATCTATTGCGATCATGCGGGACTCTATCCTTCGAGCATCCATGTGCCCTTGATCATCGCCTACCCAAACAGCCCAAAGGACTTCAGAATCTCGGCACCCGTCGAACAGATTCATGTTGGCCGCACGCTCCTCGAACTCGCTGGAATTGACGCAGACGGGTTCCCCGGAGAAAACCTTATCAAGCACACCATGTCTCCGGCTCCAGAGGCGAAAGCGCCCCGCTTCGCAGTGTCGGCCCATGGGCAATGCGCATCTCTCAACTACAGGCAGTGGCATTTGATTCTCCATCTGTGCAAACACAAGAGTGGTGGAGTTGCCGAAGTCATCTTCGAACAGGGAGAGACCGAACTCTACAACCTCGCCTCCGACCCCCAGTGCGCCTCCAACATCCTTGAAGAGAATTTCGATCTGGCGTGGGCTTTGAGGGCCCGGCTCGTCGCATGGCTTGGCAATGCCGATTCCAGCGGCCTGGGTGGCCAATTGACCAACGATGAAGAGATGATCAGCCAACTCGCAGCACTTGGCTACACCATGGCTGGAGACCCTGGCATGATTGAGCCGCTCTGGGATCCAAACTGCGACACCGAGTGGTGCCGAAGGTTTGAGTAGCCGCTCCATTTGAGACCTTTCGCTGAGCCCGGCCCTCGGGCCTGATGGGCCAGAGGCTCGGTTTATGGGAGGCCTGGCCCTTGGAAGCCCCTGCCCTGGCCAGGGGATGTGGTGCGCCTTGGCAAGGATCGTTATCCTTGTCTATATGACCGATTCAAACCGCGAGTCGCTGATTCACGACTGGAACATGCCTTATCCCAAAGTGCAGGCCGAAGTCCAGTTCGACGACGAAACCCTGCGCGATGGATTGCAGAGTCCCTCGGTGACCGATCCCGATCTCGACAAGAAGATCGAGTTGGTGCATTTGATGGATGAGCTCGGCATTCACACGGTGGATGTGGGTTTGCCGGGAGCGGGAGCGCGGGCCCGAGAACACATCACGCAACTGGTACGCGAAACGGCCACCCTCTCGATTACGCCCAATGTGGCTTGTCGCACCGTCATCAGCGACATCGAACCGGTGCTGGACATCGTTCAAGAAACTGGCGTGGCCATCGAGGTCTGCGCCTTCATCGGCTCGAGCCCAATCCGCCAGTACGCCGAGAACTGGAACTTTGATGACATGCTCAAGCTCTCGCGCGATGCGATTGAGTTCTGCACGCAACACGACCTGCCCTCGATGTTCGTCACCGAGGACACCTCGCGGGCCAATCCCGATCAAGTCAGCGCTCTCTACACGACCGCCATCGAAGCCGGCGCCCAGCGCTTGTGCGTGTGCGACACCTGCGGGCACTCAACGCCTTCTGGAGCGCGGGCCGTGGTTGGGTTTGTAAAGGATCTTGTGGACCGCCTGGGTGCCTCGGTCGGCATTGACTGGCATGGTCACCGTGATCGCGGGCTGGGGTTGATCAACACCCTGGCCGCACTCGACGCGGGTGCGACGCGGCTGCATGCCACGGCTTTGGGAGTCGGCGAGCGCACAGGCAACACCGAGATGGATCTCCTGCTAGTCAATCTGCGCCTCAACGGCGTCATCAATAATGACCTGACGCGCTTGGGCGAATATTGCCGCAAGGCCCACGAAGCGATTCGAATGCCCTTCCCCGTTAACTACCCTGTCTTCGGCCCCGATGCGTTTGAAACCGGCACGGGCGTGCACGCCTCGGCGGTGGTCAAGGCCCTGCGCAAAAACGACACCTGGCTCGCCAACCGCGTCTACTCGGGTGTTCCCGCCGACCTCTTCGGCCTCGAGCAAAAGATCATGGTGGGCCCCATGAGTGGCAAGTCGAATGTCCTCTGGTTCTTGGAAAAGCGCGGCATTGAGCCCACCGACGAAGCCGTCCAGAACATCCTGCGTCTGGCCAAGGAAACGCCCCGGCTGCTGACCGAAGAAGAGGTCCTGGGAGCCGCTGCCCTCTAGCCCTGGTGGTTGCGGGAGAACCGCAAGACCGCTTCGAAAACCTGGGTCACCGTTTCTTCGTCGAGGCCCAGCTCTGCGGCCCTCTGTCTACGGGCAGCAAGTTGGGCTCTTTCCCGCGCTGGATCGCGAATTGTGCGCCCCTCCATGGCCTTAGCCTGCGCGGCGCGGAGGGACAAGTCGGCGCGGCGCGCCAATAGCTCCATCAAGGAATCGTCGAGGTCGTCGATCAAAGCGCGCGCCTCCAAGAGCGGCGCGGGAACGAGCGGGGCCTCGTCGATGTGCAGCGCGCCGAGTTCGGCGTGTGCCACCTCACCCTCTCTTGGCTCTTCGTTGAGAGCGGCATCGGTCTTGCCTAGAGCTTCGAGCAAACGCCGCCGGGCATCTCTTGCATAGGGGTTTTCGCGGTGCAGGCTTGCGAAGAGGTGTGCTGCATCGGCTTGTACCGCCTCCACCGTGCGCGCAATGGCCTGCACGGAGGGCGGCGCGAAGGGCCTATCCAAATCGATCTCGGCATCGATGAATCCCTTGGCCACGAAGTAGGCCAAGGCGTGTCCCTCGGCCATGAACTGGTCGTGCTCTTCTGGGGTCTGCTCGATCAGCTCGCAGCCGATGGCGGAGTAGAGAGAGCGCACAGCCTCGGCTGCCTCGGGGTGTTGTGCGTTGGCACAGACCACCGCGCGCAAGGGCCGCTCGCCGCGGGCCAGGCTGGTGGGCCCGAACAAGGGGTGGGTGCCTACCCAAGGAATCTGGTTGCCGAGGAACTCCCCCATGGCGGCCGCGGGTCCACTCTTGACCGAGCCCACATCGAGCACAGTGTGCTCTGGGCACAAGCAAGGGCGGAGCCGCGCCAAAGCCGATCGCATGGCCGCCACCGGAACGGCCAACACCACCAGGTCGGCGCCCGCTACCAGCTCCTCGGGGCTGACCGCCGCTACGGCGGCGGGTGGCGATGAGTGCAGGTCCCAGGCGCGCACAGTGAAGCCGGCGTCTGCGAGTCGCGCGCCAAAAGCGGCGCCAAAGCGGCCGTAGCCATAGAAGGCGACCAGGCGAGAAGTCACCGCGCCGACCCTCCCGGACCTTTGAGTTGCTCCTCGAATGAGCCTTCTTGCATGGGTTGCCTGATGCTTGCGTGGCCTACTTGTCGTACTTCACGCTACAGCCAAACGAGCGCGTGCTGGCCTGGCTGACTTCTTGACCTGCGCGTAGCTCTGTCAAAGCCTGGTCGATGTAGAACACTTCGCCGGCTCGATCCTGGTGAGCACCCGTGTACACAATCACTCCGCGAGGATCGATCAAAACCATCTGAGGTGTGGTCTTCGCGCCATAGCTCTGGCCGACCTTGCCCTCGGCATCGAGCAGAATTGGATGGGAAAGCTGCCAGCGCTCCTGGGCCTCGAGGTTATCTGCGAGGCGCGTGCCTTGTCTTTGGGGAGCTCCAGAGTTGATTGCCAACCACTGCACGCCCAGCTTCTGTTGCCGCGCAGCGCCCGCCTCGAGGGCGCCGCCACGGCTGTGGGCGCGCTTGACCACCGGGCAAAGGGGATTGAACCATTCCAGGACCACAAAGGAGCCCCGCAGGTCGGACAGGGTGTGGGGCTTGCCTTTGAGATCATTGAGTTTGAAGGTCGGCGCGACAAGACCGAGCTTGGCCTTGTTGCTGTACTTGACCGAACAACCGACGGCCTTGGTGCGCGGGGTCGCGACCGAGCGGCCATCGGCCAATTCGGCGAGGGCGCGCTCCACGGGCGAGCCGGGTTGCTTGTCCTCGTGGCCACCGCTGTATGCCAAGAGCCCCTCGGCGTCGATGATGAAAAGTTGCGGCGTGTTGGTCGCTGCGTACATGCGGCCCACCCAGCCCGTGCTGTCGAGCAGCAATGGGTAGCGAATCCCCATGCGCTTGATTCCCTCTCGGTTGGCCTCGAGGCTGGCGCCCTGCGCTCCGGGTGCGCTGGAGTTGATGGCCAGCCAGACCACACCTCGATCGGTGGCCTCGTTTCCGAGATTGGCCAGGGGGCCCTCCGGTGCGTGGGCGCGGCGCACCACGGGGCACTCGGGGTTGTACCACTCAAGCACCACCAGCTTGCCGCGCTGCGCACAGAGCTGCCAGGACTTGCCGTTACTGTCCAGTAACTCGAAATCCGGCGCGGCTTGCCCGAGTTTCGCTTGCCAGGTGCGCGCAGGTTTTTCCGCTTCGGGTCCGGCTTGGGCTATGGGTGCTTTCTGCATCGGTCCCGTGGTAAGAAACGCAGCGACGAGGGCGACGGATTGAATCAGCATGGAGTTTGGGGGCTGGGGGCGTTACTGCGCCGCCCCGGAAAAGTTGACTGTGTAAAAACGCAATACGCCTTTACGCACGACCCGCAAGAGTCCCGTAGCCCGCGGTTCGTCGCTTTCCTGTCCTGGTGTCATGGAGAAGTCGGCAGCCAGCTCGTAGCCGTTTCCCCCAGGGTTATGCACGAGGCCCCCAAGGGCCAAGTTGGATTCAAGCGTGGGGAAGAAGTCAAGTTCGCTGGCACCGCCAACCACCACCAGCGCGCGGTACTCCGGCGGCGAGGCAAGCCAGTTCCAGCGCAAACCCTTCAAATTGGCCTGGGGCCGGGGTAGCAGCAGCTTCTGGGGATCGAGCTTCTTGGCGTGCGCCTTCTTCGGCGTGCCTTCTTCCCCGTGGGCTTCAAGGCTCAAGGAGAGCTTGGCGTTCTGCAAGAAGCACACCTCGCGGCAAACCAACCATTCAGCCTCCAGGGAGAACTCAAAACTCTTCCGCGCGCCAAGATCTGCGGGTGCGGTAATGGGCACGAAGATCGCGACCTCTTTTTCGTACACGAAGCTGGTGATCCCGAGTCCCAATTCAAGGCTCTTGGGCCCGGGGTAACGCGCTGGGCCCAATTTGAAGCCCACGGGAGCCGCGACCTTGACCGTGGTTGGCATGCCACTCTGGCCTGCGTTTTCCCAGTAGATGTGCCAGCCTTCGGGTAACTCGAAGTAGGCCGCCAAGAGAAACTCGCCTCCGGGAACAACCGCGCTGGTGTCTGCCCAAAAGTTGACTTGAACCTCGGGCTCGGAAGCCTTGTCCGTAACTTCTCCCTTTTGATCCTGCTCCACACCCGATTGCCCAAAGGCGCCAAGCAGCAGCGCGCAGAAGCCCAGGGCCAAGAGAGGGATGCGGAGCTTCATCGCGCGTCATGGTACGCGATCACGCCCCGGCCGGGCTATTTCGCCTGCGAAGCCCTCTGTTTGCCGGGGGCCATGGCCAGCCTGGCCGTGCGAGCGGGCTCGCTGCCCTTGCGATTATTCCGCTCTTCCTCTTCCTCGTCGCGTTTCTTGTTCTTTTCCTGGTCTGTTTTGCCGGGCTTTTCTTTGGGTGAAATCCAGAGCCGCTGCCACTGCTTGGCCTGGCGCTTGGAAAGGGTCTCGGCCGCGCCGACAACCTCGAAGCCCTTCTTGTTCGCACGCCACCATTCGGTCCAGGCGGCCTCGTCCTTGCCGAAATCCTGGCCGGAGAGCACCGCCAGAGAGAGGGCAAACTCTGCCATCAAGGGTTGCTTGCCGCGCCGCCTGCCGCGGCCGGTTTTCTGCATACTGCTCAGCAGCTCTTCCAAGGAGTCTTTGTGGGGGATGTGGCCCAAACTATAGATGCGTGCCGCCTGCACGGCGCGGGGCGCCGAAGCCTGGGCTCCCTCGACCAAGATCTCGATCGATGAAAGGCTGCCGTGCTGGCCGATGGCCCAGATGAAGGCCTCGTACAAGGCGTCGTTTTTCTTGATCTGTTTGTCCTTCTTGTAGGCCTTGTGAAGCCCCACCAGGGCGTCGGGGTGATCGAGCCAGCGCAAACACTCCACGGCGGCGAGTTGGACCTCGGCCTGCTTGTCGCTGAGGCCGCGGGTGACTAGGCGCACCACTGCGGGGTCGTTGACCGCGCCATACTCGTCCAGAGCCTCCAGGCGTTCTGGTGTTTTGCCGTGCTTGAACGCCCGGGTAAGGACCTGGACGGCCTCTTCGACGAGTTCAGGCGCAGGGGGACTGGAAACCGGTTCCTGGGTCGGCGCTTGGGGGGAGCCGCCGAGGGTCAAGGCGCTGGCAAGAATGAAATTGAGCATGAGGATGTGGATGACTTTTTTGTGGCCTTATTGGGGTTCGGGCCGGAACCCGCCAGGCCCTGCCCGGTTCCGCCTCGCGGCGGAATTTTTTGGGGGTACTGTTGAGGCGCGCAAGGTGATCCTCTGGCAGCCTACTTCGCTCGGGATGGTATTTTCTTGCGAGGGTCGCTTGCCAGCCAGGCCGTGCGGGCCGGCTCGATGCCATTGCGCCTCATCAGCTTGCGGCTTGTGACCATGTGCTCGTGCCGATTCTCGTAGAAGGTCGCGGTACAATCTCGGCACTGCTCCCAACCTTTGTAGTCGAAGGACATATGCGCCCGGCGCAAACTACGCATGGATTCGCTGTTCCAAAGCTCGAGCAGTGAGCTCTCCGGGAAACGCCCAACTTGTACACGTCCGTCGAAATCGAAGCGGCAGACCGACATGTTACCGCTGGCCAAGAGGAACAGGGCATCCCACGGATAGTGACAGGGCTCGCGCACCTGGCGGAACAGGGCTTCGCGCCACTTGCCGGGCAGAATCCCTGGTTTGTGCAGGGGCGTGCCGGGAATGTAGTCACCATGACTGTTGGGCCAGTGAAATAGAAAGTCGTCCACGAGGGGCCCAAATGTCTCGAAAAACTTGCGCTCCACCTCGCGGGTGAAGTGCGGCGTGAGTACACAGGTGATCGTCAGGGTTGGCAGGCGCACACGGCCCCAGGGGCTGTCGGTCATGACGCCCTCGTCGTCCCGGATGCGTCTCATCGTGCGCAGATTCTCAAGGAAGTGCTCAAAATTCAGGCCGCCGCGGGTTAGGTCTATGGTTTCCTGGTCGGCGCCATCGATGGAGAAGTTGATCACATCCGGCCGGGCCTTGACGATGCCTCTGGCGGTCTTCTCGTTTAGAAGCGATCCGTTGGTGCTCATGGTTACGCAGCGTTCGCGGTCCGCCGCCATCTGCAACATCTCCACGATGTTGGGGTGCAGCGTAGGCTCACCGATGGTGTGCAAGGTCAAGCGCGGGATCCCAAGCTCTACCATTTGATCGAGGAGTGTTTCGTACATGCCGAGGTCCATGTTCGTCTTGGGACGCACCATCTCGCTGTTGCCGCAGTAAGCACAGGAGAGGTTGCAAGCGTTGGTGGGCTCGACGATGACCCGCATCGGCATCGGGGGGGCCAAGCCCTCGGGGTGCGTCTTGGCCAGTTTGCGGGCGCGCTGGTGCACCCAGGTGCGCTGCAACAGGGTGTTGCTCAGAACGAATTCGCGGAGTTTGTTGTTTTTCACGCCCGTTGCCTTGTTTCAGCCGTCACTTCCACCTTAGGCGTGCGCCTAGAGCCTGTGTTACAAGAACATCTCGATCATTGCCTGATCGGCCAAGAAGCCCTCCTCCCGGGGTCCTCTTCTTGCCGAAAGTTGTCCGTACACTCCCCATGAAAGTCCTGGTCAGCGGCGCTTCCGGGTTTCTCGGCGCCCACATCGTTCAACTCCTCTGTCGCCAAGGCCACGAGGTGTGCGCACTCGTTCGCAGCACGACCGAGCGCAAGCACTTAGCCCCCTTCAAGGTCGAGTATATCCAAGGCGACCTCCGCGACGAGCACAGCCTAAACGCAGCCTGCCGGGGCATCGAGGGGCTTGTCCACTGCGCGGCAAAAACAGGCTACAGGTCGCGCCAAAACGAAGAACAGCGCGCGGTCAATGTCGAGGGCACGACAGCTCTCTTGCGTGCGGCCCACCTCACCAGGATTCAACGCATCGTGCATGTTTCATCGGTAGCAGCCGTGGGCGCCACTCGCGAAGAAACCCTTCTCGATGAAAGCGCCCTGTGGAATCTGGGCCAACTCGAAGTGAACTACGCACGCACCAAGCGCCAGGCAGAAGAGCGCGCCATGGCCGCGGCACGGGGTGGCATGCCTTTGGTGGTAGTTAACCCCTCGGCGCTCTTGGGCCCCCGTATGGATGGGCGCGGGCCTTCCGGCCTCATCACTGGTGTGGCACAAGGCAACCTGCCGTGGGTGCCGCCGGGCGGTTTCTCCGTGACCGATGTCCGCGATGTCGCCGCAGCGGTTGTCGCCGCCCTGGAGAAGGGTCGCGTGGCAGAACGCTACATCCTCGCCGGCCACAACCTCTCCTGGAGAAAACTCTACGAGGCCATCGCTCTCGCCGCAGGCGGGCGCGTTCCGCAGGCGGACCTGTCGCTCTCGAAACTACGCTGGCTCACGCGCAAGGCCACCCTGCTCGACCGCCTGCATCTCTGCCGCACTCCCATGGCGCCGGAAATCTACCGCTCATATGGTTGGTATTCCTGGTTCAACAGCAACAAGGCCGCCGAAGAGCTCGACTACCGTGTGCGACCCTTGCCGGAAATCCTCGCTGACTCCGTCGGAGGCTAGCCCGTTATCGTCGCTGCCCCCCCCCGTCGGCTCTTCTTCTTCCTTGTCGCGCTTGCTGCTTTTCCCTAACGGCTTCTTCGACGAGCTCAGGCGTGGGGGGCTGGGGAGCCCGTTCCTGGGCCAGCGCTTGGTTCCGCCAGCCGGCTGGTTTTCTGGAGCCGGGGTCTGCCTGGGCCAGATTGTTGTCCGCCACGCTTCTCGCTGGAGAACAACGGCTGTAGAACAACAGCTGCAAAACAGCTCACCTGTCGAGCGTTGGCACCTCAAGCCTGAGCCAAAGAGCTCGCCCATTTGAAGAACGCGTTGGAGGAGAAACCCATGTCTACCCTGGCCAGTGCCCACGAGTTGTACCGCTTCTTCGACCAGGGCGGCGAACAGGTGGCCGTCCTCAAGGGCCTCTCCCTGGAGATCTCCAGGGAGGAGTTCGTCTGCGTTATGGGGCCCAGCGGTTCAGGCAAGTCCACGCTGCTGCATGTCCTCGCTGGCCTCGATCACCCCGATGCAGGGCGTGCCACCCTGGCGGGCAAGAATCTCGAAGAGGTCTCCGAGAGCGTGCGCACGCGCTTGCGGCGCGAGACCATCGGGCACGTCTTCCAGTTCTTCAACCTGCTGCCGAACTTGACCGTGATGGAGAATGTGGCCGTGCCGCTCTCCATTCAAGGCCTGCGACTCGGCCCGCAAAAAACGCGCATTCTCTCCGTGCTCGAGGGGCTTGGCCTCGCCGGCCGCGAGGAGGCCTTTCCCCACGAACTCTCCGGCGGCGAAATGCAACGCGTCTCCATCGCTCGCGCCTTGATCGGCGAACAACCCCTGCTCCTGTGTGATGAACCCACGGGCAACCTGGCCCAAAATGCCGGCCTGCAGGTGATGCAACTCCTGCGCAAGCTTTGTGACGAAGATGGGCGCTCGGTCCTGCTCGTCACCCACAACCCCCGCGACGCAACCTTCGCAGACCGAGTGCTCTTTCTCGTCGATGGCGAGTTGGCTCCCGATGTCGAACTCCGCGGGCCGGGACTGGATGTAGAGGAGATTCACGCCGCCCTCGCCAAGCTGCACATCTAATGGGCCTGGCCTTCACCCTCGCGCGGCGCAGTCTCGTGCAACGGCCGGCGCGCACGCTCTTTTCGATCCTGGGGATCGCCGTGGGTATTGCCACTGTGGTCGGCGTCTACACCCTCGACTACAACACGATTCAAGGCCTCCAAAAGCGCTACGCGGGGCCCGATAGCGCCGAGTGGAGCCCAGAAATCGAGGTCAGTCCCGGCCCTGGTGTGAAGGACCCTCGGGGCACCCTGGAAAAACTCGAGGGCGTTGCCGGTGCGGCAGCATTCTTCCAAAACGAGGTCGTGCTGAACCTGCCAGGCAGGGCGGCGACAGTCGGCGAGCGAGCGGGCCGAGGCGACAAGGGTGGCAGCCATCGGGCGCGCATGTTGGCCGTAGACGCCGAGGTGCTGCCGCGCATGAACGCCTACAGCCTGGCCGAAGGTCGTCATATCGACGCCGCTGCAAAAACGCCAGAATTGCTCCTGGGTTTGGCGTTGGCGGAGAGCCTGGGCCTGACGCTTGGCGACAAGCTCGAACTCTCGCGGCCCCGACGGGCGGCGCCGAAGGTTTGTATCGACGGGGAAATGGTGGCAGTCGAGCGCGCGCGAGCACGGGCGCCGGTGGGCCTAAACTGCGAGGTGGTCGGGCTCATGGCCCCCGAAAAACTCGGTCGCCGCGCCCGCGGCCAAGTTGTGGTCGTGGACCTCACCTGGGGCCAGAAAATCTACAGCGGAGCGCGCACCAACGAACGCTTCTGGGTGCGCCCCGATCCCGTGGTTAACATCGAAGACCTGCAAGCCCGCCTGGCTGGGAACTTTGCCTACGATGTCGGCCGCAGTTTGGTGATCGGACAACAAGCCGACGAGCGCGCCTACCGCAACGGGATCTACATGGCCGCCCTGCTGGCCTTGATGTTGGGCTTGTATGTCATTTTTCACACCCTCTCCATGTCCCTCGTCGAGCGCCTGCGCGAAGTGGGCGTGCTGCACGCCCTGGGTGCTCGGCGGCTGCAGGTCGCGGGCATCTTCCTCTTGGAGGCGGTGGTCTTGAGCGGAGCGGGTGGCCTCTTGGGGCTTTTCGGTGGGTTGGCCCTGGCGCGCGAGCTTCAAGAGCGCGGCATCACAACCCTGGGCACGGGTAAACACATCGCGGGCTTCGAGGTCCCAGTTGGCGTCTGGCCCCTGGTGGCCCTGGGAATCGGCACAGCCTTGCTTGGGTCGATTTTTCCACTTCTGCGTGCCCGCCGCGCCAGCACGGTAGAGGCTCTGCGCGGCGAGAAGGGCCTCGAGTCAAGCGAGGTGGGTCGCGGCTTTCACCTCTTCGCGTCGCTCTTGATCGCGGTGCTCCTGCCCGCACTCTACTTTCTAATTGTGCCCGTGGTGGGCGCAGCCAGCGGTGCCTTGGTGGGCACGGTTTTGCTCGCGGTTGGCGTCCTGGGGCTATTGCTAGCTGTGCCCTTGATCGTTCCGGGTTTGATCGCCTCGCTCTGCCAGCTGCTGGCCCGGCCCCTCGGCTATGTGTTTCCCTTTGCCGGCTCCATGGCCTCGCACACCATGCTCTCAAACCCGCGGCGCATTGCCGTCTCCACCGCCGCCATTGCCCTGGTGTGCGCCGCCTTCGTGGGCTTGAAGGGCATGACTGCCAGCCTGCGCGGCGAAGTGGGTGATTGGGCCAAAGACGCCCTGAGCCACAAGGTCTGGGTGCGCGACCTACCTAATGTGGAGTTCGAAGCCCTGGCCGCAGCCCTCCATGGGCAGCCCGAAGTCCTGGGTGTAGAACCCGGAAGTTCGCGCAGCTTCGCGCCCTTTCTTTTTATCGGCTTGCGGCCCAAAGAGCTCCACGCTTACGGCCCCCTCAAGGGCCACCCTGTGTTGCAGAACAAGTTTGCGAATGAGCGCGGCCTGATTCTCTCGCGCCGCGCCGCCAACAATCTCGGTTACGAAGTCGGCGACGAAACGCCGGTGCGCACCAGCTCGGGCAAGGTCGTTTCGTTCCAAATCATCGCCATCTCCGATGAGTACGGCTACTTCCCTCATCCCGACGAGCGCCTCTACGGCGTGGTCAGCGATCGCTACATGCAGCGCTTCTTCTGCATCGACATCGAGCACCCCGATGCCATTGGAGTGCGTTTAAAGCCCGGCGCCGACGTGGGGGTTGTGGAAGCCTGCGTGCATGAGTTTCTGGAAGGCCGCGGCCAACCCAACTTTCTCTTGGGTACGGAGCTGCGCAACCTTCAGGTGCTCGACATCCGTCAGGACTTTCGCCTGTTCGATCTGATCCTGGCCCTCTCCGCTCTGCTCGCCGCTCTCGGAGTGCTCAACGGTCAACTGCTCTCGGCTCTCGAGCGCAGCGGCGAGTTGGGCATTTTGCGTGCCCTGGGTGCTCGGCGCATGCAGATCGCAGGCATGGTCTGGCTCGAGTCGGCCATCATGGGCCTGTTCGGCGGGCTCTTGGGGGTGGCCCTTGGCAGCTTGCTGGCGCCGATAATCGTGCGCGCCCTCGGAAGCCTCTCGGGGCTCGAGTTGGTGGCGCGTGGTACCGATGGCTGGGGTTGGATCACCGTGGCCGCAGCCGTGGGGATCACTCTCGCCGCTGGCGCCTACCCCGTCTGGCGAATGAACCGGAGCGACGCGGTGGAGGCTATTCGGACAGGCGCCTAGCCGTTCCTAGAGGGTGGCCGGGGTAGGTTCGCTGGCAGCCGTGGAATGCTTGACGGGTTCTGCCGGGGTCTCGCTGGCTGTGGCCAGGGCTTCTGCCAGGGGCAGGCCGTTCTTGGACACGAAGTTGTTGTTGTAGGCGCAGGTGAAGCACTTGTGATAGCGCTGGCGCTGGCGTTCCTGACAACGACCCGTGTCGAGGCGGTGAGTGAACAGGACCGGCGATCCGTCGGTGCGCGTCGGGCAGACGCGGAGTTGGTTTTCCTTGTTGGCCATGGGGCTCTGGTGCGCGCGAGGGGTGCCGACTGGGCGGTGCTGGGCTACCCGCCCAAAGCCGCGTCCCCGGGGTGGCCGGGGATAGACTGTGGAGATCGGGGGCCCTCGGGCACGAGGCCCGCCGCCCGCTCTGGAAAGCAGAGGAGAGGCCCAGATGATGACCGATCTGGCCTCAAGAGTTCAAGAACTGCTCCCCAGGGCCTGCCGAATGCGCTTCATGGCCTCGGCCGCCACCCAGGCCCCACGGTGGCTGTCGCGGCTGAGCTCCACGCTGGCAACTCCGCTGTAACCTGTTTCCACAAGGGCCTTTAGGGCACTTTTGAGGTCGATATCGCCCTCGCCGAAGAGACGGTGGCGGTGAACACCGTCGCGGATGTCGTCGAGGTGCACATTGGCGAGGCAGGGCCCAGCTTGCAGGATGGCGGATTCGGGCGGGCCCTCTTCGGTGCACAGGAGGTGGCCGAGGTCGAGGGTCAGGCCCAGGCCGTCCCCACAGGCGCCGAGGCGCTCGCGCAACTCAAAGAATCCCGCCGGGCGTTCGATGAACATCCCTGGCTCGGGTTCGAAGGCGAGGGCGATTCCCCGTGAACCAAATTCTCCCAGGAGTTCTTCGATGCCGCGGGTCAAGCGCTCCCAACAGCGCTCGCTTTCGTCGCTGTCCGTTTCTGAAGTGATCCCCGTCGGCGCCGCCCCCGACCAGATCGAAACCAGGGGCGCCCCGAGATCAACCGCCAGGTCGGCGCAACGCAACAGGAACTGCAAGCGCCGGGTGCGGTCCGTGGCCTCGTCTTCGAGCAGGGTGGGAAAGTGTTTCTTGCGCGGGTCTAGGAGGAACCGCGCACCGGTTTCGATCACCAGGGCGAGACCCAGGTCACGCGCTTGGTTGCGCACGGTACGGCGCTCGGCTGGGCTGGAGCGGAAGGGGTCAAGGTGCCCCACATCGGGAGTCAGGGCCAGGGCCTGGTAGCCGAGGTCGGCCACAAGCGTGAGAGCCTCATCCAGGCGATGGTGTGCGAGGCCATTGGTGTTGAAGCCCAGCTGAAACATCAGTGGCCCTCACTGGGTTCTGAATCAGCGGACTCAGGTTCCCCAGGGTTAGGGCCGGGCTCGTTGGACTCGGCGGTTTCCGGCGCGGGCGCTTGGATCTCGGGATACCACGACGGCCGTCGGTCGCGTTCTCCCGTCGGCTCGCCCGACTCCGCTGCCCGCCCAGCATCCGGGTCGGCGGATTCGTCGTGATCGGGCTCGTGAAGATCCTCGTGGCTTGATTCCGCAACCTGACCGCCCTGCAGCGAGTGCCGCACCTCGGCCTCAATGCTCTTGAAGGTCTCTCGGCTCTCGCGGGTGGGGTCGGCGGCGCGCAGTTTTTCCGCGCTGGTATTGAGCTCGCGCTGGACCTCGCGGATCTCTTCGCCGATTCCTGACTCACGCCAAACTTCCCGTAGGGCGCTACGCGCGCGGGTGAATTGGGTCATGACCTGAGCTGCTACTCGCGGCAGGTTGCGGCCGAAGATCATGATCGCAAACACGAGAATCACCAGCATCTCGGTCAAATCGAGATTGCCGAAGAGGGCGAGCTGGAAGCTGAGGGCGGATAGGATCACAGTCGCAGGGTCTTGAGGGTGTTGATCAGGCCGAAGCCAGGCCGTCTCCAGCCTAGCTCGGGTCGCAGGCTGAAGCCTATGGAACTGCTGCCTTCACCGGCGCGATAGCCGTACTCAATTTCAAAAATGAAATCATGGCCCATGCGCCGCACGAGCAGCGAGCTGTCCAAATTGGCCTTGTCGATGCGGGAGATGGTTTGGCGCCCCTCGATTTGCCACTTGGGCGTGGCGTCCCAGCGCACCCCAATACTCATGGCATCAAAGAAGCGTTGGCCCTGATCGTCGAGGGCGTTGTGGCTGGCCCACTCTAACCCCAGGTTCTCGAAGGGTAGAGCGCTCAGGCTCGTGTACGAAAACATCGTCGTGCCGCCGGCCAAGTCGTAGCGGCCGTCGTGTCGCATGGCGAAGGGCACGTCGCCCGCCACAGCAAAAAACTCAGCCAGGACATTCAACGGCTGCCAACCCTGCGGCGCTCCCTCTTCACGGCGGCTGCCATGGCTGGTGGTGATGGCAATATCGAGCTTGCGATTCTTCCTTGGTACTCGCCAGCGCGAGCGCAGTCCCAGGTCGATGAATCGGCCCTGCATGGACTCGTCCAGAACATCCACCCGCACAGGCAGGCCGTCTGCCTCCAGGGTTCCCAGGTCCGCACGCACGCCCACTGTGGGGGTGATGTCATGGATCACGCCGTACTTCCATCTGCGATAGAGCGTCGTTTGCGCCTCCACGCCAGCCAACCATGCGCCCCGCGAGGGCGCCTGACTTGGATCCTCGCCTGCGCTCCAGGTGGTGCCCACGAGTGCGCTGTAGGGTGTCACCCGAATGCCCGCCAAGCCGGTGTCGAAGGGTGCTTCAAGTCGCTGGCGGGTGTCTGCTCGCAAGTAGTCGCGATCGCCAAAGACGTCATCAAAGACCGGGTCGAAGGGAGAGGCCACGGGGCTGTCCGTCTCGCGGCGACGCAAGTAGGCCGCGTCGAGGGAACCCGTGTAGAGCACCGGCACCCCAGCCAAATGGGTCACGGGCGTACGCCCATGGAGCGCTCCCAGGTCCGGCAAGCGCTCTACATCGCTGCGAAATCCGTCCACGCGAATGCGCGCACTGGCGCTGAAGTAGTTCGCGTCTCTCGCTCGCCGCCAGCGCAAGAAAGTGTCGCGTTTGTCGTAGTGAATGAACCGGCTTTCGTAGAACTCGGACTGCACGCCTGCATCACCCTGGCTGGCGAATTGAAAGTCTACCCACTCTTCTCGCGAAGCCACATAGCGGGCACGGGAGTGGGCCACCCAGCGGAAGTTGTTCGCAGAGGACTCCTTCGAGCGCACGATGCCCACATCAGTGCCGGTGTCGAAGACGCCATCGAGGTACAGGTTCATCCAGAACTTGTCGGAGGCCGTCATTTTGAAGCCGGTTCCAAGCACGGGCCCGCGAGAACCGTAGTACGAGAGCCGTAGGCGCATATCGCCCTTGACGTCATCGAGGTCGACATCCACGGTCGATGCGATAGCACCGCGAGTTTTCTCACCCGCGGCGACATTCATGGTGGCCTGCACAAACGAGCCGAAGCGAGCCGAGCTTCCAAAGCGCAGGTTGCCCAGAGTTGGAATGCCCTCCTTATCGCTGGAATAGTGCACCTTTGGCAGGGGCAGCGCAAACCCGCCATCAAAGACCAGAGAGTTGTCTTTCAAGAGAATGTCCCAAACCGAAGAGCTCTCGTCGGTGGGCTTCATGCGCAGATTGCGGGTGCGGATGAAGTAGTCGGGGTCGACAAATTCGCAGTCGGTGAGCTCTGCCTCGTCGGCGCTGAGGGTGCCGTCCGCCGAGTGCCGCAGCCACTTGGCGCGCACAGCCATGCGTGTGTCAACGCCACGCACGCTCGTGCGCAGCCAGAGTTCGAAGTCGCGAAACCAGCCATGGCCGTCGACCAGATCGAGGTAAGCTGATCCGAACTTCGCCCTGCGGTTCTTGTCCTCGAGATACTCGACATTGCCCTCGAGGTAGATCTCCTTGATGATCCGCGAAATAGACCGGGTGTCCAGTCGACCAAAGAGCGTCGGCGGGGTGTCGGGTTTCTCGGCGAAAGCAGCGCGCTGGGCTGGCTCTGGCGGGTCCTGGCCTCCGGCTAGACCTCGTAGGAACGCCGAACGCTCAAGCCACTCATCGCGGTCAATCCAGAGCACCGCCCAGTTGGCTCGCAAGACACTTTTCCCGCGGGTCAGCACCGGGTGGTGCATGGCCAGCAGGGTCGAATCCACCTGCTCCAAGGGTTGCAGGGATTCGTAGCTCGCGCTCCAGCCCTCCCAATCCGATCCTGTCGCGCCGATAAACCGGCCCTGGTCGGTGCTGACCAGGACCCGCGCCACATCGTAGACGATGTTGCCCGCTTCCAGGGCAAAGCCTATCGCTTCGAGACGCGCGGGCCGGCCCTCCATGCGTAGGGTTTCGATGCCGAGTTCGAGGGTCTCACCCCGGCCGACGAGTTCCTCGCCAAGGCGCACAACAAAACCATCCCAGGCCACGAGGTGCCCGGAACCGCTCTTCGCCTGGGCGCCCGCCGCGCCATGTTCGAGGTGCATGGATGTGGCGTCGAGTTCAAGGGCCATGCCTTCGCGGGTGAGACCCTCGAAGTGGGCGCTGCCTGCCAGCAACAGGCCAAAGTCATCCGCCGCCATCCAGTCGGCAAGGGCAACTTGCAAGCTCACCTCGAAAGGCCTGGCCGTCGTCGCTGCGTCCTCCGGATCAGTTTGGATCCTGGGAGCCTGGGCCTCGACGCGGCCACCGTTGAGCTCGATCCAGGTTGCGGTCAAAAGGTAGCTCTGGCCTTCGGCGCTCAACTTGCCGCGCGCCTGAACGCGCTCGCCCACGCGGGCCTCCAGGTGGCTGCCGCCCTCGGTCGCCCAGGTGAAGCGTTCGCCTTGGGCTGTGAGGGTCTGGGCTTTTGCACCGGGCTTCGCGGTGGCTGTGAAAGCCAACCGCACTCTGCCGGTAGCCGCAAGATTCGCGAGTTGCGCCTGCCGCGGACCTTTGGCGGGGCGCACAAAAAACCCTTCACCAGTGACCAAGCGTGCCGAAATCACAGTCAGGCCCTGCTCATCCTGGAACGCCGCGCGGCGCACACCCCGCGCTTCAAATTCAAAAGGCGTGCTGGCTGCCCGGGCCAGGTCCTCGTCGATCCGCAATTCCAACCCATCGCATTCGACCCGTTGATTGCCCCGCTGTCCCTCGAATTCCAGCTCGACCTCTCCGTCTGCGAGAACATGGCCCTCTCGCAAAACGACGCGCTGGGCGCGCAGCTCTCCGAGAGCAAACTCTTCCCGCGCTTCCGGGTCGAGATCGAAGCGCACGGGCTCAAAACCCTGGTCGGTCTTCTCCTGGCCAAATAGCTCCAGGGAATTGCGCCCATAGGCCACGGCCCGTTCAGCCTTGGCGCGGCCCCAAGGGCCCTGGAAGTCGACGCCGTCCCGAGCGCGAAATGTGCCCTGCTCGAGGTCAAACTCTTCAAGCAAGCCGGTCTCGGCTGTCCAGGGCGTAGCACTCCGGCTCAAAAGACGCGCGTCGCGGGCGAGGGGCACGAACAACCGACCTCGTTCGACGCGAACGCTCAGCCCTGTCTGGGCGCTGAGTTCAAAGCTGTCGCCGTTCGCTTCACGGCCATCGATGGTGGCAGGGTCAGCGGTGTGGGCGCTCAACAACTCGGCTTCCTGGCCTTCGCGGCGGCCGGAAAGGGTCACATTGGAGCCGTGAAAGTCGTGGCCCTGGAGCTTTCCGCCAACGGCGCCTAGCAGTTCAAGCTGGGCGCGGCCACTCTCGAAAAAATGGCCCCGGGCGCGGTCCTCGGCTTCGAGAAAGAGCTCGCTATCCTGCACGGCAACCGTGGCGGGCCCCGCCATTTCAAATCGCGCGGCCCCGTCCGTGGTCTGGTAATCCAGCACGAGAGGTCCGCGTCCCTTCAGGGTCACCCACACCATTTCGGCGCCCTCACCGCGCTCGAATTCGGCCTGTAACCGCGCGCCGAGTTGCGGCGCGCCGGAGACCACCAGCTGGCGTACTGCGCCCATTTCGTCGAACTGCACCACGGCGTTATCACCCGAGAGGTCCGCGCCCTTGTGACTCGCGGTCACCGCACCGCGAGCCCACGCTTTTGAAGGCCTGAAGGCGCGCCGCGGTTTGTCGTTTGCTTGTGTTGCAGATTCCTCCTGCGTTTGCGTGCCTGGTGCTGGGCTCCCACGCGCTACTTTCCCACGCAATTGCAACTGCCGACAGTCCAGAGTGAATGACTCTTCGCCGCCGAGCAGGGCTCGGGCACCTTCCTTGATGGTGAGTTCTACGGTTTCGGTTCCATCTTCGAGTAGTTCGCCGCGCAAGCTGAGGGGGCCCAGTCCCGTTGCGAGCACTTCGGCTTCGCGGCCACCCGGCCCCCGAAGTTTCACATGCCCGTCGCGTACAAACAGCACCACGCCTTGGCGTTGGTTTGCCATGAGCCCCAAGCCTCGGGCATGCAAACCCTCGCCGCTGACGAGAACCTCCTCCTCCGAGGTGAAGAGGCCGCGCTCAAGGTTTCCCTGGACCGATAGGAGGGTTAGCGCGAGGGGCGCCAAGGGAACGCCCTGGTGCAGGGTGAGCTGCGCGTCAAAGAGCTTGACGGTCTCGGTCTGCCCCAAAGTGAAGCGACCCTCCCGCCACTCGATGCGGGCTCGACCGCGCTCGGCCACCAAGGTGGATTCGAGCTCTTCGGTTCTTGGGTCGAAGGTGTGGGCCGTGATGCCCTCGAGGTCGTAGAGGTCATCGCCGAGGGGGATCACATTCTCAAGCTCCAGGTCGTAGAGCTTGTGCCCGCGTTGGGTTTCCTCGAAGACGGCGAAAGCCGCTGCGCCGCTGAGCACCCCGGCGAAGGAGGTCTGCTTACTTGGCTCTTCTTCCTCCTGCAAAGGCCGGCTTGGGTCGTCCGGAATGCGCGTGAAGGGTAATTCCTGGGTCGCCGGATCTCGCGGGTCTGTCAACTCTACGCGCTCTTGCCGTTGCAGCCGTTGATCGCGCGACAAGAGCACCAAGACCAAGAGTCCGCTGCCGAAGAGCACCAAGAAGAGCCAGAGTTTTCTCATCTTCCGGCGGCTTCGACGAGGCCGTCCCAGAGGCCGCGCGCAGAGAGGCACAGCTCACACACCTCGCGCACTGCTCCGGCGCCGGCCGCTGCTTGACTGACATAGTCAGCCCGTTCACGCAGTTCGCGGCAGGCTCCCCTCGGAACGCTAAAAAAACTCGCCCCGCGGGCCAGGGCCAAGTCGGGCAAGTCATCGCCCATGGCCAGGGTGTCCGCCGGGGTGACCCCTGCCTGGGCCTGGATGCGGGTCAGTTCGGCTGCTTTGTCGCGGCACCCTAGGGACATGAACTCGACGCCCAGCTCGCGACCGCGGCGCTCAGTAGCCGCACAACCGCGGCCACTGATCCAGGCGAGCTTGATGCCCTGCTTGCGCAGGAAAACGAGTCCCTGGCCGTCGCGCACACAGAAGGACTGCAATTCTTCTTGACCGATATAGACAACCTGGCCATCAGTCAGGGTGCCGTCGACATCGAGCACGAAGAGCCGTGCGCGCACGAGGGCCGCGCGTTGGTCACAGGTCAAGTCCTTGAGCAAAACGGGCAAGGGACAGCGGAGGATGGGTGGCTCGCGACAAAATGTCGTGCGAGACAGGTCAGATGCGGATGTCGAGCAGATCTTGAACATCGAGCAGACCGATGGGCCGACCTTCAGTGTCAACCACGGGCACTTGATCGATGTGGTGCTCCTGCAAGAGGCGTTGGGCTTGCTCCACGAGGGCCTCTGGGCCAATCGTCTTGGGGTCCTTGCCCATGAACTCCTCCACCGCGCCGTGCAGGTGTTTCATTTCGCCGGTCTCCAGCAAGCGGCGCGCATCGCCATCGGTGAAGATGCCTCGCAACTTACCCTGGGCGTCGATGACCAACGCAGCGCCCGGCCGGCCGCTGGTTTGGGTCATGCAGATCAGCACGCGGTCGATGCGACAGCCTATCTCGACCAACGGAAGCTGTTTGCCTTCGCGCATGACTTCGCGCACACGCAACAAGCGGCGTCCGAGGCTGCCGGCGGGATGAAAGAGGGCGTAGTCTTCGCGCTCGAACCCGCGCTCGGCTAGAACCACCATGGCCAAGGCATCGCCCAGGGCCAACATGGCCGAGGTCGAAGCCGTGGGCGCGAGGTTCATGGGACAGGCCTCTTCAACGCGACCGATGTCGAGCACCGTGGTGCCAAGCAAAGCCAAGGTCGACTCCGTGTTGCCGGTCATGGAAATCACCTCGGCGCCGATTTTGCGCGCCGCGGGAACGGTGGCGTTGACCTCGGCGGTCTCGCCGGAGTTCGAGATGGCCAGCACGACATCTCCGGGGCGAATGCGACCGAGGTCGCCATGCAAGGCTTCGGCGGGGTGCAGAAAGAAAGACGCGCTCCCGGTGGAGGCCAAGGTGGCCGAGATCTTCTGGCCCACGAGGCCCGCCTTGCCCATGCCCGTCACCACAATCTGCCCCTGGCAGGCGAGCACCAGCTCAACGGCCTTGGAAAACCTTTCGTCGAGCAGTTCGACGAGGTTCTTGACCGTGGCCGCTTCGAGAAACAGAACCTCGGCAGCACGCTCGAGGCGGACTCGTTGGGCTTCTGAGGGGTTGTTCAAGGTGCTGGCGTGGGGGGGGGTCCTGGCGCGCAAGGCGTGGCTGCAACTGGTGAGAACCTGCGGGAAGCGGATTCCCTGGCGCTTTGGATTCTAGCAGCCCGCCTCTGGAGGCCCTATGCTTTCAGGAGAGCTGTCGCGAACAGGGGCCCCTGGCAGGCTGGCTCGTCGTTGCACCAAAGCCCAGCTCTGCTTCCCATCCCCATGGAATCCTTCCCCTTGGCCCTCATAGCAAGTTTCACGAACGACGCCCTGATCGTTGGTGGCCTCAGCCTGGGGTTCTTGATCCTCTCCCTGGGCGTCCACGAGGCCGCCCACGCCTTCGTGGCCTGGCGCTGTGGGGACTCCACCGCTCGCGATTTGGGACGCATGACCCTCGATCCACTGCCCCACATCGACCCCTTCATGACCGTCTTGCTGCCTGCCATCCTGTGGTTTGGCTCGGGCGGAGCGATGATGTTCGGGGGGGCCAAACCTGTTCCGGTGGACTACAACCGCCTACGCAAGCCCGCCCGCGATATGATGCTGGTGGCCCTGGCTGGGCCGATTTCCAACTTCCTTCTAGCCATCGTGTTCTTCCTGGTTTTCAAGCTGCTTGTCTTCAAGGCGGGATTTGCCGGCCAGGACATCGCCGCCCTGGTGATGTATCGCTCGATGCAGTGGAATTGCCTCCTGGCCGCCTTCAACATGATCCCCATTCCGCCCCTGGACGGCTCCCGCGTGATGAGCTACTTGCTGCCCAGACCTCTGCGCGAGAGCTACAACCGCCTGGAGCACCTGGGCATGTTGCTCGTCCTGGGCCTGATGTTCACCGGGCTCTTGCGCTTCATGTATCTGCCCGTGATGGACGCCCTGACCAACTGGGCCAATTTCCTCACCGGGGGTTTCTGGGCATGACGGATTACACAGTCTTCCTGGAAAAGGTCTTCCGCGGGCCCATGGACCTGTTGCTGCACCTCGTGCGCGAGCAGGAGGTAGAGATTCACGAGGTCGAAATCACCCGCGTGCTCGAGGGCTATCTGGGCTACCTCGAAGCCATGCGGGACCTCGACATCGAAGTGGCGGGCGAATTCATGGTGCTCGCCGCCACCCTCATGTCGATCAAGTCGCGCTCGCTCCTGCCGCGAGAGGAAATCGACCTCGAGGAGGAGCTCGACCCCAAGGACGAGTTGATCCAGCGGCTGCTCGAGTATCGGCGTTTCAAGGAGGTCTCCAACCAACTCGCCGACGGCCTGCGCTCGCGAGCCCTCCTGCACCCCCGTGGGGCCTTCCCCGAGCTGGCCGACGAACGAGACGCCCAGGAGCCCATGCTCGACCTTGGTGAGCTCTCCACCTGGGACCTCCTGGCAACCTTCTCGCGCCTGATGCGCGAGACCCTCGCCAACGCACCCGTGCATGTGCTGGGCGAAGCACGGCCCATGCGCTTCTATGTCACCGGCCTGGCAGACGCCTTGCGGCGCTCAAGTGGGCTGTCCCTGGAACAACTCCTGCGCTCAGTCGAAGAAAAACCCTCTCGCGAGACCCTGGTGGGGGTCTTCTGCGCCTTGCTTGAACTGATCAAGATCGGGGTCGCCACCGCCACCCAGGCTGAATACTCGGGTGAAATCAAGGTCGCAATCATCGAGGGCACCCTGGCCGATATTGATCTCCTGCTCAACGGTGTCACCTTCGAAGACGAGCTCTTGCCCGAAGAAGAGACGATCCGGGAGCCCGAGGCTTCGACCGGCGAGCTGCCTCTGGAAGACCCCGCCCCCAAGGCAAACAGCTAAGTCCCCCGCCGCTCCAAAAACTATCCGCGAGCGGTGGACGCCTGAGCCTCCAGCGTTCATAGTCTTGCCCCCCTTCTTCGCTCCCCAAACTCCGCACAACCCCTCGATTCAGATCGCCATGAGCAACGCCCAAGATGTCACCGATAGCACCTGGGACTCCGCCGTCCTGCAAAGCGACTTGCCCGTGCTCGTCGATTTTTGGGCCGAATGGTGTGGCCCGTGCAAGGCCATGAGCCCGGCGGTGGACAAGCTCGCTGAGGAACTGGAGGGCAAGCTGCGTGTGGTCAAGATCAACACCCAGGACAACCCCGAAATCCCGGGCCGCTACGGCGTGGTTTCGATCCCGACCTTCCTGTTGATCAAGGGCGGCGAAGTCGTGCACCAAATGCTCGGCTCAATGCCCTACGCAGCCTTCAAAACCGAGGTCGAGGAGAAGCTCTAGCTTTTCCTCCCGGCGCACCAATGCGCTACATCTTACTCGGCTCTCCACCCTTCGCCGTGCCCGTTCTCGAGTCGCTGCTTGAGAGCGGGCACACTGCTTTGGCCCTGGTCACGCGCCCCGACCGGCCCCGGGGCCGTGGCCGCGAGGTGCAACCCTCGGCGCTGGTGCAGCTGGCCCAGGTTCGGGGTCTTTCTGTGTTGCAGCCTACTTCGGTGCGCGAAGAGGGCTTTGTCGAACGCTTGCGCGAACTCGCTCCGCAAGTCTTGCTTGTGGCCAGCTACGGCGAAATCCTGCGCGAGGATCTCCTCCAGCTCGCCCCTCTTGGTGCCTTCAATGTGCACGGTTCCCTCTTGCCACGCTGGCGCGGAGCGTCGCCGATTCAAGCCGCTATTGGCGCGGGTGATGAGGAAACAGGCGTCAGCGTGCAACGCATGGTGAAAGCTCTTGACGAGGGGGATGTGCTCCTGGAGCGGCGCACGCCGATCGGCAGAGAAGAAACCGCTGGAGAGCTCTTCGAACGCCTGGCGCGCTTGGGAGGCACCGCCGCCGTGGAGGCACTTGACCAACTCGATGCCGGCTCTGCCCGCTGCACGCCCCAGGACCCCTCCGCTGCCAGCTATGCGCCCAAGCTCAAGAAACAGGATGGCCGCCTGGATTGGACGAGGAGCTCTGCCGAGCTAGGCAGATTCGTGCGCAGCGTGACTCCCTGGCCGGCGGCCCAGGCAAGCACCAAGGACGGCGCGGTCTTTGTTCTCCTCGCCGCTCGAACTGTCGAGGCTGCGCGATCTGGAGAGCCCGGCGAACTTCTCGAAACGGACCCGCGGTGCGTGGTGGCCTGTGGCTCGGGCGCGCTTGAACTCATCACCGTCAAACCCGCCGGCAAGCGCGCCATGGACGCCAGCGCCTGGTTGCGCGGTACGCGACTCGCGGTTGGCTCTTGCCTTTCCTTCGCATGACGCGCCTCCTGGCCTTTGAACTCCTGCGCTCTGGCGCTGTCGCCGCCACCCGCGAAGTCACTCGGGTGGCGGAAGAAGCCGGGCTCGGCCCCCGCGACCGCGCTTTCTTGCGGCGTCTGCTCCACACCGAAGCCTCCCGCCGAGGAAGTTTGCAGGCCATGATCAGGGCCTTCGCAGTGGGCAAGCCCGGCCCCGACTTGCGCGCACACCTGCGCTTGGGGCTGGCACAAATTTTCTTTCTGGGCAGTGTGCCTGCCCGAGCCGCCGTGAGCGAACAGGTGCGCGCGGTCACCGACTCCCTCGGCCCCTCCAAGGCACCCTACGCCAACGCGGTCTTACGCACCGCCCTGCGTGCCAGTGAAGAGGGAATCTGTGGCGACCCACGGCGCGACCTCGTGGGTACGGAGATGCACTTCAAGGAGCCCCTCTTTGCCGACCCCGACCAGCACCCCTTGCTCTGGTTTGAAGAAGCCTTGTCGCTTCCCGCGGCACTGGCCAAGGGCTGGATCAAGCGCTACGGCCGCGAGCGGGCCGAAGCCCTCGCTCGTGACTGCCTCGCTGACCCGCGTCTGTCGCTCTCGTGTGTGAACACGGAACGCGAGCTCGTGCAGGCTGAACTCGCCGCCCTTGACATGGAGTGTACTGCCGCCGAACACCCTGCAATTCTGTGCAGCGGCCCCGAAGCTCTCAGCGCCGTGCTCAAGAGCCCGGCTTTTCGTGAGGGCCGGATCACGATCCAGGGCGAAGCCGCCCGGCGCGCAGCCGAGTTGTGTGGTGCGCGCGAAGGCGAACGCTGGCTCGACCTCTGCGCGGCTCCCGGAGGCAAGACCTGTGTCCTGGCCGCGGCTGGCGCCCAGGTCACTGCTTGCGATGTCTCGGAGGAAAAAATCGCGCGCCTTCAGGAGACCTGCACGCGCCTGGGGCTCGAACAGAGGGTGGAAGCGATCGCCCTGGAAGGCATCGCCCGGGAGGGGGCTGCCCCGGCTAGCGACCCGCCAGAAGACTCGACTCTCCCTGGCGAAGAGCTGCCCCGGGGCCTCTTTGATGGCGTGCTCCTCGATGTGCCCTGTTCCAACACGGGCGTGCTGGCCCGCCGCCCCGAGGCCCGCTGGCGTTGGGGCCCCGCGTCGCGCGCCTCCCTCCAGGATCTACAGCAGCAGCTCCTCGAACGCGGGGCCAAGAAGGTGCGGCCGGGAGGGCGCCTGGTCTATTCCACCTGCTCCCTCGAGCCCGATGAGAACCGCCAGCGCGTGCGTTGGTTTCTAAGTAGCCACCCGGGCTGGGTCCTTGAAGAAGAATTGGAAACCCTGCCCGCCCCCGCCGCCCCCGCCGGGCCCGTGGACGGCGGATACGTGGCGCGCTTGGTCCAGAGGCGCTAGCCCGGGCCAAGAGGTCCGGCTAGCAGACTATTGGGCAAGAAGCGTATCCTCTGGCCCATGGTCGATGAAAGGCGCTACGGCTCTCGAGAAGAGCAAGAAGAAGGCCGGCCCCGGCGACGGGCTCCCAAGAAGGGCGGGCCGCCCTTCGGTCCCATCGCCCTGCTCTGCGCCGTGCTCGTGGGAGCGATCCTCATCGCCCGCATGGCAGCAAAAGACCGCGAAGAGCGGCCCGAGGTTCCCAAGGTCGACGCCTCAACCGTCTTCGGCGATCTGCCCGAAGAAGAGCCGCCGGAGACGGGAGCGGGACGCTCGGGCCGCAGGCGCTCCACCAACCGCGCACCCTCGGGCCTGGCTCAAAACTCCGATTGGATAGCGGCCTTGCACAAAGCGGAAAAAGCAGCCGGCATCCTGGCCCGCGCCAAGCAAGCCAAGACCTCTGGCGATCGGGGCGAATGGAACCGCCTCGGCAACCTTGCCAAGGAAGGCTACGACGAAGCCATCATCATGACGGCCCTGTGGGAAGAGCAGTTGCTCGAAAAGTACGGCGAAACCGACCGCCAGGTGCGTGACATCATGCGCACACGCAACAAGTGGTTCGAACTGTTGCGCGCCCTGCACAAGACCACCGGCCGAGACTGAGGCTCTACAGTTCCCTCCGTGCAACGCCGAGCCTTGGTCACCGGTGCCTCCTCGGGCATCGGCGCCGCCACAGCCCGGCGCCTGGCGGCGGAGGGTTATCGTGTTGCGCTGCTCGCTCGCTCCCCAACACGCTTGTCAGCTCTCGCCTCCGAGCTAGAAGGCGAAGGGCACCTTGTCCTCGTTTGCGATCTGTGTCAGTCGGGGGAAATCGAGGCTGCCTTCCAAGAACTCGGGCAGGCCTTCGGAGGGCTCGACCTGCTGGTCAACAACGCTGGCGTGGGGTACCGCGCCCTCGTAGAAGAGCTCGAGGAAGGAACCCTCGGGCGCCTCTTCGACACCAATGTGCTCGCCGTGCTCCTGGTTTCGCGGGCAGCCCTGCCCCTTCTCGTGCGCGGAAGAGACCCCGTGGTAGTCAATATCTCCTCGGTGGTCGGACGCCGTGGAATACCGGGCCAAGTCGCTTACGCAGCCTCCAAGGCCGCGGTTTGTTCCATCGGCGAGGGGCTGCGGGTCGAGTGGGCTGAAAAGGGCATTGCGGTTTGCACCTTGAACCCCGCCCTGACAGCCACGGGATTCTTCGAGGCTCAACACAACCCTTCAGGTCTGGCTGATCCCAGCCTGGAGGGAGCGGCGGCGGCTCACCAAGTCGCCGCCGAAATCTTGCGCCTCGCTCGTCACCCGCGGCCGGAGCGCTTCCTGCGTTGGAAGTGGCGACTGCTCGCCTCGCTTTCGGTCATCGCTCCTCGTCTTGCGGACCGCTTGCTTGTGCGCAGACTCGGCGGCGGTTGGCGCGCGCCGCGCTAACCCTCGTTGTCTTCGTCGAGATCGGAAAGCACTTGGGCATCAGCTGCATCGAGAAAACTCGACCAGCCTGTGCCCGGCTCGTCCAAGTCGACAGCTTCACTGGGCAAAGGCGCTTGGGGTTCGAGGTGCTCGCCAACCCAGCGCCGATTCGTCTGCACCGTGCCCACCACAGGCATGATGACACAGTCCGACTCGGCGGCCAAGAGACCGAGGATCTCGGCGGGCACCACGGCGGGCATGCAAACAGTCAAGACCTGGCCGTGTCGGCTGAGCGGCACGAGCGCGTTCTCACGCAGAAACTCGAGGCTCAAACCGAGGAGTGCTTCGGGCGCGGGCTCAACCATCTCGACGGTCAAGAAGGGCAAGTTGTAGAGCTCGCAGACCACGGCGGATAGCTCCCAGTCGGCGACCAAGTTGGCGTTGACCAGGGCCTCGGGAAATGCGAGGCCTCCGTGTTCCCCGATGGCGAGAGCATCATGGACCGATTGCTGCTCCACAAGACCGCGCTCCACGAGCACCTCGGCCAGACGCTGAAATCCGAGTCGGTGGTTGTGGTTCATCGAGGGTGGGTGGGGCCACGGGGACGCTAAAGGGGGCTCCTGGGCACTCGACCAAGGGGGGGGGACTGGCCGGCCGCGACCCTCTTCTATCGGACATGCAGACCCCTCCGCTGGAGGGTCTGCCCGATAGAACCTGCCCAATCCGGGCTAGATGTCCAAGTTGGTGGCCTCAAGGGCGTGCCGCTCGATGTATTGCCGCCGTTGCTCAACCCCGTCGCTCATCAGCACGGTGAAAATGTGGTCCGCTGCAACCGCATCCTCGAGTTCTACCCGGTAGAGGGCTCGCACCGAGGGGTCCATGGTGGACTCCCAGAGCTGCTCGGCATCCATCTCGCCCAGGCCTTTGTAGCGCTGGACTTCGACCTCGCCCTGGCCGCTCTGGCGAATCGCCGGAGCGAGCTCCAAAAGCCCCTGGCAAGTGCGCTCTTGCTTGCCGTCGTTGAGTTCCCACTCGCCGCCTCCGCTAAAGCGCAGGCCGTGGTCCCTCAAAAGACTCAGGACGGAGTGCAGGTCCTCGTGGTGGGCGATGTGGCTTGAGATCACATCGGCGTCTTCCCGAGTCACCGCGGATTCCGTGCCGCTGTGCACGCTAAGTTCTTCCACGCCCAGGCGCGCCTTCTGCAAGTCCATCCAGGCGTTGAGTTCGGGTAGGGCATCAAAGAACGAGTTGACCCCCCCCACCTGCGCCCAGTGAGTTGGCACGCTGATCCCGTCCCAGCTGGCGAGTATCTCTCGCACGGGTAAGCCCACGCAGGCGGGAGCTAGCTTTGGAACGAGGGCCTCGAGTCGGCCCAGGTCGCGCGAGATCAACTTGAGTTCCGAGCCGCTAAAGCTCTGGTCGGCTTCCTTGTCCGTGACTGTCAAAGAAGCCACACCGAGTTCGGTCAGGTAATCCCGCAACTCTTCGTCGGTGATCACATAACGCTCCTTCTTCTTGCGCTTAACCTTGTAGAGCGGCGGCTGGGCGATGAACAAGCGGCCCTTGTCGATCAGCTCGCGCATGTGGCGGAAAAAGAAGGTCAAGAGCAGGGTGCGGATGTGCGAGCCATCCACATCCGCGTCGGTCATGATGATGGTCTTGCCGTAGCGCAGCTTCTCGATGTCGAATTCTTCGGCGATACCGCAGCCCAGGGCCGAAATGATCAACTGGATCTCGCTGTGACCCAGCATCTTGTCCAGGCGCGCCTTCTCGACATTCAAGATCTTACCCTTGAGGGGCAGGATGGCCTGGTTTCGGCGGTCACGGCCCATCTTGGCCGAGCCACCAGCGGAATCACCCTCGACCAGGAATATTTCGGACTCGGCCAGATCGGAACTCTGGCAGTCAGCCAGTTTTCCGGGCAGGTTGCCGCTGGCGAGAGCTGATTTGCGGCGCACCAACTCGCGCGCCTTGCGCGCTGCGTCACGGGCCTGCATGGCACGCAGAGCTTTTGTGATGATCGTCTTGGCGACCGAGTTGTGCTCCTCGAGGTAGGTGCCGAGCATCTCCCCCACAACCGACTCGACCACGCCCTGGGCTTCGCGGTTGCCCAGCTTATCCTTGGTCTGGCCTTCGAACTGGGGGTTGGGGACCTTGATCGCCAGGATCGCCGTCATGCCCTCGCGGAAGTCATCGCCGGAGGGCGCCTTCTTTTCGTCCTTGAACAGTTTCTGTTGCTTGGCGTAGTTGTTCAGGGTACGCGTGATGCCGGCGCGCAAGCCTGCGAGATGGGTGCCGCCGCCGTGGGTGTTGATGTTGTTGACGAAGGTGAACACGGTCTCCTGATAGGCGTCCGTGTACTGCATCGCGAGCTCCACCTCGTACTGTTGCTCGGGGTCGGCCGGGTCGCGAACTGTCTTGACGAAGTGGATCGTCCCGGGGTGCAAAACCGTCTTGCTCTCGTTCACATTCTCCACAAAGGTGAGCAACCCGTTGGGATAAGCGAAGCGCTCTTCGGATCCGGTGCGCTCGTCTTTCAGGTCGATGACCACGCCGCGCGTGCCCATCAAGTAAGCCAGCTCGCGCAAACGCTTGATAACGAGGTCGAGTTCGAACTCCAGGGTAGTGAAGATCTCACCATCGGGCTTGAAACGGATTTCGGTGCCCCGGCCTGAAGCCTCGCCGATCACTTCGAGTTCTTGGGTGCGTTGGCCTCGGGCGAAGCGCATGCGGTGGCGCTTGCCGTTTTGGTCCACGGTCACTTCAAGCCATTCGGAAAGCGCGTTGACGCAAGACACGCCCACGCCGTGCAGGCCGCCGGAGACCTTGTAGGCCCCGCTGTCAAACTTGCCACCGGCGTGTAGTTTGGTCAGCACGACCTCCACGGCGGGCAAGCCCTCCGAAGCGATGATGCCCACGGGAATCCCACGGCCATCGTCCCGCACCGAACACGACCCGTCCTCGTGCAGGGTCACGGTGCACAGGGTGGCGTGGCCGGCGAGAGCCTCGTCCATGGCGTTATCCACCACTTCCCAGATCAGGTGATGCAAGCCGCGCACATCGGTGTCGCCGATGTACATGGCTGGCCGTACCCGCACGGGCTCGAGGCCTTCGAGGACGGTGATCGAATCCGCGCCATATTCGCTGTCGACCTCGGTGGCTACCTTGTCCGCCTGCGGGAGGGGTCCCCCGGGTAACTTGGGGTCTGCCGTTAGCTGTGGCTCCGCCATTTGGGGCCTGGGCTCTTCTCGTTCGTCGGACATTGTCAGCGTTTCAGGTGGAAAGTGAGCTTCTTGATGCGATCGTCCCCGAGGCGTTGGTTGGCCGCCTGTCGGTAGGTATCGCCGGTGAAGTTTTGGAGTTCGTGAAGGTGCGGGGAGGATTCGACTTCGACAGTCAGCTCTCCAAAGAGGAAACGTACGGGTACTGCGCGGCTGGCCAGTGGTTCACCAAGAACAGCGGTCCAGGCCTGGAAGACGCGGGCATCCTTGAGCTGCGGGCCGAGGCCGCTATCGCGCAGATAGCCTCGCAAGGCGTCGCGGAGTGCGGTTGGACCACGGCCCCTTTTTCGAATGCGTTGGCTGTGAGGGTCGCTCAAGCTCAGGTGTCAATCGTGATGGGCATCACGATGTAGATGTAGTTCTCGCCGAGACAGAACTTGCCTGGGCTGGACTTGTCGGAAAACTCGAGCCGCAAGGTTTCCTGATCGCAGTGCTTCAGGCCGTCGAGCACATAGTCCGGGTTGAATGAGATCGAGGATCCAGAACCGTCGTACTTGACCTCCATGTGGGCCTGAGCTTCGCCGCGGCCGGCCGAGCGGCCGAACATGGCGATCTCGTCGCGCTCGACTTTGAAGCGCACGGCGCGGGCTTCGTCCCCGGTCACATTGGCCACGAGGCGCAGCTTGCGCCCCATGAGGTCCGCGTTAGCCTCGACGATGTGGGCTGTTTCGCTGGGTACGACCTGGGTGTACTTGGGGTACTCGCCGTCGATCAGGCGCGTGAATATCTCGGCGTTCTTGGACTTCAGTCCCACCTGGTTCTCCCCGAATTGCAGTTGCACCATGTCCAGGGGGTCCTCGATCACCCGGCAAAAGAGCTGGATGCCCTTGGTGGGCAGGATCGAGGGCTTGATGTCCTCGCTGGGCTGGTCAACGGGCGTGGAGGAGAGGGCCAGGCGTCGGCCGTCGGTGCCCACCAACTTGAGATGGCCCTCTTCCATCACCATCAACACACCGTGCATGGCATAGCGGCCGGCTTCACGCGCCGCGGCGAAGGCGGTCTGTCCCACCAGGCGCGTAAAGGTGCCTCCCTGGATCGTGAGCGTCTTCTCTTCGTCAAAACGGGACACTACCGGGAACTCGTCCGCGTCGAGCGTCACGAGCTCACAGGAGTCCGAGCCGCCGGAGATTGTGCAACGGCCGTCGGCGCTCTCGAGGGCCACGGTTTCGCTGGAGAGATCGCGAATGAAGTCGAGCGCCACCCGGGCGGGGATGACGGCCAGCCCCGGCTCGGAGACCTTGACTTCGCCGACGCGGTAACGCACGGCGACCTCAAGGTCAGTACCGAGCAACTCCAGGGCATCGTCCGAAGCCACCAGACAAACATTTTCGAGGACGGGCTTCGTGCTCCGGGGCGGGATCACATTGTTGACGACGGCGAGACCTTCTCGCAGTTGCTCTCGATCACAGAGAACCTTCATGGGCAGCAACTCGTGGGTTTTCCAAAAGGGATGGGGTGGTTGGGTTTCCGTTCCTCAAGTATTAAGAATTAACCTTCTTAATAAGGGCCTGGCCAAATTGTGGAGTACTCGCGGTGTGACCCGCGCAAACCCAGGCGTGGCGGGCACTTGCATCCGCAGAAGCGCTGTTGACATAACGCAAACGGTTGGGGATGAGTAGGCACTGGAGGGAAACATGTCAACGGGTATCCAGGGTCGGCTTGATCGGGTGCCGGGAGGCTGTGGGCCGGCGTGGAAGGTTGGGGGCTTGCTGTCGGGTTATGAACCGCCCAGCTTGGGTTGTGAACGAGGCGCGGGGCTTGTGTTTTGGCCTTCCCGCGGGCTCTTTTTCCGGGGCCCTCTTTCGAAGAGCCTCGGCCCGTCCGTCCGCAGAGAGCCCGCAGAGAACCGGCAGTGTCAAGAAACGCTTTCAAGGCGCACGATTAGGGCCGATCCGGGACCGCTTGAAGCGCTCACAGGGTACGCAATCTCGGCCTCAAAGTACACGCTCGGGGGCCCGTCGCGGGTGCGATCTTGAGGGCCTCGGCGAGAGACTCATGCGAGCCAGCGAGGAGCGCTTGGAAGGGTTTCCAGCCAGGCGGCCCGAGCCCTGTTTCCGACCCCTCAAGCCAGGGCCCAGGGGCCCTTGGCGGGGCTCCTTGAGGGGGCCGGGGGGCCTTCGGGGGCGAAGGTTCTCGGCGACGGTGGAGAGAACCCACGCCAACTCAAATCCGTGCTAGGCTCGTCTGTAAGCTCGGTCTCTAGCTCGCCAACCCGTTGTCCTTGGGCCCCACCCAAGCAGGCAACCCTTGTGAAGGACATCTCGCCATGCTCTCCCCTCGCTTCTCGCTGCTTCTCGCGTGGCTCCTGGCCACTTTGCTGCCCGTTCCCCTCTTGGCCCAGGGCCAGGACAACTGCGCTGCTGCCCAACCGATCAGCGGCACGGGGCTTTTTGCCTTCAACAATCTGTTTGCCCTGCCCGATGGGCTGCCCGACGGGCTCTGCGACTTCGCGGGGTCGCAGCAGATCTTCAATGATGTCTGGTTTAGTTGGACGGCGCCCGCGGACGGCGTCGCGACGGTTTCG
>DUCM01000013.1 GCA_012959785.1 Planctomycetota bacterium | reverse complement strand
CGGCCGCCAAATCAGCGGGCCGGTCCGGACCAATCAGGTTCGGGCCGGCCCTTACTCGTTGCTGAAACCCTCTTTGCTGAGACCCCAAGCCTCAGCCTGTCATCGAGTCGAGCCCGGCTTTCCCGGCGACACCCGTTACTACCCGTTCTGGTACCGCGATCCGACGCACCCCGATGGCATCGGCGTGGGCCTGACCAACGGCATGGCTGTGACCTTCTGTAACTGACCGGCCCTACCGGCTGGCGCAAGAAGCAGCGGACCCCGCCTTTTTTGAGGTGGGGCCCGCGGTTCTGTTGGCGGCAGGCAGCGCCACGGCGAGCGCCCCAAGGGGCTGCCCGGGAAGGGACCACGACATGCAAAAGTGCAAATTAGGAAAGTGCAGATAGGACCGTGCAAATAGGCGCGACCCGGGGGCGCAGAGTCATTTTGAGTGGTGGCTGGCCCAGGCTGTGCCCTAAGCTGTTGCCGCTCTCAGCCTCCCTGATCCCCCCGCCCTCCTGCAATTCTTGCCTCGGGCCGCCTTGGTGCGGCTCATATCTGCGACTCATGAAGCACATCCACTCCCGCCTGCTCCTGCCCCTCGCCCTGGCCCCCCTGCTCCTGGCCTCCACGCCCAGGGGTACGAGCTTTGAGTTCTCCGTGAGTGAAGGCGCGACCTTCACCAAGACCGCCAACACCTCGTCCTCGCTGACCCTGGACGACATGGTGATGTTGATGAACGGCGAGGAGCCACCCATGCAGCCCGACATCACAATGAGCTTGGAGGATAGCTTCTCGCTCACGGTCACCGATGAATACCTCTCGATGGGACCAGGTCGACCGAGCAAGTTGAAGCGCACCTTCGACACTGTCGAGCAGGGCGTCGAGGTTTCCGTCGAGGTCGACATGATGGGCACCATCGACAATACCGATAGCTCGGTGACCTTCACGAGCGAGCTCGAAGGTGCCGAGGTGCTCTTCACCTGGGACAAGGAAAACGAGGACTTCATCGCCAGCTTCCCTGAAGACGAGGGCCAGGATGACCTCCTCAAAGGCCTGCGGGAAGACCTAGACATGCGCAGCCTGTTGCCCGATGGTGAAGTCAACACGGACGACGAGTGGGAGCTCGATCCGATGGTGTTCCTGCCTGTGCTGGTACCCGGCGGCGATTTGAAGTTGGTGGCCGAGGACAGCGGCGGTGGCGACGACATGATGGGCATGGGCCAGGACATGGGTTCGCTCTCGGACTGGTTCAACGATGATGTCGAGGGCGCAGTCACTGCCACCTTCAAGGGCACTCGCAAAACAGAAGACGGTCTACAAGTAGGCATCCTGCACTTCACGATCAAGATCGAGAACGCAGTGGACATGACGGAAAAGGCGCAAGGGGGTTTGAACGAATTGCCCGATGGCGTGAATGAAATGGAGATCACCGGCATGGATCTTGTTCTGGAGATCGACGGCGAAGCCACCCTGCTCTGGGATCTGGCCGGCGGACACGCCCACTCCTTCGAACTGAACGCCGATTTGATCCTGCAAATCGATGTTGCCATGGACATCAGCGCCCAGGGTATGGAACTCGAGATCGAGCAGCAGATGGAGCTCTCGGGGTCGATGAAGCAGACGACGGTTTTCGAGTAGCGTTGAACTCGCCCGCGCCCGGAGCCAAGCAGCGCACGAGCGACCGGCCCCGAGGCCGGCTGCTCGTGCGTTGCTTGGCTCCGGGACTCGCGCTCCAACTCATCCTCGGCCTGGCCTTCGGGGGCAACCCGGACGCCCTGGCGGAAGCCCAGGAGCATCTGCAAGCCGAGCGCTGGGGCCCCGCCGTGGAACTGCTCCAAAAGCATGTGGCGCGCATATCGGGGGACGCGCTCGCCCACCACTTGCTGGGCGGGGCGTTGCTCGAACTCGAGGACCCCGACCGCGGGGCCTACCACCTCGCCCGCGCCGCCGACATCTTCGATGAGCGCGGCGAAACACGCCAAGCCAAGCGCGTCCGTAGCGCGCTCTCCCGCGCGGACCCCCTGAACAGCCGTCGCGAACGGCTCTTCCGCGACGCCACCACGCGGCTCTACAAGGCGGCTAAGGAGCTCTTCGAGGACGGCCACGCCGCGCGCGCCCTGGCGATTCTCGACGCTTTATTGCCCGTGCGCTCCGGCAAGGATGCCGGACGACTCGAACGACTGCACGGCGAGGTGCAGTCCGCCTTCGAGGAGGTCGACCTCGATGGTGCCGGCGCTGAGGCAGGCCTCGAAGGCAAGGACGACGACGGCAACTGGCCCCTGGTGACCCTCGAGAGCGAACACTATGTGCTTCGGGCCAACCTCGAAGAAGAGGTCGTACAACTTGTAGCCGACACCATGGATGACATCCATGGCTACTATGTCGAGCTGTACTTCGACGGCGACGAGAGCGCCGTGCCGAAGGCCAAGGCCACCATCCGCGTGCACCCTACGCGGGAGTCGATGCTGTCCAATTGGAGCGGCGGCTCGGCCCCTGAAGGTTGGTGGTCACCAGGCGAGAACCAGGTCACCTGCTACGACACGCGCACCACCACCGGTCGCCTTCAATGGATGCTGGAGACCCTCTTTCACGAGGCCAGCCACCAGTTCATGTCACTCCTCAATCGTCGCGGCGGCCGGGCGCCGACATGGCTAAACGAGGGCACTTCGAGCTTTTTCGAGGGCGCCGTGGCCATGGCCGACCACCGCGTCCTGTGGCCCGATGCTGCCCTCAGCCGATTACGCAACCTGGCCGCGGCGCTGCAATCGCAGAGCGACGAGGTCACCCTGGAGAAGGTCCTCGGTTACGCCGAAGGCGGTTCCTACCCGGGCAGCTACTACGCCTGGGGTTGGGGGCTGGTCTACTTCATGCAACAGTTCGAGGACCCAAAGACCCTACGCCATAGCTATCGGGAGCTCTACGGTCGCTACCGCGAGCGCATGACACGCCGCGGCGGGGACTCGCGCGCGGTCTTCGAGGAAATTTTTCTCGGAGCGGGATCGCCCCTCGCCCACGAGAGCCTGGATGACTTCAGGCGCGACTGGAAGGCCTGGATTTTGGACGAAGTGCGGCCCTTGCACCTGGCGGCCAAGCCCACTCGTCGCAGCCTGCGCATGGAACGGGTGACGCGCTACATCGATGCGGCGCTCGAGGCCGCGGACAACCGCAAGGCGCCGGTGAGCGAGGAGGAGCTCTTGGGGCGCGCGCTCCTGCATGTGGAGTATGTGCGCAGCAAGATCGACGGCGAGGACCACTTCGATCTGGAACTCATCGCTCTGCAAGCGCGCATCTTCCTGGACCTCGGTCACAAGGAAAGTGCCGCGCCCCTGGTGGCCCTGCAACTTGAATTGGCCGACGAGGGGCATTGGAGTCCCGACGAGGAGACTTACGCCGCCCTGGAGAAGCAGCTCAAGAAACTTGACTCGCGCAACTACGCCCTGCGCCGGGCCATGAGCGCCCAGCGTGGCCTTTCGCGTTCGGCGCGCAAGCTGCTCGCGGCCTACGAAAAGGCCAAGCAACCCTTGCCCTTGCGAGCTTACACCTTCGCGGCGCGCATGGGCGCCGCCCTCGACGATCGCGAGTTCCTCTTGAAGAGCGCCGCGCAAATGCGAAGCGAGGTGCGCGCGGCGGGACTCCTGGCTGGCGAAGTGCATAGCCTCGTGGCGCCGCGCAAGAGATGGATGACGATCTTCAACGCCGAGGCCAAGGACTTCACCCAGGGAGACGCATTTTTGGGCCTCGCGGCGGTACGGCCCGCGGGCTATATCAACACGGCCATCGAGCTCTCCGAGGAGTACGAGTTGCGGGCAACCTTTCGCCGCGACGGCGGGCAATACCGCAGCACTTGCCACGGCCTGGTGATCGCGGGAGGAGAGGCAAGCGACTGGCTGATTTTCGGGCTCTTGAAGGACGGCAAGGCCGGCCTGTGGCGCCTGGCTCTCGCGGGCGGCGGCGGCGTGGTGACGCGCAAGATCGAGAGCTTCTACCTCGAACCGCCGCCGAGCGACGATGCGGACCTCGAGGTGGCCGTGCACATCGGCGCTGCCGGCGAAGTGACCATCGCGGTGGAAGGCTGCGAGACCATCGAGACCGAACTCCCCGGCGAAATATCCAGCAAGCGCTTCGCCGGGATCTATGTGAAGGACGGTCGCACCGAGTTGCTCGACCCCGTGGTGGAGCTCTTCCCGTGAGCGCGGAGCCGGCGCGCTACGCGCCCCTGCGGCCCTTTCCTCCCTACGCCTTCCTGCCCGGCGTGGACCCGCACCCCACTCGCAGCTCCCGCGGGCACTCCTACGGCGCCCAGGACGCGGCGGCCGTCTACCTGCCCGCCGCATCCTGGCGCGAGAACGAGGACTATCGCTTTGGCCTCGACCTCTACAACCACGGCTACCTGTGGGAAGCCCACGAAGCCTGGGAAGCCATTTGGCACGCCGCCCGGTCCGACGAGTTGCAGGCCGAGTTCATCCAGGGCTTGATCCAGTGCGCGGCGGCGATGCTCAAGCTGCGCATGCAAGAGCCCCGGGGCGCGAGCAAGCTGGCGACGCAGGGCACAGCTCGCCTTGAAGGCGTCGCCGGTCAAGCAGGCGAACACTACATGGGCCTCGAGGTCGCGCCGCTCATCGCCGCCTGGCGCACTCTCGTGGCTCAGCCCTCGGCTAGCCACCAAGAGCGGCCCCTGCTCGTGCTCGCGGAGTGAGCGACTACTCTCCCGCGGCGCCGCGCGCCAACTCGGCGACAAGGGCTCGCAGCACGGGAATCTGATCTTCCACGGCCACCACATCCACCGGCGGCAGGTGCAGGAACACCGCGGGCAATCCCCGCGCTTCTGCTGCACCGAGCAGGCCGTAGTAAACGAACTCGCACAGAAAGCCTCCTGCGTCGCTGGAAATGCGCGCGTCGCCGGCGCCAGCCGCGGTGAGCACGGCCACCAGACGCTCGAGGTCCAAACAGGTCTGGCGCACACCCCGACCCCGCGGTTCGAGGTCGCGGGCGAGGATTCCCGCCGCGTCGGTCTTTTTTGAGTCCAGCCGGGCCCGCGCCAGTCGCTCCAGGCGATAGTAGGGCCGGCGCTGGACACCAAGGCTCAAGAGGGCCACGGGTTTCAGAGCCCAGACCCCCTCAAGGGCCACGCGCAGAGCCTCATCCGCCGCCCGAAAGTCCACCGGCAGAACCTTCCCCACAACCTGCACGCCCCGCGGCGGATCGGCCATGAGGGCCCGGACCAACTCGCCGCTGGGATTGACCGCATGGCCTAGAAAAGGCTCGAATCCGGTGAGAAAGACCGGCGCGGAGGTCTCTTGGAGTTGGTCCTCGGTGTGAGCTGCGGGCATCGATAATGCTTGCTGGGGGCGTCAGGACTGGTAGACTTCTCGGCCACTCCAGGGCGGTGGGCCCAGGCGCAGCGCCACCCCCGCCCCTGACAACCAGACCACCTCGACCCCGCCCCTGGGCTAAGGTCGAGACCCCCAGGTGCCCGGGTGGCGGAATTGGCAGACGCGCTAGACTAAGGATCTAGTGGGATAATATCCCGTGCTGGTTCGATTCCAGTTCCGGGCACCACTTTTACAGCCAAGGGTTTTACAGCCAAGAGCGCGATTTGCACAGGATCGCGCCTTTGGCTGCTTTTGGATGGAGTCTGGCAGCGCGGCGAGCATGGGTTGTGTACAGGGTGAAGGCTGTGGGGTGGGTGATTGGCGCGGAAGGGGGCGTGGACTGCAAATGCACCAGGCGCGGCCTGTATGGCCCGTGCTCCGGGAACTGGAATACCCCGGCGGATGCTCGACCCCGTGGGATGGGTTGCAGCTTCTCGTAGCTCCTTGTCCTGGCTTCCCGGTCCCATCGCTTCCCGGAAGAAACACCATGAACACCAAATCGCTTGCCGTTCTCGCTTCAGTTGCCTTCCTTATGGGCACCGCGCAACCTGTCCACGCTCAAGAGTTGCTTGAGCGGTTTGGCGGCATTGGAGCAAACTCAGCCTACGGATCCGACGGGTTCCGCGGAGGCCACAGGCGCGGCGGCGCGACTCGTGGACCTCGACTCCACCTCGTAGGCCGAGGGACCGATCACTTCGGGCGACAGGTGCTTTCCGTGCTGGTACCGAGATCTCCTGGCGGGCTCGCCGGCCTTCAATCTGTCGGATGCCGTGCATGTGACGATCAGGCCGTAACCTGGCCATCCGTCCGAGCCCGCCTACTCCAGGGGCGCGATGACGCGCAGGGAGAGTTCGATGGCTTTGGGGTCGAGGGCCAGCATCAGGAGGGTGCCCTGGATGCCGCCGAGGTATTGGAACTCGCGGGCGTACTGTTCCATTCGTAGGGGGATCTGCTGGGTCTTGATGGTGGTCTCGAGCAGCTCCAGGCGCCCCGCCACCTCGGATTCGAAGTCGCCTTTCTCGACGCCGCCCAACTGGTTCTTGGCGCGGCCGCCGAAGTCGTCGCGCAGGACCTTGCGCTCCATCTGAGTGCGCTCGAAGGCCCAGTCGATCTGAATCGAATCCTCGGCGCGCCTGCGGGCCTGCTGCTCGAGAATCTGCACGGCCGAGGCAGGGTTGAACCACAGGGCCAGGTTGGCGCCGTAGCGCGAAGAACGGGCCAGGGCGGCAAAGTCCGAGCGCTCGGAGAGGCGCGGGAAACTGGGGGCGCCCTGGCTCCAGGTCTTGTGCAGGTGGTTCACCATCTGGAACGAGTTGGCCACGATGCAGATCTCACCCGTGTTGCCAGTGGCGATCAGCCCCGTGCCGGGGATCATGGGTGCCCAGAACTCGCGGATCACATGGCCCCCCACCAAGTTCTTGTAGTAGCCCGAGTGACCGGGCTCCTTGCCCGCCAGGCCAATGCGCGGACCCATGCCCCCGATCAGGTCGCGCAAGGCGACAATCTTCTCGCCGCCGCCTTCGGCCAACCAGAAGATGATCGCCACCGCGGGCACAACCTGGTCGTCGTGGGGCGGCCCGTCGGGGTCCTGGGGATAATCGTTCTCGCGCACAATAATCACGCAACGGTCGAGCAGGGCTTCGTCGAGCTCGTCCACAACCTGCTGCAGGTTGCGGTACTTGCCGGTCTTCTGGAACATGTCCTCGATCAGCCCACGGGCGTCGGGCTCGATTGATTGGAAGACCTGGCCGATCAGGTCGCCCATGTTGCACTTGATGTAAGCGAAGAGGCTGGTGTCCGCCGGCGCGAAGATCGCACGCTCGAGAATGATCTCATCACCGCTCGAAGGTCGCCGCCGGTAGGTGCGCGTCTGCAGCGGCGTCATCAGCTCTCGGGAAAGGCTGGCATGCAGGTCGAGTTGTAGACCATTGTGATCGCCGATCACCCCGGCGAAATGGTTGACCATCGAGAGCTGAAAAAACTTCGACACCAGCGACGGCAGGAAATCCTGGCTTTGGCTATCGGGCCAGGCGCCAGCCACCTGTAGGGTCTCGAGCAGGCTTCGCGTGTTAATGTAGACCTCGACCTCATCGCGGTGATCGTTGCGCTCGATCACGGCGATACGATCATTGTAGGTAGCTCCCGCGAGGAATGAGTCCTTGAACTGGCGGGCTTCGAGAGAGACCGCCGCGGCAACAAGTTCGCTGCTGTTGGAAATCACGCCCACATCGAAGACGCGCGCCACATGCAACGGAGTAGCAAGGGCCGGTCCGTGGATCGTGATGTAATCGTCGAGCTCGGTGACTCCCAGGCCCTGGGTCTCGAGGTTCAAGAGGCCGGGGTAGGCAAGCAGCTCGATGGCCAGCTTGCCAGTGAAGCCCAGGGTGCCGTAGACCGCCCACTCGGCGCTGTCGATGTTGTTGCCCTTGAAGTTGCCCGCAATAGCGAGGTCGGTGCCGCCGAAGATGTCCAGGGGCCCGAGCCCCGCGGGTAGTTCGGCTGTGGAGCGTTCGATCTCGTCCACGAGCTCCTGCCACTTGAGATCGGCCGTGAGATCGGCCTGTTCGGGCGAGCCCGAGAAGGCCTGCCAGGCGGGGTTCCGCTCGAGTTTGTCCGCGATCTCGAGGGCCGGAAAGTCCGAGAAGACCGTCTTCAGCCGCGCGCGAGCGATGAAGAAGTCCGCGCTGCGCGGCACGAGGCCGGCGACATCGACTCCCAGGCGGCCCTCGAAGGGGTTGAACAGGAAGGTCGAGAAAGCGAAGTAGCCGATGAAGGCCGTCAGCCCAAAGAGGACCAGAAAAATGCGAATCAGGCGGGACTTCCGACTCATCGGGACTCCGAAGGGCACGGGTGCTGGCACCGGGGGACGGCGCAAGAGGGCTGGGGCAGGACCATTTGGGGCCGAACAGGATGCCTGATCGGGACGGGATGCGCACGGACGATACGGATCGGCCTTTCTTCCCGGGTCTGGTGTCCTTGCCCCCGAGGACCGACGGCCAGACTTGACGAGGCCCGTCAGGGCGCCAAAATGCCCCCATGCGCATCAACCCCCGCATCGAGGCCATTCCGCTCTCCAGAACCCTGGCCCTGGATGCGCGCGCCAAGGCCCTGGCCGCAGCCGGGCGCCAGATTATCAACATGACCGCCGGCGAGCCGGACTTCGACTCGCCCGAGTGCGCAAGAATCGCCGCCAAGCGTCTGATCGATGAGGGCGAAGTGCGCTACACCGCCGCCGCTGGACGCGCCGACCTGCGCGAAGCCATCGCCAGCCACTTGACCCGCAGCCGCGGCGTGGCCTTCGAGGCCAGCGGCATCACGGTTTGCCACAGCGCCAAGCACGCCCTCGCCGGCGTTCTGATTTCCCTGGTTCACCCAGGAGACGAAGTGCTGCTGCTGCGGCCCGCCTGGGTCAGCTACGACGCCCAGGTGCGCTTCGCGGGAGGCCGACCGGTGACCGTCGCGCCGCGCAGCGACATGGGCCCGGACTTTGATGCTCTCGAAGCCGCCGTGGGAGCGGGCACCCGCGGATTGATCTTGAACTCGCCCAACAACCCCAGCGGCTTCGTGGCCACGGCTGCGGAGCTGACGCGTCTGGTGGAGTTCGCCGAAGCCCACAACCTGTGGATCCTGTCTGACGAAATCTACAGCCGCCTGGTGTACGCCGGCGAGCCCTTCGCGAGTCCCGTGCAGTGCGGGGAAGCGGGGCGCGCTCGCACAGTGATCATCGATGGCGCGAGCAAGTGCTTTGCCATGACCGGCTACCGCATCGGCTATGTCGCCACCGAGAAGAGATTGGCTGCGACCGTGGGGCGACTGCACTCGCAACTCACCGGAGCGCCCAATTCCGTCTCACAAGCGGCCCTCTTGGCAGCCCTCTCGGAGGACCCGCCCGAGGTGGCGGCAATGCAAGAGGAGCTCGACAACCGCCGCCGCCTCGTGCTCACAAAGCTCGCGGCCATGGGGCTCGAAACATCCATTCCCCGTGGTGCCTTCTATGTCTTCCCGAGCATCCTGAAGGTCCAGCCCAACGGCGACAGCGAGGCCTTCTGCGAGCGGCTCCTCGAAGAACAGGGGCTGGCTGCGGTTCCCGGCAGCGCCTTTGGCCTTGATGGGCACATTCGCTTGAGCTACGCGACCTCATTGGAGAAGATTGACGCTGGCCTCGACCTCTTGGCCGCCCATATCCACGCCTGACCCCCAAAACTAGAAAAACATGCGTACCTCACTCACAACCCTCAGCGCCCTGCTGCTTGCCTTGGCCTCCATCGCCTGCTACGCGAGAAGCTCGGTCCCGGCCGCCGACGGCGACGAACCAACAACCACCACTGCCGACGCCCATGTCCAGCGCGTCGAATGCGGCTGCGCCCTCGAGGAGATTGGCCACTGCGGTAACTACATCGAAGTCGATGGCGCCTTCGTTGAAGTTGGCGGAGACCTGGGCTTGGGCAAGATGGAGTGGTGCCAGAAGTCCGGCCTAAAAGCAGAAGCCGAAGGCGAGATGAAGGACGGCAAGTTCGTTGCCACATCCTTGACCATCGTCCCCTGACCCTAGCCTTGGCAGGTACCCGGGGCGTTGTGATACGCCCCGGGTCAGAAACGCCGCCCCCATGCGCTGCGAGGATCCGCCGCCCGAATTGTGGCCCATCTGGCAACCCCTCTGGAGTCGCCGGAGTGACTTGGGTGGTTGGGGGATCGGGCTCGCCACGGCGCTAGTTACCCTGGTTATCATCGGGGGCGGGTATCTCGTGACCTTGAAGTTCGCGGTGCACCGCGGGGTCTCGGTCTTCGACTCACGCACGGAGGCCGATGCCTGGTTTGGCCCCACGCCGTGGGCCATGGGAATCTACATGACCCTCTATCTGTACCTGCCCCTGCAAGTCGCCTGCGCACCGCGCACGCGCAAGGGTTGGGCGAGTCTCTTGCTCTCCCTGCAAGCGGGCATTTGGCTTGCTCTCTTCAGCTTCGCGACTTTTCTCGTGGCCCCCACATTCCTGCACACACGGGGCGAGATGGAAGCGCAACTCACAACCTCTTCGAGTTGGGCCGTGCCATTCTTCGAGAGCCTGTATCTCGTGGATGCGCCCTACAACGCATGGCCGAGCTTGCATGTCTCCCTCAGCCTGTTGTTTTTGCTCACGGCCCAACACCTGATGCGTGGCCGTTTTCCACGCCCCGTGGTCTGGGCCTGGTGGCCCGCGTGGGCGGCCCTCTTGTGGAGTATCCTGGCCACCAAGCAGCACCATGCCTTTGACATTTGGACGGGAGCTATCGCCGGCGCGGCTATCTGGGCCTTGTACCTCGCGCCACGACTGGCCTCGCTCGGTAAGGGCGAAGTCAGAATCGGCAGCGGTCGGGGTCAGAAAACATAGGTCAGGCTGAAGAAGCCGATCCAACCCGACGGCTCGATTTCGATGTCGAATTTCAAGAGGCTCAGGATGTCGTCTACGAAGGGATTGCCCGTGCCCTGTGTGACGATCGTGGGCACATCTTCTGCCGAGGAATTGGTTAGGGGCCACTCGTAGAAGAAGGACAACTCTGCGTAGAGGTTGTCACTGAGCTGATAAGCCAGCCCGCCTCCCAGGCCCATGCTCCAATACTCGCTGCCGCGGTAGGGCGAGACGAGCACCGCGTCATTGAGATCGGGAAAAACCATGGTCAAGGTCATGTCGAAATCGACCGCCGGGATGTAGGCCACCTTGGCGTGCAAGAAGGGCCGCAAGCGCTCAGTCTCAAGATACCGTAGGGGCAGAAACCAGCGCGTCCCGAAAAATAACTCGTACTGGGTGAGCTGACCAAAGCTGATCAAGTCGTCGCCGAGATTGGGTTCGAAGATGCGCGCTTCGGCGCCGGCAAACAGCGCCAGGTCGTCGATGATGAAATACTCTCCTGCCAACCCCACACCGCCAACGGGCTCCATGACGCCGTGCAGACCAAAGACGCCGTCATTATTGGCATCCTGAATCTCGACGACCGAGTCCACCTCGTAGAGCGAGCCAACGCCCATGCGGGCCGAGATACCGGCCTTACCCTGGTGCGTGATGAGCCAGGGCTCGGTCTCGGGATTGGCTGTCAGGCTCTGGCAGGAAGCCAGGCAGGCAAGCACCAAGCCTACCAGCGCGCGGGCGCCAGGAAAGGAAGGGCGATGAGGCATGGGGTCGGAGGCGCCTCCGTGGAGCGGTGAGGCCCCAGAGCAAGCTGCCAAGCCCATTATGCCCGATGGATGCGGCCCAAGCACTCCCCAAAACGGGAGGGCCCTGATACCTTGGGGGCTGGCAACCTGATTTTTTCTTCTCCCCATCCATCCCCAGGTACATGAAAGCTCTCCATTCCCTCATGGCAGGCGCAGCCCTCGTCGCCACCAGCACCCTCGCCTCTGCCCAGTCCTTCCAGTTCCAGATCAATCCCGCCCTGTCAAACTACACCTGGAGTGGAACCACCTCCTTGGGGACCATGCAAGGCAACCCGAGCAACGCCTTCTCCCTCTCGGGTCCCATTGAAATCAACCTGCAAAGCGGCGGCAATCCCGTCGGTGGAGGCCAGTGGCTCTCCTCCAACGCGATGGTGATGCCCGACCTGTCGGCGATTATCCCCAACGCCTTGATCTTCCTGCCCCCGCTGGCTGTGATCGACATCACGAACCTCTCGTTCACGATGAGTTCGACGCCCTTCACCTGTGACGCGATGGGTGCCTTTGCAACGACCTCGACCCTGACCATGCTCACGGGAACGCTGACCGTCACGCCCCTCATCGGCGCGCAGACCGTCACCAACCTGGCCGGCACAGCCGGTCCCCCGAGCGCGACGACGGGCCTAATCACCGCAGCTGGCGGCGTCATCAATCTCAACTCGCCGATGAACGCGGCCTTCCAGTTCGTCGATCCCTCGAGCGGCATCACCGCCAACATGACCCTCCTCGGGACCCTGGCGGCTAACTACACCTGCCCCGCGGTCACGAGCTACTGTAGCACCACGCCCAACAGCGCTGGCGCCGGCGCCATCACAACGACGACGGGTTCCACCAGCATCTCCGCCAATGATCTCGTCCTGAGGAGCGACTTCGCCCCCGTCAACAAACCGGGCATCTTCTATTACGGTCCGAACCAGATCTCGGCGCCCTTCGGCAATGGTTTGCGTTGTGTGGGTGGCGGAAGCCTTGGCGTGCGGCGCTTGCCCCCGACCAACTCCGGCGCGGCGGGCGTGTTCGTCACGGCCTTCAATCACGCCACGGCACCGGGAACGATCTTCGCGGGCCAGACCTGGAACTTCCAATGTTGGTACCGCGACCCGGCCGCCGGTGGTGCAAACTTCAACCTGTCCGATGCGGTCTCCGTGACCTTCTGCCCCTGAGACCGGCCAGTCAGCCAGCAGTTCGTCTGATGAAGAAAGACATCACCCGGCGCAAAGCCGCTATTCTCCTGCCGGCCGCCTTGCTTCTCGCCGTGGCCGTCGTATCGGCGCGGCGGGCCCAGGTGGGAGCTCTTCCCGCGGAACTCTTGCTCGTGCCATTTGTGCCGGCTGAGGTGCGCATTTTGCGCCCGGCCGAGGTCGCGATGCTCGTCTACAACCCCGCCGAAAACGGCGAGGTCTACGAGCTCGAGTCCTTCCAAGTACGATCGGGAGGAGACATCGTTTTCGCTTCCGAGCTAGTCGGAGAACTCGTGGGCGATGCGCGCTACGGCGAAGTCAATGCGCTGATCGAACGCCTACCCCACGAGATATCCGAACTGCACCGCGACCGGCGCTACTTCGCCGACGAGAATGCGCCCGAATTTGGCGGCAGCGAAGTCCTAGAGGCGCGCCACGAGATCGCATCACGCTGGAATGCCCTCAGGGAAGCCTACGACCGGGGCATGCCGCAGCCCTTCACGCAGATCGACTTCCCCCTGGCCTACGACCAACTTTTCTTCGCCGGGGCCGAAGAGGGCGAGACCGCACGCATCGAATTGCGCCTTTCCTATCGCACGCCAAGCGGTCAGCTCAAGGTGGCCACGACAACTCGCTTGATCACGCGCATCGCCCCCTTCGCTTTGCCTTCGGCGAGCTTGGAGGCGAGCTTTGGCGGCACGGTCAATGTGCACGCCGGCGATCTGCATGTGCACTCTTGCCACGGCGAAGCGTCAGGTGCCTGCGCTCCCTCGAGCAATTGCACGGCTGAGACTCTGCAACTCTCTGGCAGCTTCAGCTACGGCGATCTCAAGACCCAGTACCAGGCCCTCGGTTACGACTGGTTCACCGCCACTGACCACAGCTACTGCATTAACAGCACCTCGGAATTCGCCGCGATCCAAGCCGAGTGCGCCGCGGCCACCGACGGTTCCTTCCTGGTCATGGCCGACATCGAACTATCGAGCGACGAGAGTGGTCCCCAGACGGGCAGCGACCTCGGTGATGTCCTGTGCCTGGGCACGACTTCGGCCAACCACATGGGAGCCCACGGCATCAGCGCACGCATTCCCGGCGGCGAAGATGGCCTACTCGGTTTCTGCGACGGACTCTTCAGCAATGTGCTGGAGCCCTTCGGGCAGAACATCGCCGCGATTCGCGGCCAGGGCGGCTACCCCATCGTCCACCATCCCTTGGGTTCTTCCTTCGGTTGGAATAGCTATGCCCAGGCCCAGGGCATCGAAGCAAACGCCCTGCACGGCGTGGAAATCTGGGGGGGGGCGAGCCAGTCGGGACAGGCCGGCGCGGTAGGGCGCTGGGTTGACTGGCTCCTCGATGGGCGCCTCTTGTACGCCTACTCGGGCAGCGATACCCACGACGCGGCCTTTGCCTTTGGCGCCAACCATGCGCTGCTGGTCAACGAGCCCTTTACGATTCCCAATATCGATCGCGCCCTTCAGGAGGGACGCTCCTACATCTCGAACGCACACAGCCTGGTGATCGAAGTCGGCCTGGGAGGTTCCGCGGTTCCCATGGGCAGCATGTTCCCGGTGCCTCATAGCTCTCCTCCCGCAGCCCTCGCGCCGCGGGTGCACTACAACTTTGGTGGTGATACCGCTGAGATCACGATCTTTTCGGGCAGGGTGGGCGATGCAGCCGAGACCGTGCTCTGCTCCAGCGGCCCCGTGACCGGCAGCGGCATCTTCGAGTGCATCGACACCCTGAACACAAGCAGCAACACCTGGTACCGCGCCTACAGCGAGGGCGGCGCAAAGGTCGCCTACACCAACCCGGTCTTCTTCCTGCCGGTCACGACCGATCCGGCTAACTACTGCATCGGCAAGGTCACCAGTCAGGGCTGCACGCCCGCGAGTGTCTGGCAGGGCAGCGCCAGCACGACTTCACCGGCCAGTTTCACCGTAGGTGCGGAAAATGTGGTCAGCCACCAGAACGGAATCATGTTCTACGGCTACGCGCCGGCTTACACGCCCTTCCAGGACGGAACCCTCTGCGCAGCGCCCATGTTGCACCGCACAGCGGTCCAGAACTCCGGCGGCGATCCCGGGCCGAACTGCACGGGCAGCTTCTCCGTGGACTTCAACGCCCGGATCCAGTCGGGAGTCGATCCGCTCCTGCAACCGGGGGTCAGGATCTACGCTCAGCACTGGTTTCGCGATCCCGCCGCCGCCAGCTCAAGCGGCCTCTCGGACGCGTTGCAGTTCTCGATCGGTCCCTGAGAAGCGACCGAGCAAACTCGCAAGACGAGCGCGGGCCCTGGCGATGCCGGGGCCCGCGCTCTCTATTTGCTGGAGGGTCTGGGGTCGGCCGGTGGCTTCGAGCGGGCTCAAGGCTTGATCGAGACCGAATCTAACGCATGATTGGCCCCCGCCCCCTTCACTTTCCGTGAGCCCTGCCACCATGCGCCCTACCCCTCTGCGTCCGCGCCGACCCTTCGTCCTATTTTCATGGGCCGACCGCTAAATGGGCTCTTTGGTGCACCGACTGGCCTTGAGGCAGTGGATCAGGAGCGGGCTCTGTATGTGGCTCCTCGTGGCCGCTTGCCGCGCGCCTGAGTCTCGGGTCCACGAAGAGAACAGGGTGGCCATCCCCGATGCCTTCGCCGCTGAAACTGGACGGGATGCGCTGGATATCCCCGTGGGGCCGTGGTGGGCTGAATTCGGCGACCCGCAGCTGACCGCTCTCGTCGAACGCGCCCTCGTAAACAACCGCGACCTCCAGGCCGCCGCCGCTCGGGTCGCACAGGCCGCGGCCCTCGCGCGCATGGCGGGTGGCGAGCTCATGCCCCAGGCCGGCGTCTCCCTGGGTGCGGGACGACAGCGCCAGAACTTCGTGGGCTTCCCCATCCCCGGTAGCGGCGGGAGCGTGCTCTCCACAACAAGCACCAGTTTTGGCCTCTCCCTGGATCTCTCATGGGAGCTCGATCTGTGGGGCAAGCTCGACGCCCGCGGCCGCGCCGCCGAAGCGGATTGGCGCGCTTCGGCGGCGCAAGTCCGTGGCGCCCAGCTCTCCCTGGCCGCCCAAATAGCCAAGGCCTGGTTCGCCCTGGCCGCCATAGACCTGCAACTCGACCTCAGTCGACGCCGGGTCAAGAACGCCACCGGGAGTACGCGCATTCTGCGCGATCGCTACGCTGCGGGGCGCATCCCCGCCCTGGATTTGCGCGCGTCCGAGAGCGAGTTGGCCCGGGAATCCGCAGCACTTGCCGCGAGTCTCGAAACCCGCGAGCGAGTCACGCGCCAACTCGAAGTGCTCGTGGGCGGCTACCCCGTTGGTCTTCTCGAAGGCTCGGCTCAGCTGCCCGAAATTTTCGGCGCCGTGCCCGCAGGCCTCCCCTCAGACCTGCTCGAAAGGCGCCCCGACCTTTTGGCGGCGGCGGAACACCTGCGCTCCCTTGACCTTTCCTTGTTCGAGTCGCGCAAGACGTTGCTGCCCGCCTTGAGCTTGACCACCAGCGGTGGACGGCGCAGCGCCGAAGCCTCCGACCTCACCTCCGGTGCTTTCGACATCTGGAGTCTGGCCGCCAACCTAACCCAGCCGATCTTCCAGGGCGGTCGCTTACGCGCCGGAGTCGACCTGGCCGATGCTCGCGTACGCGAAGGTCTGGCCAACTTCGAACAAACCGTCCTGCGCGCCTTTCTCGAAGTCGAAACCGCCCTCTCGGTGACAGAACACCAGGACGAGCGGGTTGCAAGCCTCGAACGCGCCTCGCACCACGCCCAGGCCAGCGAACGCCTGGCCTGGGCGCGCTACCTCGCCGGTCGTCTCGAAATCCTCTCGGTCCTTAGCGCCCGGCGCGCGGCCCTTGCCGCGGAGACGGCATGGATCAACGCCAGGCGCGAACGCCTGGATACGCGCATCGACCTATTCCTGGCCCTCGGTGGCGGGTTTGAGGATGAACGCAAATCCGCAAGCATCGCGGCGCCCAACTAGAATCACCCCATGAGAATTCTACTCAAGATCCTGCTGCCCCTGCTCGTCCTGGTGCTCGGCGCCCTCGGCACCAAGTGGCTCATCGATGCCAGGGGGGAGATCGTGCCCAGCCCGCCGGTGGTGGTCCTGCCCACCGTGCGCACCCTGGAACTCGCGAGCACTTCGTTCAGAGTTGAAGTGCTCGCCCGGGGTTCGGTCATGCCCCGCACCCAGAGCGCCCTGGTGGCCGAAGTCGGCGGACGCGTTATCGCGGTCTCGCCCGCCCTGGTGGCCGGAGGTTTCTTCGCAGCGGGCGAGGTGCTCTTGGAGTTGGACCCGCGCGACGGCGAGTTGGCTCTGGCCCAGGCCAAGCTGCAAGTCGCCCAGGCCGTGCGCAAATTATCTGAGATTCAAGCCGACGCCGCTGTGGCGAAGCGCGAATGGGCCGAACTCGGAGAGGGCCAGGCCACGGCCTTGGGACTCCTGGAACCCCAAGTTGCCGAAGCTGGCGCCGCCCTAAACGCTGCCCAAGCCCGCGAGAGCCACGCCCAACTCAACATCGAACGCACGCAACTCGTCGCTAGTTTTGCAGGCCGCGTGCGAGCCAAGTACGCCGACCTCGGCCAGTACATCCCCCCCGGCAGTGTGCTGGCGGAACTCTACGCGGTGGACTACGCCGAGGTGCGTTTGCCCATCTCCGACAGCGAATTGGCCCACCTCGAAATCGACCTGAACACCCGCGCCGTCGAGACCAGCGCGGCGGGGCCCCGCGTGCGGCTCTGGGCTGACTTTGCCGGCGCACGACGCGAGTGGACCGCGCGCATCGTGCGCACCGAAGGCGAGATCGATCCCCTCACGCGCATGGTCGTCCTGGTGGCTCGGGTCGAAGACCCTTACGACATCCCGGCGGGCCAAGAAGGCACGGCCGCACCCCTCACCGTGGGTCTCTTCGTCGAAGCCGCCATCGAGGGTCGGATGCTGGAGGATGTGCGCATCCTGCCGCGCAGCGCTCTGCGCGATGGCTCCCGTGTCTATCTGGTTTCGCCGGAGAACACCCTGCAACGACGAACGGTCGAGGTCCTGCGCGCCACCCGCGAGAACATCGTCGTGGCGGGTACAGGCTTGCCGATGGGCACGCGCGTCATCGTCTCGCCGCTCGAGATCGCCACCGAAGGGATGCGCGTGAAAGACATCAGCGACCGCAGTCGCTAGCCATGAAAGGAATCCTCGCCTGGTTTGCCAAGAACCCCGTCGCCGCCAATCTGGTGATGGTCGTGCTGCTTGTGGGCGGCGCCTTGAGCGGAAGTCGGATCAAGATGGAACTCTTCCCTGAGTTTGCCATGGATCTGGTGACGGTCACCGTGCCTTACCCCGGCGCCGCGCCCGAAGAAGTCGAAGAGGCCATCTGCGTGCGCATTGAGGAAGAGGTGCACGCCATCGAAGGCGTCAAGCGAGTGACCTCTACAGCCGTGGAAAATGTGGGCACCGTGGCCATCGAACTGATGCGCGGCAGCGATTCTCGCTCTGTACTCGACGACATCAAGACGCACATCAACGCCATCTCGACTTTCCCGGAACTGGCCGAAAAGCCCATCATCGGGGAAGTCGTCATGCGCTCCCAGGTGATCAATGTGGCCATCTCGGGTGATGCCGACGAATTGACCCTCAAGCGCCTTGGTGAGAAAGTGCGCGACGAGCTCAACAGCCTGCCCAACATCAGTCAGGTTGAACTCTCGAGCGTGCGTCCCTACGAGATTTCGATCGAGGTCTCGGAAACGGCCCTGCAACGCCATGGGCTCACCTTCGACCAGGTGGCCAAAGCCGTGCGCCAGGGCTCGCTAGACCTCTCCGGCGGTTCGATGAAGACCAGCGCTGGCGAGATCCTCCTGCGCACCGAGGGCCAGGCGCGAACCGGCGAAGAGTTCGCCTCCATCGTGGTGGTCACGCGCCCCGATGGCAGCCGCATCCTCCTCGACGAACTCGCTCAAATTGTGGATGGCTTCGAGGACACCAGCCGCTCCTCGCGCTTCAACAGCGAGCGTGCGGTGCAGGTGCTGGTCTACCGCGTGGGCGACGAAAACGCCCTCGAAGTCGCGGCGGCGGTGCGCGACTATGTCGAGCGCAGCCAGCCCTCCATGCCCGCCGGCGTCAAGCTCTCGATCAACGCTGACCAGTCGGCCTTTCTCCAGGGACGCCTGGAACTGCTAGTTCGCAACGGCATCCAGGGCCTGGCTCTGGTGTTCTTGGTGCTGGCCCTCTTCCTGCGCTTCCGCCTGGCCTTCTGGGTCTCCATGGGCATCCCCATCGCCTTTACAGGCGCGTTGTGGGTGCTGCCGCAATTGGACATGTCGATCAACATGCTCTCGCTGTTCGCCTTCATCCTGGTGCTCGGCATCGTGGTTGACGATGCCATCATCGTGGGCGAGAGCATCTACACCGAACAGAAAAAAGACAGCTCGCTGCTCGACGCCGCCATCCGCGGTGCCCAGCGCGTGGCCACACCGGTGACCTTCGCCATCCTGACCACCATCGCCGCTTTCGCGCCGCTGCTCAACCTGCCCGGCATGTTCGGCAAGTTCTTTTCCGTCATGCCCACGGTAGTGATCCCGATCCTCGTCTTCTCCTGGATTGAGTCCAAGATCATCCTGCCCGCGCACCTGGCCCACGGTAGCCAGCTCGGCGAACGCCTGGCCCGGATGGCGCCCTTCTCCTGGTGGGTCGCGCTGCAGAGCCTGTTTGAACGGGGCATGGTGAACTTTGCCCAGCGGATCTATCGCCCGGCCCTCGAGCTGGCCCTCGAGTGGCGCTACCTGACTCACGCCCTGGTGATCTCGAGCCTGATGCTGGTGGGCGGGTTGGTGAGCGGCGGATTCGTGCGCTTCGTGGATTTCCCGAAGATCGACGGCGACATCATGGCGGCGCAACTCACCATGCCCCTCGGCACCGCCCCGGAAGTCACCCAGCGCGCCATCAGACAGATCGAATCCGCCGCGCTCGAACTCAAGGCCGAGTACGCCGGGCGCGAAGGCATCGACTGCGTGAAGCACTTCATGACGGCCATCGGCCAACAGCCATTCCGGGCGGTGCAGGCCAACAACGGAGTTCCCGGCGGCTTGGCCATGGCTGGCTCGCACTTGGGCGAAATCATCGTGGAACTGGTCCCCACCGAGGAACACGAGGGCATCGTGACCTCCGATATCGTGGCTCGCTGGCGTGAACTCTGCGGACCGATTCCTGGCGCCGTGGAGTTGATTTTCAGCGCCGATGTCATGTCCAGTGGAAACACGGTCTCGGTCGAATTCGCCGGCGAGAACATCGACGAATTGCGCCTGGCGGCGGACGAGTTGAAAACCAGCCTGGCGCGGGTGCCGGGAGTATTCGATGTCGCTGACTCGTTCCGCGGCGGCAAGCAGGAGCTACAACTCGAGCTCCTGCCCTCGGCCGAGGCCCTGGGCCTGACCCTGGCGAGTCTCGCCGTGCAGGTACGCCAGGGGTTCTACGGCGAAGAAGTCCAGCGCATCCAACGCGGCCGGGATGAGATCAAGGTCATGTTGCGCTACCCCGAAGCCGATCGCCGCACCCTGCACACCCTCGAAAACATGCGCATCCGCACGCCCCTTGGCCAGGCGGTGCCCTTCTCCAGCGTGGCAAGAGCCCACCCCGGCCGCGGTTTTGCCACCATTCAGCGCGCCGACCGCAAGCGCGTGATCAATGTCACCAGCGATGTGGACCAACGTATCTCCTCGGGCAGCGGTGTGATCGCGGAACTCGCCCGTGAAGCCCTGCCGAAGATCCTCGCGCGCCACCCCTCGGTGACTTGGTCGGTCCAGGGCGAGAGCCGCGAGTTGGGTGAGATGCTCTCCGAGTTGGGGCGCTCGTTCATCCTGGCGCTGCTGGCGATCTACGCTCTGATGGCGATTCCCTTCAAGAGCTATACCCAACCCCTGATTGTCATGTCGGCCATTCCCCTGGGGTTGGTGGGAGCGGTCCTGGGGCACATGTTCATGGGCCAGGACCTCTCCTTGCTCTCGATGATGGGCCTGGTGGCGCTGGCCGGAGTAGTGGTCAACGACAGCCTGGTGATGGTGGATTACATCAACAACCACCGGCTGCGCGATCCCTCCCTCCAACACGCCGTCCGCGAGGCGGGCGTCAAGCGCTTTCGGCCCATCCTGCTGACCTCCCTGACCACCTTTGTGGGTCTCACACCCTTGATGTTCGAACGCTCAGTGCAGGCCCAGTTCCTGGTGCCCATGGCCATCGCCCTGGCCTACGGAGTGCTGTTTTCCACCATCATCACCCTGGTCTTTGTGCCCTCGGGTTACTTGATCCTCGAGGACATCAAGGATATCGGAGCGAAGTGCGCGCGCTGGTTCACGGGTTCCAAAGGGGCTGAAGAGAGCGGTCAGCAGAACCTGCCAGCATGATCCGTTTGGTTTGGTTTGGTTTTTTTTGGGGGAGGGCTCTCAATCCCCCCGGCATCGTTTTCGCGAGTCAGCACGAGCACCTCATGGCGCTGAGTGTGGCGCGCATCCACCACGGCAACAACTCGCGGTAGGTTTACGGTGGCACTAGTTCGAACCGGGCAGGAGATCTCATGCTCGCCGGGTTCGGAAGCGAAGAACACAGCGTCCGGCCAAGGGCCGCCCGGTTTGGTCATCAAGAAGCCGGGTTAGTTTTTGACATCGACCTCGACAAAGCTCCAGCCCACTTGCGGGTAGCGCGCGCGCAGCCGCCGCTCGAGGTCGTTGACTTCCTGACAGGCTAACTTGTTGGAGAGCCCCTCGCGCAGGCGCAGTTTGACCGCTACCAGGACTCGCGGCCCGAGCTGCAAGGTGATCAGGTTGAAGACCTCTTCCACGTGCTCGTCCGCTTGGAAGTGCGCTCGCAGCTCCCGTTGCAGTCTCGGGTCAGCCGAACGGCCAATCAAGAGATCGTGGGTGCGCACCGCCAAGAAAACCGATATGACCAGCAGCACGCCGCCGATGGCCATGGAGCCGTAGGCGTCGTACTGGGGCTCGCCAGTCACCACCGCGAGGCACAGGAAGCAAAGGGCCAGAGTGAGGCCCACGAGGGCGCCGAGGTCCTCGCCATAGACCACCACCAGCTCGGAGTTGCGCGAGGCGTGCAGCCACTCCCATAGGCTGCGGTCGCCGCGCATGGCGTTGATTTCGCGCAGGGCGCCGAGCAGGCTACCGCCCTCGAGCAGGATCGAGATGGACAGCACCAGGATGGCAACCCAGGCGCGCTCGAGGGGCTCGGCAGAGTGCAATTTGTGAAAGCCCTCGTAGAGCGAGAACAAGCCGCCCATGCTGAACAACATCACCGCCACCACAAAGCTCCAGAAGTAGGTCGACATCCCGTAGCCCAGGGGGTGCTCCGCATCGGGTGCCTTTTCCGCGCGCTTCAGCCCCAAGAGCAGGAGCAGCTGGTTGCCCGTGTCCGCCGTGGAGTGCACGCCCTCGGCCAACATGGAACTCGATCCCGTGTAGAAGGCCGCCACGAACTTGGCGATGGCAATGCCAAAATTGGCCGTGAAGGCGTAGAGGATCGCCTTGGTGGGGTTTCCGGGGGAGTGGGACATGGCGCGCTGATCCTACTCAATAGAGAACTCCCAAAGCCCCTGGAACTTCTCCCGCGCTCTGCGATGCCGCGCGGGACCCCTGCTATCGCCGAGCCAGAGGCGTTACTATGCCCCCATGCAAGGGCCCCACACCAGAGTCGTCGCCGTCCGAACTTCAGCCCTGGCCCTCTTGGTTCTGGCCAGCGCGAGTTCCTCCTGTTCGAGTGACAAAGCTCCCGCACACGGTGGCGATCTGGCGCCGGCCACCTTGCAGCATCTCGAGTTGCGCCCCCTGCAATTCAGCGCCGCCGCAACCGACACGGCACCCACGGAAGTAGAACGCCTCGTACCCACCGGCGACCGCGCGCTTTGGTCCGGCGAAGGCCAACGGGTCTTCCAGGCCCAGGTAGCGGTGAGCCCCGCCGAATCCGACTTGCCCGGGTTCGTGACCAACGCCGAGGGCCTGCAGGCGCCAGCCTTGGTGGTGGTCAACGACGCGGGAGAAGCGCGGCGGGTGAAGCTCGCGGGTCAATTCGATCCGCAGAAGTTCAATCGCGTGACCGTGCGACTGGCCGTGCCCGAGGAAGAAGAACTGACTGTGACTTGCCTGTCCCAGGGACAGACGCGAGCGCAATCGGCAGCCATCTCGGTGGCTGGTTCTCCCCAGCCACAGTTGGTGGTCTTCGACCTGGCCTCATTGCGCAAGCTCGAGGCGCCCCTCGACGAACTCAGTATTGAGGGCGCTGGCCACGCATCCGGAATGCTGGTGCTCGAGGTCTCCCTCTCCCTGAGCCCGCTGACGAGTTTCCTGCGACCCACCTCGCTAGCGCCGGCCTTGATCGGTCTCAGTTCGGCCAATTTGGACACTCGGCGCGGCGTAGGTCTCTTCTCGAACGCACCAGCCGAGGTGATCTTCGAGGCCTCGCAACGCCACAGCCTGGTTTTTTGCTACGCCGTGCCCGAGGCCCTGCGCCTACCGGGATCGGAGGCACGACTGGTGGTGAAGATTGAGTCCGAGGTGGGCGCGAGCATCGAGCGCAGCCTGGAACTGGCCTCGGTCCGCACGGCCTGGAAAAGCGCCGCCATACCTCTCGCCGAATTGGGCCCGGGCACCAAGCGCGCCCTCTTCGAGTTGCACGGAGCCCACAGCGCCATCGAAGCCTGTGCGATCTCGGAACTGCGCGTCTTCGAACCTGCCGCACAACCGCGCACCGTGGTGCTCATCACCTCGGACACCCACCGCGGCGATCACATCGGCGCGCTGGGGCCCGACGCCCCAGTACGCACCCCCGCCATCGACTCGCTGGCGGCGCGCGGCGTGCTCTTCAGCGACGCCTATGCCGCTTCAAACACCACCAACCCATCCCACGCTTCGCTCCTGACCGGCGTGCATGTACGAGACACTCGCGTCCTCGACAATCGCTCGCCGCTGGTGGACAAGGCGATCTGCCTGGCCGAAGCCTTCAGCGCGGCGGGATATCACACCATGGCATCCGTCAGTGTGCGCCACCTGCTCGACGATGAGAGCGGCTTTGGTCAAGGTTTCGATCGCATGAGCGGCCCCGTGGGACCAGACCGCACGGCTCGGGCGACGACCGTGGAGTGCATCGAATGGCTCGAAGAACTGCGGGATGAGCCCGTCTTCTTGTGGCTGCACCTGTTCGACGCCCACTCGCCCTACGAGCCGCCGGCTTTTAGCGATCGGCGCTACTACACGAAGCGCCGCGACCCCTTCGACTCCAGTAAACGCCTCGATTACAAGGGCAAGTTCCTGCCGCTCTACCTGCGCGGCCTGACCGACATCGACTTTCCCTACGCGCAGTACCGCGCCGAGATCGACGCCCTGGACCACGAACTCGGCCGCGTGCTCAGGCACCCGCGGCTAGCCTCCGCGGTGGTGGCTTTGACCGCCGACCACGGCGAGTCCTTCGGCGCCCACGGAATCTACTGGGACCACGCTGGCCTGCACCCCGACACCTTGCACATCCCGCTGATCCTGTCCTGGCCCGGCGGCCCGTTGGGGGCGCGCTGCGACACACCGGTGAGGCAGATGGACCTCGGTCGCACCCTGCTCTCGCTCGCGGGGGAGGTGAATCCCGAGTTCGCGGGCAGCGACCTACGCGCGGCGCTGGCGGGGACGAGCACACCGAGAGCGCGCTTTTCCATCGCCAAGGAGGGTAACGCGGCCGCGATTCTCTCCGACGGTTGGTTCTTGAACATCAACCTGCGCGATCACCAAAGCACGGCCATGGTGAACGAGCGCCAGCGCCATGCCATCGAGCTTTACGATCTGGCAAGCGATCCCCAGGCGGCCCACGACAAATCAGGGACCGAGGCCGCCCGAGCCGCCCGACTGCGGAGCGAACTGATCGCCTGGTTGGCCGGGTCGGCCCCGCGCAGCCTCTCCCGCGCCGGCCAGGTCAGCATGGAACAAGGGCGCCGCCTGGCAGGTCTCGGCTACACCGGCGAGGGCGCCAGCGACTCGGCCATCGGCGGCGATTGGTTTGACGAGGACTGCGACTGCTCGCGCTGCGGCAAATTCTAGGAGTGTGTCAAGCGGGGCCACGAGAGGCTATTCTCGGGCCATGAAGCAATCCCCGAGTCGTAGAGAGTTCCTCACCTTGGGCGCTGGAGCGGCGCTCTATTCCCTGGCCGGTTGCGCTGCTACGGGGGCCGGCAAGCGGTCAGCGGTCCAGGGCCGCGTGCGCCATGTGGGGGTGGGCGCCGGCGGCATGGGAGCAGCGGATTTGAAGGCCCTCGCAGCTCATCCCGAGGTGGACATCGTGGGTCTCGCCGATGTGGATCGCGGGCGCCTGGACGCCGCTCTCAAGTTGTATCCCGGCGCCAGGGGTTACAGCGATTGGCGCGAAATGTTCCGCGAGTTGGATGGCGGTTTCGATTCGGTGAGCGTTTCGACGCCCGACCACATGCACGCGCCCATCAGCCAGGCGGCCATGGCGCGCTCCAAGCACATCTACTGTCAGAAACCTCTCACGCGCACGGTGGCCGAGGCCCGCGGTCTGCGGCAAGCGGCGGAGCGAGCGGGAGTGGTGACCCAGATGGGCATCCAAAACCACTCGGCCAGCCCCTACCAGTCCGCCCTCAAGCTGTTCTCCCAGGGGCACACGGGACCGATCCACGAAGTGCATGTGTGGACCGACCGGCCCGCGGGTTGGTGGCCGCAAGGCGTCGAGCGCCCGGAGGGCTCCGATCCGATCCCCGCCGACCTCGACTGGGACCTGTGGCTGGGCGTCGCACCGGAGCGCCCGTATTTGAAGGGCCAGTACCATCCCTTCGCCTGGCGCGGTTGGTTGGACTTTGGCACCGGTGCTCAGGGAGACATGGCCTGTCACCTGATGGACCCGGCCATCTGGTTCCTCGAACTCGGCTCGCCATCAAGCCTGCGATCCGATGGCCCGCGGCCAGGCAGCGACACCTACCCCGACTGGTCACGGGTGCACTACGAGTTTCCTGCCAATCGGCACACCACCCGCGGTCCCTTGCAACTCACCTGGCACGACGGCGGGCGTCAAGCGCCGCGGCAGTTGCTCGATGACCTGGGCGCGGGCGAAGTCGCCAAGAACGCCTGCCTCTTCGTGGGCACCGAAGGCGCCCTCCTGGCGAATCCCTACGGGCCGCCCAAGCTATTCCCCGAGGAGCGTTTTGCCGAGGTCGCTATCCCTCAGGTAGCTGGCGCGAATCACTGGTTCCAATTCATCGATGCCTGCCTCGGCAAGGCGTCGTGCAGCGCATCCTTCGAGTACGCCGCGCAACTCACCGAGGTGGCGCTGCTCGGCAATGTGGCCCTGTCTTTCCCCCACGAGACTCTGCGCTGGGATGCGCGCGGACTCCGTTTCCCGAGCCACCCGGAAGCCGAGGCACTCTTGCACCCCTCCTACCGGCCGGGTTGGGAGCTTGGCTAGCCGATCTTGTCGAAGGAGCCCTTCGAAGGGCCCTCGTTCTTCAAGGCCATGACCTGGCTCTTGGCGTCGTAGAGCAAGGCCTGGTTGGAATCCGTATCGGGGGAGATCCCATCGCGTAGGCCGCCGAGGATGCGCTCGAAGAGTTCGCCGAGGACTGCGGGGTTCATGCCGCCTGCGGCGGCGGACTCGAGGCGCGCGAAGACATCACCGAACTTGTCCTGCAAGGCAAGGATTGCGCCGCCGCCTTCGCGACCGCGCGCTTCGGCCAGGTTGGCGAGGCGGCTATCTATGCGGTCGAAAGCTCCGGCAATACGTTCGGCGGTGGCGCTAGCTTGGTCACTGGCCGAAGATCCCGTGGCTTCTACGGCAGCCTCGCCGACAGCACCGGGACCGCCGCTAGAACTCTCTGCGACGCCTCCGGAGAGGGCCTTGTGCACATCGTTCTTCAGAACGCCCAAGGCGTGGTGAAAGGCGCGGCCGAGTTTGCCGTCCTGTTCGAGACCGCCATTCATGAGAGCGTGGTCGAGGCGCTCCACCAGGGCCTGGAAGTCGGCGCCGGCCGCTTGCAAGGAGTGGGCCTCTTCCGTGGAGAGGGTGCCGGAGTTCAAGAGCTGGTCCAGGCGTTCGATATAGGTCGTCTCAACAGCCTCCAGGCGCGAGCGCGAGGGGTCCTGAGCCGAGGTCGTCACAGGGGAGGGCTCGGTCTTCTGGGGGCCTCGAGCAGCGGGAGCGGGTGACGCAGAGAGGGGCATGCGCTGAGAGCCGAAGCGAGCAGCTTGAGCTGGGGATTGGATGTTCATGATCCGGCTATCGGTGTTTGGGCCATAAACTTGAAGCTCAAATTTTTGAATTCCAGCACCGTTGTGGGGTGCTTTCGGCGGTTCTGAAGAAGGGCGAAAGAAGCTCCACACCGGCGCGCTCTTTTTCGTGGTCACAGGGAAAGAATGACCTACTCCCCGCGGAGGGTTAGCCTCTCTGATCTCCATGTTGCGCCGCCTCTTGACACCCACCGCCTGCTGGCTGCTCGCCGCCGCTGCCCTTCCGGGAGCCCAGGTAGCCGTGCCCGAAACCCTGCCCATTGAGGTCCGCGCCCACGCCTCGCGGCTTACGCGCGAAGGCAGCTTTCAGCTAGCCTTGAGTTTCTTCCCGCGCAAGGTCATCGGCGCTGATTACGATTTGGTCGTGGCCCTCGACGCCTGGGCCGACGAGTACAGCCTGCACCGGAAAACCTTCAGCCGCGGGACCTCGCGTTGGAAAGCCGGTGAGAGCGTCGAGATCAGCTTGGACCTCAATGTCCCTGCCGACAGCCGTCTGGGCTTTGGCGACGAACTCGTGGTGCTGGTGGCCTTTGTGGACCCGGACACCGGCGCCCTGATTGCGCCTGAGTACCCCATGGCGCTGGTCGAGGACTTTTCGGAAGTCGAGTTCCTGGCCCTACCCGGCTTTCAGGGTGACGCGGGCGCCGCGCAACTCTCCGCTCTCTTCGCCGAGGCCCGCAGCAAGCAGGCCGGCGGCGCTGCACCACAAGCCTGGCGCCAACTGGAAGAGGGGCTGCGCCATGCCGGCGACGACGACACCAAAGAGCGTTTTCGCGATGAACTGCTGCGGGTGGGCAAGTACCACGCAGCAGCCATGAGCGAATTGGAGGAGCGCGTGGTGAAGAATCGCATCAGCGCCGAGAAGGTGCGCTACTGGCGCATCGTGGCCGGACGCATGGTCGATCGTGGCCGCTTGCACGGCGCCCTCAGGCTCCTCGAACGCACCGGTGGCGCGCTATCGGAACAAGCCGACAGCGCGGTCATCGGCGCCCTCGATGACGCCGAACGCGAGCAGCAAAGGGCAGAGGACCTGCGCCAACGCCTGATCCAACGGCTATCAAGCGAACAAGGCAGCCGTGCCCGTGAACTCGAAGCCAAGAGAGGTCTCGGCCAGAAGCTCTTCGACCAGGCCGAAGACCTGGCGCAAGCGGGTGAGATGGAAGTAGCCCTGGAGCTCATGCGCCGCTTGCGCCGCAGTGACGACGAGCAAGTCGAGCAACGCGCCTGGAAGCGCCTGGCCGAGCTTGAAGACGAGTGGGTGGCCTTCACGCCGGCTGATGAACTCGAAGAGCTGGAGGCCGCCCTCGAACACCCGAGCTTTGCGCGTACCCAGGTAGTGAAGAGCCATTGTTTCCTGTTTATCGGCCCCGAGGATTTGGTGCAGGGCATTCCCGATGCCTCGAAGCTGCGCTTTGACCTGGCCTATGTTTTCCTGACCGACCTCTTTGGTCGGATCCCCAATCCCGATGGCGACCGCGTCACCGTCTACTTCAAGGAGCTGCTGGATTTTGGAGGTGGCTTGGGCGGTGGCAAGACCATCGACATCGGTCGCGCAGAAGCCCACCCGAAGCGACCGGTGCGGGTGGACACTGGCCTCTATTACCACGAGCTAACCCACTGCATCGATGACACCTCACCGGTCTTCAGGGGTTTCACCGAAGGACTCGCCAACATGGGCGCGGCCTACGCCTTCGAAGCCCTCGACCAGGACTCCGACGCCCTGCACTCCTTCGATGCCAATCTGGAGGAATTCAAGAAGTACTTCCTTGAGCGCGACCTCGCCTACTGGCGCATTCAAAACTACGGCCCCAGCGCGGGCTTCTTTCTGCACTTCGTGGAGGAGTACGCCAGCATTTCGAAGGCCCGCCACGACTGGTCGCCCCTGCGGCGCTTTTTTCGCGAATACCGAGATGCTCCTGTGCGCGACGGCCGCGAGCCTTACATCGTGCGAGCCCTCTCTTACTACCTCGTGCGCGCCTTCGGCCCGCGGGCCTTCGACGATCTCGTGCGCTTTGGTTTTCCCCTGGAGGAGCGCGACCGGCGTTCCATCAGCCTTGAGTTGAGCGCCTTCGATTTCGAAGACTACGCCCGCTTCGAAGGCGCCCACGGCGAGTTCCCGACCTCTCCCCTACCGCGCGACCGCGGCGGTCGGCGGGTGGCCCGGGCCCAGGGCAGCGACGACGAGGAAGCCCGGGAAGCGCGCGCCGCCCAGGGCATCATTTCGGAGTGGAAGACCATCGGCCCCTTTTTCACTGACCACGGCAACGCGGCCGCCGTGCCCTTCGAGCCCGAGTGGAGCATCGACTTCGAGGTCAAGGTCACGGCTCTAAACTCGACCCACGACTCGGACACGCGCTTGATCTGGCGCGATCCCGTGGGAGCCTGGACCGCTGACGCACACCTTGCGCCGGTGACCATCGACTCCACCGGCTGGCTGCACTTCGACTACCAGCCCTACGGACAGCGCAACGCGGCCATCTACGCCGTAACCAGCGTGACCCTGCACAAAGCATCCGATGTGGTCCTGCACGCCCGCGCCGACGATGACTTCATCCTCTTCGTGGACTCCCTGGCCCTGGGCACCTATCGCGACCGCGGCGAAAATGGTTCCTCGTACAACGCGGCCTGGCGCGGGCCCTTCAAGAACTTGCCCGACGCCCAACGTTTCTCATTGCATCTCGCCGCTGGACGCCACCGCATCCTGGTCAAGATCAAGAACCACCACGGCCCCGCCGGCCTGGTTCTGGCCCTGGCGCGGCCCGATGGCAGCGTCCTCGACTTCACGGCCGATGCCCTGGCAGTGACAGAGCGCCCGGCGCCGCGCAAGGTCAAGTGGAAGCGCCTGGTGCGGCTCGATGCGCGCTCGTTCAAGACTAAGTCCAAGGCAGCGGTGGGCAGTTTCAAGAGGACCAACAAGGCCTTTCGAGGCACCCACACCGATGGCCGCGTGGCCTGGCGGCGCTTCACCGTGCGGCCCGGGTTTCCCAAGGACTCTCCCTCGAATCTACTCTGGCTCAACGAGAAGCTGACCCGCGACCAACTCGATCTGCGCCTCGAACTCGATCTCGTACGCGGCTCGCGGGCCCCCAAGTTGCTGCTCACGATCCAGGGCGAGGGCGAGAGCGACGGCCTGTCGGGTTGGAGCCTGATCGTCTTGCCAAGTGGCTCCGAGCACGTCAGCGTTCGCCTCGAGCGCTACGACCGCCTCGTCTACCAAAGCCAGGCCCTGCAACTCGAGGCCGTCGAGGGGCCGCGCAAGTTGGTCTTCCAAGCACTGGACGACGAAGTCTCCGTGAGCCTCGATAGCGTCCAATTCCTCGATCGCGTGCCCATTCTTCCCATTGCTGGCAAGTTCCGCGTGGGGCTTGCAACCTGGGGCGAGTCGCCCCTCATCTTTGAATTCACGGTGAGCGGAACGGGGCGCTGAGGGGCTACAGTTCCTCGCGCATCCAGGCCGTGGAGAGGCTGTCGGCGTACTCGTTCCAGCGCGCGCCGGAGTGGGCGGCGATCCACTGCAATTGGCAACCTGCGTGGGCGCGGTGCAGGCGCAGGAGTTCCTGCACCAGTTCCAAGTTCTTGATCTCGCCGCCCTTCTTTTTCCAACCCTTGCGCTCCCAAGCCGGTGCCCACTTGAGGATCGTGTCCACGCACAAGCGGCTGTCGGTGTGAATGGTCTCCTTGGCGTTTTCGGGCAACAATTGGTAGGCCTCGATCAGGGCCTGCAATTCCATGCGGTTGTTGGTCGTGGACTCGGCGTGCCCGTGGCGTTGCTCGCGTACCTCGCCATCCTCGACCCACACGCAGCCCCAGCCACCGGGGCCCGGATTGGGAACCGCGCTGCCGTCGGTGAAGAGGCCCGATGCGGGGCCTTCGCTGTAGGTTTCAAGGACCGTGGCCAGGGTCAGGTTTTCCTCGCGGCTGCGACTGGGCGGGCGGCGCTTGCGGGCGCCACGCTCTTGCTTGGTGATCTTCTTTGCTGGCGAGTGATCGCGGCAGTACTTCGGTGTCCAGCCGGGGTACTTGTCGATGGACCCCTGGGGAATATCAAAGCTCTCCTGGCAAACCTGGCACGAGAAGGTGGGCATGGAATAATCGTGGGGCTCTACTCTGCGCTGCGCCATGAGTCGGGCAGGCCGCTGTGGGTGGCGCGCAGGATAGCCAAGATTGCAGCACGATCTGCCCCCGAGAGGTGCGAAAAGTCCCGTGAGACCTCGCGGCCAGCGAGGATATCCCACAACTCGCTCCAGACCACCTCGAGCACGGTCGGCGGCAGGGCCTCGAAGGCCCGCGAGTGGATCAAGAAGCTGCACGGGAAACGAAACAGGCGCCGCTGGAGGTCGAAATCGCGTAGGGAACGCCCCCCGCCGTCGCGCCGACCCGCCGCGGCGAACTCGCCGGAAAAACACGAGGTGCCTCTGACTTGGCCCTCGAGTCCGGCTTCGCAGCGAAAGAGCAAGTGGTCGACAACTCGTTCGGCAGCGTGGCGATAGCGGCGCCGGGTGGAGTCGCTGACATGCTCCGGGGGCTCGTCAAAAAACCTGTTCATCTTGAGCTGATAGGCCGCAGCCAGCCGGGCTTCGTAGCTGGCACGGGCGATGACATTGTGCATCTCGGCCTGATGCTCCAGAACCATCAAGGCCACGATGTCGCTATGGGGAACGAGGTAACCGGTGACATCGAAGAGCTGCGAGAGATCGGTCAGGTTCGCACCGGGCTGTAAGGAAACGAACCTCTCCCCCGCCTCTTCGTTCACCAGTGTGTTGCCCATATGGCGCTGATCGCCGTGGGTGCCGGTGACATACCAGCCGCCCCAGCGTTCGGACAAGGGGCTGGCATCGGTGGTGCGAAAGGTGCCCGAACTCAAGATCGGCTCACCATCGGCACCGGGGTGCACCGAACGCACCAGATTGCCAGGCCAGTCGTGGGTACGGGGCGATCCATGGCAGTCGAGGCAGGCCTCATCCTTGCGCACGAAGCGCAGCCCGGCGGGATCTTGATCGAGGGTGTAGAAAGTCGCGCCCTGCACGGGATCTATGCTGGTGATTTCCATCACTGGCGCCCCGGGGACCCAGCCCAGGTACACATCGTCGCCAAAGTAGAGTGCCCGGGGAGTCGCGGGCGAGATCAGCGAGGGTTGAAAACTGGTCTTGGAAAAGACGAGCACCTGGGACGAAGGCAAGACGCCGAACTCCTCGAGGACGGCAGGCAGCCAGCCGAGGTTCTCGTCCCAAGTGGGGCTCGCCGTGCCGTCGGCGAGGGCGGCGCGCAGATCGCTGACACGATCCTCGCGGGCCTCTTCCTCGTAGTGAATCGGCGCACCCACCCAGGCCTCGCCATCGCCGACGACTTCGGCGAAGACCGGGGCCGCGGGCAGGCTGGCGAGGAGGATGCAGAGGGGAACGGTCATGAGCCTGTGCCCATGGTACGGGGGGCTGGCGATCAGCGCTCGGGCGAAATGATCTCCACCGCACCGAGTTCCACAAACCCCTCGCGAGTGATTCGCAAGCCATCGGGACCGCGGCGCTGCTGGTCGAGAAGTTCATTCGTCACCAACACGCCGCCCGCACTGGTGATGGGCCAGAGCGCAAGGCCGTGCTCGCCAGCTGGAAGAACCCGCAGCCAGAGGGTTCCGGCCACGGCCGTCCCCGGCGACTCGTCGCCGTAGAGCGGACGATGGGGCGCGCGCCAATCGAAGGGCGCGGCGGCCGCCACCACCGGCCATCCCTCGCTGATGATCTCAGCCTCACGCCAGGTGGCGGGCGGCGCCAGGCTGCGGCCCAGGCTGTACTCGGCTTCCCATGGCAACTCCAACAGGTCGGTAGTGATTCGCGGCCGCACGCGGTAGTCCGTCCGGATACCCGGAGAGTCACAAAGCCAGTGCAAGCTCAACCAGGCATGTCCGCGACCGGGAAGGGGTTCGAGTTTCCAGCCGAGGAGAGTTAGGGGCCGGTCGATGGAACCGGCAGCCTTGAAACGCCGCCCCCCTTGCAGGCCGCGGGCCGCGATGTACGCGAGAGGCGCCTCGCCCTGGGTGCGGGTGAGAAAACTGCGGCCGTGATCCGCCTCGCTGCGGCGCACGAAAATCACGATCGGTCCTACACTCTCGTAGGACTCCCGTCGGTAGAGCACGGTCTCGACGGCGAACAGCCTATTCAGTTCCCCAAAGAGACTCGGGTGAGCAAGGAGCAGGCCCAAGTTGCAGATCAAGGCGTCGATCTCTTCCAGTGCCGCGATGCTGCGCGCCCGTTGGGTTTCGTCGTAAATGTCCCAGCGATCGAGTTGGTGTGGGAGTTTCTTCAAGCTCACGCCCTCCGACTCGCGCAGGAACACCGCCCAGTGCCAGGCGCAGGCCACGCGCACCTCGCCGCGCTTTGCCGCCATGGCATCCACCACGGCCATGGCCTGCCAGTAGCCGTGAAAGCGACGGGTTCCCAATGCCGCGAGTCGCCCTTGGCCCACGAAACCGCCGGCCAGCACCAGGGCCAAGGCCAACCAGGCCCGCGGGTTGCGCGCCAAGGGCCGCTCCTGGCCCACCAAGACCCGCCAACCCAGGCCCGCCACGAGCCCAATGCAACCGAGCAAGGGCAGCAGCAGCCGAAAGTCGGTTGAGCGCTTGAGGCTGAACGCGGTGGCGCTGACCAGGAACACCAGAGCCACCACGCGCAGCTTGCGATCTGCTCGCACAAGTGCGTTACCCAGGCCCAGGACAAACAACACCAACAGCGGCCAAACCACCATGTCGGCGAGGTGTACGAGGTGGTAGAGCGCATTCGGTTCGTGCAAGAACTCCTGGGGAGTGCTCTCCGGCGCGGAATAGTAGGCATTCAGGTCACCGCCGGTGTATTCCCAAAACCAGCGCGCCAAATCGTCGAGGCCCAACCGCGCCGACAAGCGCGTGGCCAGGTAGCCGAAGTTCATGCGCGAGTAGAGGTCCAGGCTCTTGCCCCACTCGCCGTAACACACTCGGTCGAGGCCCGCGGCACCAAAGATCCCCAACCCGTAACCGGCCCACGCGCCGAGCGCATTGCGCCAGCTCCTGCGTCCTCCCACGAGGCTCACGAGCAACAAGATCGGCACGGCTATGATCACGGTCTTGTAGGCCATGACCAGGGCTCCGCCCAACCAGGCACCGCCCATGAGCCCTCGCCACTTGCCATCGAAGCGCAGGCAAGCATCCAGGCCCAGGGTCAAGCACAGGGCCGCCGCGACCCCGCTCACCGGCGATACCGAATACAACAAGAAGTACGGATTGAGTCCCACCACGAGCCCCGCCACCAAACCCGCCCGCCGGCCCGCCAGACGCACTGTCAACCTCACGCTGGCGAACACAAGCGCCAGGCCCAAGAACATCTGCAAGAGCCGGACCAGGGTCACGACGGCCTTGAAGTCCTCGACGCCAAGAGCATCCGCCAGAAAAAAGACCGGCGCCAAGACCAACACGAAACCAAAACTGCGAATGGCCTGGCTGTCGATCACTTCTGTGCCGCGCACGAGCGCCTGGGCGCGCTCCATGTACTCCACCGAATCGGCCAACTGATAGCCATCGACGCGCCCCAAGGCCAAGAGCTGCAAACCAAACACCAGGACCAGGAGCGCCCACACCGAAGGATCCAAAAGCCCCTTCCATCCATCCACGGGAGTGCTCGCTAGTGACTTGGTCATAACCCGCCCATGGTGATTGACGGGCTCCGCTGGTGCAACTGTGGTCTGGCCAGCCCGACCCCGCGAGGGCTCTCCAAGAGGGCAAAAAAACGGGGCTGGATCGCCACCGGTCGCGGCGGCTATCGTCTAGGCAATATGCAGATGCGTCCCTATCAAGCCAGCGCCCTCGAGGCGGTGCGTGCGTCCTACAAGGAAAAGCACAGGCGCGTCCTGGTGGTGATGCCCACGGGGACGGGCAAGACGGTTCTGTTTGCCGAGATCGCGCGCCTGGCACGGGGGCCGGTGTTGGTCCTGGCCCATCGGCAGGAGTTGGTGGAGCAGGCGCGGGACAAGATTTCTCATTGGTGCAATGATGTGGTCGCGGTGGAAATGGGTTCGCGGCGGGAATTCACGCGGCCCGATGGCACGCGGCCCAAGATCACCGTGGCCAGCATCCAGACCCTGCGACGGCGGCTGGCACACATGCCGCGGGATGCCTTTCGCATCGTCGTAGTGGATGAAGCCCACCACGCCACGGCCGATTCGTACCGCGCGGTGATCGACCACTTCGAGGGCTACTTGTTGGGCGTCACCGCAACTCCCGACCGCAGCGACAAGCAGCCCCTGGCCGAGGTTTTTTCCAAGGTGGCCTTTGAGTACGACATGCGCGCCGCCATCGAGGATGGTTGGCTGTGTCCGATCCAATCGTTCCTGGTCCAGACCAAGGCAGATTTCTCCAAGGTGCGCAAGCTGGCCGGCGAGTTGTGCAGCTCGGAAGTCGAAGCCATCCTGACCCGCGATTTGCACTTGGCCGAAGTTGCGCAACCGATCCTGCGCGAACGGGGAGAGCGCCCCACCATCTGCTTTGCTGCTTCGGTGGCCCACTCGAAGGCTCTGGCGCGGGTCATGGGTGAAATCGCAGGAGACCGTTCCTTCGCCGTGTCCCTGGATGGTTCGGCCTCGCTCGAAGAACGCGCGCCGGTGCTGGAACGCTTCCGCAGAGGCGACATCAAGGTGCTGGTCAACTGCGCGCTCTTCACCGAGGGCTTTGATGTGCCACGGATCGCCTTGGTGGCCATCGCGCGGCCCGTGCTCTCGCGCTCCTTCTACGCCCAGATGGTGGGCCGCGGCACGCGCATCTCGCCGGGCAAGAATGACCTGTTGGTGCTCGACTTCGTGCCGGCCAACTGCCGCCACTCCCTGGTGCAGGCGGTGGACATCTTCGGCAAGGAAAAGGAAGAGGTGCTCGCACGAGCGCGCAAGCTCGCCGCCGAGGCCAGTGCGGAGGGCCAGGCCATCGCCCTGGAAAAGGCCCTGGAACTCGCACGCCAGGAACAGGAGGCCCAAGAAGCCGATGTGGTCTACCAACTCAAACGCCGCGACCCATTCGCCGCTGTTGGCATCAACCTTGAGGCCTACCGCCCCAGGGCGAATGGCGCCGAACGCGCCACCGAAAAACAACTCAACTATTTCAAGCGCGCAGGCCTTCCCGTGGACACTGTGGCCCAGCTTTCGAGCCGCCAGGCCGAAGCCCTGCGCGAAGAACTGCTCGAGCGCAAGGCCGTGGGCCTCTGCACGCCGCGTCAGGCTGGTCAGCTTGTGGCCCAGGGCATTGACCCAACGGAGATGTACTACGACGAGGCACGCGTGCTCCTGAAGGAATTGAAGAATCGCCGTTAGGGCGGGCCTGGCCCGTGCGAGGCCCTGCCCCAATCCTCGAGGCCGGACGCAGGGCGCTGTTCAGCTATCGCATTCCATGGAGTATTCTGGCGGAAGCTTCAATCAGCCAGTCCGCGTCTTCTGCATCCATCACCATGAACTTCGCGCTGCTCTTCTGCGCCATGCTGCCCTTCGCCACCCAGGTCGCCTCGGTCCAGGACGAGCAAGCCGGCGGTCCGCGCCTCGTGTCTGGTCCCATCGTGGGCCATGTTACGCCCCTCAGCATCTCGGTCTGGGTCAAGGCCGCGGAGCCGCGAACCGTAAGACTCTGCGCCTGGCCCGCCGCAGGCGGCGCAGCGCGCCTCTCTGTGCAGACCGCAACCACCGAGGAGGCCGACTGCACAGCGACCTTGGTTCTCAGCGGCCTGAAACCCGACACGCTCTACCGCTATTCCATCGATTTCCAAGCCGACGCCGCCTGCGCAAAACAACTGGCACGCACCGCCCCCCTCGCCACCAGCAAGAACGCGGTGACCCTGGCTTTCGTCTCCTGCGCCTACGAAGACGAAGTCACCGGCACCGCCTGGAAAGCCCTGGCGCAGCGTGAAATGGACCTCCTGTTCTGCATCGGCGACACGCCCTACATCGACACCTGCGACTTGGCGATACAGCGCCGGCGCTATACGGCCTTCAACAGTTTTGAGCCCTTCGCGGCCATCGCCCGCAGGACGCCTGTGATCAGCACCTGGGACGACCACGACTTCGGCGCCAACGACACCGACGGCAACCTTGAGGGCAAGGAGAACGCGCGGCGGGCCTTCATCGAGCACCGCCCCAACCCCAGCTTTGGCGACGGCAAGAACGCGGGCATCTACACTAGCCTACGCCATGGTCCAGTGGAGGTCTTCGTCCTCGACGCCCGCTGGTACGCCTCCACGGCTCCCAGCCCGGCAAACCCCGCCGCCCCCACCCTGCTCGGTGCCGATCAGTGGGCCTGGTTGTGCGCGGGATTGAAGACCTCCACGGCGCCGGTCAAGGTCTTGCTGACCGGCATGGTTTGGAATGACGCCGTCAGACCCAACAAAACCGACCACTGGGGCGCCTATGCCGAGGAGCGCGACGCGCTCTTTGCCTTTCTCGGTCGCGAGCGAATCAGCGGCGTGGTCCTCGTGGGCGGCGACATCCACCGCTCTCGGATTCTGCGCCACCCAACGGATGAATCCGTGGGGTACCCCTTGCTGGAGTTCATCTCCTCGCCGCTCCATGACCGCATCATCGCCAGCGCGAACCAGCCCCATCCCGGCCTGATCGCCGACTTCGGCACACCCCAGACCTGGCTCGAACTGCGCATCGACCCCTGCGCGCCGGCCCTGGTCACGGCCAGCCTGCGCAGCGCGAGCGCGGAACAGCTGTTCGAGATCGCCCTAAGCGCCCAGCAACTCAGCCCTGGCAAGGCGGATGGACAAGAGCGCTAGCTCCCTGGGACAAGGCAGACGGATCAGCGGTTCTGTTCTGACGCGCCGAAATGCCGCTCCACGGGCAAGGTGAAGAGGATCACCTGTTCTTCGTCTTCGTAGATGGGCCAGGCCACTGCCTTGGGTGTAATGATGTCGGCACCCTTGCCCTTGCCGAACAGTTCCAGGGTCATGCCTGTATTCATGCGTTCCGCTTGGATCGTACCCGTTTCGCCTAGGCACATACCCCGGGTGACGATAAAGGTTCCATTTAGCAAGCTATCGCCATTCGGCTGGTTGGGCATCATTTCCAGGTCAAACGCAAGCTCATGATTGGCGTCGAGGCAAGTTCCGCTCAAGAGCTCGCCAGCCACCAATCCGTCGATTGCGCCTTGGTCGAAACAAGCAGGACCAAGTTTGTCTGCTGGTCCGCTCACGACCCCCGAAAGTTGCGTGAGGGATATCGAAAACTCTCCTTCCGCCAGACTGCTGCTCGCCCATGAACCACGCCACAAGCCGCTGAAATCCTCATCAGGCACAGTAGCTCCACCATCGGTAGACGCAGCTCCACCACCGCCGGAGCAGCTGGATGCGAGACCGATAGCGCACAGAATGGCAGCCGTCATCCAAGAGTGGGATGCAGCGACAGGGATACCCGGTAGGTATTTCATACAAGAACTCTCCTTAGTAAATAGTGAATAGGAAGCCGGAGGGAGCCCTATTGAATTGATGACAATCAGGCCGGTCATTGTACCGCTCCCTGAAATCCGTGCTAGAAAACCGGGGGCAGATCCAGGAGAAACCTGCGTGCAGCCCGGGGAAGGGGCTCTTTCAGGGAAATGGGTACGGGCAGGCTCCGCCGCAGCCGGGGGACGCCTGAAACCAAGGCCGCTGTGGCAGGTGGCCTGGCGGAGCGATAAACTGGCCCCGAACAAGCCACTCCCTGATCCTCCTCCCCCTCTCACAAAGACTAGCGACCCCATGACCCGCGCCCCGGAGACCGCTGCCAAGAAGGTCCTCATCGCCAACGGCCAGGGCTTTTGGGGGGACTCGATCCTAGGCCCGGTGCGCCTGGTGAACGAAGGCCCCCTCGACTACCTGACCCTCGACTATCTTGCCGAGGTGACCATGAGCATCATGCAGAAGCTCAAGATCCGGCGGCCCGAAATGGGTTATGCCACCGACTTCGTGACACTCATCGCTCGCGTCGCGGAGCAGTTGGTGGAGAAGGATGTGAAGGTCATCGCCAACGCCGGCGGAGTCAATCCCCACGCCTGCAAGGACGCCGTGCTGAAGGTCCTGGCGAGCAAGGGCCTCACCGGCATCAAGGTCGCCGTGGTGGAAGGCGACGACATCTTGGAGCAGCTCGACGAGCTGATGGCAAAGGGCGAACGCTTCGAAAACATGGACACGGGCGAGCCCCTGGAACGGGTGCGGGACACGGTCACGAGCGCCAATGTCTACCTCGGCGCCTTTCCCATCGCCGAAGCCCTGGACCAGGGCGCGCGGATCGTCATCACCGGCCGCGGCACCGATCCGGGCCTGGTGATCGGCCCCATGATCCACGAATTCGGCTGGGCAAGAGAAGACTACGACAAGATCGCCGCCGGCACCGTGGCCGGACACATTGTCGAGTGTGGCGCCCAGTGCACCGGAGGCAACTACACCGATTGGCGCGAAGTACCCAACCTGGCACGCATCGGCTATCCCATCATCGAAGCGGTCGCCGACGGCAGCTTCGTGGTCACCAAGCACGAGGGTACCGGCGGCATGGTCACAGTCCCCTCGGTCACTCACCAGTTGATGTACGAAATGGGCGACCCCGCGGCCTACATCACGCCCGATGGCGTGGCGGACTTCACCAGCTTCAGCCTGAATGACGATGGCCCCGACCGCGTACGCGTGAGCGGCGTGAAGGGCGCACCGCCCACTCCCACCTACAAGGTCTCCATGAGTTACCACGATGGCTGGAAGGCCACGGGACAGCTCACCATCTCCGGGCCCGACGCCCTGGACAAGGCCCGGCTCTGCGCGGAGATCGTCTGGGAACGCTTGCGCATGGACGGCTTTGAGTACAGCGCGGACGAGCGCACGGTGGAATTCATCGGCGCGGGCGTTTGTCACGCGGGCATCGCAGAGCGCGACGATGCCACCGAGATCGTCTTGCGTATGGGCGTCAAGGGCAGCGACCGCCACAAGATCAACCGCTTTGGCCCCGAACTCGTGCCCCTGGTGACCAGCGGTCCGCCGGGAGTCACCGGCTTCGCGGGCGGTCGGCCCAAGGCCACCGAAATCATCGGCTACTGGCCCGCGCTGCTCTCCAAGGAGCTGGTCGCGCCACGCGTCACCGTCTACAGCTCCTGAACTCAGCCCCATGCCGAAACAACGAATTGCACAGATTGCCGCAGCGCGCAGTGGCGACAAGGGTGAGGGCTCCAATGTGGGCATCATGGGCCGCTCCAGGCTGGCCTACGCCTTTCTCAAGGAACACCTCAGCGCCAGCGTCGTGCGCGAACACATGAGCGCCATAAACTCGGGCGCCGTGGAGCGCTTCGAGGCCGACAACATGCTGGTCTTGAACTTTCTCTTGTCGGACAGCTTGGGCGGTGGCGGCTCGGCCTCGCTCAAGACCGATGCGCAGGGCAAGACTCATGGACTTGCGCTTCTCGAACTCGAGCTCGACATCCCCCAGGATGTCCTGGACTCGGTCGCTTCCTGATGGACATCGTGCTCGAGCTGAAGGAAAAGGCGCGCCGCCTCGGACGCCGGATTGTCCTGCCCGAGTCCCAAGACCCGCGTGTCTGCCAGGCAGCCGGGGCGCTGGCCGCCGAGGGGCTCTGCCAGCCCATACTCATCGACGGCGGCTCCCTGGCGGGCAAACCCCGGGGAGTCGAGATCGTGCGACCCGCCAGCGATGCTCGCCGGGACCAGTTCGCTCAGGAATTGTTCGAGTTGCGGCGACGCAAGGGTTTGACCCTCGCAGAAGCCCAACGCCAGGTCCTCGACCCGCTCTATTTCGCGGCCTTTCTCTTGCGCTCGGGGGACGCCCACGGCGCCCTCGCCGGCAGCGAAGCCGCCACCGCCGATGTGCTGCGAGCGGCCATTTCAGTGGTGGGCACAGCGCCGAACATCGAGACCGTCTCGTCCTGCTTCCTGATGCTGCTGGAGAGCGGCCCCTTGACCTATGCCGATTGCGGCGTGGTCCCCGACCCCACGGCCGAGCAGTTGGTGGACATCGCCCTCGCCAGCGCCGAGAGCCACCGCCGCCTGACCGGGCAAACCCCGCGGGTGGCGCTGCTCTCCTTCTCGACCAAAGGGTCGGCCAGCCACCCCCGGGCTGACAAGATCATCCACGCCAGCAAACTCCTCGCGCGCCGTGCACCGGACTTGTGCTGCGATGGCGAACTCCAAGTGGACGCCGCCATCGTGCCCGAGGTGGCCGCCAAGAAAGCCCCGCGCTCGCCCCTGGCGGGCCAGGCCAACGTGCTCGTCTTCCCCGATCTCGACTCGGGCAACATCGCCTACAAATTGACCCAACGGCTGGCCGGTGCCCTGGCCCTCGGGCCCCTGGTTCAGGGGCTCGCGGCACCTTACATGGACCTCTCCCGAGGTTGCACGCCCACGGACATCGTGCATGTGGCCGTGATCGCCAGCGTTCTTTCGAACCCTTGATACGACTAGCCGTCGCCGCGGCCCTCCTGGGGCTCTCCAGTTGTTCGATGCTGGGACTCTCACGCACGGTGGTCGTGGACCACCCGCGCATCACCACCTCAAGCGGAGTGACCTACGAAGATCTCATCGTGGGCCAGGGACGGGCGGTAGAAACGGGCGACGAGATCGTGATCGACTATGTGGGCACCCTTGCCGAGGGCACCCAGTTCGACTCCAGCATCGATCGCGGTCAACCCTACGCCTTCGTTCTGGGCGAGGCGCCCCTGGCGGGTTGGAACGAGGGGCTCCTCGGCATGCGCGCCGGTGGCAAGCGGCGGGTGGGGTTGCCTCCGGAACGAGCCTACGGCGCGGCGGGCATCCCCGGACTCGTGCCCCCCGGTGCCAGCCTGACTTTCGAGATCGACTTGCTGTCGATTGGAACACCCGGGCACTGAGGGCCGCGCTGGACCGCAAGGGCAGAATCCCGACGGCCAAAAAAAACGAGCCGCCGACGACAGTCGAGTGACTGTCGTCGGCGGCTCGAAGATTTGAAATCTAGTGGGATCTAGTTCTCGACCTTGCCGCTCATGGGGCAGACCTTGGCGCCGTCGCCGTCGCATCCCGCCTTGGCCTTGCCGGCGCAGTCAGCCTTGGCGGCCTCATCGCACATGTCGGTGGAGCAATCACCGCAGGCGCCTTCGGGGGCCTCGACGGTGGAGGCGTCGGAAACTTGGTTGGTGTCGTTGTTCTTGCAGCCGACCGCGAGGCCGACGAGGGCGATGCCCAAAATCAGGTTCTTCATCAGGTAGTTGGTGTGCGCCGCCCTAAGGCGGAATTCGGTTGGTGGGCTCGCTGGGTGCAACGGAAGCTGCTCGTAGGCGGAAGCCACTGGTGGATCTTCTTAAAAAATCACTCGGACGCCGAGCTGGAGAGGTTTTTTGCGGCTTGAGGCCGCAGAACCACCCCGCTGGAGCGCGAGGGACCCTAGAATATCCGTGGCATCGCCTCTTCCGTGAGACGAGTTTACCGAAATCTCCCCGGAAACACTTTTCATACCAATGCATGAGGTCGATTTGCACGGCTTGCGCCCCGAGGAGGCCCTGCGCAGGGTGGCCCAAGCCCTGCACACGGCCCGGATCGGGGGGGCTCGCGAGATCCTCATCATCACGGGTCGCGGATGGGGTAACCGCTTGCAGGAACCCATCTTACGCAAAAAGGTCGAGGCCTGGCTGAAGGGCCCGGATGGCCTTCGCGCCGGGGCCAGGGGGTCCCGCGTCAGCTCCGGCGGCGGCGCCCTGACCGTTCAGTTGCAGCCTTGAGGCCCAATCCGCACCCTCAGAGCCTTCCGACACCTCTCCCCGACCCCAATCCTCTCCCGTGAAACAGCCCCTTCTGGTCCTTTTGCTCCTCCTCGCTGCCTGCAACTCGACCTCCAGCAAACTCGAGCAGATGTATTCGACGGGCCTGCACGATCGCCAGCAAGGCGTCTTCGCCTCCCTCGAAGCGACCTACGAAGAACGCCAGGAGTCGCGCCGCGCCAAGGTGCGCAGCTTCATCGCCGAGGCCAAACTGGAAAGCGCCGAGGACCATGTCTTCGCAGCGGCGATCCTCGCCTCTTCGCCTGCGCCGGAAGATCTCGCAGCCGCCCAACGCATCGGCTTGCGAGCCGCTGAAATGGGCGACGGCCGGGGTTTTCGCGTAGCCGCCGAAGCCATCGACCGCCAAGCGATGCACGCCGGTTCTCCCCAACGCTACGGCACGCAGTACTACTACGAGGAAGTCCTGCAAAAGTGGCGCCTCTATGCCGTGGATCCACACACCACCGACGCCGAACGGAAAGCCATGGGAGTCGCACCCATGGCCCAACTCATGGAACGGACCGAGGTGTTGAATAGCCAGGTGCGATGAGTCCCTCGGAACTCGAGCGCGTCCTCGAGCCCGAGGCCATGGACACAACCGAGGAAGCCGAAGGTTACGACCGCATGGATCACAGGGCCGCCAACGCGTCCTTCTCCGAGCGCCTCTTCGAACTCGGCGCAACGGGCCACCTACTCGACATCGGAACGGGACCCGCGCACTTGCCTATTATGATTTGCGAGCGCGATCAAGAAGTGCGCGTGACAGCCATCGACCTAGCCCACGAAATGCTGCGGGTGGCGCGTCGCAATATTGTGGCTAGCGGCCTAGAGGATCGTATAGAACTGCTTCACGGCGATGCCAAGCAGCTCCAGCTCCCGACAGCCAGTTTCGACGGGGTCTACTCCAACACAATTTTGCACCACATCCCCGATCCGCGGCCTTTCCTGCGCGAAGCAGCCCGGCTGCTGCGGCCCGCTGGTGTGCTCTTGATCCGCGACCTCTTCCGCCCCAGGGATGAGGCGCGCTTGAAAGAACTCGTGGAACTCTACACCGTGGGCTGCGACGACTATCAACGGGCCCTCTTCGCGGCCAGCCTGCGAGCAGCCTTTACTCCCGAGGAGCTGCGCGAAGTGTGCAATGAATGCGATCTCGCCGCCGCCGAGGTTGTGGTGGACAGCGACCGCCATGTCTCCATTCTGCTGCGCGCCAGCCCGAGGCATGGCCGCTGACCTCGCCCTGGCCCTGGGGGGTGGCGGTGCCCGGGGCGCCTACCAGGTGGGCGTCCTGCGCTTCATCGCCGAGAACCATCCTGAGCTGGGCGTGCCGCTGCTGACTGGCGTCTCCGCCGGTGGCATCAACGCTGCGCACCTCGCCAACCATCAGGGTAACTTCCGCGAGAAGGTCGAGGATCTGACCAAGCTCTGGAGCCGACTCACCGTCGAACAAGTTTTCCGTGTGGACTACACCTCACTCATGCGCGGCATGCTGGGTTGGGCCATGCAGTTGTCCTTCTTTGGAGGCCGTCGCCATGTGCGTGAAATGCGCGGCCTGGTAGACACGACTCCCCTGGCTAAATACCTCGAAGGCGCCCTGGGTTGCGAGGGCGGAGCGCTCTGCGGCGTGCAGCAGAACATCGACCGGGGCAACTTGCGCGCTCTGGCCATGACCACCACCAGCTACGCCACGGGGCGCACGGTCACCTGGTGCCAGGGTCGCGAAGTCGAATTGTGGGAGCGACCCCAGCGGGTCAGCGAACTGACGCGCATGGGTCTCGAACATGTGCTGGCTTCGGCAGCTCTGCCGTTTCTGTTTCCAGCGGTGGAAGTCGCTGGAAGTTGGTACGGCGATGGCGGCGTGCGGCTGCACTCGCCCCTGGCACCGGCGATCCACCTCGGTGCCAGCCACATTCTGGCCGTCTCCACGCGCTACGGCCGTCAGAATTCAGAGGCCCGGGTGGCCGCAGTCAGGGGCTATCCCCCGCCAGCGCAGGTGGCCGGTGTCTTGCTCAACGCGGTATTTCTCGATTTGCTCGACCAGGATGCGGCGCAACTGATACGCACCAACGGTCTCTTGGAACGCTGCGAGGGCAACCCTCCGGCTGGCCTGCGCAAGATCGACCTCTGCATCCTGCGGCCCTCGATGGACCTCGGCAAACTGGCCCGCGAGCTCGAACCCAGTCTGCCGCGGCCCTTCCGCTGGCTCACCCGGCGCTTGGGCACCCAACGCTCAAACAGCAACGACTTGCTCAGCCTGGTGATGTTTCAACCAGACTACATCGCGCGCCTGATCAGCCTCGGGGAAGAGGACGCCCGCGCCCGCGCCGGGGAGATCGAGGGCTTCCTCGAACGACTGCGAAACGCCGCCGACTGAGGGCCAGCAAGACTCACAGAATCCATACGCGCTCGTCATGGGCGGCACCTGTGCAACGCGAGCTCCGGAGGCCCGGCGAAGAATCAGGGCTTCGGGGGCTGGCCTGCAAGGCTACAATCCGCCCGCTTCCCCGTGTTCTTCTTGTTGAGGTCCCCCACCATGCTTCCCGTTCTCATTTCGCTCCTGGCTGGTCTTGTTTGTGCCTCCGCTCCTCAGGCTGAAGAGGAGTTGGTCGTATTGGACGGCGCGGCCTTGCAGGCTGTGCTCGTGGAACTGGGCGCCAGCGCCCTGGTCGAAGTCTCGGGTCTGGGCAGGTCCCGGGGCGGTCGTGCGATTCAGACGCTGAAGCTCAGCTCGGCGGTGGGCGATGAAACGGCGCGGCCCGCTATTCTCGTCGTCGCTGGCCTCGACGGGCCCCACGCCTACACGACTTCAATGGCCGTCAGTTTCTTGCGGCAACTGGTGGCGGGATACGGTCGTGACGAGCGAATCACAAGCTTCCTCGACAGCACCACGGTTTACTGCCTGCCGCGCCTCGATGTGGACGGCGCGGCGGCGCGCTTTGCCCAGCCCCTGGCCGAGGTCATGGGCACTGGTCGCGGGATCGACAACGACCGCGACGGGCTCCGGGGCGAGGACCCCCCGGCGGATGTCAATGGCGATGGCTGGGTGACTCGAATGCGCGTCGTCGACCCCGAGGGCGAGTGGATCATCGACCCCGCGGACCCGCGGGCCATGAAAAAGGCCGATCGCGCAGCGGGTGAAGTCGGCCGCTTCAAGAACTACGGCGAAGGCTACGATCGCGACGGCGACGAACGGGTGGCTGAAGACGCTCCCCTCGACGCCGTGGTGAATCGCAACTTCCCACGCAACTGGACCGAGAATGACGGTGCTGCCGGCCGCTACCCCACCGACGAGCCCGGCGTGTTGGCCATGTGCGATTTCATCCTCGCACACACCGACATCGCCCTGGTGCTCGCCTACGGCGACGAGGGCAATCTCGTGGGCAAACCCGAGACCCAAAAGGACGCTGGGCCATCTGAGCGTGGCAGCGTTGTCACTGGAATCTTCGAAGAGGATGCCAAGGTCTACGCCGAACTCGGCAAACGCTACCGCAAGATCACGGACAACAAGAGCGAGGGCCTGGGGGAGCAACCCGGCTCGCTGCAAGGCTGGCTGTACCACCACCGCGGCCTCTTCACCCTGAACATCTCGCCCTGGGCGGTACCGCTGGATGCCAAGGCCAAGACGGAAGAGGGCGGCGACGAAGACGAGCAGGGCGCTCTTCTGAAAAACTCGAAAACAAGCGCCGAGCAAGACGATGCAGAGTCGCAGGACGACTCACCCGAGGCTAGCGACGACTCCAAGCGCCTCTTGTGGCTGGACCAGAACGGGATCGAAGCCCATGTACCCTGGACCCGTTTCGATCACCCCGAGCTCGGCGAAGTCGAGATTGGCGGCTTCAAGCCCTACGCCCTGGTAGAGCCCGGGCCCGCGCGGCTGGCGAAGATCACCGCCGTGCACTTCGAACACCTGCTCTCCTTGGCCGAGCTGTTGCCGCGGCCCAGCCTCAACCTTATCGAGTTACAAGACCTTGACAGCGGCCTCTTCGAAGTCTCCGTGGCCCTTTCCAATCGAGCCCTGTTGCCTCTTTTTTCCCGTGCAGGCGAACGCAGTCGCACGGGATCTCCCGTGCAGGTCCACCTCGATCTGCCCCAGGGGGCCGAGCTCATCGCGGGCAGCCTGCGCACCCTGGTGCACGGCCTCGAAGGGGCTGGCGGTCGCAAGGAACTGCGCTGGTTGATTCGTTTTTCGGGGGCTGGCTCAGGGGCCCAGATCCGACTCGAAAGCAAGCACGCGGGCCGTACGAAAGTGGCTCTGGAGGTGAACTGATGCAGGCCCTCTTGTGCGCCCTCGCGCTACTTTTGCCCCAAGGCGAATCCCAAGCCACGCCCGACGCGCCGCTCCAGACCGGTCCCGACGGCCTGGCGCTACACCGGCCCAAGAAGGTCGACATCGCATTTAACCGGCTCTACGACGATGTCGAGATTTACGCGCTGCTCGACAAGATCCTGGCGGCCTACCCCAAGCTGGTGTCGATGCAGGTCATCGGCCAGAGCATCGAAGGTCGCGAGCTGCGCGTCTACACGATCAACAACCCGGACACGGGTATCGACACCGAAAAGCCCGCCATGTGGATCGACGCCAATGTCCACGGCAACGAAATCCAGGGCGGCGAAGTGGCCGTCTACCTCGTCTGGTACTTGATGGAGAACTACGGTACAACCGAACGGGTGACCAGTCTGGTTGACGAGTTCGTGTTCTATGTGCTGCCCATGGTCAACCCCGACGGCCGTCACCATTGGATTCACGAGGTCCACAGCCCGCACTCCTCGCGTACTGGCTACAAGCCCACAGACAACGACCGCGACGGAGCTTTCGACGAGGACCCCGCCGACGACCTCGACGGCGACGGGAACATCACCATGATGCGTAAGTACGCGCCCGGTGAAGGCACCCACCGCATCAATCAGGACGATCCGCGCATCATGGAGCGCGTGCCCCGCGACGATCGGCACCTGAGAGGCGACTGGTTGATGCTGGGCTGGGAAGGTGTGGACAACGACGGCGACGGCAGCATCAACGAGGATGGCTTTGGCGGCTACGACATGAACCGCGCCTGGCCTGCGCTCTGGAGGCCGGAATTCATCCAGTACGGCGCGGGCCCCTACCCGCTCTTCTGGCCCGAAACCCGTTGCATCGCCGACTTCCTCCATGAGCACTCCAATGTGGCCGCGGTGCAGTCGTTCCACAACAGCGGCGGCATGATCCTGCGCGGCCCGGGCGGTGAAATCTTCGGCAAGTACCCGCGCAAGGACCTGCAGGTCTTCGACGAACTGGGTCGGGACGGCGAGTTGATGCTGCCCTTTTACGACTACATGATCATCTGGAAGGATCTCTACTCGGTCTTTGGGGGCTTTGTCACCTGGACCTACGAGGGCCTGGGGATCATCTCATTCACGAACGAACTCATGACCTCTGCGCGCCTCTTCCCCGACAAGGAGAAGGCACCCGACAGCCATTGGTTCGACGACAACCTGCACCTCGGTGCGGGCTTCGTGGACTGGCACCCTGTCAACCATCCTTTCTACGGTGAGATCGAGCTCGGAGGATTTCGCAAGGATGTCGGGCGAGTGCCGCCGAGTTTTCTAATCGAGGAGATGCTGCACCGCAATGCTCTCTTCTGCATCAAGCACGCCGCCGCCATGCCACGGGTGGAAATCAAGAGCGCTCTGGTCACGCCCCTGGGCGGTGACCTCGCGGCAGTGGATGTAATCTTCGAGAACCTGAGCCTGATCCCTACGCGCACGGCGCGCGCAGCCCAGGAGGGAATTGGCGCTGCCGACTGCTTTACCCTCGAAGGCCCGGACATAGTAGTCCTGGCTGGCGGGTTCCGCCGCGACCGCTGGCGGCCGGAGCGCATCGACCTGGCCGAGCACGAACCGGCGCGACTCCTGTCCGAGGACGGCATCGGCAGCCGTTCTCAAGTGCGGCTGCGTTGGATCGTGCGGGGCTCTGGCCCCCTCACGGTGGGCTGGTCAGGGCAAAAGGCCCGCGATGTGCAGCAGGCCCTGGCGATTCCCTGAGACTCTGGCTCACACCACGCCGGGGCGCTATCCTGCGGCCCATGACCGTCTCCTGCGAAAGTTGTCGCCACTTCAGGCGCAAGCCCTACGAGGCCCCGCACACCGGCTGCTACCACCTCGACTTGATGGTGGTGAAGCAGAAGGAGAGCATCCTCGACGAACAGCAAACCCCCGGCGATCACCGCAAGCTCAATCTGCTCGGCGATTGCGAGCACTTCAGCGCTCGGCCCGAAAAGCCCAGCCTGCTCAAACGCCTCCTCGGAGGCTGAGCGCCCCGCGGTCGCGCGCTTCGCCATGAACGCCGAAGGTACAGACTCCACCGCCGGAACAACTCCGAGGTACGGCCCCCTCGCAGCATCACTCCTGCTTTCTGGCCCTGGTCCTCGCTGCCCTGAGCCTCTCGCGCCTGGGACTTGTGCTATGGAAACTGGAGCGCGTGCGCGCTGTCGAGGGCATCGGCGCAGTTCTCACTGGCGGGGTGCGCATGGACATCCTGGTCCTCTGCCATGTGATGATCCCCACCGTGCTGCTCAGTCTGCTCCTCACAGGTGACCACGCGGTTGGCAGGCTCTGGAGCCGTCTGCAACGGGTCTATTCTATTGGCGCTCTTGGCTTTTTTCATCTGCCTCGAAGCCTGCACGCCTGGTTTCATCGTCGAATACGACTCGCGGCCAGACCGCCTGGTCTTCGAGTACCTCGCTCACCCAACCGAGATCGTCTCGATGTTGCTTGGGGCCTACAAGCTGCAATTGGTGGTGGTCTCGGTCGTCTCAATCCTGGCCTCGCTCGCCGCTTGGAAGGCCTTTGGGCGAGTGCTGGCTGCTCCGCTTCCCACGGGCGTGCGACGACGGGGAATCTTGGCTGTCGTGGCCTTTCCGCTCCTGTTCCTTGGAGCGCGTTCCAGTTTGGGGCATCGCCCGGCCCATCCGGGAACCGTCGCCTTCAGCAGCGACCACTTGGTCAATGATCTGTGCATCAGTTCGGGCTATTCGGTGCTCCACGCGTTCTATCGGTTGAAAGACGAAGCCGACGCCAGCGAGGTTTACGGAAAACTGTCGAGCACGGATGAGATCCTTGCCGTGGTTCGCGAGTGCATGGTCACAGTCGCCCCCGAGGACTTTTGCAACCCAGCCATCCCTACGCTGCATCACCAGCGAGCTTCGGTGAGCCGCGAGCGCCCACTCAACTTGGTCATCATCCTCGAGGAGAGCCTCGGCGCGCGCTATGTGGGCGCTCTGGGCGGAGACCCGGTGACATCCTTCCTCGACTCCTTGCGAGATACGGGCTGGTGGTTCGATGCGATGTACGCCACCGGAACGCGCTCGGCCCGGGGCATCGAAGCGGTCATGAGCGGCTTTCTGCCCACACCCGCCCGCGCGGTCTTAAAACTCGGCAAGTCGCAGAGCGGCTTTTTTACTCTGGCCTCCTACCTCGGCAACCAGGGCTTTCACACTCAGTTCATCTACGGCGGGAGGAGCGACTTCGACAACATGAAGAGCTTCTTCAGCGGCAATGGCGTTCAGGAGATCATCGACGAGGATGACTACCAGGACCCGGTATTCATGGGTTCCTGGGGTGTCTCGGACGAGGACATCCTCAACAAGGCCCACGAAACCTTTCTGGCAAACGGTGACCGGCCCTTCTTCAGCCTGGTTTTCTCGGTTTCCAATCACTCGCCCTTCGAATTTCCCGCTGGAAGAATCCAACTCTACGATCAGCCCCAGGCGACGGTCTGCAATGCTGTGCGTTACGCGGACTACGCCTTGGCGGAGTTCTTTCGGAAGGCGCGCGGTGCACCCTACTGGGAGAACACTCTCTTCCTTGTCGTATCCGATCACGACTCGCGAGTGTTTGGCGCGGATCTCGTCCCAATCGAGCACTTCCACATTCCAGCAGTGATCCTGGGAGCAACGGTCGAGCCAAGAATCGACCAGCGCGTGCTCAGTCAGATCGATTTGGGCCCAACCCTGCTTTCACTGATGGGCGTTTCAGGCGAACACCCCATGGTCGGCCATGACTTGACGCGTCTGGACGCCGAGTATCCCGGGCGGGCCATCATGCAGTACGGCAAGAACCACGCCTACATGCAGGGCCGGGATGTGCTCGTGTTGCAACCACACCTTGTTCCAATGCAGTTCCTCTATGAAGGCGGAGACCTGAAACCTGCAAGCCTCGATGCGGCCCTCGTGCGCCGAGCCCTGGGCCATGCGCTCCTGCCTTCGTGGCTGTACAAGGAAAAACGCTATCGGCTTGCCGAGTAGGTTGTCGGCTCAAGGGCAGCCATTTAGTCCATAGCGGTTCAAGCTCTGGTCGTTGACCAAGATCACACGCACGGCGGCATCCATGGCGAGGGATGCGAGGACAGCTTGATCATCTTCCACATGGTAGATGAAGCGCGGCAGACGCCCCAATCGGTCCCGAGTGCGCTCGCCGTAGATCGGATCCTCAAGCTTTCCGTAGTTCATGGCCATGACCGTGAAGTCGCCAAAGTAATAGAGGAGCTTGTAGAGGTTGATCAAGGCCGGCGTCAGGAAGTGGGCATCGGTCAGGGGATGGGTGTCCAGGATGGTGGGGAAACCCGCATCCCGAAAGGCCGACAGATTGAGAGGGTCTTCCCCTTCCACATACATGCGTTGCGGATCGCCGTGGCGCCGGGTCAAGTCCAGAAGCTCCGCCACGGCGGCGGCCAGTTCGGTTTCGTCCAGCTTGCGCAGCTTCTTGAAGTCGAGCCAGATGTAGCCGCGCTGGCCCACAGCAGCGAGAAGTTCCTCCAAGAAGAGGAGCTGGCCATTCTTGAGGTGGTAGGGCCGATCGTGGGAAACGATGAAGTGCCCCAGCTCCCCATCGAAGAGAACATCCACCTCGCAACCGGTGGCGCCCTCGTCAAAGGCCAGGGTCACGCTCTCGATAGTGTTCTGCATTCCGTGGCGAACAATTTGGGGCTCGGCAAGCACCAGTCCCCGGGCTCCCCATACCTTGTGACAATCGTCGAATACGCCCGGATAATCGCGACGAGCCAACTGATGGTCCACATAGGCCACGGCACCCACATAGCTCACCAGGGCGAGGCTCAAGCTGGAGAGCAGGAACACGGCCAGGGGACGGGAGCGCTTCGGAGCCTTACGCGCGAGCATTCGGCGACCCGCCAGCCCGTCGAGGACTGCCACGGCAACCACGGGTAGACCCATGCTGATCCGCCCCAGTGCGTCGGTGGAGTGCATCCACACATCGCGCACGACGGCCAAGAGCAGGAAGGCAGCCGTGATCTTTCTGAACATGCCGCAATGGCCCCGCCCCACGGGCGCACGAGAAATGCGCCCGTGGGCCAGAAGCTCGATGTCAGTTCGCCAAGAGCGTGCCGCCGAAGCCGGCCTCTTCGAGGGCCGTCATCATCGCCTCTGTGTCGGCCTTGCCATTGGTCGCGATGGTCGCGGTCTTGTTCGCAAAGCTGACCTCGACACCTTCGACTCCATCAACGCTGGAGAGTGCAGACTGCACTCTCGGGGGGCACATGCGGCCTCATGACATGCCGGTCACGGTGAATATGACCGGTTGGGCCATGGCGGTGTCGGAAACCTCGTAGGAGGTTGTGTTTTCGTCGCACTTGCAGGCCGTCGTGGCCAAGAGGCCAAAGACAACCAGAGCCATGCATTTTGTGTTCATGAACATCTCGTCTGCGTAGAAGGGAGTAGGTGAGTAAAGACAACCTGCGCAGGACAATGGTCCCACAGGTCAGAAGACCGCACGAGTCTACTCTTCCGAGCGAATCGCACCGAGGAAGATCGCGTGTAAGTGTTTTTTGCAACACTTCCGCAACGCCAACCATTGCAGGAATCTTGCGCCTGAACCCATGCAGCGAAGTCTTCTGTCTCAGTAAGTCTGCTGTTGAGAACTGGGCAATTGCCCGCTCCACGCCAGGCAAGGCAGCCCGCCCATGGATGTCGCGCAACGCCTACTCCACTGGCGTGCTTGAGCTGGTCCCCGGTGAACGCCACGACATCTTGATCCAGCCCACCCGCGCCGGAACCAAGATTGCCCAGGTTGATTTCCCCGATGACTACTCCGGGGCTGTACTCGGCAGCGCACACACGCGCATCGTGGCGATCTAGAAACCAGCCGACCAACCCAGCTGCAAGCTCAGGTCCGAGCCGGTCGCGGCCACGATGTCTTCGTGCACAGAAACGCTCACGCGACTCGTGGGCGAGAGATCCCAGGCGACCCCCAAGCCAAGGTCGAAGACCTCGCGGTTGATCTCCTCGAGTTCCATTGAGCTGATCATGCGCGAGGTCCAGACCGTGCCCACGAGCAGTGAGCAGTTGTCGTTCCAGCGGTACTCGGCGCCTAGCTCGAGGGCGAAGCCGTCATCGAGTTTGTGTCGCTGCAAGGCCTCGAGTCGGTCGGGCTGACCCGGGAAGTGTAGATCCAGACCGAAGGTCGCGGTCACACGCCCCCAGGAGCGTTCGCCCACGAGGCCCAAACCGAAATCGGGGGCACCGTTGCCAAAGCCGCGCCGCTGGGACCCCGTGGGCAGCTCGACTGCAGCGCGCACCGCGAGAGCCGGGCCACGGGCGTCTTCGCTGCGCAGTTCGCGAGTCAGGATCAAGGGGATGTCCTGCAAGCCCAGGCGGTTGTCTTCGAGGGCATAGAGTTCGTCACCCCCCTCGGTCATGCGCACTTCGAAACGGTCATCGGGAAACCGCTCGCGGCCCCCCTTTGGAAGGGAAAGAAAGTCATGCCAGGCTTCGATGAAACTGTCGAGACGACCGGCAGAGGCGTACACGAGCGGCAATTCAATCTCAAAGTCGAGCCCACTTCCGAGACCATAACGCCCGCGCAGGGTGCTGCGAATCGTCTCGCAATCGAAGACCACCCGCTCGCTCGGCGCCCAACTGGGAAAACGGCGGATCTCCTCAATCGAGGACCAGGCTGCCTGCACGCCCAGGCCCCACTCGCCCGCGGGCTGAATCGTGGCTCGACGCGGGCGGAAAGCGAACAGCGTCAAGGCCATGGGGTGCTGTTGGCGAATGGCCAGAGGACCGCGTACGCGCGCGAGGGGTTGAGATCCGTGGGAGAGCCCGGCGCAGGCACTGCAAGCGGCCAGCATCGCGACGGCCGCAACGCTCCGTAGAAAAACAGCGCGAGAGCCCCGGAGCCCGAGATTCACTGCGCCGCCACTCGCTCAGCGAGACCTGAGTGCAGGTAATAGTCAAACCCCAGTCTGGCGATAACCTCGCCTTCGATGGCAAACAACTCAGCGCTGCGGGCCTCGGCAACCTCGTGGGGGAAGAACTCATAGGCCAGTCGCAAGAACAACTCGCGGTGTCCCAGTTCGCACTCCACGAGCCCCGCGTAAAGCTCTCGTAGTTCTCGATCTTCGAGGTGTTGCGCCAGGAGTTGAAAGCGCTCGCAAGATCGCGCTTCGATCAACCCCGCCACGATCAGTCGATCGAGAAACTTGTCCTGGCGAGTGGCTGCCGCTCGAGAGAGCAGGGCCTCGGCGTAGAGATTCTTCCCCAGGGGCAACAGCACTCCACCGCGGGCGTAGAGGATCTCGATCACCTGGACGAAGTGCTCGGTCTCCTCGGCCGCAACGCGTGCCAACTGGCGCACCAGGTCTGGTTTGCCCGGATGTTTTTGCAACCAGGCCTGGGCAGTTGCCGCGGCCTTCAACTCGTTGTGCGCATGGTCGGAGAGCAGCAGCAGGGGCTTTTCAGCCACACGCTCCACCCACTCCAACGGCGTCTGGTAGGCGAGTTTCAGCAACCCAGTCACTCCCCGCCGCTGAGTCCCGGCTGCCAGAGGACATCGCCGCCGGCGCCCTTGTTGAGAGCCCGGGCCAATACGAACAGGAGATCCGAGAGGCGATTGAGGTAGCGCAAGGTCTCGCCATTGACACTCTTCCCTTCGGTCGCCATCAAGCTGTGCAGATCGCGCTCGGCGCGGCGGCAAGTGGTGCGTGCGAGGTGCAGCCAGGCCGCGGCAGTGGTGCCGCCGGGCAGGATGAAGGATTCAAGGGGATCGAGATCGCCATTGACCTCGTCGATCCACTCTTCAATGCGTTCTGTGTAGGTCGCGCCCAGGCGCTTGGTTTCGCCGCCCTCGCCAGGGACGCAGAGGTCCGAGCCCAGATCGAAGAGGTCGTTTTGAACCACCAGTAACCAATCGGCGAAGGGCTCGGCTACTCCTTGTGCGAGACCCAAGCCGATCACGCTCGACAGTTCATCGACGCTGCCGTAGGCCGCGACGCGTGGGTGGTGTTTGGGAACGCGGGAGCCGTCGCCCAGCCCCGTCGTGCCGTCGTCGCCGGTTTTTGTATAGATGCGATTGAGTCTGACCATGGCACGAGGAGTGTACCCCGCTGCTACCCAGCAATTCGCCTATTCCGTAGCGATTGAGCCCGCTGGCCGGGGTTCAATCCTGCTCGTTGCGCGGGTTGGGGCCGATGCCGAAATCCGGCGGAGTTTTTTCGCTGCCCAGGGCCCGCGCCATCATGTGCCACGAGCGCGCGTCGCTGGTGGTCAGGGGCGCGCGACCAAAAATGCGGTCGATGGCGAGGGCGATGCCGCGGGCCGCCTCCGGGGAACGGGCGACTTTTTCCACAAAGGTGTACTTTAGGTTCTCCTTCAGGAACTCCCGTTCCACGCCGTTGAGATTCACTCCGCCGGGCTCGCGCTGGTGCACCTTCTCGCCGGTGAAGAGGCGTTGCAAGACCACGGCGGTGCACATGGCCAGGTTGAGCGAAGTGTGATCAGGAGCGGTGCGGATGTGACACAGTTCCTGGCAGAGCCCAGCGTCCTTGGTGCAAAGGCCCGTGGATTCGGCGCCGAAGACCAGGGCCAGGCGTTCCTCTCCTGAACTTGCGAGATCCAAGAGGCGCGGCGCGGCCTCGTTCCATTCTTCACGCACCAAGTTGTCGCGCACCCTCGCCGTGAACCCCACCGCCCGGGTGCAATCGCCCAGGGCCTCGACCAGGCTGTCCACCACGCGCAACTTCTCCTCGATGAATTCCACACCATGGGACATCTGCTCGAACTCGGGATGCAACAAGATCCCAGGTCGAGCAGGCCGCACCAGTACCAGCTCCGAAGGTCCAAAGTTGTCGCAGACGCGCAGGACCATGCCCACATTGCGGGGGCCTTCGGGGGCTACAAGGATGACTCGTTTCATTCGCTGGGATCGAGGCGTCGGAGAAAGGCGCGTTCGGCGCGCGGTTGTTTTTTATGGCCGCCAGAGCGCGCCACGGGATCGTGGAGTTCAATGGCGATGGGAGCCACGGCGGAGTCGGAAACCGCGGCGCACAACTCGGGCGCCAGCCAGATGCCGGGCGAGAAAAGTAATTCCAAGCGACCTCGGACGGCGAAGCGCTGGCCGCGGTAGTTGATCTGCTCTGCCGGGACCCGCTCGCCCGCCACGAAGAGCGCAAGCCCCAAACGCTCACGTGGCACCCTCGCGGGCAGGTCGAATTCAAAGGGCCCCGCGCCGCTCACCTCCACGCAATCCGCACGGGTGGCATGCTCCGAGATTTCCAACCCCTGGCCCTCAAGGGTCGTCCAGAGGTCGCGGTTGGGCGGAAAATACTCGATGAGAAGCCGCACCTCGCCGCCTGTGGCCACGATCACGCGCTCGCGCCGGCCGCCGAGGGAGCGCACTTCGAGGATGGCCACGGTCTCGGGATCCACGGGCCAGTCGACGCCATGCTTGTCCTGCAACTCACAGATGTCGCTGTCTGCGAGGGATGTCGATCCAATCCGGACGCCTTCTGGTGTGCAAGCGGGCCCCTGCAACACGAGCCGCAAGCCCGTGCCGCGCTGGGAGAGTTCGAACACGAGGTTGCCCGGCCCTTCCAGAGAAGCGCCCCGTGAACTGGCCTGGCCCCCATCGCCCAGCAGGCTGAAACTGCCGTCCAAAGGGTTCAGGGACACGCTCAAGTCGCCGCGGCCCGCGCTCTCGACCGCGATGCTCTGGCGACCTGGGGGCACTTCCTGTCCAAAATTCGTGGCCGGGAAGACAGCTCCGGCACCGGCGCTGGCAAGGCGCAAGTCGCCGCACACAACGGCCCAGTCCAACTTGGCGCTTGTATCTCGGGCCAGATCTTCCAGGTTTGCAAGCACGCCGTCGAGTTGCCCCAGGCGCGCGCCAATGAGCGAGGCCTCGAGCGCAGTGCGCGCTCTGCCCCCGCCCTGGCGGAAGAGTCGGCGCTTGAGGCGCTGCACCAGACTGCGCTCTTCGTCGCTCGCAGCATAGGCATCGTCCACCGCTCCACCCTTGCCTCGAAAGCTCTGCAAGCGTTTATCGAGAAAGCTGTCGGCATGGTCCGAGCGCGTCCATTCATCGCCCCACAGGTCGCCAAACTCGAGCCACACGAAGACCCTGGGCGCCCGCTCGAGTTCGGCTGCCAGATTTTCCTCGATGGAGGCCCAAACTTGGGCGGCGTCGCGCTGGCCTTCGCCAAGCTCGGGGGCACGCCAGAGGTCAAAGCCCCGGCCCAGACCAGCCACGGTGTACTTGGCGTGGGAGACCGCCGCAAGGGTGCGCCAACCGCCGCGGCGTGCGCGCTCGGCCACGGTTTCCACTTCCATGGTGATGCTTTCGTGTCCCGGCTCAGCCAGGGACAAGAGGCCATGCAGTTCGCTGCCCACGCCGCAAAGGAGCGAAGCCACTTGACTGGTCAAGGGCGCTTTTCGCGCAGCCGCGTCCTGCTTGTCCAGAGCGCTCGACGCCCAACGAGTCAAGGTCGGCGTGGTATCGTACTCGGCACCAAAGACACGCAAATCCTCGCCGGCGAGCCCGGACCAGTGGCAGACCACCACAAGTTCGCCTCGCGCTCCGGCCTCTTCGCTACAACTGGCAGCGAGGCTGGCGGCCATTCCAAGAAGCAGCACCGAAGCGCGGCGCGGGGCGATCCTCATCGAGCTTGGAGCGCCCGCAACTGGTCGGGATCGGGATTGCCACCGGAAACAACAACCGCCACGCGCAGGGGGTTGGCGGCGTTGCGCTGTTCGAGCAAGGTCGGCGGCAGAAGCCCCTCGAAGACCACCGCCACCGCCGCCGCGCCCGCGGGCTCGACCACTTCGCCGGCCTTCACCAAGCGTTCTTGCGCAGCCAAGATGGGGCCATCTTCGAGCAACACGACCGAAAGCCCCAGGGCATTACAAATCTCCACATTGAGGGCACCCGATTCCAAGGGGCAGAGTCCCTGGACCTTGGTGCTGATGGTCTCGACCCGTACCGGCTCGCCAGCGGCCAGGCCGCGGCTCATGGATGGCGCACCGGCTGGTTCGACACCGATGACCTGCACGCCGGCGCCCAAGCTGCGCCGCAAGGCCAAAAACGAACCGGAGATCAGCCCGCCACCGCCCACGGGAATCACCACCACTTCGACCTCGGGCCATTCCTCGGCGATCTCGAGGCCCACGGTTCCCGCGCCCTCCACGGTGCGTGGCTCGTCAAAGGGGTGGATCAAGAGCGCACCAGCGGACATCCGTTCGCGGCAGATGTCCTCGGCGGCGCTGCGGCTCTCGCCCAAGAGCACCTGGGCGCCGAGTTCACGACAGGCTTCGATCTTGTTCGGGTAGGCATCGGCGGGCATGACGATGGTGGCCTGCACGCCAGCGCGCCGCGCAGCCCAGGCGAGGGCTCGGCCGTGGTTGCCGGAACTGGTGGCGATGACTCCCGCCGCCCGTTCGGTGGCCGAGAGCTGGGCGATGTTGTTCCAAGCCCCGCGCGGTTTGAACGATCCGGTCTCCTGGCGATTCTCTAGCTTGCAACGCAACTCAATGCGCTCGTCGCCACTCTTGCAGGGCCGCAGGGGAGTCTGACGCACCACACCTGCGAGCCGCGCGGCTGCTGCTTGTATGTCGATCGAGGAGAACATGCAGCAGAGGGTACCTAGTTTGACGCTGCGCGGCTCCTCCGGGGCAGGATAGGATAGGAGTTGCCATGCGCCTGCCCTTCACCGCTCCCTGGCTCCTGGCTCCCATGGAGGGCGTCACCGAGCCCTGCTATCGGGAGCTGCTACTCGAGTGCAACCCGCCCGAGGCCCTCGGTGGGGCCTTCACCGAATTTGTGCGGGTGCTGGACCGCGCCCTGCCCCGGCGCGTTTTGGAGAAACACCTCGGGCCCGCGCGCTTCGCGGCGCCGGTGGGTTTGCAGCTCATGGGAGCCCACCCAAAAGCCCTCGAAGCCACCGCGGCGGCGGCAGTGGAGGCGGGGGCGCCGCTGCTCGATGTGAACTTCGGCTGTCCGGCCAAGGGCGCCCTCAAGAGCTGCGCGGGGTCGGCGGCCTTGCGCGATCCGGCGCTCATCGAAAGCGCCTTGCAGGCCGTGGCGCGCGGAGCCGCTGGCGCCGTGCCGGTGACCGCCAAGCTGCGCGCTGGCTACGACCACGCCGACGACATCGAGCAACTCGCCCGAGCAGCGGAAGCCGGCGGCGCGGCGTTGATCACGGTGCACTGCCGTACGCGCCTGGAGCACTACGCAGCGCACACCGATTGGACGCGCATCGCCCGTGCGGTGGAAGCTGTGGAAGTGCCGATTTGCGGCAACGGCGGAGTGTCTTCTCACACCGATCTCGAAGCCATGCGCGCCGCGACCGGTTGCGCCCTGGTGATGGTGGGCCAGGCCGCCCTCGGCAACCCCTGGATCTTCAGTGGAGAACGTGTCAGCCGCGCCCGGGCCGCCCGCTTTCTTTTGGACTACGCAGCGCTGCTCAGCGACCGCCGCCGCACCCGCCCCCAGGGGGTGGCAGGGCGCATCAAGCAACTCCTGCGACACTGGACCGCCGGCGACCTCCTGGGGGCAGACCGCTTCGACTGGCTACACGAAAAGCAGCCCACGGCCCTCCTCGCGCGGCTCGAGAAAATCGCTGGGAGGCCTTAGAGACCCGGCCAAGAGCAACCAGTTCCCCACCGGACAACCGGGGAGTTAGAATGTTCGGCCGCTTTGGTGCGACTTGGGCGCCGCCTCCGGCAACATGTGGCAATGACAGCCGGCAATGAATATGTGGACTCATCAAGACAGCGAAACCCTCTACAACATCGAGCACTGGGGGCTGGGTTTCTTCGGGGTCAACCCGGAGGGCCATGTGGAGGTCTATCCCGATGGCAGAGATGGCTCAGCCGCCAAGATCGACCTGCCCGAGTTGATCGGTCAAATCGAACGCCGAGGCGTGGGCACTCCGATCCTGCTGCGCTTCGATGGGCTCCTGCGCGCGAGGGTGCGCGCCCTCTTCGAAGCCTTCGATAGCGCCCGCCGCGAGTTCGGCTACAGCGCTCCCTACCGCCTGGTCTACCCGATCAAGGTCAACCAGGAACGCGAAGTCGTCGAGTCGCTGCTCGAAGAAGGCCGCGCCCGCGGTATGGGCCTCGAAGTCGGCAGCAAGCCCGAATTGGTAGCCGTTATGACCCTACGTGGCGGCGGCGATGACAGCCTGGTCATCTGCAACGGCTACAAGGATGACGAGTACATCAGCCTGGCCCTGCTCTCGCAAAAAATGGGCGTGACCTCGATCATCGTGATCGAGAAGTTCTCTGAACTCGATGCGGTACTGCGAATATCAGCCGCCCTCGATATCGAACCCATTATCGGCGTGCGGACCAAGTTGGGCTACTCTGGATCGGGGCGCTGGAAGGGCTCGGGCGGGGATCGCTCGAAGTTTGGCCTGACCACGCGCGAAATCGTGGCTCTCGTGGAGCGGCTGGAGGAACTGGGCAAGCTCAGTTGCCTGGAACTCTTGCACTTCCACCTCGGCAGCCAGATCACAACCATCCGCTCCCTCAAGAACGGTTTGCGCGAAGCAACTCACACCCTGACCGGCTTGGCCGCCATGGGTGTCGAAATCAAGTGGATCGATGTGGGCGGCGGACTGGGCGTGGACTACGACGGATCGAGCACCGACAGTGATTCCTCGATGAACTATTCGTTGCAAGAGTACGCCAACGATGTTGTCTATCATGTGGCCGAAGCCTGCCGCGAGGCCGAGATCCCCGAGCCCACGATCCTTTCAGAGTCGGGCCGCGCCCTGTCGGCACACCACGCCATCTTGGTGACCGAAGTCCTGGGAACCTCGGCAGTGGGCACCGCCGAACGCCCCACGCCGCCGGATGGCGATGAACACGAACTTGTGCTGGCCATGGGCGAGGTGGCCTTTGGTATCAACCGGGCCAACTTCCAGGAGGCCTACCACGATCTCGGTGAAGAGCGTGAGAAGGCGCGCATGATGTTCAACACCGGCCAGCTCAGCTTGCCCGAACGCGCACGGGTGGAGGAGTTCTACTGGTATGGCTGCTCGCGAGTCTTGCGGGTCACCCGCGACCTCGAATATGTGCCCGAAGAGCTAGAGCACCTCTCGGGCGACTTCGCCGATACTTATTTCTTGAACTTCTCGCTGTTTCAGTCGCTACCCGACTCGTGGGCCATCGATCATCTCTTTCCCTGCCTGCCCATCGACCGATTGTGTGAAGAGCCCACGGCCCGTGCGACCCTGGCGGACATCACCTGCGACTCGGACGGCAAGATCCAGCGCTTCATCAGCCGCCGGGGAATAAAAACGACCCTCGAAGTCCACCCGCTGCGCCCAGAAGAGCCGTACTTCATTGGCATCTTCCTGATTGGAGCCTACCAGGAGATCCTGGGCGACATGCACAACCTGTTCGGGGATACGAATATCGTGCATGTGGACCTCGACAAGCAAGGCTGCCCGCGGCTGCGCCATGTGGTACGCGGAGATCGCGTGCAGGATGTCCTGGCCTATGTAGAATACTTCGAGCAGGATCTCCTCCGAGACTTGCGCCGAAACATCGAGTACTCGCTTGGCGAGGGACTCATGACCTTTGAAGAATCCGCCCTGGTGTTCAGTCGCTTCGAAAGCGCGCTCCATGGCTATACCTACCTTTCCCGTGATTCCGGCTTGAAGCCGGCAACCCGTCACCCCACCAGCACTCCGTGATGAAAATCGCCGCCGGAACTATCGTCGAACTCACCTATACCCTCTCCATTGAAGGCGGCGAAGTCGTCGAATCAAGCGAACAGGAAGGCCTCTTGCAGTACATGCACGGCAACGAGGAACTGCCCCCACGACTCGAGGAGGCCCTCGCCGGTGGCGAGGTGGGCAAGACCCTCAAGATGACCCTGGCGCCCGAGGAGTCCTTTGGCCCCTACGATGTCGAAGCCCTGACCACCGTGCCGCGCAGCGACCTGCCCGATGACGCCGAATTCGAGCCCGACACATGGATCGAGGTCGGCGTCGATATGGAAGACGAAGATGGAAAGAGCGGCACCTACGAGATGGAGATGCGCGTGGTCGAGGTGAACCCTGAGTCCATCGTGCTCGACGCCAACCACCCCCTGGCGGGCAAGACCATCAACTACGCCGTGGAAGTCGCCACCGTGCGCCAGGCCACCGATGAGGACCTCGAAGAACGCCATGAGCATGGCCCGGACTGCGAGCATTAGACTGAATTGTCTGTGAACAGGGGGGGGCGGGGCGTTACACCAGACGCCCATGCTCCCGCTCCTCGCCGATTGCCTGCCGCTGCGTTTGCCTGCCTCGCATCCGCCGGTACTCCTGGTCGTCATCGACACCGAGGAGGAGTTTGATTGGAATGCGCCCTTCGACCGCAAAAACACGGCGGTCGAAGCCATGTCCCAAGCCTGGCGCGGCCAGGAAGTCTTCGACGAATTCGGCATCCGTCCCACCTGGGCCGTGGACTATCCAGTGGCCATGTGCGAACGCGCTATTGAAGCGCTCCTGGAGTGGGTCGAGACGGGCCGCGGAGTCGTGGGGGCGCACCTGCATCCGTGGGTTTCGCCGCCCTTCGAGGAAGAAGTCAATTCCCGCAACTCCTACCCGGGCAATCTGAAACCAGAAATCGAGGCGGAGAAGTTGCGAGTCCTGACCGCACTCCTCGGCGAGCGCTTGGGCCGACGCCCGACGATTTACAAGGCCGGCCGCTATGGCTTTGGCCCAAATACTGCCCAACTGCTCGCGAGCGAGGGCTACCGCGTGGACCTCTCACCCTGCGCTGGCTTTGATTTTTCCGCGGACGGTGGGCCGGACTGGTCCGCATTTCCCCCCGGCCCCTACCGCTTCGGTCCCGGCCGGGAACTCCTGGGGCTGCCCACCACCGGCGGCTTCTCGGGCCTGCTGGCAGGTGCCGGTGCGCGCCTGCACGCCACCCTCCAGCAAAGCCCCTGCGCCCAGTTGCGGCTCCCTGGCCTCTTCTCGCGCCTGGGCCTGTTCGAGCGTTCCCTGCTCTCCCCCGAGGGTTTCGAGGTAGAAGACCTCAAGCGCCTGACCCGCAGCCTCTTGAGGCGCGGCAACCAGGTCTTCAGTTTTTCCTTCCACAGCCCCTCGCTGCAACCGGGCTGCACACCCTATGTTCGCAACGAGGCTGATCTGAAAAAGTTCCTCGGAACCTGTTCAGAGTACTTCCAGTTCTTCTTTGGAGAGCTCGCTGGTGCGACCATGAGCCCCCTCGAATTGCGCGAAATGCTCCAACCCACTGTTCCAGCCCCGGCTCCGCAGACAACCCCGCCCCCCTCTACAACACCGTGAAAGTCCTCGGCATCTCCCCCCTCGATAAGGACGCGACCGCTTCATTGGTCGAAGACGGCCGCGTGCTCTTCGCCGCCGGCGAGGAGCGCTATTCCCGGCAGAAACAACACGAGGGTTTTCCAGCCCTGGCCCTGCGAGCAGCCCTCGATGCCACCGGCACCGCCGCGGACGACCTCGACTCCATCGCCTACCCGTTCCTGAAGTGGAACCAGGAAGCCGAGTGCATCGACGATGCCATCGCCCGCGAGGCTGCCTTTCTCCGCGACTCGAGCGCGCCCAACATCCCTGCGCTCTTGCGCCAGGCCGACCGACGCGTGCCCCAACGCACTGCGGTGGTCCACGGCCTCGATTCGGCCAACCAGAGCATGCAGAAGCCGTTCTACAAGCGTGCCGCCTACCGACTCTTGGGCGCTAGCAGGTTCGCTGAGCGCGTGGCTCTACGCGAGTCCGCCGCCTGGGGAATGCGGGCGAAGGCTGCCCACAAGGCGTGGTACGAAACTCTGCATGTAGGCCTGCGCGAGCTAGGCCTCGAGGACAAGCTCAAGCATTACGACCATCACCTTTCCCACGCCGCCAACGCCTACCTCGCCAGCGGCTACGACCGCGCCCTGATCGTGACCCTCGACGGCTACGGTTCTGGCCTGGCGGGATCGATCAGCGTGGGCGAAGGTGGCGCGATCGGGCGCAAGCACCGACTCTTCTTCCCCCACTCCCTCGGCACCTTCTACGAGACCGTCACCGGCGCTCTGGGCTATCGACCGGACCGCCACGCCGGCAAGATAGTGGGCCTCGCGGCCTACGGCGATGTGGGCGTCTTGGGCGAGGCCGTGCTCTCCCGTTTCCACCAGACACCCGGCGACCTCCGCATCTACGAGAACCTCAACAGTTTCTTCGCTCGCCACCTGGCCTGTCGCTTCCCCATGATCGATGTGGCCGCCGCCTGGCAGTGGGTCCTCGAAGAAGTGGCCACGGGGCTGATCGGGCATTGGGCGCAAATCTTGGGTTGCTCAAAGGTCGTGCTCTCGGGAGGAGTCACGGCCAATGTGAAGATGAACCAGCGCATTCACGAGCTCGACTGCGTGGATGAGATCTACATTTACCCCAACATGGGCGACGGCGGCTGCGCCAGCGGCATCGCCATGCAGGCTTCGTGGCCCGGTGGCGTCAAGGAGCCCCTGCCCAGCGCCTACCTCGGCCCCGAGTTTTCGGACGATGAGATCAAGGCCGCCCTGGACAAAGCCGGCCTCGCCGCAGAACGGCCCGCAAACCTCGCCGCCGAAGTCGCCAGTCGCATCCACGGCGGCGAAGTTGTGGCACGCTTCGCGGGCCGCATGGAGTATGGACCGCGCGCCCTGGGCAATCGTTCGATCCTGTACCACGGCCGCGAGCCCGAAGTGAACCAGTGGCTGAACCAGCGCCTCGGGCGCACGGAATTCATGCCCTTTGCCCCGGTCACCCTGTGGGAAAAACGCCACGACTGTTACCGCGGCCTGCAAGGCGCTGAACATACGGCGCAGTTTATGACCATCACATTCGACTGCACCGAAACGATGATCGCCAGCTGCCCCGCCGCCGTGCATGTGGACGGAACGGCGCGCCCGCAACTCATCCGGCGCGAGATGAATCCGGGCTACTACGACATCCTCTCCGAGTACGAGAAGCTCTCAGGTCTGCCGAGCCTGATCAACACCAGCTTCAACATGCACGAGGAGCCCATCGTCTGCACGCCAGACGACGCCATCCGAGCCTTCCTCGACGGACGCCTCGACGGCCTCGCCATCGGCGGCTTCTATGTGCAGCAGCCCCGAAGCTAACCCAGGCTAGTCCGCCAGGGGCGCCCTCGACCGCGCGGGATCGGGCTCGATGTGGAAGAGCCGCTGCAAGACGGAACGGCCGAGATAAATGAAGGGCGTGTCGCCCAAAGCCAGGGCCAGCTTGCAGGCATAGACCCAACCGATGATCTCGAAGATAGGCCCCCACTCCATGGCGAGCCCAAAGCGCAAGAAGATGGTGTTGACGATCATGGTGTCCACAAGCTGACTGAGAAGGGTCGAACCGTTGTTTCGCAGCCACATGTGCTTGCCACCGGTCAGGCGCCAAAAGAAGTGGTACAGGCGCACATCGCAGAGCTGGGCCACCAGGTAGGCCAGCATCGAGGCCGCCACGAGGAGCCTGGGGTTGTGAAAGGTCGCGGAAAAAGCCGCCTGTATCTTCTGCGAGTCGTCGAAGGCGCTGCCCGCCAGGAGCCACCAATCGCTAGGAGGCAGGTACACGCCCAGTTGCAGCACCAGCAGCATCAAGAGGCTCATGGCAAAGCCAATGGCCACCATCCAGTTCGCGCGGCGCCTGCCCCAGATTTCCGACACGATGTCGGTCAGCCAGAAGGTCACAGGGTAGGTCACGATGCCGGCGGTCAGGGTCACTGACTGGCCGCCGTTGAACCAACTCGGACCGCCGCCGGGGAACAGGTAAAAGAGTTTGGTCCCGATGATGTTGGTCAGGACCAGCATCACGGCAAAAGTCGCCACGAAGAGCGCGTAGACCATCTCGGGCTGGGTCCCCGGCCCTGCGGTGGTAATGGCTCGCTCAATCTCTGCTTTCGCGTGTTGCGTCTGGCCCATATTCCTGTTTCACCCAAGTCTCGTCTCCCCTGAGTCGGCGCTGATTTTGCTCGCTCTCGTCACCCATGACAAGAGCCCAATTCGCGGGGGCTCCGATACTGGTAGAATCCCGCCAGCTTCCCAGCGCACCCGCACAGCCCCCCTGCCCCTCTTACTAGCCGCCCGCCATGAAAGTCATCGAACAGCTCAAGACAATGGACGATGGGCGCTTTCTCGCCATCTACACGGCCCTCGAACAGAACGGCTTTGGTCCCCTCGATGGCGAGGTGGCGAAGGCCATGAAGTTCCGCCCGCACGCGATCCGCAAGGTGCCCATGCAACAACGCGCGCGACGGGCCAAGCGCATTCTGGAGAGCGGCGCCAACGCCGAGCTGTGCTACGAGTTGTTCGGCAGCTATCTGCTCAAGGCCCACAAGGAACTCGTGACCGGCTTTCTCGACCTGACTGGCGTGGAGCACGAGGACGGCATGATCAACAATGTCGACGAGGCCCAACCCGCTGGCGAAAAGATCGCTGGTGCCGTGCAGGATCTCGACGGCAAGTTCGACAGCGAAGATGTCACCCTCTACCTCGCCATCTGCGCCGAACAATGGCCCCAGGTCACTGAAATCCAGGACACCTGGTCCACCCGCCAGGCCTGACTACTTCACGCGTTCGATGAAGTGGCCGTCGCGGGTGTCCACGCGGATCATTTCACCTGCTGCGAGATAGGGTGGCACCAAAACCTCGAGCCCGGTCTCGGTCACGGCGTTCTTGAGTTGAGCCTTGGCCGTCGCGCCCTTGATGGCTGGGTCGCAGGTAGTCACCTCGAGATCCACGCTGAGGGGCAACTTGACGCTGACCACCTGGCCATCAATGACCATGGCCTGCAATCCTTCAAGTCCGTCCTTCATGTAACCAACATCGCTACCGATGTCGTCCTTTGACAGGGAGAACTGCTCGAAGGTCTGGTTGTCGATGAAGTGCCATTCCGTGCCATCGGCGTACATGAAGGCGCAGTCGTGATGTTCGAGATCGGCCTCCTCGAACTTCTCGCCACTGCGAAAGGACTCATTCAAGACCTGCCCGGTGAGCAAATTCTTGAGCTTGGTCTTGGTGATGGTGTTTCCGCCGCGAGCAGTGGGCGTCGATGAGGTCGCGGTCTGCACGATCATCGGCGCGCCCTTGAAGACGATGCAGACGCCCTTCTTGAGTTGATTGGTATCGATCATGGCCGAGAGATAATAACTCGTCGGGGGGCGCGCTGACAGGATCGACAGATGTGAGTTCCGCGCTGGGCCACGGTGAACTTGACCACGGTGCTGCCGCAACTCTTGCAGGCCTGGCCCTGGCGGCCGTAAACCTGGAACTGGTGCTGGTAGCTACCGGGCTGGCCCTCGGGAGTGCGGTAGAACCTGTCGAAAGAGGAGCCCTCGCGTTCGATAGCCTCGGAGAGTGTGGCCCGGATCTCGGCCCACAAACGGGTCACGGCTTGGGCACTTAGCTTGTGGGAGATCCGCAGGGGATGCAGCCGCGCGCGGTGCAGGGCTTCGTCCACATATATATTGCCCAGTCCCGCGAGGAAGGACTGGTCGAGGAGCAGAGGCTTGAGGGCGCGCCGCCGACCGCGCAGGGCCTGGAGCAGCCAGAGGGCGCTGAAGCCATCCTCGAGGGGCTCGGGGCCGAGGGCACGAAAAAGTCCCTCGGCGGAGTGCATAAAGCGCACCCGCCCGAACTTGCGCACATCGATAAAGCTGAGCGCCCGACCGCCCTCGAGTGAGAGGCGCAGGCGCTCGTGGTCTCGGGGCTGGGACCTGCCGGGGGTGATGTGCAAGCGCCCGGTCATGCGCAGGTGCACGAGGATTTGGCCCGCTGGGCGCCCGCGACGCTCGAGGTCGAGGACGATGTACTTGGCGCGACGCCAGACCCGCGCGATTCGCGCGCCGCTCACCAGAGCTGCGAACTCACCCTCGCTGTGCTCGCCGATGGTGCGCGGCCAAAAAGCCCGCACAGCGCGCACGCGCCGGCCCTCCAAATCGGGCCGCACCAGCCTTGCCACAGTTTCCACCTCGGGCAGCTCGGGCATTGGGTGCCTGCGAGTTGGGCGTATCAGCCCGCCAACCAGAGGATGGCTGCTTCGGTGCGATCGGGTGCGTAATAGCCAACCTCGGCCACGGCGAAGCGCAGCATCAAGTCGGCCAGGCGCCGTTCCCAATCTTCGGTGCCGATCACGGCGATGCGTTCCACGGCCTTGTTGTGCTGCTTGACCAAGATGAAGTGGTCCCAAGCAGCATGCAGGTCCTGCCAGCCTTCGAACTCGCCAAGGTCGAGGAACAGCCTGATGGTGCCGCCGTCCTTTTCGATTTGCGCGTCGAGCAGGGGGCCTAGTTGTTCGAACTCGGCATGGCCCACCTTGCCTATGAAGCGCAGGGCCACCAAGTTGCCCCGGTTCTGGGGAAGAAAGTCAATCATGAGGGCGGTCCGTGCGATCTCGCCGGGCACTCAAGAGCTCTCGCCCGGAGGGTGCTACTTGGAGTTGGCGGCACGAGCCACGCGACTCTTGAGACGCGAGGCGGCGTTGTCGTGCAAGATATTGCGCTTCGATGCCTTGTCGATGCGCTTGTTGGCAATCTGCAAGGCGGCCTGGGCAGCCTCGGAGGTATCGGCCTCAAGGACCTGGCGGACGGCGGTGCGCATGGCGCTACGGTCTGTCTTGTTGGCCTTGCGGCGCTCTTCGCTCTGGCGCAGTCGCTTGGCTGCTTGTTTGTTATTCGGCATAAATCGAGAAGGTTACTTGTAGTGCTCCATCTTGGCGGCCACATCCTTGTAGCCGATGTCAATTTCGAAGATGCGCGCAAAGAAAGTGCGCGCCTCATCGGTCTGGTCTTCGGACTCGGCAATGGAGCCGAGATTGTAAAGAATCTCCTTCGAGCGTGTGTCGGTGCCGGAACTTCCGTCCAGGGCGCGCTCGTAGTTCTTGCGGGCCAGATCGAGAAAACCCTTGCGCTGGAAGGCAAATCCCAGCTGAACCAGGGCATCCACCCCCACTCGGGGGTCCTCCACGGCCTTCTGGAACTCGGCCACGGCCTTGTCCAGGGCTCCTGCCTTGAGCCATTGACGCCCCAGGGCCAGGCGCAGGCTGGCATCGGCGGGCGCCAGCCGCACGGCAGCCTGGATGGCTTCGAACTGGAACTCCTGCAGCTCGGCCTCGAGCTGGTTGGCCCGTTCAGTGTCGCCCTCCCGGTCGGCCCGGGAGAGGGCGCGCTTAATACACTTCTCACGCAATTTGACCTGCCGCGCCTGGAGCTCGGGAGAGCCCTTCTTGTAGTCCAGAGCGCGCTCGACGAAATCGAGGGCCGTCTCGGGGTCGCGCAAGGCCTCGTGCACGCTGCTGAGCTGAATCATCAGCTCGGGATCCGAGGGTGCCTCGGCATAGAGCTCTTCGAGGCGCGCGAGGTCTCTGCGCAGGTCCTCATCGCTGCGGTGCAACTTGCCCGCGCGCTCGAGGCTGCGGGCCTCGCCCTTGTCCTTGATTTCGTCTCGGCTGTGCTTGATGGTTCCGTCTTCGCGCCGGGAAAGGGCCGTCTCGGCCGCCAGGTTCTTGCGCTGCTTGATCGCTTCCTGGTCGCGCGGGTCGGCCTCAAGGGCGCGCTCGTAGAAGTCGAGGGCGCCCTGGTGTTCGCCCAATTGATACATCATGGCACCGGCGCGCTTGAGGCCGTCGGGGTTCTTCGGCGCGATCTCGGCGATGAACTCGAACACGGCGCAGGCCGACTTGAAGTACTGCCCCTCGGCGAGCACATCGCCCAGCATCAGGTTGGCGTCGATATCGAGGGGGTTTTTGGCCAGGTACTGTTCGATGGCCTTGATACAGCCGTCCACGCGCCCGGCCTTGCGTAGGGTCTTGGCCAAGGCCAGGGGTCCGGCACCGGACAGGGCGCGCAGCAAGCGCCCGCCCTTCTTCGCATCGTGGCGCAACTTGAGCGCGCGCCGCAGCCCCGCCCGAGCATTGCCCTGGTCGGCGTCGAGTTCGAGCAACTGCTGGTACAACTCGATGGCGAAGTCGTAGTTCTTGCGACGCGCCGCTTCCTCGGCCTTCTGAATGTGTTTGGTGTAATCCACTTGAACTCTTCCGCTGTCAGCCCCAGCATCCGGCCCGCATCCGGGGAGTCGCGGCGGAAAATCTTAGGCACGAAACCCCGCGCCGTCAATGCGGGCTATAAACTCTGCACCATGACCGAGCCCCCCGAGTATGAAATCAGCATCTTCCCTGCCCCGGTGCTGCGCCAGGAGGCTCTGGCCGTGGTGGCCTTTGATGACGATTTGCGAACCAAGGTGGATAGGCTCCTGGCGCGCATGCGCAGCTCCGGTGGCGTGGGCCTGGCCGCACCCCAGGTGGGCATCGGGTTGCGCATTTTGGTGCTCAACCACACCGGCGAAGAGGGCGACGAGCTGGTCCTGGTGAACTCCACGATCGTCAAACTGTCCGGTCCAAGGGACAGCTATGAGGAAGGCTGCTTGTCGTTCCCAGGCATCTACGGCGAAGTCATGCGGCCCATGCGCTGCAAAATCCGCGCGCAGACTGTCAGCGGCGAAGCCTTCGAAGCCGAGTACGAGGGCTTTCAGGCACGGGTCATCCAACACGAACAGGATCACCTCGAAGGCGTGCTGCTGGTGGACCGCATGTCCCCCGCCGACAAGCTGCGCAACAAAGTCGCCCTCGACAACCTTATCCACGACTACAAGCAAGCTGTGGCCAAGGCCGCCAAGTAGCGGGCCATGATCGAGAGCCAAAGCTACCTCGACCTGCCGCCGACACCCGCGGGCGGCACAGTAATTTCCATCGGCGTCTTTGATGGAGTGCACCTCGGGCACCAGGCGATCCTGGCCGCCAATGTGTCCCAGGCCCGCAAACGCGGGGCACGCTCCACGGTGGTGACCTTCGCGGCCCACCCGAAGACGATCCTTCTGGGCCACGCGCCGCGCACCCTGACGACCCTCGACCACCGCCTCGAACTCTTCGAGCGGGCCGGCATCGAGCACTCCCTGGCCCTCGTCTTTGATGACAATCTGCGCCGCATGTCGGCCCGCGACTTCCTTGAAACCGTGCTGCTCGGTGGCCTGGGCGCGTGCAGTTTTGTTCTGGGGTTCGACAGCAAGTTCGGCGCGGAGCGCGAGGGCACTCCGGCCTGGCTGCGCGAAGCCGGCCATGAGGTGCAGGTGGTCCAAAAGGTCATGGCCCACGAGCGCGCCGTCTCGAGTACGGCCATCCGCGAGGCAGTGGAGCTAGGCGACCTGAATGGCGCCGCGTCGATGCTGGGGCGACGGCCCTCGGTCCTGGGCCGGGTGGTGCGCGGGGCTGGCCTGGGACGCAAGTTGGGCTTCCCCACGGCCAACATGGACCTACAACATGAATTGCACCCGCCCCCGGGGGTCTGGGCCGTGCGGGCTCACCGCCTGGCGAAGGGGCATTCGGCCAAGGTTGACAGCTCTTGGAATGGGGTGTGCAACATCGGTTATCGGCCGACTTTGGACGGCACGCCGCCTGCGCAGCCCTTGGTGGAGGTGCATCTTCTTGATTTCGAGGGCGATCTCTACGGCCAACGCCTGGAGATCGAGTTTTTCGAGGGCCTGCGCGGAGAGCAGCGCTTCGACAGCCTCGAAGCCCTCACGGCCCAGATCGGACGGGATGCAGCGGAAGCCCGGGCAGTCCTGGCCCGGGCCGCAGGCGCCCGAGACTGAAACTTGTGAGGCCAGGGGGTGCCGATTCCGGTGCCAGCGGTTGACCCACGCAGGGAGCGCGGCATACTTCCCTGCCTTGCCCTCGCCAATAGCGCGCGAGTTGGCCCGGGCGGGTAGCTCAGTTGGTAGAGCACTTGACTGAAAATCAAGGGGTCACCGGTTCAAATCCGGTCCCGCCCACCATTCCATGGACCCATGGGCGACTGTCCATGGCACCCTGTATCCATCGCCCGCTCCCCGGACGGGTTGCGCTGCTGATGCGCCCGTCAGGCACGATCCATGACTTCCTTCCAGCCCAAGACCATCACCCAGAGCAACCCCAAGCGGGTGACGATTCTGTGGGGCGATGGAGAAACCAGCGAGTACACGGCGGCCGGCCTGCGCCGGCTATGCCCCTGCGCCCAGTGCGTCAGTGAATCCACGGGCGTGCGGCTCCTGGATCCCACGACGGTGGCCGAGGACTTGACCCAGGGCGATTTGGCCCTGGTGGGCAACTACGCCCTCACCATGCGCTTCTCCGACGGCCACTCCACGGGCATTTTCACCTTCAAGGCTCTCCGAAAAGGCCTCTAGCGCGGACTGTTCATGCCCAAGCACCTGAACCATCCCAAACGGGCGGCCTCGCCGCCCTCTTGGCCCCTGGCGGTACTTTCCGAATCCTGGCGTCCCGGGCAACCTGTCCAGGTCGCCTCGGGGGCCAGCCAGCGCCCGCTTCGATTGACCCGAAGCAGACCACCGGGAACCAAGTTGGACCGATTCAGGCACGTATTCATGAATCATCCGGGCTAGCCAGTATGGACGCCCTGGTCGTCAGTCAGCGCTTGACTATTCGAGCAGACGAGCTGCGACTCAGCTTTGCCCGCTCGGGTGGTCCCGGTGGCCAGAATGTCAACAAGGTGGCCAGCAAGGCCATCCTGCGCTTCGATGTGCGCAATAGCCGCTCCCTGAGCGATGCCCAGCGACACCTCGTTCTGCAACGCCTGTCATCGAGGCTCTCGGGGGAGGGCGAGTTGGTGCTGCACGCATCGAACCACCGTGAACAGGCACGCAACATCGAGCAAGCCCGGGAGCGCCTGGCGGCCCTCCTGCGTGGAGCCCTGGCTGCTCAGAAGAAGCGCCGCCGCACCCGCCCCACCCGCGGCTCGGTCAAACGGCGCCTGGACGCCAAGAGCCGCCGCGGAGCCCTCAAACGCGACCGCCGCAAGGACCACGAGTGATGCATGACGACAAAAGGAACGGCAACGACAAGAACGAGGGCCTGACAGCCCTGCGCGAGGCCCTGGACGAGCTTGGGGGCCGCATCAAGGCCCGGCGCGCCCCGGATCGCCATCTCGTGCGGGCCCTGCTCCTGGGCCTGGGTGCCCTGGAGATGGATCAAGCCGGCAGCGCGGAGGCTCTGGCCCAGGAACTTTGCAACCTCGTGCAGCCTATCCGGGAGAGCTGGACCGAGGTCCTGGCCGCTGAGATGGCCCTCGCCGCCGCTGAGCACATCCGCGGCGTGGACCCGCGCTTCTTGGACGAGGAGTTTTACGACTTCGCGTACACCGTGGCCGCCCGCGAGCGCCTCGAGGCCCGACTCGTGGCCTGCTCTCTTGTGGGATACGACCCGCCCGAGCGGCTTTTGGAAGAGATCGCATCCAAGGACGCACTCCTCGCGCCGTACCTCGAAGAGCGCTGAGGGGGGGCTCCGGGGGCCCTCGCAGGTGACTGGGCTTGACTATTAATATATAGAGCCCCTGCACCGGGTCTGGGGCTCCGCCGCCGCGGGAGCCGGACGCCAAACCGATCGAATGTTCCCCACCAAGGGGACCATGGACGGGAATCATCGGCAATCCGGGGCTCTTTTGGCGCCCAGGCCCTCGGGATTCCGAGAGTTCCGCCCCGGGCGGGAGACTCTGGCCCGTTGCCTTCGCAAGGGTCTGTCCCAACCAGGGCAGCGCACCTAAGTCCCTGTTTTCCAAAGCATTAGAGCCACAAGTCGCATTCTTGGACTCTTCTAAAGCAACCTGGACCTTGGCTCTGGTCCCCTACCGGGCATGCCCTTTGCGCAAGATTCGATAGCCGTAACCCCTTGTCCCAACAAAACTTAGCGCGTTCTGGGAGGCTCAAGAGGCCTTTTGGGGACGCGCCAGCGAGCCTGCCGCCGAAGGAGCCATCGGTCTCAAGGTGAAAAAAAACCCCGGCTGGGTCTGTTCTCAGCCGTAATGGAGCGGCACTCTCTGCGCGCTCTAGAACCCCCATCCCTTCACTCAGTGGTCCTCTCTCTCTCTTTGGAGTGCATACCAAAATGAACAAGTTTGTTTTCAGTGCGCTAGCCACGACCTTGGTCGGCGCTAGCAGCTTCGCCTCCGACACGGAATGGCCGGAGCTAGACAGCGAGCTGGCGGCGCTTAACAACGCCCCGCTCACTCAAGATGCCAGTGGCCCCGCAATGGGTGGCTGGTTGATCGGAACCCTCACATCGAACAGCGACACCGACACCCTCGGATTCGGAATCGCAGCCGCACGGGTCAACCTGTCCGGCTCGGTGGGTTCTGGTTACGGATACATGATCGGCTTTGACTTCGCTGATGCGGGCGAACTGTGGACTGGTGGCGGCGGCGGTGTTGCCGGCATCACCGACGCCTACGGCACCTTCGCCATCGGCGAGGGCGTCAACGGCAAGATGGGTGTGTTCCGCATGCCCTTCCTGCGCAGTAATGGCATCGACCGCAACAACACCCTCTTCGTCGGCCGTAGTAGCCTCGGCGGCCAGTACTCTGGCCGTGATGCTGGTCTCTCGCTCTCGGGCGAAATGAGCCGCATCAACTGGGAACTCGCCGTGATGAACGGCAGTGACGGCACCATGGACGAATGGGCCTACGGCGCACGCATCGACATGGATGTGATGGGCACCTCTTCGAATGTCGAGGGCGGCTACAACGGTGCCGAGGGCACCAACCTCAACATTGGTCTCGGTGTCAACGACGACGGCGCTCTCGCCGACGGGATGCAGATGGGCATCGATGCCACCCTGACCATGGGCGGCATCTCCCTCTCTGCAGAGATGGCAGATCGCGATGCTACTGTCGGCGACGACAGCCCCTTCAGCATTGGCCTCGGCTACCTCTTCGGCGCGAACTACGAAGCCGCAGTCCGTTTTGATGACCTCGACACCGCCGACGACACTACCGTCATCACGGCTGTCGTGAACCGTTACATCAACGGCCACGACGCCAAGTGGCAACTGCAGTACTCGACGATCAGTTCGGATACTGCTGTCACTGAGACCGACACCATCACCCTGGGCCTGTCCCTCGGTTTCTAGGTCGACTCAACAAGCCATCCCCTGCCCGCGCGCGTCGCGGTCGGCGGACATGCTCTCCAAGGCAAGGCCCCGCGCGCGTCGCGGGGCCTTGTTCCTTTTCTAGGATCAGTTTTCTAGGATCCAGAGGGCCCTCGCGCGCGTCGCGGGGCCCTGTTTTCTGTTTTGCTGCAGCCCCTGCGGCCCATCCCTGGTCCCTGGTCCCTGGAGGGCACCCTCCAAAATATTGCTCATGAGGCTTTCCGAAGAGCCTCGCGGAGGCCATCCTCGCACCTACCCCAAGGCCCCAAGGCTCTCCTCCCCATGCAAGACATCCTTCTCGCCCTCTCTGCCAGCCTGACCCTCGTCGCCACCGGTACAGCCCAGACCATCGCATCCGAAACGGAGTGGGCTCTCCTGGAACAAGAACTCGCCACGGTCCAGGACCTCTCGGGCGAGCCCGAGGGGGCCGTCCGCATCTGGGGCTACCTGCGCACCAGCTACGGCCACAGCGACGAGTTGATCCCGGATCCCGGGCCCGGAAGCCTCAGCGGCTGGCTCGTCGACAACCTGCGCCTGAATGTCAGCGGCCAAACGGCAGGCTTTGAGTACCGCATCACCGGCGAGGCCCAATCGGGGAGGATGACCCTCGAGGACGCCTGGGCCAGCTTTGCCCTGGGACCGGAAATCACCGCCACCCTGGGCCGCTTCAAGCAGCCCTTCCTGCGCTCGGGCACAGTGGAAGCCCGGGACCTGTTGCTCATCCAGCGCACCCGCAACGGGCTCTTCGCATCGGTTCGCGATCAAGGCTTCATGGTGAACGGCGACCACGGGCGCTTCCACTGGGCAGCCGCCTTGCAGAACGGCGCCGATGGCGCCTTGGACGAGTGGCGCACGAACCTGAGCATGAACCTGAACCTCGTGGGCGAGGCGGAACTGCCCTGGGAGGGCGCCTGGAAGGCGGGGCCGGGCACCCGCGCCAGCCTGGGGCTGGCCGTATCCGATGACTCCGCCACCTCGGCCAGCGGCAGAGTCTGGGCCTGGTCGGCGTACTTGGTGCAAGGCCGCTTCAGCCTGCAAGCGGAATGGCTGCACTGGGGCGCGGGCTTCAACGAGGCGACATCGCCCGCCAACCCCTTCTTCCAGCAGCAAGTCGGCGCCACCACCCCCTGGAGCGTCACGGCGAGCTACATGCTGGTGCCGGAGAAGTACGAGCTGGCGATGCGCTTCGACAACTACGATGACGAGAAGGCCGTGGTTGGCTTCGACCGCGAGACCTTCACCGTGGGCGTGAACCGCTACATCGCAGGCCATGACATCAAGTGGCAACTGAATTACATCGACGCCAGCAACAGCGGCGATGACGCAGGGACCCCCTCCGATGGCCCACACACGAAAGTTATCGCCCTGGGCCTGACGCTCTCCTTCTGAGCGTCACGCCCCGCGCCCATCCCAAGGGCGGCACTCCGGCCAATTTCTGCGTCCGGGCCAGATTTCTCCCCAGCGCCGTTCCACGGCTGGGTGTAGAGTGAATGGGTGTAGAGTGAACTGTACAGTCCGGCGGGACGAGGGTCTCTGGCCCCCCGGACAAGCCACAAGTCCGCAGGGACTCATCCAACCCAATGGAGGTGATCACAATCGACACTAGTCACAAACCCAACAGGCCCCTGGCCGAGCTCGTGGACCCTCATCTCTTGCGGTTTCATTGAGTGAGACGCCTGGGGGCCCGGGCACCTGCAGCGACCATGGCTAAGCTGCCCTGCCCCCCATTTTTTCGCGGCGAACCGGCCCTCCGGCTCGCCGCGTTTTTTTCTGCCCATTCAGCTCTCGGGCACGCCAGCGCCCGAGACTCAACTCAGTGCTCGGGCTCGGGAGCCCCGGCCGTGCCGCCTGCGCGCATGGGCTTGCCCATGACGGCGCGTTTGCCAAAGGCCAGGCGCTCGGCGATTTCGCGGTCAAAGCCAGGATGGCGCGGTTCGGAGGCGTAGCCGCGATGTTCGGCCTGGCATTCGTAGCACACGAGCACATCGGGCATGCAGCGATACAGGGCGAAGTCGATCACCGCCGCCACGGCCAAGCTGGCGTAGTTCGTCCAGGGCGCCAGAACGGCCGCCACAGCCACCACCATGAGCCCCAATGCCCGGGGCACATCCTTCTTGGAGAAGAGCTCGGGGTGGCCGCAGAGCTGGCAGGCGAAGAGTCCGCCATCCCCATCCAAGCGGCCAGCCTCGAGGACCAGGGTGCCCTCGCAGCGACTGCACTCCAGGGACTCGGGAGCGCCTTCCGCCGGGGCGATCTGCACCACTTGCAGGGCCCCGCACTCGCAATCAAAGCGCAGCTGCACGGGCGGGCCGAGGGAATCGGATGGGCTCATCACAAGGGCAGCCCGTAGGAGTCCTGCAGATTGAGGGAGAGGGCCGTGCCGATCAGAACCAGCACCGTGGAGGCGTAGAGGATGCCCGTGGCCGAGCGCGTATTGCCGTACTGCAAGGACCCCCGGGCCATGGCCGCAAAGAGCAGGGGCAGCACCAGCCCCACGAGCACCCGCGTGCCCAGGTGGAACAGACCCCGGGGACCGAAAAGCGAGGCCGTCTCGGTGTCGAGGCGCTCGCGGAAGAGCAACAGGCTCAGGCCCAGGCAGAGGACCGAGGCGAGCAGAGCCCCGATCGTCACGCGGTTGAGCCGGCCGAGGTGTTCGACCTTCAACTTGGGCACGGTCAGGTACCAATGCCCCAGGACCATGGCCAGCCCCACGCTACCCGCCACCGCGCCGGTGGCGAGGGCTGAGAGGGCCGCCAGGGCCAGCTCAGGCGCTCTAGATGTGGGCAGCACGCGCCCCAGGGTGAAGACCAGAGCGGCCACACAGGCGAGGAGAGCCCAGCCGAGGGCCAGGGCCCAGGCCTTGCCGCGCAGGGAGCCCGAGAAGAAGGGCCAGGCCGCCACGGCCGCCCAGGTGGACAGCACAGCAGGGTCGCTCCAGGGGCGCTCTCCATGGGTCAAGGGCAGGACTGCTGCCACCAACAGGGGCAACAGGGCGGTGGTGCCCATGAGCCGGTAGAACAAACGCCCCACTGGCGCCCGGGGCACAAAGGCCAGGGCCAGGAGCACGCCGAAGGCGAGCTGCAAGCAGAACTGGGAAGCCAGATTGATCCCTTCCATCGCGCGGATTGTAGCGGCCCGCCTCAGCGCGGATGCACCAGGCCGAGAAATTCAGCCCGGGTGCGCGCGTCTGAGCGAAAACCGCCGAGCAGGCACGAGGTCATGGTGGAGGAGTTCTGCTTCTGCACGCCGCGCATCATCATGCACAGGTGCGCCGCATCGGCCACGACGCCCACGCCCTTGGGCTCTAGAACCTCTTCGATGGCCTGGGCGATCTGAACCGTCATGCGCTCCTGGACCTGCAAGCGGCGGGCGAAGACATCCACGATGCGCGGGATCTTCGAGAGGCCGATGATCTGCTTGTTGGGGATGTAGCCCACATGAATGCGGCCATAGAAGGGCAAGAGGTGGTGCTCGCAGAGACTGTAGAACTCTATGTCCTTGACCAGCACCATCTCGGAGCAGTCTTCGGAAAAGACCCCCTCGCCCACAACATCGGCAACGCTGGCGTGGGTGCCAGAGGTCAATTCTGCCAGGGATGCCTCAACCCGCTCGGGAGTGCGCTGCAACCCGGGGCGGGTAGGATCCTCGCCCAGCTGCAGGAGAAGCTCCCGGATCAATGCGTTGATGCTCATAACTGGGGTCCATGGTAATCGGCGTAGGAGTTCTTGCACTCGTAGACACGCACGCGCAGCAAACGACAGCCCCCAAGGGCCAGGATGCGCGGCTGCACTCGTTGCCAGAAGGCAACGCAAAGGTTCTCCGCTGTGGTGACGAGGCCTTCGAGGAAGGGCACATCACAGTTGAGGTGCTTATGGTCCACCTGGGCGAAGATTTCCTCGTCCATGATCAGCGCGAGGACATTGAGGTCCACGATCATGCCCGAGGGCGGCACCTCACCGCGCACGGTGACCTCGACCTCGTAGTTGTGGCCGTGACCGTTCGGGTTGTTGCAGGGGCCGTAGAGTTGGCGGTTGGCCTCGTCGCCGAGCGCCGGATCGTGGAGCCGATGTGCCGCGGAGAACTCGAGGCGGTGGGTGATGTCGAGCTGGGGGGCAGGCATGCAGAGGGGGGGGGCCGCAAGGGCAAGAGGTGCAGGCGTGATTCAGAGCGGCCATTCTGCGGCATTATTCCGAAGGGTCACATAATCGTCAAAGAAAGTGCTCTGAAAGGCCGCCAGAGGTGATCCGCAAGGTCGGCGGTATGAATGAACCCAAAAAGAGCGCCGAGCCCGCCCGGTTCCGGTCCAGATCCGGCTCATGGAGCGTAGCCCCAAACAACACAGAGAGCCCAAGCCATGTACAACGCCTACGACTACACAGGAGCCGACCGTCTGATCCCGCTGATCAGGATGATCCACCGCGAAATGCGTGAACGAGCCGATGCCATCCGCGAGATCAACATCCAACTGCACCGGCAGCAGAGTGCCACAAGCCTCGGCCAGCCCACTCTCGCTGAGTTCAGTGAGGTCAACCTGCTCGCCAACCTCTCCAACCACAAGCGCGAGATTCGGAAGGCTGAAAAGGAACTCACGCGCCTTGGCTGCTGCGTCGATGGCGACAACCCCTTCCGGGTCCTGATCCCCGGAGCGAACGGCGAAATCGAAAACGGCTACGCCTGGCGAGTCGGCGATGAAAAAGTGAGTGCGGTTCTCCAAGGAGGCCCTGGCGAAGCCGCGTGACCGCCACCCGCACCTTCGAGCCCATAAAGAAGCCTCGAAGGAAAAAAGCGCCCGGCCCTAAAAAGGCCGGGCGCTCTCCATTAACTTGGGAAGGGGCAGCTTGGGGCGCGTCGGACTCGCGCGGAATCAGGGCTCGGTGCGCTTGAGCTTGACGGGCTTCTGCTTGGTGCGCTTGTCCTTGACGGGCTTGGGGGCGGGCTTCGCGGCGGGCTTCTGCTTGGCACGCTCGCGGGCCTCGGCTGCGCGCTTCCGGGCGGCCGCATCGGCCTGTTGGGCCTGGGCGCGCTGCCTGGCGGCGGCATCGCTCTGTCGCTTGGCCTCGGCGGCGCGCTGGCGGGCGGCAGCGGCACGCTCGGCGCGCTGCTTGGCTTCGGCAGCGGCTTTTTGGGCCTCGGCGGCGCGCCGCCTAGCTTCGCGCTGACGGCGCTCGAGCGGCGTCAAGCCTTCGGTCTCAGCGCCTGTCGGCTTGTCCGCCTCGGCGTCCCGGGCGCGCTTCGTCAGCTCTTGTTTTTCCTGGGCCAGCTTCTCGCGGCTCCAGTTGCCCGCCGCAGCGCGCTTCTCCAGGGCGACAAAGGCGCGCTCGAGTTTCTGCCGCGCTGCCGCGGGCACGCCACTCAAATCACTCGTCTCGGTGCCCGAACCGGCCGACACTCCGCGGGCGCGGTCAGCGAGCTTTTCTTGCAAAGCATCGTATTGCTCGCGGGTCATGTCACCCTTGCCGGCGCGCTTGGCGAGAGCTGCCTCGGCCCGCGCCAGGCGTTCGCGCACGGTCTTCACGGTCTCTTGCGCATCGGTCTCTTGCGCGTCGGCCCCTGATGCGCCCGCGGTGGCACCCTGAACGCCCGCGTTGCGCGCCCGATCGGTGAGCTTGGCCTGCTCCTTCGAGGCGGTTTCTCTGGAAGCCTTGGCCCGCGAGAGGCGATCGTTGAGAGCGGCCTGGGCGCGCTTGTACTTGTCTGCGGTGGACTCGCTGGCGTTGGCGTCGCCCGAGGTAGCATCGGACCCCGACTGTTGATTGGCGGCCTGCGCCCGGCGGCGAGCTTCACGATCTTGCTGGGCCTTGCGCGCCGCTTCGATGCGCTTGACCTTGGCGTCGAGATCGGCGCCGGTCGGTTTGCCCGCATTCACCATCAGCTGGCGGTAGTAGCCGAGGAATTCATCGCGTGAGAGCCCACGGCTCTTGTCCTTGTCCCAGGTCTGCACTACCGAGCGCGGGATCTGCGCCTGGGCGACTTCCTGGAGGTCGAGGGTGCCGTCGTTGTTCTTGTCCGCCGCCTTGAAGGTCTGATTGGCGCGGTCGAGGGGCGTGGTGCTCTCTTGAGCTTCCTGGGCCAGGGCCGGGGCGGAGAGGGCCAGGCCAACGAGGAAACTGGCGGTCACGAGTTGCAGGGTGTTGCGTCGCATGGGATGAGGATGAGTTTGGGTGGGCTGCTGAGTGCTGTGCGGAAGGCCTGTGAGGGGCTGCCAGGTCAAGGCAGTGCCACGCAATGGCTGCACAATAGGCGGGCTATGCGAGTGCCGTGCCAAAGCCCACCAACCCGAGTAGATCACGCGCCAAGCATATGGCGCAAGCGAACTTACGCTACTTTGGGCTCCCCCCAAGCCCCCCCCTGATCGGGGCCCGCCTGCGTCCTCCGCAGGGGACACGCCCTGCCCTCCAGGAGCTTCTTGAAGCGCTCGGGACCTCTGAGTACAACGCAGGCCCAGACCAGCGCCCCAGCGCGGGTTTTTTCAGAAACCCCTCCCTCCCCATACGAAGAGTGACCAGCACCTTGACCCCCCCCGCCGTCCAAGTAGCCGCAACCCGTGACGCCTACGGGGTCGCGCTGGCGGAACTTGGGAAAGACAACCCGGAGATCATCGTTCTCGATGCCGACCTCTCCGGCTCGACACGCACCAAAACCTTCGCCCAGGCTTTCCCGAAGCGCTTTTTCAACATGGGCGTGGCCGAGTCCAACATGATGGGCACGGCAGCCGGCCTGGCCGCCATGGGCAAGGTGGTCTTCGCCAGTTCCTTCGCCATGTTCGCTGCCGGCAAAGCCTGGGAGCCCATTCGCCAGACGGTCTGCATTCCGAATTTGAATGTCAAGATCTGCGCCACCCACGCTGGCCTGACCGTGGGTGAGGACGGCAAGTCGCACCAGATGCTCGAGGACCTGGCCTTGATGCAGGTCCTGCCAAACATGACGGTCATCGTGCCCGCTGACTCCATCGAAGCGAAACTCGCGATTCGCGCCGTGGCCGCCCACGACGGGCCGGTCTATGTGCGCCTCTCGCGGGCCAAGACCCCGGTCATCTTTGACGAGGACTACGTGTTCAAGATCGGCCGCGGCACACAGGTTCGCGCGGGAAACGACTTGGCGCTGGTGGCTTGCGGAGTCGAGCTCTCGGCAGCGCTCGAAGCAGCCGAGATCCTGGCAGCCGAAGGAGTCAACGCCCGGGTGATCAACATGGCCACCATCAAGCCCCTCGACAAGGACATCCTGGTGGCCGCGGCGCGCGATTGCGGCGCAGTGCTGACCGCCGAAGAACACCAGGCTATCGGCGGCCTGGGTAGCGCGGTGAGCCAACTCCTCGCCCACCACGCTCCCGTGCCCATCGAGGTTGTGGGGGTTCGTGACAGCTTTGGCGAGAGCGCCACGGCGGACCAACTGCTCGAAAAATACGGCCTCGACGCACAATCGATCGCCTCCCGCTCCCGCGACCTGCTGCGCAGGAAAAACGCATAGGACCATGACTCTCACCCCCAAGAAACAGCAAGAGATCGAAGCCGTGGCGCGCCAGATTCGCGTCGACATCGTCGAGATGGTGCACGCCGCCGCCTGCGGGCACCCCGGCGGGCCCCTGGGCATGGCTGACTTCATGGCCACCCTGTGGGTCGAGCACATGGGCATCGAGCCGGGCAACCTGCACGACCCCAAGCGCGATCGCTTCGTGCTCGGCAACGGTCACACCTGCGCCGGCCTCTACGCCGTCCTGGCCCACAAGGGCATCATCCCGCGCGAGATGTTGAAGAGCTTTCGCAAGCTGGGCTCGCCACTCCAGGGTCACCCGCACAAGAACCCCGAGCTCGGCATCGACATGAGCACGGGTAGCTTGGGCACGGGCCTTTCCACGGCCCAGGGCATGGCTCTGGCGGCCAAGATCAACGGTTGGCCCACGCGGGTCTATGTCACTTCCTCTGATGGCGAGAGCGAAGAGGGACAGATCTGGGAAGCGGCCACCAGCGCGGCGCACTACGGCCTCGCGAATCTGACCGTCCTGGTGGACTTCAACAACATCCAGATCGACGGCGTCATGCGCGAAGTCATGGATGTACGCGACCTGCGCGAAAAGTACGCAGCCTTCGGCTGGCATGCGATCGATGTGGACGGCCACGACATCGCAGCCATCGACGCTGCCCTGTGCGCCGCCCGGGAAGAGACCGCTCGCCCCAGCGCCTTGATCTGCCACACCACCATCGGCAAGGGCGTCTCCTTCATGGAAGGCAAGGCCTCGTGGCACGGCGTCGCGCCGAACGACGCAGAGGCCCAGGAAGCTCTGGCGGAATTGAGCGTCTGAAGCGGCGGCTCGGGCTGAATCCGGGCTCGGGGGACGGGCCCCAACAAACCTGTAGAATCTGGCGGCCCTCATGAACGACGCACCCCCTCCCCCGCTGGCCCACGGGCCCCACGAGAGCGCCGGGCGGCAACGCTCCCGCCGCGACCTGTCCAGCCCCTGGCTGGGCAACGGGCTATTCCTACTCGGGACCCTCTTCGGCATGGGACTGATGCTGCTCCTGGCCCGCGTGTTTCCCGGCCAGGAAGCGCCCGACATCGCCCACTACAAGGAAGTGCGCCGGTTCTTGCTCGACACCCATGTGGCTGACATCGACCGCAAACAGCTCGGCCGTGATGCTATCCGGGGGATGTTCGCAGGACTCGAGGAGCGTCTGGGCGACAGCTACTCGAGCTACTACACCGACGAACAGCGGGTTCTCATGGAGCGCGACACGAGCGGCCACTTCCGCGGCATCGGTGTCGTCTTTCGTGGTGGCGAAATGCCCGCCCAAGTGCTCTTCCCCGTGACCGATGGCCCCGCTGACCGGGCTGGCCTGCGCGTGGGTGACACCCTGCTCTCCATCGACGGCACGCAACTGGAAGGCCTCGAACGCCAAGAGGCCTACGCTCTCTTGCGCGGCGAAGTCGGCCGCCTGTTGCAAGTCGAAGTCGAGGGCCTCGACGGTAGGCGCCGCCGCCACGACATCGTGCTCCAGGAACTCAGCGATCCCTCCGTGCGGCATGTGACCCTCGTCGACGAAGAGCGCGGCATCGGCTACCTGGCCCTGGTGGGCTTCAGCAAGCAAACCACGGATCAGTTCGACCAGGCCATCAGAAGCCTCCAGGCAGAGGGCCTGCGCGCCCTGGTAGTGGACTTGCGCGGCAACCGCGGCGGCGTGCTCTCCGCAGCCATCGAAATCGCCCAACGCTTCATCGCCGAAGGACGCATCGTCTCGGTCGAAGGGCGCGGACTGCCAAATATCGAATGGGCCCACGCCGACCGGGCCAAATTCTTGGGCCTGCCCTTAGTGGTCTTGATCGACAGGTATTCGGCCAGCGCCAGCGAAGTCCTGGCAGGCGCACTCCAAGACCACCGCGCGGCTGTCTTGGTAGGTGAAGCAACCTACGGCAAGGGCATGGTGCAGACCATCGACCGCTACCCCGAACACGACGCCATCGCCAAGGTGACAAGCTCGTTCTACTACACGCCGGCGCACCGCAGCCTCGAGGGCCACTTCGGCCACGGCAGAGCCCTCGGATTGACTCCCGATGTGTTGATCGAGGTCTCCGAGGAAGTGGGCGTGGGCATCGAGAGATTCCTGCAACGCAGCTTCTCGGCTCCTGCGGAAGCCATGGTGGAGTTGCGCGCCTGGGAGCGAGACAGCAAGGAAACGCTCCTGCCCGAGCGCCCCGAGGATCCGGTGCTACGTGCAGCCTTGCAGCTCTTTCTTGGCAACCTTCCCCGGGTTCGCGCAGCCGGGGGCGAGTAGACCGTGACCCTCGTCTTGGGCATCGAGACCTCGTGCGACGAGACCGCGGCAGCCGTGGTGCAGGACGGCAGAAGGGTGCTCTCGTCAGAAGTTCACAGCCAGGTCGAAGAGCACGCAGTTTTCGGTGGAGTGGTGCCCGAAATCGCCGGGCGCTCACACCTGCGCATGATTCTGCCGGTGATCGACCGCGCCCTGGATGACGCGGGGCTGGATTTGGCCGGCCTCGACGCCATCGCAGTCACCCAGCGGCCCGGGCTGATCGGATCTCTGCTCGTGGGACTCTCGGCGGCCAAGGGTTTGGCCCTCAGCCATGGCTTGCCCCTGGTGGCCGTGCACCACATCGAAGCCCATGTCTACGCCGCCGGAATGGAACTCGCCGAGTCCCCCTACCCAGCCATCGCCTTGGTGGTTTCGGGAGGACACACCTCGCTTTACCGCGCCGAGTCGGCCCTCGCATTGACGCTGCTCGCTAGCACCCTCGACGACGCAGCAGGCGAGGCCTTCGACAAGGTCGCCTGGCTCCTCGGGCTCGAGTACCCCGGCGGTCCCGGGGTCAGCGCACTGGCGCGAGACGGCGACCCCGCCAGTATCGCCTTCCCGCGTTACTCGCCGCCAAAACAAGAGCTCGGCTTTTCCTTCAGCGGCCTCAAGACCGCCGTTCTCTACCACCTGCGCGGTGGCGACGCCCGGGCCGCCACGCCCCGGCCCGAGGCCATCGAGGATCGCGCCGATGTGGCCGCTTCCTTCGAGATGGCCGTGGTCGATGCCTTGGTGCGGCAGACCCTAAGAGCCTGCGAGCGCGAAAATCTCCATTCCGTTCTGGTGGCTGGCGGCGTGGCCTGCAACCTGCGCCTGCGCCAGGTGCTCGAGCAGCGAGCCCAAGAGCAGGGCATCAGGGTCAGCTTTCCACGGCCAGAGTTTTGCACCGACAACGCGGTCATGATCGCTGGCTTGGGCTATGAACTCTTGGGCGCGGGCCGCCTGGCCAGCCTCGACATCGACGCCCTGCCGCGCTGACGGCGGCCCTCGCCCGTGCCTGTTCAGAGGATGTTGACGACCAGTTCCGCTGAGCCAGTGCGCCCCGTGTAAATTTTCACCAGATCGAGGCGCAGAATCCGCTGTCCAGGCGGCTCGCCAAGCGGTGGCGCGATCTGCTTGTTGATCTCTGCCTGCGCTCCCCCCTCCAGCGCCTCCAGGGCAGGCTGCTCTACAACTCGCAGAAACGAGGGCAGTTGGGCTGGCTCGACTTCAGGGACACGGTCACGGTGACCATGAGAACGGCCAGGCAGGCAATCTGTGTGACGAGCAAGCGAGTCATCAGGCGGTCGGTCTTTTGCAGCGCTTATTCCCTGGGTTTGTTGGGGCGGCTTTACCGAGATGTACCTCGTAGAACGCCGCTTGCTGGGATTCTGGGGGGTAACCCTGCAAGCTGCCCGCGCGCAACCGGTGTTGCTGCCTTTGATGGATGCCTTCATGGGGGCACCGGGCTAGAATCCCGGCCAAGGCAGCGTGCCGCCGCGCTGCCCGGTTACCCAGGCAGCCTGTGAGCCCGGATTATTCATGAACACACACGAACTAGAGGCCCTGCTCGTATCGATTCACGAGGGTGACTTACCCGTGGCGGAAGGTCTCGAGCGGCTCAAGGCTCCGCCGGTACTGGACCTGGGGCACACTCGCATCGACACCCACCGCGAGTTGCGTTGCGGTTTCCCGGAAGTCGTCTACGGCGCGGGCAAGACTCCCGCGCAATTGGTGGACATCTGCACCGCCCTCGCTCGCCACCACGAGCGCCTGCTCGTGACGCGCGTCACTGAAGAGGGGGCCGCAGCCGTGACGGGGCACCTCGGCGATGTCGAGCACTACCCCCAAGCCCGCGCATTGACCCGCGGCCTGCCCGCCCCGGATACGGGACTTGGTCTGGTAGCCGTGATCAGCGCTGGCACCTCGGATCAATCCGTGGCCGAGGAAGCCGCGTTGACCGCGCGCATGCTGGGCGCCAAGGTGCGCTTGATGAGTGATGTGGGCGTGGCGGGTCTACACCGCTTGCTCGAAAACACGGCCGAGTTGCGCGCTGCGCGGGTGCTGGTGGTGGTGGCAGGCATGGAGGGCGCCCTGCCAAGCGTTGTCGGCGGCCTCGTCGAGAACCCCATCATCGCCGTGCCGACATCCGTGGGCTACGGCGCTTCCTTCGGCGGCATCGCCGCCCTGCTCGCCATGCTCAACTCTTGCGCCTCGGGTGTTTCCGTGGTGAATATCGACAATGGATTCGGCGCGGGCTATTCCGCCGCGCTCATCAACCGCTTGGGAGACAAGCACGACACGCCATGACATCTCTCAAGAAAGCCTGGATTGGCGTGGAAAACGGCCTCGTTCTGGAGGGCCGCAGCGTGGGCGCGGACGGTGAAGCCACCGGCGACCTGGTCTTCAATACGGCCATGACCGGCTATCAGGAGATCCTCACCGACCCGTCGTACAGCGGTCAGGTGGTCATCATGACCTATCCGCAAATGGGCAACTACGGCGTGGCGAGCGAGGACGACGAGAGTTCACGAGCCTGGTCCGAGGCCTTCATCATGAAGGAGATGTCCTCGCAGCCGAGCAACCACCGCTCCACAGAAGCCCTCGATGCTTGGCTGGTGCGACAGGGCGTGGTGGCCATCGACGGCATCGATACGCGCCGGCTGACGCGCATGACGCGCACCGAAGGCTCCCTGCGCTGCATCGTCTCCACCACCGACTCCGACCCGGACTCCCTTGTGGCCAAGGCGCGCGCAGCCCGATCGACCGACGGCCAAGACCTCGCCAGTCGTGTCACCTGCGCCGAGGCCTACACCTGGGATGAAGGCTATTCGCCATCCTATCCCGCTATCGGCAAGGGCCACGACGGCCCGCGCTTTTCGTGCGTGGCCTACGACTTCGGCGCCAAGCGCAACATCCTGCGCAGCTTGCAACACTCAGGGTTTGACACGACCGTGGTGCCCGCGGGAACGCCGGCGGCGGAAGTACTCTCCCGAAAGCCCGACGCGGTCTTCCTCTCCAACGGCCCCGGCGACCCTGCTGCCGTCACCGGTGCCATCGACGCCGTAAGCGATCTGATCAGCAAGCTGCCGATCTTTGGCATCTGTCTCGGCCACCAAATCCTCTCCATCGTGCTCGGCGCGCGCACCGAGAAGATGCCCTTCGGCCACCACGGTGCGAACCACCCTGTACGCGACCTAGCCACGGGAAAGGTCGAGATCACCTCGCAGAACCATTCTTTCGCAGTTGTGGGCAAGGATTTACCGGCGCACCTCGAGCTGACCCACATCAACCTGAACGATCAAACCGTCGAGGGATTGCGCCACACCAGCGAACCTGTGTTCAGCGTGCAGTACCACCCCGAGGCCGCTCCCGGCCCGCTCGACTCAGCGCACCTCTTCCGCCGCTTCCACGACCTCGTGGCTGCGGAGAAGGCGGCGCTCAGCTAGCCAGACCTTCCCACTCCTTGAGGCGCTGGTAGATCTTCGCCCGCGAGATGCCCAACTCCTCCGCGGCCCGGCGCTTGTCACCATCGCAGCGCTTGAGGGCCGCCAGGATGGCCTTCTGTTCGAGCTCGGCCAGGGTGCAGCCGGCGCCATCGAAAGAGAGCAGGCGCTCATCCTGCGTCTCATTCGCAGGCCGGACGAGGGAGGGATCATCGAGATCGCCGCTGGAGAGCACGCACAGGCGCGCAACCTCGTTCGCCAACTCGCGCACATTGCCCGGCCAGGCGCGGCGCGAGAGGGTATCGAGCACAGCGGGCGCGATGCTGCGCACGGGGCTCTCACTGCGAGCGGCCTCCAAGGCCAGGAAGTGCTCGACCAACTCGGGGATGTCCTCGGTGTGGGCTTTGAGGGCAGGCATCTCCACGCGCAAGGTGTCGAGGCGATAGACGAGATCGGGGCGAAAGCGTCCTGCGGTAGATTCGGCGTGCAAGTCGCGGTTGGTGGCCGCCAGCAGGCGAAAATCGATTCGATGGATCTTGCTGCCACCCACACGGCGCACCTCGCCGGTCTCGATCACGCGCAAGAGCTTGGCTTGTAGTTCGATGGGCAACTCGCCGATCTCATCGAGAAACAAGGTTCCGCCGTGGGCGCGCTCGAAGAGGCCTGCGCGGTCGCGGTCAGCGCCGGTGAAAGCGCCCTTGACGCAGCCGAAAAGTTCGGACTCGATCAGGCTGGCCGGCAGAGCAGCGCAACTTTCGCTGATGAAGGGGCCAGCGCTGCGCTTGCTATCGAGGTGCAGAGCGCGCGCCGCAAGTTCCTTGCCGCTGCCGCTCGGCCCGCAAACGAGCACCGCCAAATCCACGGCGGCACAGCGTTCAATAAGGGCATGAACCCTGCGCATGGTCTCGCTCGAGCCCACCAAGCCACTCGAGGGCACCTGAGCGCCGGCCTCCTTGAGAGCTTTGCGCGCCGTCTTCAAGTCCGCCTCGCGGTCCACGGCTCGGCGGTTGAGTTTTTGGTTCAGCTCGCGGATCTGATGCAAGCGTCGGGCTTGCCGGATGGCCAGGGCAGCCTGGCCAGCGAGCAGATCGAGAAGTTTTTCGGAGCGTTCGGTGAACGCGCCCTCGCGCAGACGGTGATCCACATAGATCGTGCCGCGCAGGCCCTCCTCCACCTCGAAAGGCGCTACAAGAATCGAGCGCAACTCGAGTTGGGCCACCGAAGGCGCTCCTCCGAGAAGCGGATCATCGGTGGCATTGGAGAGCCGCAGGGTCTTGCCGGTCTCCAACACGCGGGTCAAGATAGAACGGGAGACCTCCGTCTCGGGCTCAAGCAAATCGCCACGGCGCGAGTGCAGCGCGGTGTCGAATTCGAGTTCGCCGTCCTCCTCGAGGACCAGGAAGCCGCGCTCGGCGCGGGTGACGGCCATGGCGCTCTCGACGATCTCACCGAGGAGGCTGGGCAAATCGTCTTGGGCCACGAGGCGATGGTTGATGTCGAGCAGTGAAATGATGTCCATGTCGATGGGATCGTCGAGGTTTGTCGAGTGTTCGTAGCCTTCCAGGTCGAGGGGCCAGGGATCAGGCAGACCCAGCAGGGTTGTTCGTGCTCGGGCGGCTTCAGCTGCGGTCAGTCCACGCTCAACAGCCTCAAGCGATTCTCGTGCCAAGCCAGTGGCTTCGGCGCGCAAGGTTCCGTCTTCGGAGCGCGCGGCCACCGCCATGGCCAATCGCGCCGCCAGGTCGGCGCGGCCGCGGAAGCCTGCCTTGCGTGCGCACTCGAGGGCCTCTTGGCCCTCGAAACGATCGGGGGGGTCGGCCAGATGTCCGAGCACAGCCGCGCGGTCGGCCAGCCCCGGCGGGAGCGCGCTTTCAAGAGCGCGCGGCTCGCCCTCGATAAGCAACGACAAGCCCTCGATCTCACTTGCCAGAGCCGACAGCCCCAGGCGCTCGGCGAGATCTCCCGCACGCTCCAGATACTCGCCACCGAGTTCTTGGTTGTCCCACAAGAGTGCAGCCCGGGCGTGGCAGAGAAGCACTCGGGGATCAGGGGCAGGCTCCTCGGCGAAGGCTCGCTCGGGAGCCTGCTCCATGCGCGCCCGCAGCTCGCGCAACTTGGCGCCGAGTAGCGCCGCATCCGCCGAACGGCCAGCGCGGCCGAGCACCTCCACGCTGGTCGCGAGTTCATCCGCTGCGGCACGCAAGCGGCCACCATCGGCCAAAGCGAGGCCCAGCATGCCCCGTGCGGCGAGGGCTCCTGAGGTGTCTCCCAAGCGCTCGCGGATCTCGAAGGCCGACTGCAACAGGGCTTCTGCTTCGTGCAGAGCGCCTTGTTCGCGGCGGGTGGCGCCAAGCATCGCATGGGACTGAGCGAGGGCGGGCAACATGCCGCGTTCTTCCTGAATCTTGGCCGCGACAAGGAGCTGTTCAGCAGCCTCATCGAGGCGTCCTGCGCGTCGTTCAAGAAGCGCCAAGTTGTTGCGCACAAGAGCCTGGCGTTCTTCGTCGCCGAGGCTGAGAGACTCATCGAGTTGGCGCTGCAAGCGCTCCTGGGCCTCGTCATGTTCGCCGCGGCGCAAGCAGGCCATGGCTTCGATGGCTTCGAGGCTCCAGCGATAGCGCCCGGAGAGCTCTGGCCAGCGCCTGCGCGCCTCGAGCAGGCAGCTCGCCAGCTTGTCCTGCTTGTGGGTGTCGAAGGCCACGAGGGCCGTGCGGAAGAGGCTCTCGCCGCCGTCATCGGGCTCGATTTCGGCTGCCTGGGCGAGCAACTTCTCTGCCCCGGTGTAGTCGTGACGCAGGTGCGCCAAGCGGCCGCGAACGCGCAGAGTCACGCCCAGGGCAGCGGGGCCCGACTGGTCACCCAGATCGTCCAGGAGCGCCTCGGCGCGCTCGGGGACGCCGAGGGCTGCCCAGGCCAGGGCCAATTCACCCACAGCGCGGGGGTGGAACTCGGGGGCGAAATCGCTACTGGTGCGCGCAAAGCGTTCGGCCAAGTCGAGGGCGCCGGGCAAGTCGCCGCGCTCCTGAACACGGGCGATTTCCTCGCGCACTCCCTCGGCCGTGGCAGCATCGCCGCGGGCAGCGAAAAGGCACAGGGCACGCTCCCCTCCAAGGACCTTCTCGGCTCGTGTGGCGTACATGGGCCGAGCCTCTTCGAGGCTGATAAACCTGTTGGCGTGGTCCTTGAAACGGCGAGTGATGACGAGCTGCGCCGCACCTTCCTTTTCTTGCCAGAAAGCAGCGCGATTGGCGCATAGCTCGGTCACAGCTGCTGCAAATTCCGATTCGGCGAGTTCTGTGAGATCGCGCAAGTCCTCGAGTGAGGCTGCGCCGAGGCAGATATCGAGGGCCGAGAAGAGCCGGGCCGCGGACCTTGAAAGCTCGACTTGCGGGCCTTCCATTTCAATGGCGAGTTCAGCCATCGCGCCGGGCCGCCGCTTGAATCCCCGGGCCCCAGTGACGAACTCGCCGCTGGAGAGGGCGGCTTGCAAAACGCTCTGGGCCCGCCCCAAGCTGCCTCCGGCAAGGGCCTCGAGTTCCGTGGCGAGGGCCGTCAAGTCGCCTTCGAAATCAGCCTTGAGCAAGGCCTCGTAACCTGCCACGGAGAGGGGTGGAAAAGCGCTTGGCGTGAGGTCTTCCAGGGGACTCGAACGACCCTTCGGAGCCACGGCGAGAAGGCACAGGTGGGCTCCCTCGTATCCCGCCCGACGGGCTTGCTGGACGGCTCGCACAAGGTAGGCGAAGGCTCTGCGCGAAGCCTCATCCACCACAGCCACGAGATGCCAGGAGTCCTCTGCCGAGGCCAGAACGGCGCGACTGCTTGGTTCGGGCTGGGCGGCCAGTTGGCCGGGCTCCAAACTGCTCGCAAGCTCTCCCCGCAGGGTCAGCCAAAGCCGCAAGGCGGAGGCCCATTCGACGCAATCGTCGCCTTCCGCAAGTTCGATCCAGGTGACCTCGAGCCGCTCTCCAAGAGTCTTGTCGAGCCACGCTTCGCGGCCAGCGAGGGGCGACCAGGAGAGGCTGTGTTGTTCAGGGGGAGTCGGTTGATGTTCCAGGGACCCGCCGAGCACCGTGCGCAGGTGAGTGGCGACCGAAGAAGCGGAAGCGTGGCGCCGCGAAGGATCGCGCTCGAGCAACTGCGCCACAACGCCGCGGGCCCACGAGGGCAAGTCGGCGGGCGAAGTCGAACTGGCTTCGAAGAACGAGCAACCGGGGAACTTGCCGTAAAACTCAGCGGCGGAAGGGCGCTTTTTAATCAGCAGTGCGTGCAGCAAAACCCCCAGAGCAAAGAGATCGGAAGCCGGCTCCGCGGGCCGCCCCAAGAGCACCTCGGGCGCGACATAGAAGAGCGTACCGCCAGCGGCCCCCGCCTCACCGCCACGGCGCGCCAAACCGAAGTCGAGGATGTGTGGTTCGCCCGCTGGACTGACGATGATGTTCTCTGGCTTGAGGTCCGCGTGGACAAAGCCTCGTGCGTGCAACTCAGCAAGGGCTGGGCAGAGCCGCGCGACCAGGTCAGCGATGCTCTCGTCGTCCTGGTCACGGGCCCACTCGCCAAGTTCCACGCCCTCGATCCAGGTGCGCGCCGTCCAGGCCTCTCCAGTCGCTGAAAGGTGACCAAAGTCCACGAGGCGTGCCAGGCCTGGAACATCGACGGCGGCCAGGACGGCCAGTTCGGCAAGGTCCTGGCTGCGCTCGGAATCCCCTCCAAGGCGTAGGACAACATCACCCTCGGGCCCCCGGGCGTGAAGAACCCGCGCTTCTCCCTCCTCACCCAGGGACTGGAGGCACTCGTAGCCTTCAGGGAGGTGGAGGGGGTTGTCCATGGCCTAAGCTTGCATCCAGTTTCTAGATTGTGAATCTAATTCTTGGACAATTCCTGGACCGGGCTCAAACAGAGGACTTGGCAGCCAGTCCTGGGCCCAGGATTCCATGAAAACTGGCCCAGTTCAGGGATCCCAAGGGCCTCTGAAAGCGTCCAATAACCTGTCCAGACCCCCCCCTGGAGCCCCTTTGGCCTCCTCAAGATGGCTGCCCACCAAATAATGACCTGCCGCAACTGCTCATTTGAGCAAAAGGGAATAGCATTTGAATAGTGACTGCGTCCGTTGCTTCCATTCTTCGATCTCGCTCCCTCGATCAAGTGCCCTGATTCCAATGAGATTCTCCCGATCCCACCTGTCTAGGCTGGCAGCTCTGCTGCTCCTGACCCCCACGGCCACTGCGGCCGTGCAAGGGTCTGTGCAAGTATTCATTGGCGATCTAGCCCAGGCGGGCTCCATCGCAGCCTTTGATGAGGCCACGGGCCTCGCCCTCGGCACTCCGGCTGAACTCCAGTCCCTGACGCTCCTGCCCCTCGATTTCAATGGCCGGCGGGGCACCGACAGCCTGAGATCGGACCGGCCCCAGATGTATCAGTGCAGCCCGACCTCGAGCCACATCCAGTTGCCCCACGGCAGGGGACGCCTCTACCGCTTCAAGCGCGCCGAGGCCAATGGCAGCAGCACCTTCGGCTACTTGGTCATCACTCCCAGCGGGACGATCCAGCGTCTCGTCGAGCGCCCGGGTTCGGGCCCCGCGGGCACCACGGATCCCTACACAGACCGTGTGGCGATCTCACCCGAGCCGCGCAGCATGCTCCTTTGCACTACACCCGCCGCGGGCGGCGACCTCCTTGAGGTCTACTTCCGAACCGGCGCAGTCGTCAACCGCACGCCGCACATCCTGCCCCTGATGTTTCATGAGCAGAGCCTGCGCATGGGCGGCGACTGGCTCACGGCAACCTGCACCCGGGGAGTCTTGCGCTCCGGCCGTGGTGCCCTCGATCGCGCCAGCCGCGTGCCTGGCATCCCCGCGGGCCCGTACTTCACCGGCGAATTGATGATGAGCCCGAGCGGCACCTTTGCCATGACCACCGTGGGCAGCCCTCCCGGCGCCCTGGATGTCTACGCCTACGATTCCACCGGAGTGGCCAACAAGGTCAACGCAACCCCGGCCGCCATTCTTGGCGCCGGCTTCCAGCCCGAAGCGAACCACGGTCCCTTCTTCGCCATCTCGGACGATGGAGTCTGGTGCGCCTGGACCACGAACATGCTGAACAAGCGCGAACTGTTCATGCGCCAGAACACCTCGGCCGTGGCTCCGCCGGAAACCCAAGTGACCTCAGATTCGAACTTCATCGACACCCTCGAGGAGATCGGCGTGCTGGGCATCTTTGAGCCCGGCAAGCTGATCGCTGTGGTTGGAGAAGCGGGCCCGACCTTTGAGGATTCCATCGAAGGCGTCGACTTCTTCGAAGTGCAAGTCGGCCACGCGGGCTCCGCGGTCATCCGCAATCTGACTCAGACTTCTGGCCAGAGCATGGGGCCGATCACAAGTCAGCCCCAGATCACACCCTCCCTGATGGCCTGGGTGCCAGACGCCGGAGCCTTCTTGGTGTACAACGAACAGGGGGGCAACGACGGCTCCCTGATCGCCGTCTACCCCGGAGTGATGGGCGCCCAGATAATTGCGACGGACCTCAGGGGCGTCTACTTCTACGAGCAGGTTGGCGATCAGCTCGTTATCTCCTTGCGAACCGCCCTCGGCGGCAATCCAGGGCATCAGTTGCTAATCATAAACAGCGACCTGACGGGCCCGACAAAAATCCTGCTCGCTACAGACGGCGAACAAATGCTGCAGCCCTACGCCGTGGGAGCGCGCTGGATTGTCTTTGTTGAATCGCCGGATCAGGGCATCCAGAGCATCAGCCGCGTGAACATCACAAACGGGGCCTACGAGACTTTTGGTATCGGGGCGGATTCCTTCGGATTGGTCATGGGCTTGACCCCCAGTGGCCAACTCGCCTTCGGCCTGGAGCGCAGCGGATTCACCACCATGGCCATCTGGCCTATGGGCACACCGCTGGCGACGATCCTGCAAATGCCCCCCTCCAAGGCCACCCTAATACCGGGAAAGTAGGCGCTCACAGGAGCGAGACCGGATCCACATCAATCGTTAGTCGCGGTCGCTGATGCTCCGTCGAGAAACGGATCAGAATCGAGCGCGCGCGGCGTAGGCCGGCGGTGATCTGGGGAGCTTTGAGCAAGATGTGATGGCGGTGGCGACCGCGCACCTGGGCGATGGCGGCGGGCGCAGGGCCCAGAACCAAGACATCGGGAGGAGCGGTGTGCTCGCGCATAAAGCCTGCGCAGGCCTCTGAAGCTTCGATCACGCGCTGTTCATCCTCGTCCTCGAAGACCGCGCGAATCAGGCGTCCGTGGGGGGGATAGCCCAACTCTTCCCGTAGATTCTCCTCGGCAGAAGCAAAGCCCTCGAAGTCGTGGCTGGCGGCGCGCACGATAGCCGGATGGGAGGGGTTGCGCGTCTGGACCACGATCTCACCGCGCTCCTGACCGCGACCGGCACGGCCCGCGACCTGGGCGAGGAGCTGGAAGGTGCGTTCCGAGGCGCGAAAGTCGGGCAGGTGTAGAGCGCTATCGGCCGAGACGATGCCCACCAAGGTCACTCGTGGAAAATCGAGCCCCTTGGCGATCATCTGGGTGCCCACAAGTACATCCAGGTCGCCTCGGCCGAAGGCCTCAAGGGTTTCCTCGTAGTCCTCGCGACGGCGCATGGTGTCCGAGTCCATGCGCGCAACCCGTGCCTCGGGCAAGAGCAGCGCCAGTTGCTCCTCGACGCGCTCGGCACCCAGGCCGAGGTACTTCAAGCCCGGCCGGGTGCAGGCGGGGCAATCGCTGGGCGGCGAGATTTCCTCGCAGCAGGAGTGGCAAACCGCTCGGCCGATGCGGCGGTGGAAGGTGAGAGCCACATCGCAACTCTGGCATTGCAGGGTCTCGTGGCAGCCGGGGCACCAGAGTACCGGCGCAAAGCCGCGGCGGTTGAGGAACAGAATCGATTGCTGTTTCTTCTCTAGGCGCTCCTTGAGCAGGCGCCGCAAGCGCCGCGAGAACATGGGCGGCCCATTGGCGCTGCCCTTCTCCTGACACATGTCCACGATTTCCACCCGCGGCAAGGTCCCGCCCCCCACACGCTCGGAGAGGATCAGCTGGGAGTAGCGGCCCGCTCGCGCGTTGTGCCAGGTCTCGAGTGAAGGCGTCGCCGAGCCCAGGATGCAAATCGCGCCGATCTGCTGCGCGCGCACTACGGCCACATCGCGGGCTGAATAGCGCGGGCTCGTGGCCTGTTTGAAGGAAGGCTCGTGCTCCTCGTCCACCACGATCACGCCCAGGTTTGGCACGGGCGCAAAAATCGCTGAACGCGCGCCGACCACCACCCGCAATTCGCCGCTGCGCACCCGCTGCCACATATCCAGACGCTGGGCGTCGGTCATGCGCGAGTGCATGACGGCGACTTCGCCGAAGCGCGAGCGGAACCAGCCCACGGTCTGGGGCGTCAGGGCGATCTCTGGCACCAACACGATGGCGCCACGGTCTTTTTCAAGGGCCGCCTCGATCACCCGTAGGTAGACCTCGGTTTTACCGCTGCCGGTCACGCCTTGAAGCAGGAAGGTTTCGTAGCCTCCGGCATTGACTCGGGCGCTGATCGCTTGCACCGCCGCCGCCTGCTGCGAGCCGAGGGTTTCGGGCCGAGAACGCTCGCGACTGCTGGCGAGGAGTGGGTCGGGTGAGCTGGCGACCTTCTCGATGTGCACGAGTTCGCGCCGCTCGAGGGAACGCGCCGGCGCCTGGGACATGTTTAGCTGGCGCGTGATGTCACGGAGCTCGATGGGCTCCTCGAGTTCGAGCAGGGTGCGCAGGAGTCGGTGCTGTTTGGGAAACTTGTCTTCGAGTTCTCGCAAAGCATCGCTGACGCCTTTACGGGCGGAAATGTAGAGCACACGGCGCACTCCTTTTTCGCGCTTGAGCGACGAGGGCAACACGGCGCCCAGGGCTTCCCCCCAAGCGCAGGCGTAGTAGCCAGCCACCCAGCGAGTCAACTCGAGCAGGCCCGGATCGAGAGCAGGTTCATCATCGAGAAGCGCCGCGATCTTGCGCACGCGCTTGCTCTCGATGTCCGAGGAGGCGCTGACCTCGACCACCACGCCCACTTCGCGGCGGCTGCCAAAGGGCACGGCCACGCGCATGCCGGGTAGCACCTTGCCCTTGAATTGTTCTGGAATCGAATAGGTGAATTCTTGACGCAAGGGCTTGCGCAAGGCCACCTGGGCAAATCCCATGCCCAGGGGAACGGGCTGTTCCGCCGTGACCGGCAGGGGCGCCGGCGAGAACAGGGATTCGGTGTGGGTGGACATGCTGGCGGGACGAGTTGGTTAGGCGCAGGCACAGGGTGTCTGAGTGCAACGCGGGCAGCCGGCGGCGTACTTCTTGGCGGCCGCAGCCTCGAGGTCGATGCCTGAAATCGACGCCAGAGTCGCCAGCCAGGCCAGGACATCGGCGAACTCGCCCTCGAGTTCCTCGCGGGTGTCGCGGCGCAGGGCGCGGGTCAGCTCGCCGACCTCTTCGCAGAACCACATGTGGGTTCCGGCCAGGCCGCGGGCCTTGTCGCGCTCGTAGTAGATATTCTCGATCATCTCTTGGAAGGCCTTGATATTCATGGCGGAGTCAGGCCGGGCTGGAGCGACGGAGGGTTAGGATCGAAATGTCGCAGGGCAGCTCGACTCCTGCGGCGTAGAGATCGATCGCCAACTCAAGTTCGGCCAGAAACTCATCGGTGGGCAGCTGGGCGCGCTTCAGGATACGGCCAAAGAACCCCTTCTCACCCAATTCTCGCCCCTCGGCATCCTGGGCCGCGAGAGGGCCTGCGTTGGCAATAACCAGGCGATCGCCTTCCGCCAACTGCACCTTGGCCGTCTTGAGGGTGCGTTCGAAAATTGGTCCCTTGTCGAAACCGAGGGCGATACCTTCGGGTTGGATCTTGCGCAGGGAGCCATCGGCGGCCGTGTAAGAGAGCAGCGGAACCTTGTGACCCGCGCAGGCCACCTCGGCGCTGCCCGTCGCGGGATCGAGCTCCACCAACATGCAGGTCACATACATCCCGCGCCGCACATCGGGGGCGAAAAATCGGTTGACCTCTGAGAGGGCGGCCAAAATGTCGGTGGCGCTCGAAAGCACAGCCCGCAGGTAGGAGCGTGCGGTAGCGGCAACGAGGGCGGCGGGGATGCCGCGGCCGCTAACTTCGCAGATCAGGAGCCCCAGCTTGCCGTCTTCCTTTACGATGAAGTCATAGAAGTCTCCGCCGGGCTCGGGGCAACCAATTTGCAAGCCCCCCACCTCGAAGCCCTCAACCTGAGGTGTCTTCTCGGGCAGGAGCGCCTCGCGCACCTCGGCGGCAACTTCGCTCTCGCGTTCGTGGGCCAAGAGCTCAATCTCGGCGTCCTGAGCCTCCAGCAAGGAGCTCGCCATGCGGTCAATGGTCTTGCCCAAGAGCAGCAATTCCCGGGCACCGCGCACATGGGTGCGGTGGTTGAGATCGCCGTTAGAAATCTTGCGCACATCATCCACGAGCATCTCGATCGGTGTTGCGACCCTGCTGGCCACCACCACCGAGACGATGGCCCCCACAATGAGGATCAGCATGAAGAAGGCGATGATCAGCTTGCTGCCCACGCGGCCGGTGTCATCGGGTACGAAGAGCTTGACGATGCTCCTGCCCGCTCGTTCCTCGGCCATGAAAACCTCGGCGTGCTTTGTCTTGGTGCCCGAGTCATAGACCACCGGTATCTTGACAACCGCCGTATTTCCGACTCGCAAGCCCGTGGCGCTCTCCTGTCGATAGCTATCCTTGCCCTGCAAGCGCGAGGTGAGTTCTACCGCCTCCACGATGCGTTGCTCTGTGGCGGTCTGCGCACTGCGCACCAGGAAGAACCCGGCGACAAGCATGACAATCGCCAGAGCCAGGGTCATGGAGAGGGTGAATTGTGTCTGGAGGTTGATGCCCCCCACCCGAAGATCCTGTTCTCGTCGCGGTCTTGCCATGGGATTCAGCCAGTTACACTCCAAGGTGCATCGATCAAGAGCCGTGCTGGCAGCATCACCAAGATCAGGCCGAAGACGCCAGCCACCACATCATCCAACATGATTCCGTCGCCGCCACCAATGCGCTCCACGCGACGAATGGGCGGTGGCTTGACGATATCGAAAAAGCGAAAGGCACAGAAGGCACACAAGAGCGCCAACAAGCTCGGACCCTCGAACCAAGCCACGGTGACGAGATAGCCCACGACTTCGTCGATGACGAAGAAGCCTGGGTCCTTTTCGCCGGCGTGCTCCTCGGCCCAGTCCCCGAGGCTGCGCCCCACGAGGTACAAGAGCAACGCAGCTCCCAGGACCCAGAGACCGAAGTAGTCATTTTTTGCCAGAGCCCAGGCGATGAGCACGCCGCCCAAGGTACCGAAGGTGCCCGGCGCCACGGGCATGAGTCCCAAATAGCCAAAGCTGACGATCCCGAGTTTGAAAAACTTCACGCGTTCTCCTCGCTCAGGATGCGCATGGTCTTCTTGACATAGGAAAAACCCGAACCCAGGGTCGCCACCAGGGTGGCCACCACCAGGAAACGCACGAGGTAGTCGAGTCCCGTGGCCAGGGCCGGCGGCCAATCGTAGGCCGGGACGAACATCACGCCACCCACGGCCATGCTCTGAACAACCATCTTGATTTTGCCCAGGTTGTCCGCTGAAAACTCAGCACCGAGGCTCTCCACATAGCCGCGCAAGCCAGTGACCAGGAACTCGCGGGCCAGGATCACCACCACCAACCAGGCCGGGATGTAGTCGCGGGACCAGGGCATGACAGCCATGAAGATCATTACGCCCAGAATCAGCACCTTGTCCACGAAGGGATCGGCAATGCGCCCGAAAACGCTCACATGACCTCCGCTGCGAGCCAACCACCCATCGAGAAAGTCCGTGGCGGCCACCACCACGAAGAGCCAAAAACAGACCTGCAACATGCAGCGCATGGCGAACTCGTGGTCACCCAGCACCAGGGTGTCCATGGCGTCCAGGTCGCCCATGACGGCGAAGACCAGGAACAGCACCAGGGCACCGACGAAGCGCAGGGCGGTGATGCGGTTGGGCCAGTGGGCAAAAACACCTTTCATGACCGCGTCTCTGCTTGCTCCATGGAGGCCAGCAGGTTGTGGTCGTCGTCGGTGCCTTCAACGACGGCGTGCAAGAGGCTGCCCGGGGTGGCTGAGCAGTGGTCGGCCTCGCCATCACGCACGAAAGCCACCAGGTCGGACTCGGGCGCGTCCCGTATCGTGTGACCCACGCAGGTGCCGTCGGGGCCGGCGGGCTCGTCGATGAGCACCTCGATGCGCTGGCCCACGAGGGCTTCTTGTTCGGCGCGTAGCTGTGCGTCGCGGACTTCAAGCACCCGCCCGCGGCGCTCGAGGGCCAGTTCCTCGGGCACGCGCTGGTCGAGGTCGAAGCTCTCGGTGCCGGGCTCTGGCGAGTAGACGAAGACGCCCACGCGGGAGAGCGAGTAGTCCTGAAGGAGTTGCAAGAGCTCCTGCAGATCCTCCTCGGTCTCGCCGGGAAAACCCACGAGAAGTGTGGTGCGCAGGCTCAAGTCGGGCACTTCCAGGAAGAGGCGATCGAACATTCGCCGCATCTGCGCCCCGCCACCGCCGCGGCGCATGGCGCGCAAGACGGATGCGGAGGCGTGCTGGATGGGCATGTCGAGGTAAGTAGCGACCCGCGGATGCTCGCGCAGAAGCGGCGTCAGCTCCCAGGGAAAGTCGCCGGGGTAGGCGTACATTAGCCGCACCCACAAGAGCCCGGGCACCTCGGCCAACTGCTCGATCAGGTCTGGCAGTCGCAGGCCCAGGTCGCGGCCCCAGAAGGTGGAATCCTCCGCCACCAAGACCAACTCCCGGGCGCCGGCGGCGACGAGCTCCTCGGCTTCGGCCAGGATGACATCGATGGGCTTCGAACGGTGCAGGCCGCGGATGGAAGGGATGGTGCAGAAGCTGCACTTGTGATCGCAGCCGTGAGAGATGCGTAGGAACGCGTAGGAGCTGGGTGTGGCCAGGAGCCGTGCACCCTCGCGGCTGGCCTCCCGCTGAGCGGGACCTTCGAGGTAGCCGGGCACACGCTTGCCGTCAGCGAGATCGCGGATCGAGAGGGCCAGGCTGCGGTAGTCGGAAATCTCGGCGAAGAGGTCCACGGTGGGGAACTGTTCTCGCAGTTTCTTGCGATAGCGTTGCACGAGACAGCCAGCCACCACCACGAGTCGCAGGTCGCCGGCGCGCTTGCGGGCGAGTTCGGCTTCGATGGCGGCCTCGGACTCGGCCTGGGCCGGGCCGATGAAGGAACAGGTGTTGATGACCACCGTGCCGGCGGCGGCGGCATCGGCCGTGATAGTTAGCCCTGCCTCCGCCATCCGACCCAAGATGAGCTCGGAGTCGATCAGGTTCCGGGCACAGCCCAGATGAATCAGGGAGACAAGGGTGGGGTCGCTCAAGAATATGGGCCTCGGACGCTACGGTCCGGCGGCATGAGCGGCTCAGCGGCGCCTAGTCCTGTTTGACAGCCGCAAGCCACTGCTCGCTGGTCATGAGTATATCCCGGCTGGTGCCTTCGACGAAGGGGCCGATGAAACCAAGGGCCTGAAGCTCGTCGAGGACGCCGCAGGACTCCTGGAAGTCGAGGCCAAACTCGCGCTGGAGCATGGAGACGGCCACGCGGTCCTCGGTCAGAATCAGCTTGGCTGCCTTGCGAGCGTGGCTGGAAGCCGCGGCCTGGGGTGTGAGAACCACCACGGGCTCGTCGAAGAGGTCCCTCTGCACCTTGTCGGAGGCAGGGCCTGCGGGGGTGTCGTCCTCGGGGGTGTCGCTGGAAGCCTCGGCTGTGGCGGACTCAGGTGCCTCGGCCTGGTCTTCATCCGGTTCCTCGGCGTCCTCGTCCTTGTCCTCGGCTTCTTCCTCGTCCTCGTCCTCGTCTACCTCGACATACTCATATTCCCACTCTTCATCGTCGGCGAGCTCCTCGTCCTCCTCGTCCTCCTCGTCCTCGTCGTCCTCGTCGGCCTCGTCGGCCTCGTCGGCCTCGTCGGCTTCGTCGGCTTCGTCCTCCTCTTCCTCTTCCTCTTCCTCCTCGTACTCCCACTCCTCGTCTTCGGCCAGTTCTTCCTCTTCTTCATCAGCCTCACCAGCCTCACCAGCCTCATCGAGGGCGGCGACGGTCTCACTGGCCTGTCCCTCAGGTTCCTCATACTCCCACTCGCCGGCCGCTTCGGCTGCCTTGGCGGCGAGCTCCTTGGTTTCCTCGAAGTCCCACTCCGCGGCCTCCTTGGGCGCATCTGTCCCGGCCTTGGCACCCGGCGCAGAGTCCTCGGATTCGGTTTCCCAGCGCGGGGTCGGCGGCGCGACAATGCCAGCGCTCACGGGGCGGATGATCTTGAGATCGGCCTTGGTAGCCGTCGCGGCCTCGGAGGTCAGCCCTTGAGGCTCGACCAGAGGCTCTTTATCGCCTGCGGGGCTGGCTGTGAGGGAGCCATCAGGGCTTCCTGATTTCGGTCCGGATCCTGCGCTGGCAGCGGGCACTTCCGCAAGGGCACCTCCAGCCGACCCGGCACCAGCCAGATCCTCGTCAGCGGCGTGCTGGGGCTCTCCCCCGTCTGAGGGAGTCCAGCGCTGCACGCGCTCATCTTCGAGTGAATCTGGGGCCTGTTGTCGGTCATCGGATTGGTTCAGCGGCTGTGTTCCGTTGGGGATTTCTCCCTTCTGGCGCACATCCTCGGGGTAGAGCTCAGTCAACTTGGTTGGGATCGCCTCGGCAGGTGTCGCGCCGGAAGGCAAGCCTTCGGAAAGCTGAGTCCAAGTGGGCTGGGCCCTCGAAATATCAGGGGTTGGAGGGTCAGAGTCCGTACCAAGCTCCGGGGGTGGGCCCTCCGGATTCGAGGCCTCATGACTCATCGGCAGCAGGGCCTGCGCCTCCTCGGCACTTACCCCGGTATGTCCATCCTGCGCTCCTAGACCCGTATTGGGGGCTGGTTTCCGAATAATGGGAGAGAATCCGCTATCTCGCAGCCAGGCCAGCCAGATAGGCATCGCCAGGGCCGCCAAGCCAAACAGCACCCCGGGGATGAGGGTCAGGCTGCGAGAGACAAATCCGCCCGTGGTGTCTCCCACCACGCCGCCGGCGCTGGAGGAGAAGGCCCCCAGGAAAACCGCCAGCCCCACGGAGGTGCCCACGAGTCCCGAGCAGTGCTGACCGAAGTGCTCCAGGCGCCCAGCCAGGAACAGCCGCACGCCCATGAAAGCCAAGCCGCCCGCCAATAGCAGGGCCGGCGCCCGTCCCAGGAGCCCGATCACGGTCCCAGCCACGGCAGCCGTGCCCGTGGCCCCGGTCTCGGGAATAGACGCGTAGAGCGACCAAATCACCGCGATGGTGAAGAAGGCGCCCACGGTGAACAGAACGAGACCGAGGACATCGGCGCTCGGAGAATGTGTGCCTTGCTTTCTACTCATCGGACGTAGTTAGATTCAAAGGGTCTTCATGGGCCGCGTCCCAGTCCTTGAGCGAGATCATGATCTCGCGGGACTTGCTGCCACGGTGGTCGCCGAGGATGCCCTCCTCGGTCATCAGGTCGATCAAGCGCGAGGCGCGGGTGTACCCCACGGCCAGCGCACGCTGTAGCAAACTCGCCGAGCCTCGTTTGGACTCGAGTACGATGCGCACGGCTTCATTCCAAAGCGGGTCGTCGGGCCCGTCTGAGCTGGATCTCTTGCCGCTGCCGGTTGCCGTCTGCACCAATTCCTGGTCAAAAGTAGGCGCCGAGGCATCGCAGACGAAGTCGACGATCTTCTGCAGTTCATCATCCTCAAGGAAGGCGCCCTGCACACGGTTGAGCTGCGAAGAGCCCGGAGGCGTGAAGAGCATGTCCCCGCCGCCGAGCAATTTCTCGGCGCCGCCGTGGTCGAGGATCACGCGGCTGTCGATCTTGCTCGCCACGCGGAAGGCGATGCGGGTGGGCAGATTGCCCTTGAGCACGCCGGTGATAACATCGGTCGAGGGACGCTGGGTGGCGACGATGACATGAATGCCCACGGCGCGCGCCTTCTGGGCCAGGCGCACAATGGCGCTCTCGGCTTCCTTCTTGGAGACCAGCATGAGGTCGGCCATCTCGTCGATGACCACCACGATGTAGGACAGGTGGCGCGGAGTACGGTCTTCGTTGAAGTTATCGCCCAGCCGCTCGCGCAGGCCTTCCTCGCCGAGGTCGTTGTAGCTGCGGATGTTGCGCACACGCGCGTCCTTCATCAACTCGTAGCGGCCTTCCATCTTCTCGCAGAGCCACTCCAAAACCGCTGTGGCCTTGCGCGCATCGGTGACCACCGGCAGCATGAGGTGCGGCACCTTGGCGTAGGTCATCAACTCGACCATCTTGGGGTCCACCAGCACCATCTGCACATCGTGGGGCGAACGCGTGAGCAGCAGGCTGGCCAGGATTGTGTTGATGCAGACCGACTTGCCCGAGCCCGTGGTGCCGGCAATCAAGAGGTGCGGCATGCTGGCCAGATTCTCGACGACGGGCTTGCCCTCGGAGTCCATGCCTAGGAAAAGTGGCAAGGCGGCGTGTTTCGCGTCGTAAGCCTTCTTGTTGATCAACTCGCGCAAGCGCACGGTGCGGCGGGCTTTGTTGGGCACCTCGACACCGATGGTGGAGCGGCCCGGGATGGGTGCGATGATGCGCACGCTCTTCGCTTGCAAGGCAGCGGCGATTTCCTGGCTAAGCGCCGTCACTTTGTTCATGCGCGTGCCCTGTTCCACGGTCAGCTCGAACATCGTGACCGCGGGGCCGACTTGGGCCGAAACCACCTCGGCATCGACGCGGAAGCTCTTTAGCGCGTGCTCGAGCTTGGAGGCCATCTTCTGCAGGGTCGCGTCCTCGACGCCCACTCCCGCCATGGGGTTTTCTAGCAGATCGAGGGGCGGAAACTGCCAGGGGCCCTTGGGCGGCGAAGGCGTCTCGTATTTCAGCTTGTCCGCACGAGCCGCGCCGCTCGTCTTGACGGGCTTCTTGGGGCGCTTGGGCTTGACGGGCTCGATGACGGCTTCTTCCTCAAGCTCCTCTTCCTGCTCCTCTTCGTCTTCTTCCTCTTCTTCGTCCTCATACTCGTACTCGTCGTCATCCTCTTCATCCTCGTCTTCGTACGTGTACTCCTCGTCCTCCCACTCCTCTTCTTCCTCGGGCTGCTCCTCTTCTTCCTCCCAGTCGCCCCCGGGCAGCACGGCCTGGACCGAGGCTTTGGGTTGTTTGGCGGGCGCGGTACCCACGCTGTCATCCTCGCAGAGGTCGGCCCCGCGCAGGAAATCCCAGAGGCCGCCAAGGATGCCGCCGAACCAGCGCAGACCAGCTCTCAGGCGCCCCTCGTTGGAGTCGGCGCGGCGCTCCTCCAACCACTCACCCGCCGCGACGATAGCGGGCCAGAACGCCATCTCGGTGGCCAACATGAACGACACCAGGCTCAGCATGGAGAGCATGATCCAGAGCCCGGCCACGCCGAACTTCGGCACGAGGTGGGTCTCGACCAACTCGAAGGCCAACCAACCACCTGGGCCGAAGGGTACTGGCGAAGAAGCTCCGGCCGGTCCGCCTGCATCGGTCGCGGGACCGAAGCCGAGTTGCAGCATGAAGCTCACCGAGAGCACCAAGCACACGGCGCCGAAGAGTCTCATGGAGGGCCAGGCGATTTGCTTGCGGGCCAGGATCACAAAGCCCCAGGCGAGGCCCAGGACCGCCGCCAGGTAGGCACCCCAGCCGGCGATGCGCAGGGCTCCGTTGGCCAGGAAGAAGCCCAGTTGACCACCCCAGTTGCGACCCTCAGCACCGGGGTCGCCGTGGGGTGCGTAGAAGCTCAGCATCGAGATCAGGAGCCAGGCGGAGAAGGCCATTAGGCAAAGTCCCTTGATCTCCTGCAACCTGTCCCTGGTGCCCTCGTCCACGGGGCTGCCGAACAAGAAACCGAAGGCGAGATCCCTCAAGCGCTCCATCACGCTCGTGGGTTGCCCCCTCTTCTTCTTGCCCTTCTTTTGCTTGCCCCTGCGGGCCATGTGTTCCGTTCCCTCCGCGACTAACGCGGCCCCAGCATCTTGCGGGGAGGTGTTGTGATTCCGTTCCTGTTTTCTCAGTCCAACCCATCGAGATCCACGAGGACCTCGGCGATCTTTTCCTTGGCACGGCGCGAGAGCCGCCGGCAGCTGCCGTCTCGCCCGAGGATGGTCACGCTCGCCCGATCGGCAGACAGCGCCGAAGCATCATTCAGCACGATGTAGTCTGTTCTCTTGCGTTTCATCTTGGCTCGAGCGCGGCGCAGGCTGGCGGCGGCCGACAGAGATGTGGTCTCCAAGGCAAAAGCCACCACAAGCCGTTCACCTTTCGTCCGCGCTACCTGGGCCACAATATCGGGGTTGGCAACCAACTCCAAGGATGCGCTGTCCTCGGAATGGTCCTTTTTTCGCCACTTTCCGGCCAATCGGCGCCTGGGACGCCAATCTCCCACCGCGGCACACATGAACAGCGCGTCGGCCTGGTCAAAGGCCTCCCGGACGGCTTTCTGCATATCCCGGGCGCTGATCACATCCACCCGCAGAAGGCCCGGCGGCGTCTCGAGATCCACAGGGCCGGCGATCAAGGTGACCTGGTCCCCCCGGGCCTGCGCGGCTCGGGCGATGGCAAAGCCCATCTTGCCACTGGACTCGTTGGAGATGTAGCGCACGGGGTCGATGTGCTCGCGGGTCGGGCCCGCGGTTACGATCACCCGCCTGCGGCGTCGGATAGCCATGGAATGGGCGGGTTAGCGTCCCAGGAGTTCGCCGAGGCGCGCAGCGATGCGCTCGGGATCGGCCAGGCGACCTTGGCCCTCGTCGTCACAGGCAAGGCGCCCGAAATCGGGCTCGCAGAGGGTCCAGCCATCCTCCACCAGCTGGGCCAGATTGCGCTGGAGCGCGGGATTTTTGAACATGACCGGGTTCATGGCCGGCGCGATGAGGCGCTGGGTCCTTGCGGGATCCGCGGCCAGAGCCAGGCTGCAAAGCAGATTCCCCGCCATCCCCGTGGCCAGGTTGGCTGTGGTGTGGGCCGTGGCCGGAGCCACCACCAGGGCTTCGGCCCAACGGGCCAGAGCTATGTGGTCCATGGCGCTCTCGCGGCCCGGACCGAACTCGTCGACATGGGCCGACTGGCCGCTAATGGCCTCGAACAACTGGGGTGAGACCAATTCGGCGGCCCGCCGAGTCAGCACCACGCGCACCTCGTCTCCTGCCTGGGTCAGGCAGCTGGTCAGATCGCAGGCCTTGTAGATCGCCGCCGAGGCACTCACTCCCAACACGATACGACTCATACCCCTCCCTCCTCGAGCCCGATCAGGGCTCGCACTTCGGCCACGCAATCTTCGAGTTTGTCATTCACCACCACGGCATCGTACTTGACCCGCTCACGATACTCATCCTCGGCCTTTTTCAGGCGTCGTTCAACCACTTCGGGGGCCTCGGTCCCGCGACCCACCAAGCGCCGGCGCAACTCCTCAAAGGACGGTGGCGCGATGAAAATGTAGAGGCCAGCAATCTCCTGGTCCTTGATCTGCAGGGCGCCCTGCACATCGATCTCGAGCAAGACATGGCGCCCGGCGGAAAGAGCCGTCTGCACGGGTGCGCGCAGGGTGCCGTACATGTTTCCGTGCACGCTGGCGTATTCGATGAACTCGCCCGCGGCGACCTTGGCGCGAAAGGTCTGTTTGTCGAGAAAGTGGTAGTCGCAGCCGTCGATTTCCCCCGGCCGTATGGCTCGCGTGGTGGCAGAGACGGAAAACTGCACTTTCGCATCCTCGAGGATGCGGCGGCAGACGGTGCTCTTGCCAGCCCCCGAGGGACCTGAGATCACCACCATTTTTCCGTGCGACACCATGACCACCTCGTCGGTTTTCTTGAAATCCTGGCGCTACTCGATGTTCTGAACCTGCTCGCGGACTCGCTCGATGTGGGTTTTGAGATCCACAACGATGTGAGCCACCTGGGCATCGGCGGCTTTGGAGCAGATGGTGTTGGCCTCGCGGTAGAGTTCCTGCACGAGAAAGTCGAGCTTGCGACCGACCTCACCGCCAGCTCGCAGAACCTTGTGCAGTTGATCCATGTGGCTCTCAAGGCGCGACAGCTCCTCGCTCACATCGGTCTTCTCGGTCAGGATCGCCAGCTCGCGGGCGAGGTCCGAGGGTTTGATCTGGCCCCCATCGCCGAGCAGTTTGGCGGCTCGCGTGCGCATGGCCTTGTGGTGCGCGGCGACCACGCGGGGCATGCGTTTGCTGACGCGGGTGTACAACTGAGCGATGACGCGTGCGTGTTTTTTGATGTCCTTCTCGAGGCTCCGGCCTTCGACGCAGCGCATGGCCACGAGGCTCTCGATGGCGAGGCCGACCGAGGTCATGACGACCTTGGCTTCGCGTTGGTGGCCCCTGGCATCGCCGCTGCTGCCCACGACTCCGGGCAAGGCAGCGACATGGGAAAGTTGCAGGTCGTCCTCCAGTTCAAGCTGCTTGGCGGTCTTGCGCAGCAGTTTGACATAGCGGCCGGCCAGGTCGTGGTCGACCTTGACGGCGGTGGGCGTTGATTCGCGGGAGGTGTTGACGGTCAGAGACACCGAGCCCCGGCTGAGCACCTTTTTGAGGACCGCGTCGACTCGCGGCTCGAGTTCGGCAAATTCCGGAGGCAGGCGAAAGCGGGTTTGCAGGAAGCGGTGGTTGACCGAGCGGATTTCGGTGCGCACGACGAGGCCGTCCGAGGTCGCCTCGCCCAGACCGAAGCCCGTCATGGAACGAATCAAGCGCCGCCTCCAATGCCCGCCTGTGCGCGACTACCCGGTTTCTCAGGTTTGGACCCAGATGCACAATGAGGGCATTCCAGAGGGGTCCAGGTCAGAGCGTCGACGGTCACGAGCGCGGTCAGGGGCAGGCCCAAATCTTCGAAGGGATTCTTGCCCGAGCGATTGACGAGACAGCCGCAGGCCACGACTTCGGCGCCGTGTTCTTCGATCACCGCGATCACTTCACGGGCCGAACCGCCGGTGGTGAGCACATCCTCCACGAGCAGGACTCGCTCGCCCGGTCGAAAACTGAATCCGCGACGCAAACACATGCTGCCGTCCTTGCGTTCGGTGAAGATGGCGCGCTTTCCCAGAGCGCGGCCGACCTCTTGAGCCCAGACAACAGCGCCCATGGCCGGCCCCACAACGCAGTCCACGGCAGTTGCGTTCGCGTTCTCAGAAGTGCTCTGCAGAGCCTGCTCGAAGGCCTCCGCCAGAGCTTCGGCGCGCCAGGGTTCGCTGAGGACCAGGGCGCACTGGAAATAGCGCTCGGCGTGCAACCCCGAGGAGAGTTCGAAGTGGCCTTCGAGCATGGCGCCCGAAGCGCGGAAGTGGTCGAAGACTGCGCTGGTGTCCACGCTGAACTTTACTCTTCCGCGGGAGCTTCGACCGCCGTGGGACGGCCGTCCACGATGGAGGTCTCGCTCGACTTGCGGTTGAGGATGTGAATCGAGAGCGCGCTCACCAGGAAGATGGCGGCCACGATTCCGGTGAAGGTCTGGATGCCTTTGGAGGCGACGCCGAAGGTCTGAGTGCCGGCGGTGCCGAGTGCGTCGCCGAAGCCACCACCCTTGCCCTCCTGCAACAGAATGACGACGACGAGGACGATCGCCGCAAGGACGAAGACGATGTAGAGAAGGGTGATGATCAGGGCCATGGCCTATTCGCGGGTCCGGCGTTCAACGGGCAAAGTCGATAATGGGAAGGAAATCGTCAGGCTTCAAGGATGCTCCGCCTACGAGGGCGCCATCCACATCGCCAACAGCCATCAATTCCTTCACATTGGAAGGCTTGACGCTGCCGCCGTATTGAATGCGCACGCTGTCCGCCGCCTCGGCGGTGAACAGGCCGGCCAAGAGGCCGCGCACATAGCTGTGGACCTCGCCGGCTTGGGCTGGGGAGGCCACGACACCGGTACCGATGGCCCAGACGGGCTCGTAGGCGATGGTGACGCGGGCCATGTCAACGGCGGTGATACCGGCCAGGCCACCGTGCAGTTGGGTGCGTACGACCTCTTCGGTGCGTCCGGCTTCGCGCTCGGCCAGGGTCTCGCCCACGCAGAGGATGACCTCCAATCCGGCGGCCAGGGCGCGCTGGACCTTGCGGTTCACCAGCTCGTCGGTCTCGCCGTAGATGTGACGGCGTTCGGAGTGACCGAGCACCACCAGAGAGGCGCCCACATCGGCGAGTTGGCTGATCGAGATCTCGCCGGTGAAAGCGCCCTCGGCCTCGTCGCAACAGTTCTGCGCGCCCACCTTGATCGGCGACCCCGCCAGGGCCCGGGCGATCTCGTCCAGATAGACGAAGGGGGGAAAAACAGCCACTTCAACTTCGGTGCGCCCGCCCAAGTGTTCGCGCAGGGCACCCACGAGATCGAGGGCCGTCCGGCGGTCGAGGTTCATCTTCCAGTTGCCTGCGAGGAAGGGGGTTCTCATGGGTTGGGGGTTGAGTGCCTGGCTTTGCCAGGGAGCGCTGTTGGAGGGGATCGGAGCCAGGCCGGGGACCTCTTCGCGGAGGTTTTCTTGGAGGCCCGGCCAGGATTTTGGACATCCAGTATAGGCCGCCCCCCCCGCGGCATCAATCCAAGCGGCCCTTTCCTGCCCCTCCCCGGCCCCCGGCGGGGCTGGCATGCCCCGGCCCGGGCGATCGATGGCCAACAAATCCCGAAACAGCCTCCGGGCCGGAGCCGTCTCTTCAGCAGAGCCCAAGGCAGCTTCGCTTTGGACCGATCACGCACCCGAGCTGCGGCCGAGTTGAGGCCAAGGCAGCTCACCAACAAGTGAGAAAGCAATGAAGTGCAAGAAACTGATACCGGCCCTTTTGGCCCTGTGTGTTCTGGCGAGTGCGGCGACGGCGCAGTCCTTCGATAATTATCCTCCAAACTACCCATTCGGGCAGAATGGCAATAGCGACCATCCTAATGGTTATGACGGATTTCCCGGCGACACCCCGCCTGGAACGTCCGGCGCTCCGGCTGGCACCCCCCCCAACGGTGGCAACGGTGGCAATGGCATTGGCGCGGCCAATGGCGGCAAGGGTGGAGATGGCGCCACCGGACACCTCTCTACGGACGCCGGGACTGGTGGGCAGGGCGGAAATTCGGGTCCCGATGGTGGCGACGGCGGCGCGGGCGGCGCGGGCGGCAAGGGGGAAGGCTGGGTCCTCTGGGCTGGCGAAGATGGCGCCCCTGGAGGCGACGGTGGTGCTGGAGTCAACGGCGGCGGCGACGGTGGCAACGGTGGCAATGGAGGTAGCGGATTGGGTTCCGGCGGCAAGGGCGCGCCTGGTGGCAAGGGTGGTCTCATGAATGGAACCGGTACCCATGCCCCTGATGGCGCGGACGGCAAGGACGGCACGGGCTGGCTAATTGTCTTGCTGGATGACCTCATCAAAATAGCTGGGCGCCTCCTCCAGCTCCTTGGGATTGTTTCCATGTTCTAGCCTGCACTACCCCCTCCAACCAAAAGCAAACTAGCCATGCGTTTATCAAGAGCCACACTAAGCCTGGGCACTCTCCTTGTCTCGGTCCTGATCCTGTTGCTGTGGAATCAAGAACCAGGGGGTTCCCCCGCTCCGGAGGAACCCCAGGCACCTGCTGCCGGCGTCGTGGAAGCCGCCGCTCAGCTGGAGCCCACCGACGAGCCTGAGGCCCGACGGGTCGAGGTTGAGGCAGAGGCGGCTGAAATGTCGCACGCGGCATCACTAAAAAGGCGGAGACCCCGCGCCAAGCCGCGCACCGGGTTCATCTTCGGCAACATCCTCGACAGTGAAAGCAACCGCGTCTACCACGGCCAGGTCCTGGTCTTCGAGAACCAAAAAGATCCCATACCTGTGGCCACCCTGGAGCTGAAAGGCACAGAGAGGCAGTACCGCTGTGAACTTCCCGCGAATAGAGCGTACTATCTGTTGGCCGATCCAGAATCGTTACCGGGAGGCATGATCCCTGCGCTCGCCAATCCCAAGAACCAGCATCGCCGGCGCACTAAAGGCCACAACGCACCCAAGGAACTCGATCGCTTCGTCCGCATCTTTGTGAACCTACCTGGAGGCGAAGAAGTGCGGCGAGATCTTCCCGTGGGAGTCCTGGCCGAAGCGCGTGGCCGGTTGCTCGATGCCAGTGGCCACGGTATTTCTGGTGCGCTCGCCCGCATGAGCGCTCAGGCTGGTGGGTTCATGGGTGGCTACAGCGTGGACAGCCTGACCGACGAAGAGGGCAATTTCAGCTTTGCAGAAGTCTTCCCCGGAGAGTTCAGATTGAGTTTTTCTAGAAGGGAGCTTTGGAACCCGCCGCTCGTTCCCCTGGTGAGAATCCAGGGCGGAGAATCGAAGGACTTTGGAGACATCTACGCCTCCGGAGGCGACAAGTCGATCAGGGGCCGCATCGTCAACCAGGATGGCAACCCCTTTCCTGGCCTTCTCATTCGCTGCTACAAGAGTCAAGATTGGAATGCTACGTTTGGCTCTGCCCGTTCTGATGAGAGTGGTTTTTTTGAGATCTCAGGACTGCTAGCCGTGGAAGGCAAAGTTTCCTTCACCTCGGAGTTCGAACCCAGTCACATCGGAGGTGCAGGCAGCGCAGCCTATTGGATACCGAATGCGAAAGTCGACCTCAGAGAAGGTGCCAATATCATCGACATCGGCACCCACACCGTGGACGAGAGCCGACCCTTCGAGATCAAGGGAGAGATTCTCTTCGACGGTGGCTGGTTGACCCAGGAGGGTCACGACAAGCGCCAGTTGCAGGCCGAAGTGATGCCGGTGGAAGGCAACGGCATCCCCGAAGGCGTGCGGCGCCCCCCCCTTCGCAACTACATCCACATCAACACCCAGGCCAACACCTTCAGCCACCTCCTCGAAACTCCCATGACCGAAGTCGAGATCCGGTTCCGCCTCAAGGGCCATGAGGACCTGGTCTTCACGGTCCAACCCGAGGCCCTGAAGTCGTGGTCGCGGGAGATCCGCGTGCCCGGGGACTTTGGTCCGCTGAATCGTTGAAACGTACCCGTTGAAACGTACCAGGTACTCCGCCGCTGCTGAGTCGTACCTGGTACGACTCAGCAGCGGCGGATTGCCAACAAATCCCGAAACAGCCTCCGGGCCGGAGCCGTCTCTTCAGCAGAGCCCAAGGCAGCTTCGCTTTGGACCGATCAACCCCTATAAGCTCACACGAAAGATGAAGCATACCAAATCGTTAAACTCGAGAATTCTCGGACTCCCCTTCGTTCTCGCCCTCGTCACTCCGGCTGTGGCTCTTCCCATGGAAGACTCCTGCATCCCGGACGGTGACTCGCAAGAGTACGAGGCCGACCGCCCCTCCTGTCCCCACCCTGATGGGGAGTGGATAGGAGGTGGGTCCGGGGACCCGAAGGTCTACGACGAAGACCTCATTGCTGACGACGAGATGGGCGATGCCGATCCCGGCACCGACCCCAACACCGTAAGCGTCGAGGTTTCCAACGATAACGGAGACCTCTCGGGCCCGAACGGCGAAACCGTCAACGGCCGCCTCGACGGCGCCTGTGCGGAGGTGTACGTCGAGTGGACGTACCGCGTCAAACACACCGTCAACTTCCACTATGCCACCCACACCGTGTTCGAACCCGGCGGCGTCGGAGGTGGACAGGAGTGGGGATTGGCCAGCAGCAAATCCTTCTACACCTACCACACCGTGAGGTTGGAGCCGAAGGAGATTTGCCCGTGCTGAGATTCACTCTCGCAGCACTGGCCCTGCTCCTGCTGGTCTGTGCTACAGCCCTTTTCTTCTCTGCGGACAATGTTGAGGGTGGTCGCCCTCCCATTAGCCAAGGAGATGCAAGGGATTCGGATGAGGCCGTCACTGATGTCTTCTCGCTGCTTGACCACGCTGAACCTCTGAGGGGGGCGGTGGTCAGCGAAGTTGGTGAGGCATCTCCGGCCACTTCCGAAGTCGCAGAGGAAGCCATCCCTGTGTACGGCCAAATCGTTGGAGGCGTCTACGATGCCAATAGCGAGCTGATGCCGTATCAACGTATCGCATTCGTTCGGCCTGAGGGGCTGAGCAATCTGAGCATGGCCCGAGAACACAAGGCTTATTCGGATCGGGATGGATACTACATCGCCAAAGATATCCCCGTTGGGATATACACCGTCCTGTTCTACGGCAAGCAGAAGCACTCACTGCGCCAGCTGGGCACGGTGGAGGTTTTTGAAGGACGAAGCTCGTACGATGTGATCCTCTTTGGATTTGGAGAACGAAAACTCCAGGGAGCCTTCACCATCGCGATGCCTGAAGGTGCCGTGCCTCCCGGAGCTTCAATGAAGTTCCAGTTGGAGGTGCGCAACGTTGGATCGGACGACATCGTTGCTTGGGGAGAGGCGACTACAATTGTTTCGGCGGAGCAGGCGCGCGAGCGCTTCTCCACCGATACAGAGGATCCCGAAGAGGTAGCTCGACAGAGCCGCCCCCAGGGACATTTCTCAATTGGCGGCCTTGAGCCTGACAGGTACACCCTCCGAATCCTCCTAGGCGAGGACCGCGAGGGAGACCTGATCTACATTGAACGAGATGTAGATCTCTTCGAGGGGAACGTCACGCTTCCCGCCGAAGCGTTCACCCTTGAGACCTTTTTCGGAGAGGCGGAGCTGCTCCGAAGAGTGAAAACGCGGTCGCGCTGAGGGTCCGTTGTGGGGGATGCATGCCCGGTCTTCGGCGAGCGGCTGAATTCGGGGATCCCCGAAGCGTTGCGCTGAATCGTACCAGGTACTCCGTCGCTGCTGAATCGTACCTGGTACGACTCAGCAGCGACGGAGTACCTGGTACGATTCAGCTACACTCTCCCCTTGAAACAAATAGTCGAAGCCCTGTTGGCCCTGGTGCCCCTGGAAGCCTTGCCGCGCACGGGATGGGTGCAACGGGGGATCGCACAGCCCGAATGTATTGCCGGGCATCTTGTGGGCACGACCCTGGTGGCTCTGGCCTTGGCACCGCGGGTAGAACCGCCATTGAATGTGGATCGCGTCGTGGCGCTCGCGGCTGTTCATGATGCCCCCGAGGCCCTGCTCGGCGACCTGCCCATGAGCGCCAAGCGGCTCCTGGGTGCGGAGGCGAAACAGGCCGCCGAGGAGCGCGCGGCTCGGGAGGTCCTGGGGCCGCTCTCGGAGACGGCTTTGGAGCGTTTTCTGGAAGCGCAGGAGGGCTCGACCCGCGAAGCCCAACTGGCACGGCTCTGCGACAAGTTGCAGCTGGGCCTGCGGCTCTTGGCCTATCGTAAGGCCGGGCAAGGGAACCTCGATGAGTTCATCGAGGGACTCTGCAACCTCGACTGCTCGGCCTTTGAGCCGGCTGTCGAATTCCAACGCGAACTTCTCGCCGCGCTTCAGTAACCCTCTCGAGATCACTCGGGCGCTATAGTGGCGCGCGATGAAACGCCTCAAGAGATACCTGCCCTGGATCGGCCTCGGCCTGTTGGTCCTGGTTGTCGCCTTCCGCGCCCTGCGCCAGGAAGGTTTGGGGCTACGGGGATTTCCTGCGCCGCCGCGGGTGCTTCTGGGCGCAAGCACCGGCCTGGACCCCGCTGCACGACTGACCGGCGTGGTACGCGATGGCACCGGCCAGCCCATCGCCGAAGCCCTGGTGCTGGCGACCTTCGGTGATGAATTGGCCTGGACCTACAGCGACTTGAAAGGCCAGTTTGAACTCGAACGGGTGCCCTCGGGAGAGTTGCAACTCAAGGTGCTGGCGCGGGAGTTTCGCGTCGAGGATTTTTCCACCACTGCTCCGGGAGAAGGAGTCGAACTGATCTTGGACGAGCCGGTGCGCGAGATTCGCCAATTGCCGGAACTCTTGCGCTCTGACCTCGAAGGCAGCCTCGTGGCTGCTCTGGGCAGCCGGGGTCTCTTGGGCTACGAGATTCTGTTCGCCCCGCGCCAACCCGCCCACGAATTCGGCCAACCCCTGCCGGTGCGAGCCGCCGTGGGCGCGGACCGCGGCTTTCGATTGGCCGACTTGATCCAGGGCGACTACAGCCTGGTGATCCTGCCGCCATGGGCTCGGGGCGGCTCGTGGCCCAACTTGTGCACTCCGGCGCAACGCGAGTACCACCACGGACCAGGCTCGCCAATCCTGGACATCGACCTGGCAGCAGGTGAAATCAAGGGCCGGGTACAGGACGACACAGGCGCCGCGGTCCTCGGTGCCCTGGCCCTCGTCGCTCCCTTGGAGAGGCCCGAACGGCCCTGGCCCGCGGTGGCTTCCGGCGCCGACGGAATCTTCACCATCGGCGATCTGCCGCCGGGCGAATACCTCCTCGAAGTGACCGCCGGCGAGGCACAAATCGAGCTGGCCGTCACTGTGGTTGACGGCGTAACCAGCGAGCCCGATCTTGCGCCCTTCACTCTCCGCGCGCGCTAGCCATGGACTGCATCAACCTCGACCACGCCGCCAGCGGCCCCCTCAAGGCCGAGGTGCGCCAGGCCATGCAGCCCTGGCTCGGAGAGTGCTGGGGCAATCCCTCGTCGGTGCACCGCATGGGCCTCGCAGCCCGCGAAGCGGTCGACCGGGCACGGGTGCAGGTAGCCCGCTCCGTGGGAGCGGAGAGTGACGCTGTAACTTTCACCGGAGGAGGCAGCGAAGCCAACAACATGGCCGTCATGGGCCTGGCGCGGGCGCGGCGGCGCGGGGGACAACACATCGTTTGCGGACCCACGGAACATCCCTCGGTGCAGGTGGCGGCGATGGCGCTCGAAGAGGAGGGTTTCGAGGTCTCCTTCGCTCGGCTCGACGCATGGGGCGCCCTGGACCTTGAACACTTCGCAGGGCTCCTACGCGAAAGCACCGTGCTTGTGACGCAGATGCTGGTGAACAACATCTTTGGCAGCATATACCCCGTGGCCGCCTTGGCACGGCTGGTACGCCAAGCTGCACCGCAAGCTGTCCTGCATACCGATGCCGTGCAAGCCTTGGGCAAGCTCGACCTGCGCATGGCGGAACTCTGCGTGGACGCCTGCACTCTGTCGGCCCACAAGATCGGCGGACCCAAGGGCGTCGGCGCCTTGATCTTGGCCCCCGGCGTCAACTGCGCGCCCTTGATCCTTGGCGGCGGACAAGAATCCGCACGCCGCGCGGGTACCGAAAATGTCGCTGGCCTGGTGGGATTCGGTGTGGCCGCAGCCCAAGCCGCCGCAGGCCAGGCCGAGAATCTGGAACGGTTGAATTTCCTGCGCGGACTGCTCGCGGAAGGACTCGCCGGATTAGGAATTGAGACCTATGAGCCGGGCGCTGACTCGCTGCAGCCGTCCATCATGGCGGTCCTCGTACCCGGCGCACCAGCCGAAGTCTGGCTGCACCACCTCGACGCTCTGGGAGTTTGCGTCAGCACAGGCAGCGCCTGCCAGGCAAACACCCGCGACCTTCCGCCGGCCCTCGCGGCGGCTGGTCTTGATGCAGATCGGGGGCGGGCGTTGTTGCGCTTTTCCCTCGCTCCCGAAACCACTGCGGACGAAATCGAGCTCGCCCTCACGGCTCTGCGCGAAGTGTCTCAAGGCCTCGCCCAACTCTGACCCCCAGCTCGCCATGATCCCCAACCAAGAACCCGCCGATTCCGGCCCGGAAATGATCCTGGTGCGTTACGGCGAGTTAGCACTCAAGGGCAAGAACCGCAGCTTCTTCGAGCACGCCCTGGTACGCAACCTGCGTTCGGCGGCAGCATACACATCGCCGGTGCGTATCGAGCTTTCCCGTGGGCGCATAGCCGTCTTCCCCGAACGCCGCGTCATGGAAGTCGCGCGCAGGCTACAAGATGTCTTCGGCGTCAAGACCATCTCCCCCGCCTGGGGTTGCGAGCCCGATGCGGATCCCATCGCCAGCCTCGCGCAACGGGTCATGACCAGAACCCTGGATGAATGGCCGACAAGCGGTGATATCAGCTTTCGGGTGCGCACCAAGCGCAGCGACAAATCGTTCCCCATGACCTCCACCGAGCTCGATCTGTATATAGCCGAAGGTGTGCTCACAAACACCGACAGGTTGCGGGTGCAGCTGAAGGGAGCGCAATTGGAACTGGGCATCGAAGTGCGCGAAAAACGCGCCTATGTCTTCACGAAGCGCCTGCCGGGACCCGGCGGGCTTCCGGGAGGCACGGCAGGCCGCATGATGTGCTTGCTTTCGGGCGGCATCGACTCGCCGGTGGCGGCTTGGTTGGCCATGAAGCGCGGGGCGCGAGTTTTCTTTGTCACCTACCACAGCCATCCGTATATCGGCGATGCCTCCAAAAAAAAGGTCATCGATTTGGTTCGCCGCCTATCGCGTTTTCAGGTGCGTTGCCGACTGTTCATCGTGCCCTTCACCGAGATCCAGACCTCGATCCGCGACTTGGCACCCGAGGCCTATCGCACGGTGCTCTACAGGCGCTTCATGCAACGGCTGGCATCGCGGTTGGCCTACCGGGAGAAGTGTCGCGCCCTGCTCACCGGAGAGAGCCTGGGACAGGTAGCCAGCCAGACGATCGAAAACATGACCTGCATCGAGGATGCTTCCGATTTGCCGGTTCTGCGTCCCTTGGTTTGTTTCGACAAGGAAGAAGCCGTGCGCCTGGCCCGCGAGATCGGCACCTATGAGACTTCGATCCAACCCGAGCCCGACTGCTGCACGGTCTTCATGCCCCGCCGCCCGATCATCTTCGGCAGCCTGGAGGAATGCCGCGCCGCCGAGGAAGGCCTCGAGGTCGAGGGCCTCATGGCACGCGCCCTGGAAGGCGTCGAGCGGGTGGACATCGAGGCGGAAGTCTAGGACCCGTTGCACCAGTTGTCCTGGGAGCCGTGGCCGGAACAGCCAATGCCACTCGAATCCTGGCAGAGGTTCAGGCCATGGACCGCTTCCTCGACGAGCAGGGCAATACCCTCAAGGAAAACTCACACCCCTTCACGGGCACCTTCTCCCAAGCGGACATCGTGCGACTGCTCTCGGTGACAATTCCATAGCGGTAGCTCGGCGCCGGGGACCTATTTCAGGGTAGCGGGCGTGCAGATGCGCCCGGGAAGGCGCACACTCAGCGCGCATGAACCGCAGCATCGCACTCTTCGTCGCCCTGGCCGTGCTGGTGGCCCACAGCCTGGCGATCAGCACCAATTCGGCTGGCGGTCTGGCCTCGCCCTATGACCAGGCATTCGTGGCCTATAACATCGCCAGTCGTTGGGTCTTCGAGGGTAGCTTTAGTTGGAGCCCTGGCCAGAGCGGATTCGCCAGCCACGCATCGCCCCTGTGGGTGGCGATCTGCGCCGTGGGAGAACGCCTCTACTTGCCGATCAATCACTTCGTGCGCATAGTTGGCATCTTGTCCACGGCCACGGCCTTCATCCTGGCCTCGCGCTTTCACAGCGACCGCGTCGCGAGCTTGATCACACCCATGCTGCTCGCCATCAGCGGCATTATGGCCGCAGCGGCGGTGAGTGGAACCGAGACCGCGCTGCTGACCATGTTGGTGACCTTTGCCTTCCTGGCCTTCGAGCGCAACTGGCAGCGCTCAACCGGTGTGGCGCTTTGCCTGTGCGGACTCTTGCGCAGTGAAGCTTGGGTGCTCCTGCCTGTTTTTCTATTCCTGCGCTACCGCGCCCGACGAAGGGAAAAGCGCGGCGTCAATGGTCCGCCCGCGGCCTCCCTGTGGATTTTCGCCGCGCCGCTCTGCGGCCTTTTCCTGATGACTGGGCTGCGTTGGCGCGAAACCGGCTTGGCTTTGCCCGCATGGGTACTCGACCTGGCGCACCTCGACCGCCCGCGCATCGGTCAGGGACTCGCCTATCTACAGAGCTTCATCCTCACCGCGGCGAGCCCCTTCCTCTTGCTCTATAGCCTCTGGTACGCCGGCCGCCGCAGGTTGTCCCACACCGGCGCCCACGCACTGGCGGTTTTCTTTGCCTGGGCGGGGATCATCGTGGTGCAAGGCGGGGGCACGACGCCCTTCACCGAATCCATGGTGCCGGTCCTGCCGATCGCCCTGATCTCTGCCCAGGAAGCCATGATCACGGCGCTCAACAGCCTGTACAGACCGATCCGCATGTTGGCCTGGGCGAGTTTCGTGGGTGCGGCCCTGGCCTCGACCATGGCAAGCCTGCCACCGATCAAGCAGGAACAGTCCACCCTGGGCAAACTCCAACGAGCCTGGACCTCGGCCCGCGCACAGCCGCGCTACGGTTTCGATGATGCCCTCGGTCGCGTGGGTCTCGACGAAGAGCAACGCGCCACGCGCAGCTTGCGTTCCATTGGCCTGTTCCTGAGGGATCACGCGGACCCCACCAGCACCGTGCTGACGCCCTGGCCGGGATCGATCGCCTACCTGTCGCACCTGCAAGTCCGTGACCTCTTGGGTCACACTTCGGTCGCGGCCCCAAACGACTATGCCCTGCCGCAATCTCCGCGGCCGCGGGTGGATGTGCTCGCGGCCCTCGCGCACGAGCCCGATTACATCGTTCCCTACTGGCGCCAGCATGGCGCTGAACCGGATTTTGGACACCTCGCCCGGGAGTGGCGCTTGGCCCTCGACTCACAAGCAGAACTCCCTGGCCGCCAGCAACAACTCGAAGCGGTGCTTGCAGGCTACGAGGTGCTGACGATTCCCCTGCGCTCGGCTGGCGGAGGCGGCATGAGTAATGCCCGGCTGCCCATCCTGCGCAAGCGCTCCCTGGGCTTGACGCCGCGCATCTCGGCCATCGTTGACGAGGCTGGTATGCGGGTGCTGCTCAATCACGCTGGTCAGGAACAACTCGCCGACCTCGTCATCTGGAGAAACATCGAGAGCGGCACGCGCTTGTTCATGACTCCCATCGGCCAATCCAGCAAAGACCCTGCCGTGCGCGCTCGCTCCAACCTGTTGCTAGCCCAAACCGGCGAGCGGCCCGTGACCCTGTTTTCGATAGGCATGGACGCATCCGCGCGTGAAACCGAAGAGTGGCGCGTGTGCCTCGTCAACCCCGGCTCACGCCTCGACTCTGCCTGCGGCCCCATCGCTGAAGAGGTACGGATCGCACCGCGCTGAGTTGCGCGGGCGATCCCGCGAGTCCTGCGAGTTGCTCGGGCTTGCCAGGGAGCTACCCGTGGCCGTGAAGAGGACCTGGGCACTCACAGACTGGAAGTTGAAGATACTGGAACCCTGGGAGAGGTAGGGGTTGCCCACCGCAAGGAATTGATGACCAAAGCTAAGACCCTGTCCGGGATCGGCTGGCGGCGTGTCGGTGATTGGATTGATGATCGGATTGAGGGGGCTGTGCTGGCTGGGAGCCACCACACACATCGTGAAGCAAAAACTCTGAGGCCCCGGTGTCGGGCGCCCATCTCTGGATAGTCGCTGCGACTGAGGACACGCTTTCACCCTCCAATGCGTATGATCCCCAGCCGCCCCGGGTCCTGTTTGCCCCGCCATTCCAGCCCCCACCGATCCCTATGCGGCATCCCCTCCCGCGCCTTGCCACGGCCCTCGCCTGCCTTCTGCTCGCGGCCTGCTCCCAAAGCTCGGCCGGAAACTCGAAAGTCCTGCGCTTCAGCGCCATCCCCGATGACAACACCACGGCACTCAAGCAACGCTTCGATCCCCTTGCAGCCCGCCTGTCGGAGGTGCTCGGTGTGGAGGTCGAATATGTGCCCATGTCGAGCTACACGGCTTCGGTCGAGGCCTTCAAGAACGGTGACATCCAACTGGCCTGGTTCGGTGGACTGACCGGCGCCCAGGCTCGCGCGGCGGTGGATGGAGCCCGCGCTCTGGCCCAGGGAAAAGTCGATACGCACTTCAAAAGTTACTTCATCGCCAACGCCTCCACGGGCATCGAACGCAGCGCGGAGTTCCCCAAGGCCATGGCCGGCAAGTCCTTCACCTTCGGCTCCGACGCCTCAACCTCCGGGCGCTTGATGCCCGAGCACTTCGTGCGCGAGAATACAGGCCAGGCTCCCGAGGATTTCTTCAGCCAGGTGGGCTTCTCTGGCAGCCACGACAAGACCGCGGCTCTGGTGCAAGCCGGCACCTGGGACACTGGCGCGCTGAACTACAAGACCTACGAGCGAATGGTGGCGGACGGCAGCCTGGATCCCGAACTGTGCCGCCTGGTTTGGGTCACGCCGGAGTACGCTGACTACAATTGGACCGCACACCCGGCCCTGGCGAAGCGTTTCGGAAAGGACTTCATCGCCAATCTGCAAGAGGCCTTGGTGGGTATCGTCGACCCGGCCTTGCTGGCGGCCTGCGACCGCGAGGAAGGGCTGATAGAGGCCTCCAACGCCGATTTTCAGGCCATTCACGACCTCGCCGCAAAACTCGGCTTCCTGCGCTGAAAGGGCTGGTGCGCTGATCGCTATCGAACAGAAGAAAGAGGGTGCATCCTTCGAGTTGCAAGGGGCCTGTGTCTCTTTCGGCGCCGTGGAGGTGCTCCGCAATCTGACGCTGCGCATCGAACCGGGCGAAAACATCGCCATCATCGGTCCCAGCGGTGCGGGCAAGACGACATTTCTGCGCCTCTTGAACGGCACCGTGCTGCCTACCTCGGGGCGGGTACTATCCGACTCTGTTGACTCGGCCGAGCTGGGGCCGACGCACTTGCGCCGTTTGCGCTCGCGGGTGGGCTTTGTGCATCAAGAGCACGCCCTCGTGCCCAATGTGCGCGTGGTCCAAAATGTGGTTGCTGGCAAACTCGGACAGCGCAGCATGTGGGGAGCCGTGCGTTCGATGCTGAGCCCCACGCGCGCCGACCTGGACCTCGCCCACGAACTGTTAGTGCGAGTGGGCATCGGCGACAAGTTGTTCCAACGCACCGATCACCTCTCGGGCGGTGAACGCCAACGGGTGGCCCTGGCCCGGGCCTTGTTCCAGGAGCCCGACGCACTGCTGGCCGACGAACCAGTGGCTTCGGTGGATCCCGCGCGGGCCCGCGACCTGATCGGACTGCTCTGTGAAGTGGCTCGCGAACGCGGCTTGACCCTGGTCTGTAGCCTGCACGACCTGCTCCTCGCCCAGGAATTCTTCGGGCGTTCCATCGGCCTGCGCGAGGGCCGGGTTCAGTTCGACGGCGCCACGAACGAAATCCCAGCAGAGGCTTTCGATGACCTCTACCGCCTGGAAGACGCGGGTAGCCGTGCCCGCTAGACGCCCGGGACCGGGGCGCGGCGCCATCGTCGTGGGGCTCCTGGCAGCCCTTGGCCTGGTGGCTCTTTGGGCCCTCGAACTCTCGCCCGCCGGGCTCGTACCGCTCGCCGGAGGACGGGCCATCGCCGCCGACTTTTTCAGCGCCGCCTGGCAGCCAGCGACGGAGTACGAGGGCACGGCAGGAATCGATGGGTCGTTCCTCCTTGAGATACTGTCGGCTCTCTATCGAACGGTGATCTTCGCCGCGGCGGCCATGAGCCTGGCTCTGGTAGCGGGCACGGTTCTGGGTTTCCTCGCCTCCTCCACCTGGTGGGCCGGCGATCCCGCGCTCCTCGGCTCGCCCCTGCGGCGCTTTTTCCAGAGCTGGCTAGGACCCTTGGTGCAAGGTGCCACGCGCATCCTGATCGTGGGCCAACGCTCGGTGCACGAACTTCTCTGGGCACTTCTGTTCCTGGCTGCCTTCGGGCTCAACACAGCCAGCGCTGTGGTGGCCATCGCGATTCCGTTCACGGGCATGCTGGCCAAGGTATTCTCGGAACTGCTCGACGAAACTGACCCCGAGTCCGCCCATTCCCTGCGCGCCGTGGGAGCGTCGCCCATCAAGGCCTTCCTGTTTGGCACCTTGCCGCGGGCTCTGCCGGACATGTCAGCCTACGCCTTCTATCGCCTCGAATGCGCCGTGCGTTCCTCGGCCATCCTGGGCTTCTTCGGTTACCCAACCATCGGCTATTCGATTCGCCTCTCCTTCGAGAACCTGCACTACCGCGAAGTTTGGAGCTATCTGTGGGCCTTGATCATCCTGGTCCTGTGCTTCGAAGCCTGGAGCGCGGCCCTGCGCCGGAGGTTTGTAGCTTGAACGCCAGCTCCACCATCGCGCAGCTCCACCGCGAGCGCCCCAAAAGCCAACTCTTGCGAGGCAGTGCCTTGGTACTCGCGCTCTTCGCCCTGTGGGCCCTGGTTTCGGGTGAGATCGCCTGGCTGGATCTCTTCTGCGCAGACCGCCTGGAGAACCTGAAGAGGTTCATCGCCACGGATGCCTACCCCCACGCCCTCAAGGAAGATGGCCTGAGCTTGGGCGGGTTGTTGGGATGGGCTGGAGCGATCTTCGAAGAGCGTGGGGCGAGTGCGGCTCTGCGCACACTCTGGATCTCCATTGCAGCGATCGTGATTGCGGGTGGCGTGGCCGCCGTGCTCGCGCCCCTGGGTGCGCGCACCATCATGAACTGCGATCCCTTTGTAATCGACTCGGCCACCGATCGGCGCCGTTGCTTCCTGCCCTGGACGCAGCTATCGAGCTGCGTGCGCATCGGCTTCATCCTCTTGCGCGCCATCCCCGAGTACATCTGGGCTTTTCTCTTGCTGGCCATGTTGGGGCCGAGCGCCTGGCCCGCGATCCTTGCTCTCGCCATCCACAACACCGGCATTCTCTGCCGCCTGGGAGCGGACACCATTGAGAACCTGGACAAGCGCGCCCTGCTCGCCCTGCGCATGCTCGGCAGTCGCCGCCTGCCGCTCCTGTTCGGCGGCGTGTTGCCCATGGTGCTCTCGCGGTTCCTGCTCTACTTTTTCTACCGCTGGGAAACCTGCGTGCGCGAAGCCACCGTGCTGGGCATGCTCGGCGTGGTTTCTCTTGGGTACTGGATCCAGGATGCTCGGGTGCGTCAGCACTACGACGAGATGTTGCTCTTCGTGGGCATGGGCGCAGCCCTGGTCCTCTTGGGTGACATGCTCTCGCTGGGCATGCGCGCCTGGATCAGGCGCGCGCGCTAGCCCCCGGGCTAGTGCTGCGCGGATCAGGCGATGTCGAAACGCTTGAGCTTGCGGTACAGGGTGCTCTTGCCCACCTTCAAGAGGCGTGCAGCGGCGAGCTTGTCACCGCCCACATGATTCAAAGCGCGCATGAGCGCCTTCTTCTCGTACAGCTCGAGGCTGATCGGATCTTCCTCGCAGATGTCCCACGGTTGCCTGCGTCGCATGGACGCCGCAGCCGTGTTCGGTACGGGCACGCCGCCAGCAACCGGTTCGCCACCAGGTCCGGTGTGGCGAGCCACGGGCGTCAGCTCGCAGGTGGGCAGGCCACTCGAGCCGTCTAGCAGAGCGTCGGGCAAACTCGCCGGGGTGATTTCGCCATCGGTGGCGCGGCTGCACGAAGTCCGGATGCACTCCTCAAACTCGTGCACATTCCCGGGCCACTCGTAGCTCATCAACAGGTCGACAGCTTCGCCGGAGATACCACGCACGCCGTGGCCGCGGCCGTAGCGGGTGACATAGAGGCTGGCGAGGGGCAGGATGTCCTCCTGGCGAGAGACCAGGGCCGGCAAATGCACATGACCTTCCTTGAATAGTCCCAGAAGATTCCGCGAGAACTCACAGGCCTGAAGATCGGCCGAGGTAGAAGCCACCAGGCCGAGATTGATTTGCTCGGCACGGTCGGAACCCACGCGGCGCACGACGCCAGTTTCGATTAGTTCGCACAGGCTGGCCTGAATCTCGGGCGGCAGGGCGCTGACCTCTTCGAGATAGAGGGTGCCGTCGGCCGCCTGCTGCACCAAACCCGGCCGATTGTCCTGAGCGCCATCAAAGGCGCCTTTGACATAGCCGAAAAGCTCGCGGGCGAGGTGTTCGGGATCCAGCGCCGAGCAACGCAGCATAAGGAAGGCACCGGAGAAGGGCCCAGAGTAGTGCATGGTGCGAGCGGCGCGGCTCTTGCCCACGCCAGACTCGCCGGTGATCAGGATCGGCAAACGCCTGCGCGCAAAGTCACCCACGAGCGTCCGCGTGCGCTTCACGCTAGAGCTCTCACCGACGAGGCAGTGCAGGCTGAAGGTCTCGCGGGCCGCGTCTAGCAGTGAACCCATCTGCTGGCGTGGAATGCCAGGCTCGGAAATGCGCAACAGTTCGCCAGCGATGCGGCGCTTGCCTGCGTCGAGCATAAGGACGACCTTGAACGCAGGGCCGGGTTCACCGGGTTTGGAGATCAAGGGCACCACCGAAGCCTTGAGCGAACGCGCCGAGCGCCCGCCGAGGGCTGGGATGTCAAAGCGGAAACCATCGAGGGCTTCGGTGCGGGCGTCCCGCACGAAGGCCTCGAGGCCCGTCGCCGGAGCGAGGCAACCGAGGGTCTTGCCCTCGATGCGACTGCCGAATACCTCGCAAGCACCGCGATCCGCGTGGCGCACATGACCTTCCGAGTCTACGAGCAAGACCCCATCGGGCCTATTGCTGGCGAGTTCCCGCAGAGCCAGGGTGGCCTCGCCGCTGCTGCTAGCCGCGGCTTGTCGGTCGGAGGCCTGGTGGCTCTCTTCGCTGAGAGTGCGGTTGTGTTTGTCGAGTACGCGATTCTGGTCGGTGAGGTCTTCGATCAGAGCGCGGTGGCGCAGGTGCACGCGGATGATGTGGTCGAGCGCCGACAACTCCTGCTTGGGCACGAAGGCATCGCAGCCGGCTTCGAAGGCGCGCTCTAGCTCTTCTGGGTTGGCGGGCAACTGGCTGTACAGGACGACCGGAATCGCACCGGTCTCGGGCATACCCTTGAGTCGGCGGCAGACTTCAGTGGCATCGACTCCAGCCACGAGCCCGGCGGCCACCAGGCACAAGTCGTGGTGCAGTTCGCGAGCCTCGACGAGGCCCTCGGCCCCACTCTCGGTCAAGCGAACCTCGTAGCCGAGGTCGCTCAGGCGGCTGTTGACCACCAGGCGATTGCCGGGATCGTCATCGATGACAAGAATTCGACTCATGCATTTTCTCCTTGCGGGGGCTTGCGCCGCCGCTTCCTCTCGTAAAGCGGCTTGCGGCCGCCGGGGGCCTGCAGCTACTCTGGCGCCCTCCCGGGCACCGCGGTTCAGCGGCAGGCCAACAACCATGGACCAGTTTTGAGACTCCACGCGTATCGTGCAGCCCGTCTTCGGCCCTGATTCTCTCAAATGAGAAGCCGAAAACCATGGGGCAAACAACCCACTTTCTGGGAATTCCCCCTCCCACCCTTGGCCGAAAGCCTCCTGGAAGGGTTGGCAGAGGGTCAGGGGCCCCTGGAGGTAATCTCCATTCTGAGCCAGAGCCTGCCGCTGGAGGAGGCCCGCGTGGCGGCGGAATTGCACAAACTGCGCCTGCGAGCCCGGCGCAGGTTCCCCGGGCTGTCTTTGCCCTATCTCCACGCCAAAGGCCTCGAGCAGGCCAGTTCCGAAACCGTGGCTCGGGCGCGAGCTGGCCGCATGGCGGCCTTGGCGCCGGGGGCCACGGTGCTCGACGCCACAGCCGGCGTGGGCGCCGATGCCGTGGCCCTCTACCTGGAGGGCCTCGAAGTCGTGGCCGCCGACCTCGATCCCGCTTCCCTGGCCTGCGCGCGGGCTAATCTCGAGCATCACGGCGCTCACGGCCGGGTCCTGCTGGCCGATGCGGCTCGGCCTGCTGCCCGAACCGATCTCTTCGTTGTCGATCCCGACCGGCGAGCCGGCGAGGGGCGCAGCCTGGACCCCGCAGCCTGGTCGCCCACCCTGGCTGAATGCCTCGCGGCCCTCTCCCGCTTCGAAGGAGGCTGCGTCAAGCTGGCCCCTGCTCTCGCCTCCGAGGTGCTGCGCGCCGCCGAAGACGCTGCCCTCCCAAGAGACCTCGGGCGCCGCCGCGAGTGGGTCAGCCGCAACGGCGAATTGGCTGAAATCGGCCTTTGGACCGGGATTCTGGCCGATGCGGAGGCTGACCCCAACCAGCGAGTGGCGGTGCTGCTCGGCGCCGACGGCAGCCGCCACGAGTTCGCCGGGGTGCCCTCGGAGCGGCCCGCCCTATCCGCAGCCGCCGCCCTGAACGCGTCCTTCCTGGGCGACCCCGACCCGGCCATCATCCGCGCAGGCCTGCTCGGAACCCTGGCGAAAGACGAGGGCCTGCGTCCCCTAGCGCCGGGCCTCGGCTATCTAGCCGGGGACAAGGCCCCAAGCAGTCCCCTGCTGCGCGCCATGCGGGTTGTGGACTCGACTCCCCTGGATCGCAAGCAGGTGCGCAAGATGCTGCGCAAGCACGACATCGGGCCGATCAGCGTGCGCAAGCGGGGGCACCGGACGCCCACCGAGGTCCTGGCACGGCGCCTCCGTGGCGACGGGGCGCAGCGCGGGGAACTGCTCATCGCGCGCCTCGATGCGGGCCACCGGGCCTACCTGGTACAGCGCCTGTAGCAGGCGCTGAGGACCATGGTGGGCGATAAGGGACTCGAACCCCCGACTTCCTCCTTGTAAGGGAGGCACTCTACCAACTGAGTTAATCGCCCTCGGGTTCCCCGGACCACAATGGCCCAAGAATGCCACGACAAGGTATCCTGCTGGCCCAAACGGCTCCAACCCCGAGCCCGAGATTCATTTCCCAGGCCTCGGGCCACGGGGCGCTCGGGCCGATAGAGCCCTCTCGGCCTCCGCTTCCCCGCCCACACCCACCCCCCCCTCCTTTTTACCATGCGCATCGCCGTCGTCGGAAGCGGTTATGTCGGACTCGTCGCGGGCACGTGCTTTGCGGAGAGCGGCAACCAAGTGGTCTGCATCGACATCGATGAAGACAAGATCGCCAAACTCAACCGCGGTGGTGTGCCAATCTACGAGCCCGGGCTCGAGGAACTCATCCGGCGCAATGTCAACGATGGCCGGTTGCTGTTCAGCACCAGCTACGAGGAGGGCATCAAGGACGCCCAGGTGGTCTTCATCGCCGTGGGCACGCCTCCTGGAGAAGACGGCAGCGCCGATCTCAAGTATGTCTTGGCCGCCGCGCGTTCGGTAGGTGAAAACCTCACGGGTTACACCGTGATCGCAGACAAGTCCACGGTCCCCGTGGGCACCGCCGCAATCGTCCACGAGGCCGTGGCTCAAGTGGCCAAGCATGAGTTCGACATCGTCTCGAATCCTGAGTTTCTCAAGGAAGGCGCCGCCATCGACGACTTTCTCAAGCCCGACCGCGTCGTCATCGGCAGCCAGAGCAAACGCGCCGCAGATGTCATGGCCGAACTCTACGCGCCCTTCGTGCGCACGGGCAATCCGATCATCCAAACCGATGTCGAATCCGCGGAGCTCACCAAGTACGCCTCCAACGCCATGCTCGCCACACGCATCTCATTCATGAACGAGATCGCCAACATCTGCGCGCGAGTGGGTGCCAACATCAACCATGTGCGCCGCGGCATGGGCACCGACGACCGCATCGGCATGCGCTTCCTCTTTGCCGGCTGCGGATACGGAGGGTCCTGCTTTCCCAAGGATGTCAAAGCGATCATGCGCACGGCGGAGGAGAGTGATTACGACTTCCGCATCCTGCAAGCGGTCGAGGCCGTCAACGAAACCCAAAAGCAGCTCCTGTTCGAGATGATCCACGGACACTTCAAGGGCCAGCTCAAGGGCAAGCACTTCGCCGTCTGGGGTCTGGCCTTCAAGCCCAACACTGACGACATGCGCGAGGCACCCTCGGTGGTGCTCTGCGAGCAGTTGATCGCAGCCGGAGCCACGGTTACGGCTTTTGACCCCGAGGCCGTTGATGAGTGCAAGCGCAACCACCTCGGAGATCGCATCAGCTACTCCAAGCGCCCCATGGATGCCCTCGACGACGCCGACGGGTTGGTGATCGTCACCGAGTGGAACGAGTTCCGTCGTCCGGATTTCGAAGCCCTGCACGACTCCCTGAACCATGCGGTGATATTCGACGGCCGCAACATCTACTCCCGCAGCGTTCTCGAGAAGCTGGGCTTCACCTACTACGGGATCGGCTGCTAGATCCTCGCCGCGAAGGCGAAGGAGAGACCGGCATTGCGGCGTTCTTCGAGGCGCCGTTTGATGGCCCGGGCGAGGCGGCTCACCGAGCCCATGCGCCCCAGGGCCTTGCGCACGCGCAGGCCAAAGGGCGTCTCTTCGTCAGCTACTGCGTGGAGTGAGCTGGAGCAGAGCTCGAGCACTCCGGCTGCGGCTTCGAGGTCCTGGGCATCGACCAGGGAGTCAGCCCAACGGTCGAAGGCGTCGATGCGCTCGAGGGCGCCGGCGCCGTGGCGGGCCACCTGTTCCCAGGAGCGCCGCGCTTCGGAATGACGGCCGAGCCGGGCTTCCACCGTACCCTTCCAGTTGCGAGCGCGATCCGTGTACTCGCGGTCAATGTCCTCCATCTCGGTCACGGCAGCGTAGGCGGCCAGGGCATCGAGCAAGCGCGCGTGGCGACGGTGCAGGTGGGCCAATTCCAAGCCGCCGCGGGGCGCGAAGACCGTGGCCTGGCCGAGATCGCGGGCCAATTCGAACTCCTCGGCGGCCTCGGCATCGAAGTGCCCGGAGCGCAGCAGCTCGCCGGCGCGAAAGGCCGCCTCGGCACCCAGGGCGCGGTTGCCCGGGAAGTAACGCCGTACAGCGCGGTAGGCATCCACGGCCTCGCGCCGGGCCGCCAGGCGCTGGGCGCCTTGCAGTCCACGCAGTTGACGCTTCTTCTTCAGGGCGTGGACCAGCTGTTCGGCCGCGGTGGCCTGGCTGGGGACACTATCGGGGACCGATGCAATGAGCGCTTTGGGCTCGAGGTCCAGGGCTGCGAGGGGAGCGCCAGACCAGAGGGCGATGAGTCCCACCAGGGGCAGGAGTTTCATGCCACGACCTCGTCGCAAGCAAGAGCAGAACGCCCGAGGCCTGTACGGCGCAGGAGTTCACTGCGCAAGCGCTTGCGCAAGCGGAACAAGCGCATCTTGACGCTCTCGGTGCTAACACCGAGCTCAAGCGCCGCTTCCAAACAAGTGCAGCCCTGCCCATAATAGGCCTCGAGTAGCTGGCGCTCCTCGCCGGAGAGTTCGGGCATGATCTCAGTCAGGAGATTGGCAAGCTCGTCGCGGTCCATGTAACAGCGCCCCACATCCATGGCGTGTGTCTCTCCGTGTCCCGGCTCGCCTTCGCGGCCCTCGATTCCGGTCAGGAACTTCTCGCCGACTTCCACGGTGCGTTGACGGCCCTGACGGCGCAGATGATCGCGCAGCACATTCCAGGCGATGCGTCGCACCCAGGGTCGCAGGCGATCGGGGTTCTTCAGCCCGCCCCGAAAGCGCGCCGCCCGCACGAAGGTCTCCTGCACGAGATCGTCGAGCTCATTCCTGTCTCGAACGCTGTAGCGCAGGGTGTGCTCCACATCACCACGCAGTTCCTCGAGTCCAGCCCAATCACAACAGGTCAGAGTTGCTTTTGACATCGTGTTCTTCCTCTTGGCCGGCCGGGACCACCATGGCCCCGCTTTTTTCTAAGCCGACACCGGAAGAGACGCTCTTTGTGTGGGGCAGCGGCAACGCACCGCGCTTGTGAACCATGCTGAACCAATTCAGGGCTAGGCAAAGTGGGGAATTCCTCCCTCAAGGCAGACCGCTGGCCCGGCTGGAACCAGTTCTGGAGTGCCGTGGAGGGGTTCTACGCCAGGCGGGCGCCCCTCGCATCGAGGAACGCCCGCCTGGAGGAAAGCAAATCCCCCGGAATCATGTCGCCTTCTAGAATTCGGACGGCGAATGCCCGCAGGGCATCGCCGAGGTTTCAGGGCGAGGATTCAGCCCGAAGAATCAGCGTTTTCGGAAGCCTCCCGCTTCGCTGGCCCACTTGCTCCCGGCGTATTCGCGGGCGACCTTGGTGTAGAGCTTCTGGGCCTTTTCCTTGTCGTCCTCGTCGTTCGACTCGTCATAGACGCGGCCGGCCCAGAACATGGCCTTGGGCACATAGCGCACCTGATCCTTGTAGACCACCACGACCCGCATGTAGGCCAGCTTGGCCAGGCGCATGAGCTTGTCGCGGTCGTCGCCAGTGCTCTGGGTGGCACGCTTGAAGAGGCAATCTCCGAGGCCCGTGTAGGCCGCCGCCAGGGTGGCGGTGCTGGCCTTGGGGTTGTCCGTGATGCGCTTGAAAACCGGCTCGGCCTCGGAGAACTTGCTGCCCTCGAGCAGGGACTCGCCCAGCGCCACCTGGGCTGCGTTATTGACCTGGGGATACCCGCCGCCAGCCTCGGATGCGATGCTCTTGAGTATCTGGCGTAGGTTCTTGCCGCTCAGGTCCTTGTCGTAGAGCGCACTGGCGAGCTTGTGTTCGAGGGTCCAGCGGCGGGAGAGGCGCTGGCCCTGGATCAGATTCAAGAAACTCTTGAGGGTCGCGTTGGCCGCGGCGCCCTCGCCAGTAAGGTGCTGGGTCTCGGCTTTCAGCAAGAAGGCTTGAGGGCTGAAGCGCGACTCGGGGGCGTTGGCGATCAACTTGTCCGCCGCCGCGATCAGGCCCGGAGCATCACCGATCATGGCGTTCAGCTCGATCAGCCGGCGCATGGCGTAAGCCGGTTCCCAGGAGTAGCGCGGTTTCTTGCCGCTGGCGATCAGGCCGTCGACAAAGGTCTCCAAATCGGAGAGCGCGTCGAAGAGCTGACCCTCGTCGATGGCGACATCGGCGCGGTCCACCAACTTACTCTTGGCGTCAAAGGTGATGCGCAGGACATCGTCGGTCTTGATCGTGCGCTTCTTCGAGCCGTCCTTGAATCCGATCTCGTGGAAGGTCTCGCTGCGCACCGAGACATCCTCGATGACCTTGCCATTGAGCAGGAAGATGGTGTCGGCGGAGCCGGTGAGGGCACAGGTGGCCAGGGCGGCCATGCCCAGGGCGAGGCGGGGGGCGGTCGAGATCATGAGACGCTTTTCTTGGGGATCCGGGAGAGGCAAGGCCCCCTAGTGAGGCCCCAGCCCCCTCGCTACCGGAGCTGTCCGGGAGGGTTACAGGGGGCAAATAAGATACGAGGCCCCCCTGCGGGCTGTCAATCGGAGGCACCCCTGGGCCAGAAACCCGGGTCAGGCCAGCATCGCCGTCTCGAGTTGGTGGGCGACAGCGGGCCCGCGGAAGTGGGCCACCAGTGCGAGAGCAAACTCGAGCGCCGTTCCCGGGCCGCGGCTGGTGAAGAGGTTTCGGGAGCGCACCACACGCTCGCTGCTGGCGCATCCGGGGAGCTGAGCCCCCACGGAGGGGTGCGAGGTGTAGGCGTGGCCATCGAGAACGCCGGCGGCGGCGAGCACCAGGGGCGCGGCGCAGATCGCGGCAACTGTCTGGCCCTGGCCCATGAGGCGCCGGACCAGACCCAAAACCCGCTCATCAGCCGCCAGGTGGCGAGTGCCGGGCATCCCGCCGGGCAGGACGATGGCACCGAAAGCATCGAGATCGAGGTCGGCGATGAGAGCGTCGGCCGTGACCGAGATACCGTGGGAGCCGGTCACGGGCGAAGATGTGAGGGCCGCGCTGGTGACCTCGAGGTCCCCGCGCCGCAGGACATCGACGAGGGCCACGGCCTCGAGTTCTTCGAAGCCGTCGGCGAGGGGTACCAGGATCTTGGGCGGGACCGTCATGAGTTAGAAACCGCGGGGGGCAGAGGAGGAAGAGGGGCAGGTGCTGCCCGGGCGAAGGCCAGCGCTAGCTCTCCAAGCAAACGAACATGGAACGGACGCGCAGAGTACCCTGTGAGTATGTCCGATGCCCCCACCAAGGTCCTCGTCAGCGCCTGCCTCGTGGGGTGCAATTGCCGTTACGATGGCCGCCACAGCCTCGATCCAGAACTGGCCGATTTGCTCAGCCAACGCGGCGAAGAGGCCGTGCCCTTCTGTCCCGAAGAGGAAGGCGGCCTCGCCACGCCGCGACCGCCAGCCTGGATCGAGGCGCAAAGCGCAGAGGCCGTGCTGGGCGGAGAGGATCGCGTGGTCGCCAGCGACGATCTCGATCTGACCGACGCCTTCCTGCGCGGCGCGCGCATGGCTGCGGCCAAGTGCCGCGCCCGTGGCATCGAACGGGCCTACCTCAAGGAACGCTCGCCTTCGTGTGGAGTGAGGACCACCCATGTAGCTGGCCGCGCCGTGAGCGGCCCGGGCGTCACCGCTTGCCTGCTCGCCCGCGAAGGCATCGAAGTCGTGGGCATGGAAGGCATCGGCAAAGCCAAACAGAGCTGACAGCCGGTCATCCAGCCAGAGGCTCTCTGGCGAGGGCGCGGATCAGCGCGGACGGGCCACGATCACGATGTGAAAACCCATCAGTGAAAGCCCGGGGATCTTGCAGATCAGGCGATCGAGCCCGATGAACAGGCGCGTCAGCGCCGCGTTGCCGGGGATGTGGCGCAGGATGCCCACATGGTCGGGGAAACCGGCGAAGACATAGGCGAAGACTCCGTAACGCCTGGCCAGGGTCACCTCGAAGCCGGCACGCTCGGTGAGTTCGATGATGCCGCGCTTGGTGAAGCCCTGGTCTCCAATGTCAAAGTGCGGACTCTTGTTGTAGAGGATCTTGCGCGCCAGAGAGATCAGCGGGTTGTCGTTGCAGGGCTCACTCATGATCAAGCAACCGTTCGAGCCGAGGGCCTTCTTGCAGTGAGTCAAGAAGCCCACATGGTCGCGGGTGTGGTGCAGGCTGCCCTTGCAGAAGACCACATCAAAGGCACCGGGCAGGAAGGGCAACTTCTCCGCGTCGCCGGTGACGAGTCGCACGCCGGGCACATACTGATCGGAGACCTTGAGCATTTCGTGGCTGATGTCGAGACCGACAGAGCCGGGATGGCGAGCCTCAAGCTCGGCCAGGAAGAATCCCGTGCCACAGCCGAGGTCCAGGATGTGCCGGGTGCCCTCGGGCACATGGCTGATCATCTCAGCGTGCCAATCTTCCTGGAATAGCCGCGAGAACGGATACGAGTAACGCAGCGCATAGCGCGGCGCCAGGGTCTTGTGCAGCTCGATCTGCGCCTGGGCGTTGGTCTGGGTCATGGAGAACTCGCGCTGCATCAGGTCAGGCGCGCTTGGAAGTGTAGCCCCAGGCACCGGCGAGGGGTGCAGCGAATCGTGCCGCGAGTGTTCGATTTCCCCTTCCTCTGAGCGTACCCTCGTCCGGCACGCTACTTTTCCCGCTACCCTCCTTTAGCCCGGGTCATTCATGCAAACGCGCACCAAAGTTCGCAAACGGCCGCCTGCGGCGGCCTCTCATCCCCTGGCGGCACTTTTCGAATTCTGCCGTCCAGGGCGGCCCTACAGAGTCGCCTCCGGTGTCATCATTCGCAAAGCACCGCCAGGAAGCGAGTTGCTGTGTTTGGAGCCCGCTTGCATGAATAACCTGGGCTAGTTCCCGTGTTCAAACACATCGCTTCCAACTGGTCCCTGCACATCTTGCAGATCGTGATCATGTTGGTGTTGGTGCCGCTGCTCGAGGAAGAATTGGGCAAGGATGGCTATGGCATCTGGGTGGCGATCATTGCCGCCACGGGATTCTTGGAACTCTTGGCCCTGGGAGTGCCCATGGCCGCAGTGCGGCATGTATCGGAAGCCCTGGCCGCCGACGACCAGGACCTTACCAACCGGGTGATCGCCACGGGCCTGGGGGTCACCATGGGTCTGGGAGTCTTGGGAGCAGCCCTCGGCGCCCTGCTCTTCTGGCCTTTTCAGAGCGAGTTGCTCGAAAGCGAGCACTGGGCTGGCACGACGCCCGAAATGCTCGCCGGCGCGCAACTCGCCTACGCCATCACGGCCCTGCGCGTCGCCGCCAGCCTGGCCCTGCGTTTTCCTACCGCGGTCTTTGACGCGCACCGCGACTTTGTCACCAAGAACGCAGTCCTGGGGGTCAGCGTTCTGCTGCGCACGGTGGCGGTGATCGTGCTGCTCAAGACAGCGCCTTCCCTCGAGGGCTTGGCCTGCATCTTCGCCGTGGATGCCCTGGTCCTCTTCCTTGGCCTGCGCTATTGGATCGGCCGGCGCTTCGAGGGTATTCGCTTTGGCCTTGGAGACTTCGATTCCAAGCTGGTACGCGAGCTGATGGGCTTTGGCATCTTCGCCGCCCTACTAAATGTCGGTTCTCTCGTCGCTTACCAGCTCGACACCCTGGTGATCGGCTACTTCATCGGGCCGGGGCCAATCACCGAGTTTGAGATCGGCAACAAGTTCTTCCTACCTCTTTGCGGCTTGATGTTCGGCCTGGGCGCGGTGGTTATGCCGACCTCCACGGCTCTCAAGGCCGCAGGCAAAGATCAGGCCCTCGGTCAAGTATTCCTCAAGTGGTCCAAGGTGTCCCTCTCTGTGATTCTGCCCGTGTGCTTGTTTCTGATCGTCTTGGGACCAGCTTTTCTGGGCGCCTGGGTCAAACCTGAGTACCGCGAACTCTCGGGTCCAGTGACGCGCATCCTGGCACCTTCCTTTCTGCTCTACTTGCCGGTGCGCGCGGTAGCCCTGCCGATTCTGCTCGGAACCAGCCGGCCAGGACGCGCCGCGACGGTCTTTCTGGCCATGAGCATTGTGAACCTGTCCCTCTCGATAGGCTTGGTTCAAGCCGGCTACGGCATCGTGGGCGTGGCCCTGGGTACAGCCATCCCGCAGGTCTTCTACGCCGCCTATCTCCTGAAAATCACCTGCACCCATCTTCAGGTGCCCGTGGGCAGTTGGCTGCGCTATGTAGGCGGCCGGGCCACGCTCGGCAGCCTGCCACCCATCGGCTTGCTCTTGTGGTTCGAGTACGGTTTGGGCGTCTCGAGTTTCGCGGGCCTGGTCGGGGCGGGCGTCGCTACCGTGGCCCTATACAGCGCCATCTGGGTGCTCTTCGTCTACCGCGACGACCGCTTCCTCGACCTGCGCGAAGAGATCCTCCTGCGCCTGCCGGGCGGGCGGACTTGATCGGGCGAGTTCAAGCGCCCGGGTGCTCTGCGGGCGTCTTGCCGAAGAGCGCCATGGCGAGGTGCCCCAGGACGCCTAGCAGGAGCACATTCAGGCGGTAGACGGTGTAGACGCCGAGGCCGGTTTCGAGGGCCAGGTCCTCGGGCACGCCCAGGAGGCCAAAGCCCACCACCCAGCCGAGTTCCTGGGTGCCCGCGCCGGCGAAGACATTGATCGGCAGCATCTGGGCCAGAAGCGACCAGGCCGCTCCAAAGGTGTCGCCAGGCAGGCCGTGGGCATGCTCCAGGCCAAAGCCCGTCGCCAATACTCCGAGAAAGGCGAACACACCCAACCAGAGGGGCACGGACAGGGCCGTTGCGCGCCAGAGCCGTCCGCTGCCGCCGGCTGTGCGCAAGCTCTCCGCGGTCTTCCGCGAGAGGTCATCGAGGCGGGCTCCGACGCGCGTGCCGCGCAGTCCGAGGATGCGCGAGGCACGGTCGAAGATCGCGAGCAACCAATCGGCGCGGGCCGAAACCGCAAAGCCAAAAGCCGCCGCGGCGCACAAGGCCAGGGAGAGCGGCAGCATCCAGGCCGGTGCCTGGTCCACACTTTGGCTCATCCACAAAGAGCTGCCGGCGAGGATCGTGCACAAGAGGGCCAGGTCGAGCAGGCGGCTGACCACCAAGCTCGCCAGGCCGGCGCTGATGGGCACGGCGCAGTAGCGTTTGAGGTAGAGCGGCAGAGCCGCCTCTCCAGTCTTGGCCGGCAACATGAGCGCCGCCAAATTATGGGCCGCCGAAATCGCCAACAAACGCCCGCGCCCCGGCTGGCCCTCTCCAGAGAGCAGCACGCCAAAGCGCAGGGAACGCAAACAATAGATGCCCCCGTGCAAGGCAAGGGCTCCGGCCCAAACGGTCAGCGAGAGGCTGCGCCAGCGCGTCCACAAATCCTGGGCACTGACATCGCTCCACGAAATCAGCAGCCACAACAGCCCCGCGGCCATTGCCACGGAAAGGGTCAATCGAAGGAGCCTCGGCACGGCCCCGAAGATACCCCTCAGCACACCAATTCGCTCATGCCGTGTCGGCACTCGCCGGGGCTACCGGAGTTTGATGTGGGTGCCACCGGAATCCTCGGCGAGCCACTCGAGAACCTGAAAGTCGCCGCCAATGCCGATGGTGTTGATCTGAATGCCACGGCGCTCATTCCAGGCGCTTGTGTGGGCGCGGATGGTGCCGATGTCGGTTTCTGCGCCAGCTGTAGGCTCGCCGTCGGAGAGCACGAAGATTGTGTCCACTTCAGGATCCTGGAAGGCCATTTCCAGGGAATCGTAGAGGTTGGTGGCTCCGCCGGCTCCCAGGCGCCCGATGTAGTCGCGGGCTTCGTCGCGACTCGCCTCGTTGGAGCCAGCGACTCCGTCCTCGAGCCAGGTCTCGACGCCGCTAGAAAAGGTGATGATGTTGAAAAGGGCCCCGCGATCCAGACCGTCTATGCACTTGGCTAGCTCCTCCTTGGCCACATCGATGCGCGTCGAGCTCTTGCCGCCCACATATTGGGTGCGCATGGTTTCGAGCATTGAACCCGAGACATCGATGATGAAGATCACGCGCTGGCTGACGATGCGGATGCCGAAGAATTTGACATTGGTGATCTGCTTGAGCCGGCGGATTTCCTCGGCATCGGTGGCCTCTTCCAGCTCCGCCAGGCTGATCACGTCGAAGCCGGCGCCCTCGGCCTTCCACCAGGCCTCCCAGGAATGCACAGCCTTGCGGTAGGGCTTGCCAGTCAGACTGAAAAGCACATCGGCAAACTCCACCAAGAGGCGTCCATTCTCGTTCTTCATCTGGGCGATGAGCAAGGGAATGGCGCGCTTGTCACGCATCTCCCCCATTCCACGCAGAGCTGCGAAACGGGTGGACCAGGTGGCGTGCTGAAGAGCGTCTCCTAGCACATCGAAGTGCGCTTCGCGGCCATCCTTGCCGATCTGCAAGACAGCGGCATTGCGAATCTCCTGGTCCTCGCTGCCGGCATACTCGACCAGGGTGGCGTCCCATTCGGGGTCGTTGCCCAGGAGCTTGCCCATGGCGTCGATGCCCTCGCCGATAACCACCGAGTTCTTGGACTTGTCGATCATCTTTTGCAGCAGCTTGCGTGCTTCCCGGTTACCGCGTTGACCAACCACCCGCGCAGCGGCAATACGCACGCCGTCGTCCTTGTCCTTGAGCAGCTTCCAGATCTTCTTGTCGAGCTTTTCATCCTCGATAAATCGCACGGCACGCAGGGAAAACAGCTTTTCGAAGACCTTGCCCTTGCCCACGATCTTCTTGAGCTTGGAATCGACCTTGGGGTCCTTGAAGCCCGCCAGGATGTCGGCCAGATCCATGCGTAGAGCGTGTGGACAGATGAACTTACGCGCATCCTTGATGAAGCGCGCGGCGATGCGCGGTCCATCGTCGGCAGCCAGCAGCCTGGCCGACAAGGCGCGCAATTCCACGCGACCCTCGAGGTGTGAGTAGAAACCCTCGGCATAAACGAGCGCCTTCTTGGCGTCGCGGCGAGAGAGCTCTTCAAGCGCCTGATAGCGCACGCCCCACGTGCTGGCATTCAGGGCCTTGTCGAGGTCGGCGCCCTCCATCTTGGAGATGATCGCCGCCAGAGCCTTTTCGCGCAGAGATTGGAGCTTGTAGACCTTGGCTTCGGGCTCTTTCTCGGCGTCGCGCTTCTTCTTGCGGTCGGCCTTCTTCTTGGGCTTGGCGTTTTCTTTTTTCTCACGCTCGTAGATTTCCCTGTACCAGGTGTGGTCGGCCTCGGAGCCGTGAGCAACGTGCAAGTCCATGGCCTTTTCGCGAATGTCATCCTCCGCGGGGGACTCAACGATCATCTCCAGAAAGCTCTGGCCCAAATGTCGGCAGCGGCCGATGGCGTCGAGAGCCGCGCTGCGCAGCTCGCGTTCCCTGGACGCGGTGGCGATGTCCATCAGCTTCTGCAAGGCGCTCTGCTCGGCCTCGCCCACGCCATCGAAAACCTCCAATCTCTTGAGTAGTTCCAGGCGCATGTAGATGCTGCCCATGGAGTCGAACAGGTCGCTGATGGCCTCGGCGGCTTTGAGAGTCTTGATCTCGGCCAGGGCAGTGATCTTCTCGAGATCGACGGTGTCGCGCTTCTTGGCGATCTCGCTCTTGAGATCCTCGACCGCATCGGGAGCCGGGGGGAGCGCGGGCGCGGGGGAGAGGGCTCCGAGGAAAAAGACCAAGCAAGCGAGAGCGGTATAGAGACGGATCATGGCGGTTGGCGCGAAAAAGGAAGAGGGGGGACCAGCAGCAGCCCCCCAAATGACACTGGGAACGCGCCCAACTGTCAACTCGGCAGCTGAGATGGTCGATACCCCCCCCCTCGACCCCGACCCTGGCCAACCGTATCAACACCGTATTGGAGTTCGGAAAACCCATGATTCGCCCCGCTGGCTCAGCCACCGACAGACAAGCGCGCCAGCTGTTGCGCAGTTTCCGCGACCTCAATCTCGGCCCCTGTGGCATCGATGTGGGCAAGGGCTCGCGGGTCCTCGTCGTGGGTTGCCTTTCGGTGGATGCCCCGGTGGAACGGGGGGTGCGCTATTCGGTGCGAGATTCCGCAGGTGTTGAGCGCCTGCTCGAAATCTACTGCAACGAGACCAACCTCGACATTCAGCTCTCGAGCGCAACGACCGAAAATGCGCGAGTGGCCCTGGGTGTGCAACTCGCCACCGATGGCCTGGGCCGCTTGAGTGCCCCGGAACTAGGCGCACGCTTGCGACTCAGGAACTCCAACACCCGCACTGTCGAGCACTTCCTGCGGCGCATCGTGCGCGCCGCCTTTGCCCAGGCCGGCTAGACTGGGGTTCGGCTACAGCCGCGACTTCTTCTCGATCAGGTCCGCGAGCAGTCCAACGCTCAGGACCTGTACAAAGGCCACAAACATGAACACGGTCTTGTCGCCGAGGTTGGGCTCGTCCAACCAGAAGAGGTCGTAGCTCAAGAATCCCAAGAGCATCCCGAGGAGCAAGAGGGCCAGGGGATAGAAGACCTTGAGCGGATTGAAATAGAGCACGGTGCGGATAATCAGCGCCGTGAAGCCCAGGGTGTCGCGAATTGGGCGGATCTTGGAAGATCCCGCGCGGTGGGCGTAGTTGATCGTGATGTAGTCCACCGGGTGGCCCGTGGTCATGGCCGCCAGGGTGATGGTTGTGGTGAAGCTGAAACCGTCGGGCAGAATCGGCCGGTATTGCATCACGAAGGCGCGCCGGAAGGCGCGCAGGCCGGAGTTCAGATCGGGAATGGTCGCACCCGCTAGAAACGAGGCCAGGTGGCGCAGGGCTGCCTTGGCCGGGCGGCGGATGAGGGGAATGTGCACATCGGCGCCGGTGCGCGCTCCGATGGCCATGTCCGCTCCGCCGTCAATGCAGGCCAACAGATCGATGATACGATCCTCGGGGTAGGTGCCGTCGGCATCGGTGATGACCACCACATCGGTGGCGGCCCGGCCGAAGCCCGTCTTGAGCGCGGCGCCGTAGCCCATGTTGCGCGGGTGGTCGATGACTTTGAGGGCCTCAAAGCGCCCGCTGAGTTCCTTCAACTTGGCGCCCGTGCCGTCGGTCGAACCATCGTTGACCACGAGCACCGTCAGGGGCACGCCCAACTCCAACCCACAGAGCCTCTCGACAACGCCCTCCACCGCGCTCTCTTCGTTGTAGGCCGGAACGAGGATGGTGACGCCGCTCGACGAGTAGCGTGGGGTGGCTGGGATCTCGGATTCGATGGCGGTTCGTGGCGGGGGCAGGCGAGGGGTACGCGACGGACCGAGTCTATCCCAGGCCGCCCTCAGAGCCGAAGTACCTTCTTGGCCATCCCGGTCAAGGCCATGCGCCAAAGGTCGCCAGGCCCAACCCAGTGCCAGGCGGTGGGCAGGCTGCCCTCTACAGCGGCCTCGCGGACCTCGGCGCGAATCGCGTGGCGGGTGATGGAGTGGCTCAGGCGGGCGAGGGTGCCGCCGAGGCGCAGGGTTTTTTGCGCGCGGAACTCCGGGGGCCAAAGGCCGCTCTTTTGGCCCGCGCCGTTTTCCACTTCGCGGGTGGGCGGCTCCCACAGTCCGGCCAGGCGACCTTGCGGCGGGCGTTTTTCGAGGAGCACGAGGGGCCCGCGTCGAGCCCAGGCGATCTCAAGGCTCACGGAGACCGGCGGCGTGGGCCGGGCCAAGCGCGGCAATTCGGCCACGCGATCGGTGGCGCGGGCGCGGCAGACCGTGGCCAGGGGGCATTCGCCGCAGCGCACGGCTCGCGCCGTGCAGACGGTGGCGCCAAGCTCCATCAGGGCTTGATTCCATTCGCCGGCCCCCTGCTCGGGCAGGCACTCCCAGGCCAGGCGCCAGAGTTCGCGCTGGCCCGCGGTTGAGGCGGGCTGCTCTTCCAGGGCAAACAGCCGCGAGAAGACCCGGGCCACATTGCCGTCCACCAGGGCCTCGGGAAGATCGTAGGCCATGGAGAGCACGGCTCCGGCGGTGTAGGGCCCCACGCCGGGAAGCGCCCGCGCCCCGGCTCGGGTGCGTGGAAACTCACCGCCGTGGTCGCCCACGATGGCCAGCGCCGCAGCTCTGAGCCTTCTCGCCCGGGAGTAGTACCCCAACCCGCTCCACAAACTGAGCACATGCTCGACCTCCGCAGCCGCCAGAGCTTGCACCGTGGGAAGCTCGGCCATAAAGCGTAGCCAATAATCCACCACCGTCTCGACCCGAGTCTGTTGCAGCATGGTCTCGCTGATCCAGATCCCATACGCATCCCGACTCTCCCGCCAGGGCAAGGGCCTCGCCACCTCCCGATACCAGGGCAGGAGTTGTGCTCGTAACTCCTGCCCCGTCGGAGCCTGTAGATGGACCTCGTTGAACACGCGCCCTAGCCTACCCGCAGCGCCCGGAGAATGGCCCCGGTAGGGCTCGCTGAATGACCGGCGACGAAAAGCCTGGTCCCGCCTTGTCCTGGGTGGGCGGGGAATCCGCGAAGCCACAGATCACAGGCCCTGCAACACGGGCAGAAGGGTCTCGGCCACAGCCGCGTGGGCGGCTGCGGTCCAGTGGCCGTCCACGCTGAAAAACGCCCTTGAACCGAGGGCCTGTAGGGCTTGAGTCGGGTCCACATGACGGACTCCTACTTGGCCCTGTGCGAAGGCTGCGAGTTCGTGGGTTTCGGAGAGGAGCAGCAGAGGAGAGTCACGGTCCATGCTGGCCATCTGCGTGAGCAGTGCCCGCACGAGGGACCATTGCGCAGCACTATCATAGGGGCGACCCGCAGAGGTGCGCTCGGTAATCTGCTTGTGAATGGCCTGCGCCAGGTGACTCACCCGCTCGATCCAAGGCTGTTGCACGGGTTGGCCATGTAAGCTCAGAGCCCCATCGATCTGTAATTCAAACCAGGGCTTGCGATGGCCGTAGGCCACGGCCGACGCCGACTCGTCCAAGTCATTGGGACAGAACATCAGCAGCACAGCATCGGGCTGCAGATCCTTCTGCAGTTTGCGCAGCAACAGCAGCTGTTGATCCGTCCCGTACCCACTAACCGCTGCGTTGCGCACATCCCACTCCGGCAGGGCTACGCGCAGGATGGAGCTGACTCGCTCGGTCTCCTCCACACCCCAGCCAAAGGCAAAGGAGTCGCCAAGAACCAACAGAAGCTGACGCTCTGGATCCCTCTCAGGCCACTTGCGGTCACGAAAACCCTCGGCGTTGATTGTAACGGCCACGTCGAACTCCGCTGAGCGATGTCGCACCTGCGCTCCTGCGCGATAGCCCCAACCAAACTCGGCATCATGCACCACATATGTCGGATTCGTCGTCGGACCCAAGCGCCCCGTCCTCACGCCTCGATAGACAAGCTCGCCGGCTATCACAGCCACAAGGCTACTCGTGAGGAGCAGACCGAGGATTCGTAGGGGGCGATGGAGCACGAAGCGATTCTGGAGGGTAGGCCGTCGAAAGGGGTTTGACCTTCCCCCGAAAAAGTGGATTCCCAAATTGCGCGGATGTGATCTCCCCCGGTTGCGTGGACACTGGGGTTTTCTTACAGGGTACGGAGTCGGGGCATAGGCTTCCAGATTGGGCGACACCCATCCACCAGCCTGCGAAGCTCTCTTCTCCTGGAGGACCCTGACGGCGGAGAACGGGATGCGTCCAACGCGCTCGGGATGCTCGCGAAGGGGCTCGTAGGGCCAGGCGCGCTGCACGAAGGAAGCTCGCATCAAGTGGCCCCATCCCGCTGCAGGCGTCGCGCGAGGCCCGAGACAAGACCCACGCGCTCGCCACTCAAGCCGTCCGCTTCGAGCAACCTGCCTGCCAGGTGAAACAGGTTGAGAGGAGCTTTGGTCCCTCGATCGTCCAGACGAAAGCGGCCGTCCTTTAGCGCCGCGAGGCGTGGAGCAAACTGCGGCCCGCCATCAGAGCCGCCTTCGAGTGCAGCCCGCCAATCGGCGCCCAAGGCGCTGATGGATGGCCGCGACCGCTGAGGGTATCTGGGCCCAAGCCTGCAACTCGCTCCACTCGAGTTCGAGGCCCGCCAGCGCACCTCGGAGAAACCGGCCCGCGAGCGCAGGCTGAAGACCGCCGCCGCGAGCAAGAGAGAGCACAAAAGAACCGCGAGGAGGAGTTTGCGCAGGGGCATGGCGGCCAGGGGAGAGAGAGTGTGGGCGGGAGCAGGAAAGAAACCTGAACTGCTAGCAGGAGACTCCGGGCTCCCGCGAGCCTATCCTCTGCATCCATGCGAAGCTTCCTGGTCGGCTTGTACGCGGGGTTCCTGCTGGCGGCGCTGCGCGCACCGCTGGGGCTGGAGTTGCTGCAAGTTGTCGCCCGGGATCCGGGTGCGGCCATGGGGTATCGCGGGGCGGCTCTGCTGGCGGTTGCCGTGGGCGCGCTGATCGGTCTGGCGCCAGCGGCGAAGGGCTATTCCTCCACCACGCTCCTGGCGGGAGTCACCGTGGGGTTTGGAGTCCATGGGACCTACGGCGATCTCCCCGCGGAATTGTCGGTAGGCCTCGCCTTTGGCGTCTTGCTGGTGCTCGTCATCGCCGCCAGCCACCGCGGCGGAACGGAGACGCGGCCCAAGAAGTCGCGCCTCTTGCTGGCAGCGCTCTCTGCGGGAATGGGCTGGGGCTTGATGGAGTACGGCGCACCGGCGAGCCACGCGGCCGCGGTTCTGACTGCGGTGACAGGCTGCGCCAGCGTGGCTCTGGTAGGCCGGCTGGCTGCCCCGCAGCAAGAGCAGAGAGAGAACGACTCGGCCACAGGCAAAACGCAAGGCGGACGCAGCGCTGCCTTGGTAGTCAGCGGCGCAGGGCTGGCGATCCTGTGCGAAGGCGTGGCGCGACCCTTGCGCCAACTGGGCGCGGGTCAGGCCAGCGACGAGTTCGTCTTCGCCCTGGTCTTCCTTTTCCTCGCGACCTTCGGAGCACTGGCCTTCGGGCGCCTGTTTGAAAAAACGAAAAGAGTGGAGATCGGCCGTGCCCTGCTCTGCATGGCCAGCCCCCTGGCGGCCCTGGCAGCCACGGGGGTGCTCGAGAACATCAGCAGCGTGCGCGGCATCGACCGCTTGGTGCGCAGCTTTGGCCTGGACCTTTCGCAGAGGGGCATGGCGAGTTACGACGCCGCCATCGCGGCGCCCGCCCTGGTGGCACCAGCCTTCGTGGTGGGCACGATCGTTGCCCTGGCCCGCAAGCCCCGCGATCTTGTCAGCCTCTGTCTGGGCGCTGGAGCTGGCCTGGTGCTGGTTCCCAACCAACTCGCGTACGACGGAAACTCCTTGTCGGTCGAGTTGGCCGCGGGCTGGGCACAGCAGCACTCGGCTGCCTTGGCCTGGATGGGAGCGGGCACGGCGGCCCTGGGCGCGGGACTTTGCGCAGCCTTGAGTTCCGCCCTGGCGCCGCGCCTGCGCCTCTCTCTGGGCCTGGCCGGAACCCTGGTGGCCTGCGCTGCTTGGTTCACTGCTGGCGAGTCGCGGGGACTCGAGTTTAGTCGTCCGTGGGAACTGCGGCCGCCGGAGGTCGTGCTGCACATCGACGCACCCGAGGGAGTATTGACCCTGGAGAGGACTGGCGCGGGCCTCGTTGCCTGCTTGAACGGCCAGGCCCTGGCGCCGCCCGCGGGAGAATCGGCGCTGGATGGTGAGCGCCTGCGACAGGCCTGGTCGCTTATGCCCGAGGGCGCCCGCGATCCGCGGGTGCTCCTGATTGGACAACTGAACGCCGCCCGCACCCGGGTCCTGGAAAACCTCGGCGCCCACAGCGTGGACCGCAGCGCAGCCTGGTACCGAGCCATGGCGTTCTTCGAGGGCGAACTCGGGGATGGCGGCGCGCCAGCCTTCGCAGGGCAGATCCTCTCCCCCGCCAAGGCTCGCGCCAAGCTGGGCGCCGGCGAGTACGACCTTGTTCTCGTACCACCAGTGCCAGGCGAGGTGCCAACCACGCGCAACCTGGCCTCGCCGCCGGAAACCACTGTAGTGGTTTGGCTCATGGCCGCGGGGGGGCTGGAGGAATTGGAGTTGGGGCGCGAGATTTTGGTCAGTTCGCCAAAGCTGCACGAGTTGTGCGTGGGCCTCGCCAGAGGGCCGGGCCTCGCCGCTGCACGGGCTCGGGAGAGTTTTGGCGCCCTGCGCTTCTACGCCGCCGGTGATGCCAGGAGGAACCCGGCAACCCTCGCAACCCTGCGAACACGGGTAACCGCCCGCGAGCGCCAAAACCGCGCCGCCATGGCAAGACGCCTGGCGCAGGCCGAACTAGCGCCGGGTCTGGCCAGCGGCCTGGCCCTGCACTTCGAAGCCCAACAGCACGACTCGCCCTTCGACACCTGGCAGGACGCCATCGAAATCGACTCCAGGGCGGCAGAGCTCTTCGCCCACGCCGCCTCCGGTCGCGCACCCGATGCCCTGGCCGTGGAAGTCATCGAATCCCTGGCGCGCATCCTGCGCGGCAAGCGACGCATCGACGCCATCTACCAAAGCTTCGAAGCCGCGGCGACACGCCACTCGCCATGGCCCGAACTCGACCTGGCCCTCGCCCAAGCCGACCTCGAACTGCTCGATCCGGCAGGCGCCCTGGATAGGCTCATGGCCCTCTTGGACACCTGGCCGGGCTCCGCGGAAGCCTGGGCCATGCGCGCCGAAGCCGAACAGCAGCTCGGCCAGGATGAAGCCGCCGTGCTGAGTCTGGACCAGGCCCTGGCCCGCTCGCCCGCCTACCACCCCCTCGAGCGCCGCCTGGCCATCGCCCTGGTGCGAGCTGGCGACCCCCGGGGCCCGGCAGCTCTGGAGGAGGTTACCAGGGAGGACCCCGAGGACGAGGAGCTCGCCGCCTACCGCTTTGGCGGCCCCTGGGAGCCCGTCAAGCCCGGTTATCATCCCCTGGGGACGCACTCTCACGGTCATTGAGGGGCTCTTGCCGGGGTGTTACGCCCCTGGAGCCTGCAATCCGCATAATTGCAAACTCCTTATCGTAGCCATGACTGGCGTATGGTGTATCCTTTAGCCTTCACCGGGTTTCAGGGGATCCCTCGTGCCGCAAGGGCGCCAAATCCCACTCCAAGAGCCCGCAAGCGATGACTCAGCGATCGGCGAGCCGCCCGGCGCCTCGGACTGGTGCGCCAAGCGTGACTTCGCCCCAGTTTACTGGAACCCAAGCCCCTTCCAAGCCCTCCTAATCCAACGAGACGCCAGCTAGGCCCGAAGATGCGCCCGTACGCCGACGCCCGGTACGCCAACATCTGTTCGATCCCTGGGCAACTCAAGCCCTGAAGAGGGGTAGCACCGACACGGGTGCCCCCGCAGCCCGCGAGCTGCCCGGCGGCCACCCTCCGACCCGCCTTCTCACAACGATCCTCGACACCCCTTTTATCCACGACTGATTCCATGAGCCGCTTCAACCTTCGCCACCTCGGCCTCGCAGCTATTGCGCTGCTTGCTGCCGGAACATTCAGCAACGCTCAAATCGAGCGCCTGACCCTCGAGCAGATGGTCGCCAAGACGGACAATTCTGTCCTCGGCAAGATCACCGCCAAGAAAGTCATCCGCATCGACCACGAAGTCGATGGCCCCGAACTGTACTACACCCACCTTACGGTCAAGGGACGCTCGCTGGTCACAGGCGAAGAGCACACCGCCATCGTGACCTTCCCCGGCGGGTTCATGGACGACGAGCACGGCGTCTGGAACTCAGAGGCTCCCTCGAGCGAGGACACCAAACTCGGCAACCAAGTCGTGGTGTTCTTCAAGCACTGCGAGAACATGGGCGGCGACCTCGAAGCCGACGCCCTCTACGCATCCCACGGAGGCCTGTTCCGCACCGCGCGGGGCAAGAACGGCCTCGTCGTCCTGGGCCGTGGTGATGGTTACGCCATCGCACACAACACCCTGGTCGAATCGCTCGACGAGAGCATCACCCAGATCCACGACGCCCTCAAGAACGAGCAGAACAAGTAAAGGTCCCCAGCCATGAATTACAAAAACCTAATCCTGCCCACAGCGGCCCTTGGCCTTGGCACCCTGCTTTTGGTCCCCGCCCAAGATGCGGGAGCTTTCACCACCATCGGTGGTGACCTGAGCCAGTCGCAGCGCGACTTCCGAACCTTCAACAACTTCACCGACTCCCAGGCGAACAACAACACCGCGGCCGACGACCAGTTCCCCGGTTATACCGGCGCGGTCATGGCCATCTGGAAAGCGTCGGTCGAATGGGGCAGCGAAATCCACGGCGACGGCACCGGCGACCCGCACCAGAATGGCAGCCTCGGCTCCGGTGGAGGGAACTTCGATGCCAGCTTCCAGGGTGAAGCCAACAGCATCGGCTCCACCAACGAGAATGTGCACTCCGAGCTAAGCGGCGGCAGCGGCGGCGTCTTGGCCTTCACCGAGACTCCGATCTCGAATGGCTGGCGCATCCGCTACTACGAAAGCTGGACCTGGCAAGACGGCCCGACCACCAACATCGGCGGCGGCATCGACCTACAAGGCGTCGCCTGCCATGAGTACGGCCACGCCCTGGGCCTCGGCCACACTTCGGTGAGCGGCTCGACGATGCTGGCCTCGATCACCGGCTCGGGTGTCGCGCAACGCTCGATTGGCTCCGACGATTCGGCCGGCGTGCAGTCCATCTACGGCGTGGCCTCAAGCAACAAGCCGCACATTTCCGACATCGTCATCGTCGGTACGACTCTGACCGTGAACGGATCCAACTTTGCCGGTAGTAGCAACCAGGTTTGGTTCACACAATCCGGCAGCGGCGGGAGTGGGGTGCCGATCAAGGTCACCAACCTGGCCTCGAATGGCTCATCCATCACCTGCTCGATTCCCAGTAACGCTGGCCCGGGCGACATCATGGTGCGCAACAACCAGACCGGTCACAACGACCTGTCGAACGCGTTCCCCACCGATGTGCAACCTAACGGCGGCTGCGTGGATCCGATCCCCTTCTGCGCCACATCCACCAACTCGGTGGGCAACGGCGCCCTGTTCGATTACTCGGGCTCCACCAGCCTCGCCGCCAACAACTTGACCGTGGCCTGCTTTGGCTTGCCCCCGAATCAGTTTGGCATCTTCTTCTACGGCTCGGCGGAATCAGCCTCGCTGTTCGGTGAAGGTGTTTTGTGTGTCGCGGGCGGCAGCTCAGGCATTGTGCGCACCCCGCCGATTCAGGCGGACTTCGTGGGCGATGTCACCATGAATGTCAACTACAACCTTGCGCCCTTCGGCTCTGGACCCGGCACTTGGACCGTGAACTCTGAATGGTACATGCAGTTCTGGTACCGCGATCCGGCGGGCGGGGGCTCGAACTTCAACCTCTCCAACGGCCTGAAATTCACGGTCTGCCCGTAGGGCGAGAGAACGGTTGAGCGGGTCTTCCGCTCAACTGAAGAAACTCACAAGAGGCCGCAGCGCACAGGCGCTGCGGCCTCTTGCGTGTCTTTTTGGGCCATTGAGGGGCACTTTCCCCGGACGAATGGTAGCGCGACCAACTCCATGCCCGTAGTAGGTGGGTCATGGAATCGGTTCCCACAGACGCAACCCACAACGCCCCGTCGCGCCAGACCCCGCTCAAGGTGGCGCTGCTCTGCCTCGTAGTCCTCGCGACCTACTGGCCCTGCCTGACCGGCGAGTTCGTCTACGACGACCTGTTGATCATCGAGCGCAACCCGGCCATCACCAGCCTCGCGAACCTGCCGCAATTGTTCGGCAGCTCGTACTGGGACTTCCTCGACCCCGCGGAGGCATCCCATGTGGGCTACTACCGGCCCCTCACCATGGTGCTGTTCACAGTGGCCTACGCCCTGGGTGGCGGCGCACCGCTCGCCTTCCATGGGCTGAGCCTGCTGGTCTACAGCCTGGCCTGTCTGGCAGCCTGGCGACTTTTGACGCGCATCACCGAGAGCGAGGCCGTGGGCTTTGGCGGCGCGCTCTTGTTTACCCTGCACCCCTTGCATGTGGAGAGCGTCGCCTGGATTTCTTCCCTGCACGATGCGCTCTTCGCCCTGCTCGGCTTCTTGGCCTTGAATGAATGGCTCAAGTGGTGGCACGCTGAACGCGACCGCGACACCCAGAAGGGACTGCCCTGGCGCGCGGGGGCGCTGTTCTTGTTAGCGCTGCTCGCCAAGGATGCCGCCCTGGCCCTGGTGCCCATCGCCTTGGTGCTGGTCCTGGGCCAGGGCCTTGAAGTCAAGCGCTCCGTGCGAGCCTGGGTGCCCTTCGCGGCTGCCTTTAGTATCTACTATCTCCTGCGCGTGGCGGTCTTTGGCGATGCTCTGGCGGGCTTTGACCACACCACCACGGACTTTGGCGTGGGCTTTGGGCGGCTCATGCTCCTGCGCCTGGAACTCCTGGGCGGAGCGGCCTGGCTCTTCGTGTGGCCGGCCGAACTAAACCTCTTCCGTCCCTTTCAGCCCAACTTGCCAGCGGGCTCGGCCTCGCTCATCACGGGCATCGTGGGCAGCCTCGCCGGCTTGGCTCTGGTGGGTTGGGCTGCCTGGCGAAGAGGGCAACCCGCCCTGGCCCTCCTGCTCTTGATCCCCGCGGCCCTGGCGCCGGTGCTCTTGTCGGTCGAGGCCCTGGGCACCTTTCCGCTCTCCGACCGCTTCCTGTTCGTGCCTGTGCTGGGCTTCGCGGGCCTCGTGGCCTGGCTCATCCAGCGCTTTCTGCCAAAAAAACTGGCCCTGGGCGCCATCGCGGCCCTGTGCCTCGCTTACGGCCTCAAGATAGGCGCCCAGCTCCCGAGCTGGCAGTCGGAAGAAGCCCTCTTTCGCGCGGCCATCGAACAGAACCCACGCAATCCCAATGTCTTCTGGGGTCTGGGGCGTGTGCTCTTGAACGACTATCGCAAGACGGGCGAGGTCGCCAGCCTGCACGAGGCCCGCGCGAGTTTCGATAGCTCCATGGATCTGCTCGAGGAGGCGCTGAAGCCTAATTCGGACATCTACGCCACCCACGACGATCACCTGCAGACCAACCTGGGGCTGGGTTGGGCTCTGCTCTACGAGGCCAATCTCGATCCCTTCCACGACTACAAGACTGCCCTCGCTGTCTTCGAGAGGGTCAAGGAGTACAGCCCTACCAGCGAACGGGGCTGGATCGGAGCGGGTTTGGCCTGGCTCGAAATGGGCGACCCCAATCAAGCCAGCGAAGCCCTGAGACGGGCCATTCAGCTCAACGAGCGTTCCCCCGAGGCGCACTTCAACATGGGGCTCCTGGCCATGCGCATCGAGGAGTGGGACCTGGCCGTAAAGGAATTCACGCGCAGCTCGGAGTTGCGCAACGCGAGCTTTGAAGACCAAATCTACCTGGCCCGCGCGCTCCTGGAAGCGGAGCAGAACACCGAAGCTCTGGAACTCGCCAAGCGCACCCTGAAACGCTTCCCGGACCAGGCCGATCCCATGATCGTGATAGGCATCGCGGCGGCCAAACGCAGCGACCACGCCATCGCTATTTCCTGGTTTGACCGAGCTCTCAGCCTGCGCGACTCCTACGCCGCCGCCCATCTGTACCGGGGCAAGTCCCTTAGCGCCCTGGGCCAGATGCCGGCTGCGGCCAGGGCCTTCCAGCGCTCCTGTGAACTCGATCCGCGACAGTTCGAAGCACAGTACAACCTGATGGTTGTACTGCTCGGCTCGGAGCAACCCGAGTCGGCGATGCCAGCTTTCCTCAGCGCCTACAGTTTGCGGCCCAAGGGAGAATTCGATTCACGCTTGACCAGCGCGGCGGAGGAGCTGCACCGCAAGAAGCCTCACATCCTCGCGCTGCTCGCCACCATCGACGCCGACCGCGGCGACTCGGCTCTTGCCGAGCGCTGGGCGCGCCAGGCCCTTGAGATCGACGGCGACCACGGCCCTTCCCAGTTCATCCTGGGCCTGTTGCTCAAGCAGCGCGAAGAATTCGTCGAGGCCTACGACCTCTTGCACTCGGCTGCCAACCAGTTGACCGATTCCTACCAGGCCCAGATGGAGTTCGCCGAAATCCTCCTGGAAACGAAACAGGAGATCGCCGCGGAACCATACTTTCGGCGCGCCCTGGGCCTCTTGCCGGGTCAGATTGAGATGCAGCCCAAGTTGCGAGAGAAGGCCAGAGCCGCAATCGAGCAGGCCCTTGAGTCCATCGTGGCGCTCAAGGCAAGCGGCCCGCCGCCGCCTCCGAGCGATCAATAGAGCGCGCCTCAGTTCTCAGCGATCTGAATTGCATCGGTAGAAAAAACGGGGCCCTCGACGCAGCACTTGGCGTTGTTCCAGGCACCCAGGGGACCCTCGGGCCGGGTGGGCACGGGGCAGCCGTTGCAGATGCCCACGCCACACCCCATGAGCTCTTCCAAGCTGAGCCAGGCGGGGACACCCGTGTTCCGTGACAGGCGCTCGACCGCAGCCAACATGGGGCCAGGGCCGCAGGCGTAAAGCCACGCATCGGGGGGGATGCGGCCCTCTTCCTGCTCGACTGCGAGACACTCAAGGGCATGGCCAGCAAAGCCCCGGGAACCATCGTCGGTGGCGGCCAGGACCCGTACGCCAAGGGCCGCGAAGCGCTCGAATTCAAAGAGCTGGGCGGCTGTCGCGGCGCCGTAAATCATGGTCATGTCCTCGGCGGCGACGCCTTCGCGCAGGGCATCGGCAATACCCACCAGGAAGGGCACCGATCCTATGCCCCCGGCGAGCATGACTAGCGGCTGAGCGGGAGTGAAGGTCGGCCAGCCGTTGCCCAATGGGCCGATCAGGCGCAGGCGCGCGCCGGGTTGCATATCGCCCAAGGCGCGGGTGCCGCGGCCCAGGAGTTTGATCAGGAAGACGAGTTCGTCGCCTGCTTGGTCGTAGAGTGAGAAGGGCCGCGGAATGGCGGGCGAGAGTCTGTCTTCGCGGCGCAGCATGAAAAAGCGCGCACCTCGTAGCCGAGGCAGGGGCTCTTGCGGCCGCACTCTCAGCAACACGCCATCGGCGCCAAGGGACTCGACCGAGATCACTTCGGCGGTCTGGGAGCGTGAATCTTCGGGGGGACGGGGCATGCTGAGCCGCGGCTCTGGGCCGCGGCTGGAGTTTATCCCACGCAGGCAACGGTTCCCAGTCTTGACGCCAGTCGCTACCCTCTGCCCATGGCCTCCCTGTTCACCAAGATCATCGCTGGAGAAATTCCCTGCAAGAAAGTCTGGGAAGACGACCAGCACCTCGCCTTCCTCGACATCCGCCCGGTGCAGCCCGGCCACACCCTGGTGATCCCCAAGCGCGAAGTGAGCTATCTCTTCGACCTTGAGGAACACGAGTACGCTGCCCTGTGGAGCGCCGCGCGCACGGTCGAAGCCAAGCTCAGCCGACAACTCGGCTGTGAACGGGTCGTGGTCACGGTGATCGGCTGGGAGGTTCCTCATGTGCATGTGCATCTGATCCCGACCAACTCAATCCGGGATGTGGGCATGCCGCCGGCGGCCACCTTGAGCACGGAAGAAGAAGCCCAGATTCAAGCCTTGCTCTGTATTTAGCCTCAATCGAGGACCTGGAAAAGCGCCGTGAGCCTGCTCAGTCTGGAAGATGTCAAGAAGCACTATGCCGCCCAGGAAGTGCTCTCGGGCGCCAGCTTTAAACTCGATCCGGGTGAGAAGATCGGCATCGTGGGCCGCAACGGTGGCGGCAAGTCGACGCTTTTTCGCCTGATCGAAGGCCTCGACCAACCCGATTGGGGGCGCATCGTGGTACGCCGCGACACCGACCTTGGCTTCGTCGCCCAACGCCCCAGTTTTGAGCCCGGCGTGACCGTGCGAACCTTCGTCGAAGCCGGCATGCAGCACGCCCAACAAGCCCTTCAGCGCCTCGAGGCCGTGGCCCTCGCAATGGCCGAAGCCCAAGGCAAGACACTCGATACCTTGATGGAAGAACACGGCAACCTCTCGGCGCGGGTGGAGGCCCTCGGCGGCTGGGACATTGAAAGGCGCATCGAGAGGGTCCTGGGCGGTATCGGCCTCGACGAGGGCCTTTGGGACCGAGAGGCGCGCACTCTTTCAGGAGGCGAAAAAGGACGCACCGCCATGGCCCGCGCCCTCGCCGGCGGCCACGACCTCCTGCTCCTCGATGAACCCACCAACCACCTCGATCTCCCCGGCATCGAGTGGCTCGAAGAGTACATCCGCGAAGAGCGCTGCGCGGTGCTGGTCATCAGCCACGACCGACGACTGCTCGAGAATGCCGTCGATTCCGTGCTCGAACTTGAGCGAGGAAAACTCGTGCGTTATTCGGGCAACTACACCAAGTACATCCAACTCAAGGAGGAGCGCTACGAGTCGGAGGAACGAGCCTGGAAGAATCAGCAGGAGTTCCTGCGCAAGGAAGAGTCCTTCATCAAGAAACACATGGGCTCCCAACGCACCGCCGAAGCCAAGGGCCGCCTGAAGAAGCTGCGCAACATCGAGCGCATCGAACGGCCCTTCCACGATGTGCGCCGGCCGATCATCCGCGCTCCAAGAGCCAAGCGCGGTGGCGAGAAGGTCCTGGAAGCCGAGGACATCAGCATGAGCTTCGGCGAGCGCACGATTTGGAGCGGCGTCAACCTGCGGATCGGACGCGGTGATCGCATCGGACTGGTGGGCAGAAACGGCGCGGGCAAGACATCGCTGTTGCGCATCCTGGCGGGCCTGACCAAGCCTACTTCGGGTGCCGTGCTTCGCGGCCACGGCGCCGAATGCGGTTACTACGACCAGGAGACAGGCGATTTTCTAGACGACGGCACGCCCTTGAGCGAAGTGCGACGACGCTATCCGGCCTTGACAGACGGCCAGATCCGCTCGCACCTGGCACTGTTCCTGTTCCGCGGCGAATCAGAGACCGACAAACCTGTGCCGGCCCTCTCGGGAGGCGAACGCGCGCGTCTAGCCCTGGCGCTCCTGGTCATGGAGAAGCCCTCTTGGCTGGCCATGGACGAGCCAACCAACCACCTCGACCTGGCCGGGCGCACGGCCCTGGAGGAGATGCTGGCCGAATTTCAAGGCGCCCTGGTGCTCATCAGCCACGACCGCCAACTGCTCGACGATTTGTGCACCAAGATCATCGAGGTCGACGCAGGCGGTCTGCGCGAATTCGTGGGCAACTACACACACTGGCGCGCGGTCAAGGCCGCTGAGACTGCCGAGGCCCAGACCAGGGCCAACAAAAAGACCGCCGATCGCAAGGCTGAGGCCAAGAAAAAGGCCGGGGCCGCAGCCGCGCCCAAGCCGCAGGGCCAGGGCCAGGGCAAAGGCCAGGGCAGCGGCCAGGTGCGCAACCCCTACAAGTTCAAGCAACTCGAGGAGCGCATCATGAAGCTCGAAGAACGGCTCGAGCGCCTGAATCGGGACCTGACCCGCGAGGAGGTCTACCGCGACGCCGCCAAGGCCCGCGAGGTGCAGTTCGAAATCGCCGAGATCGAGGCCGAACTGGAAGACGCCAACGAAACCTGGAGTAACTGGGGCTGAGCCCCGTTTGGGTTTCGCGGGACAGTCAGCGCATCGAATGGGCTCGGGCCCTATCCTGTGCGGCCATGCAACAGTTCACCGACGCCATCCGCAGCGCACTCGCGGCGCAAAGCGGGCTCAAGAGCTCGGCGCTCAAGATCGAGACGCCCCGCGACCCATCGCTGGGCGACTTCGCCTTTCCGTGCTTCGGCCTGGCGAAGAGCATGAAGCAGGCGCCGCCCAAGATCGCGGCTGAGCTGGCTGACAAGCTGGGCGCCGACCTTGAGGGCATCGAGGCCGTGGCCACCGGACCCTACATCAACTTCCGCGTGGAGCGCGCCCTGCTGGCGCGCACGATCATCGGAGAAGTCGCGGCCGCGGGGGCGAACTACGGGCACAACACATCGGGGGCCGGGCAAACGATCGTCATCGACCTCTCCTCGCCCAACATCGCCAAGCCCATGTCGGTGGGACACCTGCGCTCGACGGTGATCGGCGCGGCCATCGAACGCATCCTGGCCAGCCAGGGTTACGCCACGGTGGGCATCAACCACATCGGCGATTGGGGTATCCAGTTCGGTAAATTGGTGGCCGCCATCGACCGCTGGGGCGCAGACTCCGACCTGGAGAGCGACCCGATCCGCGCGCTCCTGTCCCTCTATGTGCGCTTCCACACCGAAGCCGAAGCCGGCGACACTTCCCTGGAAGAAGAGGCTCAGCAGAACTTCCAGGAACTCGAGAGCGGTGAGGAAGGGCCCGTACGCGCCACCTGGAGGCGATTGACGGAGTTGTCCCTGGCGGAGTTCCAGAAGATCTACGACCGCTTGGGGGTGAACTTCAGCCAAGTGCGCGGCGAGGCCTTCTATGAGCCCTACCTCGGCCCCACCATCGAGCGCATCGAAGCCACCGGCATCACCGAGATGAGCCAGGGCGCCGAGATCGTGGACCTCTCGACTCTCGAAAAGAACATGCCGCCCTGCCTTCTGCGCAAGACCGACGGCACGACCCTCTACGCCACCCGTGACCTGGCGGCGGTCTTCCATCGCTGGGAACAATTCGAGTTCGCGCGCTGCCTGTATGTCGTGGGCTCGGATCAAAAACTGCACTTCCGTCAACTGCGTGGCGTTTGTCAACGCATGGGCCTCGACTGGGCCGATCGCATCGAACACATCGCCTTCGGGATGATGCGCCTACCCGAGGGCAAGATGAGTTCGCGCAAAGGCCGCGTGGTGTTCCTCGAAGATGTGCTCGATCGTGCCCGCGACGAGGCCTTCAAGATCATCGCCGAGAAGAATCCCGATCTGAAAGACGCACGCGGCGTCGCCGAACAGGTGGGCGTGGGCGCGGTGGTTTTCAATGACCTCAAGCGCGAGCGCATCAAGGACATCGAGTTCGTCTGGAGCGAAGTGGTCAGCTTCGAGGGAGACACCGGTCCCTATGTGCAGTACACCCACGCGCGCCTGACCTCCATCGAACGCAAGGCTGCCGAGGCCGGGGAAGGCGGAGCCGAGCCCGACTGGGCAGCCCTGGCCGATGCGGACCAGGTTTTGCTCACTCTGGGGCGCTATCCCGATGTCCTGCGCTCGGCTGGCACCCACGCCGAGCCCTCGGAACTCGCCACTTGGGTCCTGGGCCTCTGCCGCGAACTGAACAACTGGTACGCTGGCCATCGCGTCTTGGGCCAGGCCCCCGAACTCAGCGCGGCACGGCTGCAGTTGGTGAAAGCCTCCCGCAGCACGATCCATAGTGCCCTGGGCCTCCTGGGCCTTGCCGCTCCCGATCAGATGTAAGCCAAGATGGATGTTTCTTTTTTTTCCCCTAAAGGCTCTCATCCCAGAATACCGATCCTTAGTGATGGCGCGCACTTCGCCTCTCAGCCCGGCCTCACCGCTCCCCCGCGTGGGAGATGTGACTCAAGCATGGGTGTGAAAGCGCACCGAACCCACCTGGAGATACCTTTGGTTGACAGTTACATTCGAGATGTGCCGGACTTCCCCAAGGAAGGGATTCTGTTCAAGGACATCACGCCCCTCTTGCAAAGCGCAGAGGGCTTGCGAAAGTCGATCCAGGGTCTCGCCGACGCGGTGGATCCGGACACCTACGACACGGTTTGCGGCATCGAATCCCGCGGATTCATTTTTGGCACCGCCCTGGCCCTCGAACTCGGCAAGGGCTTCGTGCCCATCCGCAAGCCGGGAAAGCTGCCCTGGAAAACCGAGTCGGAGTCATATCAACTAGAATATGGCTCGGACACGCTCGAAATCCATGTGGATGCTGCGGAGCAGGGCGATCGCTTCCTGATGGTCGATGATCTCCTGGCCACAGGCGGCACAATGTCAGCGGCTCTGACTCTCGTGCACCGTATCGGCGCCACGCCCGTGGCCTGCGCCTTCGTGATCGAACTCGGGTTCCTGCCCGGGCGAGAAAAACTGGGCGATGTACCTATCCACGCGCTTCTGACCTATTAGTTTAGTAACGATCTACCGTCACCTGCCTCTATGAGCACCAAGAAGTTCACCGCTGCCAAGCAGTCCAAGGCCACGCAAAAGGCCAAAGCCGCAGCCAAGAAAGCCTCCAAACCGCTGACCTCCCCTGAGGAGATCACCAGCGAAACACCTGCCGAAGACCTCTGGGCGGCTTATCAGGTCACGCGCAAGTTGGGCGAGGAGGGCAAGCCCATGCTCGAAGCGCTGCGCAACGAGCTGATGGAACGCCACCTGCCGCTGGTGCGCTACATCGCCGACCGCCTGCTGCAAACCCTGCCCCGTTCGATCGAGCTCGACGATCTCGTCAGCGCCGGGCTGTTCGGCTTGATGGACGCCATCCGTGGCTTCGATCCCGAGCGCGGCATCAAGTTCAAGACCTACTGCTCGACGCGCATCCGCGGTTCGATTCTCGACCAACTGCGCTCGCAGGATTGGGTGCCGCGCCTTGTGCGGCTGAAAGCCGGCAAGATCGAAAAGGCCCTGCAGCGCTTGACCGGCGCCTACGGCCGCGCTCCCACCCACTCCGAGCTGGCTGAAGCCCTCGAGATGGACCACGCCGAGCTCTCCAAGGAAATGCGCGAGGCCAACGCCAAGGCCATGTTCTCGCTCTCGGAAAAGTGGGAAGACCACGACGACGACAACGCCACCGAGAAGGTCGATGTGCTCGAGGACCACGACTCGGTGGATCCATTCTTCGAGCTCAACCGCGCGGACCTCTTGACCTTCATCACGCGCTCCTTGACCCACAAGGAACGCTTCATTATCGAGCAGTACTACCAAGTCGGCCACACCATGCGCGAGATCGGCGAGATGCTGGCTCTGACCGAGAGCCGTGTGTGCCAGATCCACTCGAATGTCATGGGCCGCCTGAAGAGCCTCCTGGGCCAAAAACAAGGCACGCTCCTGATGTAGGGCAGACAAGAGTTCAAAAACAAAGTAGCGGGCCGCACCCATTATGGGTGCGGCCCGCTCTTTTTCTCCCTCGGGCCTCGGGACCAGAGCCCCGTCGGTCGACTGCTTGCCGCCATCTCAGGCCTGTAGATTGGCTTTTTCTGTGGGTGACCTGCCGGAGGGGTGCCCTGCTGGGGCTCCCCAAAGCGGGTCTCCTGTAAAGCCCCTCATGGACTGAAGTGCCCCTTGAGCCGTTCTTGGTCGCGCTATTTGGAGAAAACCATACCCTTGTCGGTTTTTGGCTGAGTTGGAGGGCCCCGTGGCTCTCCGGACCTACTGCCTGTGGGGCTTTCGGTGGAGTAGGCTCTCGACCATGGAACACCGCCTGATCCAGCACGGCTTGGTGGACTCGACCTCGAGCCGGGCCTTCGCGGACCTCGCAGCGGGCACCGCACGCCACGGCGATGTGCATCTGGCTCGGGGCCAGAGCGCGGGCCGTGGACGGGAAGGGCACACCTGGCTGAGCCCCACCGACGAGGGCCTCTACGCCTCGATCGTGCTGCTGCCCGATCCGCCCGCCCTGCGCCCCACGGCCCTCACCATGGCCTGCGCCCTGGCTACCCTCGAATCCCTCCGTGATTTGGGGCTGGATCCCTTCGGCGACGGTGCAGCCCAGCTCAAATGGCCCAACGACATTCAGGTGGGCGGCGCAAAGTTGTGCGGCATCCTGACCGAGAGCAGGAGCCTCGCTCCGGCCCGCCCACACTTCGTGGTGGGCATAGGCATGAATGTGCGCCAACTGCAATTCCCCGCCGAGCTCAAGGCAGAACGGGCGGTGACGAGCTTGGCCCTCCTGGGCCACAAGGTCACCGTGGCGGCGGCTACCGAGGCTCTCCTGGGGAGGCTCGGGGGGCGACTGGCCCAGGTGCGCGGCCACCACCGTGAACTGGCCGATGACTACCTCCTGGCCAGCGGGCTGGGGGAGCAACGGGTGCGGGTGACCTGTTCGGGGGAGGAGCGCGTGGGCCAGCTCGTGGGGCTCTCGGTTTCCTCCGGCCTCGAACTGCGGGGCAACGGACCGCGCTCGGAATTTCTGCCCCTGGAGTTTATCCAAGCCGTGAGCCGCGACGAGCTCGACTGAGGGCCTCGCTGGGTGTCATTGCAACTTCCTGTAGCTGCGACACCGCCTACAAAGACAGGATCCCTGGATCTGGCTTCCCGGAGGCGATATCCGCCCTCGCACGCCCCTCGGCCGGGGCTGCCTCCTATACTGCTCGCGCCATTTCTGAAGAGATCATGCCGCCCGGAACCCTCCCCCCTCTCATGACACGCCACGACGGCCGCGAAACTAGCGCCACCCGCGAGATCCGCTTTGAGCGCGGATTCACGAACCAGACCCCCGGCTCGGTCCTGGCCCGCTTCGGCGAGACCCGGGTCCTGTGCACTGCCATGGTTACCGACGGCGTGCCACATTTCCTGCAAGGCAAGGGCCGCGGATGGATGACGGCCGAGTATTCCATGCTGCCCTCGTCCACGAACACCCGCAAAAGCCGCGACCGCGGCGGACGGGTGGACGGACGGTCGGTGGAAATCCAACGCCTGATTGGCCGTTCCCTGCGGGCGGTGATGGACTTCAAACCTATTGGCGAACGCACCATCTGGCTCGACTGCGATGTGATCCAGGCCGACGGGGGCACCCGCACCACCGCCATCAGCGGTGCCTGGGTCGCGCTGCACGACCTCTTGACCGACATGGACAGTCGGCGAGTACTACGCGCCTGGCCCCTAACGAGCCAGGTGGGTGCGGTCTCGGTGGGTCGCGTGAATGGCACGGTGATCTGCGATCTCGACTACAAGGAAGACAGCAACGCCGAAGTCGACTTCAACTTGGTCATGACCGGCGGGGGCGAGTTCATCGAGGTCCAAGGCTCCGCCGAGGGCGCACCCTTCTCGCGCCAATCGCTGGACGAGATGCTCGAGGTTGGCGAAGCCGCTATCCGGCGCATCTTTGACCTCCAAAAGGCGGCCCTGGGCCTTTCCTAGCGTCGCAACGGAACCCAGCGTGGAACTTCTGCTCGCCAGCGGCAACGCCAAGAAACTGCGCGAGTTGCGCGAGTTGATCGAAGAGTTGGGGATCACGATTCTGACACCCGGAGATTTGGGAGGCCTGGCGCAAACCGTTGAGGACCGTCCCGACTTCGCGGGCAACGCCGCGAAGAAGGCCAGCGAAGCGGCCCTGGCCACTGGCATGTGGACCCTGGCGGACGATTCGGGGCTTGAGGTTGATGCCCTGGACGGAGCGCCAGGCGTGCTCTCGGCGCGGTTCGCCGGCCAACACGGCGACGATGCGGCCAACAACCGCCTGCTGCTTGAGAAACTGCATGGCCTACCCACCGAACAACGCGGCGCCCGTTTCATCTGCGCCCTCGCACTGGCCCGGCCAGACGGTACTCTCGCAGCGGAAATCGAGGGCAGCGCCCGAGGTCTCATTCTCGAGGAGCCTCGGGGATCTGGCGACTTTGGCTACGACCCCCTCTTCCTCTTCACCGAACCCGGCCACGCAGCTTCTGGAAAGAGCTTCGCCAGCCTCACGCCTCTTGAAAAAACCGCCGTCAGCCACCGTGGCCGGGCACTGAGGAAACTCGCCAGCCTGCTCCCTACTCTGGTCACAGCGATCACCTGAACACCACCGTGGACGCCCAGTACATCCGCAACTTCTCGATCATCGCGCACATCGACCACGGCAAGTCGACGCTGGCGGATCGCATGCTCGAAATCACGGGCTCCGTCAAGGCGCGCGACATGCGCGCCCAGATCCTGGACGACATGGAACTGGAGCGCGAACGGGGCATCACCATCAAGGCCCGGGCCGTGACGATCTACCACGAGTACAAGGGCCAGCGCTACGAGCTCAACCTGATCGACACGCCAGGTCATGTGGACTTCAGCTACGAGGTCGAAAAAAGCCTGCAAGCCTGTGAAGGCGCGGTGCTCTTGGTCGATGCTTCCCAGGGAGTTGAGGCCCAAACGGTTGCCAATGCCTACCTCGCCATGGAACAGGAGCACGAGATCCTGCCCGTGCTCAACAAGGTCGACCTGGCCCACGCGCGACCCGACGAGATCGCCGAGGAGATCGAGAACAGCCTGGCCATCGAAGCCACCGATGCCCTGTGCATATCGGCCAAGACTGGCGAGGGCGTTCCAGCCGTGCTGGACCGCATCGTCGAGCGCATTCCATGCCCCACGGGAGATCCCGAAGCGCCCTTGCAGGCTCTGATTTTCGACGCCGTCTTCGACGAGTACCGCGGCGTAATCGTCTACTTGCGACTCTTCAGCGGCACCTTGAAGAACCGCGACCTGGCCAAGATGGTAAGCACCGGGACGGAGTACGAAGCCCTCGAGATCGGCCGCTTCCAGCCCAAGATGAAGAAGTGCGACGAACTGACCGCGGGCGAGGTGGGTTACCTCGTCTCCAATATCAAACAGTTGGGCGATGTGCGCGTGGGCGACACCCTGACCCACTCCAAGGGCCCGGATGTCGAGCCGCTGGAAGGCTATCAAGAGCCCCAGCACATGGTCTACGCCGACTTCTACCCCACCAGCCCGGGGGACTATGAACGCCTGCGCGATGCCCTTGAGACGCTCTCGCTATCGGACTCCTCGCTGTCGTTCTTCCCGGAGACCTCGGATGCCTTGGGCTTTGGTTTCCGCTGCGGGTTCCTTGGGCTCTTGCACATGGAGATCATCCAGCAGCGGCTCGAGCGCGAGCACGACATGGACATGATCCAGACCGCGCCGTCGGTGACCTACCGCATCCAACTGGCCGACGGCAGCGAGCAGGACATCCGCTCGCCCGGTCAACTCCCCGAGCCCGACAAGTACGAGGCCCTGCTCGAGCCCATCGTGCGCGCCAGCATGATGATTCCCACGGAGTTCATCGGGGTTCTGATGCAAATAGCCAACGATCACCGAGGTATCTTCGTACGCCAGGATCACCTCTCCCCCACCCGCGTCCAACTCGTCTACGACATCCCCCTGGCAGAGATCATTTATGACTTCTACGACAAGCTGAAGTCCGCCACCCGGGGCTACGGAACGCTCAACTACGAGATCATCAAGTACAACCACGACAAACTGGTCAAGCTGCGCCTCTTGGTTAATGGTGATGATGTCGATGCCCTCTCGAGCATCTGCCACGAGAGCCAAGCGCAACAACGGGGCCGCGCGATCCTCAAGAAGCTGCGCAAGAACATCCCCCGGCACCTCTTCGAAGTTCGCCTGCAAGCCGCAGTGGGAGCCAAGATCATCGCCCGCGAGAACATCGCGGCGCTGCGCAAGGATGTGACCGCCAAGTGCTACGGCGGCGACATCTCGCGCAAGCGCAAGCTGCTCGAAAAGCAAAAGGCCGGCAAACGCCGCATGCGCCAGATCGGCAATGTGGACATTCCCCAGAAGGCCTTCCTGTCGGTGCTCGGAGGCGACGAGAAGTAACCAGGCCAGCCATGTCAGAAAAGCCGGAGAAACAAGCCCCGCGGCATCCCTGGCGCGAGAATATCGAAGCCATCACCATGGCCATCGTGATGGCCGTGATGCTCAAGTACTTCATCGTAGAGGCCTACAAGATCCCTACCGGATCGATGCAGCCCACGCTCATGGGCAATGACGAGACGAACATCAAGGACCGCATCCTGGTGGACAAGTTCTCCTATCACTTCCGCAAGCCCAAGCGCTTTGAAGTGACGGTCTTCAAGTACCCCCTCGACCTGTCAAAGAACTTCATCAAGCGCATGGTGGGCGTGGGGCCCGAACAGCTAAAAATCGAGAACGGGGACCTCTGGAATCGGCCCGACGGCACGCAACCCTGGCAGGTCTTGCGCAAGCCGCGACCCGTACAATTGGAGACCTGGAAGGAACTGCACCCGGGTATGGGCGGCCTCCCGGGTTGGAAGGCCCTGGGCGGCGCCAGCTCTTGGAGCACACTCGAAGACTCTATCGACGCCAGCGGCACGGGCTCCTTGCGCTTTCCGCCCTCGGGCTCGGTGATGGACAACTACCGCGATGGCTACCCCCTGGCCGTGCGCAAGGAGATCCGCTCGAACCGTTTGTCAGCGCGGCACCCGGTAGGCGATCTGCGAGTGACCGGCGAGATCACGGCCCGCGCGGGTTGCGAGTCCGTGACTGTCGAATTGCGCGAGGGCTCACGACGCTATCGCTTCGAGTTCCCCGGACCTGGGGCGGACCAGCAGGCGCGCCTGGGCATCTCGGCCAAGGAAGCGGTGCGGACCTCCTCCTCGGCCCTCGGTGCGGGCTGCGAGACCGTGGCCAGCGATGCCTGGCGTCTCGGTGCGGGCGACACCACGAGTTTCGCCGTGCAGAACCTGGACGATGTGCTACAGCTCGAAGTCGACGGGGAGATCGTGCTCGAGCTCGAAATCCCCGCCGCCAGCGACCAGATGTCATGCGTCTTCCTGCACCTCAAAGGCGCCGGCGCTGAACTCGAGGACCTGATGGTCTACCGCGACATCTACTACCTCTCCGACAGCGTAAAGCGCGCGGAGTGGGACATCCCCGCGGACCACTTCGTGATGCTCGGGGACAACACCCAGGACTCGTCCGACGCCCGCGAGTGGATGCTGGAGCGCATCCGCTACCCCCGCGGCGAGGGCGGCACGATTTACCGCGGCAACCTGCGCACCCACAACATCAACCCGCGCAGGGTCCAGGGCGGTCCCGAGGGGACGGTGCTGTGGTTCCGCGACGAGTTTGGCGAGCTGCACCACTGGCCAGCGGCCGAAACCGAGCGCCTGACTCCCATGGCCGTCTCCCTGGTCCCCCGTGAACTCGTTACGGGCCGGGCCGTGCTGGTCTTCTGGCCATTCAAGCTGTCCTTCGGCCTGTGGCGTCTGGAGTGGGTGCACTGAGGTCGGCGGCTGGCTTTCGAGTGGCTCCATTCTGGGTCAAGCGCGCACGGAAGTCCCTGCCAGAGCCTGACTTCGGGAATCAGGCCGATCGAGGCCGTCGAGCACCTCGGCAACTGTTCTCCACACTCTGCGGGGGCCGATTTGAGCGCTTGCGATCTGCTGTCAAGCCTCGAAGCCCAGAATATGTATGTGAGCCGGCTGCTGGCTGGCCCGCAAGCCAATTTGCCACTTGCTATCACAAACTCTTTTCAAATCAGTACTTACACTTGTTGCCGATTGCGACTCCGAGGGGCACCCTCCTAACCCCTCCAAACATGGGCACTTGCAAGGAGCTGGCCCGCGACTCGCACGCTGCATTCTTTCCCCAGCTTATCCACAGTGAAAAAAACTCAGTCCGAGCTTGCGGGACACCAAAGTATTGTTCTCGCAGGACCTCGATCCGCCTCCCAAAGCCCCCTCACCGGACCCCAGGAAGCCCCGCGTAACCGGTCCCAGCCCGGCCCCTGGCCGGCGCCCCAAGTCTCTTCCTGGTTGGGGCTTAGGGCACCGGATCCAAGGCCGTAGAATGCTCCCCATGACGACCCCAAAGGCCCCCGAACGAGGCGATCTGCTGCTGCGCGCGAGAAACCTGGTGAAGGCCTATCGCGGCCGCCGGGTGGTGGACCAAGTCGAATTCGAGGTTCACGCCGGCGAGATCGTCGGTCTCCTGGGGCCCAATGGAGCCGGAAAAAGCACGAGCTTTCGCATGGTGGTGGGCCTCGTGCGACCCGACGAAGGCACGGTTGAATTGCGTGGCCGCGACTGCGCCCACCTGCCCATGTACCGCCGGGCCCGCCTGGGCATGGGCTACCTGCCCCAGGATGCCAGCATTTTCCGGCGCCTCTCGGTGGAGGACAACCTGATCGCGGTGCTCGAAACCATGTCCCTCACCCGCGCAGAGCGGCGGCGGGAGGCCCAGCGCCTGCTCGACGACCTGGAATTGGGCCATCTGCACAAGAACCTCGCCGACACCCTCTCGGGGGGCGAACGCCGGCGGCTTGAGTTGGCCCGGGCCCTGGCCACGCGGCCAGCGGTGCTACTCCTCGACGAGCCCTTCGCCGGGGTCGATCCGATCAATGTGCAGGAGATCCAGCTCCTGGTGAACAAGCTGCGCGAACAGAACATCGGCATTCTGATCACCGACCACAATGTCCGTGAGACGCTCCAGAGTACCGATCGCACCTACATCATCCACGAGGGTGTGATTCTAAAAGAAGGCAGCGCCGAGGTTCTGGTCTCCGACCCCGAGGTGCGCCGAGTCTATCTGGGCGACAATTTTGACGCGCCCATGGGCAAAATCACTAGCGCCGAAGAGGCCGGCATGTTCGAAGCCTGAGAGCCCGGCCCAGCCCCGAATATTGGCCCATTGCGAACCCCACCCCGGCGCGGCTATCTTTGCCGCGCGCAAACCACGCCCAAGCCGTTTCGCCGCCCTCCTCTAGTCCATGAAGATCATCGCCTGCATCAAGCGCGTCCCGACCACCGACGCCCAAGCCAAAATCACGCCCGATGGTCAGAGCCTGGACGCCGCAGGCTTTCAATACATGACGAGCTTCTACGACGAGATCGCCGTGGAGCAGGCCATCTTGACCAAGGAAGCCCTCGAGGGCGAAGTGACTGTCTTGACCATCGGTCCCTCCGAAGTCTCGAAGGAAGTGCGCGAGTGCATCGCCAAGGGCGCCGACGGTGGCGTGATCCTCGTCGACCCCGAATGGGCTAGCCGCGATGCGCTCTCCACAGCCAAGACCCTCGCTGCGCAACTCACTTCCATGGGTGCCGAACTGGCCTTCTTCGGCAAGGTCGCCACCGACCGAGACAATGGCGCGGTGGGCCCCATGGTGGCCACGCTCATGGGTTGGGCTTGCGTGACCTCAGTGGTCGAGCTCGATATCAAAGCCGATGGCGGAACCGCCAAGCGCGAAACCGAAAACGGCATGGAGACTGTAGAGTTTTCCCTGCCAGCCATCATCACCTGCGACAAGGGCCTCAACGAACCGCGCTACGCTGGGCTCAAGGGCATCATGGCCGCCAAGAAAAAACCGCTTCTGGAAATCCCGGTCGACTCGACTCCCAACCAAGCCCAGGTGACCCGCCTCGAGCTGCCCGCTCCGCGCTCCGCGGGACGCATCGTGGGTGAAGGCGCTGACGCCGTACCCGCCCTGATCGACGCTCTCCGCAACGAGGCCAAGGTCCTCTAACCCCCACGCAGCATGTCCACCATCCTCGTCTTCGTCGAACAGAACTCTGGTTCCTGCCGGCGCGCCGCCCTCGAATGCCTGGGGGCCGCTGCCGCATTGGGCGGTGATGTGGTTGCCGTACTCACCGGCCCGGGAGCTACCGACGCCGCCGCCCAGGCCCAGGGTGCAGGGCGCGCCATCGTGCTCAGCGGTGCCGAACCCTACAGCCCCGACGCCACCGCCAGCTGTCTGGCCGCCATCGCCGGAGACCTGGGGGCCCAGGTCTTTCTGTGCGCAGCCACCGCCACGGGCAACGACCTGGCTCCGAGGGTCGCGGCACACCTCGATTCGGTGCTCTTCAGCGACTGCACCGACCTCGCCGCCGAAGGCGACAGCTACCAGGCCACGCGCCCCTGGCTGGCTGGCAAGGCCATCGCTCACTGCACCTCTTCCGGTCCGGTCTTCTGCGCCACTACTCGGGTCAACTGCTTCTCGCCCTGCGAGACCGCTGGCGCCAGCGAGATCTCCGAACGCGCCGCCAGCACCGATGGCAAGGCGCGTGTAACAAGCCTCGCTCCCAAGGAAGGCACCGCCCTCGATGTGTCCGAGGCTCCGGTGGTCATCTCCGGTGGCCGGGGCATGAAAGACCCCGAGAGCTTTGCCATCCTCGAAGAGCTGGCCAAGGCCTTTGGCGAGGCCGCGGTGGGAGCCAGCCGCGCCGTGGTCGACGCCGGTTGGCGACCCCACGGCGACCAGGTCGGCCAAACCGGCAAGGTTGTCTCTCCCGAGCTCTACATCGCCGTGGGCATCTCTGGCGCCATCCAACATGTCGCCGGCATGAAGACCTCGGGCACCATCGTTGCCATCAACAAGGACGCCGACGCCCCGATCTTCAAACTGGCCGATTTCGGCATCGTGGGCGACGCCTTTGAAGTCATCCCGGCACTAACCGCAGCGGTCTCCGCGCTCAAAGCCCAGGGCTAATGCAAGAGGGCTTGGAACTTGAGGTACAGGAAGCGCGGGTCTTTGGCGTCTTGATCGAGAAGTCCCTGGCGACGCCCGAGCACTATCCGCTCTCGCTCAACTCCCTGACCAACGGCTGCAACCAGAAGTCGAACCGCGAGCCACATATGGATCTCTCGACCATGGCGGTGGGCATGCTGATCGACAAACTGGTCATCCGCGGCCTGGTGGGTCGAGTGCAAGCGGCGGGCAGTCGGGTGGAGCACTACCGCCACAACGGGGGCGAGATGCTCGATTGTCAGGAGCCCCAATTGGCCATCCTGGCCGAGTTGCTGCTGCGCGGGCCGCAGAGCTTCAAGGCCCTGCGCAAGCGCAGCGAGCGTATGTCCCCCATGGAGACCGAGGCCGTTTTTAGCAGCCACCTCGAACAACTTCTGCGGCGCGGTTTGCTGAAACGCCTGCCCGCCGGCATGGGCTCGCGCACCGAGCGCGTGGCTCAAACTCTCGCTCCTGACGCAGCCGCCGCGGAAAGCACGAGCCCGCCGCTGGCCGCAGCGCCGACTGCTTCCTCGCCCCCGCAAGCGCCCGACGACCAGGGCCTCGAAGCCCGGGTCGAACGCCTCGAAAGCCAACTGGCACAACTCGCCCTGGAGCTGGGCGTGACCCTCGAAGAGTCGGAATCAGACCTGGCTTGAGGCCGCCATGACCTCGAGCAGCTCGGCCGCCACGGATATGGCGATAGCCGTGGGCTGTTTGGAACCCTTGCTAATGCCGATGGGCGAGCGCACGCGCAGAATCGCCTCCGCGCTGAAACCGCGAGCCGCCAGGCGCTTACGAAAGCGCGCCCACTTGCGCTCGGAGCCGATCAAGCCGATGTAGGCAAAAGCATCACGGCGCAGAAGCTCTTCGAGGATCGTCTGGTCCAGGCTGTGGTCGTGGGTCATCACCAGGACCAGGCTATCTTTCGCCAGGCGCTCGACCTCGCCTTCAGGAGCATCCACCAAGGTCAAGGTCCACGGTCGCTGGGCCGGCGGCACAGGTTGCAACTCGGATTCCTGACGGGGATCGATCAGCTCGAGTTCGGCCCCCAGATAGCCTGAGAGACCGGCCAGGGCCTGGGCCACATGGCCGGCACCGAAGATCACCACGCGCTTGGGTGTCCAGTTGAAGGCCTCGAAGAACAAGGTCACCGAGCCGCCGCAACACTGGCCGGCGGCTTCGGCCAAGGGATAGTCGCGACTCTGGGAGAGCGCGCGCCCCGTGGCGGACAACTCGCGGGCCTGTTCCAGGGCCAAGTGCTCAAGCTTGCCACCCCCAATCGTGCCCCAGACAATGCGATCCTCGGCCACGATCAAGCGCGCGCCAACTTCCCGCGGCGCCGAACCCCTTGCGGCGCTGACCACGATCAAGACGCAGGGCTGCTGCTCTTCGCGCAGGGCCGCGAGCTGCTCGAACCAGGTCAAAGAAGAAATCATCGCCGTTGTGTGCATCCGCTTCAGAGGCCAGGAGCGCGAGGAGACCAACGCTTCCGGAAAACACCAGCGCCTCTCTGGCTAGAGACGGCGCTAGCAGCGCTACCCATCGAGAAGCCCGCTCGCACTTGGGAGCAGGGGCGGCTGGTGGGCGATACTGGACTTGAACCAGTAACCTCCACGCTGTGAACATGGCACTCTACCAATTGAGTTAATCGCCCGCTTGAAGGGCCGGGAAGTGTAGGGAGGGATACGGCTGGGAGCAAGACTGGAGGGCGGGGAATGCTCGCCGACGCCCGGGGGGGGCAGCTCTCGGTCTAGCCCTCGGAATCATCGGGGGCCTCGGAGACCCCTTCCTCGTGCGGTTCGTCAGGCTTCAGGGTGCTTCTTAGAATCGTACCCAAGCGGACCTCGGCCCGGCGCAGTAGCATGCGCACGGCGTCCTCGCTGCGGCCGTCCATGATCTCCCCGGCCTCGCGCAAGGATTTGCCCTGGAAGAACACCAGGGTGATCGCCTGGCGGTGATCTTTGGAGAGCTCGGTGATCGCGCGCTGGACCAAGTGGATCTCCTCGCCGCGTTGGAACTGGCGCGTGACGGTCAGGTCATCGCTGGGTAACTCGAAGAAACTGTTCAAGCGACCATCGGCGCCTGGCGCAGTGGCGTCCATCGAACGCTCCTTCGAAAGGTCGCGCTTACCCGCCGAGTAGAACTCGGCCCGGTCGCGAATCTTGTTTTGCAGGATCTGGATCAGCCAGTTCAAGAGGCTGCCTTCGCCTTGATAGGTGTACTTGGAGAAGTCGCGGGTCGCTTCGCGGAAAGCTGTCTGGGCCAGGTCGTCGGGTTCTTCCTTGCTACGCAGGCGCGCGCCGAGTCGCATGCGCGCCACGGTCAACATGGTCTGGTAGTGACGCGAGAACAACTCGTTCAAGGCCTCGGCATCACCGGCCTGGGCACGCTCAACGAGAGCTTCGACTTCCTGGGTGTGAAGCGGCGGGCTATCTTCGTCGGCTTTGGGAATGCTCATGGCTGGGGGAAAATCGCGGGCGGCCCTGGTTGCCAGGGGTCAGCTGCCGAGGCGGTCCAGGAACTCGGGCTCCAGCATAACGCAAACTCCCAGATCCTTGGCCTTGCGAGCCTTGCTGCCCGGCTTGCCCCCCACGATCAGAAAATCGGTCCTGGCGGACACGCTGGAGGCCACTCGGCCACCCTGGGTTTCGATGGCTTGTTTGGCCTCGGCGCGGGTCATGCCCTCGAGGCTGCCGGTGAAGACCACCGTCTTGCCCCCAAAGGCGCCCTCGCTTGCGGTGGGTTCGGACGCGATGGGCGTCACGCCGCCTGTGCGCAGGCGCTCGAGCAGAGCCTGATTGCGCTCCGTCTTGAACCAATTCAAGAGCCCCTCGACCACATCGGGGCCGAGTTGGTCGATGGCGCACAGGCTCTCCTCGTCCGCGCCTCGCAACTCGTCGAGATTGGCAAAATTCCCGGCCAGGAGCCGCGCAGTCTGAGGTCCCACCTGGGGAATCGAGAGCCCCGCGAGGAAGCGAGCAAAGGGCAGCCTGCGGCGCTCCTCGAGTTGCGTGAAGAGTTTCTCGACGCTCTTCTCGCCCCAGCCCTTGAGCTCGATCAGAGCCTCGCGGCGGCCGGGCTCGCGGTCGAGGTGAAAGAGGTCGGCAGGGCCTTCAATCAAGCTCTCGTCGAGCAGTTGGGCGATCTGTTTTTCTCCCAGGGAGTCGATTTCAAAGGCACCCCGCCCCGCCAGGCGCGCGCTGCGGCCGATGACCTGGGGCCTGCACCCGGCGCTGTTCGGGCAATGCCACAACTTGCCCTCGAGAATCGGCGGCGTGCCGCATGCGGGGCAACCGGCAGGCATCTCGAACGCCTCGCCGAAACGCCAGGCCACTCCCATTCGGGGCACGGCTTCGCCCTCCGCGGACCCGTCTTCCAAGAGCTCGCCTGAGAGCGACTCTCCCCAACCAGCGGGAGCGCGGCCGCTGGCGGCCTGGGCCACGCCGGTGATCTGAGGGATGACATCGCCGGCGCGGTGCAGAAACACGAGATCCCCCACCCTCAGCCCCAGGTTGGCGAGGTGCTCGGCATTGTGAAGGGTCGTGTGGCGCACGGTGACCCCGCCAACCTCCACGGCAGCGAGGTGCGCCCTGGGCGTCAGGCGACCGTTGGCTCCCACCGACAGTTCGATGGCACAGAGGCGAGTGGAGACTTCGATGGGCGCGAATTTATGGGCGAACTGCCAGCGCATGGCGCGCGCGGTACGCCCCAGGCGTTCGCGCAGCGCCAGGTCGTTCAACTTGCAGACCACGCCGTCGACCTCGAAGGGCAAACTCGCGCGCTGGGCTTCGAGGTTGTCGTGGTACTCCAGGCAGGCAGCGAGCCCGGTCACCAGGCGCTGGTGGCCTGAAAAAGGAATGCCCCACTCCTCAAGGGCCGCGTAGAGGTCCGTGCCGGTGGCAAACTCACCGCCTTCGACCCGCACGGCGGAGTAGGCGTGAAATTCCAGGGGATAGCGCGCCACTTCGGCCGGGTCGTTGCGACGCAGGGCACCGGAGGTCGCGTTGCGCGGGTTGGCCAGGGGCTCGCTGCCGCGCGCGAGACGACCTTCATTGAAGCTTCGAAAGTTCTCGATCCCGATCAGCACTTCACCGCGCACTTCCAGGAGTTCGGGTACCGGCCGCAGCTTCGAATCGAGGACCAGGGGGATGTTGCCCACGGTCTTCAGGTTGAGGGTAACATCCTCCCCAACCCGTCCATCGCCGCGGGTGATGCCGCGCACCAGGCGGCCCTCTGCGTAGATCAGCGCCGCGCTCACGCCGTCAAATTTGGGCTCCACCGACCACTCGAGTGCGTCGCCGCTCTCGAGGCCCACGAAGCGCAAAATGCGCTCCTCGAACTCGCGTACTTCGTCGGCACTGAAGAGGCTGTCGATGGAAAGCATGGGCACCGCATGGGGCACCTTCTCGAAACTCGTCCCATCGGGCAGGGGCGCACCCACCCGTTGGGTGGGGCTGTCGGGCACGAGTAGATCAGGAAAGCGCTCCTCCAGCCTGGAAAGTTCCAGGAACAGGGCGTCGTAGTCGGCGTCGCTGATCTCCGGCGCGCTCTTGGTGTAATAAAGCTCGCTGTGGCGACTGAGAGCGCGGCGCAGTTCACCTGCCCGGGCGGCGGAGGCCGGGTCGGCGCGTTTGTTCTTGGACGGAGCCATGGAAGGTCGGCTCAGTGAAGATCGCTGGGGCGAAAGGCCATGGGCAGAAGCTCGGTCAGGGACCACGACTCGCAAGCTGCGCCCGTGCCCACCGAGAGCACGCGCAAATTGGGCGCGAACTCGGAGAGCACCTGACGGCAGGCGCCGCAGGGCGCGAGACAGCTGGCACGGTTGGTGGCGATGGCGATGGCTACAAACTCGGCTGAGCCATCGGCCACGGCCCGCGCCAGGGCGTTGCGCTCGGCGCAGATCGTCAGTCCGTAGCTGGCGTTCTCCACATTGCAGCCCGCATGTACGCGACCAGCCGTGTCGAGCAAGGCAGCGCCCACGCGCACGCCGGAGTAGGGACTGTGGGCGTGCTCCAAGGCGGCGCGCGCCGCGGCGAGCAGCGCGCGCTCGTCCAGGGGAGCGTCAGAAGGGCTGAGATTCGGTGCCTTCGGTGGCGTTTTCATGGGCGCATGATTCTCCGCCGGCACCCCAAGAGTCAACCGCTTGGCTACTATCGGTGGCAGGAACCGGCTGTAGCCCCGCTGAACACATGCTGCCGGGAGCCGCAAATCCCTCGTAGGAGACGCGGTTGCGCCGCTGGCGGCGGCCAGTGACGGGGTGCTCGTATTCTTCGGGCAGAAGCTCGACATCGGCCTGGCGGCCAATCAGATCCGCAGGGACTAGCTCGACGGAGCCGCTGGCGTCAAAGCCCAGGGCACCCAGCACGGTCTTGGCCCGCGGGGCTCCGCGGTCACTCCAGACCAGGCCGTCCCAGGCGGCAAACCGGCCGCTGAACTCGCCTTCGACCACGCGTAGAAGCATTCCCCAGCGGGTATCGCCATCGCGGGTGCTCGATTCGCGCACTTCCTGCACGGAAACGGTGTACCAGCCGGGGTCGAGGTTGACGAAGTCGCTGGTGTCCTGGGTGCCGGTGAAGTCGTACTTCATGAGAATCTTTTGGGTTGGGTTTAGGGACTGAACGGTGTGTGCGAAAAAGACGCCGAGTCCCCGGAGCGGTCGCGCCCAAGTTCCAGAAAACTTCTCCCGAGGGATCTTCAAAAAAAAGCAGAACGCATCGCCTCCCCCCCGTTCCTCATGCTGGCCCGCCCTGCCGGCTGGACCTCTCGGATGGCTGGTCCCCATCCAATGCCAGAACCCTCTGCTCAGATCCGGCTGGTGGCGACGGATGCTGTGGCCTCGCCGAAGACCCGCGCCATGTTGCCGCCCAGAATGCCCTCGATTTCGAGGGAGCTGAAGCCGCGGCCCTCGAGGGGTTCCAGCAAGTGGGGATAGCATGCGGCATCCTCGAGGCCATCCACCATGACCACGATGCCGTCGAAGTCCGAACCGAGGGCCACATGTCCGGGGCCGGCGACTTCGGCCACATGCACGATGTGGTCCACCAGTCGTTCCATCCCAAGAGGCGCCACACGGCCGCGCAAGTACTCGGTTTGCAACAAGCCCAAGGCCGTGTCGTTCTTGCCGCAAAGGGCGCGGTAGCCACTCTCCTTGCGAATGGCCTCCGCAGCCTGTGCAGCTTCGGCATCGAGGAAGGAAGGCAGGAAGGGCAAGCCCACCACGCCGCCCCGCTCGGCGATGTGTTTGAGCTGCGCATCGCTCAAGTTGCGTGGATGGTCGTGCAGCGCCTTACAACCTGAGTGGCTGGCCATGGTAGGCGCGGCGCTGGCGGACACAGCGTCATGAAAGGCCCTCTCCGAGGTGTGCGAGAGATCGACAAGGATGCCTAGTTCGTTCATACGCTCCACCACCTGAACACCGAATGCGCTCAAGCCTCGTGGCACGGAGCTGTCGTTTGCATCGGCGGAACCGCTCGCAAGCGGCGCCGAAGAACGCACCCACGAAAGATGGTTGTTCCAGACCAAGGTCATGACGCGCAGACCGCGCGACCCATACTCTTCGAGGACATCAAGACTGTTTTCGATGGCATGGCCGCCCTCGATGCCCAGGATGGCGGCGATCTTGCCCGAATGCTGAGCGGCGCGGAGGGCCGCGCCGTCTCTCGTATGGGCCACGGCCGCGGGGTGCGCCGCCATGAGTTGATCGAAGGCGTCGAAGAGCGCCAGGACCCGAGCCCTGGCTCCGCCGGGACGCTGGCAAAAGGCTGGATCCACCCACGCCGTGAGCACCAGGGCGCCGACCCCGCCACGGCGGGCGCGGACCAGGTCGAGCTGCCCGGGGCCCTCCTGGCCAAGGTCGCGGCCGAGGTCCAGGGCCAGCTGTAGGGAGTCCACATGGGCGTCGAAGATGAAGGGCACCGGCATGGCCTGGTATCGTACACCGCGGCGCGGGAGCACCCCACGCGCCCGGGAAGGCGGAAAGCTGGCCTGTCAAGCTGACAGGCGGGGCCAGAGCACTCCAGGGGGGCTGCCAGAGTGGCAGCCAGCGGGGGCCGGAAACGGGGCTGCCGACGCCCCCGAGGGCCCCTTGCCGTGAATTCTCGGGGTCCAAACCGGGCTAGGCCCCCCTGGGGGGCCCTTGGGTGGTGGCGGCACGGGGTTTGCTTTCCGCTGACCTCAGCAGCCCTCTGCCACCCTATTCCGCGACCATGTCCCACGACCGCCGCATTCTCATTGCCGACGATGACCAGGAAATCCGCCTGGGCATGGCTGAGCTATTGAGTTTCCTGGGGGTCGAGATCCTGCAAGCCGAGACTGGTGTGCAGGCCCTGGACCTGGTGCGCAGCGGTCGCCTGCACCTCGCCCTGCTCGACCACAAGATGCCCGGTCCCACCGGCCTCGAAATCCTCGAGACCATCCGCGCCGAGCTCCTGGGGGTGCCCGCCATCCTGTGCTCGGCGGACGCTGCCGGCGATGTCGGCATTCTGGCCCGCCGCGCTGGCGCCTTTGCGGTCTTGACCAAGCCCGTCAAGCCCGCCGCGCTCAAACAAGAGGTCATCCGCGCCCTGACTTTCTCGTCAGATCCGCGCATGCCCGGCAGCAACCCGCGGCCCCTCGACAGCTAGCTAGCCAGCTAGCAACCTTCCAGCCCTCGCCCACGCGCGGGCCTGATTCATCTCCCGAACCTCATCAATTTCCACTTCAACCGCTAAAAAGAAGTCATGGCCACCAAGACCAAGAGCGCACCCAAGTCCAAGAAAAATATCGGCATCCGTCCCCTCGGCGATCGCATCCTCGTGCAACGCATCGAGGCTGAAGCCAAAACCGCCGGCGGCATTCTGCTGCCCGAGAGCGCCAAGGAAAAGCCCAAGGAGGGCACCATCATCTCCCTCGGCGATGGCCGCCTGCTCGACAACGGCGATCGTGCCGAATGGAATGTAAAGGCGGGCGACCGCGTCCTCTTCACCTCCTACGGCGGCACCGAAGTCAAGTACAACGGCGAGGAGTACTTGATCATGGAAGAGCGCGACATCCTCGGCGTCATCGAAGGCTGAGCTCGGTCTCGCCCTCGTTCATCCGCACAGACCCCAAAGCCCCCATACTTCCATGGCCAAGCAAATCAGCTACGACGCCTCAGCGCGCGAGCACATCAAGAACGGAGTGAGCAAACTCGCTCGCGCCGTCAAAATCACTCTCGGCCCCCGTGGCCGTAATGTCATCATCGAAAAGTCCTTCGGCAGCCCCACCGTCACCAAGGACGGCGTGACTGTCAGCAAGGAAATCGAACTCGAAGATCCCTACGAGAACATGGGCGCCCAACTGGTCAAGCAGGTTGCACAGCAAACCAACGACCAGGCCGGCGACGGCACCACCACCGCCACCGTGCTGGCCGAGGCCATCTTCCTCGAAGGCCTCAAGAACATTACCGCCGGTGCCAACCCGGTGGCGCTCAAGCGCGGCATTGACGCCGCGGTGACCGCCGTCATCGGTTCCCTGGACCAGGCCGCCAAACCGGTCAAGACCAGTGACGAAATCACCCAAGTCGGCATGATTGCCGGCAACAACGACTCCGAGGTGGGCGACATGATCGCCCAGGCCATGGAGCGCGTGGGCAAGGACGGCGTTATCACGGTGGAAGAGGGCAAAACCCTCGAAACCGATGTTGAGTGGGTCGAAGGCATGCAGTTCGACAAGGGCTTCCTGTCGCCGCACTTCATCAGCGATGCCACAGCCATGGAATGCGTGCTCGAGGATGCCTACATCCTGGTCCACGAGAAGAAGATCACCTCGATCAAGGACATGATCCCGCTGCTCGAGGAAATCGCCCAGAAGGGCAAGCCGATCCTGATCATCGCCGAGGACATCGAGGGCGAAGCCCTGGCTACCCTGGTGGTCAACCGCCTGCGCGGTTCGTTTCCCTGCTGCGCCGTCAAAGCCCCCGGCTTCGGCGATCGCCGCAAGGCCATGATGGAAGACATCGCGATCCTGACCGGTGCCAACCCGGTGATCGAAGCCACCGGCGCGACCCTCGAGGGAACGACCCTGGCCGATCTGGGCCGTGCCAAGAAGATCATCATCTCGAAGGATGAGACCCTGATCATCGAAGGCGCTGGCACCAAGAAAACCATTCAAGGTCGCATCGGCCAAATCCGCGCTGAGATCGAAAACACCAAATCCGACTACGATGTCGAGAAGCTCCAGGAGCGTCTCGCCAAGTTGTCGGGTGGCGTGGCCCAGATCAATGTCGGTGCTGCCACCGAAGCGGAGATGAAGGAAAAGAAAGCCCGCGTTGAAGACGCCCTGCACGCAACCCGTGCCGCCGTCGAAGAGGGCATCATCCCCGGCGGCGCCACCAGCTTGATCAACGCTATCGATGTGGTCGAGGCCCTCAAACTCGAGGGCGACGAGCGCGTTGGTGCCAGCATCATCCGCCGCGCCCTGGAGTCGCCTTTGCGCCAGATCGCTACCAACGCAGGCCAAGACGGCTCGGTAATCGTGCAGAATGTGCGCAACAACAAGTCGAAGACATACGGCTACAACGCTGCCACCGACACCTACGAAGACCTGGTCAAAGCCGGTGTGATCGACCCCAAGAAGGTCGTCCGCGTTGCGCTGCAAAACGCCGCTTCAGTGGCTAGTCTGCTGCTCACCACCGACGCCCTGGTCAGCGAAATGAAAGAGGACGAGCCCGCCGCTGGCGGCCACGCCCACGCGCACTAGATTCCTCCTGCGAATCCTTGCAAGCCATGCGGGCCGCGCACCCTAGACCCTGGGTGCGCGGCCCGCTTTCGTTTTTTGAGAAGCTCCGCTCTCGGCGCGGCAATCCTGGACAGCCGCGTCTCCAAGAGACGCCCTTATGAGAGGCCCTCAGGAGCCAGCGAGCACGCGCCCTAGGTCCTGGGCTCCCACGGGGCCAGCCGCGACGAGGCAGCATTTGCCGGGCATGAGGTGCGCCTGGGCCACGCGCTGGATGTCGGCGGCGGTGACCGCGGCGAAAGCACGCGGCAGCCGCTCCAAGTGGTCAGGCGGGTGGCCGTGGATTTCTGCCGAGACGAGATAGCTGGCACGCTGGGAGGCGCGCTCGAAACCCATGGCAAAGGAGCCGACGAGATAATTCCTGGCCACCTCGAGTTCGTTGGCGGGCACGGGCTCGCCCTGGATGCGGCGCATCTCGTGCAAGAAACCCTTGAGGGCGCGGGTCACCTGGGATGGCGAAGTACCGATGTAGGCCGTGAAGGTGCCCCGCGAGAGGCCCGCGGAGGAGCTGATGCCTGCGCTGACCGTATAGGCCAAGCCCAATTCGTCGCGCAGGATCCGCGCCACGCGGTTGGTGAAGCCCGGTCCCTGGCCCAGAACATGGTCGAGCACGACCAGCGCCGGGTAATCGGGATTGCTGCGACGGACTCCCAAGTGCCCGAGGAACAGGTGCACCTGCTCGCGCTGGGCTTCGATCACCTCGACTCGGAAGCAGGGAGCGGGAAATTCCAGTTCGCGCCGCTTGAGGAGCTTGCCGGGGGCCCAACCTTTGAGGCTGCGCTCGAAGGCGCGGCACACCTCGCGGGGGTTTACATCGCCAGAGACGGCGATTACGGCGCGGCTGGCCACCCAATTGAGTTTGTGGTGAGCGCGCAGGTGGCGTGGCTCTATACGCGCCACGCTCTGTGAGCTGCCACTGGCCGACCGGCCCAACCACACATCGCCGTAGACCATCTGCAAGAAACGCTTCGCGCCCATCTGGCGCGGGTCGAACTCCTCGGCTTGTAGGCGCTGCAAGATGCGCTGTTTCTGGCGATTGACCTGTTTGGCGGGGTAGCTCGGGGTGCGCAGAACCTCGCCCATGAGTTTGACGAGCAGCTTCCACTCGCTCGCCTTGGTACTGCCGCTCAAGCCGCCGGAGCCGCCGAAAATCTGGCCGCCCGCCGGCTCGAGGAGCGCTGCGAGTTCGGTCGCATCGTGCGAGGCCGTACCTTCGGTGGCAAGCCCACCCACGAGTGCGGCGCAACCTTCGAGGCCAGCCCGGTCGAGGGAAGGCCCACCGCGCAAGTGGGCCTCGATAGCCACGATGGGCGCACCTGGCGTGCGATCGACCAGGAGCAAGGCCCCCGAGGAGAGCTCGAAACGCTGGGCAGAGATATTCTGCAAGGGCAGGGCGCTGCGCGACGAACTCACGACAAGTCCTCCTCACCTTCCGGCAAGGACCAGCCCAAGACGCGCCTGGAAGGCATGAGATAGCGCCCCGCGGTTTGGCGCAAAAAGCTGGGCGTGATGCGCGCCAAGCGTTCCTCGGCGCGGAGAGACTCGCGCCAGTCGTAGTCCACTGCCCACCCACCGAGGTCATCGGCGAGATCGCTGACGGTCTCGCTCTCATGGGCAGCGGAGGCCGCCAGGATCTGGCGCGCACGGTTCAGATCGCGCTTGGGCACTAGTTCTGTGGCGAGTCGCGCAATCTCCTCGTCGATGGCGGCCTCAAGGGCGCGGGGCTCGACGCCTTCGGCGCACTCGGCGAAGATCCAAAAAGCACCGCCATCGGTGCGCATGTCATTGCTCGCCGAAACGCTGGTGGCCAGGCCCTCCTCCTGAATCAGGCGCCGATAGAGCCGCGATAAGCGGCCCGTGGTCAGGAGCACGGTGAGTAGATCCAAGGCGTAGTCCGCATCGCTGGCCAGCGTCGCCGTGGGCCAGGCCATGCACAGGCGCCGCGACGAGTCATCCCAATGGCACAGAAGCCGTACTTGGGCGCTCAGATCGCCAAGGGGAGGGCGCCGCGGGTGATCAGCGTTGGCTTCTGGCAGCGCCGGTACACCGCCAAAGTGGAGCCGAACGGACTCCAGAGCCCTGCGCGGAGCGATATCGCCACAGACCACCAGGGTCGCGTTGCCGGGGTGGTAGTGGCGGCGATAGAAGTCGCGCATGTCGTCGACATCCATGGCCTCCAGGGTGTCCGGGTAACCGATGACCGGCCGACCGTAGGGGTGCCGGGGGAACAGGCAACGCTGCACCTCCCGCGACAGCCGGCGCCAGGGATCGTCCTCGCCCATGGACAACTCTTCGAGCACCACCGCCTTCTCGGCGCGGAATTCGTCTTCGTCGAGGAGCAACCCGCCCATGCGGTCGGCCTCGATCTCGAGGGCCTGCTCCCAGCGATCCGCGGCGAATTCAAACCAGTAGCCGGTGTGGTCGTAGGTCGTGAAGGCGTTGTTGTTGCCTCCAAGAGCCGTGGTCACGAGGTCTATTTGGCCCTTGGGGTAGGCCGCGGTGCCCTTGAACATCATGTGCTCAAGGAAGTGGCTCAAGCCGGACTCGTGCTCGTGCTCATCCCGTGAGCCCACGCCGTATAGCAGCAAGACAGCCACTACCGGCGCCGCATGGCGTTCAACCAAGAGCACGCGCAGACCGTTTCCGAGGTGCTTCTCGGAGATTTTCGCGCCCGCTTTCGTGCCCGTCTTGCGGGCGGTCAACGGCGGCCTCGCGAGCGCACCGCACGCCGGATCGGGCGCCGACCACGGCCGCGACGAGATGCCGGTCCCTTGGGCGCGCCGGCGACTTCCTCGCCATCGGAGATCGCGATCAACTCAGAAATCTCGGCCGGAGCCAAGTGGCGCCAATAGCCAATCTTGAGGCCTCGATCGTTCAAGCAACCGATGCGCGATCGTTTCAACTCGACGACCTTGAAGCCCACACTGTGAAACACGCGCCGGATCTCGCGGTTCTTGCCCTCGCGCAGAGTCACGCACAAATGGGTGTACTCGCGGCTGCGTTTTTGGATCACGACCCGCGCTCCCGCCACGCGGCCCTCGGAGAGGTAGGCACCCTCGCGTACCTTTTGTACGGCTTCCTCTGATATGCGGCCGCGCACCTTGACCATGTAGGTCTTGGTCACGCCGTACTTCGGGTGCATGATCCGATTGGCAAACTCGCCGTCGTTGGTGAGCAGGATCAGTCCCTTGCTCTGTTCATCAAGGCGTCCGACGGTGTAGATGCGGCCCTTGTTGCGATCTGTGATGAGGTCCACAGCACGCGGCCGCGTCTCGCGGCGCTCGTTCGTGCAGACCACGCCGCCGGGCTTGTTGAGCAGGTAGTACTGCTTGCGCTCGGTCTTGCCCACTTCGAGGGGCGCGCCGTCGAGTTCGATCAATTGGCTCGAGGGATCAACTCGCAAGCCGAGCTCTTCCACGCGTACGCCATCGACTTGCAGGTGTCCCTCGCGGATCAGTTCGTCGGCAGCGCGCCGCGAAGCCACACCGTGGTCGGCGAGGTACTTGTTCAGACGCACACCGCCTTCGACGGACTGCACGGTGCGTTTTGGGTGGGTGCGTTTTGGGTGGACGCGTTTTTGTCGGGTGGTTTGCCGAGCGCTCTGGCTGTGCTGGCCGGTGACATTTCTCTTTCCGTAAGGCATGCTTGATTATTTCCTCGTCGTCACGACGATGAGTTTGGCTCGTTCTTTTGTGGCTTCGAGGCGATGAGCGCCAAGAGCCGCGGGCAAGAGCCAGGTGTCGCCGGTGACGAGTTCCCAACTCGACAGGCGTGTGGAAGATTCCAGGCGGGCGGCGCCTTCTACAACGATGTAGATCAGGGCGCAGCCCTCGGTGTCGGCATCGATGCCGCCAGTAAGTTCGAGCAGGGAGAGTGCAAAGGACGAATTCGCGATCAAGTTGAGCGCATAGCGACCGCTCTCATGGTCTGTAAACTCCGGATCAAGGGGACCCAGCACGGGTGTTTCGTAGTCGATGGCGAGAAGCGCCTCTTCCACATGGGTCTCGCGCGGCTTGCCATCGAGGCCCATGCGTCCCCAGTCATAGAGCCTGTAGGTAAGGTCACTGCTCTGTTGCACTTCGGCCAGGATGATGCCCTCACCCAGGGCGTGGGGAGTGCCGGCGGGGACATTCACCACCTGGCCCGCACACACGGGCCAGGCTTGGAGCGCCTCCACGAGACCCTCACCTTGGGCCAAGGCGGCGAAGGTGGTGGCATCGACTTCGGGGCGCAGGCCGAGGTAAATCAAGCTGTCCGGTTGGGCGGCCAGGATGTACCAAGCCTCGTCCTTGCCGCAGTCGCCGCCGTGCAGGCGCTTGGCGGTGCGATCATCAGGATGGACTTGAACGGAGAGCGGCTTATCGGCCGAGAGGTACTTGACCAGGAGTGGAAAGCGATCGTCCTCGGTGGCCGGGGTGGTACCGAGCAAATCCTCGCGATGTTCGCCGAGGAGCTTGTGCAAACTGCGTCCGGCGTGTAGCCCGTTCTTCACCAGCGAGCGGTGGTCGGGGCGGTCCGACAGCTCCCAGGTCTCCCCCACCGGTCCCTCGATGTCGAGGACGATGCCGGGAGTCTCTTCGAGCGCACGCCCGCCCCAGACCCGCGGCAGGCAGATGCGCTCAAACAACAGGGGCTCATCGAGGGTGCTCGGAGCCGCTTCTTGGGGGTCAGAGGGGGGCATGGGGGGCGACAAGAATAGCGTCTCCACGGCAGGAGGGGAGAAATTGTGCCCTCCAGGGGGGGGGCTACAGGGCTGCCGAGCCTGAAGAGCACAACGAAAGGAGCAAACAAATCCCGGTTCTTACCTATTCCGAATCGGAAACTGGGGTCATCAGGAAGGGGCCCGCGATGCAAGGGCCACGGTGTCAGGGCAGTTGCCCTGCGGGATCCAAACGGTCCAGCCCCAATCCTCATGCCTAACAACTCTCTGCGCCTGGGTCCGCGCTCCCTGCAAGGCGCATCACTCCAACCGGTCAGCTGGGCGCTGTTTGCTGCATGCCTGTCGCTGGTGGTCACAGCCTTCACGCTCTACCCCCGAGAGGACAGCGGCAAGAACGGGTCGCGGGTTGTTCACGCCTCCGACACCGAGAGACCTCTGCGCCAGCCAACGCGCGTCGCCAACCTCGAAGTCGCCCTGCTGCCAGCGGCCGCTCCCGCTTCCCTGCGGCGAGGTATTGTGCTCCCCGAACAAGCTCGCTCGGAGACTCTGACCCTCGAGTGCCTGGTCATGGACGAGGACAACCAGCCCGTGGCGGGAGCCGTGATCTGGGTGAATGACGGCGAGTACAAGTCCCACGGAACCACCAACGGCAAGGGGCTCTTCGCCCTGGAACTTGACGGCCCGAGTGCCCGCGCCCGTTGGCGGACCGGCGCCATGATCCATGTGGGCGCGCGCCATGAGTTCCACGCTCCTTCCACACGAGCAACTTGGAGCGGTCCAAGCCAAGAACGACTCGTCTTGCGCCTGCGTGGTCGTGGAGCCGTGTTAGTAGTACAGGTGGTCGACGACTCTGGCCTGGCTGTACCCGGAGCTGAGCTGCGCGTGACCACGGCCGTCACCAGAGACGCAACAGGTTTCGCCAAGGCCGAGGGAAAAGGCCCTGTTACCCGAGCGCCCGCGGTGCTCACCAATGGTTGGGGCGAAGCGGTGCTGCGGGGGCTCGAACCGGGTCAGGCCCGGGTTCAACTCTCCGCCCAAGGCTTCTGTCCGCGCTCAACCACCCTGCGCCTCGTGGCCGGCGAGTCCACGCAACGACGCCTGCGCATGCAGCATGCGAGCTCCATCGAAGGCCGTCTGACCCGCACCGACGGCCATGATGTTTCCTGTGCCCGCATCACGGGAATGGGCGATGATCCTGATTCCGTGGTGGAGACCGGCTCCAACGCAAGGGGCGAGTTCTTCCTGCGCAACCTCCCCGCAGGCCGCATCAGCCTGCACGCAGTCTGTCGCGACAAGGGTCAGATCACCCATCAATCGACGGCCGAGATGGTCCTCGAGCCCGGCGAACTCGGCATCTGGAACGCCTTGCTCGAACCGGTCGAAGTCTTAGCGGGAACACTGCTCAACGCCGAAGGTCTGCCACTCGTCGGTTGGCGCGTCGAGCTCCAGCTCGAGGACGCCGCTCAAGAACCGCTGCATGTCACGCGAACTGACGAGGATGGGCGTTATGTATTGCCCGACTCTCAAGCGGGGCGTGCAGCGCAACTCTATCTTTACCACCCCCTGGCTGCGGGCAGCCTACCGACTCGCGTCTTGCAAGATCCCAGAAGCCGCGAGGACGAAATCCGTCTCAATCAGGACGAGGAGCATGCGACGCCGCTGCGGGGACGCCTGCGCGAAGCCAGCGGCCGACCGGCGGTGGGCGTGACATTCCTGGTTCACCTCCTCGGCACAGGCCACAACCTGTCTCTGACCACCGACCTCGTGGACGCTTCGTTCAGGACCCCGCCCCTACCGCCTGGGGAATACGTCCTGATTTTCCCCAACCATGGCCGCGGCTGGATTCCCGATGTGCGCTACCGGGTGGGAGCCGGCGAACTACTCGACATCGGCTCACTGAGCTTGCCGGCTTTTGGCTGGCTCGCCCTCGCGCCCAGCGTCCCGAGCCGCAATAGCGAGTGCCGCGAACTGCGCTTGGTGTTGCAGCGCCCGAATATCGCTCCCGACTTTGCTTACATCGTCCATGACGGCCGCGTGGAGTTGCCCATCGAAGTAACGCTCGCCTCCGGCCAATACACCTTGACTGTGCAGGATGATCCGGGCCAGGACTCAATCGAGTTCACCGTAGCCAGCGGAGCGACAACCCAGCTCGGCTTGCCTTGCACGGATTAGTCGCGCCGCATCTACTGTGAATAACCCTCGGCCCGCGGCGCGGCGCGCTTGACCTCGGGCTTTACGTTTAGGCCTTCGGGCCAGCGGGTGTCAGCATCCCAAGATGCTGCTGCTCCGAGCTGGTTGGCGGTTACATTGGGAACCACGCGCATGTCGGCGCCGGACATTTGAGCCCCTGAGAAGGTGGTGCGGAACATGTTGGCGTCCTTGCACCGAGCTCCTTCGAGACAGGCCAGGTCGAGGGAAGCCCAGGACAAGTCGGCCGACTCGAGTAAGGCATCGCTGAAATCCACCGCCACGAGCAAGAGCCGCGAAAGCCGCGCACCTCTGAGGTCCGCCCCGCGCAGGCTGGCGCCGCGCAGTAGCGTTTGAGTCAAATCCGCCGGGCCAAGCTGGGCGCCGTCGAGAATGGCTCCGCGCAGGTCGCAGCCGGCGAGTGAGGCCCCCTGCAAGTCGCAACCATCGAGGCGCGCGCCGCGCAGGTTGGCCCCGTCGAGTTGCGCGTCCCGGAAGCTCAGGCCCGAAAAGTCGCGGCCCTCGAAGTCCGCACTGCGCAGGTCGGCTCCCTGAAAATCGAGCGCCTCGGCGGGCGCTTTGGGACCTGCGTTTGTGGCACAAGAGGCAAACAACAGGGCACACAGGGCAGGTATCAGGAGATTCACGAGGACAGAGAGGGTGCTGCTTGTGGAGGCTTGCATGGTGCTGGTCATGATACTAACCCGGCCCCCTTGGAACGACCGCTGAAAGCCCTCCAAGGGGGCCGCTTGTTAGACTCCTTCCATGAAGAAACTCCTGCTCGGGTGTGGAGCCCTGCTGCTTTTACTGTTGATCGCGGCTGGGGCCGGAGTGCTACTCATGCCCAATGACTACCTGGTCGAGCGCGAACTCGATATGCAAGCCAGCCCCGAAGTTGTCTACGCCGCCGTTTCTGACCTCTCCTCGTGGCCCGAGTGGAGCGTCTGGAACGACGAGATGGATCCCGATGCAACCTGGGAGTTTGGCGGCGCGGCCACGGGCAATGGCGCCACCTGGACCTGGGCGGGTCCAGAGCTCGGCCGCGGCAAGATAACCCTGCGTGACTGCATCCCGCCCTCGCAAGTGTCCTACTATCTCGTCATGGAAGACGGTGCCCAGATTATGCGCGGCACCTTTTTGATCAGTGCTGTGGAGGGTGGCGTGCGAGTCCGCTGGAGCGCTGCGGGGGAACTTAGTGGCCCCTGGAAACTGATCATCCCGCTCCTCGACGGCATGATCGGAGGCATGTTCGAGGAAGGCCTCCAGGGCCTCAAGGCGCGCCTCGAAGCAGACCTGTAGGCGCGCTCTTCAACGAGTCGCCAGGGCAATCAGGCGCTGCAATTCCTCGCGGGCTACGCGGGGCAAAGCGCCAGCCGTGGCCCGTTCAAACTCAAGGCGAGCGGCCTGCCAAAGTCCTTTCTCCATGAATTCCAAGCCGCGGGCCGCGTGCAACACGCAGCCAGTGCCTAGGTTGCGCGCGAGGGGCTTAACCGCGCTCACCTCCAGCCATGGCTGACCGCCGAACACGGCGCGAACTGCGCACGTGAGTTCGAAGCGTTGGTAACGCTTCGCATCCGCGAGAGCCCATTCAGCAGCGCTGCCGCGGCGGGCGAAGACGCGCATCAAGGGTTGCTCGAAGTCCCCTCGCAACCAGGGGAACTGTGCATCGCTCCAACCTCGCAAGCAGACGAATTCCCGCGGGCCGAAGCGCGTGAGAAACGGGTTCCAAGACTCTTGGTAAGAGTGCATCTGGACCGTGATCTGCACACGGTTTCCGAGGAAGCGGTCCGGGTGCGCCAGAAGCTCTTCGGGACTCGCCAGCAAGATCTCCTGCGCGGCCGCTGATATCTTCTGTACCGCCGAGTCCTGAACACTCGCGCCGGACCAGGCCAGCCCCAGGGCAATAAAGGGCGCCAGGGCGTACTTGAGGGCAGCGGAATTCGGGAGGAAAGGGCGCATGGACGGTCCAGTATCGATTTATCGACACCTTTGCGGCAGGCCTGAAGGGCGCTTGGCCTCAAGAGATTGCCCTCAAAGAGGTTCGCTCAGGAGGCCGTCCCGAGCGCCTTCCCGGCCAACCAAACCTCGCGCAAGACCAGGCTTTCCGGCTCCAGGACAATCAGGTCGGCACGCAGGCCCGCGGCGAGGGAACCGCGCTCGCCCTCCAGGCCCAGGGCCCGGGCCGGGGTGGCGCTGGCCATGGTCAGGGCTTCGGGCAAACTGAGCACTCCTTGGGCCACGAGCCGTTGCACCATCTCGAGCTGCGCCAATGCCGAACCGGCGAGTTGGGGTTCGGCGCGCTCGGGCCCCACGGGGTAATAGGCGGCGCCGTCCTGGATGATGTGTTCGCGGCCGCAGGCTTCGAAGCGCTCGCAGCCCGTACCGGCGCCGGCGAGGGCGTCGCTCACCAGGCACAAGCCCTCGGGACCGCGGGCGCGCAGAGCCAAGTCGAAGGCCTCGCGCTCCACATGCACCAGGTCGCCGATGATCTCGGCGAAGAGCACATCTTCGGTTAGCGCCAAACCAGCCAACCCCGCTCGCCGGTGGGTCGCGCCGCCCATGGCGTTGTAGAGGTGCGTCACGCCCGAGGCGCCTGCGCGAGTTGCGGCGCGGGCTTCGATGGCGAGGGCGCGGCTGTGGCCGAGGGAAACCCGCACGCCCAGGCGCACCAGCTCGGCGATCAGAAGATCGGCACCGGCCAACTCGGGCGCAACGGTCACGGTGCGCACACCCCTCGCGTCGCCAGTCGCTGAGCCGAGGATCTCGCCCAAGGCCCTCAGCGAAGGCAAGGCGAGGTCGCCGCGGGGCAAAGCACCGGCGGCATCGGGATTGACGAAGGGCCCTTCGAGGTGCAGGCCCACGGGATCGGCGGCATCGCCGGGCAACTTGCCGCGGGCTGACCAAACCGCTTCGCAGTCCTCGCCCAGGCGGCTCGGGGCCGCAGGGAACAGGGTGGGCTGAAACGCGGTCGTGCCGGCCCGGGCGAGGGCCTGGGCCATGCCGGCGAGATCGCTCAAGGGCTCGCGCAGGCCAAAGCCGTGGATGTGCAGGTCAATCAGCCCCGGTGCGATGATGCAGGGTTCCTCATCCGGGTCGAGGGCACCGGGCTGAACGGCCTTGATGCGGCCTGCCTCCAAACTCAGCACGCCGGGCACCAACTCGCCCGCCAAGAGCAAGAGCCCGCGGAGTTCGGTCACGCCGGATCCTCGCTGGAGGCGGGCTGCTCTTTTGGGGCGCGCAGGTACCACAGGGCGCTCGAACCGTATTTTCTGGCGTCGGGCTCAAAACGAACCTCGAAGTCGCTCGCCTGCACACCCCGCTTGGGGGTGTGGAAGACGAACAGGCCGCCGGGCGCGAGGACCTCGCTCAGCAGGGTGCTGACAGCCTCCAAGAGTGGCCCACGGCGCTCATTCGAGAGCCAGGGGTAGGGCGGGTCGAAGAGCACCAGGTCGGCCCAGCGTTGGGGCTGGCCCTCTGGCGGTTGCCAGGAGGAGCGCGCCAGGGCGCTGCCGCGCAGGATCTCAACCCGCTCGCTGGCCCCCAGGGCCTCGGCGTTGGCCTTGAGAATCTGAACCACGGCGGTTTCGGTCTCGACGAAGCGCACGCCTTCAGCGCCGCGGCTGAGGGCCTCGAGGCCCAGGCTGCCGCTGCCAGCAAAGAGATCGAGGACCCGGGCCCCCTCGATGCCCGGCCCCAGGGTCGAAAACATGGCCTCGCGTACGCGGTCCAACATGGGCCGCGTGCCCAGGCCAGGGGGGGCCTTGAGGATGCGGCCGCGGAACTCGCCGGAAATGATGCGCATGGGCCTGAGGCTACTCGATCCCGGCGGCTGAGTGGGCTCTTCTTGGAAACAGGGTCTCGTCACAAAGGTTCATTCTGGAGCTTGGAGCGGTCACCACGCCAGGGATAGAATCGGACCATGGTTCGTCTGCATGTCAATGTCGATCACATTGCCACGGTGCGAGAAGCGCGCCGCGACCGCTTTCCAGACCCCATCGAGTGGGCCCTGGCCGCCGAGCGCGCCGGAGCCCTGGGCATCACCTGCCACCTGCGTGAGGATCGCCGGCACATCCAGGATGCTGATCTCGCGGCCCTACGCGAGCGCATCACCACCAAGCTCAACCTGGAACTCTCCCTCGCGCCGGAAATGATCGAGATCGCTCGGCACTCCGGCGCCGAAGCATTTTGCCTGGTGCCAGAAAACCGGGCGGAGGTCACCACCGAGGGCGGGCTCGATGTGCTCGCTGAACGCGGCCGACTGCACGAGATCATCCCGCGTCTCGCTCAAGGTGGCGCCGAGGTGAGCCTCTTTATCGACCCCGACCCCGCGCAGATCGAAGCCAGCGCCGAAGTCGGTGCGGCCTTCGTCGAACTACACACCGGCCGCTACGCGAATCTCTCGGGAACAGATCGCGCCGCGGAACTCGAGCGCCTGCGTGCCGGCGCTGAACTGTCCCACGCTCTCGGTCTGCGCGTCAACGCCGGTCACGGCCTCGACTACGACAATGTCGCACCCACCGCGCTCCTGCCACACGTCGAGGAATTGAATATCGGTTTCGCCATCGTGGCGCGATCGCTTTTTGTCGGCGTGGAACGCGCCGTAGAGAACATGCACGAACTGATCCAAACCGCTCGCCCCTGACTCGGCACAAACCTGCCAAGCACCTATTCCATGCATCAACCGATCCGCGGAAGTTTCGTCGCCCTGCCCACGCCTTTCTCTGCAGGCCGCCTGGACTTGGAAGCCCTCGAGGGCCTGATCGACCGTCTGGCCTGCTTCCCCGTCGATGGCCTCTTGATCGCAGGCACCACAGGCGAGGTTTCGACCCTCAACGACTACGAGCATCGCAGCCTGATTCACGCTGCGGTGGACTTCAATCGCGGACGCATGAGTCTCATGGCAGGCATCGGCACAAACTGCACGCGCACTTCGGTCGAGCTCGCGCGCTTTGCCGCTTCCAGCGGAGTCGACTCCTTGATGGCGGTCACGCCCTACTACAACCGGCCCGGTCGCCGAGGCATCTTGTTGCACTACGGCCAGATCGCCGAAGCCACCAGCACGCCCTTGGTGCTCTACAATGTCCCGGGGCGCACGGGGCTCGACCTGAAACCGGATCTGGTGGCCGAGATCGGACGCCGGCATCCCAGCGTGGTGGCAATCAAGGACGCCTCGGGCTCAACCAAACGAGTGGCCGAATTGGTGGCCACCACAAACCTGGCCGTCCTGTGCGGCGATGACCAGCACCTGGCGGAATCCTATGCGGCGGGAGCGCTGGGCTCGGTGAGCGTGGTGGCCAACCTCGCGCCGATGCATGTTGCAGGCATCATGCGCCATGGCACCGGCGGCAATGATCCAATCTCGGCCAAGTTGCTCCAGCACGAACTCGATTCCTTGACCGAAGGTCTCGCCCTGGATGTGAACCCGGTGCCAATCAAAACGGCCCTGGCCAAGATGGGTCTCATCGGCGCCGATGTACGAGCACCTCTGGCTCCCATGCTATCCGCCGATCGCGCGCGCCTGTTCGAACTCATGGAAACCTCGCCCGCGCTGATCGACCTGGAAGCTGTCGTCACGGATTGAGATCCCCCGGCCCCGATTCAGGGGGCGAAGGTCAGCGCCATGGCATCGGTCAGATTGAATCCCGCGTTGCTGCTGTGGTTGTCGCGGTACCAGAACTGAAAGTTCCACTGACTACCGGCTGTGATCTGGTTCGCGGCGACCGGGGGAGCCGCATAATCCACGAGCAGCCGCGCCTGCCCCACGGCGTCCGCAGCGACGATCCCGTAGCGGAATAACTGACCTGCGACACACAGGAAACCATCCCCAAAGGGAAACTGCACCTGATTCGAACCGTGGAAGAAGAGCCCTGTCTGGTTGGCGAGCAGGCCATCAGCTACAAGCTCGAGATCGCCGGAGGCCAGGCTATTGCTGCCCACAGCGGAGATCGTGGCCGCCACTCCCAAGGAGTTGAGATTGGAATTGCAGTAGCTATTGAAGAGCGTCGAGGGTGCCGCGAAAGCAACCAAGTGAACGACACCGCTGAAGGCCCCCGCGCCACCGTCTTCGCCCCAGGCGCCGATCAAGAGCTCCGTGTTGTCATCGAGGTCCATGTCTCCGGCGCTGCACAGGGCGGAACCGAGGCGCGCTCCCGGACTCGAGCCCAGCAGGGTTGCCAGCTCTGACCCATCCAGACCGGCGAAGAGTCGCACCATGCCCGAGCTCACGCCGTTAGCGTCGCTGGCGATTGTTCCCACCATGAAGTCGTCCAACCCATCGCCGTCGATGCGCAGGGAGCCCGCCACGGTCGAACCAAAGTTGTCGCCGGGAGCGTCGCCGTTCACAACCATTAACAGCGTGCCATCAACGCCTGAGTACACGCTGGCCTGACCGGCATTTTGGAAGCTAGTGTCGTTGCTCGGCGCACCCACGATCAGGTCGCTGGCGCCATCACCGTTCACATCGCCTGCATCGTCCACCGCATAGCCAAAGGCGTCGCCAACCCCAGTGCCTTGCAAGGTGAAGAGTAAACTGCCACTCGCTCCGGAGTAGACATAGGCCCTCCCAGCACCGGAGCCCTGGGCGTCATTCAAGTACGCGCCACAAATCAAGTCGCCCAGCCCATCGCCGTCGAGATCGACACAGCCCGCCACCGCGCTGCCGAAGAGGTCAAAGGCCGCCTCTCCGCCAAACTCGTGCAGTAGGGTGCCATCGAGACCTGAGAAGAGCAGCGCCGCCCCGGAATTGTTGCCGTTCGTGTCTGCCGCGCGGGCGCCCACCACGAAATCGCCGCGACCATCGCCATTTGTATCTGGCACGAAGGAAATCGAAAAACCGAAGTGGTCGCCTTCGTCGCCGGTCAACGTATACAAGAGGTTGCCACTGGCTCCGGAGTAGACGAACACCGTACCACTGTCCGTACCATTGGAGTCGTCGCCGTAGGCGCCCACGATGAACTCGGCCCGGCCATCGCCATCGAGGTCGCCAAGGGCCACGCTGGCACCGAAGAGGTCATAGGCCGAGTTGCCGCCGCGAAGGTAAATGTCCGCACCATTGGCTCCCGAAACCACACGCACGGCTCCAGTCATGGGCCCCAGTCGATTTTCATAGGGTTCCCCCACCACGAAATCCGCCAAGCCGTCTCCATCGACATCAAAGCCTCCGGCGATACTCGAGCCGAAGCGCCCTCCAGCGCTGCGTCCACCCTGGGAAAAAATATCCTCCTGGGCGAAGGAGGGCAAGGCGAGGGTGGCGAGAGCGAAACCGATAGCGGAGGTCTTGTTCATAGTCGTGGCCGGGGCAGTCCTCGTCATCGAGAACGATTCAGATACAAAAACAAAAGGCGGCGGTGCGTGGACCCAAGCGCTCGAGCGCGGCGCACGACGAAGCCCACGGCAAACCGTATCCCAGGCTCCTGACCCCGGCGGCAACGCACGCCTACCTCCCACCCATATAAGGCTCACACCCCCACCCCAGACCCTCCCTGCCCCCCCCCTTGGAAAAGGTTTCCGCCGGGGAAGTGCCTATGGCGCGGTCAATCCAGGTAACCCAGGGCGCGCAGCTTGGCCTCGACATCAGAGGAGACTGCAGCTGATTCGCCAGAGAAGACCCGCGCCTCTATATCATCGGCGGCCGACTTCCAGCGCGGCTTCCAGGCTTCCATGGCGGCCTCGAGGGATCGTGCCTCGGCGTCGAGCTGGAACTTTGAGCCGTAGCCCATGAGATTCTGCTCTTCCAGAGGATCGCTATGGAGATCGTACAGCTCGTCGCGTTGGTGGTTGGAAAAGGTGTGCCACTTGTAGCGCTGGGAGCGCACGGCGAGCACGGCGCGGTTGTAGTGCGGCGCAAGCTCGTGCAGGCCCTGTTTGACGGCGGTGACGCCAAAGGGTTTGAGCAACTCGGCGTAGGCGAATTCGCGCTGCTCGCGGAGATAATCGATGGACTCCACCTGAGCAGGCCGTTCCAGCCCCAAGAGCCCGCACAGGGTCGGCAGGAGATCGACATTTTGGATCAACTGGGACTGGGCCCCGAGAATGCCCACCGAACGGGGCCATTTCACGATCCAGGGGATGCGCAGGAGCTCCTCGTAGCACACGAATTGGTGGCCCAGGACTCCGTGGCGACCGACGCAGTCGCCGTGATCGGCCGTGATGATGACCAGTGTGTCATCCCAACCGGGCTGGCTGGCGAGATCGTCGAGGAGCGCGCCGAGCTGTTCGTCCATGTAGGCAATGGCGCCATCATAGAGCCCGCGCAGGACCTCGAAATCCTCCTCGGTCATGTCCACCAGGCCCACCGCATGGGGATTTGGGCGCTGATTGATGGCGGCAAAACTCTTCTTGTGCAGTTCGCGAGGCACGAAGCGCTTGCGATAGCGATGGGGTGGCCGATACTCGCCGTGGGTCTCTTGTAGGTGCATGTAGACAAAGCGAGGCGCATCATGGGGCTCGCGCCAGAGCTCGCGCACGCGCCGGAAACAGGCGGCACCGCCATCGTCGTAGAAACCCGATGCGTAAAACGAAAGCTTGCCGCGTAAGCTGGAGCGCGCGTGCAGTTGAGCCTCGGCCTCTACGGACAGGTCATGGTCGATACGCTCCATGGACGAACAGTCTGCCTGGGCCTGGGGCGGCGCCGAGCCACGCACGCGCTTGAGCAAGGTCCGCCAGCGGGGCGGCGGCGGCTCCCAGTTGAAGGCAAAGCCGCGGTCGAGTCCGCTAAAGTCGGAGACGTAGGGCACGACGGAGGTGACCTTGGATGTCGAGTAGCCCGCGCTCTGCAAGATCTCGGGCAAGCTGGCGTAATCCTCGGCGAGTCGATCGCCGTCCATCACCAGGCGGTGATGAGAATTGTAGGTCCCGGTGAACAGGCTGGCGGTGGAGGGCAGAGTCCAGGTGGCCGCCGAGGTGCAGTTCTCGTACCAAGCGAGGCTCTCCGCAAGACGCTCAAGGTGCGGCGTGGTGCGACGCTCGTAGCCGTAGAGCGAGAAGTTTTCGGCACGAGCCGCGTCGAGCACGATGAAGAGAATGTCGGGGCGGGGGGCGGTCACGGGTATGGGCTCAGAGGGTTTGCCTTGGAAGCGGCGTGAGCGTACCCCAGGGGCTGGAGCCAAGATCGCCGCGGGCGCTGCTTTCCTTGGCAGGAGGAACCCTGGCAGGACCGATGACAATATCGCGCCATTGTGGCAGCCAGGTATGCCGTTTTGGCACCTTCAGCCCTCCTGAAGTCCATCCTGACCCCTTCAGGGTCGTTTTTGTGGCTGGTACAGGCCTTGCTCTAGGAAACCCGTCGGGCCTCTGAGCGCCATCCTGCGCCCCTAGCCCCCCTCCACAGGAGTTATTGCAAGATGCAACAATCAACCCACAAGACCCAGAACTCCCTCCAGGAAGCCCAAAGTCTGGCCCAGGCCTCGGGGCATCCCGAAATCACGCCTCTGCACCTGGCCGTGGCGCTCCTCAAGGAACCCGAGGGCGTCTTCTCGGCCATTCTGGGCCGCCTCGAAGTTGAGCCGCGAGCCCTCGCTGCCGAGCTTGTCGAAGCCTGTGGCAAGCTGCCCCAGGCCAGCGGCGGAGAGTCCCGCATGGCCAGCGCCCTCGCCGCCACCTTGACCGAAGCTGGCGCCGTGGCTCAGGCCATGGGCGACGAATATATCTCCACCGAACACCTCTTGCTGGCCCTCGCAAAAAGCGGCGGGCCCGAGGTGCAAGGGCTCTTCCAGGCCCGCGGCGTCAGCGCCGAAAGGGTGGAAGCCGCACTCAAGGAGGTGCGCGGCAATCGCAAGGTGAAAAGCCCCAACCCCGAGGCCACCTTCGAAGCCCTGGAGAAGTACGCCCGCGATCTGACCGCCGAAGCCGAAGCCGGCAAACTCGATCCGGTCATTGGCCGCGACGACGAAATTCGCCGCGCTACCCAAGTACTCGCTCGTAGGCGCAAAAACAATCCCGTCCTGATCGGCGATCCGGGCGTGGGCAAGACCGCCATCGTGGAGGGCCTGGCCCTGCGCATCGTGGAAGGTGATGTGCCCGAGAGCCTGCGCGAGAAACGCATCATGGCCCTCGACCTCGGATCGCTCCTCGCTGGCGCCAAGTATCGCGGCGAGTTCGAAGAACGACTGAAGGCCGTCCTTGAAGAGGTCGCCGAGTCTGACGGCGAGGTCGTGCTGTTCATCGACGAGTTGCACACCATGGTGGGTGCCGGCGCCGGCGAAGGCTCCCTCGACGCTGCCAACATGCTAAAGCCGGCCCTGGCCCGGGGCGAGTTGCGCTGTATCGGGGCCACTACCATCGATGAGTACCGCAAGTACATCGAAAAGGACGCAGCCCTCGAACGGCGCTTCATGCCCGTGACCATCGACGAACCCAGCGTGGAGGATACAATTGCCATCCTGCGTGGCTTGAAGGAGCGTTACGAAGTGCACCACGGCGTGCGCATCGAGGATGCAGCCCTGATTGCAGCAGCGCGCCTCGCGGACCGCCACATTACCGACCGCTTCATGCCCGACAAGGCCATCGATTGCATCGATGAAGCCGCTTCGCAACTGCGTATCCTGATCGACTCCATGCCGCCGGAACTCGAACGCGCCGAGCGCCGCATCCGGCAACTCGAAATCGAAGCCACGGCCCTGGCCAGCGATGAGAGCGAGTCGAGCATGCGCCGCAAGGAGGAGATCCAGAAGGAGTTGGCGGAGAGCACCGAAAACATCAGTGCCCTGCGCGCGCGCTGGGATGGTGAAAAGGAACTGATCACTTCGATCCGCGCCTCCAAGGTGCTCATCGAGACCCTGCGCGACGAAGCCAGTCGCACCGAGCGGGAGGGCAACTTCGAGCGAGTTGCCGCCATCCGCTTCGGCGAGATCCCCGAGACCGAGGCTCAGTTGGAAAACAATGTGGCCCGCCTCGAGGAACTGCAAGCGAGCGGCGCGCTCCTGCCCGAAGCAGTGGACGCCGAGCTGATCGCTGAAGTGATCGGCCGCTGGACGGGCATTCCCGCCACGCGCTTGCTCGAAGCCGAACGCGACAAGCTGCTGCACATGGAAGAGCGCATCCACGAGCGCCTGATAGGCCAGGACGAATCCGTGTTGGCCATTTCCCAGGCTGTGCGCCGTGCGCGGGCTGGCTTGCAGGAGACCACGCGGCCCTTGGGCTCGTTCCTACTGCTCGGCCCCACGGGAGTTGGCAAGACCGAACTGGCCAAATCGCTTGCCGAGTTTCTGTTCGATGATGAGCGCAACATGACCCGCATCGACATGAGCGAGTTCATGGAAAAGCATTCGGTCAGCCGTCTAATCGGCGCGCCTCCGGGCTATGTCGGTTATGACGAAGGCGGAGTCCTGACCGAAGCCGCGCGGCGCAAGCCGCACTCGGTAATCCTCTTCGATGAAGTCGAGAAGGCCCACCCGGATGTCTTCAATGTGCTCCTGCAACTGCTTGATGATGGTCGCTTGACCGACGGCAAGGGACGCACGGTGGATTTTACCCAGACCCTGGTTCTGCTCACCAGCAATCTGCGCCAGGCTTCCGAAGTGCACCAACACTTCCGCCCGGAGTTCATCAACCGACTCGATGAGGTCTTGACCTTCGAGACCCTGGGGCCGGAGCAGATCCGCAGCATCGTCGACGTTCAAGCCAGGCGCCTGACGGCGCAACTGGCCGAGCAGGAGATCAGATTCGAGCTCAGCAATGCTGCCAAGGATGAATTGGCGCGTATCGGTTACGACCCTGAGTTCGGCGCCCGGCCACTCAAGCGCGCCTTGCAAAAGAATGTGCAGAACCTGTGCGCCGACGCGATCCTCTCTGGTCGCTTGCAAGCAGGCGACCTGGCCCGCATCGACTTCCGCCAAGAGGGCTTCAAGGTCGAGGTGCAGCCCGCCGCGCCAGTCGTTGAAACGGTGCCCGCCTGATGATCTACCGGTGGCCCGCGGGGCGCGGGGGGCGCGGGGCACAATAGACTCTTCGTGGGAACCCGTTCTCGTCAACGCGAAGTTGCTTGGGATCCCGGCCCTGGCAGACTTGCACCCGCGCCGAAAGTCTCCAGAATGCGGGTCATGCAAATCGGACAGACACTCATGAGCTTGGGCCTTGTGCTCACCCTCGGTGGAGCTCTCGGAGCCCAGGACGGCGGGATCGAAATCTTCGCCGGCGAAACCCTGTTTTCCCACGGCACTCGAGTATCGGTGGCTCACCTCTTCTCCCAGAAGTCGGACCTGTACGCAGGCTCGGATACCGTCGCCGACCCCACGAACGCCAAGCAGCGTGAGCACCGCATGGTGCTCGGCTACAACTACGGTTGGACGCCACGAGTCACCGTGGGTGCCCTGATTCCAGCCGTGGCGCGGCGTAGCGAGTTCATCGACATGGGCGGACCGGCTTCGCTGAGTTCCCAAGGTCTCGGGGATGTGGCCCTCTTCGGCAAATACCGCCTCTTCACTCGGGACGCTTATCGCAAGTCGTTCAACATCAGCGTCATCGCTGGCCTGGAAACTCCCACTGGCGCCACGGGCGAACGCGATGGAGGTCAACGCTTGGCCGCCTCGCAGCAACCGGGCTCGGGCTCCTGGGATCCCTTCTTCGCCATCGCAGCCACCTCGAGCTACGGCCGCTGGCGCATCGACGGCCAGATTTTCTACAAGGCCAACAACCAGGGTAGTCAGGACTTCGAGGACAGCGACTTGTTTGCCGTGGGAATCTCGGCCGCCTATCGCTACCTGCACCGGCCCTACCCCGGCGCCTCGAATGCTGCGCGCATCGGCCTGGTTTGGCACGAGTTGGGCTCGGCACGCCAGGGTGGCGCGCAGCTCGCGAACTCCGGAGCCAGTCGCCTGATCTTGCGCACAGGGCTCGGTTTTCACCCGCGCCCAGCCATCGATATTTCTTTCAACTTTGACTTGCCGCTCTATCAGAACTATGACGGAGCGCAGCTCGGACTCGACTACCGTACCTTCCTTGCCTTCGGTTACCGCTTTTAGTGCCTCCCATGATATTCCTGCGCGCCTCCTTGCTGCTCTTTGCCGCCCCCCTCGTCGCCTGTATCGCCACCGAATCAGGAGGCATCCCCTACGAGGGTGAGCGCTTCGCCAGCGTGCGACTCGACTTCAACACCTGAATCTGAAACGACAAGGCCTATGGTCTCGACCTGGCCTTGCGGCGCCTGGATGGCGTCATCCATGTTCAACTAGACACTGAAGTGCAGTTTGCCCGCATCTCCTTCGGGGATCCGGTGAGAATCGACTTTGACGACTGCGTTGACGCCGCCAAGAGCGCCGCCTACGAAACGGTGGCCATCCGAGTCACCGCACGAGGCACGATTGAGAGCGCGGACTGCACCGATTGCTCTGAAAGACGGTTCTTTGTGCGACTCGACGAAACGGGCCAACTTCTCGAACTCATGGATGATGATTTCGAGGACGGAGCACGGATCGACATTGCGGCCGAAGTTCGCGGCTGGCGCAGCGGCCACCCGCAACTGACCATCATCGACGGTTACTCTGCGCGGTAGAGCTCGGCGTGGAGCGCGCTCGCTTCGTCATCACCCGCATCCGCGTAGCAAGTAGCCAGGCGCATGTGGGCCAGGCGAAAGGCAGGGTCGATCTCCAAGACACGCTGAAACTCCAGGATGGCCCGCTGCACCTCGGCCTGGCCAACGAAGATGAGGCCCAGGTTGTAGTGAGCCTGTGCATGGTCGGGGCGCTCTCCGAGGAACTCCTCGTAGGCCGCCACCGCTGCCTGGGGCTGATCCAGCCAGCCCAGGAGAAAAGCCTCGAGGAACTTGGAGTCCGAGTAGCTAGGCTTGAACTCGTGCAAGATCCGCACCGCATCTAGAGCCAGCGTGTACTCCTCGGCGCGGTAGTGCGCAAAGGCCAGGGCGTACTGCGCCTTGATCCGTTGATCCTTGTATCTCTGATTGCGGCCATCGAGTTCCACGGCCACCCGTGCCTCGACGGCGGACTCCTCCCAGAGCTTTGTTCTCGAAAGGGCAATGGAAAACCAATAATGGGCCACCGCCCAGGTGGGCACGCGAGAAACAGCGCGCCGCACCAGCGCCAGCCCATCCTCTGGATCGCCCGTCCTGATGCGCAGGATCCCCAGGTTGATCATCACCCAAACGTTCCCCGGTTCCATCTCGAGGGCGTGCAGATAGTGCTCTTCGGCCAAGGCGGGATCGCGGCGGCAAATACTGAATCCGTAGTTTAGGTGCGCCTGCGATCCAGCGCCCAGCTCCACGCTGTGCAGCCAAAACGACTCTTCCGTGCGCCAATGCCGATTCATGTAGACACTCGTACCACCAAACCAGGCCAGGGCCACCACGGCCAAGGCCACGCGCCAGCGGCCACGCAGGAGCGCGTTTCCGGCGAGGACGAAAAAGAGCACGCCAAAGGCCAGGGACGGAACCTGGCGGTAATCCGTCACGAGGCGTCGCATGGGCAGGACCGACGATGTCACCGAGAAGAGCACCCAGTAGGCCCCCAGACTGAAGGCCATCAGGGGCCGCCTGTGGCGCTGACGCCAAAGCCAGGTGAGAGACCCCGCCACCAGGGCAATACCAGCCAACACACCGGCCTCAAACAGGCTGCGGGAAGCCTCGACGAGGGGCTCGGCGCGCATATAGAAGGGCCACACGAGGTTGCGTCCGTACCACACAAGGTGCATGCGAAACTGCGTCAGCGGGTACTCGAAGACGCCACCGCGGTCCACGAGCAGTTTTGACGCATCGGAAAAGTCGAGCACCAAAATCGTGTAGGCCTGGATCGAGAGCAGCACCACCAGGGCGGGCAAGGCCCGCAGCCAGGCCTTCTTGCTCAAGAAGTTCTGGCCACCAAGGGTGAACTCAAAACAAAGGATCAAGAGCGGCGCTGCGAGAGCGTTGGCCTTTGAGAGTTGCGCTCCGGTGAGCAAGAGGGCACACACAATCCAACGCCAGGGCGTTCCACCCAAGCGCCGCAGGCGCACATAGCTCAAGAATGCGGCCAGGAGAAAGGCCAGCATCAAGAGCACATCGCGGCCGCACAGGTAGTTCACCGAAACGCCCGCCACCGGGTGCACACCGAACAATAAGGCCCCCACGACAGCAATTCGCGCAGCTTCCCGCGGTGTCCTGGTCTGGCGGCCCCAATGCTCTAGAAGTTCACGGAGGAGCAGATACAAGAGCCCCACACCCAGGATGTGGATGGCGAGGTTGCCCAGGTGCAGAGACATCAGGCGTTCGATCCCCAGCAAGTTGCCCAACGCCCCGTTGGTCGAGAGGCAGAGGGGCAGGAACGGACGAAACTGCACCAGGCCGGGCAAGGTGGCGCTGGTGCTGGGATCGAGGAAGTGGCGCCAGGGCGGCCACCAGGCATTCAGTCCGGTGTTGTTCGCGATGCGGTAGATGTCATCGAGATGAAATTCGCCATGCAGAGAGTTCCAGAAGACAATGCCCGGAAAAATGACAATTAGCGCCCACCAAGTGGACGCCTCGCGAACCTTGAGCGAAGACGGGTCACTCACTCGCGTACGCCTCGAAGAGTTGCTCCACCATGGCTCGGGACACCGTTCCGCCGCCTGGATTGCCCATCAAGTCGCCGAGGAGCCCCTGCCACTCGATGATAACCAGCCCAAAATCGGCATCAGTTGTTCCATCAAAGCCGCGCAGGTAGGCGTCGCTGAAACCCAATAGATGTCCGAACTCGTGGGCCAGGGTTCTGCGGGTCAAGGCAACCGGCCCCAGCAGAATGCTCCTGCAGCGCCAGGCGTGGGTGCTGGCAGCGCCCGTTGTAAGCACCATGGCGCCGGAGGGAAAGCGGGCCACATGTTCTTCGACTTCGATGGCCGCCTCGGGCGCTGGCGGACCGCCGGGGTAGAGCTCTGCCGCACCGTGGTGCACGAAGACAAGATCGATGTGCAAGTCCCTTGCAATCATGGCTTCTGCCTGATTCCAGTTACTCTCGATGCTCTTTACAAAGTCGGACAGGAAGCCCTCATCCTCGATGTCGGTGTGCAGGGCAAGGTCCAACTGCCAGCCGCCGGAGTCCGTCTTCACGATGGCCAGGTCAGCCGCTTCGAAGGGCGCTACGGCGGCGTGGATCTCCAAGCGCAAGCGTTCAGCTTGCTCTCTACTTCCGACATCCTCGGGCAAGGCCACCAGCTCGCGCACCTTGGCCACGATCTTGTTGCGACCCTCAAAATAGACGAGGTCCTTGTGAATGGCCACCTGCCACCATTCGTGATAGCTGATGTGTTCTTCGATGTTGCGCAGGCTCGCTCGCAACCGCACGAACTCGTCCACGAGGGGGGCGAGGGGTGCCGTTTCACCGGCCGAAACCCGCCCGGCGAGCAGCGCTCCCGCGCGGAAGTCGGCGGTGAAGCCCAGGCTGAGTTGTTCGAGGGAGTAGACCCACTCGCGGGGAGTGAGCCTCGAGAGAGCAGCATCGTCCTTGATTGCGGGCAGAACTCCGTAGCCCACGGGCAGGGGCGCCGGCGGCGTGGGCTCAAGGCGCTCCACAGCTTTCGGCAGTTCCTCGCAAGCGCGCTCCAAGAGAATGCTGTGAGCCGTGGCGAGGTCCGCCGCCAAGCGCTCAGCCTGCCCCCGCATCCAGCGGCAGGTGTGTTCCCAGGGCTGGGGGCTTTGTTGCGCAGGCGGAATGATGAGGGCGGGGAGCAGGATCCAGATCGTGGGGAAGTTCATGAGCCTGCCGCCATGCTACCCCATCATCGGGTTCGGTGCCCCACCCCCTGGTCAGGCCAATCAGGGCATGAAGGTCACCGCGATGGCGTTGGAGATGTTGAAGGACGAGTTGCAGGGCCCGCCGGGGTCGCGGTACCACGACTGCATGTAGCGCGTGTCCCCTGGCAAGAGACCGGGTACGGCTCGAAAGCGCCCTGGCCCCACGATCATCGTTCCATCCACCCCAACGAGCTGCGCGGGACCAAATAAATGATAGCCCGGCCCCATGGGGTTCCCAGCATCGGTGCAGCGAAGCCCATCTCCAAAATGACTGGATGACTGCGCCGGGCCCATGAACAGCACCACGAATTGCGCGCTCCGCAGATTCGTCGTGGCGATGGAAAGATCGTCCTGGGAAAGGCTCAGAGATCCGCTCGCTTCGAGACGCGCTCCCTTGCCGGTCGAGTTGTAGCAACCGCCGTCGGCATCATCATTACCGCAGGGACAGGCACTGCCGAAGCAGAAGAGTGTATGCGCCGGTCCCGTTGCAACCGACCATAGTTCGGCGGCCCCCGCGGACTCCATGAGATTGCTGGCGAAGGGAGCACCCACCACCAGGCGCGTGGCGGAGAGGCTGACGCTTGTTCCAAACTGGAAGTGGGGCGTGGGCAGCGCCGCCGAGAGGGTCACAAGATGCAGCCAGCTCGATCCCGAGCGCCCGAAAAACCAGGCTGCCCCGCCGCTTGCACTGAACCCCGAGTGCCGGGGCCCGCCCACGGCGAGCTTGTCGGCGTGGAGCGACACCGAGAGACCAAAGCGATCGCCCGCTCCCAGGTCGTTGGGCAGGATTCGCCCACCCTCCTGCCAGCCGTTTGGCGTCGCCTCGAAGATGAAGGCCGATCCCGAATGAACTCCAACCCAGGTTCCACCGGGAGCCCCCACGGCCAGGGTGTCTCCCGACAAGCAGAGCGAGGATCCCAGCGCGTCGTGCGGATGGGCATCGGAGGCTTTGAGCCGGGCTGTCTCGTTCCAGGCAGTCGAGAAGCCCTCGAAGATGTAGACCGCTCCTGACTGCTTGATCGGGTCGTCTTCGAAGGGCGCGCCCACGGCAATTCTGAAGGCCTCGATAGCGACGGATTGTCCAAAGCGATCGAGGTATTCGGTATCCGAGGCGAGCAGCTTGGCTTGTTGCTGCCAGCCCACGCTGCGTTCAAAAACATAGGCCGCTCCGCTCGCCTGTCCCACGCCGAACTTTCCTGGGGCGCCAACGACGAGACGCACGCCATCTAGATCCACGGCAGCGCCGAACTCGTCTCCCAAAAGAGGAATCGCCGAACCCAGGCGCGCAACCTGGGGCCAGCTGGTTCCCACGCGCTCGAAAATATAGACGGCACCTTGGGGCACGCCGTTGATCTGAGCCCCCGGAGCCCCCACGGCAATCGTGTTGCCGTCGATCGCCACGGCTGAGCCAAACATACCGGCGGCAACTGGATCCGAGGGTTGCAAGCGCGCTTCCTCGACCCAGCCCGAGGCGTATTGACGGTAGACATAGGCTTGGCCGGCACCGAGATTCGAAGCGCCCAGATCCGTCATGGGCGAGCCTACAACGAAGTAGCTACCATCGGTGGCTACCGCGGACCCGAAATTGTCCTGGGCCGACGCATCCGATGCGACCAATTCGCTCATCCAGGTTTGCGCACTGGACAAAGCACCAAGAAAGATAGAGCAGACGATGGTCATCGCTGCGATGTGGAATCTCATGGCGGAGCCTCCCCAAACGCGCACCTTCCGGTGAGCGCCTGACTTATGGACAGAACAGGGTGCCGGAGGCCGAAGGGTGTCGAGAGCGTCTCGATCACCACAGCGTGCTTCCATGCCTCCTTGAGAATCCGCGGAGTTCCTCGCGCAGGCTAAGTTGTTGGTGTCACCGCAAAGTGGTGACCCCCCCTTTATCGATCAACAAGGGGCATGGCCATGAGGACCCTCGGGGCCCTGAAGTTGAGAAAAGCCTCTATCCCGAGATTTGGGAGACCCCTCTCAGAAATGGGCCGATGAGAACGAGCTGCCCAGATCTCGCCAACGACCCACATCCCCACTCGTGAGGCGGGCCCCCCACCAAGAGGCCCAGAATGAATCCTCCAGTCAGTGCGTTCATCCGTTGCCCTCCCGAGGTTGCCCTCCTGAGTATTGGTTGCGGATTCTCTTGTAGGCCGGCCTACGAAGTGCGGCTGATCCAGGTCTGTGCTATGAGAGTGAGGTCGGGCGCCTTTTCGGTTTCGTTCTCGAAGAAATGGCTCTCCAGGTTGGCAATCTCGGCCAGGAGCTCCGAATGAAAGTCGCTGGACACGCCACCGGCGGTCTCGATCTGGCGCAAGAGCCCGAGGACACTAAAGGGCGAGAGTTGGGAGGGAATCACAAAAGAACCCATCACCAAACGCGCCGCAGCCCGCCGGGCGCGGACGATCCGCGCGCAGAGCCACAGGCCGACGAGCCCCGCCAGGCCAAACAGCCAGGGCCACGGCCCCGAGCCGACGACCTCGCCATAGCGCTCCTCGAACAGCACCGTGGAGGCAACCGTGGCGAGATCCGCATCCACGAAGCGCTGGTAGAAAAGCTCCGCCTCGTCCTCACCCCCGCGCACGCTGGCGAAACTGAAGGCCTCGGGCAAGCGTTTGAGATCGTCGCGCGCTTTCAGGGTCAGGGTCCAGGTGCGCTCGGCCACGACCACCGGCGCCGTGCTTTCCTCGTCGAACTTCGAGACGGACACACCGAGGTCCTCGGTCTCCACGACTTGAAAGCCCTCGGGCTGAAAATCAACGAGCTCTTCAAGCTCGGGCAGAAGCCCCAAGGCCGAAGCGCGCAACTCTAGCTTCAACTTGCCGTCGGCAGCCTCGCGCTCGTCGAGGGTCTGAGTCAGCTTGAGTGCTTCGAAGGGCCGTTCATCGCGGGTGTCGGCCAAGGCGTCGATGGGCAAAGGCGCCGATTCGATGGGTAACACGGCGTAACCGGCCGAGTCCATGAAGTCGAGGTCCAGGCGCAAGGCCGGGATGCGGTCGATCTCGGGCCCCGAGGCTTCGAGCAGGACGTAGGCGTAGGGCGTGACGCGCCAGCCGTACTCCGCCGTGGCCCGTGAGTGGGTGTCCGGGTGGTTGAAGGTCACCGAACGCACGGTGAAGTGCTCGGAGAGCACCTCGCGGGCGAACTCCTCGAACTTGTCGCGGTAATCCTCGGTGGGTCGGCCGTAGTTGAAGCCAAAACTTTGGGAGTTCTGGTTGACCAGGTACTTGCCGAAGCCACCGGCTTCACGCTCGATGGCGGCGGTGTGGCGCAGGTTGACGAAGAGGCCGAAGGGCTCGCCGTGACCCACATGATCGCTGCCATCCACGATGGTCTCGAGGCGAATCTCGGTCACGAGGTCTCCGTAGTACTGGAAGATCTTGCGCGCCTCGCGAGTCTGCTCATGTCCGCCGGCGATCTCGAGGCCAGCTTTCAAGTAGCGATACTTGGCGGCCGGGTTCACGCTGCCGATACGGGTGACCAGAGAGTTGGCAAACTTGCCCATGTGGCGCTCGGCCGCTTCACCGGGCAGGGACAGGATGGCTTCGCGGATCTTGGCGAACTGCTTCTCGGCAGAGAGGTGGGTGCTCTCGAGAGCATCGAGATCGCAAGCGCCGAGGCTGGCGTAGAACCAGGTCTCATAGAGGCTCGTGGTCTGTTCCTTCTCCTTCAAGTCCGGCAGGGACATCGCGTAGAACTGGGCCGCTTCCAGAAATCCCGCCAGAGCCGTGCTGCGACGCTTGGTGAACTCGGGCGTCTTTTCCAACTCCTGGCGATAGGTGTTCTCGTCGTGGGCAATCGAGGCTGCGGCAACGGACAAGGACCAGTCATCGGGGTGGTCCAGGAGGGCCTTCTCCGTCACTTCGGCAGCAACGCCGTAGCCGCGCAGAATCTCCTGCTCGATGTCCTTCTGGCGTCGCTTGGTTTTTTGTTCTTCCTGGGTCGATGGCCTGCGCCAGACGCTGACCAGGTTGCTGCGCATCTCCTGCACGAGAGCCGCAGTAGTGCGCGCCTCAAGTCCGCCCAGGGCACCAAAAACGCGCTCGATGGTCTCGAGCTTGTAGACCTCGGCGGAAGAGTGCGCGGTGGTGAAGGCCTCGGCGACGAGTTCCTCATCCACCCGCTCGAGGGGCAGGGCGCGAATGCGTCCGATCCAGTTGGCGAGTTCGGTGAGGTTGCGTTCCTGCTTCGACCGCGTCAGGGGGATCCCCGCCTGGCGCGCCTGGAAGCCGTAGATGAACATGTAGTTGTTCGTGCGGCCGCCGTTCGAGTTGGGGTTGTGGTTTCTGATCCAAACGCGCAGAAACTCCTCCACGAGGTCCTCGGCATGGTCCGGAAAGACATTCGCCAGGCGTTCGATGTAGGGAAAAGCCTCCTCTTCGGCCTCGACCTTCAAAAGCAACTGGGCCGTCACCATGTCGCACTTGGGGCGCAGGTCCGCCGACAAGAGATCGAGCCACGCCTGGCTGGGTCGGATGTCGAGCAAGTCGTTGGTGGGCACCGGCGACTGGTTGTTGCGCCGGAAGGACGAGCTCGAATAGCTAGAGTAGTAGATGTTCCCGTAGGAATCGAAACTCATCGTCTGACCGCGGGTCGTGGACGAGTCGCGGCTGTAGGAGAAGAAAGCCTCCTGCAACCAGTTGTTCGCCAAGAGCCCCAGCATGCTGCGCCAGGTGTGCGCTAGCTCGGGGCTGTGTTCGATCAGGGCCTCGGACGCCGTGGCCTGCATGGTGAGGTTTTGCAGTCGTTTGTCGCTGTTGCGGATTTCGGCTCGCAGGCTGGTCGAGGCCGTAGCACCGATGATCGACAGGATCTCCATACCAATAGCGGAGCGCTCGGTGAAGCTCTCCTCGAGCCAAACGCCACCGAGTTCCTCGTCGATGTCGGGGGCGATGATCACCGCGCGACGCAGGGCTTCCTTGCGCACCTTGTCTTCGATGTCGCCAGGCAGAAGGGCGGCCTGGGTGGCTTCCCAAGCCGCCAGAATGTCGGGCGTGTCCTTCTCGCGCTGGTAGCGCGCCAGGAAGTGGCGCGCCAGAAGATTCAAGAGGGGCCGATCGTCCTGACTCTTGGCCTCTTCCAAACTGGGCAGGAACTCGCCGGCCTCGGCCGGATAGCCCGCCTCGAGCAGAACATGGGCCAACTGGTTGCGATCGAGGGGATACTGCGCTCGCTCCAGGCCTAGCCGGAAATCCGCCAGGCACTGCTCGATCAGAGACCCCTCGGACACCGCGTGCCTGAAAAGTTGGCCGAGATGTTTGATGTCGGCGGTTTTGAAGCCATCGGGGGCGATGGACGCCAACCCCACCAGATCCTCGGCCGAGTAGAACGGCATCTCGGCGTACTCGCCGTTCTGGCCCTTGGCGGGCTGGACATCCTTGGCCAGGGCCTTGAGGAGGTACGCATAGCCAGGGCCAGCGGAGTGTTCCGAGAGGCCAGCCAGGTATTGGCGAGCTGGCTGCCAGTCGCTCAAGATGATCTGCCGTTCGAAGAGCTTGCGAGCGAAGTCACGGGCCTTCTTCAGGCGCGCCTCTGCTTCCTTCTTGGCCTTGCCCTTGGCTTCCTTGGCGGCCTTCTTGGCGGCATCTTCAGCGGCCTCGGCTTGCTTTTTCGCCTCGGCTTGTTTCTCAGCGAGCTCTTCGGGGGTGGCGACCTGCGCCTCCGCGCTGGGCGGCGCAGGTTCCGCGGCGGCCTCTTCGGGCTCTTCGGTTTCTGCTTCAAGGTCCGCCGATTCCTCTTCCGGCTCCTCGACGGCCTCTTCAGGCTCCTCGGTCTCCTCTTCTAGCTCCGGGACGGGTGTTGACCAGGTCTGCAAGATCACCGACGGGCGGCGATTGAATTTCAGCTTCTCGAACTCCTTGAGCCACTCCTTGTCCTCCTTCGTGGCGCCTTTTCCCTCGGATGCCTTGCCGTTTTCGCTCTCCTCCTCAGCGTCGTCGTCAGCGGAAGAGAGCTGGGCTGCTTCGATCTCTCCGAGTTCGAGGATCTCTCCACCGGGCAGGGTGATGCTGGTTCCCTGGACTGCATGAGGGGCGAGGGGCTGCGCGCCGGAGCCCGGACTTGTCACTCCGAAGAGCAACCAGGCCACACCGAGTAGGGTCAAGCGCGGGCAGAAGCGTTCGTTTGTCATGCTTGGATGGTTCCTCTAATCAACGGAATCCAGCCCCGGCGCTTCAAGTGGCGCCAAGACTGGAACTGTATTCACGCGAGGTTCCCAGCCAAGGTGGGCCGGCAAACCGAAGACCTGGGACTGGCTTCAGGAACCCGTACCGTCAGGCGGAGGCCCGGAGCTCGCTCCGCGCGCGTCCTGGGGTTTCTTGCCAGTCTTGTTTCCTTTGTTCGAGCCGCGACCGCGACCACTTCCGCAACCGCGTCATTGGCTCGGCAAGGGCAACCCCTGCAATTCGACGAGGTCCATGCGTGCGAGACGGATGGCGGACTCGAGGTCTTCCTGGGCACTGGCCTGGTCCTCACCGATAGCGGAAGAAGCGAGCTGCTTGAAGGTCTGGCGCGCGGATTCGATGCGCGGTTCCCATTCTTCGCGGGCGGCGCCTTCGAGACGCATCAGCCAGGTCATGTAGTACTGGCTCGAGGCATAGGCACTTTTGGCATCGGCCAGCAGCGCTGCCTCAGGGCTGGGATCATCGCGCAGTTCCTGAACCAGGCTCGCCAGGGAGGCGTTGGCCGTGGGCAGTTGGGAGATGAACATCTGAGCCTTGGCGCGTTCCAGGCGCAGGCGGCGCGTCTCGGTCACGCGCTCGGCCGGCATGAGCGCCAGGGCTGCGGCGTAGTCCGCTTCGGCTGCAGCCCATTCGCCCCGGGCCGCGGCTTCCCCCTCGCTGGCGGTGAGCTCTTCGGCCAGCAGCGCGTGGGCGCCGGCGCTTTCGATCAGCACCGCGGCGGCGTCCATTTGCATGTGTCCCTGGCCTGGCCCCATGTGATAGGCGTAGAGCCCAACGGGCAGAGTGAGCCAGAAGGCGATAATCAGCTTTCTCATCTTGGTTGTTCCGGGTTGTTTGGCCTGTTGGTTAGCCTCGGTGACGGGTCGGCGAGACCTATGTCATACCGTCCCCCGCCAGTCTGCCTACTCATTCTCAGCCGAGATCGGCAATCTTGTCAAGCAGCCCCCGTGGTCCGCGATTCAAAGGGCGCTTTCCAGGCCGCCAGGGCGTTCCGAACAGGTGCAAAAGGAGCGGCAAGAGGGCCAAAATCAAGGCTCCGAGCCCACAAGCGGCCAAGGCGTATTCCCGGCGGGTGAATTCCTCCAGCACGGATTCCTCCCCCCCTCGCGTCAGATCGCGGATCAGAACGGAACTGAGGTGTTTTACATTGCCGTTGTGAAAGGTCCCGCCCAGCCGCGTCGCGATCTGGCGCAGGGTCGACACATCCTGGCGCGACTGCTGGCCGTCGATGAACTTGCCCGTGGCCGGGTCGCCCACGCCCACGACGAGCACGGCCTCCACCGACGCTGGCATGCGCGGCATACCCTGGGCCGGAACCGTGTCACCGTCGCTCACCAGGACCAAGGTGGTGCTCTTGGGATTCCAGGGCGCGGCGATCTCGGCGGCCTTTTCGATGCCATCGAAGAGCTTCGTCTTGCCCGAGGGAAAAGCGAAATGCAAAGGCAAGTCGCCGAGGATGTTGCGCACAACCTCGATGTCGCGAGTGTCTTCCACCACAGGCTTGGCACCGTTGTAGACGGCTACCACTGAAATGCGGTACTGCTCGAGGGGGATGCGGCGCAAGAACGAGTCCAAGACATCGCGGGCGCGGTGCATGCGACTCTGGGTTCCGTTGGGACCGGCGTCCTCAAGACGCATGCTCGGGGAAACATCTAGCACCATCAACACATGCTTGTCAGCCTCATCGGAATCGAAGCCGCCTTCGGCATTGGCGTGGGTCTTGGGCGCGATCACCAGCAGACTGACAAGGCCCCAGGCCAATAGCCCCGAGGCGGCTCCACGCAAGGCCGGCACGGTGTGCACCCAGGCCGAGGGCTTGCCCTTGGGTCCGAACGCGAGGTGGGTCACCGGCCGCAGGCGCCGGAGGTGCAAGTACTCCGCGCTCAGGCCCAAGACCACCGCGAGGGCCGCGGCCACCAGGGATGGATCCATCACCACGGGGTGTACCTCAGGCCAAAGCTCACCAAAAGGGAAGCGCTCAGGAGCAACAAGCTCGCCAACACCCAGGGCGCATAATCGTCGATGGCCTCCGAGGCGATCTTCTCGATGCGCGTCAACTGCATCTCGTCGATGCGCTTGAAGACCGCGTCCAGCCCGTTCACATCTCCGGGGCTAAAAACTCGTCCGCCGGTCACGGCGGTGATGTCGATGATTTCGTCCTGCGGCGCGGAACTCGCGATGTGCACGGCGTAAACCGTGATCCCGTCAGCCACCAACTTGGCGGCGATCTCTTCGCCGCGCCCGCCGCCAAGATCCCAACTCTGGCCATCGGAAACCAACAGGATCATGCGGTCCCCCTCCTCGCGAGCAATGAGCACCTGCCGGCAAGCGAGCAGGGCCTTGCCGATCTCCGTGCCACCAAACCAGGGCGGGATGATCTCCGGGCGCATGAAGGGCGGCGCGCAGCGGAACGCGGACACATCCGAGGTCAAGGGCACCCAGTGCAGCACCGAGTTGCCGAAGAAGGTCAAGCCGAAGGCATCGCCTTCGCGGTAGTCGAGGAACTCGTTGATGGCCTGCATGGAGGCGTCGTAGCGCGTCCCCGCGCCGAAGCTGGCCGTCATGCTGCCAGAGACATCGACGCAGAATTCGATGTTGGTCAGGACCTTCTTCGTCTGCGGCTCGGCCCAACGCTGGGGGCCGGCCAGCAGGACGATGACCAAGGCCAGGAGCAACGGGAGGAGAGACTCCGCGCAACCCGTGGCAAAGTGGATGAAGCGCCCGCGGCGCTCGCCGCTGTGATCGAAGGGCAGCACGAGCCCGCGCCCTTTCTTGTTCCAGATCCACAAGAGGAGCAGAGCGGGCGCGATTAGCGCCAGGAGCACCACGGGGTGCCGAAATGGAATCAGGAACTCCATGGAGGCTAGCCTGAATGGGCTGCGCCTAATTTGCTGTAGGGAGCGAGGAGTTCGGCGAGGTTGACTTCGGACCCCGCGCCCGGGCTGTGCAGCCAGAGTTCGAGTTGGCGCAGCAGGGGGCCAGCATCGGCATGGTCCTTGAGCCTCTCGAGAGCTTGAGCCGCGGGAGTCTTCTCAAGACCCAGCCGCGTGCGCCAGAACGCGATCAGCATCAATTCCAATTCGGCGCGGTCCGCACGGGAGAGAGTGCCGAGGCGGGCTTCTTCTACGAGGGGTGCCAGGCGTTCCGCAAGGGTGGCAGGCGCGAGCTCCACGGCGCCCGCGGCGGCCTTGGTCCCCGCACGACCGCTGAGCCACAAGAGCAGGGCGCCCAAGAGCCAGGCACCAGCGGCACCCCACAAGAACAAACGATATCCGCCGACCGACGGCAGCGGGCCGCTCTGCACGGGGTTGGGCCGCACCTGTCCGGCGGGCAGAGCGCTGGTAATCGTGACGAAGAGCGGCGCAAGATCGGCGCTGGAGGAGCCGTCCTCACGCTGCACGAAGTTGGCCAGGTCGTACGCGCCAGGGTCAAGTCCGTAGAACTCTAGGTCGTAACGAAACGCCTTGCCATGGGGCGAGACGGAGTCGATGCGCAGGATCAGCGGCGTCTCCAGGCTGGTGGGAGCCGCTTTGAGCCGCGAGCCTGAGAAAACAATTTCACGCAACCAGTGCGGCACACCCACGGGTACCGAAATCTCTGCCGCTGCTTTCGGCGCCTCTTCCTGGAACGGCGCGGAAAGGAGGGCCAAAACGGCGAGGGCGCTGCACAACATCAGCGCGCCACCTGGCCCAAGAGCCCGCGAGAAGAGACAAAATGCCGCACTTCGCCCAGGTAGGGACGAGCGATGTTTAGGCGTAGGTGGTCGATGCCACTGCGTCGCAATTGCGCATCGAGGGCTTCCTGGTCCAGGTGCCCGCGGCGACCGTGGCTTGCAAATTCGTGACCCGTTTCGGCCTCGCGCACCCGCAAGAGTCCCGCTCCCCGGAGTCCGACCTCGGCCGGGTCCTGCAACTGAATCACGGCGCAATCATGAATTTGGGCCAGACGCTTGAGTGCCTTGGTTGCGAGCGGATCGTGCAGATCCGAAAGCACGATCATCAAGACGCGACTCTTCAGGCTCGGAGTCAATTCCGCCAAACGCACGCCAAGAGTCGTGGTCTCGTCGTATCGAAAGCTCCGCAAGGCGAGCATCCACTGCATGATCTGCGCCTTGGAAAGGCTGGGCGTCAACTGCAGGTTGCGCTCGCCAACTCCCACGATGCCCACCGGGCTGACGCGCTCAAGAGCCGCCAGGGCCAAACCACCGGCGAGATGCAAGGCCGTCTTGTACTTGCTGTTTCCAGCCACCGAGGACACGGTCATGGAAGCGGAGGTGTCCACGAGCAAGTAGACCGGCATGCACTTGGGCGTCTCGTACTCCTTGACGAAGAACCGCCCGGTGCGTGCGCTCACGCGCCAGTCAATGTCGCGCACGGAATCGCCAGGTTGGTAGGGGCGTGACTGGGCGTACTCGATGCCGCTGCCAAGGAAGGGCGAACGGTCGGTTCCGTAGTTGAGGCTGTCAGCCAGTCGCCGCACGACGAGTTGGAACTGGCGCGCATCGAGCAGATCAATACGCTCAAAGGTGCCCTCCCTTTCCGTGGCCGCGTTCATGGGTCGAATCAGGCTTCGTCGGAGGAGAGCACGGTACCGTTGGTCGCTGCGGTTGGGCCGCCAGCTGCCGCCCCGGTCGTGGACGGCGTGGCCCCCATGTCCTTTAGCATCTCCTCCAGAACCACCTGCGTCGTAAGGCCGTCGGCCAGGGCCTCGTAGCAGAGACGCAGGCGGTGCAGGATGGTGTCCTCGGCCAGGGCGAACAAGTCGGCTGGGGTCACGAAGTCACGGCCGTGAATCAGGGCGCGGGCCCGCGAGGCCTTGATCAGGGAGATGCCGGCGCGCGGACTGCCACCGAGCTCGATGGCCGGGTGATTGCGCGTGCGGTTGACGAGTTCGACCACATGCTCGACAAAAGTCTCGCTGACATGCACCTTGAGGACCGCCTCCATGGCCTGGATGATGTCTCCGGTCGATCCAGCCGGCGTGTCATCGATCACATCGAACTCAGTCTGCACCTGGGCACCGGAGCCCTCGTACTGAATACCCAAGGCTGCGTTGCGCTTGAGGATCTCGCGTTCCTCGTCAGGGGTCGGATAGCCGAGGCGGTGCAGCAACATGAAACGGTCGAGTTGCGCTTCGGGCAGCTCGAAGGTGCCCGCCTGCTCAACCGGGTTCTGGGTGGCGATTACCAGGAAGGGCGCCGGCAGAGTCAACGCATCGCCCGCAATCGTGACCTTGCGCTCCTGCATGGCCTCGAGCAGCGCGCCCTGGACCTTGGGGGCGGCGCGGTTGATCTCGTCGGCAAGCAGCAGGTTGGTGAAGATCGGACCGCGGTTGGTGCGGAATTCGTTGCTGCGTTGGTCAAGGATCTCCGAGCCGAGAATATCGGCGGGCAAGAGATCGATGGTGAACTGGATGCGCGCAAAGTCGAGATCCATGGCCTTGGCCAAGGTCGAGGCGAGCAGTGTTTTCGCGATTCCAGGCACGCCCTGGAGCAAAATGTGGCCACCGGTGAAGAGAGCAATCAGGAGCCGCTCTACCACGACATCCTGGCCGACGACAATCGTGGCGATGCGATCGCGGACGGCCTGCACGAAGCCGGCGCTCCGTTCAAAGCTCGCGGGTGACCTAGGGGGGCTTTGAGTCATGGTTGCGGCTAGTAGGGTCGTGATGCGAGAGGGTAACGGAAACAGCGGGGTGTTCTTTGGCGCCCCTACTCTATCAGGATCATTTTCAGCATGCGGATTGCACTCCGAGCCGCCCCGGGCGTGTCTGGAGGCCTATTCCGAGCTCTTCAAGAGCGATTCGATGCGCCCCAGACTCGCGCTGATCTCCACCAGGACATCATGGGAGGAATTCGACCCCGCTCTATCTTGCGGCTCTGACGCGGAGGCTGGAGCGGCCCCCACGACGCGATCGCGTTGTTCGAGGATCGCATCGCGGAAAGCGCGGGCGTCGATGATACCCACGAGCGAAGCGTCCGCCGCGCCCTGGGCGCTGCTCTGGCCGGCCGTCTCGATGGAGAGTTGGACCAGACCCAACTTGCGCAGGAGCGGCCCCTCGACCATGCCCACATCCTGGATCTTGTCCAGGGGGATGTTCTTCTCGGAGCGGAAGATCACGCCGCGCTTGATGTGTAGCGAACGCTCGGTGAGCTGGCAGTGGAGCGCCGCCAGGCGTCTATTGAAAAAGGGAGGCCCCAGGATCAACAGAAATGGCAGGAGGGGAATGCCGATGATGGTGCAGGTCAATCCAATCAGAGATAGGAAAGACCAATAGCCGACGAGCTTGGGCTCGAACTGAGCTTCCGTGAGAACGACTTCGTGACGCATGGCACAAAAGGGGGAGGAGGGAAGCAGGAGAGATAAAGAACTGTTGTTGCGCTCAAGGGCTCGTACCGAGTTCCAAGAAACCCTCCCGCAACGCGGGGTAGAGCTCGCGGTAGCGGGCGTAACCCGCGTCCAGTTCGGCAACGCGCCCGGGGTCGGGTTGGTGGGTCTGGCAGGTGCCCTGGAGTCGCGCCGTCTCGGCGAAGTCCGCGAAGACTCCCGCGCCCACGCCAGCGATGAAGGCAACACCCACACTCGATCCCGCGTCTCGCTCCGCAGCCACAACGGGCAAGCCGAAGACATCGGCGAGCAACGCGCACCAGAAGGGGCTCCGCGCCCCGCCGCCGGCGGCGCGCACCTCCGCGCCCCCGAGACCGAGCGCCCCCATCAACTCTAGAGAGTCGCGCAGAGCGAAGCTCACGCCCTCGACCACGGCGCGGATCATGTGGCCGCGCGTGTGGCGGCTGGTCAAGCCCACGAAGGCACCGCGCGCGTAAGGATCGGCATGGGGTGTGCGCTCGCCGGTGAGGTAGGGCAAGAAAAGCAAGCCTTCGGCGCCCGTGGCGGTCGTTTCGGCCTCTGCCATCATCAAGTCGAAGGGGAGGCTGCCGTTTTCTTTGGCGCGACTCGTCAGATCAGCGCAGAGCGTCGCCTGGAACCAGCTCAGACTGCCGCCCGCGGCGAGCACCACTCCCATTGAGTGCCACTTGTTCGGCACGGCGTGGCAAAAGGAATGCAAGCGGCCCAGAGGGTCGAGCTTGTAGTTGTCCGAAACCGCAAAGACGACTCCCGAGGTTCCCAGGGTGGCGGAAACTGCACCTTCACCCACGAGTCCCGCACCAACAGCCGAGGCAGCCTGGTCTCCAGCACCGGCCACCACCGGCGTACCGGCGCGGAGACCTGTGAGCTCGGCCGCCGCGCTGGAGATTTCGGCGCAGATGGATGGCGACTCAAAAACCTCCGGCAACCATGCTTCGGAGATGTCGAGGGCCGCGAGCATCTCGCCGGACCAGGAGCGCGCACTCACATCAAACAGCGATGTACCCGAAGCGTCGGCCACATCGGTGGCGCGCACTCCGGTCAACAAGAGACGCAGCCAATCCTTGGGCAGGAGCACGCTCTTGACGCGCTTGAAAATCTCGGGCTCATGTTCGCGCACCCACTCGATCTTCGGCGCTGTAAAACCCGGCAAGACCAGATTGCCCGTGAGTTGCAGCACACGCTCTCTGCCCACACGATGAATGATGGATTCACACTGAGCTTCGGTGCGCTGGTCGTTCCAGAGAATGGCCGGCCGCAACACGCTGTCCTCAGCATCGCACAGAACCAACCCGTGCATCTGGCCGGTCAAGCCCACGCAGACGATTCTCTCAGCGCGCGGAGCAGCCGCTGCGCGCAGGGCCTCGCAGGTGGCGGCCCACCAGTGAGCCGGGTCCTGCTCGGACCAAAGGGGTTTTGGCGTGACGAGAGGATACTCCCGGGTAGCGCGGGCCACGGTGTTGCCGCTGGCATCGAGAACCTGCACCTTGACCGCGCTGGTGCCGAGGTCAATGCCGAGGACGAGATCCTGAGTCTGCAAGGGACCCAGGGTAGTCGCTCAGGCGTGAGATACGAAGAACAGGGTACAGCCCACGAGTTGTTCTACTCAGCTTGGAGGTCGGGTAGGATGTACACCCGAAGCGATTCCCCCGCCATGACCCACGACAAGAAAACCCGCGCGCATGTCCCAGAACTCCTTCAGCAACTGGGGCAGCCATCGGCCGCCGGAGTAGATGCCGTCGCCCGCCACACCGGCGTCCCCGCCGCCGATGTTTTTGGAGTCGAGAGCTTCTATTCGCTGCTCGACCAACGCGACCTGAAGACTCGGGTCTGCACCGGGCTCTCGTGCCGCCTGGCCGGCGCGGAGGACCTGCTGAAGGCCTGCGACAAGGCCCGCCTTGAAACTGCGCCCACCTCGTGCATCGCGGCTTGCGACCGCCCTCCGGCCATGCTGCGCGAGCGGCGCGTGGTGTGCGAAGTCACGACTGGGGATGTGCTCGAGTCGCAGGGCAGCTTTGAAAAGCTCTACAGCGCAGCTGGCAGCGATTGGCGCGGCAGCATCTGGCCCGCCACCGCCGACGAAGGCGAGAGCCTCTTGAACCTGGCGGCTGCTCCAAACTGGAGCGCCGCTGGCTACGCAAAGGCCCTGGAGATAGGCCCCGAAGCCGTAATTCAGGCCCTCGAAGAAGCCGGTCTGCAAGGCCGCGGCGGCGCGGGCTTTCCCGCGCACATCAAGTGGAGCGCCGTTCGCGGCGAAGCAGAACCGGTCAAGTACATCGTGCTCAACGGCGACGAAGCCGAGCCGGGTACCTTCAAGGATCGTGAGATCATGTTACGGCGTCCCGACCTGGTGCTCGACGGTCTCGCTATCGCCGCCCATGCCGTGGGAGCGGGCGAGGTCTGGCTGTATCTGCGCGGCGAGTTTGAGATCCCCCGCGAGATCATGGAACGGGCTGTCGCGGCTGCCGAGGAGGAAGAGCGCTACGGCGACCTCGCTTTCCACTTCCATTCGGGCCACGGCGCCTACATCTGCGGCGAGGAAACCGCCCTGCTCGAATCCCTCGAAGGCCGCCGCGGCATGCCGCGACACAAGCCGCCCTTCCCCACCGCGCAAGGCCTGTGGGGCAAGCCGACCTTGATCCACAATGTCGAGACGATCGCCCTGGTTCCCACGATTCTGTTGCGCGGCGCGGAGTTTTTTCGCCAGGCGGGCAAGACCCAGCCGGGCACCAAGCTCTACTGCCTCAGCGGTCATGTGGCCCGGCCCGGTGTGTACGAGATGCCCCTGGGCGTCTCCCTCGATGAACTTGTGGAAGCCGCCGGTGGGTACATCGGCGAGCTCAAGGCATTTTCGCCCGGTGGCGCGAGCTCGGGTTTTCTGCCCGCCAGTGAGCGTGCGCGGCCCCTCGACTTTCAGGCTCTCGCCGAAGTCGACTCGATGCTCGGATCCGCTGGCGTGGTGGTGCTCAATGAGGGCGTGAACATGGCCTGGGCCGCGGCGGAGCAACTCGAGTTCTTCGAGCGGGAGAGCTGTGGCCAGTGTGCCCCCTGCCGCATCGGCACGGCCTACCAACGAGCCTCCCTTGAACGCTTCCGGGAAGACGGTGACGCCCAGGCCCTCGAACATGTGGACAACATCGCCTGGGAAATGATCGAGGGCTCGATCTGCGGCCTGGGACAGACGGCTTCCCTCCCGCTCACTTCGGCCCTGCGTCACTTCCCCGAGGACTTTGTCGCAAACAGTTCCGGAGGAGCCCCTCAATGAGCGCTCCCGACCAAATCCTCGTCGACGACCAGACCCTGAAGTTCTGCCCGGGCGAGACGATTCTGGACGCCACCCGCCGCGCCGGCTGCTCCCTGCCGACCCTCTGCCACGATCCGCGGCTGGAGCCCGTGGGAGCTTGCCGTTCGTGTCTCGTAGAGGTCAAGGGCCAGCGCCGTCTGATGCCCGCGTGCAAAACACCCGCCAGCCCCGGGATGCAGATCGAGACACGCAACGAGCGCGTGCTGCGTCATCAAAGGGTGCTCCTGTCCCTGTACCTCTCCGACCATGTAGGGGACCCATCCGAATGCGAAGACGGTGCGCCCTGCGAATTGCACGCACTGGCAAAGGACCTCGGCAATCTCCCGGTCCTGGTGCCTCTACAGCGAAAACACAAGCCCAGGGCCGATCGCAATCCCTTCATCGAGTTCCGCAGCGAGCGCTGTATCGCCTGCGCCCGTTGCGTGCGCTACTGCGACGAAGTCGAGGGCGTAAACGCAATCACCCTCACCGGCCGCGGCTTGCACACCACCATCTCCACTGCGAGCGGCATCTCGCTCTACGATTCCACCTGCGAGTTGTGCGGCGGGTGCGTGGATGTGTGCCCCACCGGGGCCATGGCCGAGAAGATGCCGCTTTCCGCGGGCGCCGCGCCAGAACGCGAGCTCGAGAAGGTGCGCACGACCTGCAACTACTGCGGCGTGGGCTGCCAGATGGACCTCAATGTGGACCGCGCCGCCGCCGCTGGCCGGGGCCAGGTGGTCAAAGTCACCAGCCCACCAGCGGGGACCGCACCCAGCGACGGCAACCTGTGCGTCAAGGGCCGCTTCGCCTACGACTTCATTGACCACCCCGACCGACTCAGTACACCGCTCCTGCGCGGCGCTGACGGCAATTTGCACCCCGCCTCCTGGGAAGCCGCCCTGGAGCGCACAGCCGCCGGCCTGCAGGAAGTCGCCAAAAAGCACGGTGCCGATGCCCTGGCATTTGTTTCCTCCGCGCGCTGCACCATGGAGGAAAATTACTTGGTTCAAAAACTCTCGCGGGCGGTCTTCGGGACCAACAATGTGCACCAATGCGCTGCCACATGACACGCCCCTACCGTGGCCGGTCTGGTCACGACCTTTGGCGCGGGAGCCATGACCAACTCGATCCACGAGATTCGCGAGGCTGATTTCCTGTTCGTGATCGGATCGAACACCTCCGAGGCGCACCCCATTATCGCCATGGAGATGAAGCGCGCCGTGCGCCGCGGCGCCAAGCTTGTGGTGGCCGACCCGCGCTCGATTTGGATGACCACCATCGCTGATCGCCACCTGCCGCTCAAACCCGGCACCGATGTCTGGCTCCTGAACGCCATGGCCCAGGTCATCATCGCCGAAGGACTCAGCGACGAGAATTTCATAGCGCAATCCACCGAGGGTTATGAAGCCCTGGCCGAGCGCGTGGCGAACTACACGCCCGAAGAGGCCGAGAAGATCACCGGCGTAGCGGCCGCTGACATTCGCGCCACGGCCCGGGCCTATGCCACCACGCGCAAGGCCGGCATCTACTACACCCTGGGAATCACCGAGCACACCCACGGCACCGACAATGTCTACGCCCTGTCAAACCTGGTGCTCTTGACCGGTCATCTCGGCTCGCGTTCCACGGGACTGAATCCGCTACGGGGCCAGAACAATGTGCAGGGCGCCAACGACGCCGGCGCCAGCCCAATTTTTTTCCCCGACTATCAGTCCGTCGGTGACCCAGAGATCCAGGCCAAATACGAGGCCGCCTGGGGTTGTAGCCTTTCGAGCGAGCCCGGTCTCAACCTAAATCAAATGATGAAGGTCGCCGGCAGCAAGATCCGCGCCTTCTTCATCATGGGCGAGGACATCGTCATGTCGGAACCCAATGTGGCCGTGCTCGAAGAAGGGCTCAACGCCATGGACTTTGTAGTGATCCAGGACATTTTCCTGACCGAGACCGCGCGCTTTGCTGATGTGGTGCTGCCGGCTGCCTGCTTTGCGGAGAAGGACGGCACCTTCACCAACTCCGAGCGGCGGGTGCAACTGGTGCGCAAGGCGGTCGAACCACCGGGCGAGGCGCGTGCCGACTGGCGCATCCTAATCGACATCGCCCGAGCCTCGGGGGCCGACTGGGACTATCAATCCCCAGCCGATATTTACGCCGAACTCGTCCATGAGGCCCCCAATTTCGCCGGGATCTCCCACGAGCGCATCGACTCAGAAGGCATCGGATTGCAGTGGCCCTGTCCCACGAGCGACCATCCGGGCACCAAATTTCTCCACGAAGGAGGGGTATTGCGCGGCAAGGGACTCTTCCAGGCCGTGGATTACAAACCCTCCGTGGAGATTGCGGACTCAGATTACCCCCTGGTTCTTTCCACCGGCCGCACCCTCTACCACTACAACGCCGCCACCCAAACCACGCGCTCGGCGGGTCTGCCGGAAAAACAACCAGAGGCGTTCGTGGAATTGCACAGGAAGGACGCCGGGCAGCGCGGCATCAGCGACGGCGACTTGGTCGAAGTGCTCTCGCGCCGTGGATCCTTGCGCTGTCGGGCCCAAGTCTCCCGTCAGGTGCGCCGGGGCTGCATCTGGATGCCATTTCACTTCGCCGATTCCCGCGCCAACCTGCTCACCGTGGACCAGGGCGATGCCGTCACGGGCACGGCCGAGTACAAAGTTTGCGCCACCGAGGTGCGACTCCTTGCGGCCGCCGCGGCCGATGACAAGACTCTCTTCCCCGGAGCCTTCTGGGGCGAGCCCGGCGGCGCTACAAGCTCCGCAACTTGATGTTGCGGTAGGCCACGCGGTCGCCGTGATCTTGCAGCGAGATGTGACCCGAACGAGCCTTGCCGAATAGCGGCCACTCTTTGAACTTGCTGGCCTCGACGCGGCTGTTCCAGTCGTCGCTCCACAAGTCAAAACTGCAAAGCAGGGTGCCGTTGAGCCAATGCTCCACATGGCCGCGGTCGATCACGAGCCGCACGGCGTTCCACTCGCCGGCGGGCCGAGTCACATCCCTTGAGGGCAGGTAGAGGCCGTAGCAGGCCCCGGCGGAGGTGAGCAAATCGAGGCCGTCGTGGTGGGCGACGTTGTCGAGCACCTGCATCTCGGGGCCGGTCTCGTAGGGCGCTCGCGGGCCTTCGATAACATGGTACATGATGCCACTGTTGCCTCCGGGGGCAATCTGCCACTCGAGCTGCAGTTCAAAGCTTTCGAACTTGTCCTCGGTGATGATATCCCCGCCATTCCCCACACGGGTCAAGGCGCCTTCTTCGACTTGCCAGCCATCGGACATGCCATCGGTCATGTAGACGCGCCAACCGGATGTGCTCTCTCCATCGAAGAGCATGCGCCAGCCGGCTCGCACCTCGGCCTCCGTCAGGATGTTGTGGCCCGCGGCCTCCTGGACGGGAGCAGCGCCGCCGTGACAGGCGAGAGAAAGCAGGCTGGCACAATAAAAAGAAGTCTGAAGTCGTGTCATGGATCAGCCCGGTATATGCAGGCCCCGGCTCCGGGACTTGGAGGGGTAGAAGACGAGGAGCAGGAAGAGGCAGGCGACAGAGGCCCACATGGGAACGCTGAATAGGCGGGTGTAGTCAGTGACGTCGTCCACCCTGGCCCAGTCGGAAACCCAACCAGCGATCTTGCTGCCGACGATGACGCCGATGCCGATGATGACCAGATTGAACAAGCTCTGAGCACTGGCGCGCACATCTGAGGAGGTTTCCTCATCAACGATCATGAAGGCCACGAAGATGAAGCAGCCAAAGCATAGGCCATGCAATGCCACGCCGCTCAACAAAGTGACCAGGGGAGGCAGAGGGATCACATCCACGAAGGCAAAGATCGCCATGCGCCCGGCGTAGGCCACCAGCCCCACGGCCAGTAGGGTCTTGCGCGAGACCGACTTGGCCACCAACGGAATCGCACCCAGAACGACCAACTCGGTCATCTGGCCCACGGTCATCAGGCCCCCCCCGCCAGCGCCGAAGACCGTCTTGGTCCAGGCCGGCGCAGCCAGGTTCTTGGCCGTCAGGAAGATCTCGGTGTGCACGAAGTAGAACTGGTGGATGCAACTCACTGGAACAGCCAGCAGGAACAGAACGCACAAGGGCCTGCGCACGATCTCGCCCATGGCCTCCACGGTCGCGTTCTTCTCCGACATGCGGGCCGGCGGCGTGTGCGGCAGAAAGAAACAGTAGATCCCCATGCAGAGACCCAAGATGGCGCTCAAGCGAAAGGCATCAGCCTTGCCTGCCGCCAGCTGAGCGAGGGTATCTAATTCGCTGGCGCCCACGGGTTCGTGCATGCGCCACAGCCAATGCCCCATGGCGAGTCCCACGACGATCCAACCCAGGGTGCCCCAAAAGCGCACGCGCCCAAAGTCACGGTCGCGATCGGGTAGGTGGTGAAAGGCGAGCGAGTTGGTCAACGAGAGGGTTGGCGAGTACACCAGGCCGTAGACGAGGGAGAAGACCAAGAACCCGGTCCCCGATTCAATCGAGGCCAGCCGCCAGATCAGAACGGCGCCGATCAAGTGGCTGACCCCCAGGAACCTCTCGGTGGAAAAGTAACGATCCGCAAACTGTCCCGCGATGAAGGGGCCGATGACGGCCCCCACCGCGCCCGCGGCGAACATGTTGCCGATCTCTGCGCCATCCATTCCGCGGTGGGTCGCCAGGAAGTCCCACAGGAAGGGCAGCCAGGCGCCCCAGATTCCGTACTGTAGGAACATCATCAGCGACAACTTGAAGTTGAGGCCGGTGGAAAGTCGCGGAGCGGCTGAAGTCATCATCGCGGGCGAGGGTAACGGCGTGGAGGGGGACGTTGGAGATCCGTCACTCGGAGAAGGCCGCGTCGAAGGCCGCCTGGGAGGGAGCAAAATCGAGGGCTCGGGTAAAGCTGGCAGCCTCGGTGGCACCGGCTTCGCGGTCCATCATGGGGTCTTCCCACTCGACGGTCAGGGGGCCTTGGTAGTCGATGTGGTTGAGCATGCGGATGATGCCCTCAAAGTCCACTCGGCCCCGTCCAGGCGAGCGAAAGTCCCAAAAGCGCCCATCGGTGCCGAACTCGGTGTGTCCGCCGAAGACGCCGATGGGCATGGGCCGATCGGACCACCAAACATCCTTGATGTGAACATTGAAGATCAAGTCGCCAAATTCGCGCAGGAAGCCCAGGTAATCCACGCCCTGGTAGGCGAAGTGCGACGGGTCGAAGTTGAAGCCGAAGTGCGAGTGATGGTGGATGGCTTCGAGGGTGCGGATTGAGGAGGCACAATCGAAAGCGATCTCAGTGGGATGCACCTCCAGGGCAAAGTGGATGTTTGCTTCGGCGAAGGCATCCAGGATCGGCGTCCAGATAGAACCAAACTCTGCATAGCCCGCCTCGATCTGGCCCGGAACCACGGGAGGGAAGGAGTACAAGAGGTGCCAAATCGGGCTTCCGGTGAAGCCGTTGACCGGAGTGCACCCGTTGGCTTCAAGGCGGTCCTTGACCCGCGACGGAGCTGCATCGAAGAAGCGGCGCGCTGCACGAGCCGTGCGCTTCAACTCCTCGGCAGCTCGGGTGCGCACGCCATCGGGATCACCGTCGCCCCAGATCTCCGGCGACAGAATCGCCTTGTGGCGTTCATCGATGCGATCGCAGGTGGCCTGGCCCACCAGGTGCGTCGAGATCGCGTAGCACGCCAAGCCGGCATTCTCGAGCAATTCCCAGTGCGCCTTACAGTAGGAGTTATCGTCGAGGGCCGCGCCCACATCGAAGTGACTACCCCAGCACCCGAGTTCGAGACTGTCGTAACCGAAGGCGGCGGCCTTATGAGCCACGGTTTCCAGGGAGAGGTCGGCCCACTGGCCGGTGAACAAGCTGACGGGGCGGTTCATGGGATGGGGAGTTCAGGGGAGGGGGGAGGCCCAGCGAAGTTTGGGACGGGAACGTCGAGCAGTTCGTGGAACTCTATAAAACCGCGCTCAGGGGAATGGCGCAGCGCTCGCGGGCGGCCACCAGGGCGGCTTCAAGGACGCGCTGGGTCTCGTAGGCGTCGGCGAAGTCGGGCAGGGGCAGGACCGGCTGCTCGTCGCCCAAAACACGCAGGATGTCGGCCAACTCGTTGGTGAAGGTGTGCTCGTAACCACAGATGTGGCCGTCGGGCCACCAGGCCGCTGCGTAGGGGTGATGATCCGCGCTTGTGGCCACGATGCGCCGCCAGCCGGCTTCGCGCTCGGCATCGCTTGCATCGAAGAACCACAACTCGTTCAAGTTTTCGAGGTTCCAGCGCAGGGATCCGCCCTCGCCATTGATCTCGATGGTGTTGTCATTCAAGTGCCCGCCAGCGAGTCGGGTGGCTTCGAATGAAGCCGTGGCGCCGCCCGCAAAGCTGGCCAGAAACAGGGTGCAATCGTCAACATCGCACTTCTTCCGTTCGTTCGTGCCGAGCTGGGTGCGCTCCTCGATAAAGGTGCGCTCTATGGCGCCGTTGATCTCGGTGATCTCCTCACCCACGAGGAAGCGCGCCAGGTCGACGATGTGAGCGTTCAGGTCGCCATGGGCGCCGCTGCCGGCGAGGTTTTTCTGAAAGCGCCACGAGAGCGGCGTGGCGGGACCGCCCCAGCTCTGCAAGTAGCTCGCTCGCACATGGTAGATGCGCCCGAGTCGGCCTTCGCGCAACAACTTGTAGGCCAGGCCGATAGCCGGTGCGCGACGGTAGTTGAACCACACAAAGGTCTGACTGCCCTCCGCGTTCGCGGCGGCGTCTCGCATCTCGCGCGCTTCCTTCAGGGTTCCCGCCAATGGTTTCTCGCAAGCCACATGCTTTCCGGCCGCGAGCATGGCGAGGGAGAGTTCGCGGTGGGAATCGTTGGGCGTGGCCACATCCACGAAGTCGATGGCACCATCCTCGGCGATATCCTGCCAGCGCGTTGTGTGCGCGGACCAGCCCTGTTCGGCAGCGAAGCTAGCAAGGGTCTCAGCGTTGCGGGCCGCGATGGTGTGCATCACAGGTTCCAGCCCGCAATCGAAGAAGCGCCCCACCTGGCGATAGGCGTTGGAGTGAGCGCGGCCCATGAAAGCCTGTCCGATCAGCGCAACATTCATTTTCTTGACCAACTTTCTTGCCATGGCACCCGTCAGCCTAACAAGCGCCGCGGCAAGGCCCTACTTTTCGAGCTTGAGCGGGACTCCAAGGCCAGGCCCCGAGTACTGTCTCTGCAGATGAACCAGACTAGCCCGCTCTTCAGCCCCCTCGCTTGCCTGTGCGCGCTGGGCCTTGTGGCCTGTGGTCCCGAGCCCGCCCAGTCCAACGAGCCCTTTGGGATACTGAATGACAGCTTTCCCCTCTTGGTCCACGGCTGGGACGGCGCGCAGTTCACCATCGAAACGGTGCCTCGACGCATTCTGCCTCTGAACGCCGGTGCGGTGGATGCCCTGGTGGCCCTCACAGGCCCCGAGCGGCTCGTGGCCTTGCCCTCCCTGGCGGCGGAGTATTCCACCTTCCCCGCCGATGCCGAGGCCTGGTTGTCACTGCCGCAGTTCTCGGAAATCAGTGCGGCCGCTATCTTGGCCTTCGAGCCCGACCTCGTCATCGGTCACGAGTGGCAAGCGAAGAGTGCGGCCGCGTACCTTCGCCAGGCCGGCGTGGCGGTGCTGATCTTGCCCATGCCCACAACCTTCGACGATGTCAGCCGCGAGATCGACATTTTGGGCCGGGTGATCGACGCAAGCAGCGAAGCCACCGCGCTCCTGACGCAACTCGAACGCCGCCGCGCAGCCCTGCGAACTGGCGCCGAGAAACGCAGCTTTGTGCGCGTGCTCGGCTACAGCAACTACGGCACAGGCGGCTGGGCCGCTGGCGCCGACACAACCTGTGACATCACCATCTCTCTGGCCGGTATGCGCAACGCTGCCCGCGATGTGGGCCTCGAAAACTTCAATGAGATCGACTACGAGCTGCTCCTGCGTCTCGATCCCGATCTGATCTTGGTGGAAGTCGAAGAGGGTGGCGTTGCTGGCCCCACGGAATCCTTGTTGTTGGGCGAGGCGCCTCTCAAGGGCCTCAGCGCCCTCAGCACCGGCGGCTTGGTGCGCCTACCGCGGCGCTTGAACTCGACCACTTCCTTGAGAATGCTCGATGCAGCGGAGCGCCTCGCCGACGCCGCTGACAAATGGTTGGAAGACGCCGCGCTGGCTGCCTCGCGGGAACCTCAGCGCTTGCGCGACTGATCGGCATCGACGAGCGCACGGTACTCTTCCAGGAGTTCTTGCAGGGGTTGGATGGAATGCAGGAAGGTGACCACACGATTCTCTTCGAAGCGCAGGCACTCCTCAAGGATTCCAATCGCGCGACCCGGAAGGCCATCAGCCATCTCGATGCGTGCCCGCTGCATCGCATGGATCACATTGTTGACTTGCCCGTCCAGCTCGGGATGCTCCTGGAAGAGGGTGTCCATGGCGCGAAAAACAGCGCGTGTGGCGGAATAATCGCCGGCCTTGTGAGCGTGGAGGGCGCGCAGAGAGAGCAGCTGGAAGCGCCTCTCGTGAAAGAGCGGAGCGGACTCATCGGTGAGCCGGGCCTCCAAGGAAGCGAGTTCGGTATCCGCTCGAGCCAACTTGCCGCCCATGATCAGGACCAGGATGACTTGGTATTCGGCAGTGTAGTGGCAGCCAGGCGTCAAATCCCAATCGGCTTGCAGGACGAACCCCAGGTACCGCCGGGCCAAGACCTCGGCCACATCGAAGTTCCCAGCGACCATTTCAGCCCGCCACAGCTCGTTCAGGCTGTATAAGCCGAGTTTACTGAACTCTCCCTTGCCATGCACATAGGCTGAGTGCAGTTCTCGGAGCAGTTCCAAGTGCCTCTGAGTCTCGCCACGAGATTGGTGAACCTCAATCAACCCCACTAGGCTAGTCAGGGTGGACCAGTGCCTGGGGCCCAGGATCCGGCGTTTGGCCTCGAGCATGGCGCTCAGAAGTTCCTTGGCTTCGGCGGACTTGCCCGAGCGCATGTAGAGCACACCAAAGGCCGTCTTGGCGCGCAGGGTGGGAAGTGCATCGGGGCCGTGAATGCGTTCGATCTTGGGAACGACCTCGCGGTAGATCACCTCGGCATCCGCCCAGCGGCCCTGCTCGATCAGGGTCACTCCCAAGCGCTCCTTGGCCCGCACGGTCAAGGGGTGGTCGCTGCCGAGGGTTGCTTCGGCCAGACCGAAGAGCTCGGAAAAGTCCCTCTCAGCCAAGCGCTGGAGATCGATGAGGCTAGAGGCGTCGCGTAAACCCTGTGTCCCTTCCCGGTAGTAGGCTGTGCCCCGGGCGTCGAGGGCTTGCAAGGTGATGATGTGCGACTCGCCCAGCCGCGCCCGGGCTTCCCGCAAGGCCCCGTCGGCGAGCTCCCGCGCCAGGGTCGGCTGCTCCTGGATGTAGGCCACCCGCGAACGCACCAGAAGCAGGGCCAGCCAGGTGATGGGGTCTGCGCTGCGCTCCTTGGCCGACTTTTCGGCGAGCTCGAGCAAGCGCCCCACCGATCCGTTTTCGGCCAAGAGGGACTCGACCTGATCCTGGTCATCCGCGTGGGACAGGACCAGATAGAAGTTACCCAGCGCTTGCGCAAAACGCGGATCCTCGCGCAAATCGTGGTCCTCCGCGAGCAAGAGCAGCTCACCAAAAGCCGCCGCGGCAGCTTCCAGTTCCCAACGATCCTCCAGGAGTCGGGCGCGTTCGAAGAGCACATCGAACATCAGGTTGCGTTCTTCTTTTCCAAAGATCAGCGACAGATCTTGAGCATGATCCACGAGTTCAAGGGCGAGATCGAGATGCCCCAGGCTGTGGGCCATGCTGCCCGCGCCCAGGTAGAGTCGCGCCGCCAGGTCCGGGGCATGCAGGCGGTAGGCAACAGCGAGGTCCACCGCGGGAGCCAGGTCGGCGGTCACTTCGTCGAGGCCCATCGCGCGCCGCCTGGGGTCGAGGCTGACCAAGAGTTCCGTCGTCACTTGCAAGGCCTGCAGGGCACGCTCGCTGGCGTCCTCGACCTCCAGGCGCAGGGCGCGATCGTGGCGCAACTGCCAGGTGGTGGCCCCCACGGCAAGCAACAGAAGGGTCATGGTCGAGGCCAGCACGCGGTGCTGCCGAACCCAGCGCTGGGCGAGCAATAACCTTCCCGGCGGCCGCGCCAGAACGGGCTCACCGGCCAGGAAGCGCAGCAGGTCGGCGCCCATGAGGCGGGCGCTGGCGTAGCGCCGGCGTTGGGATTTCTCCAGGGCCTTGAGGGCAATCAAGGCCAGGGGCCGAGGCACCCGCGAACGCAGACTGCGGGGGTCGGCCGGTTCCTTGTGCAGGATGTTGTTGGTGACCTGCGGTACGGAGTCGCCATGGAAGGGCGCCTGAAAAGTCAAAGCCTCATAGAGACAAGCGCCCAGGGCGAAGACATCGGTGCGGCGGTCGATTGCGCCGTGCTTTTTGTCCACTTGCTCGGGTGCCTGGTAGAGAAGGGTCCCCGCTGATTCGCCGCTTTCGGTCAAAGCCCCTTCGTCAAGAATGCGCGCTAGACCAAAATCCGCGAGTTTGGGCTGGTCGTCATCATTGAGAACCACATTGGCCGGTTTGACATCGCGGTGAACGAGGTTCTCCTCGTGGGCTGCGTGGAGGCCTTCGGCGAGGGCTGCGAATAGCCTTGCCACGCGCTGGCCATCGCTGGAAGGAAGCTCGCTGGCAGCAGCCCGTTCGGCGATCCAATTCACTAGCGACCGCCCGCTGCCAACGAGTTCCTGGGCAATGAAGAGACGCTCCTCGTGTTGACCCGCGGCAAAGACCGTGACCACGCTGGCGTGGCGCACGCGCCCCGCGGCTTGGGCTTCGCGCAGAAAGCGTTCGACGGCGCGCTCAGACTGGAAGAGGTGATCGTGGAGCACCTTCAAGGCGACTTCGCGGCCCACGGGGTACTGCACCGCGAGGTATACCGTGCCCATGGATCCCTGGCCAATTTTCTCCAGTACCTTGTAATCGCCCAGGCGGCTGCCGCTTTTGAGCTCGACTAGCGAGCCGTCCTGTTTCTGGAGCACGCGGAAGTTGTTCAGGATGCCATCGAGACAAGTGCGCGCCGCTTTGTCCATGGCAGCCAGAACCTCCCGCTCGTCCTCGCGGCGCCCCTTGGCTGGGCGCTCGCGCAGAGCGAAGAAGGCCCTCTCCGCACGAGCCTCCGCGCTGTCGGCGCTGAGAACATTTTCGATCCAAGATTCCATGGATCAGATGGCCAGGCTAGAAGAGATCAATCAGTCTCCTGATGACCCTGTTCTTGCGCTTGCGGGCGGCATCGAAAGTGATCTCCAGTTTCTCGGCCAGCTCGTCCGTGCCCTTGCCCTCGAGTATGTGGTGCAGGACCAGTTGGTCGTGTGCAGGGAGCTGACTCATCTTCAGGACCACCTGATCCCTATCTTCGGCGCTGATCAGCTTCTCTATTTCGGAGGGATCATCGCTCTGGTCGTTCCAGTCCTCAGGGGGGGCATCGATGCGTAGATCTTCTCGCCGACGATCCCGAGTCAAACGCTTGCCGTGATCCTGGGCCTTCCAGGTGAGGCGCTTGATAAGGAGACTCAGGAAGGCCGCCCGTGAGTGGAACTCGAGATGGCTGCTGCTGCACCACAGCCCCAGGACGGCTGACTGCACCAGGTCGCTGGAGCCGTGTATTCGACGCAAGTAATGGGACTGAAGCTGGTGAGGCTGGTCCGAGAGCAAGCTCAGAAAGTACCCCCAAAACTCGTTTCCTACCATGGAGTTGCCGGCTTCCGCTTGCATGGCTCGAAAAGCTACGGTCAGGAGGGCATCCTTCTCATCACCGCAACTCTGCAACCCCAGCCCCAAAGCCTCAGCGCCCGCGCAGCTTTCGATCAAGGCTGCGGTGGCTGGTCCAAGCTTTTGTTGTGCGAACTCAAGCGCTCTCTCAAAACGCTCGTCTCGCGTGCGATCGCGAGCCTCATCCATGCCGCTGCATGATACTCTTATCCCCCACTCTCCGTTAGGAAACCGGGTCATGGAATGTCACTTTCTGATCGAAGACCGTTCATGGAGAACTGCTGTTGGAAAACGCAAAGGCCCCAGAGATGAAGTTCAAACTCCACCTGTGCCTCTTTCTCGGCGGCGGCCTATTCATCAGTTTGGGGGATAGGGTGCACATCGTCTGTGGCGTACTGACCCAGGATGATCAGTCCTTCTTTGGCCAAGCTTGGTGGGTGGTTCCGGTTTTTGGCTTCGTGTCCGTGGGCATCTATCACCTGTTTAGACGCCTGCGCTCGTTCTGTGGGGAGGAGCGCGCCGCCTTCTCGGCGCGGCACCTGGCCACGAGCAGCGCCGCCTTCCTGCTCGCCTACGCCGCCACCGGGCCCCTGGCAGACTGGGGGCTTTGGTTGGCCCTCCTGCTGTTGGGCTGGTGGATCTTGCGCGTCACGCTTTGGCCGGTGAGACGCTCGGTGTTGATCCTGGCCTTTTTGCTGGCCGTCTTGGGTCCCCTCGGCGAAGTCCTGCAAGTCGCCCGCGGGGTCTTCCAGTACACCGATCCAGATTGGGGCCCGATGCCCTCGTGGTTGTTCGCCGTGTATCTCCACGGCGCCCTCGTAGTCCCCCAGGCCGAAGCTGCCCTCGAAAGGTAGGGGCGGGGTCTTCCAGGTCTGGGTCTGTTTCTAGAACCAGGTCAGGGCCTGCACCCCCGCCAGCCGCTCCAGAAGGCGCGAGCCGAGGGCCGAGGCGGCGGTCACGACACCACCGCGGCGCGCTTCGCCGGCGGCCAGGGCCAATCCGGTCTGAACCAAACAGTTCACGGTGATGGCATTGCTCGGATCGCCGCGCCAGGAGAAAGTGCGCGTGGCCACGGGCGCATCGAGGGCACCGGCCACCAGGGTCAAGCGCGCGAATCCCTGCTCGATACTGCGCGCCGAAGGTCCCTGGCCGGGGCTCGGCCCAAAGCGTCCGAGAGCCCAGCGCCCTGCGGGCGAAGCCAGCAACTGGCCCGCAATCCCGAGCAAGCTACGCATGCCGTGGGCATGAAAACGGTTGGCACACAAGAGGCTCTCGTCGTAACGGAAGCCGGCACCGTAGCCCGCACCCTCTTCTGCCAGGAGTGCCGCCGAACGGCGCACCACGCGCTCGTTGACGGGCGCCATCAAGAACGGCGCCGACCAGCGCCCCCGGCCGGGGATCGGAAAAACCGCGGGACGCTTGATGGCGCGCGGCGTGGCAGCCAGAGCCGCCTCGGGGTCGGGGTCCAGGAGGTGCGGGTGGATGGGAGCCCGGGGGTCTTCCTCTTCCGCCAGGGCAATCCCCGAGTACAAGGTGCCGCCGTTGAGCCCGCCGCGCATCGCGAAGAAACCTGTCACCGGCAACGACTCCCCCAGATCGCTCAAGAGTGCCTGCACGCCCAGGTCCGTGGGCACCGAGTCAAAACCCGAGGCAGGTATCAAAGTGACTCCAGCGTCGCTGCATGTCTTGTGGTGCCGGTCGATCATCTCCCTGATCCAGACGAGCTCACCAGAAAGGTCAGCGTAATGGGTCCCGTGGCGAGCGCAGGCATCCACGAGTAGCGTTCCGTAGCGCGAAAAGGGCCCTGCGCACGAGAGCACCACCCGCGAGCGCGCCGCCAAGTCGTCGGTGGCGTCGGCGTCCAGGCCCGGGGTAACAAGAGCCGGCAAGCCCAAGCGTTCAGCCAGGGCCTCGGTGCGCTCCCTGGAGCGCCCCGAGATGGCGAGGCGCAGCCCCTGTGGGGCCCGCTTGCAAAGCTCCGCCGCCGCCAGGCGTCCGGTGAAACCTGTGGCGCCTTGCAGGACAAGATCGAATTCGCGCTCGTCACTCAATCCTCTGCTCCTTGTTCTTCCAACCAAGCCACAACCCGCAAGGCCATGGTGCGCGCTGCGCCTCCCGAGAAGACATGGTCTGCGCCGTCCAAGGCGAACAACTCGGCCCGTCCTCCAGCCCGTGCCAAAATGGCCTCACTCTCCTCAAAAGGCACAACCTCGTCAGCCCGGCCATGGACCAGGAGCCAGGGCACGCGCACTTCCTCTGCCAAGGCCTCTACCGAACCGATGCCGCGCATGTCATCGAGGAAGACCTGGCTGAGCGGACAGTCGGGTTTTTCCCACATCGAGTCGTGACCAGCCTCAAGGTCGCCGAACTTGCGTTGGGCGAAGTCAGCGGTGTGCACCATGCCAGCGAGAGAGACCAGGCGTTCGATGCGTTCATCAGCGCTGGCGCGCAGCACGCCCACCGCGGCTCCCATGGAATGCCCAACAAAGGTAACGCGCCAGCCGCCGAGCCGGTCGAGGACAGCAGCGAGGTCTGCGGTCTCTTTTGTGGGGCAGGAATTCTCGAAGACGCCTTCGGAAGCGCCATTGCCGGCAAAAGAAAAGCGCAGGGCGCAAAAACCCGCCACCCTCAAACACTCGGCCAGGGTCAAGGCCCACTCGCGGTCCTTGTTGCCGGTCACGCCATGACCGATGACCACAACATCGCGGCACTCAGCGTTGCCGGAAACGAGGGAGTAGTCGAGCCGCTCGCCGACGCTGTTTCTAATTTCACCCAGGTCGAGATCGGTGCAGCTCATGAAAACTGGATCACAGAGCGCACACCATCCTGGGCGTGCATCTTGAGAAAGGCGAGGTTGATGTCATCGAGACCCATGCGGTGGGAGACGAAACGATCGAGGTCGAGTTCGCCACGCAAGTACATCTCCACCAGTTCGGGCACATGGGTGCGGCCGCGGGCACCGCCAAAGCTGCCGCCCTGCACGCGCCGACCGGTGATCAAGAGGCGCGGCACGATCTCGAGTTTTTCGCCGCGGCCCGCCACGCCGAGCAGGGTGCAGAGCCCCCAACCCATGCGCGCAGCTTCCACAGCCTGGCCCATGACGGCCACTTTGCCCGTGGCCTCAAATGTGTAGTCAGCGCCAAAGCCTCCGGTCAACTCGAGGATCTCCCCCACCGCATCGGGGCCGCCGGGAAAGGTATGGGTGGCCCCGGCTTCGCGGGCGAGTTCCAGACGCTTGAGGCTGGGGTCAACGACAATGATCCTCTCCGCACCGCGCAACTTGGCCCCCACCACGGCGCCGAGACCCACCATGCCCGCGCCAAAGACCGCCACGGAACTGCCTTCTTCGACTTCGGCCTTCCAGATGGCCGCGGCCAATCCAGTAGTGGCGCCGCAGGCTAGAAGACAGATCGCATCGAAGTCGGCCTCGGGGTTTACGCGGGCCAGAGCGATCTCCGGCATGACCGTGTACTCGGCGAAGGCGCTGGTGCCCATGAAGTGCCGCAGGGGGCCCTTGCTACGCGACAGGCGTGAAGTGCCATCGGGCATCAGGCCCTTGCCCTGCTGCTCGCGGATGGCGAGGCAGATGTTGGTCTTGCCGCTCTTGCAGTGCAGGCACTCGCCGCACTCGGGCGAAAACAGGGTCACCACCGAGTCGCCACGCTTGAGCGATTGAACGCCCTCGCCAAGCTCCTCTACGATCCCGGCACCTTCGTGGCCGAGAACCGAGTTGCAATAGCCGCTGGGGTCCGTGCCGCTGGCGGTGTACGCGTCGGTGTGGCAAACCCCACAGGCCTTCAAGCGCACCAGCACCTCGCCCGCCTCGGGCGCAGCGAGTTCGACATCCTGAACGACCAGGGGCGCGTCAAATTTTTCGAGAACTGCGGCGCGGATTTTCATCAGCTGGGAGGCTCAGCTCAGGAAGCAAAGGCCACCTCTACCTTCTTCTGCAATTCGCCGGAGCCCAGCATCTCCTCGATGATGTCCGAGCCGCCGATCAACTCGCCGCCCACAAAGAGTTGGGGTGTGGTGGGCCAACCGCTGTAGGCCACAAGCGCCGGACGGCATTCGGGATCGTCAAAGATGTTGACGACCTGAAAGGGCTTGCCGAGTTTGTTGAGCAATTGGATGGCGTTGGCGGAGAAACCGCACATGGGCTGCATGGCGGTGCCCTTGGCGAAGAGTACGAGTTCGTGGGCTGTGACGATTTCCTTGATGTCTGATTCGTTCATAGCGAGGACTGGGGTGCGGAGGTTTTGATTTTGAGGGCGTGAATGGTGGTGGTCAAGTGTTCGCCGCAGGCGGCATGCACCAACTTGTGTTGTTCGATCAAGCTCTTGCCGGCGAACACATCCGAGACAACTTGCACCTCGAAGTGGTCCGAGGTCCCGGTCAGATCGAAGACCTTGACGGCTGCGTCGGTGAAGGTCTCTTCGAGCAGGTGCTTTAGCATTTCGGGGGTCATCATGGCGCAAACTGAGGGCAAGGGTGGCTCCAGGGGGGGACAGGCAAAGATAGCAGCAGAGCCGCTGGGACGCGATTGTGGGGGCATTATTCTAACGCGCACGGAAGCTTCCGCCAAGGGCGAACCCCGGGGCGCACGCCCTGGCGAGTCAACCGCCGCGGGTGTGCATTTCGAGGCGTGGATCCCTGGCGAGGAAATCGGCGGCGAGGAGCGCGCCGCGGTCATCGAGGGCCAGGCGCTCCTCGGCTCCTCGGTCCTTGCGCCTGCGCCAGCTCTCGCTGAGGGTAGCTGCGAGTTCCGCCCCGGTAGCCCCCTCCCGCAGGGGCGCCCGCAGGTCCAGACCAGAGCTGGCGTACAAACACGAGTACCAGGTGCCGTCGGCGGTCAAGCGGCTGCGGTCGCAGGCGCCGCAGAAGGGCGCGGTGGTGGACGCGATAATGCCGAAGAGGGTGCCATCGGGAAGTCGGTAGCGGTCGGCCGGCGCCGTATCGGTCTTTGCGAGTGCTTCCACGGCGCCGTAGTGGCGCTCGATGAGCGCCAGCATCTGATTGCGGGAGACCACCGCATCCGCTGACCATTGGGTGGCCCCACCCACATCCATGTACTCGATGAAACGAACTTCGGACTCGACGCGCTTGCCGTACTCGAGCAGGTCCACGAGCTCGTCGTCATTCACGCCGCGCAGGACCACGGTATCGATCTTGGTGCCGCAAAAGCCGACCTCACGGGCGACCTCGATCCCGCGCAGGACGGCGTCCAACTCATCGCGCTTGGACAGCCTGGCAAAGCGCTCGCGGCGCAAGCTGTCGAGGCTCACCGTCACCCGCCCAAGCCCTGCGTCGAACAGTCTTGGAGCGCTCTCTTCGAGGAGCAGGCCATTGGTGGTAAGGGCCAGATCCTCCAAAACTCCTTGGGCCGCAAAGAGGCTAATCAGGTTCTCCAATTCGCGCCGCAAAAGCGGCTCGCCGCCAGTCAGACGCAACTTGCGCACGCCCAGAGCACAAAAAGCCTCCACCAAGCGTGCGACCTCCTCGAAGGAGAGCAAATCGCGCCGTGGGAGCCAGGCATAATGCTCCTCGGGCATGCAGTACCCGCAACGCAGGTTGCAGCGATCGGTGACCGATACCCGCAGGCTGGAAAGGGGTCGGTTGTATTCATCAAGGAGGGCCATCTGGGCGGCATTCTATCACTCGCACGCCACCTGTGGAGCGCTGACTTGCCCCCGGGAAAGCGCGCCGTGTGGATCGTGAATATGAGGGATGTTAGACTGGCCTGCATGTTCATCGGTCGCGAATCTGAGCTGGAGGTGCTGGTGGATTTGGCCCAGGGCCGGACGCCGGAGCTGTTCGTGCTCTACGGGCGCCGGCGAGTGGGCAAGACCGAACTGTTGCAGCGTTTTTGCGAGAGCTGCCGGGCCGTCTACTTCCAGGCGGCCCAGGTCCGAGAAAAGGACAATTTACGGGCCTTCCGCGACGCTCTGGCCGATGTCCTGGGCGATGGCACCGGTTCGGTGACCTTCGAGGATTGGGGCGCGGCCTTGAAGTTCGCCGCCGACCGCGCCGAGGGTCAGCGACTGGTGCTGGTCCTCGACGAATTCCCCTACCTCTGCGAAGCCAACAAGGGCCTGCCCTCGATCCTGCAACGCTTTTGGGACAGCACGGGTAAGTCCTCGAAGCTGATGATCGTGCTCTGCGGCAGTCAAGTTTCGTTCATGGAAGAAGAGGTGCTGAGCGAGCGCTCGCCCCTGTTCGGACGACGCACCGCTCAACGCCGACTCGAACCCCTCGCGCCACCGGACACGATCGGTTTCTTCCCGGGCTGGTCGGTGGAGGATCGCGTCCTGGCCTACGGCATCCTGGGCGGCATGCCGGCCTACCTGCGGCGCTTTGATGATGCGCGCAGCTTGGGCGAAAACATCTACCGCGAGATCCTGCGCCCCGAAGGCTATCTCTTCGAGGAAGTGCAGTTCCTCCTGCGCAACGAATTGACCAGCCCGGCAACCTACAACTCGATCCTCTCGGCAGTGGCCCGCGGCGAGCGCAAAGTGGGCGATATTGCGTTGTCGGTGGGTGTGGACTCGACCACCGCCAACAAGTATCTGTCGGTCCTGCGCGACCTCGGCCTGGTGGAACGCCGCATCCCCATCACCGACCCCAACCCCCTGCGCTCGCGGCGGGGCACCTATCACATCGCCGACCGTTTTTTGGCCTTCCACTTTCGCCATGTCCAACCCCATGTGTCGCTGGTGAACGCAGGCCGCGGCTCGCGGGTTCTGGAGGAATCGGTGGCGCCGGACTTTGCGCGGCTGTTCGACGAGGCGCGAGTCGAGTTTGTGCTCGATCACCTGCGGCGCGAGGCCGCTGGCCTGGTGGGCGAGGAACTGATCGAAATCGGACGCTTCGAAGGTGTTTATGTGCGTGCCGTGGGCCGCACCACCGAGGGCACCACCGTGGCCGCGGTGGTGGTCCCCGAAGGTGCTCCCGATGAGGCCAAATTGGCCCGCGAATTTGCATCACTGGATGAAGCCTTCGGCGGAACCCTGGTCAAACTTAGCTACGGCATCACCGAGAAGCCCGAGGCTGTGCTGGCTGTGGAGCGCGTGCCCGCGGGCGAGCTTTTTTAGGGGCCAGAACATGGCTATCGACCAGAGCTTTCACGACTACTTCGCAGCGCTCGATCGCGCGGGCGGCGAGGACCGTTGCTACCTGTGCCGGCGCACACCGGCCGAGGTCAAGTTGTTCTTTGGCTTTGGCGAAGACGGCACGCCCCTCGATTCGGAGAAATTCGGCATCGAGGACATCACCCTCGAGCGCCAGGATGTGATGAGCTACCTCGGCCTGCGGCCGGTGTGCGCGGTCTGCCAGCTCAACCACGATGCCCTGTTCGCCATGGGCGAGCACGAGGTTCTCGAGCGGGTGGCGCGCGAGATGGAGCACAAGCGCGAGGACCTGTGGCCGGGCCCGGAGTCATCGGACTGAGGGTTTCAGCCCTCGCCGGCGACCCGGCAATGGTAGCCTGCGCGGCTTCATGACCACCGTCTTCAATCGATCCGCTGCCGGTCTGCGCGCGCTCTCGCGCTCGGTGGACTTCGGCAGCGTCACCAAGTGGGTCTTCTTCTCGACCCTGATTGGGTTCTCGGCGGGGATTGTGGCGGTGGGTTTTGAGTGGTTGATCCATGTGATGAAGACCGAGGTCTTCCAGGCGGCTTTCGGGAACACCTCGGAGGGAGCTGGTGATGTGGGCGCGCTTTGGCCCCTGGTCCTGATCGTGCCCACCCTCGGCGGCCTGGTAACTGGCATTCTGGTGCAGACCCTGGCGCCCGAAGCCGAGGGCCACGGCACGGATTCGGTGATCCATTCCTTCCACCGCCTGGGGGGGGTGGTACGCAAGCGAGTGATCGTTCTCAAGGCGCTTTGCAGCGCCATCACCATCGGCACGGGAGGCTCGGCAGGCAAGGAGGGTCCGGTTGCCCAAGTCGGCGCCGGTGTGGGCAGCGCCCTGGCCGACTCGTTCAAGCTTTCCGAACGCGACCGGCGCATGTTCTTGCTCTCGGGCGCGAGCGCGGGCATCGGGGCCATGTTTTGTTCGCCCATGGGTGGCGCCCTGTTCATGCCCGAGGTGCTCTACAAGAAACCCGAGTTCGAAGGCGACTCGATCATCCCCTGCATCATCTCCTCGATCTTCGCCTACGCGACCTACACGGCCATTTCTGGTGAACACAAGGCCATCCCCCTCGACGCCGAGACCCTGGCCGCTTTGTCCTTCGAGCGCAACCAGATCGGCATCTATCTCGTGCTGGCCATCCTCTGCACGCTATTCGGCTGGATCTATGTCAAGTGCTTCTACGGTCTGCACGCTCTGTTTGGAAAACTGAAGGCCGTGCCCAAGGCCCTGCGGCCCGCCATTGGGGGATTTCTCCTGGGCGCCATCGCCCTCTTCATCGGCCCCTTCGGAGGCGATCAGGGCGTTTTCTTCGGCGGCTACGGTTTGATCCTCTCGTCGGTCAACTCCGGCCTCTCGGTCAAGATCCTCTTGGCCTTGGTGCTGGCCAAGATCCTGGCTACATCGTGCTGCATCTCCTCGGGTGGCTCGGGGGGCGTCTTCGCTCCCTCGCTCGCCATCGGCGCCTTGCTCGGAGCCGCCGTGGGTCAAGCGGCGGACGCGCTCTTCCCGGGCCTCGGTATCCACCCGGCCAACTTCGCCCTGGTGGGCATGGGCGGCTTCTTCGCCGGCGTGGCCAAGGTGCCCATCGCTTCGGTCATCCTGGTCAGCGAAATGACCGGCAGCTACGCCCTCCTGGCACCTTTGATGTTGGTCTCGGTGGTGCATGTGATGCTGTCGAGCCGCTGGTCCCTGTACAAGGCTCAGGTTGGCGGCATGGTCGATTCGCCCACCCACGCCGGTGACTTCGTGGTCGATGTGCTGGCGAACATCAAGGTCAGCGACATTATCGAAGAAGCACGCAAGCCCCATCTGATCCACCAGAACACAACCCTGCGCCGTGTCTTGCGCGAAGTTTCTGACGCCAAGGAGTCGTACTTCCCAGTGGTGGATAGCGACGAGCGCATGGTGGGCATCTTCTCCCTGACGGACCTGCGCCGCATCTACCTCGAGGATGTTGTTGAGGATTTCGTGATCGTGCGCGACTTCATGATCGACTCGGTCATCAGCGCCGACTATCACGAGAATCTCGACGAAGTCCTGCGCCGCCTGACCAGCAACAACATAAACGCCATCCCGATCATGGACCCCGAGCATGAGGGCCGCGTGCTGGCGATCCTGGAACGCAACGAGATCGGGCGCGCCTACGACCGCCGCCTGCGGGCCTTCAAGGGCGGTGAGCGAGCGGCTTCAGACGCGAAACGATCCTGAAACGAGACCCTCGAGCAGAGGATTCTCCGCGAATGCGGGGCTCGGGCTCACACCCGCGGAAGAGCCGGCGGTACACTCAGCCGAGCAGTGCGGGAGTGGCGGAACTGGCAGACGCGCGAGATTTAGGTTCTCGTGCCGCAAGGCGTGGGGGTTCGAGTCCCCCCTCCCGCACCATGAATCAGCGAGCGACCAGGCGGAAACCGAAGGAATCGCCCCTGGAGCCAGGAGGCAGGCTGCCCCGAAAGGCAGAGCGCAGGTAGGCACTGTGGTCGCCCCAGCCGCCACCGCGCAAGACGCGCAGGTCACCGTCCAGCTTGCCGGGCGGGTTTAGCAAGGGGCTGCTTGGGTAGTAGTCGTAGTCGTACCAGTCGCCGCACCACTCCCAAACATTGCCGGCCATGTCAAAGAGGCCAAAACCGTTGCCTGTGTAGGCGCCCACGGGAGTCGTCGCGGGAGAGCTGCCCTCATAAGCATCGCCAGAACCTGAGTAGTTCGCCCGCGATCCGTCCATGGAATCGCCCCAGGGAAAGCTACTGTAGGGGTCGTACGCGCCGCCGCGGGCCGTGTACTCCCACTCGGCTTCGGTGGGCAAGCGATACCCGTTGGCGCTAAAGTCGCAAGCAAAGCTCGTCTCGTCGTAGCACAGGTTCAAGCCGTGTACGCGACTGAGCTCGTTGGCAAAAAGGCAGCATCCGAACCACGAGACTCCCACCATGGGATGGTCCTCGCGGCCAGGGAGCACGCCATAGATCGAGGGCGCGCTATCGAAAGTGATCGCGCTGGCGCTGGAGCTGGCATTGGTGTCGCACAGAGCCTCCGCCGCGCCGCCCACTTGAAGAACAACGCCCGAGACCAAGGCGACCCGGCCCTGGGCCTGGGCGATGGTCAGATACTGGGCGTACTCATCGTTGGTGACTTCGAAGATGTCGATGAAGAACGGCTCAAGGAGCACCGAATGCAGTGGCAGTTCGTCGGAGAACCCAACGCCTATGTGGCGCCCCATCTTGAAGGGAACCTGGGGCACCAACACCATGCCGTCATAGGCGCTGCCCACGCCGCCGGCCACAAAGGTGACCGAGAAGGCGTTCGACAAGTTGAAAGCAGCGCCGCCCGCGGCTGGATCGCGGTACCAGGCCTGAAAATTCCAGGTCGAGCCCAAGGTGATCTGGCCGGCTGCTGGTGTTGGAGCGTTGTAGTCCAGAGCACGGCTCATGACGCCCGCGCTATTGCTGATGATGGCCGGGTTGAGGCGGAAGATTCCCACACCCCCTGATCCCACGCATTGATTCCCATTGCCGAAGGGAAACTTGAGTTGCACTGGGCCGTAGTAGAAAATCCCCGGCTGCGCGGCTGGCAGGTCCTCTGCCCAGAGCACGAGGTCATTCTGAAAGATCTCAACCGAGCCCGTAACCGAAAGCTCCGCTGCAACCCCGGTGGAATTGGGCAGCGCATCGCAATAGCCATAGCCGAGGGGGTCGGGCACGAACTCCACGGTGAACTGGCCCGTGCCGCCCGGAGCCGCGGGGGGTGTGCCCACGCGCAAGAGGTAGGCCACGCCCATATCGGCCGACCAGCTAACCTCGGACTGCAGGCCGCAGAAGTCATCGTTGCAAGCGACCACAGCGCCGCCGCAGCCCCCGACATAAACGGCGACCTTGGTATCCACCGAACTCATGCCGCAGACCGACAAGATGTGGGTGCCGCTCGACTGCGCTGTCCAGGTGAACCACACATCGTGGGTGATGTCCTGCGAACCCGCAAAGTCGCAGAGCCCGGTGGGCAGCCCATCGGTCAGGGCCGCGGCATTGCTGAAAAAGTGCGGACCCTCGCCACTGATGACCTGAGCATTAGCGCATCCATCCTGCCCTTGGGCGCTGGCCCGATCGCAGAAAAAAACAAGGGCAGTGCAAGCGAAGAAGACCAAGTGAGCGCAGCGAGCTGGGTTCATGAAGCGCAAGATAAACCAATCGAGCAAGCACGGGGAACTTCTCCAGCGAGCCCCATCTGAAACTATAGCAAGAGAGGAAGTCGCAAAAATGGGCCATGGCCATGGCCCCTCGGATCCGCAAGAGTCGCTTGTGATCTTCCCTTCTGCAAGAGGCTCTTTCGCCGCGGTGAATTCCTGGGCCGTGTGTGCACGAGGGTGTCATCCAGGCTAACGACCATCCGCAGCTTGCCCGCGGCCGCCGCCATCGGCAGGCGGCGCAGGAGTCGGGCTGTTTTCTGCGCAGCCCCAAGCGGGCCGTGCTGCTAACGCCGGGAGTCGCCTTGGCCCGCCCTGCGGCTCAAGCGTTCGTCGGGCGAGCCATCCGGGAGGAAGCGCCGCCAATGGCCCACGGGCCGTCCCTCGGCGTAATGCCCGGTCGATTTCAACTGGCCGCTAGAGTACCACTCCTGGTGCAGCCCCTGGGGACGGCCCTCGTAGAAGTCACCTGCGGAACGCAACAGGCCATTGGGATACCAGTGCCTGCGCAAGCCGTTCTGTTCGCCGTGCTCGTAATCGAAGACCCACAGGCAATGGCCGCTTGCGTCAAAGGAGGAGAGCTTGCCGTGTAATTGGCCCTGATCGAAGACACCCTGTTGGCGCACGGAACCGGAGGGGTGAAAGAGCTGGAAGGGGCCTGTCTGCTCGCCGTGGCTGTAAATCGCCGCCCAACTCAAACAGCCCGACTCATCCCACACACGACGCACTCCATGGAGCATGCCGTCCTTGTATTGAGCTTCTTCCCGCGACTCGCCGGTGGGCCAAAAAAGTTGGTGAAAGCCCGCAGCTTGGTCAGCCTGGTACTCGCCCGAAGCGACCAGTGTGCCGGCGGCACTCCACTCTTCGGAGAGCCCTTCGCGCCTGCCGCTCGCAAAGCGCGCCTCAACGCTCCGGGCACCGTTACCATGCCAGCGGCGTTGGAGACCTTCTTCGTGGCCCTCGTCGTAGCGCGCTTCAAGAATCTGAAAACCGCTCTCATCGAATTCTCGCCAGAGCCCGTGGCGCGCACCGTCGTGGTAATGGCCCTCGGCTGCCAGGGTGCCACTCGCATGCCAGATCCGCCAGAGCCCAACGCGCCCCACCAGGGGAATGATCGTGGACTCTGAACCAAAGCCGGCCTCGTCCGGCAAGGCGCCCTGCTCGAAGCGACCCTGGGCCTGCAACCGGCCGCTCTTGAACCAGAACCGCCAGTCGCCTTCGGCCAGAGCCAGGCCGCTCTCATGGAGTGTGGTCCGGCCCTCGAAGCGCGGCTTGTCGAGAGAGCCGTAGTTCCGGGAGTGAAGTTCTGGTTGCGCTCCGCAGCTCGTGAGGAGGCAGGCGGCTGTTGCCGCGATGAAAAGGCCGGGGAATCTCATGGGGTCGGAGGGCGCGTACCCTTGAATCGGCCAAGGGGCCCAAAAACTCGAGTACGGAGTCAGGGCAATTGCATCCCGATTCCCCTTCCCGGGCCACACAACCGTACGAAGGACTGTCGTGTGGCCCGGGAAGGGGAATCGGGATGCAATTGCCCTGACTCCGTACTCGCAATCTTTCACGCGATGTGGGCGTTGGCAGAGAGGGCTGGCTCAATGGATTGGGAGATTGAGCCAGCCCTGAACTGACCAGACACCCTCATTTCTTGTGATCGAGGCCGAGGCAAAGGGCCGCCCCTTCGCAGGCCGCGCCTCAGCGCTTGAGCATGCGCCTGAGGAGCCCGCCCAAGCCGCGCTGCTTGCCGCCCTTTGCCGCAAATTCGGCCAGCAAGGCCCGGAAGGCTTGGTCGATGGAGATCAATTCAGCCTGCTTGAGCTCCACGCGAGCGGCGGCGGCGTTCTCGCGGGCTTGCTCCTTGCTGCGAATACCCGACAGGACGCTGGTGACTCCCGCTTGCAGCGCCGTCCAGGCAAGGACCGTCTGGGCCACGCTGGCTCCATGGGCCTCGGCGATGGGTTGGACCTCCTGGCTCAAGACCTGATTGATTCGCGAGCGGCGTGCGCTCTGGAAATTCGGATGCTTGTTGCGCTGGTCGTCCGCAGGCAGTTTGCGCGCGCCGGTCACCTTGCCGCTCAAGAGTCCCTGCTCCAGGGGCGAATAGACCAGGGTGCCAATCTCATGCTCGATCCCGTAGGCCAGGATCTCGGTCTCGCTTTCGCGTTGCAACAAGTTGTACTTGGGCTGGCAACTGGCGAGGGGCACGCCGCCCAGAGCCTCGCGCGCCGCGTCCATCTGCTCCGTCGAAAAGTTCGAAACACCGATCTCGCGCAGCAGGCCCTGGCTGCGCATATCGAAGAGGGCGCCGATGGATTCCGCGATGGGCGTGCTGGGATCGGGCCAGTGAATCTGCAACAGGTCGATGTGTTCGATGTTCAGGCGACGCAGACTGGCCTCGACCTCATGGCGCAGGGAAGCAGGCCGCAAATTGCGGTAAATGCTGCGGACCTTGCCGTCCACATCGGCGGTCTTGAAGAAGAACTCTCCCTCTTCGTCATCCCAGCGGAGACCCGCCTTGGTCATCACCAGAGCCTCGTCGCGGCGCCCGCGCAGGGCCTGACCGATGATCTTCTCCGAGTGGCCAAAGCCATAGACCGGGGCGGTGTCGATGGCGCTGAGCCCCTCGTCGAGCCCCGCGGTGAGCGCTTCGATGGAGGTCGCATCGTCGGCACCCCCCCAGTACCAACCGCCGATGGCCCAGGCGCCGAAGGAAATCCGCGGGACCTGGAGAGAGCTCGTGCCGAGGGCCTTGGTGTGCATGCCATTGATGATACGGAACCAGGTTTCGTATCATCAATGGTATGACCCGTCCCATCCTGATCCTCGTCGCCTGGGCCCTGCTCTGCGCCGGCCCGGCCAGGGCCCAGATCGTCGTCTACGAAGAGCGGGGGGAGAACCCCGGCGATTCCTTCGGTGCGGCTCTCGTGGTAAGCGCCGACCTCGACGGAGATGGCGTGGGCGACGTGTGGGTTGGTGCGCCTCGAACCGGCTTCGGAGCGGCGAACGGCGGCAGCGCCTACGCCCTTTCCGGCGCGAGCGGCGCGCTCTTGTTCCGCGTGGACGGCAGCGCGGGCGGCGAACGCCTGGGCCAGGCCGTGGGTTGGCTGGGCGACATCGACGGCGATGGCGTGGGCGATCTCCTCGTGGGTGCGCCCTTTCACTCGGCCGGCGCGTTTTTCGGCGGCGGCGCCTACGCCCTCTCTGGTGCAAACGGCAGGACGATCCACTTCATCGCCGGCAGCGAGGCCTTTGCCCTCTTCGGCATGGCCGTGGCTGGCGCTGGCGATGTGGACGGCGACGGAATCGACGACTTTTTGGTGGGCGCACCCGGCGAGGACTCGAACGGCAGCGACGCAGGCAGCCTGTATGTGTTCTCGGGCGCCAGCGGCGCGCAGCTCGCGCAGCATGTGGGCGACTTGGCCGGGGATGAGCTGGGCAGCAGCGCCTGCGGCCTGGGCGACATCGACGGCGACGGTCGGGCGGACTTCGCGGCTGGCGCGCCGCGGGACGACAACGGCGGCAACGACTCCGGCTCGGTGCGCATCTGGTCGGGCCAGAGCGGGCAGATCCTGTTCACGGTCCATGGAAATTCGGCCGGCGAACGATTTGGTTTCGCCCTGGCGGCCCTGGGAGATGTCGATGGCGACGGCGCCGGCGATCTTGCCGTGGGTGCGCCCTTCGACCCAGGCGGCGGCGCCGACGCCGGCTCTCTAACGGTTCTCTCATGTGCCACGGCCAGTGTGCTCTTCGAAATCCAGGGCAGCACCCAGTCTCTTTTGGGGAGTTGCCTGTCGTCGGCGGGTGATGCGGATGGCGACCTCGTGCCCGACCTGCTCGCCGGAGCGCCCGGCGCGAACAACGCCGAGGTGTACTCTGGCGTGGCCGGGGTTTCGCTCCTGACCCTCCAGGCGCAGAGTGGCTCGGCGTCCTTCGGCTCGAGTGTGGCCGGCGGATTCGACATCGACGGCGACGGCCACGGTGAGTTGGTAGTGGCCGACAAACTCTTCGCCGCCGGGGGGCGACTCCTGGCCTTCTCCGACCACAACCTCTTCGGCACAACCTATTGTTTCGGAGACGGCAGCGGCACGCCTTGTCCCTGTGGCAACGGCGGCGGAGGCCAGGAAGGCTGCGCCAACTCCAGCGGCGTCGGCGCGCATCTCGAGGGCAGCGGCACGGCCTCCCTGGCCGCCGATGATCTCGAATTTGCAGCCCAGGGCCTCGTGCCCGGCCAGCCGGCCCTGCTTATCAGCGCCGACAACCGCGTCCAGTCCGGCGCCGGCGCGCTTTTCGGCGACGGCCTGCGCTGCGCCGGCGGCGCCCTCAAGCGCCTCGCGGTGCAAGCCTCGGATCCCACCGGCGCCGCCGGCTTTGGCCCTTCCCTCTCTCCCGCCGGCGCCTGGGCCCCCGGCGACACGCGCCGCTTTCAGGTCTGGTACCGCGATCCCCTCGCCAGTCCTTGCGGTGCCGGCTTCAACCTCTCGAACGGCTTCGAGTTGGCGTTCAGTCCCTGATCTCGCGCCCAATTGAGAGGTCGCTCGGGCCGATGAAAGCAGGCTCTCCTGCACCCCAATGGAGTGGAAAACGCAGGCTGGAGCTCAAGCCATGCTGGGACAAGAGCAGGTCTTCGTGGATACAGTCGCAGTTTTCAATGATCTGGGGGAAACAATGTCCGGGACAGTTACTCGCTACGATCGATACGCAAGCGGGCTTCAGAAACAAGGACTTGCCAACAGCCAGGATGGGAGCTTCGCCTTCTACCTGACTTCGGGCACGGCCGGGCAGTTACCCCAAGCTCTTCAATACGACCTGCACTCGCCCCTGGAGCAATCTTGCGTGAATAGGCCGCGCTAACTCAGCGCTTGCTCGCTGAACTGGGCGGCGTGCAGGCGGGAGTAGGCGCCGGAGGCATCGAGGAGATCCGAGTGAGTGCCGAGTTCGACCAGGCGGCCAGCTTCGAAGACGGCGATGCGGTCGGCGGAGCGAATGGTGGAGAGGCGGTGGGCGATGACTACCACGGTGCGACCGCGCATGAGCTCCTCCAGTGCAGCCTGCACCAGGCGCTCGGTTTCGGTGTCGAGAGCGCTGGTGGCCTCGTCGAGGAGCAAGAGCGGCGCGCCCTTCAGAATCGCCCGGGCGATGGTGATGCGCTGGCGCTGGCCGCCAGAGAGGCGCGCACCCATGTCGGCCACATCGGTGGCGTAACCCTCGGAGAGGCTCTCGATGAAGTCGTGGATGCCGGCGGCGCGGGCGGCGACAACGATTTCCTCGAAAGTCGCGTCAGGCTTGCCGTAGCGAATGTTCTCCTCCACCGTGGCGTGGAACAAGAACGGCGTCTGGCTGACCATGGCGTACTGCGCCGTCCAGGAATCGAGGGTCAATTCGCGCAGGTCATGGCCATCGACGAGCAGCGCCCCGGAAGAAGGATCGCGAAAGCGCGCGATGATGTCGATCAGGGTCGACTTGCCCGCCCCCGAGGCTCCCACTAGCGCCAGGGTCTCGCCGGGGCGAATCTCGAGATCGAGGTCATGCAACGCAGCCTCGTCGCTCTCTGGGTAGGTGAACGAGAGCCCCTCGATCTGGATTCCGGTTCCGAGACCGGTGAGAGTCTTGGCGCCTGGGCTCTCGAGCAAGTCAACGGGCTCGTCGAGCAGAGACTGCAAGCGTTCCGCCGCCCCCACCGACTCCTGAACCCGCGCCCACATGCGCGTTGTCTTTTTCATATTGGTGTAGATATTGGCCACCAAGACGAACCAGGCCACCATGCCGCCGCCAGCGCCAAAGCCGCCGATGTTGTTGAGCGTCAGATACCCGATGCCCACCACCAACATGCCCAGCCCCGCGTGGGTGAAGACAATCGTCCATGAATTGGTCAGGGCGATGGCGCGCACCATCTTCATGGTCGAGCCCACATATTCCTGATTGATGCGCCGGAAGCTTTCCAATTCGCGCTCCTCGGCGCGAAAGGCCTTGACCGTGCGCACGCCCTGGAACATCTGGGAGAGCACCTGCACTGAGGCACCAAGAGTAGTCAGGCTCTTCTTGGATCCCTTGCGCACACGCTTGCCGAGCAGGGTGACCGGGATGACTACCGTCGGCAGGCCAACCATCATGATCAGGGTTGCCATGGGCGCCACGAAGAAGGCCATGGCGAGGGACGCCAAGGCCAGCATCGGCTCCAGCACGAGATTGCGCGCTGCATCATTGAGCACCGCTAGTGTGCTGCCCACATCGGCGCTGATGCGACTGAGCAGGTCGCCGAGGTGGCGCCTGTCGTGATACTTCATCGACAGCCCCATCAAGTGCCGCGCCAAGCGCATGCGCAGATCGACGACCATGAGCAGTGCGATTCTGCGTGACAGCCAGGTAAAGGCGTACTGACACACACCGGAAAAAGCCGCGAGAAAAAGCACCACAAAGGCGACGCGCCACAGGATGGCCATCTTGTCGGCATAGGCTGAAACATCGAGGCTGCCGAGAATCGTCTCCATGAATTGGGAGCGGGCTTGGCTAATCTCCGCGAAGGCCCCCGGCACTTCGCGGGCCGCCGCCTCACTTGCCGCTCCTCCATCGAAGAGGATCGCCCAGGTGGGCTCGAGCAGAAGGAACACCGAGCGCTCGCCCACAGCGGCGAAGAAGCCCACGATGCAGACCGCTAGCAAGCCCCAGGTGTGCTTCTTCACATGGGGCAAGAGGAGCAGCCAAGTGGTTCGAGTGCCCGATTCCATGGGCGGGATCTTCGTGAACTGCCCGGTCCCTTGTCCAGTCACAGGGCCTGCCATCGGAGAGAAAGTGCTATTTGTGGCTCGGAGGGCGCTCTTGAAGGCGTCGAGAGTTGCATCGAGCGCGGACGGATCTCTCCGAAAACCTCATGATCGTCGGCTCCGGTGACGAGGAAAAAACGCTGAACGCCGCTGGCTCGGCCTATATTTTTCGCCCTACGGCGGGAAGTTGGGTCGAAGAACAAGAACTCACCCGGCCCATTGCGGGATCTTCCTACCACTTCGGCCAGGCCGTCGCGATCGACGGCGACGGGGCTGTGTGTGGCGCCCCAGACGATGATGACTTCGCCAGCCGAGCAGGCTCCATTGAACTGTTCCACTTCAAAGGTATGAGCTGGGTCCACTCCCAGCGTTTGACGGCCAGTGACAAGGCTGCTTCAGATCGCTTCGGCTGGTCGGTGGACATCGCGGGCAACGCCCTCGTGGTGGGCGCCAAGTTCGACGACGATGTCGTGAGCAGCTCTGGTTCGGCCTATGTGTTCCGCTGCAACGGTGTGACCTGGGTGCAAGATCAGAAACTGACCGCCCCGGACCCGGCACAAAACGCCCAGTTCGGTAACGCCATCGCCATGGACGACAACTTGATCGTGGTCGGCGCATGGCAGGATGATGACGCGGGTTTTTTCACAGGTGGAGCCGACGCCTTTGGTGACGGCTTGCGCTGCGCTGGCGGCGCCCTCGTGCGCCTGGGCATCGTGGTGGCGAATGGGTCGGCCGTGGCCAATTCCCTGACTCCCATGGGCGCGGGTCTGATCCCCGGCGACATCCGGCGCTACCAGTATTGGTACCGCAACCCGAGTGCTTCTCCTTGCGCCTCCTGGTTCAATCTGACCAACGGATTCGAAATCGCCTGGACCAACTGATCTCGTTTTCGGCGGGAACCGAACCGGCGCAATCATCGGAGACGTTAGTCCTTTTATAGCGCCGGATCGGTTTTTCCGATTCGAGAATGGGCTCTTGCCTCGCCCTCTTGCCTCGCGATGGGCAGAAAAACGATTCTTCCGGGCCTCTTTAAAACAATACCCAATATGCTCTTAAGGAGTAGCCGCGCTTGGCCCATTTCCCAATTCCTCTTGCCAGGCGCGCCCCCAATAATATGTATCCCCAAAATCTGGCGCTCTCCATCGGGGCGTGCCTTCTAGTCGCGGCCACGGCTTCAGCACGCCAGACTCCTCTTCGAGTTGGCAACCAGCTCGCCGCCGCCAGAGTGCCCCTGATCTCCTTTGTGGAGATCCAAAGCCCCCTGGGCCTCGCCAACCACAAATTCGGCACGGCTGTGTCACTCCTCGACTACAACGATGACGGCCTGCTCGACCTGGCGGTGGGAGCACCCGGCGAGAGCGCTGCACGCGGCGCCGTCTACCTGTACTACGGCCCAAACTACGGCGCCGGACCGCACCTGCAACTGACAGCGGCCGACGGCGCCCCGGGAGATGAATTCGGCGGCTTTCTGGCGAAGGCCCAGATAGATGGCCAAGGGGGTGAAGAACTGGTGATCTCGGCTCACCACAAGAAAGTGGTCGACGCCACGGGAGCCGGGGCGGTCTACATCATGGGCTTCAACGGCGGCGTGCAAAAGATCACAGCCAGCAATCCGCAAGTCGATGCGGAATTCGGCAGCGGGCTCTCCACTGGAGACTTCGACGGCAGTGGCGTGGTGGACGTGGTCGTGGGCGCGCGCCTGGCGCGGCGCTCGCCGGGCGATCCGACGGCTGGTCTGGTGTACCTCTTCGAGGACACTGGCAGCGGTCTTCAAGAACGGTTTTTATTGACCTCGCTCGATCAGGATCCGGATGATTCGAACAACTCCAACTTCGGAGCACGCTTCGCCGCGTTGCATTCCGGAGGCACGACACTGGGCCTTGTGATCTCACGCATGGGCGCGCCGGTAGACTCCGAAGCGGACCAGGGCATCGTGGACTACTTCGCCGTCCCCATCAGCGCCGCCTCGATCCCCCTCAGCTTCATCAACCCTCTGCAAGACGAGGAACGGGACGAGTTCGTCCGTTGGGGCATGTGGATGGATATCATGCCGCGCGTTGGCGGCGGCTATCGGTTGGCTATTGGACACCCCCGCCAAGATCGCAAGCGGCTTCGTGGCCCCGATGCTATGAGCACCGGCACCGTGACCATGATTGAGATGCAGGGCACGAACACCATGAGCTTGCAGTCCTTTGGCACCCGTGATCTCCTGCCCGAGTTCGAGGATGGCAGCCTGTATGGGTACCGATCCGTGTGGGCCGATGTGCTTGGCAGCTCGACGAAAGACCTCGTAAACCTTGCCTTGAGCACTTCGCCGACCCTCTCAGGCGGTCGCTTCTACTTGTATGACGGCGACAACTTGAACAATGCGCCGACTATTCTGGCGCTACCTGGAAGCTCTTCGAGCCATCCCGCCGATGCCTTGGTGGCTGGCAACCTGTTTCCAAACAGCAGCCGCGATGAGATCGTTTGTGGCGATGCGCGCTGGCAGCAGAATGGACAGACCCCCTGGGTTGGGCGAGTCTTGATCGCGGTACCGCACTAGAGGTCAGGCCAAAAACGGCCGAGTCGATAGCTAGTAGCGCAAAAAAAAAGCCGGGCCTCCCCTCGCGAGGGAGACCCAGCTGGAAAAATCGGCTTGCGGTGGAAGCTCCGAGACTTCTGCTCTACTCGGCGTTGGCCATGGCCTCGTGGGCGTAGTCGATGAAGCTGATGCGATACCAGTCATCCCGCAGGAGTTCGAGGTGCCGTTCGTCGTTCATATTCAATGGACGCGTGGGCGGGGTGCGACTGACCACCTTGGTCAGGTAGTAACCCCAAGGCCCCTTGAAAGGACCGGCCACGGTGCCGATCGGCTGCTCGAAGAAGATCTCGTCGGTGACGAGGCCTCCGCGCAGGAAGTTGACATACGCGGACTCGTTCATCAGGGAACGCAGATCGTTGCGCGTGCGCTCGCCGAAGCGGCCCAGTTGCTTGTAGGCCACGGCCGACTGACGGCCAATCTCCGGCGGAGGCGGATCCCAGAACTCGCAGTGCGTATTGATCAGCTCGGACCAGAAAGCGTGGGGTTCCACAACATCGCTGTCGGGGGTGTACTCCTCACCCTTGGCCGCAGCCTCCATGCGCTTGGTGCGGAAGGCAGCGTAGTCGGCGTTGTTCTTCTCGATTTCCGACTTGAGCCATTGGGCCTTGGTCTTGGCATCTTCCCAGCCCTTGGCCTTCCAGCTGAAATCTCCAAAATCGAAGGCGCTCACGAGCAGGACCTCGGCGTCAACCTTGGCGAGCCCCATGACCTGGTTGGCACGGTCAAGGTGGCTACGCAGGACGGCCGGCAGGCCATCCTCGGCGGTGCCCTCGATCTGTGGTTTCATCGAAGCCTTGTAGGACTCAAAGAGAGGCACGTAGTCGGCGTAGGATTCCACCGAAGGGAACTGGTGGGCGCCGATGGCGATCGTGCCCAAGTTGAACATGGCGCTCTGGAAGCCAGCCTTGATCTCTTCAAACTTGGCCAAGGACTCTTCCTCGGTCATGAGCTTTTTCTCGGCCCCCAGGCGCTGGCGGGTCGCTTCAATCAACGCCAGGAAGTGGCGCGCGGAATCGATTTCCACAGCCGAGACCGTGCTGGCCACCATGCTCCACATCTGGTCGGTGGTCAGGGACAACTCGGGCTTCTCGTCCCAGTCGAAGTCCATGGTGCAGATCATGTCCATGGGCAGGCCGTCCACAGCCGTGCGCGAGTCCACAACCTTGTAGACCGTGTCGCGCACCATCTGGCGCAAAATCGAACGGTACATGCTGTCCTCGGGCATGATTTCGGGCTCGGGGCCGGCTTGCGGGTCGTCGGCCTCTACTTTTAGTTTCCATTCAGCGAGGCGCGTCTCGTGGTCAAGCCGACGACGCTCGTAGCTGTCCTGGAAGTCCTTGATCAGAATCTCACCCGCCTCCGCTCGCAGGGCTTCGAAGGTGAGATCGGGCCAGTTGTCGGTGTTGTCATGGATGAAGACCTTGTCAAACTGGATCTCCTGGCGCAGCTCGCGGCGGTACCACTCAATTGAACGGTAGGTGCGCGCGATCTCGGTCTCCACCCTGAGCCCGGTGGTCTCCTCCGGGTACTTGTCAGTAAACTCCGAGATTTTCTTGTCGAAGAGCTTCTGGAACTCCTCATCGGAGACCTCGTAGCTGGCGGGATCCACCGGCGTGGGCTCGGGACCGGCATCTGCGCCCGATTCGGTGATGGCCTTCCAGTTGGCCAACTCATCCTCGAAGCCATCGACGCAACGCTTGATCTGATCGTGAATCAGAGCATTGATGCGGTGGTACTCCAGGGCGGGACGAGCGGGCCCGTATATGATGAAGCGCTTGATTTCGGCTTCGGGGATTTCAACTCCACCAACGGTGATGGAGCCACCGAGATCGGGGCCGGCCGTGGCAGGAGCGTCTTGCGGCGCTGCGGCCAGGGCAGAGGCCAAGAGGAATCCGGCCGAAACGAGTGTAATGGACATCTTGATGGGAGCGGGTAGAAGGGGCGGGCGCGCCAGATTCGTGCGCGGTTGATTCCAGCAGGTGGGCCCAAGCGGGCCAACAGAGCGCTTGGGCCCCTAAGAACCCTAAGAAATCGTCGAGGCTTGCGCAAAGCCTACGAGCCGATGTCCCCACGGTGAGGCTTGAGCCTGTTTTTTTCCAGAGCCGGCCAGGACAGACTTGGGCGAGAATGGCCCCCAGGGCGGAAACTCGCTGCCGGAGACCGCTGCTTGCGAAGATTGGTACGCGTGCTCATGAAGTAGGCTAGCAGGCTGTCCCCCCGAGATCCCCCGCCCCGGACGCCCATGGAAGCCTATCCCACCCGCACAATTGCCTACATCTGCGAGCTATTTCACCCGCCTCAGCAGCCCCCCACCGAGGCCATCCAGAAGCTGCACAACCGCTACTTCGAAGATGGCAACCCGCCCTATTCGAGTTTTGCGGTGACGCCCGTGGGGCCGGTGCTCTCCAACCCGATCATGCGCCCAGGCGCCCTCTCGCAGGTCGCCTTCCTCGCGGACCGCATTCAATTCCGGGAGGAGCTAGGGGGCTTGACCTGCGAAGACTTCGGCTCGCGCGTGGCCCAGATTGCTCGCGATGCTGCGAGCATCACGAACATCGCGGCCTTCCCCGGCCAGCAAGTGACGATCCGTTCCTTGATCAATCCCAAGCAGTTCACCAACTCGAGCCTGTTCATGCGCGATGGTTTGCTCGGCTTTGGAAATGCGGTCGAGGCCTTCGACACGCAGCCACACATCCTCGGCTTGCGCCTGGTTTTTCCGGCAACCACCGAAAACCCAGGCAACAGCAGCACCCTGCGCATCGAGAATTACGCCCAGGACGCGCGCTCACTATACCTGGAGAACCAAGCCTCCTTTGGTATGCAGGTCACGAGCGATGGACTCGGTCAATTGGCCCCGAATGTCATATCCGCGTACGAGTTTCTGGTGAACCAGGCGCAGACCTTTGTGGGGGCCTTCGACCAGCGAGTCGAGGAGTGAGGGGTGCTCTGATGCTGGGATCCGCACTCGCAACGTGTCTGTTAGTCTTCTGCGCCTCGGGCTGCGTCGAAGAAGAAGGGGTCGAAACAATCTCATGGCCGGAGGGCAGCGTAGTGGCCCTCAACGGGCAGGCGATCAGCGCTGATGAAGTGGATCGTTTTCACGACGCGCTGGGAGCCATCGATGCGGCTTACTCCCTCACCCATCGCCGCCGCATAGCTCTCATCAAAGTGTGCTTTCCACGCACATACGGCCGGATTGAGGGCAGCGGGGCCCGTGCCGAATCGCGAGAGGCCTGTGTGGAATGGGATCGCAGGCGCCGGGCGGGCAACCTCATGGGACCGCCGGAACCCACGGTCATGGGCAACTGGGAGAGCCTCTCCCTCGAGGTCTTTGCCGTGGCCCGTGAACTCGAAATCGGCGCCTGGAGCGCGATCGTCGAGCTAAGCGGCCGCTACGCCCTGATCCAATTGGTCGGCCGCGACCACAACCCCCGCGGAGGCCTCGAGCAATTCGAGGTGCGGATCGAGTCCTTCCCCTATGTCCCGCACGCCGAAAACTTGGCCGAGCGCTGCCTTGAAGCTCACTTGGTTATCATTGATCCCGCATGGGATCAGGTGGTGCCGGGGTATTGGAGATACACCATGCGAGGCGCTGAGTAACTCATGCAGACAAGAAGCAATCGCGGACGGCAGTGCATCGTGGTGGCTGGCTTGGTGCTGGCCTTCGTAGGCAGCTCCAGCGCCCGGGCACCGGAGCAAACAGACAAGCTCGGCGATGAGGAAGAGCTAACTGAGCCCAAGCGCCTCAAGGCTTGGCCGCAAGTGACCAAGCGCGATGTCAAGTTCGAACTCAAGCGCCTGGTCCTGGCACGCACGGAAGAGATGGGCTTGCAGGCACGAGCGGCTCTGATCGAGATAGGCGTGGGAGCGGTGCCATATCTCGTGCCGAAATTGGGCCGCGAGCGAAATGAAGACGCCAGCGCACGGCTGGAATCGGTGCTCGACGAGTTGACCAATGCTCGGCACACGCGACTCCTCGCCGAGTATTTCGACGACAAGTCCCTGGTGACTCGCAAGTGGAGCCTGCGCCGGGTGGCCTGGTTTCCCGACGCTGGAGTACGCTCGGCAGCGGAAAATGCCCTCGTTGCGGCGAGCACGCGCAAACGCAACCTCGACTCCGACGAAATCTTCGCGGCGGCACTGTGCTGCGCCTCCAGCGGATCCTTCGAGGGCTTTGACACCGTCGCCAAGCGAGCCGCGAAGGACTGGGGCAAGCTCGGTCCGGCGATCCACACCGCCTTCGCAGCCCTGCGCAGCGCTGAAGGCACAAAGCGCGTGGCCAAGCTCCTCGCCGCGACCAAGCGCAAGACAAAGGTCGCCGGCCTGCGCCTGATCGCGGCCTGCGGCGAGAAAGAGAGCGCCAAGCACCTCGTGCTGCCTTTTCTCGACGAGAATGACAACAGCCTCCGGGTGGCCGCGATCAACGCCTTGCGCGGCATCGTCGACGGCGACCCACCCCTCAACAAACTCTCCGTGTTCGAAGCCATCGAACGGGCCAATAAGTGGAAGGCGCGGCTCTAGCCCTGGTTGACTCGGTCCGGCCCGGAGCATTCATGAAGCGATCCCTCGAAGCGTCCCTCGTCCTATTCGCCGCCGCGTTTCTCCTGTGCTCAAGCGCACAAGCGCGCATCCAACGCGACAAGAGCGTGGCCCACAACGACCCCAGCCGCGACCCATACACCGAAGGCTCCAAAGATCTCTGGCAGGCGGCCGGGATCGTTTCCATGGGTGGCTTCGAATTCGCCAACTCAGACACCGAGACGGTCGATAGCTTCCTGGCAACATCCGACATCTTGTGGCTCGAAACGGCGCACTTCGAACTCGGCTTTGCTCTTGGCTCCTACCGCGTGCCGCCCAAGGAAAAGAAGCTCTACCTGGCGGAGTTGACGCGACTGGCCGAGAAACTCCCGGCGGTCAAGCCCAAGCAAAAACTACTCGACCCCTGGCTGCGGTTGCACTTGACGGCCCAACGGCTCGAGGAGATCTACACCGAGTTCCTGGACATCGTAGGTTTCGCCGAGGACGCCTTTCCCGATGGCAAGGTGCTCTGGGATGGCCAAGGAAACTACATGGGCGAGGGGCCATACCTCGGGCAGAAGGGCAAGTACGAGGTCCTGATCCTCCCCAGCGAAGCTTCCAGTGTGGCCTTCTTGCTTAAAAACTTTGGCCTGGGCATCCGCCGCACCCAGCGTTGGAATGTGATCGAGCGGGACAGTTTGACCCTCACCATCCACATCCAGCAGGGCACTCTAAAAAGTGACCGGGCGCTGTTTGGTCATCTGGCCTTCAACCTGGCGCACAACCTGTTCGACGGGCTCAAGCACTACAATTACGAGACCCCCATCTGGCTCCACGAAGGCCTGGCGCACTCCATGGAGCGGCGCATTCAAAGCAAGTTCAACTCCTTCGATGGCGCCGAGGGTTCTGTGCCAAGCATGACTCGCAAAGCTGATTGGGAGCCCGAGGTCTTGAAACTCGTGCGCAATGGGAAGCGAGCGCGCATGGCCGCTATGATTCGCCTCAAGGGCTACGGCGAAATCGACCTGCCCATGCACTATGTACTCTGGTCGATGGTCGAGTACCTGCGCAGCACCCAGGAAATTCGCTTCGGAGCCTTCCTGGCGGCCCTCAAATCGCGGCGCAACTCGGCCAACCTGTCCGATGGCTCAAACATGCCAGAAGCCCACCGGAAACTCTTCAAAGAGCACTTTTCCATGAGCTATGCCCAGTTCGATGAGGCCTGGGCGGAGTGGGTACAGGCGAACTACTAGCCCCTCGCACCAAATAGCCTAAAAATAGCCTAAGAAGAGGTCTCAAGGGCCACGCCTGGAGCGCCGAAACGCCCCCCACGGGGAGCCCGGCGGTGATACCATTCCGTAAGCGGAAGGGTTCAGCCCCGGCGCCCACCCCCACGCTCCATCTCGATGACCCAATCCAAGCAGCGCATCGTCCTCTTCCTGCCCCACCGGGCGGACCCCCGCCAGGGAATCCGGGTCAGCGCCGACCTGCTGCCCCTGGAGCTCCTGCAGATCGCAGGCATCCCGGAGCGCGAAGGCTACGAGGTGATCATCGTGGACGCCATGGTTCACGAGGACTACATGCAGCGCTTGATGGAGTTGTGTGATGGCGCGCTGCTTTTCGGCAGCTCCTGCATCCTGGGCTATCAGGTAGCCCACGGCGCCGAGGTCGCCCGGGCCATCCGGGAGCGCTTCCCCAACCTGCCGATTCTCTGGGGCGGCTGGTTCCCCAGCGTCTTGCCCGAACAATATTTCGCCGAGGGCATCGCCGATGCGGTTTGCCTGGGCCAGGGCGAGTTCACTTTTTGGGAGGCCATTCAAGCCCTCGAGAGTGGCACCGACCTGGCGGAGGTCCCGGGCTTGGTGGTCGAGCGCGACGGTAAACCGCACTACACACCCCAGCGCTTGGTGGTGGGCTTCGACGACATCCCCGATGTGCCCTGGCACCTGATCGACTTCGAACAGTATGTCGCCCTCCAGAACGACAAATCTAGCCGCTGGAAGGTGCGCCACAAGTACGCCGATCCCTGGGACATGGAGCCCGGGACACCGCTGCGCGGTTTTAGCTACTACTCGAGCTTCGGCTGCCCCGAGCCCTGCACCTTTTGCTGTAGCCCCGATGTCACTTCGCGGCGCTGGAAGGCCATTCCGGGCAAACTCCTGGCCGAGCGCATTCTCGAGTGCCACGAACGCTTCAACTTCAATGTCCTGCGCTTCCAGGACGCCAACTTCGGCGTCCACGAAAAACGATCGAACGAGTTCTGCGGCGCACTGGTCGATGCGGGCTCACCCTTCTGGTGGAACGGCACCTACGAGGTCGAGACCATCGCGCGCTACAAGGACGAATCCCTGGATCACCTGGCCCAGTCGCGCTTTCACATGGCCGCCCTGGGCGCCGAAGCCGGTAGCGAGGCCCAGCAGACCAGGATCAAGAAGAAGATCGACATTCGCAATAACCTGGTTCCGGCTCTGAAGAGCCTGAACCAACGGGGAATCCAAACCGGCGTATCGTGGATCATCGGTTATCCCGGCGAAGACGAACAGTCGATGAATGACACCATCACAGTGGCGGCCAAGATCAAGCACATGTTTCCCGGCTCGCCGAGCGACATTTTTCCCTTCCGCGCCATTCCCGGCAGCGAGGACTACCGCACCGCGGTCGAAATGGGCTACCAGTCGCCGCGCACCCTCGACGAATGGGGCAGCTGCCTCGAGTACAAGTACGAGATCAACGACACCGGCCTGCCCGAGGAGGTCATCCGGCGCTGGAAGCGCTATGGGGCGACATCTACCTTCTACGATGGCCTCGCCAAGGAAGGCGCTGGAGTGGTGCGAGGAACGATGCGCAAGATCTCGGGCTGGCGCCTGCGCAGGAACAACTTTAACTTCCCCCTCGAACAGAAGTTGTTCCATGCCTTCGTGCGACTCTCCGGTCAGAAAATGCAAGCCGAGTCGGGTTCCACGGACCAGACTTCTGGCGTCACCCCCAACGCTCCCGCCTGAGCCTTCCATGAACGCATTTCCCGGTTTCTCCATCTGCATTCTCACTGCCGCCATTTCTGAGCGGCTAGTGGCAGGGCCGGATTGGATTCTGGCAGTAGAGGTTCAGGCGTGAGCGCGCGCAAGAAACTCGTCCTGTTCCTGCCACACCGGGCCGACCCTGGCCGCGGTGAGATGTTCAGCGCCGATCTTCTACCTCTCGAACTGTTGCAGATCGCGAGCGGTCCGATCGCCGACGGCTACGAAGTAGTCATGATCGACGCCATGATCGAGCCCGACTACCTGCGCAAGGTACTAGAGGCCTGCGAAGATGCACTGCTCTTCGCCAGTTCGTGCATCCTCGGCTATCAGGTCTACGATGGCTTCCTGGTAGCCCAGGCGGTCAAGGAAAAATACCCCCAGCTGCCCTGCATCTGGGGCGGTTGGTTCCCCAGCGTGACGCCGGAGATGTATCTCACGGGCGGCATCGCCGATGCAGTTTGCATCGGACAGGGCGAATTGACTTTCCGCGAAGTCGTGCAAACCATCGACAGCGGCGGCGACCTCGCCGATGTTCCGGGCCTCGCGGTTCAGCGCGACGGTCGCATGCAGTTCACCGATCACCGGCCAGTTGTGGGATTTGAGGAGTTCGAGGCGGTGCCCTGGCAGTTGCTGGATTTCGAAAAATACGCCGAATTGCAGGTCAGGCCCACGCACCTCAAAGTACGCCACCGCTTTCCTCTGCCTGGCAAGTGGACCCAGGACAACCCTCCGCGTGCTTTCAGTTTCTTCTCGAGCTACGGCTGCCCGGAACCCTGCACCTTTTGTTGCAGCCCGGCCCTCACAGGCCGCCGCTGGAAGGCCATTCCCGGCAAACAGCTCGCCGAGGAAATCGCAGAGCTGCAGCAGCGTTTCAAGTTCGATGTGCTGCGTTTTCAAGACGCCAACTTTGGTGTGGCCGAAAAGCGCACGGCAGAGTTCTGCGAGGGCCTGCTAGACCTCAAGGTGCCCATTCACTGGAATGGCACGATCGAGATCGAAACTATCATGCGCTACAAGGAGCGCACCCTCGATCTGCTCGCAGAGTCCAAATGTCATCTGCTGTGGCTGGGCGCCGAGGCCGGCACCGCTGAGATGCAAGAGCGCATCAAGAAGCACATCAAGATCGACCACATTCCCGCAGCCATCGGCAAGCTCGCCGACCGAGGGATCATCCCCGGCACTTTTTGGATCATCGGCTACCCCGGCGAATCGCGCGAGTCGATGGTGACAACCCTCAAACAAGCGGCTGCCGTCAAGTACGCCTATCCTCTGGCGGGCTCGGAGGTCTACCCCTTCCGTCCGATCCCCGGCACCGAGGACTACGACCACGCGATCAAGCTGGGCTTTGAGCCGCCCACCGACTTTGAGACCTGGGGCGACTGCTTCGAGTACAAGTACAACTCACAGAACACGCCCATCCCCGAAGATGTGCGAAACACATGGCAGCGCTACAACAATACCGCGGCTATCTACGACGAGTATGTCAGCGAAGGCCCGCATTGGATGCGCAAGAGCCTCTCGAGGATCGCCGGCTGGCGCCTACAACAGGGTCGCTACGGATTCCCTGTCGAACAAAAACTCTACGACCTGTATGTGCGCGCCACGGGGCAGACCCAGGCCGCGGCAGCAGACTAGCAAGATTCGTGAAGATCCAGATCGTCACGCCCTCCCCGCGAGGCTCGCGTGGCGGCAATCGCGTCACGGCCCTGCGCTGGGCCTCCCAGTGGCGCAGCTTGGGGCACAAACCGCGGGTTCGAGAGAAAATCGACGGCGAGAGTTGTGATGTGCTGGTGGCCTTGCACGCGAGGAAATCTTCCGCAGCCATCACAGCCTCACGACGCGATGCGCCCTCGCGGCCCATCATCCTGGTGCTCACGGGCACCGACATCTACGAGGACTTGGGCAGCAGCAAGGAAGTCTTGCGCAGCTTGGATCTCGCCGACCGCATCGTTGTGCTGCAAGATGCCGCCCTGGACGAGCTGCCAAAAGCCCTGCGAGCCAAGACCGCAGTGATCTGGCAATCGGCCCGGGCCCCCAAGGGAAATGTCCAGCTCGACAAGCAGCACTTCGCAGTTCTGGTCATCGCTCACTTGAGACCGATCAAGGATCCGCTGCTCGCCGCCCGCGCGGCGCGGCGCCTGCCGGCTTCGTCCACCGTGCGCGTGCAGCTCGTGGGTCGCGCCATGGACCCCGACCTCGGCGACGAAGCTCGCCAGGAGGAGGCGTGCAACCCGCGCTTTGTCTGGCTCGGCCCCAAGCGCTATGCAGAAACCCAGGCCCTCTTGCAGGCCTCCAGAGTGTTGGTGCTCAGCTCCTACAACGAAGGCGGCCCGGCGGTCATTTCCGAGGCCGTAGCTGCCGGAGTACCCATCCTTTCCACTCGCATGCCCGCATCCCTCGCGCTCTTGGGCGAGGCTTACACGGGCTTCTTCGAGTGCGGCGACGAAGCCGCACTGGCCGCGCTCATGGAGCGCTCTGAAACCGAACCGGAGTTCCTGGCCAGCCTGCACGAGCAGACCATCAGCCGCCGCGAGTTGGTGAGCCCAGAGACCGAACGGATGAGTCTGCGAAGGCTCTTGGCCCACCGGAAGCCCTGAAGGCCATGCTGGGGGCGCTGGACACGATTCGCATGCCGTTGATCCTCACCTGGCCCGGCGGGCTGGAGGGGCTGCGCGTTCGAGGGCCGGAGCATGACCTGGTCCTGGGCTACACAGGTGAAAATTGGGGCGTCCCAAGACCTGGATCGACCTTGCATGTGTGTGCGAGTCGTGTTCGCGCTTCCCTTGAGCCGATAGGAGTTAGATGACCTCGCCTTATCTTATTCTCGACTGCTATTACGACGACCGGGGGGGGTATCCAAACTTCCTGGCACTCCTCGGCGAGCGCCAGGCGCGGGTCGTGCGCTGCGTTTTCGAGAAGCCACCTGCGGATCTGAGCGAGTACTCCGGGATCTTCATCACCGGCTCCAAGGGTTCGCTGACGGCTCCCGAGCCCTGGATGGACGATCTCCTGGCTGCCATCCGGCGGGCGTACGGCGAGGGGATTCCCATGCTCGGTGTGTGCTTCGGGCACCAGGCCATCGCCCGGGCCCTGCTCGGCAAACAGGGCATCCGCCCGTCGCCAAAAAGTGAGTTGGGCTGGGTTGATATCGAGCGTACAGGAGAAGACGCGGTCCTGTCAGCCCTGCCTCAGAGCTTTCGTTGTTTTGTCTCGCACTTCGACGAGGTCACCCCCGGCGCTCCCGAGTTGCGTGTTCTAGCGCGCTCGGAACGCTGCCCCGTGGAGGCCTTTCAAGTGGGCACTACGCCCACCTGGGGGGTCCAGTTTCATCCCGAGATGGATCCCAAGGAGAGCGAGACGCTCGTGCGCAACAACCTCTCGCGGCATCCGGGACTGCTCCAAGATGTTGAACGCACCCTGGCAGAACGACGGGATGGCCGGGGCTTGGGCTTGGCACTCTTCGGCAATTTCTTGGCCGTGGTGGAAGAGCGCTGCCAGTCGCCTCGGGGCTGACTCCCGCCGACTCGCGCATCTCGGGGCGGAGAGCCCGCATCAACTCTGGAGAGAGCGAGTTGATTTGGCAATTGGGGGCCGCCTCTTCTCAAGAGGTCCACTCGGGAGAGTCGATGAAACCCGGCACTGAGGTCCTCTACCGGACCGTGTCCCCAATCCACCCCCGTCAGGTACTGCCGTCAAGCCAGTGCGCCTTGCAAGGAGCCACCCGCATGTCCGATTTGAGTGAAGCCGTCGAGGAATTCTTGATCGAGAGCCACGAGAATCTCGACCGCCTCGACAACGACCTTCTGACCCTGGAAGAGAGTCCAGACGATGAGGAGACGCTGGCCAGCATCTTTCGCACGATCCACACGATCAAAGGCACCTGCGGCTTTTTCGGCTACTCCTCGCTGGAGTCGGTGACCCATGTAGGCGAGAACCTTCTGGGGAAACTGCGCGATGGATCCTTGAGTCTCTCCGAGGCGATCACCGAAGGCATGTTGCACATGGTCGATGCGGTGCGCGAGATGCTCGAGCAAGTCGAGAAAACGGGCAGCGATGGCGGATGCGAGTACGCCGACCTGATCGAGGAGCTCGCGAGCCTCTTGACGGAGAGCGCCCCCGCGGAAAAAGCGACAGCCAAGTCAACGAGCACACCCTCGAAGCATGCCACGGAAAGCTGCGCAATCCCGGAGGACAGCCCGAAAGCCTCCACCGGCGGGAGCGTCTCCGACAGCAAGATCCGAGTCGATGTAGAGCAGTTGGACAAGCTCATGACCCTTGTGGGCGAACTGGTCCTGGCACGCAACCAGATTCTGCAATTCGCGCCGGACACCGAAGAGGCTGGTTTCGTGGCTACAAGCCAGCGTCTCAATCTGATCACGACCGAGCTGCAAGTGGGCGTTATGAAGACCCGCATGCAGCCCATCGGAATCCTCTGGAGCAAGCTCCCGCGGGTCGTCCGCGACCTCTCGAAGCAGTGCGGCAAGAAAATGCACCTGGAGATGGAGGGTAAGGAGACCGACCTCGACAAGACCATCATCGAAGCCATCAAGGATCCCTTGATGCACATCGTGCGTAATTCCGTGGACCACGGCATCGAATCACCAAAGGTACGCACCGCCAACGGCAAGCCCGAAGAAGGCACCTTGCTGCTGCGCGCCTTCCATGAGGGTGGCAAGGTAATCATCGAAGTCCGTGATGACGGTGGCGGCATCGACGCGGAAAAGATGAGGGCCAAGGCGATTGAGAGCGGCCTGCTCACCCAGGAGCAGGCCAGCACGATGCAAGACCATGAGGCGGTCAACCTCGTCTTTGCAGCGGGTTTCTCCACGGCGAAAAAGGTCACAAATGTGTCTGGACGCGGTGTGGGCATGGATGTGGTGCGCACAAATATCGAAAAGATCGGCGGCTCGGTTGACCTGCAAAGCGTGCTCGGCGAAGGCACGACCCTACGCATCAAGATTCCCCTGACCCTGGCCATCATCCCCGCTTTGGTGGTGTCGAGCTCGGGCGAACGCTTCGCCATCCCCCAAGTCAGTTTGCTCGAGTTGGTGCGACTCGATGATGAGGCCAGTAGCAACAGGATTGAGTACATCCACGGAACACCCGTCTACCGTCTGCGGGGTCAACTGCTTCCGCTGGTCTATCTCGACAAGCAACTAGGTCTATCGCCTGGGAGCAAGGATGAGGACGGTGAGACGGCAACCAACATCGTGGTGCTGCAATCGGAAGACCAGCAGTTCGGCCTGGTTGTGGGGGACATCAACGACACCGAGGAAATTGTGGTCAAGCCCCTCGACAAGCAAATCAAGGGCCTCTCGGTATTCGCTGGCGCCACCATCATGGGTGATGGTCGCGTGGCCTTGATTCTCGATGTGCTTGGGCTGGCTCGTCACGGCGATGTGATCTCGACCGACAGCGCCACAAAGGCCATGGGGCGTCGTGATGGCGACTCGAGCCTCGAAGTGGAGTCCAACTCCAGTACCCTGCTGCTGTTCAGGGCAGGTGAAAACCGTCGCATGGCCATCCACCTCTCCAGCGTTGCCCGCCTCGAAGAGTTCTCCCGTGACCGAGTGGAGTACGCCTCGGGCAAGACAGTCACTCAGTACCGTGGCGAGATCATGCCGCTGGTCAGCCTCTCCGAATTTTTCGGGGGCACGGTCGGCACGCAGAGCGAGAAGATGGAAGTTGTTGTCTACCAGCATGAAGACTGCAGCATTGGCCTCGTCGTCGATCAGATTCTCGACATCGTCGATGTGCGTCTCGAAAACATCCGTAACTCGGACGCCATTGGCCTTCAGGGCTCGGCGATCGTTGATGGGCAAGTCACAGATATGCTCGACGCCCCTGGGGTGATCGCAAGCGTAGCTCCCGAATTCTTCAATGCGCGCACAAGCGCCTGAGGCGATGACCATGAATCAAGACAACAAGAAGGGAATCCAGTTCTGCACTTTCTATCTCGGCGATCTGTTTCTGGGGATCGATGTCCAGTGCGTGCAAGAGGTTATTCGCTATCAGGAGATGACGCCTGTGCCGCTGTCCCAGGACGCCGTTCGCGGGCTGATCAATTTGCGCGGGCATATTGTCACAGCTATTGATCTCCGCGAGCAACTCGATCTCCCGCCCCTCGACGCCGAGAAGCTCCCCATGAATGTGGTCATCCGCACCAGCGAAGGTGCTGCCAGCCTGTTGGTGGATGAGATCGGCGATGTGCTCGAAATCCATGAGGAGGGCTTCGAAGAGCCTCCGCAGACCATCCGCGGGGCAGCCCGGCGGCTGATCACTGGTGTCTACAAACTCGAGGGCCAACTGCTGTTGGTACTCGACCCCGTGAAGGCAACTCAACTCAAGGCCGCGAACAAAGTAGCGGCCCAAACCACCAGCTAGCCCAACACCCGCAATCCCATGAACGTTCTCGTCATTGACGACTCTCGCGCCATGCGCACAATTCTCTCCGGGATACTCAAGGCTATCGGTTTCGAGGTCTTCGAGGCAGCAGATGGCAAGGAGGGCCTATCGCAAATGGAAGCTGTTGCTGATGTGGCCCTCGCCCTTGTGGACTGGAACATGCCTGAAATGAACGGCTTTGAGTTCGTCCAGGCTGTGCGAGCCCTGGATGACTACAGCGCGACCAAGCTAATGATGGTCACGACAGAAACCGAGATGGACCAAGTCGTGATGGCCCTCGACGCTGGCGCGGATGAGTATGTGATGAAGCCCTTCACCCGCGATGTGATCATGGAGAAGCTTGAGCTTCTAGGTATCTCATTGGACTGATAGACAATGGTAACGGCACCTATGTATCAGCAACAACTATCTATTCCCAGCCACCTTTCCGCGATCATGAGAGTGTCATGAGTTTGTCCAGCAGCGATTTTAAGTATGTCAGCAACCTCGTCCGGGCCCAGTCCGCCATAGTCCTCGAGAGCGGCAAGGAATACCTTGTCGAATCGCGACTCGCTCCACTGGCAAAGGCCGAGGGTCTCGACTCGGTGGAGGATGTCGTGCGACGCCTTCGCCGGGAACCCAGGGGAGAGATTGTTGATCTTGTGGTCGAAGCCATGACCACGAACGAGACCCTGTTCTTCCGCGACAACCACCCGTTTCAGTCCCTGCGCGAGGAGGTCTTGCCACGAGTCATCGAGCGCAACGCGGCCACAAAATCCCTGAGCATCTGGTGTGCCGCCAGCTCGAGCGGCCAGGAGCCCTACAGCCTCTGCATGTTGTTGCGCGATCATTTTCCTGAGCTTTCGAATTGGAATGTGCGCATCATCGCAAGCGACATCTCCAAGTCCATGCTACGGCGCGTGAAGACGGGCTCCTACAGCCAGCTTGAGGTCAACCGCGGCCTACCTGCCAAGATGCTGGTGAAGTACTTCAGCAAGGATGGCGCCACCTGGCAGATCAGCCCCGAGCTGATCAAGATGCTGGAACTGCGCGAAATCAACCTGTGCAAGTCCTGGCCCGTCTTGCCCTCATTCGACATCGTCATGATCCGCAATGTGCTGATCTACTTCGACAACGAAACCAAGCGCGAAATCATGGGCAAGATTCGCGGACTCCTCAAGCCGGGGGGCTTCATGTTCCTCGGAGGATCTGAGACCACCATCAACCTTGATGACGCTTTTGCGCGCGTTCGGCAAGGCGCTACATGGGCCTATCAAGTAGCCGGCTAACCCGAGGCAACAAACTAGAATGAAGTTTCCCAAAGAACAACTGGTTGACATCGTCAAAGGCGTGTGGGGCAACACCCTGTCCATCCATCCGACCCTTGAAGGGGACGCACCGGATCTCTCCCGCGAAGAATCCATGGTCACCTGTGTGCACATTTCCGGAGAGTGGGAGGGCGCCGTGACCATAGGTTGCTCGCGGTCATTGGCTGCCGAATTGACCGCCATCATGTTTGAACTCTCCACTTGTGATGTCGCCGATGAGCTGATTCGCGATGCTCTTGGCGAGCTGGCCAACATGGTGGCGGGCAATGTAAAGGCCCTCGGCCCCGGCAGTGACCACCATTTGTCCCTGCCAACGGTCGTTGAAGGCGAAGCGGCCCTGCTATCGGTGCCGGGTAGCCAAAAACTGGGCGAGGTGCATTTTGAGTGCCTCGGGGCGCCGCTCTGGGTGGCCCTACTCGAGAAGGCCAAGGGCTAGCTGCTCCGAGGGCAAGAAAAGGGCGAGCGGGACAAGCAAGAAAGGGCTACTGTACAAGTTCGGCTCTCCGCAGCAGCTTGGCTGGCCTGCCAGGCAGGAATCGGATTGACCAGATCAGTTTCCTCAAGGGCATGCGCCCCACACCCCAAGCTCAGCCTTGAACCCCATCTCCCGTTCTACCGAGTACGCGGTTCGTGCCCTGACCTTTCTCGCGCAGCACCAACCTCTCGGTAGCTACCATCTCACCCGCAAAATGGCGGAACTGCTCGGGATCCCCGCACCCTTCTTGGGCAAGATCTTGCAGCCCTTGGTCGCCTTGCAGATTCTCGAGAGCCAACGGGGCCGCAACGGTGGTTTTCGCTTGGTGGCCAAGCCTGGGGATGTCACGGTGCTCCAGATCGCCCACTCCCAGGAAACGGCATCGGCGGCCCGCAGTTGTTTTCTCGGGCAAGCCGAGTGCAGCGACGAACGCGCCTGCCCGATGCACGCCTACTGGAAGGTCGCCGCAGGGAACTTCGACTTGCAAATGGAATCGACCACCCTGGCCGACTTGGCTCAGTTCTGCGCAACCAATCCTGAATCGGGTTATCCCGCGGGAACGCCAGCCACGGAAGCTGTGCTGGGAGAGCTCAGTGTGGACATTGTCCATGCGCAGCACCTGGACACGAGCCCCCTGGAGTCGGACTCGCATCCCGAGAGCAATTCCTGAGGGCGGGATTCTGGGACCCTCAAGCCGTCCAGCAACGCTCTGGATGCCTGATGGCCAGAACCGGCAAGTGGCTTTGCTTGAGGCAGGCATAGGCCACGCTACCTAGCACCGCCGCGGAAAATCCCGTGCGACCGTGGGTGCCGAGGGCGATCAGATCGTAATCGCCCTGGCGCGCGAGGATTCCGGGCACGGGAGGGCCCTTGGCAAAGTGCTGTTGATGCTCAACTCCATTCCAGTCGAACTCGGCGAGCACTCGCTCGTACTCCCCGCGCACGGCATCCAGGGATTCGTCGCGTAAATAGGCGGGGACAGCATCGGGATATCCGGGGATACCGCCCCAGGAATACTCGGGCGCGTCAAAACAATAGAGAGTATCCACCCGCGCTCCGATACTGCTCGCGAGCATGACGGCCATGCGCAGAGCCTCGAGGCTGTGCTCCGAAAGATCCAGCGGAGCCAAAATGCGGCGCACCGGATCGAACTTGCAGGGTTGCACCCAGACGCTGCAATGCACCTGGGAGAGCACTCCACGGGCCGTGCTACCGAAGTCCACCAAGCTGCGTTTCTTGTGCGAGCCCAGGACTATCAGGTCCGCATCGAGTTCCTCGGCGCGATCCACCAAGACTCGCGAAGGATAGCCGGGGATGACGCGCAGACAATCCCCGAGCGGACCGGGCAGCCCGTCGCCCACCATTTCAGTGAGGGCCATTTGCATGTGACCGCGGGCAGCCTCCACCGAGGCCTCGTTCAACTCAACAAACCGCGTCGTGTCGATGTCGGGCCAAACCGGCATGGGCACCGGAACGGCATGAACGAAGCTCGGGCTGGCCCCGAGCACCCGCGCCAGCTCTAGCCCTACTCGCAGCGCAGGTTCAGCGCGAGGGAGTCCATCGAGGCCGACGAGCACGGTATTGATCTTCATGTCCATGGTTTTTCCTCCGGTCAAGCGGCCCGCCAGGATCCTGACAGGCGGGTTGATGGCGCGCGACGGCGATGTAGTTTAGTGTATGGGCCTACTTGCATTTTTCGCTGATCCGAACCTCGTGCCAAATCCAAAACGATGAAGCACACCCTCGTCGCATCCGACCTCTCCCCCGAGTCCCTGGGCCCCTGCAAGACGATGCTCGCCCTGGGCAGCGTGGCCGAAGCCGTCATCCGCCACGCCCGCGTGCCGGTGATCACTTTCCCAAGGGACAAGGAGTGAGCTAAGCATCACGAGGAAGCAACCCCTGATGGATGGCAAGGCGTGCACAGTCAGCGCCAGAGCGGCACTCGAGCTTGCGCCGCACCTGCGCTGCGACCTCGATCGCCTCCTGGCTGAGACGCACGGCCTGGCTCTCAAAGCCCTTGGGGAGGTCCATGCCGCCTGCCACCGCGCTGGGCATGAGTCGCGGCGAAAAGTAGGTCTTGCCGCGACGCAAGGCATCGATGGCGATGAACAGCTCGGAGATGTCCTCGTCCGACGCCAGGCGGTGGGCCGCCTCTTCAGCCCTCGAGCAATCCCTCGCGGATCGCGAGGCGGGCCAGCTCCGCTGGGGAATGGCAGTCTAGCTTGCGTTGCAGATTCTCGCGATGCTTCTTGGCGGTCCCCAAGCTCATGCCCAGATCACGGGCGACTTCCTTATTACTGTGGCCCACGGCAAGCAACTGAAAGACCTCGCGCTCGCGGGGCGTGAGCTCTCCGATGCAACTCGCGGGCTGAGAGCCCCTCCAACACCGCGAGCCCGAGCCACGAGCCCCCCGGGCCACCTTCGGCGAGAGGAAGGCATTGCCCTGCATGGCGGCCTTCAAGGCGATGGCGAACTCGCCGGGTTCGGAATCCTTGGAAGAAGGTTTCACACTTCGTGGATTTCAGTTCTTGAGGCTGATCCTGTTTTGCAACACGCGAGCGATGTGCTCGCGCGAGAGCACGCCGAGAACCTCGTCCGCTTCCGCCACGAGCAACACGCTCTGGGCGCTATCTTCCATCTTCTCGAGCGCTTCAAAAAGCGACCTGCGCGGACCTATTCTGGTGATTTCTCCCAGGGGGGTCATGACACTCGTGACACGCTGGAAACCACGCTTTTGGCGCGCCACGGCGCCCACAGCCTTGAGGCTCACGAGGCCTACAACTTCGCCCGAATCCTCGACAAAGACAAAAGCCAAGCCTTCGCGGGCAAAGACGCCCTCGGCCACATCCTCCACGGTTGTCCACTCATCCACGCGTCGTTCGAGGGACTGCATGGCCTGGCCCACGCGCACGCCGCCTAGGGACTCCTTGATCCGCGACTGCCAGACACTCGCCCGGGCAGCGCGCAGGAGAAACCAACCCACGAAGGCCATGAACAGCCCGCCGCTGAGAGCTTGTGGGCCGCCGAAGATCGCGAGCGCGATGCCCATGCCGATCAGAACACGGGCGAAGAGCGCACCCACCAATCCCGACCAGCGGGTGGCCTTGTTGAGGTCATCGAAGACCGTCCAGAGCAGGGCCCGAAAAACATGGCCGCCATCAAGAGGAAAGGCAGGAATCAAGTTGAAGACCGCCAGAACGAGGTTGATCGAGCCCAACCAAAAACAAACCTCCCCCACCACGCTGCCATTGCCAGTAAAGATCCAGAGCAACAGGAACGAGAGCCCCAGGATGACACTGACCGCCGGACCGGCGATGGCGATCAGGAACTCATCGCGGGGTCGCGCGGGCTCTCCCGAAAGCCGCGCCAAACCTCCGAACAAGAACAGCGTGATCGAGATCACGGGCAACCCCAGGAGCTGCGAGGTCACGCTGTGACCAAATTCGTGGGCCAGGATCGAGAGGAAATACAAGAGGGAGGCCACGAGCCCCGCGCCCCAAGCTAAAGCCGTGGGCCACGATTCATTTTGCGCTTCGAAGCGGGTGCCGAGCATGGCGGTCACCAGGGCGAAGATCACGAACCAGGAGGGGTCCACCCCAACGCTGATGCCGAAGACCCGCCCCAATTGGAAGGTCCGCGTGCCAAAGGGCCCTTGAGGGGCAGCTTCGTGGTCTCGTGCCATGGGCTCAGGGTAACTTCCAGGGCGCCCCATCGCCCTCGATTCCCGCTCGGTCGCCACGCTTTTGGCCTACTTGGCCAGGTCCCCTACAGATTTGTCCACAGGTCCAGGTCGCCTGCATGCACGAGGTGATCGAGCCACATGTTCGAGAGCTTCTCCTGCACGGTGTTCTGGCGTAGACGCTGGTTCAGGTTGTCGAAATCCACCGCGTCCAGGGCTTGGTCCTGGTTGAAACAAGAGAACACCGGCGGGGCCTCTTCGCCGGTCTCGGGATCGACTTGCTTGCATAGACACTGGGCGCAAATTTCCTTCATGGCGCACTGCATCGGCGAGTTGATAGAGCCGAGCGCCACATGGCCCGGCTTGAGGTAGGGCTTCAGCACGGTGAAGCGCGTCTCCTTGACCGCGTTCATCATGCGGTCGGAGCCGATGCAGACGATCCGTTCGCACTCGTCGAGGGAAATCTGGGTATCGCCCAGGTCCCCGCTCGCGTAGGCGATCATGGCCTGCACGATGTTGCCACGGAAGTGCCGATCGTAGGGCCGTTTCTTGTTGGTCTCGATTTCCTTGCCAGCATCCGTGGACCAGATGATTACATCGGCGGCAGCCTCGATCTCTTCGCGCTTGAAGATGTCCTCACCGCGCTTGAAGCCAGCGAAGTAAACCACCTCGTTGCCCGCATCGCGCATGGCTTTGCCGATCGAGAACAGCACCGCGTTGCCCAATCCTCCGCCGAGCAGAATGACCTTTTCGCCGCTGGGGATCGCGGTGGGTTCGCCGGTGGGCCCCATGACAACGACCGGCTCACCGGGACGCAGCGTTGCGCAGAGCCGCGAGGAAACGCCCATTTCGAGCACGATCAAGCCCATCAAGCCGTGTTCCGTGTCAGTCCAGGCGCCGGTCAAAGCGATACCCTCGAGGGACAAACGCGTGCTGTCGATAATGCGCGCCTCGGTGTCATAGTTTTGCAGGCGATAGAACTGACCTGGCTCGAAGTTGCGCGCGGCCGCGGGGCAGTGCACCACCACCTCGGTGATGGTCGGCGTCAGACGGTTGACCTTGTGCACACGGGCATCGAGCTCGTACGAGAACTGGCCGGCGAGTTTGCGCCACTCATCCTTGCGCTGGGCGAGATCCGCGGCATCGGCGGAAGTCTGCGCGATGCGCTCGGCGTAAGTAGCCACAACCTGGTGATAGCCATCACGGGCCGAGGCCATGGCCTTGACCACATTGCCGGCGTAGGCCGGGTGGTTGTCGCCGTAAACGCTGATGGAGTGCTTGCCATCGTCGTAAGAGGTGAAGAAACCCGGTCCTTCTTCGTCGTGGCCGCCAGCGAGCGGAGTCAAGCCGTCACTCGACTGCTTATTGATCTCGAAGAACCATTCCCATTTGTCAAGCTTGAAGGTGCCGCGGTGTTCCTTCTCGTACATGATGTTTGGGCTGGTGCCCGCAGCCACCAGCATGGTGCGTGCAGGCATACTGACGATCTCGCCCGTGCCCCGCCATTTGCCCTCATCGTTTTGGAATTGGCGTTCGAAGTCGACGCTCTCGAGCGCGCCGTTCTTGTCCGTCTTGGCCTCGACGGGCGACATGTGCTCAATGAAGACAAGCCCCTCTTCGAAGGCCTTGATGATCTCCTCGTGGTTGAGCCGATAGGCCGGGGAGTCGCGCAGGCCCTTACGGTAGACCAGGTGCACACCACCCCATTCCTCGACCATGTCCGCAAAGCGGGGTTGATCCCCGTCTTTCGCGGCGCGCGAACGCTCGGCAGCCAGAAGGCGCCCATGGCCCACCATTTCGTCAAGCACACCGCGCTCCTCATCGCTGAAGAACCCGCGCACAGTGCCCTCGCCGAATTGCTGGATGAGTACATCGTAGCGTCCGGTCATTTTTTCGACTTGGACGGCGTAATACGCAATCGCCTCGGTGGCCGTGTCAATGCCGGTCAATCCCCCGCCGATAACGAGCGCCGGCAGGCGCAACTGCAAGTTTGCCAGCGAGTCCTTCTTGAAGGCGCCGGTGAGTTGTAGGGCCATCAGGAAGTCGGAAGCCTTGCGGATACCGCGGGACAGGTTGCCCTTCATGGACACGATGGTGGGCTTACCAGCGCCTGTGGCAATGGCGATGTGATCGATACCAGCGGCCCAGGCGTCCTCGATCTCGATCGTGCCGCCGAAGCGCACGCCGCCGTGCAGGTCAAAGTGCTCGCGACGCGCGAGAGACAGGTACGGCAAGGAGAGGAAGTTCTTGTCCCACCGAACAGTGATGCCGTACTCCGAAACGCCGCCGAAACCGAGCAGAATGCGCTCGTCGCAGGCCTCTGTGGTCGAGCGATAGTTCTCGATGGGTGCGGGCAAGATCTCGTTCTCACCCAAGCCGCCGCCAGCACCGATATTGCCCGTTTGATCTACAGGCAGCGGCTCGATCTTCAGACCGTCGACGGCCTGGACACCAAAGCCCTCCTGGGTCAAAAAGTGCGCCAGGGTGTAGCCAGCCGGCCCCATTCCCACCACCAGGACATTGATGCCGTTGTAGGCCAGGGCGTGGGGACGCTCCGTGTTGAGGGGATTCCAACGCGTCAGGAGCAGGTAGATCTCGGTGCCGTAGGGCAAGTCGAGGGTGTCCACCAGAACGCGGGTTTCGATCTGCGGGATATTGACCGGTTCCTGCTTCTGATAGATGCACGACTTCATGCAATCGTTGCAAATGCGGTGGCCGGTGCCGGGGCACATGGGGTTGTCGATCATCACCATGGCCAAGGCGGCGATCGGGTCGCCGTCACCGTAGAGCTCGTGCATCTCGGAAATGCGTTCGTCGAGGGGGCAGCCTTCCAGTTCGAGTCCCAGGGGGTTCTTCTTGAGCGAGGCGTCCTTCTCGAACAGGCCCTTCTGGCACGAGTCCTTGTCGCGGTCGTGGCAGAACAGGCACTGGTCCACCTGTTGGATCACATCGGCCACGCTGGCGCGCTCGTCGGTGAGCTTGAAGCCATCGCGTTTGCGGCGGGTCTTGGTGGGACCCACCAGGGCTTCGGGTAAGAGACCTTCGGCGTGTTGGAATTCCACCAGGCCTGCATCGAAGTCGACCTTTTCGAGACTGCGCAGGAACGACCATTCGGCGAGGGCGGGGTCTTCGCTGTCGAGGCGCAGCTTGATGTCGGCACCGAGCAACAGCAAAGCCTCTTCGACGGTCAGGCTGTGTTTTGCCGAGACCGTCTCTGCGCCGTCGCGAGCCTGGAGGCCGATGACGCAACCGGCGAAACGCTCCTCGTCGTTGAGATCGAAACCCCTGATCGCGGGCAATTCCTTGATAAGTGCCGCGGCTCTGGCCCGCGTCTCGGCCGGGTCGAGGTCATCGGTGGCTGCCTTCTTGATGTATTTCTTGAGGTACTTGCCCCCGACCTCGTGTACGCGGCCACGCAGCTTGAGAAACTCCTCGCGCACGGTCCGCGGTTCTTCGATGTGGAAGAGCTTGGCGAGAAATTGTGAGAGGTGGCGACTGACATCGATCAGAAGCCGCGACTCCTTGGCAGATTCAAGTTTGGCTGGCGCGCCGCAGTAGGTCTCCCACTCGGCCGCGAGTTCGCCATCGGCGCTGCGAAAGTGGTCGAGAAAAGCCTCGGAAAGCCGCGGCAAGCGCTCAGCCCGGTGCAGGTCGCCCCAGGTGAATCCATCGATTCCAAGGGCGAGATTGGCTGGCGATTCAGATAGGCTGCCGCGGGAGGCGGCGCTGGCATCGGTGCTCATGGGTAGACCGGCGGCTCGTGATGAGCCCAGGAAGAAGAAGGGTCAGGACGCGTTGCGAGGGCAACTACTCTAGGAAAAACAGGTCGCGCTGTGGCGCTCGCTAACGGAGTTTTGAGCCACGTTACGCACTTCTCCCACCCAAGAGGTCAGCAGACAGCCCACTCCGCCTAGCCGAACAAGAAGTCGCTCTCCTTGGACCAGGCCGCGTAGCGGTAGAAGGGCACCAGGCGTTCCATTTCCTCCCCAAGCTGGGCCATGGCTTCGGGCTGGCAGAGGGCCGCCCGCACGGCGGACTGGCTCCGAGGAGCCGGCCAGCGCCGGGCTAGGGCCAGGGAGTGGGTTCCGGGCTCGAAGTAGCCAAAGAACTCCTCGATGCGCGAGGGTCCCAAGTCGCCGCAGCGCCACTCGCCCTTCCAATCGGCAAGGCTGAGTTGAAAACCGTCGAGATCGTTGAGAATCGCGGTCAAGGGCTCGGGTCCATCGGCCTTGACTCGCCGAGCGAGGTTGGCTCCGTCGAACCAGGCGTCGGAGTGGATCCTAATGGCCACTTCCACGGCCTCCGCTTCCACCGCCAGGCAGAAGTAGGCGTTGCGAAAAGCGGCGTCCAAGTCCCGGGCGAGATCCGCGCCGACAACCTTGCGCAAGCGCCCCTTCTCAGCCTTGCTGCGGATGCAGTAGGCCCAGATGCGACGCACGCGCTGGCCGTTGAAGGCGTGGGGATTGTGCAGGCTTGTGCGCGAATCGAGCCCCAGCTTGGGCTTGCGGCGCAGGGCGCAGAAATTCTTGCCTAGTCCAGCCAACTTGCGACGCAACACGAGCCGCCGCTCGTTGTAGGCGGGATCGCGGGAGACGGCCTCATCGAGGCTCAGGAGGTCGTCTTCGGAGAGGCAAATCGAGCCCTCGGCCGGGGCGGGCTGGTCGCCGGGGGGAACTGCACGGGTCATTGGGGCGATGGTACGGGCCCAGGAGCCCCCTGCACCCTCTCGCGGGGGGGAAACACGCCTTGGGGCGCCCTCCGCCTGGGCCATCCGCCTGGGGCGCACGAGAAGACTCGAATCGCGGAGACTGTGTAGAATAGCTGCCCTGGAATCGAGCCTTGGGCCCGGAGCCGGCAGCATCCCCATGCAGTTTGCGCATTTCGAGTTCGACCCCGAGGCGGATCGCCTGGGAGAAGGCCCCCTTAGTGAGGTCTTCTGCGCCCGTGACCAGCGTCTCGGGCGCAAGGTTGCGTTAAAAATCCTGCGCGCCCACGCGGAGATCGACCCCCAAGCAGACCAACGATTCCTGCGCGAGGCGAAGCACACATCGAACTTGCAGCATCCAAACATCGCCGTCATCTACGAGTACGACCAGATCGTCACCAAGGACGCCGATGGAAATGAGAAAAAGGGCACCAGCTATATCGCGATGGAATACCTCGCGGGGCGGACCCTCGATGACATCCTGAAGGATCGCCACCTGGGCTGGAATGAATGTCTGCGCATCGCCCTGCAGATCACTTCGGCGCTGAAGGAAGTGCACACGCACCACCTGATCCACCGCGACCTGAAGCCCGGCAACATCATGTTGCTCGACGATGGCACGCTAAAACTGCTCGACTTCGGCATCGCCAGGGCTGCCAACGAGTCCTCGATCACCCAACACGGCACTTTGGTGGGCACTGTGCTCTACATGTCACCCGAGCAGGTGCGCGGCGATGAACTCGATGCACGCTCCGACATCTTCTCCCTCGGTGCCGTGCTGTATCACATCATGACGGGCGAGCTGCCTTTTCCTGGCAAGTCATTCCCCGAGGTCTGCATGGCGATTCTCGACGGCAAGCCACGCCGGCCCTCGTTGGCTCGCTCCGGCCTGCCCTCGGGATTCGAAAACCTGATCATGCGCTGCCTGGCACCCGAGCGCGAGGATCGCTTTGCCGACGGATCCGAAGTGCACGGCGCTCTGCTCTCAATTCGAGGACGTCGAGGCACCGCTGACCACGCGCAGAACAAGGTCGAGGGTATCATGCTTCTGCCCCCCATCGCTTGCAGTGCGTCGGGCCAAAATGCCTGTCATGCCATCGCAAGCGGCCTGCGGCGAGATTTGGCCCTCGCCCTCGGGCGCACCCGGGGTTTGACGGTCGAGTTAGTCGAACAGGATAAGCTCGCCGGCGATCGCAAGTTTGACTACATCGTGCGCACGAATTTCCACTTGCTGGCCCCTGTCGGCACACTCGAGCTCAGAATCGAGCGCTGGAATCGAAATGGAGGCTCGCCCACCTTGCTCGATCAGCACTTCGAGAGCATTCGGAAGACCGAGGAAGACGAGTGGACCTTGCAAGCTGACCTCGTGCGAGCGGCCACACGCACGATTCGCCAGCACCTCGCGGAACTCGCGTTGCACCCCACCGAAAACGCCGAGCGCAATGAACAGCGCGCCCTCAAGTTGACGCGCCGGGCCCACGACACGCTGCTCAAGGGCACCTCCAAGCACCTGATGATCGCCATCAGCTCCATGCGCGCAGCGATTGAGGCCGACCCCTATTGCGCCCTGGCCTACGCCGGCATGGCTGAGGCTTTGGTGCACAAGTTTCTGCATTGGGAGGGCGATGAAGTCTACCTGACCGAAGCCCGCGAACAGGCGGAGCGCGCTCTGGCTTTGAAGTCCGACTGCGCCGAGGCGCACACATCCTTGGGTTTTTCTTACCACCTCCTGGGTCACTACACCGAGGCCCAGCGCGAATACCGCATCGCCATCCAATGCGACAACGATGAATGGCTGGCCCACCGACTGCTCGGTGCGATCATGGCCCGCGAAGGCAACAACAAGAGCGCCGCGGGCTTTTTGCACCGCGCAATCGCCCTCAAGCCGAGCCACATCGGCTCCTACGACCACCTCTTCGGCGTGCTCTCGCGCCGGGACCGCTACGAAGAGGCCCTTGAGGTCGCTTCCGAGGGCATCTCAGCGGCGCGCCTCAAGCTCCAGCAGGAACCCGATGACCAGGAGGCACGCCTGCACCTCGCCCTGCTGCTGGTGCGCCTGGGTCAGGGCAAGTTCGCCGAAGCGCGCGCTCAAACTCTAGAAGCCATCAAGCACAGCCCCAAGGATGGCTACACCGCCTTCCACTCCGCCTGCGTGCTGGCGCTCATCGGCGACACGGACGAGGCCCTCGAACAGTTGACTTGCGCCCGCGATCGTGGCTATTACATCCAGAGCGAACTACGCAACAACAGCGACCTGGACAGTCTGCGCGGATACGATGAGTTCGCTGGTCTGATGACCGAGCCCGGATGATTCATGCAAACGCCCACACAACTGCGCAAACGGCCGCCTTCGGCCGCCTCTCGTTCCCTAACGGCACTTTTCGAATTCTGCCGTCCTCGGCGACCCTGCAGGGTCGCCTCCGGCGCCATCATTCGCAAACCGCCGCCAGGAAACGAGTTGCTGTGTTTGGAGACCGATTGCATGAATAATCCGGGCTGGCCCAACTGATGACCCGCAAAACCGAACAGCGCAGCGCGATCCACGAGGTCCTCAAGGCCGCCGAAGGGCCGCTTTCGGTGCCCGAAATCCTCATTCGAGCCCAGGAATTGGTGCCGGGACTGGGCACCGCCACGGTCTACCGCAACATCAAGATGGCCATCAAGGAGGGCCATCTCGCCACGGTTGATGTCCCCGGCGAGCCCGTACGCTACGAGGCCGCGGGTCAACACCACCACCACCACTTCAAGTGCCTGGCTTGCGGCAAGGTCTACGACATCGAGGGCTGCTTTGAAGCGCTTGACCGCCTGGCACCCCGGGACTATCAGGTCGAGGGCCACGAACTGACCCTCTACGGCCGCTGCTCGGCCTGCCGAACGCCTTCGATCTTCTGAATTTGCTGGGGACTAGCCATCTTCTCGCCAACTACCCACTTCGCAGGGGCCGCAAAGATGAGTATTCTGGTCGGCTCATTTTCCAGCCATGAGCTCCGCCCTAGTCATTCTCGATACCGAAACCGCCACCCTTCTGGGCGCACCACACCTTTTGGAAGTGGGTGCCGTACGGGTGCTCGAGGGGGAGATCTGTGACCAGTTCGAGACCCTCGTCTGCCCGCAGGTAGAGATCGAGCCGGGCGCCACGAGCATCCACGGGATTCGCGAGGAGGATGTGCGCGAAGCTCCCACGGCGCGAGAAGCCCTGATCGCCTTTCGGGAATGGGCTGGCGAAGACTTGCTAGCGGCCCACAATGCCCGCTTCGATGCTGGCGTGCTCGGTTTCGAATACGCCCGGGCCGACCTCACGCCGCCTCCGGGTGCCTTCATCGATTCGCTGCAACTCGCGCGCAAGCACATCCCCGAAGCATTCGACCACAAACTCGACACCCTCTGCCAACACCTCGACCTCGAAGAAGGTCCACATCACCGAGCCCTTTCGGATGCGGTCTATTGCTGGATGGTCATCGACGAGTGCATCAACCGCCAGGGCGGCCCCGAAGCGGTAAGTTTCGAGAACCTGCGCGGCCAGTGTGGCGCTCTGCTCACTTGCGACAGGGCCACCCCTCGCGCGCCGCGCATCAATCGTCGTTTGCGCCCCATCGAACATGCGCTACAGGACGAGGCCGACATCGTCCTCGTCTATGGCGACACCCGCCAAGCACCGATCAACTTGGCAGTAACACCTCGTTTCCTGTATCAACGCCACAAGACCGGATACCTTGAAGGCATTTGCCACAAGACCGGAACCCTCAAGACCTACCGCCTGGACCGAGTCCACAAGGTTCTTTCCTCCGCCTGACCCAATGACCGCGCCCAATAACGCAATCAGAAACCTCGCCATCGTCGCCCATGTCGACCACGGCAAGACCACCCTTGTGGACCAGATGTTCCGCTACGCGGGGACCTTCCGCGAAAACCAGAAAGTTGCCGAACGGGCCCTCGACTCCGAGGACCAGGAACGCGAGCGCGGAATTACGATTCTCGCCAAGAACACGGCCATCCAGTACGAAGGTACGCGCATCAACATCGTGGACACCCCGGGCCACGCCGACTTTGGCGGCCAGGTCGAACGCACCCTTTCCATGGCCGATGCTGTGTTGCTCCTAGTGGATGCGTTCGAGGGCCCCATGCCACAAACGCGCTTCGTCCTGCGCAAGGCCTTCGAGCACGGGCTCAAGGCCTTGGTGATGATCAACAAGATCGACCGGCCCGATTCGCGCCCCCACGAAGTGCTCGACGAGGTCTTTGACCTGTTCGTCGAACTCGGCGCCCATGATGAGCAGCTCGAATTTCCGGTGGTCTACGGCTCGGGCCGCGACGGGTATGCAATGAGAGAACCCGAGGACGATTCCGACGACCTCGGCCCGCTGTTCGCCATGATTCTCGAGCAGGTACCGACGCCGAAGATCGATCTAGAGGGCCACATGCAGTTCCAGGCCATCACCCTCGAACACGATGACTTCGTGGGGCGCATAGCCGTGGGCCGGGTCTCGCGGGGAGTCCTGAAAGCTGGCCAGCGCGTCGCTGTCTGCCACCCCTACCGCGCAAGACCTCTCCCGGCAACGGTCAAAAAACTCTACAGCTACCAGGGACTGGAGCGAGTGGCGGTGGACTCGGTGCCCTGCGGCGACATCGGCGTGATTGCAGGCATCGCCGAAATTGAAATCGGCGACACCCTTTGCCCGCTGGAACATCCCGATCCCCTGCCAAAAATCGAGATCGACGAACCCACGATCTCCATGGAATTTGTGGTCAACGATTCGCCCTTCGCGGGGACCGAAGGCGCCTATGTCACGAGTCGCCACTTGCAAACGCGCCTGGACAAGGCGGCGGTGCGCGACATGGCGCTTTCGATCACCCGCACCGACCGCACGGACTCCTTTCAGGTCAACGGCCGCGGGGTGATGCACCTCGGCGTCCTGATCGAGCGTATGCGGCGCGAGGGCTATGAGTTCGCCGTGGGCAAGCCGCGAGTGATTTTGAAAGATGTCGACGGCACGATTTGCGAGCCCTACGAGCGCGCCACGGTAGAGGTCCCCAATGAGAACTCCGGACGCATCATCGAGTACCTCGGCCGTCGCCGGGGCGAGATGCTGCACATGGAAGCCCTCGGAACCCTGACCAAGGTCGAGTTCTCGATTCCCGCCCGGGGACTGATCGGCGCGCGCACATCGCTTCTAACCCTCAGCCAGGGCGAGGCGATTCTGAGCCATGTCTTCGAGGAGTGGAAGCCCGACGGAGGCTTGATCCCGCGCCGCACCAGCGGCGTTCTGGTCTCGGACCGCGGCGGCCCGGTCCTGACCTACGCCCTCGATGGCCTTTCGGACCGTGGCTCGTTCTTCGTCAAGCCCGGCGATGTGGTCTACGAGGGCATGGTCGTGGGCGAGCAGAACAAGGCTGGCGACCTGCCGGTCAATGTCTGCCGCGCCAAGAAAATGACCAACATTCGCGCATCATCGAAAGACGACTCCGCCAGCATCGCCCCGCCGCGCATCATGTCCCTTGAGGAAGCTCTCGAATACATCGAAGACGACGAGTTGCTCGAAGTGACGCCCACCAGCCTGCGCCTGCGCAAGCGCCTGTTGAATGCCGATGCCCGCAAGAGGCACGCCCGCTCCGCCGCCGCGGCTTCCAAATAGGGCAGCCCCCTAGAAACCCGAAAGGGAAAGGACATACGCCACGAGGGCCCACTTCTCCTCTTCGCTGAGCAGGGCCTGGCCGGCCCCATCGAAACTCGCGCCCAAGGCGGACATGGGAGTTCCGGGGATGCCGCAGTGAATCCTGAGGTACAGGTCTTCAGGTCGCCGGCCGCCGCGGAAGATGCCGCTGGTCAGGTCGCGGGGCAGAATGAACTCGCCCCATTCGTCGCGCAGGAGAGCGTACGAAAAACCGTCTTCGCCCTGCATCAAGGCCTTCGGACCGTCGCCGCGACCCTCGTCGCCGTGACAACTCATGCAGTTGCCGCGTGCTTCTTCATGAAAGACCGCAGCGCCCAGAGCCAGGTGCTCGGGGCTCTCTTCGCGAGGGGGAGCTTGAACAAGGTAGGCCCGCTCGCTGGCCGCAAGCCAGCGCTCCCAGATCATGCTGTAGAGTTCGAGGGCAGCCTCGCGCGGGAGCAGATCATAGGACTGCCACTCATCCAGCAGGAGCGCCTCGACCTCACCGCGAATCGACAGGTAGCGCACATAGTCCACCAGGGCGCTCAATTCCGCCAGGGAAGTGCCGCGAAATGACGGCATGGCTGAACCGGGCAGCCCATGGACAAGGGTGCGCACAAGATCGCTGCGGCGCGGCTTCGAGCCGCCCTCGACGGCGGCGAACTTGAACAGGCCGTATTGGTAGTTACGCGGCTTGGGAAACAGGCGCCGCGACATTGGACCGTCACCTGCACCCTCGCGGCCGTGACAACGGGCGCAGTTGGGCAAGTACATCTGCGCCGCTTCGCTGAGGTCAGGGTAGCGATCAACGAAAAAGTTTGTGGCTCGGCGTTTGAACTCGGTGGGCTCCAAAAACTCACGCTTGGCTGCCAATTCGGTCCAGCTTCGGCTCATCAGGCGGCGGCGACTCCAGGGACCCAACTTGAGGACCGTACCGCTCTCGATGGCCACCAGTTCCCGAGCCCAGGCGCGCCGATTGTCATCCAAGATAGCGCCCGGAGGCGCACCGAGTGAATCGCTCGCTGGCCGGGCGCCCGCGAGGGGGCTGCCATTGGGGTCAAATCCGCTCTCCTGCCATGCCTCAAGCAAGAGGAATTGCGGCTCGGCCAGCGTACCGAAGTACTCGAACATGACCTGTTCGAACTCCGCCGCCACGAGCGGACTATCCGCGAGCGCGGCCCGGGCTTGGAAGCCCAACCGCGACCTGGGCGCCGGAGCGGGTGCCGACGGCGGTTGCCCGGCAAAGGAACAGGAGAGGGCCAGGAGCAAGGCTCCCGAAGCAACTATCAAGTGGAGTCGCATCATCGCCAAGAGCCTACAGTTTGCCCCACGCTCAGCCCAAGTGTTGCAACACTCCGAAGCGAATCGGATCGCCCACCACAGCACTAAGAATCGCCAGGGAGTCGAACTCGAGTTGCCAACCGCGGACCGCCACGCGAGCTTGCACGAGGGCCAGCTCCTCCTCGCTGGTGGTCAATCGTGCACCGTCCGCTAGCCGCGTGAGCCAAGCATCCACCAAATCGTCGGCGCGCTGGCGATCAGCCGCCAAGTCGCCGCTGCCCGTAGCGAGATCGCCGCTGCGACTGTAGAGGTCATCGTGCAGGGCGGGAAAGGCCTCGGGGTCGTTCAAAACGCTCACCAACCAACCATGGTCGAACTCGCCCTTACAGTCAGTGATAGACTCGCAACCGATACGGGGCAAGCCGAACCCGCAGGCGTCTGCCACCAGGCTCAAGGCACGGTTCAACTCCTGGCTCTCGGCGTTGTCCAAATTGAGGGCCACCACCTCGCGCTCCAGGATCAAAGCCTCACACAATATCTGGGGCAATTCCCCCAGGGCCGCACCGATGTAGAGGCTGCGCCCGCCGGGCTGCAAGCGCTGGGCCAATTCGGCGGCGATCTTCAAGCCCGCATCACGCTGGGCCTCGACCTGCTCCGGTGGGAAAAATTCCGCGCCGCCAGTGTGGCAATAGAGTTTGCCCAGGAGCGGCCAGTCCAGGTGCTCTTCGATTCCCGCCAGGGCCTGGCCGAACCTATCTGCCGCGCGACTCATTCTCCGTCGCCTGTAGAGGAACGCATGTGGTTCGAAACTGATGATTTCTGGAAGGGTCTTGATTGGAGCATCACGGCCGCGAGTCTAATCAACCACAGGGCCTCAGGTAGCACAGGCTGCGGGCTCATGAGGACAATCTCGTGCAAACCCATCTCGTGCAAGCCGATCTTCCGCAAGCAGCGTAGAGTGCTGACCATGAACCCCACTTTGCTGCTTTCAGTCCTCTGGGCTGGCTCTGTTCTTGTCATGTCCGCCGCCGCCAAGGCAAGCGGGTCGCAAGAACAGCCAAACATCCGCCACGAGCGGGCCGTCACGATCTTTGAACAAGTTTGGCACCTAGGCAATGACGCCACCCCCGAGTGGCCCGAAGCGCCGGCCGACCCCGAAGCGAAAAGTATCGAGGCCGAGTTCACCGTCCACGCGTTCGAGGGTGAGGGCTTGCTCTTCGCCCGGCACCGCAGCGTGAGCCAAGCCTGGAGCATGGCAATCAACGAACACCCCATCGCCACCCTCGACCTGGTCGATGAGTACGGCTGGCACAGCTACCCGATCCCCGCCGGGGTGATCGTCGATGGCGTCAACACCTTCAGCTTGCGGGGCGCCGTGCCCGACGACGACATCACTTTTGGCGATGTCTACTACCTGCCCTTCGGCCTGCGTGAGCTCTACGACCTGCGGCGCGTCACGGTGCGCGTCACTACGGCAATGGGCCAGCCCCTGCCGGCGCGCGTCACGATCTCAAACGAAGCGGGTGAGCTCGTGCCCGTCTTCTACGCCGAGCGTCTGCTCACCGCCGTGCGACTGGGCGTCGTCTACACGGCCGACGGCGAGGCGACCTTTGAGGTGTCGCCGGGCACCTACCAAGTCCACGCAGCGCGGGGCACCGAGTGGAGCGTGGATCAGACCCAGATCCAGATTGACGGCGACGCGCACGAAGCCAGCCTCTCCTTGCGACGCGAGCTCGACACGCGCGGTTTCGTGGCCGCCGACACCCACATTCACACCCTAACCCATTCGGGCCACGGTGATTCGTCGGTGGAAGAACGCATGGTGACGCTCGCCGGCGAAGGTGTCGAATTGGCCATCGCCACCGATCACAACCACAACACCGACTACGCGCCGACCCAGGCGAGCATGGGACTCAAGGCCTACTTCACGCCGGTAATCGGCAACGAGGTCTCCACCCCTATCGGCCACCTAAACGCCTTTCCTCTGGACAGCGAGGACGAGGTACCGCCCCACGACCTGCATGACATCGAGGAGATCGTCGCCGGCATCCGCGCCCGGGGAGCCAAGGCCGTGATCCTCAATCACCCGCGCTGGCCCAGCCACGAAAACAGCCCCCACGGCCAAATCCAGCTCGACCACCAGAGCGGCGACTGGACGGGAGCCTGGGCGTGTCCCTTCGATGCCCTGGAATTGATCAATTCGCAAACGGAGGAGCTCGACCCCCTGCTGCTCTTTCGCGATTGGTTCGCCCTGCTCAACCGGGGTATCGAGGTCTTTGCCGTGGGCTCTTCCGATTCGCACACCGTGGGTGGGGTCGTCGGACAAGGTCGCACCTATGTTTTGAGTGACAGCATAAACCCAGCGCGGATCGACATCGACGCCGCAGCCCACAACATCGCCCACGGGCACTCGTCGATCTCAATGGGCATCTTCGTGGACATGTTGGCCGATGGCCGTTCGGTCATGGGCGAGACCCTGCCAGCCACGGAGCTCGACTTGGTGATCAGAGCTCCATCGTGGGTGCGGCCGCGCAAGATCACCATCTTCGCCAACGGCGCAACCATCCTTGAACGCGAACTCGATCCCTTGCGCGAACCCGGACCACTGGATATCACCGTACCCATTTCCACCGAGCTCCCCTGGCCGCAGCACGACTATTGGATGGTGGCACTGGTAGAGGGCGATGGCGTCGGCGGCGTCTTTTGGCCGCAACTCAACGATTACACCCTGGCGGCGACGAACCCGGTCTTCTGCGATGTGAATGGAGACGGCCAGTACAGTGATCCGCGCTCCCTGGCCAACGAGCTGCTCGCCACGCGCGGTGATACTCCCGCCGACCTGGCGCCGCTCTTGCGCGAAGTAGATTCGAGCGTGGCCGTACAGCTCTTGCGCCTCGTTCGCCAGAGGGCTCTCAAGCGCGTTCAAGCCGACCTCGAAGGCCTCGCTGACGATGCCGCAGAGCGTCATCCGGGATTGGCCGAGTGGCTGCGCAACCAGCCGGTTCCGAAATAGGTCGAGGAAACTACTCCGAGGAGTCCGCGGTCCATTCGTCGCCAACCACGGCGCTCCAGCGCTCGTCATGGCTGATGAGCTTGTGCCTGGAGGAGTGGAGGGACAAGGGTGCCCAGGAGAACACCAGGCGCACGAGGGAATAGGTCACCAGCAATCCGAACCCGGCAAAAACCGGGGCAAGGTTGCTCAAGACCTCCGCTGGCGGGGCTCCCATCGCGCGGCTGATGCCCACCCCCAAGCCCCAGACCATCAAGCTCGCCACGAGCCCCACCAGGGACAGATTTAGCCACACGATGCGGCTCTTCATGCCGGGCCCGTCGATGAGGTCCTCGCGGCTCTCGCGCTTGTGGAAGATCTCACCCAGGATCCAGGCGAAGGCACCCAACAGGATGTAGGAATCGATAGCCAACTCCGACCCCATGGCGTGGGCCATGACCACATGCGTGCCGTGGATCAGGGCATTCAACTGGGGCACGGAGATCAACAGAGCCACGGGCAAGAGGAACACATTCAATTCTTCGCCAGTGCAAAGAATCTGCCAGCGGTGGAAAAACCGTGACGCACATGGCGCAGAAGGGTCCACAGGAAACACAGCCAGCCCACCAGGATCAAGGTCGCCACGGTAGAGTGAAAGCCAAGGTGCTCGCGGCCCGTACCCACACCCATCAAGAGCGTCACGAGAGCGCCCAGGCCAGCGACACCAAGACAAACCATCTGCACCCGGAAGCGGCGGCGGTCCGCGGCGTCGGGTTCACCGAAACGCTCGAAGAGGAAGGCGAGGTCTGCGCGAAGAACACGAGCACCAGCGCAAGGAAGAGGCTCTTGCGAAGGGGATTACTCCTGCCGGGCGGATTCTACGCGGTCGGTGCCGCACCAGAAAGAGCAGCGCTGGGAGAAGTGGGCGCTCCTTTGCTCCACGATTGCTCCACCAACATTGCTCCACAAACTGGGTCGCAGCCAACGCGGGCGAGACCTCGCCCACGAATAGGGGCCGATCGAAAGGACCGGCCCCCGTGGCGCTCCCGTTGGACGCCAACTCCCCTCGCAACCCCGGCAGCAATCAGGGTTGGAAGGTAATGCGTACGCCCTGAGTCAAGTTGAAGCCCGATCCGCAGGGGCTCATGAATGGATCTCGATACCAGCCCTGGAAGTGGCGCGTGTCACCAGCAGCCCAGCCACCTGCGGTGGCCAGGCTCGGAGGCCATTGAGCGATGCCACTCGAGCCGATGAAGCTCACAGCTAGGCGCCTCACACTGTTACCAGCGCAACGCAGACCATCACCGAAAAACACTCCCAAGCCTCCGTTGGGTGCCGAAAGGCCTGAGAACAAGAGCGCGGGCTGGCCCGGAACCATGCCACTGGCTCTGAAGCCAAGGTCATCTGCTGCAACGCTCGAGCTTCCCGATCCAGTCAAGCGCGCACCCGATCCAGTGGAGTTCGCACAACCTTCCCCGGAGCCGCCAGTATTGGCGCAGGGCGCGGAGACACCACTCCCGTCACAGTGACAGTAAGACTCAAAGGTAACCGTGATCGATCCATGCACAAAGGCCGGAGTGATGGAGGCACCACCCACCACGACGATGTTGACGATGTCAGGATCTCCGATGGTCTCGATGAAGGTCAGCGGATAGACCGTGCCAGGCGTAGCCGATGCGGGCACCAGGACATCGATCAAATGCAACTCGTAGCCCGTTCCCGGGGGCAGGGATTCCACCCCCATGAAACTGATCACAACTCCCGAACCCGCGCCCTCGCCAGGGTAGCCGGCAATGTGGTTGAAATCGGGTCCCGCGCCACCGTTGAAGGCAAGGGTGGTTGAACCATCAGAAACGGCCACGACTTCCAGGGGCAGAGGCACTCCCAGGCCCATGGACCAGCCCTGGATCTCACCCGTACCATTGTTGAGAAGCACGGGCACCGTCACGGTCTGGCCCGGCGTGGCGTTGAGCTGCGGCGCGCTGAAAGTAGAGCCGGTACCAACCCCAGCAGCTAGCGCCGGAGAGGTGCAAAGCGCCGTGAGAATCAGGGCCGTGCGAAGCGAGGAGGGTTGAAGTCTTGACATTAGGGAATCCTTGGCTGAATCGAGTTGGCTGAATCGAGGTCGAGGGACTGGCTTGGGTAGGTTGGGAGCCGCCAGAGTTATTGTCTGGCGGGAATTTTCTGCCTGGGGGAGGACTCCCCCGGCAATGTTCCTGAGAACTCTTTGGGCAGGACCTTCTGGCCTTTTGTGCCCTTTCTTATTGGAAAAGCCCCAAGACACCGCCTGGGAGGCCATGGAGCGTGTTTTTTTGAAGCTGAAGACCCCTCCGTGGATAGTCACTACTCGCCCTCCAGGACGGCGTCCACCTCGGCCAGGAACCCCTGGGCCTCGGGATCCTCCTCGAGCCCCCAGCCCCGCATGGAGGTCTCCAAGTCGGCCCGCAGACGCCGCGCTTCGTCACCCTCGCCCAATGCCTGGGCGCAGAGAGCCAGGAAGGCCAGATCGGCGGGATGTGCCAATCCTCCAGGAGAGGTGTTCTGCTGCTTGGATTGCAGGAGATGGTGACGCGCGCTCTCCCAGCGCTCGAGACGCACCTCGAGCACGCCACGGGTGTTCAGCGCAGCGCCATGGGCTTCATCAAGGGAGCCAAGCATGTCCAAACCGACGAGGGCACGGCGGTAGGTCTCGCGGGGCAAGTCCGCCACCCGGGCGATGGGCCAGAGAAAACCGTTCGCAGCCCGGGCGTGGCTCTCGAGAAGCTCGGCCGCCAGTGGCCGCGCGCGCAACTCAGCCAACTCGGCCAGGGCCCGCGCTTCATCGCCAGAGGCCCGCGCGAGCCACGCGATCCAAAAGCGTACGCCGTACTCTTCTTCAGCTCCTACCAAAGCTCGCCCAGAAGCATCGAGGGCAACAGCGAGGACCTGATCCTGGCCGTGCACGAAGGCCATCACGCCTAGACTCACAGCCGTACTCCAAGCGCCGCTCTTGCCAGAAAACTCCGCCACGCGCAGCGCGTGTTCGAAGGCCTCAAGAGTCCATGGTCCCGCGCCCACCACATCCAATCCGGCCGCCTTGCCAGCCAGGCGCGCGCATTTCTCATGCCACTCGGCACGCTCCGGATCCTCCTCGGCCTGCCGTTTCAAGAGGCCGTAGGCATAGACGATGAAGCGCATCTTGTCGTCTCTTGAGTCATAACTACCGGCGAGCTGCTCCATGCGCTGCGCGACCTGCACATCGAAAGGCGAACGCTGGCCGCGGCTGACAAAAGGAGCGCGCAGCAGGATGGTCTCTTCGTACAGCTCAGAAGGACTCGGCCGACGCAGGTCCTTCAGGTAACTGCTCGTCCACCAAGCCAAAAAGTGCGCGCGGTGAAATTCGGGCGCATCCCGGCAGAGTTGCCTGGCCGCCTCGGCCGCAGTCTGCATATACGGACCGTAGTCCTCGCCGCGCCGTGCCGCGAGATCGGCGCGCAAGAGTTCGAGGTTTACCGCATAGTAAAGCAGAGTCGGTTGGGCGCCCACCCGCTCTTCGGCCTGGGTCAGTCGCCGCGCCACGGCCTCGAGGTCGGCAGCGCCGATGGACCTCTTGCCACGGGCTTCCTTGAGAGCTACCAAGGAGACGCCGATACCCAATTCGTGGGCCGTGGCATCGCCTGGGCGTTGCTCGATCATGGCGTCGGCCAGTTCGCGGGCGCGAGCCATGTGATCCTCGCCGCCGAGGTTCATCAAGCACTGAGCGAGCCCGCCCAGGCAATCAATACTCGTGGGGTTCTCTTCCAGACCCCGTTCGAAAACGACCATAGCCCGTTCGAATTCTCCGCTGGCATCCTCGCCGACTTGGACGCGCACAAGTCCGATGGAGAGTTCGAGCTTGGCCAGGGCCTCATCTCTCTCGGGATCCGTTGAGATCTGGCGCATCAAACGGCGGGCTTCGCTCAAGTCGCCTAGACCACCGCCGTACTCGCGTTGAGCCAAGATGGCTCGACGCTTGTAACACGAAGCCAAAGCACGCGCCGCGGTGACATGGCCCGGTCGTCGCTTGACCAAGGGTTCGATGGCCTCAAAGGCCGCCTCGAGGTCGCCCGTGCGCAGGTTGGCAAAGGACAGGATCAAGGAAGGTTCGAAGGGCAGGTCGTTGTAAGCCCCAACTCGTTCGAGGTGTGCAATGGCTGCCGCAAAGTCCCCGCCGGCGTAGGCAGCGAACCCCAGGCCCAGGTCCTCGACCCAACGCAGTTCGGGCACGCGCTGCCAGATTTCGCTGGCGCGTGCGCGCTCAAGCTCCACCAGAGCTTCCCCCAAGAGGCCCTTCATCTCCGCGGTCTCGGTAAAGGTGTCGGGACCCATGACCCGCGGAACGGCGTGCAACAGGGTGTTGTCATCGGCCGGCCAGCGCGCCGCGTCGGCGTAGCGCCGCAGGTGGCTCCAGGCACAGACGAGCGCTGGGAAGGGATTGTCGGGGTGGGCCTCTCGGACTGCGACGAGATTCGCGGGCGCACCGGGTTCACGCACAAGAAAGTGAATCCAGGCCAGGTAAGCGGGCGCCACGCCGGTCTCATCGTCGAAGCTGTCGGTGGCCGCTTGGGCGCGGACGAGCAGCGCTTCCCGTTCAGGACCATCAGCCACCGCGTAGCGCAGGCTCTCCGCCTCGGCCAAGAGCGGCTCAAGGCGCGTGCGCAGCACGGTGTAGGCCGACTTGACCTCACCGGCGTATTCCAAACGCCGGTTTTCGGCCAAGAGCCGTCGTCCGACGCCGCCAGCGAGAACCAAGAACAGGGCCACAAAGCCAAGGCTGGCCACGGTGGTGCTGCGGCGCCGAACGCCGCGTCCGAGGGCCGACAAGAGGCCCAGGGGGCGCGCATGGACGGACACACCGCCGCGCACCCGGGTCAACTCGTCGGCAACTTCGTTGGCATCGCTGTAGCGATAGCGCGCCTCGGGATCCAAGCACTTCTGACACACAGCGCAAAGCCCCTTGCCGAGCAGCGCCGCGGCTTCGCTGGAGAAACGCACCTGGCCTTCGGGCACTACGGGCCAACCCGCATCGCTCTGATTGAAAAGTCGCTCGCCGACGATAGCCTCGTAGATCACAAGCCCCAGGGCGTACACATCGGCCGCCGGGGTCAAGCTGGTGACTTCTCCGCGTAGTTGCTCGGGCGCCATGTACTGCGGCGTACCGAGCACGGCGCCGTCGCGGGTCAGGGTCGCATCGGTTGTAGTGCGCGCCAGGCCAAAGTCCACCACGATCGGCAGGCCATCGTTGCGCACGAGAATGTTCTGCGGCTTGATATCGCGGTGCAGGACACCTTCGGAGTGGGCGTAACCAATAGCGCGGGTACTCTGTTCGAGCACCGCCAAGCGTTTTTCCAGGGATGGTTTCTTTGCCAACCATTCGGAGAGGGTCTCGCCTTCCACGAGGTCCATAGCGATGTAGTGCAGGTCATTGTCCACACCTACATCGTGGACCCCTACGATCGAGGGATGCCGCAAACCAGCGGCGGTGGCTGCCTCGCGACGGAAGCGTTCGACCATTGAGCGGGGCGCGTTCTCGTGCACGGTCATGATCTTGAGCGCCACATGCTTGAGCAGGTCCTGATGGATAGCCCGATAGACGCGGCCGCTCGCTCCCTCGCCCAAGCGCTCGACAACATAGTAGCGACCCACCGTGCGATTCGAGTGACTGCACAACTCGCTGTGAAAACGGAAGACGCTCAGAACATCGCCCACATCAAGCGAGCCGGCGCGCTCGAGTTGTTCCCACAGGCGCAGCCCCGAATCATCGCCGGCCTGCTCGCGCACACGAGCGAGATCTGTTTCGCTCAAGAGATCGAGATCCAACGCGATGCGCGCGAATTCTTCGTCATCAAGAGCCGCCGGCGTGGCGGGTTCGTTTTTCTTCAGACCCACATCCTGCAAGAACACATGGGCGAGGTGCTCGTGCAGATCGCGAGCTTCGCCAGGCTCACGACTCATCGCTCGAAAACCTCGCGAATCTCGCTCAAGAGTTCCTGCTCGCTGCTAACGCCATCGCGCAGGTGCCCGAGGATAATCTTGCGAAAGCGCGTACGCAACTCGGCCAGGCGGTTCTTGACCTCATGGGGTCCTTTTCCGAAGCGCTCGCGCAGGTCTTCGTAACGCGGGCTGCGACCTGCGGATTCTTCGAGGTAGTAGGTGTGAAAGAGCTCGAAGTGATCGGGGTGACCCTCGCGCTCGCAGGCCAACTTGAGGTCGGTCAGGGAGCGCGCGATAATCGAGCGCATCAACTCACGCTCGAAGAGTTGGTCGGGCTGGCCCTCGCTGGAAGCCGGATCGCGCTCGGCGCCTTCGAGGTCTTCGATGGGCACCAGGCGGTGGGCACCGCCGCGCTTGAGCGCCTTCTCGGCACGCCGCAAGTTGAGCATGAAGTGCTTCAAACTGGCCTTGACGAAGTTCCGGAAGCGCCCGCGCTCACGCACCACATCGGCCAGGAAGTCCTGCTCTAAAAAGACCGAGAAGTATTCCTGGGTCCAGTCGCGGGCCTCCTCCGGGGAGGCCTTCCACTCGTGGCGCAGGGTCCAGTAGATCGGCCTCCAGTAGACCGACACCAGGCGCTCCAGGGCTCGCTGGCAATCGCTGTCAGCCAGATCCCGAGCCCCTTGCACCACGCTCCAAGCCGTGGCGGGAAAGCCGGGGTGGACGGGCCGGGAGTCAGCTTGCACGGATGTGTGTCGCGCTCACTGCCAGGAAACTGCCAAGCCGTCAGTCAAGTTGAAGCCGGTCAACTGGCCTGCGGGATCGCGGTACCAAAACTGAAAGTTCCAGGTCGTACCCGCCTGGAAGAGCGCTGCCAATGTGGGATCGGCGAGATCGATGGCGAGGCTGGCGATTCCGTCGGAGGATGCGAAGACCGGTGGATTGAAGCGCATCACACCGCCGCCGACGCAGCGCAGGCCATCGCCAAAGGAGACGCTTGTTTGCAGGGGACCGGTGAAGAAGACACCTGGCTTGTTGGCGGGCAAGCGCACCGCAAAGAGGGCAACATCGTTCATCGCAATACTCGAGCTGCCCTGGGCTAGAATAGCTGCGGGATCTCCGGCGCTGTTGCCCGTGGCCACGCAGTAGTTCGAGCCCACAAAGGTCGGCGCGCCGGCCCCGTATTCCTGGACAACTTCCGAATCGCTCAGAGCTCGCTGCCAGAAGCGCAGGTCATCGATGTCCGCGGCGAGGGGAATGCCGTAGATCAAGGTCCCGTCCTGGCCCAGTGCCGTGGGCAACCCGGAGTCGATATTGCCCTGGCCCACCAGGGACTGCCGCCCAATCAAGGCACCGTCCTGATAGAAGCTCGCGTCGCCGTCGCGGTCGTGGGCGATGATGATTTGGTGCCAGGCGCCATCGCCAATGAGGCCGGCGACATCGAAATCGAGGCGTGTGCCGTTGACTCCGCGATAATTCCACTGCCAGTGTGTGCCGTTGGGGTCGAGGGCCAGAATCCAACCGACATTCGCGCCGCTGGCCCAATTCTTGTTCGAGACCAGGCTCGCGTCCCCCGACCAGCCCGAGGCTCTGATCCACAAGGCCACTGTGAAGTCCGTGCTCGCGCCAAACGAGAAATCGTCCGCAGCTCCCAGAGACACATAGGCGCCGCCGCCAGTTAGTTGTACGGCTTGGCCACCGACACCCGGGTTGAAGAAGAGCGAACCCACAGCCGTTCCATGGTTGCCATGTCCCGAGTGATCGATCAAATCGCCTTCAAAGTCGAGCACCAGGGCCAAACCTCCGAGGGGATTGCCGCTGGTGGAAAAACTCCACACCTCTCCGGGCACCGTGCCGCCGGATGTAACCGTATCCACGCGCCAATAGTAGGTCGTCTCGCTGGCGAGCCCCGTGGGCCGGAAACTGGTCGCCGCCTGCTGACCCTCAAAGTCGCCGGGGCCCAAGAGGATTGTGTCTCCGAAGTAGACCGCATGAGCGAGGGCATCGGCACCAGCGAACCAACTCAGCTGAACATCCTTGGCCACGCCGCTGGCGCCGGAAGCGGGGCTGGGCAGGCTGGCTTGAACACTGGGCAGACCAAAGGGGGCGGACGCCAGCCCCCAGGCTGGATCGATGGCCACACCGAGGTGTTCGAGGGCCGTGGAAGTGGCAGCGGTGTGGCCTGGGCCTTCGGGCACCACGACGCCCGCCGGAGCGGCGCCACCGCTCGCCAGGAGCCAAATGCGGCGCTCGCCCGCTGACTGTCCGCCGTGGGAAGTCGAGGAGCCGCCGTGGTCCGTGGTGGCGATCACCATCCAATCTTCCTGGGCGTAGTTAGGGCGATTTTGCAGGGCGACAAGAACATTGCCAATGTGTGCGTCGGTCTCTTCAATGGCCTGGATGTAGGACGCAGATGAGGGGCTAAAGCCCGTGGCGTGGCCGGCGTGATCCACATCATCGAAGTGCAGAAAGAGCACATTAGGATCGGCGCCCGCGAGGTGAGCCGTGGCGGCATTTTCCACCGCTAAACCGGAGTTGGCCACATTCAAAATGAAGTCAGCCACCCCGGGATAGGGCACCAAAAGGCTCTGATTGATCGGACTCCACTGCACGATCGAGGATGTGAAACTCCCCGGCAAGGCATCGTGCACGCGCTTGAAGAAGTGTGGGTAGCTGAGGAAGTTGCCGCTCGAGAAACCGCCATTGCTGGCCACGCCGTGTTTGTCCACCCAGACGCCGGTGCAGATGCTTGCCCAGCCGGGTCCACTCGAAGTGGCTTGCTGGGTGGGATCGGAAGAGTTGGCGCCTCCGCCGGCGATGGCATCGAAAGTGATCACCCCAGCTGCTGCTAGGCTGTCGAGGTTGGGCGTGTTCGCCTGTTGTAGCGCGTCGCTGCGACAACCGTCGATGCCAATCATTAATACGTGCTTTGAGAGGGTGCCGGGTTCGGCCGAGACGGGCGTGAAAACAAGGCCCGGGGAGAGGAGCGCGAAGAAACACAGTGCGCCCAAGAGGCTGGCAGGAGGGTACTTCATGGTGACCTCCAGATTACCCCATGACCTGCATCCCCGCTGCCGCATTCCATGAGCCGGGCCCCCACAGGTCCCTGGTACGTTTGAAACGCTCCTGGAGCCGTGTGGGGGCCCGACTGATTGACTTGGGTTCCCGACGAGCCGGCGAATCGCCCGCTGCCATCACCGGGAAGTCGATCAGTTCTGCTTGCGGCGGCCAGCCTTCTTGCGAGTTGTTGCCTTCTTGCGAGTTGTTGCTTTCTTGCGAGTCGGTGCCTTTGTGGCGCCCGAGCCTTTGGTGTAGTACTGGGTGCCGCGCTTCTGGCCCGTCTTGCGCAACTGCCGTCCTGCGAGCATGTCCATGATCGGCTTCTTGAGCTCCTTCGAAGCAACACCCAAGCCTTCGGAGATCGCTTCCAGGCGCGAACCGCCGTGGCTCTTGATGTAGCCGTGGATGGTACCCGAGAGTTTTTCGAGGTCCGCCGTGGTGCGACGGATACGGCCCTTGGGACCGTCCTTGCGGCCAGGCTTGGGTCCGGGCTTACGGCGCGTGGAACCAGAGGATCCCGATGACGCACCGCCCAGGGCGTCTTGCACGGCTTCGAGAGCTGCTTTTCGGACGAGACCATTCAACTCGGCGGTAAAGCTCTCTAGCTTGGCCTGAATTTGATCTTCAATGGTTGCTTTGGGCATGGGTCTATTTCTCTATTTGCTTGGGGGAGCTGCTTGGGGGATGATTCGTATCCGTCTGTCGAATACGAAGTCCGGAAGTGTATCGTCTCCGCACCTAAATTCCAATCATTGGCCGCTAAATCCATTTCCCAGAGGCGCGCTACATTCAATTGGAAGGGTGCCCTGCGGCATGCCTATCAGGCTTCAATCTCGTGGGCAGGGCCTGAGCCTTTCGGCACGCGAATATCCTCCACGAGTTGCTGAATGGCGGCAGAAGGGGGCGGGAAGAACTGATGCACGACGCCAGCAACGGCGAAGTTGACCAGCATGCCCACGGCGCCGATGCCCTCGGGAGAAATCCCCCACCACCAGTTTTCGGAATGGGAGAGTTCGGGATGCAGGAACTTGAACCACAGGATGTAGCCCGCAGTGAAGACAATTCCCGCCAACATCCCGGAAATAGCGCCTGCGCGATTCATGCGTTTGGTGAAGATGCCCATGAGCAGCACCGGGAAAAACGACGAAGCGGCCAGGCCAAAGGCAAAAGCCACCACCTCGGCCACAAAGCCTGGGGGATGAACGCCGAACCAACCCGCAACGAAAACGGCCACACCAGCCGAAATGCGCGCCGCCAACAACTCGCCCCGCTCGGAGATCCTGGGCATGAAGGTGCGCTTCAGGAGATCGTGGCTGATGGCGCTTGAGACCACGAGCAAGAGCCCTGCTGCAGTGGAAAGTGCCGCGGCCAGCGCACCCGCCGCCACGAGGGCCACGACCCAATCGGGCAGACCTGCAATCTCCGGATTGGCCAAGACCATGATGTCCTTATGAACAATGAGCTCGTTCTGCACCTTGGACGCGGGGCCGACATACTGAATCAAGCCATCGCCGTTCTTGTCATCGAACTTCACGAGCCCGGTGGTTTCCCACTTGCTGAACCAGTCGGGCATGTCGGCATAGCTCTGGTTGTTGACGGTCGTCAAGAGGTTAGTGCGGGCGAAGGCGGCTACGGCGGGAGCCGCGGTGTAGAGCAGAGCGATAAACACAAGTGCCCATCCCACGCTACGACGGGCGTCGCGCACCCGCGGCACGGTGTAGAAGCGCACGATGACATGGGGCAGCCCAGCGGTGCCGACCATCAAAGCCGCAGTGATAAAAAACACATCCGTCATGCTGCGTGAACCATCGGTGTAGGAGGCGAAACCCAGGTCGTGGTGCAACTCGTTGAGTCGCTCAAGGAGCGGCGTGCCGTCGGCCAAGAAGCCCCCGAGGCCCAACTGCGGAATGGGCGTGCCCACCATTTGAATCGAGAGAAAAATCGCTGGCACGAGGTAGGCGCAAATCAGTACGCAGTACTGCGCCACCTGGGTGTAGGTGATGCCCTTCATGCCCCCGAGCACTGCGTAGAAAAACACGATGCCCATGCCGATCATGACGCCCGTAGTGGAAGGCACCTCAAGAAAGCGCGAGAGCACAATACCCACACCCTGCATCTGGCCGGCCACATAGGTGAACGAGACGAATATGGCACAAGCCACGGCAACGACCCGCGCCACCTGGGACTCGTAGCGGTCTCCCACAAAATCGGGGATCGTGTACTTGCCGAACTTGCGCAAGTAGGGGGCGAGGAGCAGCGCCAGGAGCACATACCCCCCGGTCCACCCCATGAGGTAAACGGAACCGTCGTAACCCAGGACGGAAATCGCTCCGGCCATGGAGATGAACGATGCCGCGCTCATCCAATCCGCTGCGGTGGCCATGCCGTTGGCCACCGGCGGTACGCCGCCACCAGCCACGTAGAACTCCCGCGTGCTTCCCGCTCGACTCCAAATCGCCACGCCGATGTAGAGGGCGAAGGAGAGGCCGATCAGAACGAAGGTCCAGGCTTGGATTCCCATGGCTACTCCTCTTGAACGCCGAACTCGGCATCGAGAGCGTTCATGCGGCGCGCGTAGAAAAAGACCAGGCCGATGAAGACCAGGATGGAGCCCTGCTGGGCAAACCAGAACCCCAGGGGAAAACCGCTGCCGGGAACCTGCCACTGATCCAGCCAGCGGTGCAACAAGATGCCACAGCCAAAAGAAACGCTGGCCCAGATCGCCAACAAGGAAACTACCAGGCGCAGGTTGCGGCGCCAATAGCGGGCTCTAACAGCTGGACAGAGGCCACCAGCAGGAGGGCGGGGGCTGCGGGGCGACGCCTTGGCGCTCTCTTGAGAAGTCATGCGGGCACCATACTCCCGGCAAGAACCTCGAAACCAGCTACAATAGAGAAAGTCCCCCAGCACACGGCCCACTAGCTCAGTAGCTAGCCCGGTAGATCAATCCACCAAGCCAACATGTTCTTAGCCCTCTCCCTTCTCCTCGCTGGTTTTGCATCGACTGGCGCGGCTCCGGCCTCCCCCGCCACCTCCCAGGGCGAATGGCAGGCCTTCGAACTGCCCCTGGCAAGGCCCGAGCGCTGGGTGCTCACACTCGACTGGCAGGGAGAGCAGATCGCCGTTCAACTTCAGCGCAGCCCGATTCGATCGGTGGCCTATGAAGTGCTGGAGACCGGTGCCCAGGGCGAACTGATCGCGTTCGATCCGCCGCCGCCGGCGACCTATCATGGCCATGTGGTTGGCGCCCCCGAGCGCGGCGCAGCCATCGCGTTCGTCGACGGGCGCATCGAGGGCTTTGTGCAAGCACCGGGGGGCACCGAGATCTGGATCGAACGGCGCCGGGGTGAAGGTGCCGTGCCCCACGAGAATCTACAGTGGGTGCACGAGGACCTCTCCGGCGGTTTTGATCCGGCCAATTGTCGGGCACTGCCCACGCCTGAGGGCCACGCGCCTTTGGAGCCCCAGTCCACAGGCAACCTCGGCCTCGGGGCTGGCTGCTTGCGTGTGGCTGACCTCGCCTTTGACACCGACCACGAGTACTTCCTGATCAACCCCACCACGGCCGCCACGGTGCAGCACATCGAGGCGATCCTGAACGCGGTGAACTTTGGTTTCGCACGGGATGTGCTCATCCGCCACGAAATCAGCACCCTCATCGTGCGCTCCACCGAGCCCGACCCCTACTCCACTCCGGGCACCAGTGGATTGCTCGACGACTTCGTCAACCACTGGCAGACCCAGCAAACTGGAGTGGTGCGCGACATGGCTCACCTCTTGACTTCGCGGCCGCTCTCCGACAACATCGTCGGCCTCGCCTACCTGTCCGTTGTCTGCTCTCCAACTTGGGGGTACGCCTGGACCTGGAGCACGGGCAACTTGTCCTCCGAGACGGGCATCATGGGCCACGAACTCGGTCACAACTGGAGCGCTCCCCATTGTCTGGACACGAGCGGATGCTTCTGGATGTGTGGCGCATGCAATGCCTTCGGCCCCATCACCGCGGCGCTGATCAGGAACTACGCGGCCAGCAGGCCCTGCGTGGTGGACGGCCCCGGCCTCCCCACGCCCTTGCCGCCCACGCCCTTGCCCGACGAGGAAGTCGGCGGCGATCTCGTCATCGATGTCCTCGCCAACGACCACGACGGGAATTGCGACTCACTGATCGTGTCTGCTTTCGACGCCACTAGCGCGGTGGGCGGGACGGTCAGCATTTCGGTGGGCAGCGGCAGCAATGGGGGCGACGAGTTGATCCTCGCTCCGCTCCCGGGGTGGGAAGGCATCGACACCTTTTCCTACACCGTCATGGATGGCACCTCCCTTACCAATGCGGCCGAGGTGACGGTGGTGGTGCAGGACGACAATGTGGAGATCAGTGCGCACTTGAGGCTGGACTCAAGTGCGGTTTTCAATCTCCTGGACTCGGCACCGGGCGCATCCTCGGGCACCTTCTTTGGCGGCCCCGCGGGCGGTCAGCCAGGAGCCCGGCCGGAGTGCCTGACAGCGGTGCTCTTCGACGGAATAGATGACTACGGACGGCTTTCCGGACCGCGGGCCACGGATCCCACGCGCATGCGCTTTTCGCTTGCGGCCTGGGTGCAGCCCACGGGCGCTAGCGGCTGGCAAGTGATTTTCGGCAACCCCGGCAGCTGGTCGGTGGGACTCGACGGCACCAACCCACGGCTCAGCACCACAACCCCCTTCGACAGCACTTCCTCGGTTTCCTTGCCCACGGGTCAGTGGTCGCACATCGCGGTCACCTCCCAAGCTGGAGGCGAGGTGCGTTTCTATGTCGACGGAGTCCTGGCCTCTACCGCAGCGGCAGGCAGCTACACGGGACCGGCAGGTGCTGACTGGTTCGTCGGCTCAGCGAATGGAGAGGACTCGTTCTTCTCGGGATCCCTCGACGACATCCAGGTTTATGACGGAGAGTTGACGGCGGACCAAATCGCCTTTCTCTTCGCCAATCCCGCTCGAGTGACGCGTACCTGCAAGACCCCCGAGGTGTACTGCGTCGGCGCACCCAACAGCGTCAGCAATCAGGGCGCCGGCATCGGCTACTGGGGCACGCAGAGTGTCTGGGCTGGGGACTTCACGCTCTTCGCCCACAACATTCCCGCCAACCAGTTCGGGATCTTCTACTACGGTCCCAACCATGCGCAGGTCCCCTTCGGAGACGGTTTCCGCTGCGTGGGCTCCGGATCCGTGGGCATCTTCCGCCTGCCGGTGGTGCAAGCGGATTTCCTTGGTGATGCGTTCCACACGATCGATTTTCAGGCCGCTCCCGCCAACTCAGGTTTTGGACAACTGGCGGACGGAACGGAGTGGAGTTTTCAGTTCTGGTATCGCGACGCGGCCGGAGCCAATTTCACTTTCAACCTCTCCAACGCCTTGCGGGTGAGCTTCTGCCCCTGAGTTATTCGAGGGCAGAGGACCATGGCCCTCTCGCACCCACAGCTCGGCGCCTCGGCTTCGGTACCCGCCTTCGGTACCAGGTACTCCGCCACTGATGTTCCGTACCTGGTACGGAACATCAGTGGCGGAGTACCTGGTACGGTTCAGTCACTTGCGGCCAATTCCTCGACGGTCCAGGGGCTCGTGCGCTTTTCAGCGTTTTCTGCGACTTCCAAGACATCGGCGGCGGTGATGGGATCGGCGCCGTGACCCCACTCGCGGCGGGCGTAGGTTAGGACGGCGGCGACATGGGCGGGGCTGGGTTGGTAGACGGGCATCTCGAGGTCCCAGCGCTGGCCGTTGAACTCGATGGGGCCGCGCATGCCGCCGACAAGGATGCGGATGGGGGTCTTCTTCGAACCCAGCAGCCAGGGCGAATTGCGCAGAGGCGGGGCCTTGCCAGCTTCGCCGAGACCTGAGCTGCCATGGCAGGCACGGCAAACCTCGGCGTAAAGCAGGCGGCCACGCTCAAAACGCGAAAGCTCTTGGGGCGTCAGCGGACGCACATCCTGACCATCGGCGCCGGGCCCGCCGGGCCAGGTCAGGGCACCAATGAGCTGTTCCAACTCCTCGCCACTCGGGCCTCGGGCCTTATCGACAAGAACTGTGAGGGCAGCGGGCTGGGAAATGAGACGAATTGATGCCGGCTGGCCCAGAGGACCCAGGGGGCGACCGGCGAGAAGTCCGCGCACCACGGCGGACGCATGCCAAGCATTCCCTTCCAGGCCTCGCAGCAAAAGCCCCAGGAGCAACTCGATGCGATCCGAACGGCCCTCGCGGGCCACACAGCGAGCGAGTAACTCGACGAATTGGAAACGACCCTCAATGGGCTGCTCCCAACCGGTCTCGCCAAGTAGCTCGGTCAGAAACTCGAGTTCCTCGCCGTGCAAACCGGAGATCAACGCCGAACGCAAGAAGGCCGTGGAGACATCCTCCCGCGCCAACTCAACCATGACTGCGGTGGCGGAAATCGTGTGAGCCTCGCCGAGAGAGAGCCGCGCCTGATGAGCAAGACGGACATCAGCCCCACGAGCGATGGCGGCGACGCGGGCGAGGATCTCCTTGTCTCCCGTGGCAAGCAACGCCTCGCCACATCGCAGGGCCGCAAGGCGCACGCCCCCATCCGTGTCCGAAAGACCAGCGAGCACCGAGACTGGGTCCAGGGCACCGAGACCCGCAAGAGCCCAAAGCCCGTGCACACGAGCCAAAGCAGTGGGCCGCTCGGCCACTGCTTGACGACAGAGCTCGATGGCATCGCTATCACCCACGCCCTCCTCCACGATCACCTGTTGAGCGGTGATGCGACGCCAACCGTTCGAATGGCCGAGTTCCGCAACCAATTCTGTCCAACTCGCCTGACCCAAAGCGGGCGCCCGCTTGCGCGCTTCTCCTTCAGCAGAAATTCTCCAGATGCGCCCAAGACCGAGGGGCGTGGCAAGGCCGCGCGCCTCGACCTGGGCACGCAACCAGGAAGTCACGAACAACCGGTGCTGAATCACGCCGCGGTACATATCCACCACATACAAGGCGCCGTCAGGACCATTGCGCAGGCTGACAGGACGAAAGCGCTCGTCTCTCGAGGCCAGGAACTCTGCCCCGGCAAAAACATGGATCGCCGCTAGCGCGCCGCCCTTCTGTTCCTGTTCGCGCAACTCGAGACACTTGACCAGATTGCCACAGGGTTCGGCGACGAATGCTCGACCGCGGTAGGCAGAGGGCAAGCCGTCGCCGAGGAAGATCAGAGGCGCACAGGCGCCGGTGAAGCTCCGCAAGCTGTAGTCATCACGCAGAGTCTCCGGGCGATAACCGCGGTTGACGCCCGGGGTCATGCCCAGGGGCCATACGGTTTGGTCGTTGCACAAACGCTGATTCGTACCCGCCGCCAGGCCGTGATTGGGATTGCGCACGGCGTAGTGCGACGAGTAGGCATCGCCGCGCAGAGCGTCGCTGTTGGTGTTGAAGAAAGCCCGGCCAGTTGCGTCAAAGCTGAGCCCCCACTGGCCGCCGCCGGCAGTGGCCTGTCGCTGCCATCCGGACTCGTCCTCACGAAAGCGCCAGGAGTGGTGCGAGAACTGGATCCAGTTGTCCTGGGACCAACGGGGAGCATTGATCGCGTGTTCGGGGCTGTGCAAGCCGCCCAGCCCGGTGGCCAGCACCTCGAAATCATCGGCGGCACCGTCACCGTCACCGTCGTGGTAGAAGCGCAACTCGGGCGGCACGATCACGAGGGCACCGTCGCGATAAGGCAAAACGGCGCGCGGCATGACCAAACCGGTAAGAAAATCCACGCGCTTGTCGAAGACTCCGTCCGCGTCCTCATCGTGCAACACGGTAACGCGCCCGTTTGCAGCGTCTTCACCCCCGCCATCGATGTCGGGCATGTAGCCACGCATCTCCACCACCCAGCCGCGCCCTTCGCCATCGAAAGCAAGATCAACGGGGTCGACCACCAAGGGCTCGCTGGCCACGCACTCGATTTCAAGCCCCGGAGCCAGCACGAAGGACGCCAGCGCCTCTTCCACCGAGAGCACCGGAGCTGCCGGGATCTCAAGCTCGGCGGGCAGCCGCGGCTGCTCTTCTCCCGGAACATCGCCGTTCTGCGGCGCGCCCAGAAGCGGCCCACTGACAGCGAGGGCCAGGGCCAGCCGCAAGAGACGCCAGGGCGCCCGCTTAGCTTGCTTCAACCTCGACCCGCGCGGCGCTCTCGACGAACTCATCGATCTGATCGAAGTTCAGGTAGCGATAGATGTCGCCCGCCATGGTGTCGATGGATGCGGCCTGCTCGAAGTACTCCGCGGGCGTTGGCAACCTGCCAAGCATGGCCGTCACCGCCGCGAGTTCCGCGGATCCCAGGAACACCTGGGCGCCGGTGCCGAGGCGGTTGGGAAAATTGCGCGTAGAAGTAGACATGACCGTGGAGCCTTCCGCCACTCGCGCCTGGTTACCCATGCACAGGCTACAGCCGGGCATTTCGGTGCGCGCTCCGGCAGCGGCAAAGATTGAATAGTAGCCTTCGGCCACGAGCTGCTTTTCGTCCATCTTGGTGGGCGGAACGACCCACAAGCGCGTGGGAACCGTGGCGCCAAAACTCTCCAGCAACTTGCCAGCGGCGCGGAAGTGGCCAATGTTGGTCATGCACGAACCCAGGAAGACCTCCTGGACCGGTGTGCCGGCGACATCTGAGAGCTTCTTCACATCGTCGGGATCGTTGGGGCAGGCCAGCAGCGGTTCGTTGATTTCGCTCATATTGACCTCAATCACCGCGGCGTACTCCGCATCGGCGTCGGGCCGCAGCAATTGCGGCGAATCCAACCAAGCCTGCATAGCCTGGGCTCGGCGCTCGAGGGTGCGCGCGTCCTGATAACCGCTGGCGATCATCCAGCGCAACATGACGATGTTCGAGCGCAGGTACTCGGCTACGGGCTCTTCATCGAGCAGCACCGTGCAACCCGCAGCGGACCGTTCAGCGGTGGCGTCGGAGAGCTCGAAGGCCTGTTCGACTTTGAGCGTTGGCAGGCCCTCGATTTCAATGATGCGACCGGAGAAAACATTGCGCTTGCCCTCCTTGTCCACAGTCAGATCGCCGGATTGAATCGCGGCGTAAGGAATGGCGTTGACGAGATCTCGCAGAGTGATGCCCCTCTGCATCTCGCCGGTGAAGCGCACCAAGACCGACTCGGGCATGTCCAGGGGCATGGCGCCCAGCGCGGCAGCGAAGGCCACCAATCCAGATCCCGCAGGGAACGAGATGCCCAGGGGAAAGCGTGTGTGCGAATCGCCACCGGTGCCCACCTGGTCGGGCAGCAGCATGCGGTTGAGCCAGGAATGAATGATGCCGTCTCCGGGACGCAGGGCAACACCGCCGCGAGTCTCGAAAAAGCCCGGCAGACTGTGGTGGGTCTCCACATCGACGGGCTTGGGATAGGCCGCGGTGTGGCAGAAGGACTGCATCACAAGGTCGGCTGAGAACCCGAGGCAGGCGAGTTCTTCGAGTTCGTCGCGGGTCATGGGCCCGGTGGTGTCCTGCGAGCCAACACTGCTCATGGTGGGTTCACAAGAGGTGCCCGGACGCACGCCGCTGCCTTCTGCGAGGCCCACGGCTCGGCCCACCATCTTCTGGGCAAGGGTAAAGCCCTTGCCCGTATTCCCGGGAATGCTGGGCACGCGAAAGACATCCGTGGCACCTTCCCCCAGGCTGGCGCGGGCCCTCATGGTCAGCCCGCGACCGATGATAAGAGGAATGCGGCCACCGGCGCGCACTTCGTCAAGGATCACATTGCTCTTGTGCTCAAAGGTACTGATTACATCGCCGCTCGCATTCTCGATGCGGCCCTCGCTCGGCAGCACGACAATGACATCTCCCATGGACATCTTGGAGACGTCGCACTCGATGGGCAATGCTCCCGAGTCTTCCATGGTATTGAAGAAGATCGGCGCGATCTTGCCCCCGAGGCAGACGCCACCCGAGCGTTTGTTGGGTACATGGGGGATGTCGTCTCCCATGTGCCACAGCACCGAGTTCGTGGCCGATTTGCGCGACGAGCCCGTGCCCACCACATCGCCCACATAGGCCACGGGGTGCCCCAGGGCCTTGAGTTTCTCGATCTGCTTGAGAGGAGCGTGGATGCCCGGGCGTTCGATCTTGAGCATGGCCAGGCCATGCAACGGAATGTCCGGCCGCGACCAGGCGTCGGGCGCCGGCGAAAGATCATCGGTGTTGGTTTCACCCTCGACCATGAAGACCGAGAGGGTTATTCGTTCGGGAACTTCGGGGCGCTCGGTGAACCACTCCGCATCGGCCCAGGAACGGATGACCTCTTGTGCGTGGGCGTTGCCGGCCTTGGACCGTGCGTCCACATCGTGGAAGGCGTCGAAGACCAAGAGAGTGCCCTTGAGTTGTTCGGCGGCGCAGGAAGCCAGGTCGTCATCGTCGAGCAATTCGATCAGCGTGCCGATGTTGTAACCCCCGAGCATGGTGCCCAGAAGCTCCACCGCCTTCTGCCTCGAAATCAGGGGACTCTGCGCCGTGCCCTTGGCCACGGCGGACAGGAAGCCCGCCTTGACATAAGCGGCCTGGTCCACGCCGGCGGGCACTCGGTTCTCGAGTAAGTCGATGAGGAAGGTCTCTTCCCCCGCCGGCGGACTCTTGAAGAGCTCCACGAGCCCCGCCATTTGCTCGGCGTTTAGGGGCAGGGGCGGGATGCCGAGCTGAGCGCGCTCGACCACATGTTCTCTGTATTCGGTCAGCATGGCGCACAGGATAACGCCGCCCGAGGCACGGGGGAACTGTGGGGACCGATTCGAAACGATTGTGCCTGGCTGGGGCGACAGAGTAATCTGCTCCCCATGCAAGTACGGCTCCGGGAGATCAGCTTTCGAATGAACGAGTGCCGGACGCGACTACCGTTTCGCTTTGGAGTCCACACCATGACCCAGGCCCCGATGATGACGGCACGCGCCGAAATCGACACCGATGCCGGGCCGGGCACGGGCTTTTCCGCTGAGTTGTTGGTGCCCAAGTGGTTTGAAAAGAATCCCGCCAGCGATCTTCGGGCGGACGCCGAGGGTCTGGTGCAAAGCGCACGGAAAGCCGCCGAGGTGGCCCGGGCAAGAACCGCAAGCACGGTGTTTGAACTCTGGTGGAGGACCTACTCCGAGTGCTTGAGTGGGGTCTCCGTCGATGCACCCGGGGGGCTGCGCGCCGGCTTTGGCGTGGCCTTGGTGGAGCGGGCCATCCTGGATGCCGCATGCCGGGCGGCCGAAATGAGTTTTTTCGAGGCCCTCAAGAGCGACCTCTTTGCCCTGCGCCCCGCGGCTTTGTACCCCGAGCTCGGCGACTGGTCTCCAGCGCAGAGCCTACCAGCGAGCCCTGCCGCGCGCATAGCTGTGCGCCACACCATCGGCCTCGTGGACGCCCTGCGCGCCAGCGAGGTGCGCGACCGTGTGGACGACGGCTTGCCCGAAGCGCTCGACGAAGACATCCGTCGGTATGGACTGCGCTACTTCAAGCTCAAGCTCTCGGGTGACTTGCAAGCCGACCTCGAACGCACGCTTGAATTTGCGGCAGTGCTGCGCGAGACCGAGACGCAAGCCGCGCAGTTCACTGTGGACGGCAACGAGCAATTTGAGGATCCCGCCGCCTTACTAGCCTTCTTCGAGACCTTGGACCGGGAACCGGGGGGCCGCCAACTGCTCGAAAAGTTGCTCTACATCGAACAGCCCTTGCACCGTGCGCGCAGTCTCAAGCATGGCGTGGCCGCGGGCCTCGCGGCCTTGAGCGAAATTGCGCCGGTGATCATCGACGAGTCCGACCACGGCATCGAGGCCTTCCCGCGTGCCCTCGACCTCGGCTACGGCGGTGTATCGGTCAAGAACTGCAAGGGCGTCCTGCGCGCCCTCATGCAGCGCGGCCTGTGCGAGCGCCGCGGAGGCTTTCAGTCGGGTGAGGACTTGACCAACCTCGGCGTCCTGGCTCTGCAACAGGATCTGGCCACCATGGCCGCCCTGGACCTCGGCCATGTGGAGCGCAACGGCCACCACTATTTCGCGGGGCTCGGGCACCTCTCAAGGATCGAAGCATCCGCAGCGCTGGAAGCCCACCCTGACCTGTGGGAATCGAACGCGGGAACCGTCAGCTTGGCCATCTCTGACGGCGAACTGCAACTGGATTCGATACAGACGCCTGGCTTTGGTTACGCTGGCCTAATCGATTGGGAGGCACGCACGCCCCTTGAAGACTGGCACTTCAGCGAGCGGTGATGGAGTACAAGACGCCTGGACAACACAAAGTGCTACGCGACTTCGCGGCCCATTGGCAAGCCATAGCACCAGAATTGGGTGTAGATGAACAACTGCTCGGCGCGGGCGGCCCCCTGGGTCGCAGCTTCTCTCATGGCACACGCACCATCGGCAACCGCTTTGCGATCCACCCCATGGAGGGCTGGGATGGCACTGTCGAGGGACTGCCGAGCGCCGATACCCTGCGGCGCTGGGCGCGCTTTGGTGCCAGCGGAGCAAAACTGATCTGGGGAGGCGAAGCCTTTGCCGTCACGGCCGATGGCCGTGCCAACCCGCACCAACTGTTTCTGAACCCCGCCGTCGAGAGTGGCGCCGGCCTGAAAGATCTGCGCGAGTGCCTGGTGAACGCTCACCGCGATCACGGCCAGACAACCAGCGACCTTTACATCGGCCTGCAACTCACCCATTCGGGCCGCTTCTCGCGCCCCACAGCAGCTGGCCCCGCGCCGCGAATCGCCTACCGTCACCCCCAACTCGACGCACGTGCCGGAGTGCATTCGGACGACTGCATCCTCTCCGATGCCGAACTCCGCAACATTCAAGATGCTTTCGTTGAGGCTGCTCACACGGCCCAGAGCGCTGGCTTTGACTTCGTTGATGTAAAATGCTGTCACGGCTATCTCCTGCACGAACTCCTCGGTGCACACACGCGGCCTGGCGCTTACGGCGGCAACTTCGAGGGACGCACACGCTTTTTTCGAGAACTCGTCGCTCGCATTCGCACTGAATGCGGAGGATTCGATGTGGCCGTGCGGGTCTCCATCGGTGACCTGTTTCCCTTCTCAGCGGGTACCGGAGGGCGCGGCGAGCCCCGGGGTTGGGATGCGAACCTGCCCTACGCCTATGGTTTTGGCATCGATCGCGAGGACCCACGCAAGATCTGTCTCGACGAGGGTTTTCGCTTCCTCGACCTGCTCCAGAGCCTCGACATCAAGTTGGTCAACCTGACTTTGGGCTCGCCCTACTACAACCCGCACCTGCAACGGCCCGCCGCCTATCCGCCCTGCGATGGCTACTTGCCGCCGGAAGATCCGCTGCACCAAGTTGCCGCGCACCTGCGCGTGGCTCGTGCTTGCAAGGCCGCCTTCAGAGACCTGGCTTTCGTGGGCACGGGCTACACCTACTTGCAGGAATGGCTGCCCCATGTGGCGCAGCACGAGGTCGGTGGCGGCCATGTCGATTTTGTGGGCCTCGGTCGCATGGTGCTCTCGTACCCCGGCTTGCCGCGAGATGTCCTCAATGGTCAATCCCTGGAGCGCCGCAAGATCTGTCGCACCTTTTCCGATTGCACCACGGGGCCACGCAACGGACTCAAGAGCGGTTGCTACCCCCTCGACGAGCATTACCGGGACGACCAGGCCGCCGACCGCTTGAGAGCGATCAAGGAGCGTCTTTCGTGAACGAGAACTTCGAGGCCCTGGACGCCAAGCCCTGGCTGCCGCGCACCTTCGGCTACCTGCGCCATATCGGACCGGGCTACATGCAATCGGCCATGACTCTCGGTGGAGGCACGGCCTTTGCATCTATTTTTGCCGGCGCGGCCTTTGGTTACGAACTCCTGTGGGTGGCGCCTCTGGCCATGTTGCTGGGCATCATCGTCATGTCTGCGGTGGCGTATCAAACGCTTTCGAGCGGCATGCGGCCCTTCGAGGCCATGAAGGTCCACGCAGGAGCGCCCTTCGCTTATGGCTGGGCCTTCAGCGGAATCGCTTCGTCGATCATCTGGCAGTTCGCGCAGTATGCCCTGGCAAGCTCGATGCTGGTCGCTCTGGCGGAGAGCCTGGGTTACGAAGTGTCCAGCGGCGCCATGGGCGCGGTGGCCCTGTTTTGGTGTGTCGCTGTGGCGCTCCTCTACGATGCGCGCCCAAGTCTCGTGCGATTCTACGAGAAACTGATCAAGGCCATGGTCTGGTTCATCATCGCCTGCTTCGCCTTCGTGGTGGCCAAGACCGGCGTGCCACACCCCGGCGATCTGGCGGCGGGCCTGGTGCCGTTTTCTATTCCCGGAGAGAACCAGGGCGTACAAGGCATCACTCTGGTGGTATCGGGATTGGCCGCAGCGGTCGGTGCCAACATGCTTTTCGTCTACCCCTACACCCTGCGCAAGCGTGGTTGGGGCCGAGAGCACCGTCGCCTGGCACGCATCGACCTCGGTTTTGGCATGTTCCTGCCTTACGCCATCGCCGCCAGCTTGATGGTCATCGCTTCCGCCAGCATTTTCTTCTACGGCGACCCTGAACTGTTCGCGGGCAAGAAAATTTCGCCGCCCCAGGCCGCCGCCATTCTGGCCGCACCGGATCGACTCGGTCCAGTTGCTGGTATGTGGGTCTTTGGCCTCGGGATCGTGGCCATGGCTCTGAGCTCGATCACCATGCAGATGCTCTGTTCGGGCTTTGCCCTGTGCGAGATGTTCAATTGGGAGCCACGGGGTTGGCGCTATCGGTTGGGCTTGATGCTGCCCGCGGTGGGAGTCTTGGGTTCGGTTTTTTGGAGCGATGTACGCTTGTGGATTGCGGTGCCCACCAATGTGATCTGCGGCTTCTTGCTCCCCATCGCCTATCTGGGTTTCATCAAGTTGCAGCTCAGCCGCGACTACCTCGGCGCCGATCGGCCGCGGGGCGTGGCGGGTGCCCTGTGGATTCTTGGGATGCTGGTCAGCACGCTGGTGCTGGTGGGCTTCCTGGGCTGGTTTACCTGGAACCAGGTGCCCCACTGGTGGCAGGAGCTGCACTCTTGAGGGTTACTGTCTCGGACGGGGAGGGTTCCTTCGAACTCTCCGATGAGGTCCTCGCGCCCTACCGGGAAGCCCTCAAGAAGACTCCAAGAGCGGCGCCAAGGCGCCTGGTGTACGCCGCGGCACACCTCGTCATGAATTCCAGCTACGGAGAGTTGGGCACCCAGGCGACACCCCCAGAAGAGCTTGCCAAGTTCATCGACTGGGAAGCCACTTGTGCCTTGCGGGTGCGTCTCGACCGCCTAGGGTTTGGGATCGCCGAAGCCATGGACACAGCCCAGCGCTTTTCCATCGGCTGGCACAACGCCCACGAGTTGTTACTTCGCTGCGGCGCTCTGGGCCTTGCCCGGCCATTCATCGCCGGGGCCGGGGTCGACCACCTGGATGAAGTCGCCGACGAGGCCGCCCTGATCGAGGGCGTCGTCTACCAAGCCCGCACCATCCAGGCCGCGGGCGGTTGGCCGATCCTGCTGCCCATGTTGCCCCTGGCCCGTTGGGGCGCCGACGAAGCGTGTTACCTGCGGGTCTACGAGGGTGTCATCGCCCAACTCGAAGGGCCGCTCTTCGTGCACTGGTTGGGTGAGATGTTCTTGGCCGAGTTGGCCGGTTATTTTCCAGGGCACAGCTTCGAGCGCGTCATGGCCATCGACCCGGCCAAGCTGCGCGGCGCCAAACTGTCTCTCCTCGACCCACAGCTTGAGCGCCGCTTGCGCAGCGAGCTCTTGATCCGAGACCAGATCCTCTTTACCGGCGATGACTTGAACTTCGCCGATTTGATCGCTGGCCCAGACCCCGTGCGTTCGACGCTCATCGCTGACAGCAAGGTGCAACTGGGCGATTTTTCGCATGCCCTACTCGGCATCTTCGACGCTATCGCCGAGCCCGCATCCCTGGCCCTCGAATTCCTCGCCCGGGGCGACGAGGCGCGCTATCGGGCCTTGATAGAGCCCTGCCAGACCCTCTCTCGACACCTTTTTTCGGCCCCCACCGAGGACTACAAGGCTGGACTCGCCTGGCTCTCGTGGCTCAACGGCAACCAGAAGAACCCCATGCTTGTGGAACGCGCCGAAGGCCGCCGCGATTTGAATCATATCCAGAAAGCCGCCCGCCTTGCGTCCCTCGCCGGTGCGGTGAGCGACGCCGGGCTCTGCGCCGAGCGACTCGGCAGTCTGAATCACTCCTGAGTAATTTGCCGCCGCTCTTCGGCGAGCATCAGCGCCAGGTCGTGGGCTTCCCGACAGCTCACGCGCAGATTGCGCTCCTCGCGGGCGATCTTGCCCAAAAGGTGGCAGATCTCTCCGGTGTAACCGTCCCCGGGAGGCAGCGAAACGGGGCTGGAAACCCCGTCGCGGGAGAGCAGCAATTGTGGGTCGCGACTGAGGTCGAATTCCGCCGTGGCCTCCTCGAAAACCACAACAAAGCGCATCTGAAAGGCAAACCCCATGCTGTGGTCCCAACCGCCCTCGGCCACAACATGGGCGGGGCCTTCGGCAAAGTGATACGAGCAGCTCAGGTGATCGAGGGTGCCCACGGCGGTCACGCGATCTGGTTCTCCGAAACAATGACGCACGAAGTCCGCGTCATGGATGTGCAGGTCCAGCAAGGCACCCCCAGAGCGTGCTGCGTTGGCGTAGAACTCCGGTGACCACGAGGGCGGCGCGGAGAGGCGTCGAAAGACAGCCGAGCGCACCGGACCAAGATCGCCTGAGTCCACGCGCTCCTTGAGCCAGTCCCAACCGGGCCAAAAGCGCATGCAGTGCGCTGGCATGCAGAGGGTTTTCGAGGCCTCGGCGGCCGAGACCAAGGGCGCGATTTCCGCGGCTTCGAGGGCCAAGGGTTTTTCCACGAGCACATGCTTGCCCGCTGCAAGGGCTGCGAGGGCGAGTTCCACATGAGAATCGGTGTGGGTGCAGATCGACACGAGCTCAACACCGCCATCGGCGAAGAGATCAAAGGGGCTGGCGTAAGCGCGAACGCTGGCGGGGTCGAACATCAGTTCGGGAACGCTCAGAGCCTCGATATTGCCCTGGCCTCCGGGACGACCCGCACGGCGCTCGGGGTCGGCATCGCAGACCGCCACCAGTTCGTTGGCAAAGCCCCGCGCCCGAGCGCTCTTGTAGGCGCCCAGGTGGGTGCGGCCCATGAAGCCCAGGCCTACGATTCCAACGCGCACGGTCATGAGAGATCCTCCAGGCAGAGATCCAGAACCAAGGCCCGGGCCGTGCGCATGTCCTGCACGCGCTGATCGCCGGCTTCGCGTTCGATCATCAAGTCGCAAGCGAGGCCTGCCTCGGCAGAGGCGCCAAAGAAGGCGGGCCAGTCCACCTCTCCCGAACCCACGGGAACTTCTCTGCCCCACTCGCCAGGCGTTTCGGTGGAGCGGGCGTCCTTGATATGGATCTGCAAAACTCGCGGCGCCAAGATGCGTAGGGCTTCGACGGGGTCGCCCATGGCGTAAAGGATCATGTTGGCGGGATCGAAGTTGACGCCCAAGTTGTCGCGGTCAAGTTCGTCGAGCACCGAGTTCAGGGTCGCCGCTGTTTCCTGGCCGGTTTCGAGAGCCAGTCGCAGACCCTCGTCGGCGAAGACATCGGCCACTGCGCCCAGCCGTGCGATGAGCTTTGTCCGCTCGGGATCGCTTGCTGCGTGGGGCAGAAAACCTGCGTGGAACGAAACCAGGTCGAGGCCCAGCTCCCTGGCGCAACTGGCGCTGGCGCGAGCCGCGTTGAAGTTCGCCGCCCACGACGCGTCGGGCCGCAAGCCGCCGCTGGCACGAATCGTCGCCAGAGTGGAGTAGTCCTCGCCCAGCATGCCCATCATCCCCGAAGCGATGGCGAGGCCGGCGTCCTCGAAGGCCGCGCGCAGGAAGCCGGCCTGCCAGGTACCGCGGGTCAGAGCATCGAGCCCGACCTGGGCGGACTGCACTCCGACCTCACGCAGACTGCGAGCGAGGACTGCGGGTGTATCGGCCTCTAGGGACCAGGAACATGCTCCGAGGCGATTCATTTGGCGACCATGCAGCCCCTTGGAAAGGGGACAGGGGTTCTTCGCTGGTGGGCACAAAGTACCATGGGCAGATCTCCTGGCCACCCCCTCATCTCTGCTCGAAGCCATGACCCTTTCCCTCGCACTCCTCAGCGCTCTCGCACTTTTCGCCAGCCACGAACCGACTCATGCGCCAGCGCAGGTCGCTCCGGCGGAGATGCCGGCACAACTCGCCGACAAGGGCAAGGCCCGCGGCGTCCTGCGCTATGCGGTCGTAGATCCTGCTGCAAAGGCCATCCCCTGCCGCTTGACCTTCGTACCCAGCGCAGGCGACGACCTCGACCTCTTCCCTAACATCGGCGCCAGGCCAGAACAACTCGCCGTGCGACGCAATGTGGTCTACACCCTCAGCGGCAGCGGCGCCTTCACCGTGCCCGTGGGCACCTATACGGTCTACGCCAGCCGCGGTATCGAATGGAGCATGGCTGCGGAACTACTGACCTTTGAACCCGGTAAGGAAATCACTTGGCAGCCCGTGTTGCGACGCGCCGTGTCCACGCCCGGTTGGGTCAGCGGCGACTTTCACCTGCACACCCTTGTCTACTCGGGGCACGGCGACTCCAACCTCAACGAGCGCATCATTTCCCTGGTGGGCGAGGGCGTCGAGTTGGCGGTGGCCACCGACCACAACCACCACACCGACTACGCTCCCACCGTGTCCAAGCTGGGCGCTCATGAGGAACTGCAAACGGTAGTGGGCAACGAGATCTCCGCGCCCATCGGTCACTTGAACGCCTTTCCCCTCGACCCCGAGCGGCCCGTGGCCGATCCTAACTCGAATGACGCCAACGCGCTCTTCAAGTTCCTACGCAGCGAACCCAACGCAGCAGGCGTGGTGCCCGTCATCCAGCTCAACCACCCCCGCTGGCTCGGCATCGACTACTTCACAATCTGCGGCCTCGACCCCGTGACAGGAGTCTCCCAGTCTCCAAACTACTCCGCCAACTTCGACACCATCGAAGTCCTCAACTCCAATCCTGGTTGGGGTTACCACGACGCGGACACGACGGATCTGGAGGTAGGCGGCGGCATCCATTCGGTCTTGCAGGACTGGTACAACCTGCTCAATCGCGGCCAACGGTGCTTTGCCGTGGGTAACTCCGACAGCCACACGGTGCGCAAGATGACGGCGGGCTATCCGCGCAACTTCGTCGCCAGCAGCGCCAACACTCCCGACCAAATTGAAATTTCCGAGATCGCCGAATCCCTGCGCGCGGGCCGCGTCTTCACCACCACCGGACCCTTTGTCGAGTTCCGCGTCAACGGCGCAGAGATGGGCGAGACCATCACCCTCGACAGCAATCGTTTCATGGTCTTCGTGCGCGTGCGGGCTCCCAATTGGATCCTGCTCAACCGGGTCAAGTTCATCATCAACGGCGACATCTGGCGTACGGTGGAGATCGAGCCCTTCGTGCTCGAGAGCGGCAAGATCACCTGGCCGATTCTGCAAGAGGTCTTCGAGATCCACGGCGATGCGTGGGTGCATGTGATCGTCGAGGGCGACGAACCCCTCGAACCCCTGGTCACGCCCCAGGACCGGCCGATCCTGCCATTGGCCATCTGCAACCCCATCTGGCTCAACACCCAGGAAACAGCCGAGTGGACCTCGCCCTGGGGTGCAGCGCTGATCGAATCGGGCAAGCTGCCGCAGCTCAGAGGTTTGCGGCCAAGCGCAGCGGCACTGCTTTGCCAGGCGGCGGTTGAACGGCGTCGACCGCAGGCGGCACTGTTGTGCATGTCCGCCCTGACCTCGAACGAGCGGCGAGTACAACTCGCCGGTTTGCGCGGGGCCGAAACTCTTCGCGGATCGGCCTTCGCGCCAGCCATTGAAGCCCTCTTGCGGGGCGCCAGCGATCCCTTTCTAGCCCTGGCCGCGGCCCGCGCCCTGGCGGTTTGCTCTCCGGAGGAAAACGGCGCGCGGCTTTTGGCTCTCTTCGAACGGTTTGGCCGCGACAGGCTGGTGCGTTATCCCCGCGAGCTCGACCATCTCCTAACCGGCACGCCCTGTCGCGATTGGAGCGTCATCGGCAGCTTCGACGGCGGCAGCGGCGCGATTCTCTTCGAAGGTGAGTTCGGTCCCCTGAGCGACCCCCGTGCGGCGGGGCCGCACCCTGGCAAGGCGGGCAGCATCGAATGGCGCGAAGCGACTGCCCGCGAGGACGGGTTTCTCGATCTTGTGACTCCCGACCCACGCATGAGCTCGCGCTCGGTTTCCTATGCGCGCACTTGGATTCGCACCGAAAAAAGCCGCGAAGCGCTCTACGCCATCGGCACTGAAGATGGTGGGCGACTGTGGGTGAACGGCGCGGAACTCTACGCGGACTCCAGCCAGCACGACGCGTCGCCCTTGCAACACATCGCCACTCTCACCTTGCAAGCAGGCTGGAACGAGATCCTGATCGGCGTGCAGAACGGTGGCGGCCCCACGGGTCTCTACTTTCGCGTCCTGGCCGAGGACCTGGAGTTTGCCGCCCAGCGCCCATGACACCTGACGCCCAGCTCGACGAATCCATTGCCGATTGTCGGCGAGGAGCCGCGCGCTTGGCCACCAGCGCGCCGGCCGAAGCGGCGCGATTGCTCGCCCGTCTGCGCCGCGACACCTTTGCGGCGGCGGAGGATTGGTGCGCTGGAGCATGTGAATCCAAGGGCATCGATCCCGCCACGCCCTTGGCGGCGGAGGAGTGGCTGGCTGGCCCGGTGGCCTGTCTGCGCCACCTGCGTTCCCTGCAAACGACTCTTGAGCACATGCAGCACACGGGCGCGGGACGCATTGCCTCCAGCGAACTCTCCTCCCGCAGCGGCCGAACCGTGGCCCGGGTCTTTCCCGAAACCCTCACGGACCGCCTGGTGTTGAGCGACTTTCGGGCCGAAGTCTGGATGGAGCCCGGTATCTCTCCCGAGCAGGTTCTTCGCACCACGGGACAGGTGTGGACCGGCGCCGCGCCCGCGCCGCGGGTTGCCGCGATCCTGGGCGCGGGCAATGTGTCCTCCATCGGCGCCATGGATGTGATCCACAAGATCTTCGCCGAGCGCCAGACCTGCGTGCTCAAACTTCACCCGGTCAATGCCTATCTCGCGCCCGCCTACGCACGCGCCTTCGCCGCCCTCATCGATGCGGACTATTTGCGCTTGATGGAGGGCGACGCCGAGTTGGGCGCGGCCCTCGTTCAGCATGACGGCATCGACTCGGTACACATGACCGGCAGCGCCGAGGTCCACGACAGAATCGTCTGGGGCGGCGCCGCCGAAGGCGCTGCCAACCGCGCCGCGAACATGCCCCGGCTGCAAAAACCCATCACCAGTGAACTCGGCTGCGTGACGCCCGTGGTTATCGTGCCCGGCACCTGGACGCGCCGCGAATTGCTCTTTCAGGCCCGCAACATCGCCACCCAAGTGGCCAACAATGCTTCCTTCAACTGCAACGCCGCCAAGGTCCTGGTGACCTCTGCCGACTGGACCCAGCGAGCCGAGTTCCTGGCCGCCGTGCGCGCAGCTCTCGCCAGTATTCCCTCGCGCCTCGCCTACTACCCCGGTTCCTTCGAACGCTACGAGGCTTACGAGGCCGCCACTCCCGGCGCCGAGCGCCTGGGCAGCGCTCCCCCCGGTCACCTGCCCTGGCTCTTCGCCACGGGTCTCGATGCGGGCGACTCCGACTCGCGGGCCTTTCGATCCGAGGCTTGGTGTGGAGTCCTCTGCGAGACGGCGCTCCCGGCAACAGGCCCCTCGAACTTCCTGGCCCGGGCCACCCGCTTCTGCAACGAGACCCTGTTCGGCACCCTCTCCATGAGTTTGGTGATCGACCCCACGACTCGTCGGCACCACGCTACGGCCTTTGAAGCAGCACTCCAGGAGCTCACCTACGGCAGCATCGTGGTCAATCACTGGGGAGCGGTGAGTTACGCGCTAGTGGTGACTCCCTGGGGTGCCCACCCCGGTCACACTATCGATGACATCCAATCGGGCCGTGGTTTCGTGCACAACACGCGTCTCTTCGAGCGCGTACAAAAAGCCGTCGTCGAGGGTCCCTTCGCCCCGCGCATCACGCCCCTCTGGTTCGTGGGCCACCGCCATGCCCTGCCGGCCTCCCGCGCCCTGTGCGCTTTCGAATCTTCCCCCGGCCCGCTTTCCCTTTTCCGCTTGGCCCTGCACGGGCTGCGAGGCTGATCGACATGCTCCCCCTGCGCGCGCTTCTTTCCCAACGCGAGCCCGTCAGAAGGGGGCAGTATCTCGCGGCGGGTGTGGGTCTGGCGCTTGTGAAGTACAGCGCCGACGCTGGTGCCTATTTCGCGGCCACAGGAGAGCTTTGGCATCCCGTCGACTACCTCGACCCGACTTTTGCCGGTCGCTTTCAGCAAGCGGCGGGTGGAGCGCCACCCTTGCCGTCGTGGCTCCTGATCTTCTTTGTGCTCTGGAGTCTGCCCTTCCTCTGGATCGGCGTGGCCATGAGTGCGCGCCGCGCCCGCGATGCGGGCTTTTCGTCCTGGTGGGGTTTGGTGTTCTTGATCCCGGTCTTGAACTATCTTTGCATCCTTGGCTTGGTCTGCCTGCCGAGCCGGCCCGGCCCTGCAACCCGCCCGCCGCCGGACAAATTCACCGAGCGCTTCGTGATCTTCGCCGTTGGCATCGTGATTCTCCTCGGCGCGGCCATGATCGGGATCTTGACCGAGGGCTTCGCCTACTATGGCACGGGGCTCTTCCTGGGCCTGCCTTTCCTTCTGGGCACGGTGACGGGGTATCTCTACAACCTCACCGGCAAGCAGAGCGTGACAGCGACTCTGGGCTTGGTGGCGCTGACTCTGGCCATGGGTTTTCTGGGTCTCTTGCTCTTCGCCCTGGAGGGTCTCGTCTGTCTGTTCATGGCCTACCCGATCATGTTGGCTGCGGCCTTGCCCGGCGCGCTCTTCGGTCGCGCCCTTGCGCGCCTCTCGACCTCTCCCGATGCGTCGCTGGGCGCCTTGATCCTGCTCCTGCCCCTGGGTGTGGTTTGCGAGGGCGAACTTTCCCACCCTCCCTTGCGCAAGGTGGTCACCAGCATCGAGATCGACGCTCCGCCCCGGGTCGTTTGGGACTTCGTCGTGGCTTTCAGCGAGCTATCGCCGCCGGAGCACTGGCTCTTTGCCACGGGGATCGCCTATCCCTTGCGTGCGAGCATCGATGGCATGGGCGTTGGTGCGGTGCGCCGTTGCGAGTTCTCCACCGGTGCCTTTGTCGAACCCATCACGACATGGGATGAGCCCCGGCTCCTCGCCTTCGATGTCAGCGCGCAGCCGCTGCCCATGGAGGAGTGGAGCTTCTACGCCCAGCTCACCCCTCCGCACCTGACCCAATCGTTCCAGAGCCGGCGGGGCGAATTTCGTCTGACGCCACTCCCCTCAGGCGGCACCCTGCTCGAAGGCAGCACCTGGTACACGATGGAAATGGGCCCCGCGCCCTATTGGCAACTCTGGAGCGACGCCATCCTGCACCAGATCCACCTGCGCGTTCTGCGCCACATCCGCGGGCGGGCGGAACTATCCGCCGCGCTTCAGTAGCCCGGCCCCCGCACGCCGCCGAACCACTCTGCGACCAGCCAGCCAGGCCACCACCAGGTACAGCGGTAGCTCCACCGCCATCCAGGCCGGGCCATCGATGGACATCATGTTCATGATTCCGCCCATCAACGAAAGCGCGCCCACAATCATCGCCAGCAGCATGGGGCGCGATGCGCCGAGACTGGCGGCGACCCAGGCTCCCACGAAGGACTGGCCCAGGTGAGCGGCCATGGGCACAAGGAAGGCCAACCAGGGCAGGGTGGCGAGGTAGGCGTTAAACTGTTCGGGATCAGCCAGGTCGGCGCCCTCGGGCATGGGGAAGAGCAGATAGACATTGAGCAGGACCAGGGCCATGTTCACGGCCATGCCCAGGACGAGGCCGGCCAGGACGGCGAAAAAATTACGGATCATGTGGGGGTTCCTCCTGGCCATACCGTAGCGGAACTAGCTTTCCCCTGGAAGGATGCCTCATTCACATTGAAACAGAGGGGATCGGCTCTTGTGCGGGCCAGCATCAGCCCTCTCCAGGGAATTTTTTTGAAGGGATAGCGGTGTGCTGCTGATCGAAAGAACGGCCTGATATCCGGCCCGCACCCATGCGCGCAGGCCCACGCTGCTATGCTTCCCGCTCTATCCGGCTCGACCCTTCTACCCCCACTCCCAAGCCATGAAACTCCTGCCGATCGCGGCCCTGGCCGCCCTGCTCTGCTCCCTCGCTCTCCCCACCGATCCCCTGCCCGCGCCCCAGCCCGCCTTCCACTGCCAGGTCCCTTGCGGAATCTACGGCGACAAGATGCGCATCGACATGATGATGGAGGATCTCGCCACCATCGACAAGGCCATGGCTTCCTTGCGCGCCATGGACGCCGAAGAGAACCCGAGCAAGAACCAAATGGTGCGCTGGGTCATGGCCAAGGAGGAGCACGCCCAGCATATCCAGACCCGGGTTGCGTCCTACTGGCTTGCCCAACGGGTGAAGCTCAAAAAAGAAGACGGTGGCAAGGAAAAATACCTCGCCCAACTTACCCTGACGCACCAGATCACCGTGGCCGCGATGAAGTGCAAGCAGACCACGGACGCGGGGAACGCAGCCACCCTGAAGCGCGCCATCCTCGAGTTCAAGAGCAGCTACTTCGGAGAAGAAGACGCGGAGCACATCCGCGAGCACCATGGGGATGGGCATAAGTAGGGCGGGGTCCTACCTGCCAGGAGCTGGGTTTGGGGCTCGGAGGGCCAAATTGCCCGGAACCTATCGGGCGCTGCTTCTGCTTGCATCCAAGTAGGCCGCCCATGCCGTTTCATCAATCGTCTGGCCGTACTCGATCCAGCGCCCGGCATGCATCAACTCACCTAGAATTCAGACCCGGATCTTGCAGGATCCATCTTTGGGTGCCGGCCTCGGCCACCCCCAGCGAGGGCGACGCAACTGCGGGCTCAATCACCCACGGGCCCAAGCCAGCAGGTGCTCAAGCAGGGTGTTTCCCTGGCTTGAGTACGAGGGGGGTAGCACCTGCAACAGACTGCTCGCTGCGGCTGGCTGACCCAAGGCCTTTAGGGACCGCAGGGCTTCTCGCAGGGCGCCCACGGGGAAGGGCGCGGCTGGGGTTGCGCTCGAGGTGGACAGGAGAGCCTGGCGCGCCAGGGTGTACGCGGTGGCCGGGGCGCCCAGGTTGTTCAGAAGCCGAGCCAATTCCACAACACTCTCGCGGTCCGGCGGATCCTGCAGGTTGCTGTCCAGCAGCCTGATCGCTGCTGGGGTGTTCGCCGGCACCGTGCCACCGAGGAGCAGGGAAAGAGCGCCGTAGGGAAGTGAGCGCGAGGACATTGAGAGGGGTAAACGGCCGTGGGTACCAATCATGGCCTGTGCCACCGGGGAGGCCAACTGCGCTTGCCAGGCCTTGAGGTCGCGGCGCTCCACAAGCAGGAGGGACGCTAGACCGACGACCTCTCCGGGGACGGTTGCGCGGAGTTGGGATGCTCGACGCATGTGGTTCGCCAGCCGAGGGAATCTGGAGGCTTCCAGCCCCTGAGCGAGAGTCATGAGCAAGGCAGAATCGTGGGAACGCAGCCCCGCAAGACCCAGGAGGGTTGGGATATCCATCTCCGACAAATCCGCAGCGGAGAGCTCTGGGCCAAGGATCAACCAGCCCTTGCCCAATCCCACGAGGGGTTGCCCAGTGAGGCTGGCCTCAACGCCCGGCCCCCACTGGGCAGTGATGTAGCGGCGTACGGCCGGCCATACCCGGTCACTGTCAACTCCCGCGCATAGCTCAAAGAACACCAGGGGCTCCATGCCCGGTTGGTCAGCGAGGACCGCGACCATCCAGCGTGCGAGAAACTGATCGAAGGCTAGGCTCGGCTCGAAGGATTTGCGGTCGACCGCCACCGTGGCGCGCACGACGGGACCTACCGTGACCGTCTCAAGGAACTCCAGGCTTGCAAGTTCCACCCCGGGCTTGCCGAGAAGGCGCGCAGCCACAGCCAGGACTGCGGGTCGATGTCCAGGGGCAGCCCGGGCGGCCAGCTCGTCGGGCGCCAGGAAGGCCGCGGGCAAGAGGCCCACAGCGGAGACCTGACAGCTCTCGGCCTGGAGAGCCACCAAATCCGGATCATCCCAGCCTTCGCTGGGCTCCTCGTGGACGGAGAAGATCCAGTCTTCCCAGCGATAGAGTCCCGGCCCGCTGATCCCCGAGCGATGCTCGTCGTACACTTCACGAGCTGAGCGGCCTTGGGCACGGACCGAAGCAGACTGTCCCGGCGCCGCATCGACCCCCAGCGTGAGCAGGAGGCCGAATGCGACCAGTAGCCCAGTGAGGGCCAAGCAGGCGGAGGACGGCATCGCCCTAGTCGAGGCTGTCGGTGCCCTTTCCCGAGCCGCCCGCGGCCGGG
>DUCM01000012.1 GCA_012959785.1 Planctomycetota bacterium | reverse complement strand
TCGCCGAGTTGCCACTCCCAGGTCGCCAGCGCGGGTTCGGTGTTGTCGAAATAGACCACATGGGCCGTGGGCTTGAAGGGATAGTGGGCCAGGATCATGACCGGCAAGGCCAAACCGGCGTCGATGAAGTCGGGGCTCCTTGGGCTCGAATTGGTGTCGATGTAGAAGTCGTTCATCCAGCGCTTGATGCGGAACTGGCCACCGATCATGAGGCCCTCCACGCGGTACTGATAGTCGCCGCTGGAGACCACGAGTTCAAAGCTCTGGAACTCCTCATCGACGAAGCGTTGCACCAGGGTGTGCTCGGTGGGCGCCACGCCCAGGCCTTCGGGAGTCAGCATGCGCGAGCACCAGGCAGTGCTGCCGTCGAAGCAACGCACGACCCAGTACTCCTCGGCGGCCACGACCCGCTCGAGAGCCGAACTCTCCACGCGACCATGGAGCACGAGGGTTCCTTCGGGGAGTTTTGGGGCTTCGATATCCAGGGGCAAGCGTGATTTCTCGTGGGCCTCGCGCTGCACTTCGAGCAGGGTACTGCGCAGGTCATCGAGGTACTTGGCATCGAGCCAAACGCCGCGGGCCATGAGCCCCACCGGCCGGCGCAGGCTCTCCAGGGATACGCGCGGATCCTCTTTTGCCAGCAAGAGGTCCGCCACCAAACCGGGGCGAATGCTTCCTCGGCTTGCTTCCAGGCCCAGGGCCTCGGCCGCGCCGAAGGTGGCGTGGTAGAGGGTCTTGGTGGGCGTGATGCCGGCGGCCACGAAGGCGGCCAACTCGTCGTGCAGGGCTTCGCCGGGCAGCATCCAGGGATTGGGGGCCGCCGAACCCGGCACCAGAGCCACCCCTGCCTCGCTCAACTTGGCCACGATCGCGGCCAGCTCGGCGTACTCCGCCGCGCCGCGTGCGAGGTAGCCCTCTTCAGCCATGGCCGTTCGCCGCCTTGCGAGATCGTCCAGCCACCAGTCGCCGTAGTAGGGTGCCAGCAAGGCCAGGCCCGGCGGGTCCTCGCCGGGGTCCTCGGTGCGGTATTCGTAGACCCGCAGGAGCGGAGTCAAGGCGCAGTCCGAGGCGGCGAACTCCGCGATGGCGGCGTCGAGATCCTCGCCCGCGAGCAAGCCGCCGCTCTCGTCGCGGAAGGCTTCGAGGTAGCACAAGCCGTCCAGTCCTTCGGCCAGGGCCTCGCTGCGGGAAACCCCACGGGGTAGAGGCCCCCAGGCGGTCAGGCCCTCCCCGTGGGCGACTTCGATCAAGCGCTTCCAGGCCGGCACGGGTATGCCCAGGTGAAACGCGATGAACTCTGCGCCATTCTCCGCCATGCGCGGCAGCTTGTCGTCAACTTCGGCGGCAGTGCGCACCACCGCCGACTCCGTGGTGGCGGGCGGCACGCCATCGAAGACCGCGCCGCAGATGAACAGCTCTGGCCCGGGCATGGAGTCGCGCACTTCTTGCTTGGCGGCCATGAAGATGCGTCCGAGATCATTGCCCATGTCCCGCGCCAAGGTCACCCCGGAGAGCAGGTAGAGCGGATCGTGTTGCAGGTCGTGGTGCACCATGCCATCGATCAAACCGGGCACGAGGTGCAATCCCGCGCCGTCGATGCCAAGTGCCTCGGAGGGCACTTCGAGGTCCGGGCCCAGGGCCAGAATGCGGCCGGCTTCCACGAGTACCGTCTGGATCTGGGGCTCCTCGCCTGGAACCTGGGTGTGCACGGTGGCGCCCTCGAAGGCGATGATTTGCAGCAGGGCCAGAAGCATGCGGGAATGAGGTTGGGGGACAGGGGCGGGTGCGCGATCACCATAGCGAGCAAAACGGTTTAGTTGCCCCTCTTGACCCAACAAAGACCTCCAGCCGCTATGGTGGTTCGCCGCGCGGCCCGCCGCGCCACGCATTCATGAAGAAACTCAGCCGCCCCGTCGTCGAACTCGAGAATGACTACCTGAGCCCCGGTCCTTGGATCTTCGGGCGCCAGGTCCTGCGGCCGGAGACGGATGTGGAGCCAGGCGCCCTGGTGGATGTCCACGATGCCTCGGGGCGTTTTGTGGCTTCCGCGCTCTACAACCCGGCCTCGGATATTCGTCTGCGTATCCTGAGTCGCGGCAAGAAGAGCGACCTTGACCGCCCCAAGGAGTGGCTGCAACGCACGCTCTCCTCGGCCGATCGCCTGCGCCGTAGGACCCTGGGGCTCTCCCTGAACACCAACGCTTATCGCGTGGCCCACGCCGAAGGCGACGATCTTCCCGGGTTGGTGGTGGACCGCCTGGCCGATGTACTCGTGGCCGAGTACCACTCGCTCGGTTTTTGGCGCTTGCGCGGCGAGGTCGAATGGGCCCTGGAAAGCCTCTACCCCGAAGCTGTCGTGGTTCACCGCGTACCCGCGGGTGTGCGCAGTGCCGAGGACTTCGAACCCGAAGAAGATTCCCTCGATGTGGGCGAGCGCGAACTCAACGAATATGGCGTGCGCTTTCTCGTCGCCCCCGGACGCGGCCACAAGACCGGGTTCTTCTGCGATCAACGGGACAACCGCAGGCTGGTCGCCGGGCTCTGCAAAGGCGCCGATGTGCTCGACTTGTGTTGCAACATCGGCGGCTTCTCCCTGCACGCCGCGGCCGCTGGCGCGCGCTCGGTGCGGGCCGTGGATCTGGACGAGGTGGTGCTCGAGAGGGCCGCGGCTTCAGCTCAGCTGAACTCCGCCCAGGTGGAATTCTTGCACGCCGATGTGTTTCCCTTCTGCCGCTCGGAGCAGTCAGCCGGGCGCCAGAGTCGCGTGGTGATCCTCGACCCGCACAAGATCATCGCCGGCAAACGCATGGTCGAAGAGGGTTTGAAGAAGTACGGCGACATGAATGCCCTGGCCCTGGGCTGCGTCCGGCCCGGTGGAATCCTGGCGACCTTCTCCTGCTCTGGGGCCCTGGATCTCGAGAGCTTTGTGGGCATGGTTTTCCGCGCCGCCCGGCGAGCGGAGCGCGACATCCGGGTTCTGGAAGTCCTCGGAGCCGGGCCCGACCACCCCCAGCGGCCCGATTTTCCCCGCTCTCGTTACCTCAAGGGCTTGCTGCTGGCCGTCGACTAGCGGCCGGCGCAGCGCCCGCTAACCCGGCGTGCTGCGGCTCTGGCAGGGCTTTTGCCCCGTGGGGCTCGACCCGGGTGCCTGGAAAGGGCACAATCATCGGTCGTCGCCCCCTCGCGGAGCTCTCCTGGAGCCCGCGCGGGGGCGGCTCCAAAGCTACAAAAATCGTCGCCTCGCTGACTGCGCCAAGGGGCCCGTCGTTCTGCTTCAGCCCAGGCCGCTGCCCCCTGGCGGCCCCAGCACACCACACCACCCATGAGTCTCCCGATCTTCGTCACCCAGGACAAATGGCAGGACTTCGATGAGGCCTGGAACGAGTTGATGACGGGTGACGGCGCCATCGACGAGCTGCTCGTGGCCCTCAAGCTCGCCGGCGACAAGAAGCGCATCTCGCGCTGCGTGCCCCTGGTGCGAGCTCACTTTGCCCTGCTCGAAGCAAACGGCAGCCACGCCGAGGCCGCTCAAGTCATCGGCTCCGCCATCGCCGCTGGCGCCCCCACAGCCGAGTTGGGCGAGGCCCTCCTGCGCAACGCCGAAGCTGCTTGGGGCACTGAGGCCTGGTGGCCCCGGGCCGTGGAGCTCTGCGGCCTGAACGACCCCTCGGCCCTGCGTCCCTCCTGGCGACAGTTCATCAAGCTGCGGCGCCTTACCGTCGGCGCCGTGGTCTTCCACCCATCAGGCTGGGGCGTGGGAGAGATCGTGGAGCTGAGCGACACCGATTCAACCGTGCATGTGAAATTCCATGATGGCCGTCTACACAAGTGCCCCATGGCCACGGCTCTGGACATCTTCGAGCCCCTCGAGCCCGGCGACTTGCGCAGTCAGTACCTGAAGGATCCCGCGGAACTCGTCAAGCGGGTCAAGAAGGAGCCCCTCGATGCTCTGCGCGCTGTGCTGGAACGCTACCACGGCAGGGCCAGCTCCATCGGCATCAAGAACGCCCTGGCCCAGGTCGGCGTGGAGGGCAGTTCCTTCAGCGCCTGGTGGCGTAAGGCAAAACGCCTGGCCGAAAACTCTGAATGGTTCCGTCTGTCCGGCAGTGGCAAGAAAATCGATGTGCACCTCTTGCTCACCGCCGCCGATCCCGAGGCCCAACTAACCCGCCAACTCGACCAGGCCGCGGACCTCGAAGACATCATCGCCCGCTCGCGGGCGCTCTTCGCCGGCAAGAATGTGAGCGACAGCCTGACGGAAATCGCCAACACTCGACTGGCGGAGCAGGCAACCAACGAAGACGAGGACTACAGTCAACGCCTGGGGGCTTGGATGCTGTTGCGCGAGTCGCAGGGCGAGACCTCCGAGGCCTTCAAGGCCGTCCTTCAGGAGGCCCGCGAGACCGCCACGGAGGGCAGCGAGGGCTTGCACGCTCCGGCCCTCTGGCGACTGTTCAACCAATTCCCCAGCACCCACGACCAGGAGCGCGCCACCGAGCTCTTGATCGAACTCTTCGGCAAGAGCTGGATGGACGAGGCCCTCGCCAACCTGACCCACGCCGCCCCGGGCATGGTGCGCGGCTTGGTGGAGCGCATCCTGACCGCCAAGAAACAACGCGAACTGGGTGCCCATTACAGCTACCTCCTGACGCGCCCGACTCGCGCTCCGCACCTGATCATCGCTCTTGGAAAACTCGCCGAGGCTGGCAAGCTGGAGGGCCGCATGCCCCCCAAGCTCGACCGCGCCCGGGCCTACGCCACCCTGGCCGCCCACCTGTACAGCCGCCGGAGAGCCACGGCCCACGAGGGCCGCGCCCACACCAAGCTGGTGGACCTCTTGGCCAGTGGCGCCGCGCCGCTGCTCGACACCTTGCTCGACGAAGCCAAGAAATCCGAGGTCCACAGCGTGCAGATCCTGACCCAGAGGGGCGTCGAGGAAACCATCGACAACCTCTTGATCGCGATCTCCATGCACGCCGAGGATGACCTCGATGGTGGTGACAGCCAGCACTTCTGGGACGACGAATCGATCTGGACCACGCGCCGTGGGCTCGAACGCATCGGCAGTGAGCTCAAGGAGCTGAAAGAAGTCAAGATGCCCGCCAACGAGCAGGCCATCGGCGAGGCCGCTTCCCGCGGTGACCTCTCGGAGAATTCCGAATGGG
>DUCM01000011.1:60148-148569 GCA_012959785.1 Planctomycetota bacterium | reverse complement strand
TCGGACCGGCCCGCTGATTTGGCGGCCGAGCTAGTATCCGAGGCCGTTGCTCAAGTTGAAGGAGTTCCCGCAGGCGCCGTTGTTGGCCGGGTCGCGGTACCAGTACTGGATGTTGAAGGGCGAGCCAGCCGTTCCCGTCGTATCGAAGACGAGTTGGGTCGAGTTGGCTGCGGGAACGAAGACGCTCGAGCGCACGATGGTTCCACCCACACATCGGCGACCGCAGCCGAAGGGCTGGTCGATCTGGTTGACGCCGAAGAACAAAATGCCCGGTTGCAGGGGAGCGTTATCCACCTGCAAGGTCAACACGCCGCCCGGCGAGCCGGAGATGTGGGAGAGGGTCAAGCCCGCCGCGGAAACAGAGTTGCCTCCGGGGGGGTTGCAGTAGGCCGTGGGGCCACCGCCGCCCGAGGGCGCGATGAAGAGCACTTCGAAGTCATCGATGGTCCAGCCGCCAAACGCCAGGCCGACATCCGATTGCAACGAGAACTCGATTTGCACCAAGGTCACGCCATCGGCCACCGAGGAGATGTCGACTTCCTGGTCTACCCAGCCCGAGTCCTGGAGATGCCCGTTGAGGGGGTTTGTCCAGACCTGGGTGCCGTTGACCATGATGCGGGCCTGGTCAAAGATGCCTTCCTCGACGGTGAGCCAGCGCTTGAAGCGCAGGGTCGTGCCGATGGCGCTGGAGCAGTTGATGACCGGAGAGCGCAGATAGCTGTGCACCTCGTGCTGGTATTCGCCGTTCCAGCCCGTGGCGCCCAGGTCGTTGGCCCAGACGGTCGTGCCGCTGGCCGCCGAGGTGGGATCGCCGGAGAGGCCGTTGGGGGCGCCGCGCTGCCAGTCATCCTGGACATTCGAGGTGTCGAGGAAGCTCGCGTGGGTCCAACCCAGTTCCGCGCCTTCAAAGTCATCGCTGAAGAGCACCTGCACGATGCCCACATGGAAGCCCAGGGTTGTTCCTGGTGCTCCTGAGGGCGAAGTGAGTGTGTTACCCAGGGCGTCGCTGACATCGAGATAGTAGGACACCGTAGCCGGCGAGACCTGGCCGGGAATCCCGGCCGAGTACTGGTTGCCCCCGAGGAAGCTCATGGGCACGGTGACGAAGGGGCCACCGCTGACCCGGTACTTCAGGTCGGCGGTGGTGATGTTGCTGCCCACCAGGGACGAGATGGTGGCGTTCACCGTGTAAGGACCCGCTTCGTTGGTGGTGTCGGGGAGATCGGTCACCCCGGCGATCTGAATCAGAGCGAGATCCACGCCCGGGAAACCCTGGCGGCGAAAGCCCGTGTCGATGGCCGTGTAGTGCGGCGTGCCATCGCCAATGTTGCCATTGTTGTCGTCGAGGGTCAGCCACTGGGTCTCGATCACGGATTTGATCTGGGTCTGGTTGTAGCTGTTCATCCAGCCCAGGAAGAGCGCATCGGAGACCGAGTCAGCCGTGGCGGCTCCGTGGGCCAAGACGAGTTCTTCGTAGACCTTCCAGGTAGCGCCCATCCACGGTTGGCCGTCGGTGTGTACCGCGCCGTAGCAACCGGGGGATGCGTCACCACAGAACGAGAGGTTGTTGTGGCCCGTGCGTAACCCGCCCGTGCCCACGCCCAGGAAGTCCTCGCCCATCTCGGCGGTGTTGTAGAGGTACATGGCGAAAACATCCGCGTTGCCTTCACCCATGCCATCGGAGCCGTTACCGGTGCCGTAGCGGGTGTTGAGCCAGTGCCCCATTTCGTGGGCGATAACGCCCGAGTAGCTCGTGTTGGGGCAGCCGCCACCGGCAGAGTAGAAGTTGACGGATACGCCGTCGTAGAAGGCGTTGCAGGTGTTGCCGATGTTGACATTCGAGATGGCCTGGAAGTCAGCCGCTATGTCGGTCGGGTTGACCTGGCGGACCCAATCACGCAGCTGGCCGATTTCGCGGAACGAGTTGGCCTGGGAGGTCACTGTGGCGGTCGATGAGGGGTTCAGAAGAATGTTGTTGCCCGTCCCATTCACCGATTGCACGAGCGAGTAGTCCCCTCCGGCGGAGTTGATCACATTGGCGAAGTCGCCTCGGTAACGCAGGGTGACATTGATCGGCCCCGTGACGCCGGGGAAGTTGAAGTTGCCGTTTTCGTCGGTGACCACGGTGCCAGCCGCGCCGCCGTTGACAAAGGCGTGGGCCAAGGGCCGCGACTGCTCGGGGTTGTTGCCCTGGTCGGGCAGGTTGCCCGTGGTGACCATGCTCGAGATCGTGCCGCCAACATCGAAGTGGTGGATCAGGGTCTCTCGGGAGAGGAGCGTGCCGTCTTGGGCATCGATCTGATAGCGGAAGGCCTCGGGCACCAGGCCGTCCATGTGCCAACGCACATCGACGGTCCAGACCAGCCGTGCTTCGCGGCTCTTCAGCCCGGTTACGAGTTGATAGATGGCGAGGTCAGGGCCGCCGGTCACTTCGCCGGCCAGGCCGACCTCAGATTCGAAGGCTTCCAGGGCGATGGTCCGCGCTCGGGTGCTTTGCAGGCTGGGGCTCGTTTCCATGCCAGCGATGGAGGGCATGGCGGTGGACTGCACCGAGAGCAGACGGCCCTCGGTGTCGAAGAGTGTGTTCAGATAACCGCCCAGGACCGGCACGCCACCGACTTCCTGGCGGAAGCGGCAGGTGGCCTTGTCCGAGGAGCCGATGAGCCCGAGGGGCAGGTAGGTGAAGCGATCTTCCACCAGGGTGCCGCTCTCGATGCCGTGTAGGGCAAAGGTGCTCTCGAGGGCCAGCCGGCCGAGCTGTTCAAAGTCCGAGTCGCCGCTGGGCGCGAAGGCCGCCGGTGCGTTGCCGCCGTAGATGAACTGGGCGTAACCCGTCTGGGGGTCATGGCTCACGCGCCAGTGGCTCTGGGTGGTCTGGTTCCAGGCGGCGAGGCTGCTGGTCACCGTGGCCAGGGCGGGCTCGGCGCGGAACGCCTCCGAGGTCTGGGGCGAACCGGAGGCTAGCCCCGCGGAGAGGGCCAGGGGCGCGGCGAGGGTCAGCAGGAGCAGGCACGCGGGATTTGCGCTGCCGCTTGTCAAGAGCGGATTTTTCATGGTGGAAGGGTGTGGGGATCTGGGCGTAAAGCGCCGGAATCGGGTGTCGGGGCTAGCTCCCTGTTCTATCAGCGCTGGGCGAATCCAGACAGGGTTAGCCCGCTTGTGACTAGCCCTGGGCCCCGAATGACCCATATTCTTTCGACAATTTTTCCCAGGAAGGAGCGGCTGTCAGGTGGGGGGGGGCAATTACCATGACACCGGAGGGCCGGACCTCTAGCCCGCCTGCTCCTCACCAAAGGGATAAGCCCAGCATGAAAATCCGCATCGAATACTGCGACCGATGAAACTACCTGCCCCAGGCGACCGGTCTGGTCGCCGAGCTGGAGGCTTCGGCCCCTGGCACCGAGTGTGAACTCGTGCCCAGCTCGGGTGGCGCCTTCGAGGTCAGCCGCGACGGCCAGCTGGTTTTTTCCAAGCTGGACCGGGGGCGTTTTCCTGGATATCAGGAAATTCCCGAGCTTCTGGGGCTGGTTTGAGGGCCCTGATCGAGTCAGCGGACCTCAGATCAGTGGAGCTCGGATCAGCGGATGATGGAGAGAGCGACCAGTGCAGCCACGATGGCCACCACGACGAAGGTCGTGGCCACGGGGACGCGGTCGCTTTCAGTCCTGGGAACAGCAGCCATGGTCTGATAGGGAGGAAATAGCCAGAAGGGGATCTGGCAGCCAGCTGGGTCTGGGGCAGGTTCGGGTGGAGTGACGCCGCGGGGGGAGGCGTCGGGGGCCAATGGGCTGCTTTGCGAAAAGTGAGTTGCTGGTCAGGTCGCTTTCGACCCCTCACCACCTTCTGGGATACCACGGATCGCTCATAACGGGGACCAACACTCGGAATTCTCGAGCTCGATATTAAAAAAACCGCCCCCGGCCCCACTGCCCGGCTCGGCTCACCTACTCTCCTCAGCCGCTACTCCCTTAGCTTTCCACGCCACAAGGAATTCAGCAAATGACGCCTCCGGACCCCATCCAGCCTGCTCTTGACCCGGTCCGCGGGGCTTTTGGGGGGGTGGACTACACCAAAATCGTGGCCACCATCGGCCCGGCGTCCGAGGGTCGGATCGGCGCATTGATCGACGCGGGAATGAATGTGGCCCGCATCAATTTCAGTCACGGCACCCTGGAGGAGCAACGCAAGCGCATCGGTACAATCCGCGCCGAGGCGCGCTCGCGCATGATGGCCGTGGGCATTCTGGCGGACCTACAGGGGCCCAAAATGCGCCTGGGGTGCTTCGAGGGCGGCGGCATGGGCCTCGAGAAGGGCCAGCAGGTGGAGATCCGCGAGGGCGGCGGCAAGGCTCCTCTGGGCTCGGTGCTGTTCAACTTCGGGGGCTTTGTTGATTGCCTCAAGGCGGGACATCGGCTGCTTCTGGCCGACGGCCAGGTTTGCCTGGAGGTCGAGTCCGTGGGCCAGGGCGTCGTCACGGCGCGAGTGACGCGCTCAGGCCAACTGGCTGACCGCAAAGGCGTGCACTTGCCGGACTCGGAAATCGAGTACGAGCTGCCCACCGCGGAGGATCGCCGCCACATCGAGTTCTGCAACGAGATTGGCATCGACATGCTGGGCATCTCTTTCGTGGGAGCTGCGGCCGAGATACATGAGATCCGCAAGCTGTGCCCCGGGGCTCTGATAGTGGCCAAGATCGAGCGCCGTCAAGCCATCCTGAACCTGGCCGAAATCCTCGCAGCCGCCGACGGGATCATGGTGGCGCGGGGCGATCTGGGTGTCGAGTTGGACCTCGAGCAGGTGCCCGTGCAGCAGAAGACCATGCTCCACGAAGCCCTGCATGCAGGGCGTTTCACCATCACCGCCACCGAAATGCTTGAATCCATGATCGAATCCTCGCGCCCGACCCGCGCCGAGGTCGCCGATGTGGCCAACGCGGTGCTCGACGGTTCCGATGCCATCATGCTCTCGGCCGAGACCGCGGTGGGGGCGCATCCGGTCGAGGCCGTGGCGACCATGCGCCGCATCGCCCGGGCCGTTGAGGCCAGTTCCCGCTACCACCGCATGCCGCGCGAGGATTGGCGCGAAGCCGAGCCCGACGCCACCAACGCCGTGGCCATGGCCGCCGTGCGCGTGGCCAGCGCGCTCAAGATTTCCAAGATCGTGTGCTTCACCGAAACCGGCCGTACGGCGCGTCTATTGACCCGCTACCGTCCCGGCGCCGAGATCATTGCCCTCTCTCCAAAGGAGTCCACGGTCAACCAGATGACCCTCCTGGCCGGCGCTCGCCCGATCCTCTTCCGCCGCGAGCCCAGCCTCGAAGACATGCTCTACATGGCCTCGGAAATGCTTGTCGTGCGCGACCTGGCCAGCTACGGCGAAACCGTCGTCTTCGTCGCTGGCGTGCCGCCGGGAGTGTCGCGCAGCACCAATGTGCTCAAGCTGAGCAAGATCGGCGAGGAGATCCGACTGCACTAGCCCGCGGTGTTGGTCATATCGTGCCAGGCTCAAGATCGCCAACACGGTTGCAAACGGGGCGCGAATGGCTCAGATTGCCTGCCCTTCGGCCATGCCTTCTGATATTCAACCCGAGCCCCTCTCCGTCTTTAGCCGGCTCTTGCGCGCATCCGGTGTTCAGAGCCGCCGGCCTGGCAGAGGCAGGGAGCGGCAGCCCGAGGAGCGGGGGCCTGCGAGGGCGGGCCGCGTGATTTGCGTGGCGAGCGGCAAGGGCGGCACGGGCAAGAGCTTCATGGCCACCAATCTGGCCGCCATGCGGGCCAAGGCGGGGGAGCGGGTGCTCTTGATCGACTTCGATGCGGGCATGGCCAATGCCCACTTGATGCTGGGCCTCAACCCAAAGTACGACCTGGGTGATGTCATGGCCCGCCGCGTGTCGGTGGAAGACGCCCTGGTGGAGGGCTCAAGCGGCTTGCAATTGCTCTCTGGAGGGGTGGGGCGCCGCGACCTGGCGCAACCCACCCGCCGGGAACTCGATCGCCTGTTCGACCTGCTCTCCCTTCAGGAAGAGCGCTTTGACTTGATAGTCATCGACCACGGCGCGGGCCTCGGCTACGGCACCCTGACCCAACTGGCCGCCACCCGCTGCTTGCTCTTGGTGACCAATCCCGAAGTGACGGCCCTCTCCGATGCCTACGCCCTCTACAAACAGGTATTGGCGGTGAACGACCACCTGCGGGTGGGCCTGGTGGTCAATCGCGCACCGGACGAGACCGTGGCTCTGGATGCCTGGGGGCGTTTTCGAGGGGTTTCGAAGCGTTTTCTCCAGCGGTCGCCGGAATACCTCGGTTGGGTGCCGGCGGACAGGGCGGTCTACGATTCGGTGCAGCAGCGCTCTCCCGTGTGCCTCGCGGCCCCTGAGTCGGCTTCGGCTCGGAGTCTCCGCGCGCTCGCCAGCTGGCAGGCCATCACTGCGGCCCCCACCGGTGGTTCGTTCTTCACTCGCGCCCGCAAGGCCTTGCGCTGAGCCTCGCTACCTCAGCCCCCCCACTCGGGAGCCGAGCTGGCATTTGGCAGGATGATTGGCGCAGGCACCCCTTACGGGAAATGGGAAGTGGCCCCGATTCTGTCCCACGGGATCCTTGCAACGGGCTCGCCGTTTCCTTCCTATTGGCACAGGCTGAGAGCGCTTGGGCTTTCAGCGAACCCTCGGGCCCGCATCCGGCGAACCGCATGCATGTTCTCTCGCTTGTCAATCAGAAGGGCGGCTGTGGCAAGACCACGGCGGCTGTCAACTTCGCCGGCGCCCTGGCCGCCAGGGGGCGGCGTGTGCTGCTGGTGGACCTCGACCCCCAAGCCCATGCCACAATGGCCCTCGGTTGGGCCGTGCAGGACGAGCCCGTTCTGCTCGAAGTCCTGCGCGGCAAGTCCGGTGTTGATGAGGCTGCCGTCGCCGTGCCCGGGGGCATGTGGCTCTTGCCCGCGAGCGATGACCTGGCCGAGTTTGAAGAGGAATCGGGGCGCTTGCTCAACCCCGAATCCGCCCTTCGTCGAGCACTCCAGACCATGTCTCTCGAGTTCGACGAAGTGATCCTCGACTGCCCGCCGCGGGTCGACGGCGTCCTGGCCGCCAACGCCCTGCGCGCCTCGGACACCGCGGTGCTTGTGGTGGAGACCGGTGCCTTCGCCTTGCAGGGGGCTGTCAAAGCGCTCAAGATCCTGAACAAGATGCGCGAGGAACTCGAACAGCCTTTCGAGATGCGCATGCTTGCGACCCTCTTCGACCGCCGCACGCGCTTTGCCCGCGAGCTGCTCCTCGCCATGCACGGGCGCTTCGGAGCCGACATGTTTGACACGGTCATCCGCACCAGCGTCCGGCTGCGCGAGGCTGCCGGCCTTGGCGTGCCGGTTCAGCTCCTGGACCCCGCCAGTCGTGCGGTGGATGACTTTGCAGCCCTCGCCACCGAGTGGCTTGGTCGCGAGAGTTGCGCACCGACTGCCGCGCCGCTCGACATCCCGGAGGGCGTTCACCTACACTCCACCTCAAACTCATGGGCTCCATGAGGAGAACCGTTATCGACAACATGGCCCTCTTGTGCACGCTCCACGCCGATGGACCCAAGACCTTGCGTCTATTGCGAGAAGCCGGTTGCACGGATCTAAAAAAACTTGCCATGCTCGGCCCCAATCGTCTGGCCAAGTTGTTGCGCTTGACGCCTGCCACAGCGCGCCGTTTTCTGCGCGAGGCCGGGCTACTGGGTGTGCGTGTCGATGAGACCCTCGAACGCGAGGAGGTCATGTACGCTCCAGCGGCCCGCGCCGACGAGGTCAAGGCCCCGCCGCCTGGTTCGTTCAAACTCGATGATCTCGAACCTCCGTCCGCAAGCGAGCCGTCCCCGGTGACCCATCGCAGCGTGGATCACAGCTCGGGTCCCAGTGCCGTCCGCGACCGCGTGTTGCTCGATATGGTCATGCAGCATTGGCGCTCCGCGGACGAATCCGCACAGGAGGCCGAGGCCGGCGAGACCCCCGATGCCCGTCAGGCTCGCGATCCCGCCCTGGCCCCCCCGCGGCAACCTGCCGGCGAACGCACCGTGATCCTGCCCGGCCCCGGTCAGGCCCCCGAGCGCGAGTTCGAACCTGGCGACCTGCCCGGTCTCGACGCCGCGACTTTTGTTCAGCTCCGCGCCGGTGAGGTGACCTCCCTGGAGGAACTCTTCACCTGCCCGGTGGAGGAGCTCGCCGAGCGTTCGGGACTCTCCTTCACTCGCGCTCGCGCCCTGCAATTCCACGCCGGCCGGGCCTTGGAGAGCGAGGACCAGACCCTTTCCAGGGCCATCACGAAGAAAGCAGCGGAGCAAGCTGCCGACCCCGTAGTGGAGCTTCCCGCCACTCTCTGCGAGCGCATTTCCCTCGAAGCCCCCCCGCGTCTCGCGCTCTTCCCCGACCCCGGCCCCGGCCTCCCCGAGGGTGCCGGCGGGCCCTTCGGCTGATTCGCCGCTGCTCCCTGGGGCCTGCCTATTCACCGGGAATCTGGAGCGGGCTGCCCGTCGTCGGCCGCCGCTTTATTAGCCTGCGCTTTGAATCCTCGGACTATGCCTACCGCGGCGAGGGCCTGCGCGATTGCATCGCTTTTGAAATCGAAAGCGTGGCCCTCGTGCCTTGAAGTCGGGGCCACAAGCGCGATAAGCACCGAGGGAAACTCACGAGGGAGTTCATTCTCGAGCGCCTGACGCCGCCCTTCCTCCAGGTGCGTGGGCCCTAGCGCCGCTGGCATCACACCCACACCTTTGCTGAGGTTGAAGGCGGTGTCTTGGTGCATGACCGCGTGCGCCATAGCGCTTGGGGCGGAGCGCTCGTCAACAAATTCTCTGTGTGCAACGGCAGCTCGAGATGATTTTCGACGATCGCGTGCAAGCCCTCGCGCAGATCTTCAGCAGCTAACTCGTCAATCCACAGCTCCGTCCTTTTCATTGCCGGGGTTGATCTTTATGAAGGCTCCGGCCACATCGAGCACGGTTTCCGTCTCGGGCAGGGCGGCGTCGCTCGGTCGGTGGCGGATGCCCATGACGATGGAACCCACAGGCCAATCGCCCGCCTGGAGAGTCGGGCGGAGTTCTTCCAGCAGCTCGTTGGCGTCGAAATCGTCGGCCATGGGGTAAGCCCTCTCCCACAGATTGAATTGGCTTCCGAAAAGGGTAGACACGCTGTAGTGCGAGGGCGGATTGATGTGTTTGCCAGGGAGCGCAGAGGATGTCATGGCCGTATCGAGCCCCTCTTGTAGACCGTCAAAAATATTGGAGCCCAGATTGTTGGCCCGCACATAGGCCCGGGCCTCTCCAGGATCCGGCCTGCTGGCGATCCTCTCGAGGCCGGTGGAATCGAAGGACAACAAACCGTAGAACACCACGAGACCCGCCATGGCCATGCCTGGCAGGACGATGCAAATGAGGACGAGCTTTTTCATGGTGATTTTCTGTGCCGTGCCGCGCGATCTATTTGACGCGATCTATTTGAGATTCCTCGGGCCTTCACTCAAGCCCGTTGGGCCGACCGTACCTCGCGAATCCCGGTTGCCCATTGTGAGGATAGCAGATCACCCTGATTGGATCATGGAGGGCCTGAATGGATCACAGAGGGCCCATTCTGCCCGGAAGAAGGAGGTGTAGCGTGGATCGGAAGGGTGTTCGCCGGGCCTGGCGGGCTTGGAGAGCGCCCGAGGCGGGAGGGAATCCGGCCAGGGACCCTTATGCTGGGCTCTGGCGTATACTGCGGCCCCAGTTCTTCGGCTCCGAAGGCGTTCGCGCGCCGCTTGCCGACCCGCGTGCCGACTTTAGAGGAGCGCCGCCAATTGCATCCGACCCTGACCTTCAACCCCACGAGCGCCTTGATCGAGAGCGTCCAGGGCCGTCCCACCGACGATCCCATCTTCAGCCTGAATGCCGAGGCCAAGGCCCGCGCGGCCGCCGGTGAGTCGATTCTGAATGCCACCCTCGGCGCCTTGACCGACGACGAGGGCAAACTCCTCGTGCTGCCCTCGGTGTCCGAGGCCATCAGCCGCATCCCCGCCGGGCGCGCCGCTGCCTACGCGCCGATCCTCGGCCCGCAGGCGTTTCTCGAAGCCGTCATCAACGACGCCCTCGGTGAGACATCCCTGGTTCCCTCCGCCACCGCCGCTGCCACAGCCGGCGGAACCGGCGCAATCCTGCACTCGATCACGACCTTCCTGGATATCGGCGATGCGCTCCTGACCACCGACTATTACTGGGCGCCCTACCGCATCATCGCCAAGCACACCCGGCGCTCCGTCGAGACCTTCCCCATGTTCGATGGAGCTGGGCGATTGAACCTGCGAGGTTTTGAAGAGGTCATCGTGAGCCAGATCAAGCGCCAGGGTCGGGTCATGGCGATCCTCAATGTGCCCTGCCACAACCCCACGGGCTATACCCTCGACGAAGCCGAGTGGCGCGGGTTGGGAGAGATCTTCGAGCGCCACGGACACAGCGCTCCTATCACGGTGCTGTTCGACATCGCCTACGCGAAATTCGGCGCGCCCGGAGCCGACACCTGGATCGGGCACCTTGAGGGCTTCTCGAAGTGCGTGCAAGTGCTCATCGCTTGGAGTGCATCCAAGTCCTTCGCCCAATACGGCGCCCGGATCGGTGCCCTGATCGCCGTGGCCCACGACGACGAGGAACGCGCATGCATCCAGAACGCCCTCAGCTACGCCTGCCGCGGCACCTGGTCGAACTGCAACCACCTGGGGATGCTGGCCATCTCCGAGCTGCTCACCAATCCCATCTCACGCGAAGCCGCCGATCGCGAGCGCGCGGCCTTGATCGACTTGTTGGGCCAGCGCGTGGAAGCCTTCAACACCGAAGCGGCCAAGTATGATCTGGACTATCCGCGCTACGAAGGTGGCTTCTTTGTGGCCGTCTTCTCACCCGACGCGGAAAAAACCGCCGCGCACATGCGCGACGCGGGGGTCTTCGTGGTGCCCCTCGGAGGCGCCCTGCGCATCGCACTGTGCGCGACACCAACGCGGGATATTCCACGCCTTGTGAAGGCCTTGGCCGCTGGCATAGCCGCGGCGGGAGATCCCTCATGAGCCTTCCCTCGCCTACGGACCTCAGTGACGCTCCTGCGGGCGAGTTGCGCCACGCCTACGGCGATGATGTGCATCTCGTCGACAATCTGTTCCTGCGCTCGGCCTTGAAAAAACTCTCCACAGCCCAGACCCGCCTGCCCCAAACGCTAGAGCTCTTACGCTCGGTCTATGGCGCCATCTTTGCCGCCGCCGCGGAGGAGTTCCCGCGCTGCGAGTCGCAAGTCTCCACGCGCATGGCCGCGGACCATCCCGAGGCGGCCGTGCTTTCCGGCGAAGTGTTCGACCCCAATGCCAACTTCGTCGTTTGTGACCTTCTGCGCGCCGGCCTCGTGCCCAGCCAGTTGATTTTTGAACGCCTGCTCTCGGTCCTGCCCGATGAGCGCGTGCGACTCGACCACCTGAACCTCTCGCGCATTTCCGACACTAAAGGAAGGGTCACCGGCGTGGACCTTGCAGGCAGCAAGATCGGCGGCTCGGTGGAAGGCGCTACCCTGATCATCCCCGATCCCATGGGAGCCACTGGCTCGACCCTGGTGCGCGCCATCGAACACTACCGCAAGCACCACGGAAAGCCGCGGCGCGTCGTGGTGTTGCCCATGATCTGCACTCCGGAGTTCCTGCGCCGTGTGCTCGATTCGGTCGAGGATGTGGTGATCTACGCCGCTCGCCTGGATCGCGGCCTGTCGCCTGCCGATGTGCTCGAGACCTCGCCTGGAACCCATTGGGAGCGCGAGCGCGGCCTGAATGAACGCAGTTACATCGTTCCCGGCGCCGGGGGTATGGGCGAAGTTTTGAACAACTCCTGGTGCTGACAAGGGCGGGGGCGCGGGGCGCCTGTGACCTTTGCTGTTGGCGCCGCTAATGGGTTACTGGGCCGCCCTTGGCCGTCCAGCCCCAGCCACATGCCAATTTGATCCATGAAGGCAATCCTCAGCCTGCTCTCCCTGTTGTTTGCCTTGGCGCTCTTCTCCTCGGAGAGCGCAACAGCCCACGGCGGCGCCTACCGCGGTCCCGGCGGTTCCAGCGGCGCAGCGGACACGGCACCGCCTGCCGCCGACAATTCAGGTGCGGGAAGCACCTCCAACTCGGGACCGAGTTCCACGGGAGGGGCGGCTAGTTCTCCGGGCCCCAGAGGGGGCTCCAGCTCCCGGGGACCCTCGGCTTCCATGCCCCAGGGCCCCTTGCAGGCAGAGTGGGAGCCCTGGTGGGCCTTCAACAAGGACCCCTTCCTCAACCTCAAGGCTGTCATTCACCATGGCGATCTGATCCTCGGTAGCGACAATTATTTTCTTGGCCACGCGCCCACCAATTTGGTGCGCGAGTCATTGCGCCCCAGCAGAATGGTTGTGGAAAGCGAAATCGTGCCCGCGCTGTTGCGCGTTCTGGCCGCGGAAACCGACAACGATCTGGTCACCGGAGTCCAGGTCGCCCTGGCCAAGATCGGAGTGCGCGGCCCCGAGACCAGTGAGTTTCTCCAGCACTTTCTCGACTCTCCCAACCAGGAGATCGCCGAAACCGCGGCCGTTTCCTTGGGGATCCTTGCCGACCCGGGCAGCGTTGATGTGCTGCTCGACCTGCTCTTCGATACGAAAGCAGGGCGAGAGGCTGTGGGGGACCATGAGGTGCATTGGCGCACCCGCGCCTTCGCCGCCTACGGCCTGGGACTCGTGGGTTTTCGTTCCAAGAGCCCGGTGCTGCGCCGACGCGTGATCCGCAACCTGACCAGCGCCCTCGAAGGACCCGCCTTGGCCCTCGCCACCCCCGATGTGGCCGTGGCATGCTTGACGGCCATTGGGCTTGTGCCGCTCTCGGAAGATCCGAATTGCGCGCTTTTGGAAGTATCGCGCCTGACGCCGACCCACTGCCGGCGCGGCCAGTTGCGTTGGCTGATCAACTACTCCACCCAGCCCAAATTGAACTACATGGTGCGGGCCCACATTCCCACGGCTCTGGCGCGGCTTGTGCAGGACAGCAGCCGGAATCTCGGCCTGCGCGCGGAGGTCATGGTGGGCCTCATCGGCCAGGCTACGGCCTCAAGCGCCCAACGCGAGTTGCGCGAGAGCGCCATCGGCGCCCTGGGCGCGGTGGCCACGGCCTCGGACTCGGCGGCCGACCTCCAGGCCCGCGCAACCTTGACCCTGCTCGCCAAACAGTCCCGTGAAGCGCAAACCCGTACCTTGGCCGTGGTGGCCCTGGGCCAGGTGGGTGGGCGGCTCATGGGTGTGACCGCCGCGGACCAGGCCGGCATCGATGAGGTGCGGGGATTTCTCGTGGAGCGTTTCAAGAACGGCCGCAGCAGCGATCGACCGTGGGTGGCCCTGGCTCTGGCGCTCCTGGAGCGCAGGGTGATGGACTCGGGACTTGACCACTCGAGCGCCGTCGCCGAACTCTTGCACACGGCCTTTGAAAAGGCCAAGGCGCCCCGCGATGTGGGCTCGCTTGCGATCTCCTTGGGCGTCATGCGCGAAGTGGAGGCAGCCGATGCCTTGCAGAAGAAACTTCTCTCGATCAATGACGACCGCGCCCGTGGCTACATCTGTATAGGTCTGGGTTTAATGAACGCCCGCGGCGCCGTGGGCACCCTGCGCGAGATCCTCGAAGCATCGCGCTATCGGCCGCTGCTCCTGCGTGAGACGGCGATTAGTCTCGGCCTTCTGGGTGACAAGTCCGTGGTCGATGACCTTATCGACGAGTTGCGCGAAGCCACGAGTTTGACCGCCCAGGCGTCCATCGCCTCGGCCCTCGGCACCATCGGTGACGCTCGTTCGATCCCGCCGCTCTTGCGGATGCTCGAGGACCGCGACCTGAATGTGCGCGCCCGAGCCTTCGCCGCCGTGGCCCTCGGAATCGTGGCCGACAAGGAGCCCTTGCCCTGGAACGCGAAAATCGCCGTGGGCGTCAACTACAACGCCAACACGCCCACTCTGACCGATGGCCAGGGCTCGGGCATTCTGGACATTCTCTGAGAGGCGACTACCCTGACACCGATGGAGAGGCCTCAGGGCCTATGGTATACGCGGCTCTTGCCCCGTCCGTGGCCGAGCAACAAGCCGTCCCGCTCGAGGCGTGTGAAGGTGCGCCGCGCACGCTGCGAGCCGATGTTGTGAGCATCGGCGAAGCGCGGCACCGTTGCGTCACCACCGGGCACGGATGATTGTCTGCTGCGTTCATCGACCCAGGCGAGGACCCGCGCTTCGAGGGGGTCGTTGGACGAGCGTCCGTTGTGTTTGCGACGCAGGGCATCCAGGGTGGCGCCGCGAGCGATGCGGTTGGAAGCACCCACGCGCACCATGATGCGGTGATCGTCGTCGCCGATCAGTACTGCGTGCGGTCGCATGAGCGACGGTGCTATGCTGGCTGCCACTACCGCGTTGCCATCGATCCTGACCACCGTGGTTTGAATGGTCAGTTGTGGTTCGAGCAACTCGCGCCCGATGCGTCGGATGGTGGCCATGACTTCCCTGGGGTGGTGGATGCCGTGCACGGTACCCTTGTCAAGCACGCCCACGAGAAGCATCCCACCCCGGGTATTGGCGAAGGCGCACAGGGTCCGCGCCAGTTTCTCATCCCGCGGCAGACCGCGCTTGAATTCCAGGGTGCGCCCTTCCCCCTCGGCCACCAACTCCAGGAGTTCATCAGCGTTCAAGTCCACACGAGCTAGTGTAGGCAAAACTTGGTTAGAGCGAACCCGGGCCTCTAGCCCGGCGCGGGCACTTACGCGGGCCGGCATGCCCCCGACGGTTCCGTGTCGGTTGCCCCGCATGCTTTCATCAAGAGAGCAGGAGAGCCGTAACCCCCGTTTCTTGCATTGCTTGCGCGCTTTTCTCTCGCTCTCTTTCTCGTTTTCCGTCTTGTCACCACTACGGACGCTGCTCGTTGCAGTCTCTGCCCGCACAAGGCGCTTGCTTGGCGTGGGGGGGCGCTCCCACAACATGACCCTCTCCCGTTTCAGTGGACACCGGGGTTGTGCTGACCCTAGAGCCTGGCAGCGACATGCCATCTAGTGGCGTTCCAGGAGCAGAGCCCCTGGGGGTAGATCAGAGGGGGCGGGGATTGCGAGGAAGTTGCCCCGATTCCGTGGCCTCCCTACACCCCTCGCGCTAGCGCCCTTCGACATTGTGCCATTAGGGGTATTCATCCTATAGCTGCGGTCCCCCTCTCACTCCGCATGGACCGTGGGTCTTGGCCGCGCTCCTACTCCCACCCCAAGAGGAACCCATGGTCCCGCTGACTGATCTTTGGCTGCCTATTCTGCTGGCTTCCGTTGCCGTGGTCTTCATTTCCTTCCTGTTGCGCATGGTGTCCAGGCAGCACTACTCGGACTATTCCAAATTGCCTGATGAGGAGGCCGTGCGCGAAGCTCTGCGCGCAGCGGGAGTGGGCCAAGGGCAGTATTCCTTCCCGCACTGCGATGACCCGGCGACCATGAAGTCCGCAGCCTTTCAGGAGTCTTGGGCCAAGGGCCCCTCCGGCATGCTTCATGTCTGCCCTGCCGGTCCATGGACGATGGGCAAGAGCCTCGGCCAGTGGTTTGCCATGACTCTCTTTGTCTCCACCGTTATCGCCTGGCTTGTCGGACTCGTTCTCGCCCCTGGGGCAGACTGGCACACGGTGGCCAAACTCTCTGGCTCGGTGGCCTTCATGTCCTACGGCTGTGCCGAAATCTGTACGCCCATTTGGAAGGCCGGGTCCTGGAAGGCGTGCTGCATGGAACTCCTCGACTGTGCCCTTTACGGATTCGCCGTGGGCGGCGTGTTTGTCTACTTTTGGCCGGGGGCGTAGCGGGGGCGTCCGTCATGGCCTGGGGTAAGATGCGCGATGCTCAGGCCGCCATCAAGTGCAGGCCGAGCGGTCGTCGCCATGCCCCCGTACCGCAAAAAAAAACGGCCCACTGAACCAGATGTTCAGCGGGCCGCTGTCTGTTGCGGACGAGAGGACGCCCTCGTCCATGCCGATCAGGGAGTGAAAGTCACCGAAACCGAGTTGGAGAGGTTGTAGCCACTAAAGCAAGGACCGAGCGGGTCGCGGTACCAGGTTTGGAAGTGCCAGACACTGAAGGGCAGGATCGCAGCACCGGCAGCGATGATACCCGGACCGTGGGAGATCGAACCGCTGGCACCGGCGCTCTTGATGACCAGACGCTTCAAGCCTCCACCGGCACAGCGCAATCCGTCGCCGAAGGGCAGGGGACCGACCAGGGCGGCGCCCATGAAAATCAGGCCCGGTTGGAAGAGGGGCATGGATGTGACCGTCAAGACCAGGTCATCATTGGCCACACTCGATGTGCCCGTGGCCGCGAGCAAGGCGCCACTGAGAGTCGAGTTGGCGCAACCCGCCGTGGCGTCGATGTTGCCGCAGGGGGCGGCGGTGGGGCAGAAGCAGGCAGAGGAGCTGATCACTTCGCACTCGTCCGGCACGCCGTTGCCGTCGACATCGGTGGAGGTCCCCGAAGCGATGTCGGAGGCGTCGGCGATACCGTTGGAGTTGCAGTCGATGATGCTGCCGACATTGTCCCTGGTGTCCAGAGCGTTCAGGTCGTCGGCTATTTGACCGAAAGAGCGCATGGTCACGAGGCCGAGGTTTTCCGCGGCGCAGATGATGCCGGGGAAGGGGGATACACCTCCGAAAGCGGGTGAAAGCGGCGTGGTGAGGATGTCGCCGGCCTCGATGGGGATGCCGAAGATGGAATCGGGTGCGCCGATCACCGCCGACCCCGAGCGCACCGAGAAGAGCACCATGTCCGAGGCTCCGGTGATCCAATCGTAGGGGTGCCGGCTGGGCTCGAAGAACCCGCTGCCGTTTTCCCAGATCGCCAGGGCATCCAGGTCGTCCCCCGCCTGCTGGGCGCTGAGATTCAGGCCCAGGAGCGTCGCCGGGGCAAAAACGACCGGCGCGGCGCCGGGGGCTGGTTTCCAGAGGATGTCAGCGCCGGTGACTCCCATGGTTGCGGCCGAGCCAGAGTTGAGAGTGCCCGTGCGCGGATCGGGAAAGCCCTCGTCGAGGGAAAAGTACACGCCGGTCAAGGGGAACAGGTTGGGGCCTACTGATCCGAAATTCATGGCGTCGAGGTTGTCGCCGTTGTTGGGGAAGCCGGGGAAGTTGGGTTCGATGAGGCCAGTGCCGGGATAGGCCGCACCGCTGCAACTCGCCAAGCCATCGCCGTCGATCATTCCGGTGTGCCCCACGGGCGCCGCGAAGGGCGGCAGGGGACCGATGGGCAGGGGCATGGCATTGACCCAAACATCAGCCGAAGAGTCTCCGCAAGGAGCCTCGCTCGAGAGGTCCGGCGGTGTGAAGGGCCCAACCAGACCGGAGGCGAATTCGTCGGTGGAGAACAGGTAGTCGCCACCGATGTCGAACATGGGGTGATCCACGCCGAAGGAGAGGGCATCGACTTCCACGGCGCAGGGTGTGCCGCCGGGGTGGCCGACACAGAATCCATAGCCGGGAAGTCCCAGGCCCAGGGGACCGGCTGAAATGGCCGTGCCGGGCACGGGCAGGGGTCCCAGGGCAGGCGTGCCGCCGACTGTGCCGAGGATGTCGCCCTCGGTGATCGGAACGCCGCCAAAGCTGTCGGGCATGCCCACAGTGGGGCTGTGCCAGTCCACCGAGAAGCTGAACTGGGCCTGGGCCGCGGAAGACAACAGAAGGCCGCCCACCAGGGTGCAGGCGGCAGTGCGGCAGGTCGTGGTGATGGGGTGGAATTGCATGGAACTGATTGCCTGTGGTGGAAGATATTGGGTAGCCGCCAAAGCAGAGATGCCCCGGCGCACTCCCAACTGAGCCCCAGACCCGCCACCGGACACAAATCTCCAAGAAACTGCGCGGGACGGCATCGGGAGGAAGTGCCCTGGCTCCGTACCCCCCTCTGCTAACTCCGCGCCAGCGTGTTCACGAAACCGGGGCAAGATCAAGCAGGGCCAGGGAGAGATAGCGCTTGTGCTCGGCCAGCACGAGGCGCGCATCGATGGGCCACACCGGCCTTTCGGCGTCGGGAGCCCGTCGCGCAGGCGGAGTGAATTCCAGTGCGGGGGTGGGCCGCGCCCCATGGAGTTGCTACAAAGCGCCATCTGAGAGCTTCCGGAATTCCAGACCAGAACACAGCCCAACATGCCCCAACTCGTCGGAAACGCACTCATCGGTCAATCCGGTGGGCCCACCTGCGTTATCAATCAGAGCCTCGTCGGCGTCATCGAAACCTGCATGGATAGCGACGCCGTGCAGAAGATCTACGGCGCGCGGCACGGTATCGCGGGCATCCTGACCGATGACCTGATCGACCTCGGCCGCGAGTCCCGCGAGACCCTTGAAGCGGTGGCCAAGACGCCCTGCGCGGCCCTGCGTTCGGTGCGCAAGAAGCCCACCCGCGAAGAGTGCGTCGAGGTCTTGCAAGCCTTGAAACGCCACGAGGTGCGATTCTTCTTCTACCTCGGCGGCAACGACTCAGCCGAGACGGCTCACATCCTCAACGAAGTGGCCATGCAAGAGAACTACGAGGTGCGCCTGTTCCATGTGCCCAAGACCATCGACAACGACCTGCGCGTCACCGACCACTGCCCCGGCTACGGCTCGGCCGCCAAGTTTGTGGCCTCGGCCTTCATGGGCGACAACCAGGACAACCGCAGCCTGCCGGGCATCAAGATCGATGTGGTCATGGGCCGCCACGCCGGTTGGTTGACCGCGGCCAGCTTGCTCGCGCGGGAACACGAGGATGATGGGCCGCACCTGATCTATGTGCCCGAACGGGTCTTCGACATGGACCGCTTCATCGCCGATGTGGAGGGCTCGTACCGCCGCAATGGCCGTTGTCTGGTGGCGGTCTCGGAAGGCATCCACGGGCCCGACGGCGAGCTGATCGTGAAGTCCGCCGAAACCGACTCCCACGGCAATGTGCAGCTCTCGGGATCGGGCGCCCTGGGCGATATGCTCGCCGCCGAGGTCAAAAAGCGCCTCGGTAGCGATCTGCGCGTGCGAGCCGATACCTTTGGTTATCTCCAACGCTCCTTCGCCGGTTACGCCTCGGAAACCGATGCCACCGAAGCCCGCGAAGTCGGGCGTACCGCAGCCCGCATAGCGACCTCCGGCGAGCGGCCGCACGGCTCGATTTTCATCCAACGCCACAGCACCGATGGGGCCTACAGAGCCTCCTTCGAGGTCTGCGACCTAAAGGAAGTTGCAAAAGAGACCCGGGACATGGAAGAGGGCTTCCTCTCCGGCGACAACGACATCGACCCCTCTTTCCGCGACTATGTGCGGCCCCTTGTGGGTCAGATGCCCACGGCGGCGCGCCTGTCCGACTTCCCGCTCTGAATTTCACGGCTTCCATAAAGAAACATGGCCAACGACAGCAAGGATCCCGAGCCCAGCGAGGCTGGCGTGCCTCCCACTTCCGTGGCAGGAAGCCTTCCCGAAGAGCGCAAATCTCCCTATTCGACCCTCTGGATGCCCCTGGTGGTGGTGCCTGCGGGCATCGTGCTGGTCCTGGTCCTGGTCTTTCTGATGTTTGGGGGCATCGCCGGCGGGCCGACATCCATCTCGGACAATCTGCACAACATGGTGCAGGGCGGCAAGAACGAGCGCGAGCAGGCGGCCTTCCACCTGACTCAGAAGGTGGCCGAGAACAGCGTAGCCGCCCTTGACGGCCGCGAGACGCCCTGGCCCGTGCCCGAGGACTTCGGCCAGCGTCTGCACGCGGCCTGGGATACGGTGCCGGCTGACGATTTCCAGGCGCGCTTTCTGCTCGCCTCGCTGCTCGCCGAGACCGACGACCCCGAGGGCCTGACCCTGCTGGTGGAGATCCTCGAGGGCGCTGAGGGCCAGGACCCCGAAAACCAGCTGCGATTCCAAATATTGGCCAAATTGGGGGCGATCGGCGATGCCCGAGCCCTGCCGGCGGTGCTGGCCTACGCCCAGTCCGAGGACGCCGGCCTGCGCTCCCTGGTGGCCATCGTGCTGCAAAAAATGCCCGCCGACGAGAGCCTCGCGGCCCTCGCGGGCCTGATCCACGACCATGAGCTGGAAGTGCGCGCCAACGCGGCGATATCGCTCTCCAAACTCGGCGATGATCGAGGGGCGGACGTGCTTTTCCAGCTCCTGGAACCGAAGGTCTTCGAGGCCGAGCATGCCGCTCACAGCCGCCGTTTCAGGGGTCCCCTGTCCATTTCCGAGAGCCGCCGGGCGGCCCTGAGGGCCTTGGCCCGTCTGGGGCGTGAGGGAGACCGCCAGCGGGTCGAGACCTGGCTAAAGGACCCCGACCTCGAGTTCCGGGCCGTGGTGATCGACTCCCTGGCTGACTGGGGTGCGGCTGGATCAGCCGACTGAGCCCACTGAATCGCGCCGAAAGGCTTGCCAAGCGCCGGCCCAGGCTTCATTCTCCCCAGCCTCGAAGCAGGACTTCAGCGCGCCCCTGACGGGTTCGCAACCCGGACCGGCGAGTTGCTCCAGAGAGCCCGCGAGGGTTGCATGCCAGCCTTGACCTGCGTCCCCCAACTCCATGACCGAACCTGAAGACAGCGAACCGACCCTGATCCGCGCTCCCTTGCGGGGCGAGGTTTCACGGCGCGGTTTCATCTCTGCCCTGGCCATCGCCTGGGGTGCCTTTGGCCTGGCAAGCGCCGGCATCCTCGGCGCCTGCGTGCGTTTCCTGTTTCCCAATGTGCTCTACGAGCCGCCCCAGGAATTCAAGGCGGGTTTTCCGTCTGAGTTTGCAGTGGGCATGGTGGACGAACGCTTCAAGGCCTCCTACGGGGTCTGGATTGTGCGCGAGAGCCTTGGCTTTTATGTGCTCTCCACGGTCTGCACGCATCTCGGCTGCACGCCCAACTGGTTGGCTTCGGATGAGAAGTTCAAGTGCCCCTGCCATGGCTCGGGTTTCATCATCACCGGCATCAACATCGAGGGCCCCGCGCCCCGGCCCCTCGAACGCTATAAGGTCACCTTGGCGGAAGACGGCCAGATCCTGGTAGACAAGAACACCAAGTACCAGGAAGAGAAGGGCCAGTGGAGTCTCGACGGCGCCTACCTCTTCTACTCGGCATGAGTGCCCACGGCCTGGCCGCACTGCAAAGCGCTGCCCACTCTGTTTTCCCCCAGCCTGATCCAGCCGGAGTGATCGGACTTCGCAGAACCCGATGAACAAAATCTTCGACTACATCAAGAACAGTCAGATCTGGCGCTCGATCGTTCGCCACGGGTACCCGGACACCCCGCGAAACCGGACCCTGGCCGTTCTGTCGAACTTCTTCCTGCATCTGCACCCGGTCAAGGTGCGCCGCAGCGGAATCCAGCTCTCGTACACCTGGTGCATGGGAGGAATGACCTTCTTTCTGTTCCTGGTGGAGACCATCACCGGCCTGCTCTTGATGTTCTACTACCGCCCCACGGCGGAACTCGCCTACGAGGACATCGTGGCCCTGCGCGAGCATGTGCCCCTGGGTATCATGCGCGAATTGCACCGCTGGTCGGCGCACTTGATGGTGATCACCGTTTGGCTGCACATGTACCGCGTGTTTCTGACCGGCTCGTACAAACCGCCCCGCGAGTTCAACTGGAACATCGGCGTGATCCTGCTGGTTTTGACCCTGCTTCTGTCCTTCACCGGCTACCTCCTGCCCTGGGACCAGTTGGCCGTATGGGCTATCACCGTGGGCACCAACATGGCCCGCGCGACACCGGTCCTGGGCCACGAAGGTCCCGGCGCGGCGTTGCTCAGTTTTGGCGGCCTGGACTTCATTCACGCCGGCGACGATGTGCGCTTTGGCCTCTTGGCCGGTCGCTTCGTGGGCGAGGGTGCGCTGCTGCGTTTCTATGTGCTGCACTGCGTGGGCATCCCCATCGCAGCCGCGGTACTCATGGCCGTTCACTTCTGGCGCGTCCGCAAGGACGGCGGCATCTCCGGGCCTCTCTAGCCCTTCTTCCCTCACCCCGGACCCCCGAGACTCTTTCACCCGATGGGCGAACTGATCAAGCAAGCGGTTGACTGGGCGACTTCGCCGACGCTCTACTTCCTCGAGTTTACGCTGGCGATTGTCCTGGTCTTGCGCTTTCGCGCCTTCTTCACCAAGAAGAGCGTCATCGTGGCTTTCTTCGTGCTGGCCACGGCCTTCTTCGTGTTCGCCTTCGGCGACGCGAACTTCAACCGCATCGTCACCAAGCCCGACAACATCCCCATTGTCATTCTGCTTGCCACGGTGATCTTCTTCTCGTGGTTGTCCCTGCGACGGGGCTACATCAACGATGAACGCGTGAAGAAAGGACTGCCCACTGTCGAGGCTGACCTGGGCAAGAAGAAGGTCTTCACCTGGCCCGATTTGGTTTACGTCGAGCTGATCTGCATGGTCCTGTTTACGGCCGTGCTGATTATCTGGTCGATCGAAATTATCGCACCCATCGAAGAGCCCGCGGCCTCGGCTCGCACGCCCAATCCCTCCAAGGCGCCCTGGTATTTCCTGGGCTTGCAGGAGCTCTTGGTCTACTTCGATCCGTGGTTGGCCGGCGTGGTCTTGCCTAGCTTCATTGTCGTCGGCCTGTGCGCCATTCCCTATGTGGACACCAACCCCAAGGGCAACGGCTACTACACCTTCAACGAGCGCAAGTTCGCCATCAGTTTCTTCTGGGTGGGCTTCCTCTTGTTTTGGATCTCCTTCGTAATCCTGGGGACCTTCCTGCGCGGGCCCAACTGGTCCTTCTTCGGGCCCTTTGAGTACTGGGACCTGCACAAGCTCGAACCCATGGTCAATGTGGACCTCGCGACCTATTTCTGGTCCGGGCTCCTTGGACAGCCACGACCAGCGGATCCCCTGATCCGCGAGGCACCGGGGATTGTGTTGCTCTTGGGCTATTTCCTGATCTTGCCCAAGCTGCTCGAAAAACCCCTGATGCGAGTGCTCTACGGCGGTAACCGCCAGCACCTCGTGCGCTTTCATGTGATGATGCACCTCTTGCTCTGGTTCGGCTTGATCCCGATCAAGATGCTGCTGCGCTGGACGGTGAACTTGAAGTACATCGTCGGCATTCCGGAGTGGTTCTTCAACATCTGAAGCCCCGCGCATCACCTTCCTCACCCTCCTTCCCAGTCAGACTAGCGTCACACGAGACCCATGGCGGATCGCGGCGACACTCATTATCACACTCCCAGCCTCAACCGCTGGTTCGCGTTCTCCAGCGTCCTCTTGTTGTTCGCCTCCGTCTGGATGGTGGTCGATGACTGGGACGCGCCCTGGAAGCCGTACCAGATTGAGTTTCGCGAGATCGAGGCCGAGCGCATCCGCGAGGCCATTCAATCGGCGGCCATGCAGGCCGAAGACCAGGCGGCCTCTGCCTTGCAGGCCACCCTGGCCGACGCCCAGGGACGCCTGGATGTCAGGCGATCGGACAGGGACCGTGTAAGTGCGGCGCTCTTCGCCGAGCAGGGCGTGCTTTTCACGGTTTCCGAAAAGGCCAAATCGGCCAAGCAGGACCTCGCCTGGGATCGGTTCGTGATCGAGGAACACCGCGTCCACGAACAGGACCCGAGCTACGGCGCGGACCAGCTCGCAGTGTCCCTCGACACGCTCCTGGCTATCGAGGGCGAAGTCGAAATCCAGGTCGGCGTGGTCGAGGCCCTGGAACAAGAGGTCGCGGCGTATGGGACCGAGATTGGCAGCATCGAGTCCCAGATCAAGGGCGCCTCCAAGAACCTTGCTTTGCTGGAGCAGAAACTCGACAGCCTCGACCCCGAGGGCGCCACCAATCGCCTGGCCAACATCGTGCGCGACTTCCCCGGACTCGACTTCGTCGATCCGCGCAACCGCGTTCAAAAACAAGTCCTCGCCGACCTTTCCTTCGAGCTGAACTTCACCAAGGGCCGGCGCATCGACATGTGCCAGACCTGCCACGAGGCCATCGACCGCGCCGGCTACGATGAGGATTGGGTTGCCGAAGACGGGCAGGCACTCGACCACCCCTTCCTGACCCACCCGCGCCTCGACCTCTACCTGACAGCCAAGTCGCCGCATCCGGTCAACCAGGTCGGCTGCACGATTTGTCACCGCGGCGCCGGCCAGGGCCTCAGCTTCCAGCACACAGATCACCGTCCCGCAGGCGCAGCCCAGACCGAAGAGTGGCAGGCGATGCACCACTGGCACAAGCAGCACCACTGGGACTATCCCATGCTCAGTGCCGACTACTTCGAGTCCGCTTGCGTGCAGTGTCACAAGACCACCATGGAATTGATCGCTCCCGAAGCGCCGCGTCTGGCCAAAGGCTATCGACTCTTCGAGGACAAGGGCTGCTACGCTTGCCACAAGGTCGATTGGTTCCCCACGACGCGCCGGCCGGGACCGAGCTTGGCGAACTTGCAGTCCAAGTTCGACGCCGACTGGCTCAGCGCGTGGATTACCGATCCCAAGAGTTTCCGTCCCTCGACGAAGATGCCGCGCATCTTCAACCTCTCGAACACCCGGCCTGACGAAGAGGTCGCGAAATCCAAGTGGGGCGCCGGGCGCTCGATCTTTGGCCAGGAGTGGGAAGACGCGGCGATCGCCTCGATCACGGCCTACCTCATCGAGAAGAGCCCCAAGCGTGGCTACCCAGCGCCGCCGCAAGCGGGCGATGTTGATCGCGGCCGCGAGACCTTCCGTGTTGTGGGCTGCCTCGCCTGTCACAACCTGGTCGGTTATCCGGGCGAGGCACTTGCCACATCCGACTTCGTCTTCGAGCTTAGCGGGGAGAACGAACACGGCCCGTCCCTGCGCGGCGTGGCGAGCAAGGTCGATCGCAACTGGCTCTACGCCTGGATCAAGGATCCGGCTGCCTACTGGCCCGAGACTCAGATGCCGAACCTGCGTCTCTCAGACGAGGATGCCGCCGACATCACTGCTTACATCATGGACGACCCCGATGGGATCTTCCGCGATGTGCCCGAAGGTTGGCAGGAGGGTCCCAGTGAGGCGGCCCTCGATGTGTTGCAGGAACAGGCGCGCTGGTTCTTCTCCCGGGACGGCCGGGTCGAACTAGAGCGGCGCTTTGCCGGGGAGAACCCCCTCTTGCGCTGGGATAGAAAGGCGGACTTGCTGGTTGCCGTGGGCGAGAAGTTCATCGGCCACCAGGGCTGTTTCTCCTGCCACACGATCAATGGCTTCGATGACACCAACCCGATCGGCACGGAGCTCTCGACCTGGGGTTCGAAGACCCCCGACAAGCTCGACTGGGCCTTCTTACCCAACATCCTGACCCACGAGCACGGCTGGAGTTTTGACCAGCGCGAGGAGTTCAAGCAATACCGCGAGAACTGGCTCGAGTACAAGCTCGACGACCCCCGGCGCTTCGACGACCAGAAAGTCAAGAACCCCATCGAGCGCCAGCGCATGCCGCACTTCGGCCTGGATAGCGATGAGGTCCTGGCTCTTTCGACTTTTGTCGTAGGCCTTGTCAATGACGAGGTGCAGCGGGCCAAGATGGTGCCGACACCTGGCAAACAGTCCATCAATGATGGCCTCGCCGTGGTGCGCCAGCAGAACTGCATGGCCTGCCACATGATCGATCCAGGCCGGATCACCTACAACGATGAGGACGGAATCGCGCGCACTGTGCCGGCCGAGCTGATTCCCATCGGCGACGCCGACCTGCCGCCGCACCAGACTGACCTCGCGAGCCTCATGGAGGACATCGAAAACTACGAGTTGGAGATGGACGAAGAAGTCGAGGATGTCGGCTTCCGCTTGCTCGAAACCGTCCCCGAGGTGGGTTTTGCCGGCGAGTCGGTCTTCGTCGAACTCGACGACCTCCTGTCCATCGAAGCGCCCAGCGGCGGCGACTTCGTGCAGACCATCCTGCGCTACTACAGCGAGGGCATCGAGATGCACGATGCCGAAGCCGACGAGATCTCCTACTGGCACTTCGGGCCGGATGGGGAAGTGCTGGATGTAGACGGTGTGGCACGCAACTACACCGAGCTGCACTACGACACCTTGCGTTGGACCTATGCCCCGCCGGTGCTTTTCGACGAAGGACACAAATTGCAGCGCGAATGGCTCTTCGCCTTCCTGCGCGATCCCGAGGTCATTCGGCCTCAGATGCGGGTCAGGATGCCTTCTTTCAACATCAGCGCCGCGGAAGCGGGTGCGGTGGCTGACTACTTTGCCCACAAGGCCGAAATCGAGTGGGCTCCGCGCTACACCCGTTCCCTGCGCACCGCCCTCGGTGTGACCCTGCAGGATGGTTCTGACGGCGATGGCATGCCCTTCCCGCGCATGACGAACTTCATGGATGATGGCAACGGCATCAGCGCCTCGGATCTGGCTGAAGCCGCTGAAGTGACCACCGCGGCAGTGAACTTCATCGAAGCCGGTTCCGCGCCGGACATCGCCGCGAAATTCCCGCGCATCAAGGCCTACGGTGACGCTGCGGGCTTCCGCATGAACGGTCCCACCAATCCGGTGCACGAGCTCGTGACCCGGCGCCTGCCCAGCCATGCCAACCACGCCGCTGCCGGTCGCAACATCGCCACCGATGGAGTCAACTGCTTCCAGTGCCACTGGCTCAAGGGCCAGGGGCCGACCCAGATGGAGACCCCCAGTGCATGGGCACCGGACCTCGATCTCGTGCGCGAGCGCTTGCGCGAGGATTGGGTCCAGGCATGGTTGTGGAACCCTGCCCTGATCTATCCGGGCACAACCATGCCGGGCAACTTCGCTTCGTATCCGCCTCAGTACCAGGAGGCCTACCCGAACTCGAACAATGTCCAGCAGATCGACGCTGTATTGGACTGGCTCTACAACCTCGATTCGATGCCCGCGGGCGTCAAGGACTGAGGGCCCAGGGTCCGCAGAACCATGCAGCGCTTGGCAGCCTCCGCAGGGTTTGTGGCTCTGGCCGCCAGCACCCTCGCCGTAGGCCCTCTCCGCGAGGCTTGCATGGGCCTTGCTCATACCGGCGAGCACCCAGCGCAAGCCCAGGACGAGGCCACCGAGACTTTCCCGATCACCGGGTGCATCGTCTTCGAGGGCGAACTGCCCAAGACCCTCGAACTGAGGGTTTCCGATGCCCAGGCGAAGGGCTGTACCGCCGAGGATGGCAAGCTCGACAAGACCGATCGCCGGCTTCTCATCGGCCCCAAGCGGGGCATCGCCAACTGCGTGGTGACCATTGCCGTTGAGGGCCAGGAGTTGCGCGTGCCCGAGCAGCCGGTCTTGCTGGACCAGGTGCAGTGTCGCTTCGAGTCCCACATCACGATCGTTCCGGTGGGCACCCAGGTGGAGTACCTCAACTCGGACACGGTGGCGCACAATGTTCACACCTTCGCCACCAAGAACAAGGCCATCAACAACATGATCCCCGCTGGCGCTTCCCTAAAGCAGAAGCTCAGCGAGGCCGAAGCCGTGGCGATCAAGTGCGACATCCACCCCTGGATGACGGCCTATATCTTTGTCGCCGAGACCAACTTCACCGCTCTGACCCGCGCCGATGGCAGCTTCACGATCCCTGGTTTGCTCCCCGGGGACTACAAGCTCGAGGTCTGGCACGAGAAGCTCGGCCGCGGCAAGGGAACCGTCAGCATCGCCGCCGACGGGGCCTCTGAGGCCATCGAGATCAAGCTGGCCCTCAAACAGCAGCCTCGCCGCCGGCGCAAACGCTGAGCCAAAATAAACCAGACAACGCCGGCAGAGGAGCCCCGCGCCCCTCTGAAGGGTTAGATGGGGGTAAAGGCTTGCGAAACTGGCCAACCTGTCCAGGGTCGCGTCGTAGTGAGTCGAAAGGTACGCTGGCCAAGACCCGCGGGTCGCTGTTTTTCCCCGGCGCCCCTCCCACCCCTCCGATCCTCTCCCCCCCCCAGGGCCCCCAGAGGTCCTCTGCGACATGATCCTCATCCGTTTGACCTCCTGCTGCATGGCCCTCGCCCTCGGCGCGTCCGCCACAGCTTCTCAATCCAGTCTGACCCTTGTCTCTCCCTCGACCGAAGGCGAGAGCACAGCCCAAGCCAACGATAGAGGCATGCTCGGAGTCAGCCTCGGCGGCGGCGAGGGCGCGGCCCTGATTCAAACCACCCTGCCGGGGAGTCCCGCCCAGGGCGTGGGGCTCCTGGCGGGGGACCGCATCACCGCCCTCAACGGCACCGAAATCCTCTCCTCAAAGGACCTCGTGACCGCCGTGGGCCGGTTTGCCCCCGGCGAGGTCATCACCCTGTCCGTGGACCGCCAGGGTTGGCGCAAGGACCTCGAGGTGACCCTGGCGAGTCGCAGCCAGGCAGCGCTCTCCAGCCTCATCACCCAGGACTCTGAAGAAGCTGTCAAGGTGCACAAAATCGAGCGCCGAGTCGTGCTCGGAGCTCAGCAGGAAGATGCCCGGGCGGGCGCCATTCACAAGATCAAGGTGAGTGACCTGGGCAAGCGAGGGGTCTGGCTGGAAACCGACGAGCACCATGGCGGCGAACACTCCGACGCTGAGATCGAGTGCGAGGTGGAGATCGAGGGCGACAGAGAGCAAGGAGAGCACTGCATCAAGGCCCTCATTCGCCTTGAGGACCTCGGCGACCTCCAGAACATCGACTTGCACGAGATTCTTGGCAACCTCGATCTCGACTCTGACATGGAGGAGGTGCTGCACCTCGCTCACAGAGGCGAGGGCCGCGCGATCTTCGATATCGTGATCGATGGCGAGGACTTCTCACATTCATGGTCCTGGAACTCGGCCACTGACGATTGTTGTGACGGTGCCGAGGCCGACTGCGAAGAGCCCAGCGAGGAGCGCCCCCACAGGCATGCCGGCGGCGGGCACGGCGGCGAGAGCCCCCATCCTGATTTTGGTGGCGCGCACGGTGAACATGGCGAACGCCACTATTTTTTCAGCGACAAGACCCCCCATGACGCTTCTCATGGCCAAGGCGGCGACCTGCACGCAGAACTCGGTTCCTTGCGGCGCGAGGTTCATGCCCTGCGCCAGGAGATGCACGAGATCAGAAAGCGGCTCGGTACCGGCCCCCCCAACAACCGCGCCAACAACCGCGCCAACAGTCGCCGCTCGACGCCGTAGACCCAGTTCTCCTCAAGGATTCCTCCACGAGAAGCCCGCGTTCCCTTCAGGGGGCGCGGGCTTGCTTGGTTCTTGGGTTGGCTCGGGGGCGAGCCCAGGGCGATTTGGGCTATTGCGATCCGCCGGGCATCCCGAAGTCGAGGTCGAGCAGCTTGTCGCTGGGGCTCCAACTGTGCAGAACCCCCGCCACGGCCACCAAAATGGCTTGATCGGCTGCGGCTCTGAACCGCCGGGCGTGGTCCTGGTCGGGGATTCCATCGTTGGAGAGGGTGCGCTCGACCACGGATAAAATGCGGTCACGAGAACTCTCAGGCCCTTCAAGGGCCCACCGGATCAGGGGCAGGAGGCGTAAACCTCGGTCGAATTCCACGCCGTGACGGGCGCAGAGCGTAGCTAGTAGAAAGCGGGCATCCATCTTGATTTGGGGACAGCGAGGAAGGGAAAGGCCTCGCAGTACCTGAAACTTAACCCGAGAATGGTCCCCTGGTCGGCCTCAGACCACAATGTCGGCCATGGAGGCCTGCACCGTAGCCATGATCCCAGCCACATCGTCGATGTCCAGGCCGAGAAATTGCGCCGTTTCCTCGTCCAGGGTCAGCTCGGCGGCTTCCATGTTCCCTGCGGCCACACGGTGGGCCACCAGGTTGGCGTTTGCCACCAGGGTCACAACGGGGTCATCCTCCAGGCACTGGCGCGGGCCATGGTGGTATTGAATCGCACTGGCCGCGGCGGTTGGGAGATTCCAGCGCAGGGCCACCAGGGCCCCTACATCGGTGTGGTTGAAACCGAAGCGAAGCTCTTCCAACTGATGCAACCTGTCGCCGCTGGACTCGGCTTCTTGGTGGACCTCGACGTAGTCCTCGCCCAAGGAATCGAGCATCACAATCTTGCCCAGGTCATGCAGCAGCCCGCAAGTGTAGAACTCGTCGGGCGTCAGAGCGCCGCAGCCCTGGGAGTGACGGGCGAACTCGCGGCAGGCTTGCGCTGTCAGGATGCCGTGGCGCCAGAGCTCATCGATCGAGAATCCGGGTATCGATTGCAGGTGGTGGAACTGTTGAATGACTGCGGCTTGCGTGACAACATTGCGAAGCACGCGCACGCCAAGACCGAGGAGGCCTGTTCGGTGGAGAGACAGCGCTCGCGCAAGCCGTAGTAGGCGCTGCCTGCGATGCGCAGGACCTTGGCCGCTAGGGGCGCGTCTTGGGCGATCAGAGCGCCGATTTCGGCCGTTCCTGATTTGGGGTTGTCCACCAGCAGGGAGATCTCCTGCACAACCGCCGGCAGGGTCGGGATGTTGAGGTTGTCGCGGATCAGTTGTTTGGCGCGGTAGGTGCTCATGGCTTTTCTGGACGGCTTCTCTGGAGCGCGCCCGCGCCTTGTTTGAGGTGCAGAAGCGGCTTGGCAGCCTCTTGGTGCGGAGGGCGCAGGGGAGCTTCGAGTCGCCCCCAGTTCCTCTTCCTATCGAGTCCAGGCACGGGGGGGGGCTTGATCTTGAGCAGGATTACCAAGGCAATTTGCTCACCCTGAATAGCTCAAGAAAGGCCTCGCGAGGTCTCGATAAAGGGATGGGGAGAATTCGATTCAGGCTGCTGAGCCTGAGGCCGACGATTTCCCTGGCGTGGCCATTCAGCGCCGCTATTGCACAGCGTCGCCTGGCGCAACTCAGTCCCCCGGTTCCATTTCAATGCACAGACTTCTATCTCTTTTTCTCGCGGCTTGTGGCCTACAGGCCGTTCTGTCACTGCACGGCGCCATGGACGATGTGGCCGCTGGCACCGCCGTGCGTCTCGATATCGATCAACTTGTGAGCGAGTCCGACCTGGTCTTCGAGGGCCGCGTGCGCTCCATGCGCACGATTCAGCCCGCACCAGGTCGTCTCGAAACCGAGTTCGAAGTGGTTGTGGAGCGCACCTTCTGGGGTTCCGACGAACCCACTCGCAGCTTCAGGCTTCCAGGAGGCGTGCTGCCCGATGGCCGTGGCTTGATGCTGCCGGGCATGCCGAGCCTGCTTGTGGGCGAGGACGCCATCTTGTTCCTGAGTTCCGAAGGTGCGAGTGGCGCGCGCATGCCGGTGGGGCTCGGCCAGGGCAAGCTCGGTGTGCTGACCACCTTGCAAGGCCAGCGCTCTCTCTCGCGCCAGCACAGCCAACTGACCTTCGCCGACGCAAAGAGCGGCAACTTGGAGCACCAGGGCTTTGAGCAGAGGTTCGACTACGCCGAGACCGTGGCCGAGATCTGGGCTGCTGCCGCACGCCGCTCCCGGGAGGGTGGACGATGAGGCGCATCAGCTTTCGCCGTTTGGCGCTGTTTGGTTTGGGCGCGACCCTCGTGGCCGTGGGTTCCATGGCCCATATGCGCCTGAAGCACTCCACCAACGGCAACCTCCTCTTCTGGAGCAACCCGGGCAACATCAGCATCGTCTCGTCATCAGTGGGTTCGGACAACATATCCGATGGCAGTTGTGAGACGGCTCTGCGCAATGCCATCGACGCCTGGAATGACGCCGCGGGCAGCACCGGTTACCTGGCGGAAAACACCTCGGCGGCGGCCCAGGCGCGCACCGATTGGCAGAGCTATGACCTGCATCAAATCTGGTTTGATGAGGATGGCTCGTCAGGCTACTTCCCTGGCTCCTCGAGCATCGTGGCTATCACACCCATCTGGTTCTACTCCGATGGCCGCATCGCCGACGCCGATGTGATCTTCAACGGCAAGAACCACAACTTCACCACCAAGGGCGCAGCCAATCGCTTTGACATCCAGGATGTGGCTACCCACGAGTTGGGGCATCTCTTGGGTTTGGACCACAGTGGTTGGGCCGGGGCCAGCATGTATCCCTATGTCTCCAGCTCGGTGATCCTGCACCGCAGCCTGGGCTTGGATGATGTCCACGGAATGCGTGCCGCTTATCCTTCGGGCTCCTTTGCCAGCATCTCGGGCACCGTGCGGCGCACGGCGGACTCTTCGCCGGTGGCCGGGGCCCATGTGGTGGTCCGGGACTCCCAAGGCCGCACCGCCGGCGCCGCCCTCGCCGGCAGCACCGGAGCTTTCACCCTGCGCGGCCTCGATGCGGGGCAGTACGACCTCTACGCGGCGCCGCTCGAAGGCCCGATGAGCGCGGCCAACTTGGGCGCGGGCTGGACTGTGCAGACCGACTTCGAGCTCAGCGACCACGGCAGCCTGACCCTCGCCGCGGGAGAGTCCCGCAGCATCGGCAATGTGTTCGTGGCCTCCGATGTGACCATCAGCCTGGGTCAGAACAACGACCGCTACCCCTTGCGTTGCCCGAGCTCCCAGACTTCGGTGCATCTAGCTCGCGGCACGGGACTCAGTCCGGGCTCGACCCTCTCGGCCAGCGACCCGACCCTGGTGGTGACCCCCAGCACCTGGTCGAACTCTCTAGTTAGCTTCAGCGTCACCGTTCCCGGCGGCGCAGCGCCCGGTCATGTGGATCTCATCGCCACCAACCCGAGCGGCGACCGCAGCGTGCTGGTCGCCGGCCTCGAGATCACGCCACCCGATCCCACCGTGGCTCTCGTCAGTCCCAACCAGGCCGATCTCGCAGGAGGCACACTCGTGACCATCACAGGCACCAACTTCAACCCCGGTTGTCGGGTTGTCGTGGGCAGCGAGATCTACGAAGACGGTGCGGTCTCCGGTTGCACCTGGGTTGACTCGACCACCATCACCCTCACCACCCAATCCAGCCAGCCGGGCATTTCGGATGTTGTCGTGATCGACAGCAGCGGAGTCGAGGGTCGCAAAAGTGCCGCCTTCCAGGTTGTGGCCACGCCCCAGTTGACCCTGGTCTTTCCCGCCGTGGGCTCCATGTCCGGTTGGACCCGAGTCGTGCTCTCGGGCCAGAACTTCGTGGATGGCGTTGTGGTGCGCATCGATGGCGTGGTGCAGGCCGGGGTCAGCGTGCCCTCTACGCAAAAAATTGAGTTCTGGACCTCGCCTAGCTCTACCGGTCTCAAAGTGATAGAGGTCGAGAATCCTGGCGGCTTCACGGCCACATCACAGTTCTCGTTCGTAGCCGCAGCCGATCCCAACATCGTCCAGGTCACTCCGGCAAGTGGCACAGCCAAGGGCGGCGATGGCGTGACCCTCACGGGCACCAACTTCACTGCCCAGACCGAGGTCGTATTCGCAGCTGATCAGAACACGGGGCAAGGCGGCGTGTTGGCCGGGAACATCACCTTCATTGACAGCTCGACCCTGTCCTTCACCACGCCCGCGGTGGGGGCGGGCATGAGCACCCTTATGGTGCGCAACCCCGGCACCGGCCAGATCGATCTACTCAGCAGCGGCTTCAACTTCCAGGCCGAGGATACAGGTGGCGGGGGAGGCGGCTGTGCCTCGATCGTACCCAGCCAGCCGCCCGCGGCGCGGGATATCCTCGGGACGCTTCTGTGGTTTGCCGCCCTGGCCTTCCTTGTCCGTGGGCCGAAACGCATCGCACTGGCCCCTATCCGGGCCAAGGACCGATAACGAGCCTCCCCGGCCCCCGGACGCTATCGTGGGGCCATGGAAAAAATCGTCTACGACATCGAGGTCGCTGGTTTCGCCTGGGACGAAGTCGACGAGAGCACTCGTGGCTACTTGCTAAACCGCGAACGCGATCCCAAGCGGCGTGACGGCGTGCCCGAACGCACAGCCCTGGTGCCCGGTTTGGGCAAGGTGATTGCCATTGGCATGTGGCTTGTGGAGGAGAATCGCGGTTTGTTGCTGCTCGAAGGCGAGCGGGCCGAGGAGCACGAGTGGGAGAAGGTCAAGGACTCGAAGATCTTTCGCGGCAGCGAGCAGGAGCTCTTGGAAAAGTTCTGGAAGATCATCGGCCCGCCGGGTGGAAGTCGCCGCAAGCCGCAGCTCGTGAGCTTTAACGGTCGCGGTTACGACGGACCGATCATGATGATCCGCTCGGCGCAACTCGGCGTGCAAGCCTCGCGCAATCTGGTGCCCAACCGCTACGCCCTCGATGCCCACTGCGACCTCATGGATGTGCTTTGTTTTCAGGGAGCCAGTCGCGACCGCTATTCTCTCGACTTTTGGTGCCGGCGCTTTGATATCGAGAGCCCCAAGGGATCGATCGACGGCAGCCAGGTGGCCCGGGCCTACCGCGACGGTCGCATCGAGGATATCGGCGAGTACTGCCTGCGCGATGTGCGCGCCACCTGCGAACTCTTCCGGCGATTGGACGCAACCCTCCTGGGCGTCCTGGGTAAGGGCAGGGGCTGAGGGCGAGCACGCCCCCCCCCTCCTCTCCACCCTGCGCACTCAGTTCGCCTCGCTTGCCATGTCCACTGACTCTACTCCTAGCCCTCTGCTCTTCGTCTGCGGCCTGGCCCTGGCGGGTTGCGGAGGCGGTTCCGCAGCGACATCTCCAGGAGGTCCGCCGGATGTCGATGACACCGCGCCTTTCACCGAGGCCTTTCCCTCGGGTGGGCTGTACTCCGTGGTGCAGACCGTGAGCCTCACATCCAATGAGCCGGCGCTGATCTACTACACCACTGACGGCAGCCAGCCCGCAATGGGGGGCTTGACCACTTTCTCTGACACGAGTCCGCTACTCATAAGCATTTCCAATCCCCTGACTCTGCGCTTTTTTGGCGTCGACGCAGAAGGCAACAGCGAGGTCGTGCGCAGCGAAACCTACTCCTTCGACCTGACTCCGCCGAGCATCTTGTTGCAGGGCGGCCTGCCCACTCCGCTCGGCTTTCTCGAAGAGGGCAGCGGTGGTTTTTCGGTCGATGACCCGGAGTCACCCACCGTGGCCTGGCGACTCGAACTCCAGAACGGTCTCTCCATTGACAGCGGCAACACGGTCCCCGGAGTCTTGACCACCTTTGACATTCCAGGTTGGAGGTTGCCCCTGGGCGCAGCCACGACCTTGCAGCTCATCGCGATCAACCAGGCCGGCGGACAGGGAAGCGTTCCCCTTGTGATTTCTGGGCTAGCCACTGAGATCGCGCCCCTGCCCTTTGAGAGCGGCGCCCTTGCGATCACTTCTGACTCTGCATTTCTCTTCATTGCCCGGCCCGACGAGGCGAGGATCTTGAAGTACGGTGCGCTACCAGGAACTCCCAACTACCTCCAAGAGGTGGCCTCCATCGGCGTGGGCCTCTTGCCCCAAGAACTCGCAATCAGCGCCGACGATTCGCGGGTGTTCGTCACCTGTTCCGACGCACTCTACGAGATCGAAGTGGTCACCGATGCAGTTACAGGTCCCCACACCCTGCCCGGAGGTGTGCGGCCCTCGGGATCGGCTCTGGCCCCAGCAGCTCAACTCTTGTATAGCGCAGGGGATGACGGCCGCATCCACCGCATGAACGCCGATCCCTCAAGTGCGGGCTACCTCAGCTTCAACTCCTCCACTTTTTCGGAGCCAGCGATGGTCATGGGCTCCTTGGCGCTTTCCTCCGACGGAACCCGGGCCCTTTTGGCCTGGCAAGGAGGCGTGCTGTACGGAGTGCACTTCCTCGACACCGAGCTCACAGCATCCGCGCCCCTGGACCAGCCCGTGCCAGCCACTTCCTTGCCCTTCAACATCGCCACGGTGGCCATCGACTCCAGCGACAGCCGCGCCTGGGTTAGCGATGATTTGGGCAAGCTCGCACGGGTTTCTCTGGGCGCTACCACGGCCAGTCTCTCCGGCTCCAATCCAGTACTGAATGCCTTTGGCATCACTCCGGCGCCGGACGAGTCCGTGCTCTTGCTAACCGGCGGAGGTCTGGTGGGGATTCGTCTGGCCGATGCGAACAGCCTGGATCTCATGGGTTTTGTGCCCCTCGGCACCGGCACCGGAGGCGGCACTTCTCGCCACATGGCCCTTTCACCCGACGGCAAGCGCGCCTTCCTCGTGCGCAACCAGGGCAGCGCCAGCGCCGAGTTGCAGGTTCTGCAATTGGCTCCCTGAAGCTAACGACTCAGGAAAGGTGCCAGCGCTTCGGCCACGGCGCGGTTGCCGCGGGCGTTGAGGTGCGTGTCGCGCAGATGGTAGACGTGCCGTTGTCCGTCGTCGAGTTCGGGCACAGCGCGCAGGACGGGTAAGAGATCGAGGTAGTCGATGCCCTGTTCCGCGAGCCAGACGCCCAGGAGTTTTTGGGGCAGGTCGCGCTGTAGAGTTCGGCCAGCGCGTTGTTCAATCTGGTGCCACAAGTCGTCTTCGACCTGGAACTCATCGGGTATCAGGAGCACCGCGAAGGGCACTGGGCCCGCTGCGGCGCGGGCTTCGAGGAGGGCGGCGTAGGCCAGGTCCATGGAGACGGGCTCGTGGGCGCAGAGCTCCAGGGCGCGCTGGACTTCCAGGTCCAGGAAGGTTGGCTCCGAGAGGCTGGCCTGCTCAAGGCTGGGGTCGAGCAACCAGGGAAAGGCCGCCGCGGCTGCTTCGCGACTGGTGGCGCCTTGGCCTTCATTCTGGCCCTGAACCGCCGCCACAGGTAGGCCCCCGCGTCGTTCGCGCTCGCGGGCGATGCGCGTCAGACGCCGCGGCAGGAGGAACAGGAAGACCTCTTCGGCTTGGAACCAACGCCGCAAGCTGGCCCGCGGGCCCAGTTCAGCGCTGATGGTCAAATCATTGCCGACAAAGAGCGCTAGCACAATTTGATCGGGCTCCAGAGCCGCGACCTCTTCCGCAACGAGGTACGCGTATTCCGGCGGGCCGATGCCAGCCACGCCCAGGTTGTAGATCTCGGCGCCAAGCAACTCTTCGCAGAGGGTTGTGAAGTGAAAAGCGTGGGGCACAGCGCCCACGCAAAAAGAGTCGCCCACCACGGCCCAGAGGGGCGCTTGTGCGCGCGCTGCCTTGGCGTAGAACTCACCGTCGTAGTAGCCTCGACTGTTGCACGGAAAGCCAAAGCGCACTTCGCCGGGCGCGCAACGATAGCGTTGCACGAGTTCTCCGGGACCGGCGCTGACGCGGCTGAAGAGCGGCGAGGGTGAGTAGCTGTTCCAGGCGCGCAGGCCGAGTTCGAGGACCAGGGCTGCGGCGCACAGACTGAAGGCCAATAGGTCCAGGGCGCGCAGCCCCCGCGGGTGGCTGCGGCGCAGTCGTCGCACAAGCAAGAGCCCCATGGCGAAGCCTCCCGCGCAAAAACCCAGGGCCAATTGCAAGTGCAGGCTCTGAAAAGGCTGCGCGAAGGCAAGGAACAGGAGCCAGCCCGTGACGGCCGCGACGAAGAGCCCACGCAGGGGACCTGCGCCGGGGCGCACTTCGCCCTTGGCCGCCGCGCGCCAGAGCTTCGGGAATTGCACCACGATGGCGGCCAGGGACACGAGCAACCCTGCGATTCCTATCCAGAACCAGAGCCCGTGGACGAACTGCAAGGGCACGCGCCAGGCGAGGGCCAGGGCCAGGGAGCGCAAGCTCAAGAACCCGGCGAGCACCAGCAGCACCGGCACCACGAGTGCCTGTTTTTTTTCTTGGAGCGGCGACATATCAGGGTCCCTTGCTCGCCCCTCTTCCACGCCCCATGGATTGCAGCGCGCCTCTGGCGGCGCGGCGCACGCCCTTGTCGGGAGAGTTCAGCGCCTCTTCGAGGGCCGGCCGCGCCCCTCGCGCCCGCGGCCCCAGCTTGCCCAGCAGGAAGGCCGCGTAGTTTTGCAGGCTGAAGTCGTCCGGGCTTGCGAGCAATTGCACGAGGCTGGGCACTGCCGGCGCGCCGATTTGGAGCAGCACTTCACCCAACTGGTCCGCCACATCCCGTCCCGGTCCCTGGAGGCAGACCACGATGGGGCCGGCGGCCTTGGCACCCGAGGCCACCAGGGCGTTCAACATGGCGCCGCGCCGGTCGGAGCTGATAAGGCTGTTGCCGACCAGTTCTTCGAGCAGCCACTCGACATGTTCGGGCGCCAGCAGGGAGAGCGCCCGGGCCGCCTCGCGCTCGAGGCCCACATCGGAACGGTCGATGGTCTTCAAGAGCACCGGCAGGGCGGCCTCGGCCGCGCGCGGCGCCTGCAGGCTCAAGCCGATGGCTGCCAGGCCGCGCACATGGGGATCTGGGTTCTTGAGGTCGCCACGCCACTCGTCATCGCTACGGGCGCAGGCCGCGCACACGAGGCAGAAGACAACTCGCCAGGCGGTGTTTCGCAACACTCAGGTGCGCATCATCAGCGCAGCCAGGCGGCGCGGATCGTCGGTCTCGGCATAGCTCTCGCGACCGCGCTCCACATAGGCGTGGGCGGCGCCGGGAGATCCCTCGAGGCCCACGCGGGCCAACAGTTGCGCATCCCGTTCGGGATCGAAGAGGCGCACCACACGGCTGGCGATGTAGGGCTTGAGCGCCGCCTGCTGCAAGGCGGCCACGGCCGGCGAGTTGTGCTCGCCCACGATCGTGACTACCACCGGCACATGGAAGAACAGGTCCACGGCTCGGGCGTAGCCAGCCACGCAGTGGCCGTAGCGTTTGTAGTCATGGGCGAAGGATGCCAGGGCTTCCCGGGCGCAATTTTCATAGCCGCGGTCACCGGTCAGGTGCGAGAGCCGCAGCAGGGCTTCGGCCATGATCGAGTTCTCCAGGATCGAGCGATTGCGCTTGCGCAGCCCGCCGCGGGCGTGGGGATCGTGGGTTTTGTCGTAGAAACCGCCGTTGTCGGCCCGCAGTTGACGGATCGAGAGGTCGGCCAATTGACAGGCCGTTTCGAGGTATTGGTTCTGCGCTCCGAACTGCACGGCGTCGATCAGGGCCCGCAGGGTGTAGGCCTGGTCCCGCAGCATGCCGCTGATGTGCCGATCGCCGTCCCAGTAGTGATAGACGCCCTTGCTACTGTCCCAGAGTTCGGTGGTGAGGAACTCGAGCGTGTCCACGGCGTGATCGCGCCAGCGCCGCTCGCAAAGGACCGCATCGGCCTTGAGCAGCACCGAGACAGTCATGGCGTTCCAGTTGGCGAAGATGGTCGAGTCGCAACTTGGTGCTCCCCGTTGCGCGCGCTTTTCCCGCGTGCTCAGGCGGGCGTACTCGGAGTCGGCGTCCTGGCTACCGCGGAAGGCGTGGGTCTCGGGGTCGAAGAGGGTGCTGGTCATCCACTCCAGCGCGCCGCGCGCCGTCGCTTCGAAGCTCTCGTCGCCCAGGGCCTGAAAGGCCTCGAGGTAGGCGAAGGCGCGTTGCGCGTTGCTGTCGAGCATCTTCTCATGGTTTGGCACGCCCCAATCCGCTTGCGTCGCGTAGCGATAGAAACCGCCCTCGACCGAGTCGTGGATCTCGCCCTCCTGCATCTTGCGCAGGGTGCGCCGCACCAGGGAGAGCATCTGGGGATCGCCCGTTTGGGACCAGCGGACCAGAGCGAAGTCGATCGCTTCGGGGTGGGGAAATTTGTGCGCCTTGCCCCAGCCTCCGTGGATCGGATCGGCGGACTCCAGCACGGACTGGGCCACGCTCTCGACGATGTCCAGGGAAAGCTCGACCTTGGGTGTGCCCAAGGCGGTGCTCACCGCTGGCTTGGGCGGGCTCGGCGGGTCAGCCGGTTGATTCAGTTCGCTGAGTCGCTGACGCACGAGGTGGGGGCCGGCGCGGTGCCATTCGACCACATCTTCGAGGCGTTCGAGCAGGGGCTCGACATCGAGGAAGTTGTCTGCACCGAGGAGTTCGCCCTGGGAGTCTAGCCAGGCCAGGGTCGGCCAGCCGCGGCGGGTGTAGCGCGAGTCGATGTCGGGGCGGCGATCCTTGTCCACGGCGATGGCCACAAAATTCGCCGCCAGCCGTTCGGTCACGCGCTCGTCCGAGAGCACCCGCTCCTCGAGTTCCTTGCACCAGCGGCACCAAGATGCCTTGACGAACAACAGCACCAGAGACCCGCGCTCGCGGGCTTCTTGAAAGGCGTCATCGTTCCAGTCGTGCCATTGCATGGATGAGGGCGGGGATGGGAGCGTGGGGAGGGGAGAGCGGGCGAGGATCGCCCCGGACTCGCATTGTGCGCCCACGGCACGGGCCTCGCACGGCCTATTATCGGCTGAATTTTCTCCCACTCCAGTCTTCTGGAGCACATCGCCAGAGCACATCACCAGGAGGCAGCTCGCTCCGAGCAGCCCAGGTTGGAGCGGGCCTTCCCGGGCTACTCGCCCGCGGCCCTGCGGTGCTGGGCCGGCTCCGGCAGCTCGGGCAGGTCCACCGAGGGCCATTCGAGGCCTCGGCAGGTCTGGTAGAGGCGGTCGAGGTCGTAGTACTCGCGGGCCTCGCTCTGGAGAATGTGGACCACCACATCCCCGTAATCGAGCAGCACCCACCAAGCGGTATCCGCGCCCTCAGCCCGGGCGTGGATCTCGCCCGCGGCCTTCAGGCGCACATGCAGCTCCTGGTAGATGGCTTTCACATGGGGACGATTGAGCCCCGTTATGACCACGAAGTAGTCGGCCACCTGCAACTCCTCCCCGACATCGTAGATACGAATGTCCTGGGCCTTTTTTTGATCGGCCAGCCAGGCTGCTGCGGCCGCGAGTTGCTCGGATCTGATGGTGGGTCTCCTCTTAGTCAGAATAGCTCGATCAGACGAACCAGGGCAAGAAAACCACCGCAACCACCGTCATCAACTTGATGAGGATGTTGAGCGAGGGCCCTGATGTGTCCTTGAAGGGGTCACCCACCGTGTCGCCAACGACTGCGGCGGCGTGGTAGTCGCTACCCTTGCCGCCGTGGGCGCCGCTCTCGATGAGCTTCTTGGCGTTGTCCCAGGCACCGCCTGCGTTGGCCATGAAGATGGCCATCATGATGCCACAGACGAGGGCACCGGCGAGCATGCCGCCGAGGGCGTAGGGGCTCCACATGCCGACCGCGATCGGGGCGATGATGGCGATCAGGCCGGGGAGGATCATCTGCTTGAGCGAGCCGTCGGTCGAAATCTTGATGCAGCGCGCGGCGTCGGGCTTGCCCGTTCCGTCCATGATGCCGGGGATCTCGCGGAACTGACGACGAATCTCGTTGACCATCTCGCTGGCCGCGTTACCCACAGCGCGCATGGTGAGTGCGCTGAAGAGGAACGGCAGGATACCGCCGAGCAGCAGGCCGATCATGACCTTGTGGTTGTTGATGTCCAGCAGCAGGGAGCCTTCAAGGTCGAGTTCCTTGCCGGCGCGGCTGCAGTAAGCACTGAACAGTGCCAGCGCGGTGAGCGCCGCCGAGCCGATCGCGAAGCCCTTACCGATGGCAGCCGTCGTGTTGCCGACTGCGTCGAGGGCGTCGGTGCGCTCGCGGACTTCCTTGGGCAGCTTGGCCATCTCGGCCAGGCCACCTGCGTTGTCGGCAACCGGACCGTAGGCGTCGACGCCGAGGGTGATGCCGAGAGTCGAGAGCATGCCGACGGCTGCGATGGCGACGCCGTAGACGCCACTGCCATCGACTCCTTCGATCTGGCAGACGTTGTAGGAGACGAAGATTGCCAGGGCGATCAGCAGCACGGGTGCGGCCACTGACTCCATGCCGGTGGCGAGGCCGTGGATGATGTTGGTCGCTGCACCGGTCTCGGACTGCGCGGCGATGTTCTTGACCGGCTTGCCGTCGGAACCGGTGTAGTACTCGGTGACCTTGCCGATCAGGATGCCGATGATGGTTCCCGAGGCGATGGCGACCAGCAGGCGCCAACCCTCGACACCTTCGGGGAAGGTGAAGACAACCATGCAGAGGACGGCCGAACCCACGATGGCGGCGATCGAGGCGACCGTCACACCGAAGTGCAGCGCGCTGGAGATGTGAGCTTCGTCCTTGGCCTTGACGAAGTAGGTGCCGATGATGGAGGCCAGGATGCCGAGTGCGGCGACGCCCAGGGGCAGCAGCACCAGGCTCGACATGTTCTCTTTGTCAGCGAAGGCAAAGGAGCCCAGGATCATGGTCGCGATGATCGAGCCCACGTAGGACTCGAAGAGGTCGGCGCCCATGCCCGCCACGTCACCGACGTTGTCGCCGACGTTGTCGGCGATGGTGCCGGGGTTGCGGGGGTCGTCCTCGGGGATGCCGGCCTCGACCTTGCCGACCAGGTCGGCGCCGACGTCGGCAGCCTTGGTGAAGATTCCGCCACCGACGCGCGAGAAGAGCGCGATCGAGGAGGCACCGAAGCTGAAGCCCAGCACGTGGTTGAGCGAGTCAGCGGAGAACCTAACGCCATCTGCGTTCTCCGGGGCTGCGTACATCAACGTGAAGCCGACCACGCCCATCAGCGCCAGGCCGACCACGCTCATGCCCATCACGATGCCCGAGGAGAAGGCGACGCCCAGGGCCTCGGTCAGGCTCGCACGCGCGGCCTGGGTCGTGCGCACCGCGGCGCGAGTCGCGGTGTGCATGCCGAAGTAACCGGCGATGCCCGAGGCGCAGGCACCTGCGACGAAGGCGATCGCGGTCTTTCCTCCGAGGCCGTTCTCAGCATCCGACAACGCGATCAACCCGCCGACGATCACGACGAAGACCGCGAGCCACTTGTACTCGGTCTTCAGGAAGGCTGCTGCACCCTCCTGCACCTGACGAGCGATGTCCTGCATGGTGGAATCACCAGCGTCCTTTTTGATGATCGCGGAGAACTTGACCAGGGCGAAGACGATGGCCACGGCGGCGCAGGCGGCGGCAAGGTAAAGAGAGGAGTCCATGTAGGGTGGTCGATTCGATCGACTGGAGGGGGGGGCTGAATCGGGGTGGGGAGATGCGCTTTCGCGCATCAAGGCGCGGAAAACTCTGAGATTCGCCAGCTTTGCGAGGACTGGTGCTGGGGAGCAAGTCCTTTTTGGCGCAAAGAGGATACTAGGCTCGCCGGTGCCGTCAATGGCACTCCTGGCCTTCCGAGGACCTTTTTAGCCCCGAATCACTCGTCTTCCGCCTCGTTTGCCCCTCGTGCCGCCATTTCGCTCGCCTGGCGGGATCTGCGGCCCACGATCACGCGGAAAGCCAGGGCCCCCAGGATCGCCACCAGGGCGAAGGTGGTCAGGATGTGGAAGTTGTCCAGGTGCGCCTCTGCTTTTTCGATCTGTCCGCCAAAGAGTTCGGCGATGTAGATCGAAATCGGCACTGAAACCAGGACGCCCAGACCGTCGAGGATCAGGAAATGCCAGTAGCGCATGCCCAGGGTCCCGGCGGTGAAATAGGCCGGGATGCGAATGCCGGGCAGGAAGCGGCACATGAAGACCACCCAACTACCGTAGCGGTTGAACTTGTGCTCCACGATGGCGAATCGCTCGGGGTGCAGGATCTTGGAGACCAGGCGATTTTCCAGGGCCTGGGCGCCGTAGCGCCGACCGAGCAGGTAGGGCACCGTGTCGCCAAGCAGGATGGCCGCGCCGCACACCAAACAGATCGGCACGAACTCGACCTGGCCCTGGTAGAGCAGGAGCCCGGCGGCGATCAAGGTCACCTCCTCGGGAAGGGGCAGTCCCAGGCCGCACAAGAGCAACACCACGAAGGGGCCGAGGTAGTTAAAGCGGTCGACGAGCACATCGAGGTACTGCGTCAGATCGAGGAGGGCGAGAAGCACGGCTGCATGATAAGGAACCCGCCTCCGCCTGACCATGCCCGGCCCGGACCCCCCCGGTTGTGCATCGCCAGAGGCGCTTGTTCAGCTTTACTCGTCGCCATCCCCAACGCTGGCGTCTTCGAAGTCGGCTTTCTCAAGGTCGCTGCCTTCAAGCGCCTCGCGAGCGCTGGCCGCCGCGCCCAGGGCTCCGCGCGTGCCATGGCTTGCCGCTGCCAGAAAGGCCTCGCAGGCCTCATCGAGGAGCGCTCGCCGTCCTCCGGGCCAGAGCGCGCCGTCCGCGCCGTCGGCGCTGATACCCAGCAAGAGCCCTCGCTCGAAATCGAGTCTCCCGGGTCGCCGCGCGTGGGCGCTGCCGCGGTGCAACAGGAACACGGCCGCTTCCAGAGCCGCCACGCGCTGCGCGGGCTCGGGCTCGAAGGCCGGCGCAGCCAGGCGCAGGACTTGGTGGCGCGCCAACTGCACCCAGGCTTCCGTGGCGCCGCGGTCATGTTCGATGGCGTCCTCGAAAGCGCGCTCCGCATCGAGCCAGGCGCCCTTCTTTTGCCCGGGCCAGGGGACCGTGCCCTCGAGGTCGCCAACATGCACCAGGATCAAGCCGCGGTGCAGGGCCAGTTGCGCCGGCTTGCTGGCCACTTCTTCACCGCGCTCGAGCAATGCCAGCGCCGTTCGCACCCAACTCGTGCGCAGCGCCGGGTTGGGCTCGGCGAGAATCGCTGCGCGATCGTGGGCGTAGTGCGAGGCGAGAAAGGACCAGGCTGCGCTGGCTTCGGGGTCGAGATCCAGGGCCAAGTTGGCGCGGGTGTAGGCCAAACCGTGGCGGCCTTCGTCGATGGCGGCGCCTACGCGCACCCACTGGGCGCTGGCTGCCAGGGAAGCACAGGGACCGAGGAGTCGCGCCGTGAGTGTCGCCGGTGCGGTGTGCTTCGGCGAGCGGGACATGAGCGCCACGAAGAGCAGCACCGCGAGCCATCGCCAGCCGCTCCTCACCGCACCAATCCCCGGCGCAAGGCGAGCACTCGCAGGGCGAGGCCCAGGCTGATCAGGAGCGCGCCTACAAACCACACCGCGCCCTCTTCCGCTTGCGGCACGTGGCCTGCGGACACCGACCGCAACATGCGCGGCAGGGCCAGGCCTGGGAGCGCTTCGAGTACACCTTCGATCCAGGCCGCGCACCAGGTGACCGTCAACAAGGCCACGCTGCTCGGCGCGCTGATCCAGGCGCCCAGGCCCGCGGCCAGGGCCAGCAGTGTCGCGCCGAACCAGGCCAGGGCGACAAGCAGGCGCCAGGTGCCCAGGCGTTCGGGAGCCGGGTGCAAATACTCGAGAACCAGCCCTCCAATGGCCAGGGCTGATTCCGCGCCCACGGTTGTGACTTGCAACTGCAAGGGCCCCGAGCCCGTTGGCAAGTCGATTTCGATGTGTTGGACGAGGGCCGATTGCGCGCGCGTACGCGTGGTTTCGCTTCCTGTGCGCCAGGCCTTGAGGTGCACAGTTTCCAGGGAACTGTAGTCGCCCAGCCAGTACCAGGAGAGTCGCGCGCGGCTGCCCGGAGGCAAGTCGCGCGCCCCGGCGAGTTCGATGGAGAAGGCGCCACCGGCGGCCGCAGGACGGGCTGCGCTGAGCGACTCGCGCGGTCCGATTTCAAAGCACGGAGCGGAGCCGGCCGCGCCGAGTTCGCCCGCTGCAGCGATGGCCAGAGTCCAGAGCACGAGTCCCAGGGTGCGCCCGGCCCAGACACTCGTGGCCACGCGCCAGGGGGGCGCCCGGCGCGTGCCCAGCACCAGTCCCTCGCCCCGTCTCCAGCGTTCGGGATCGCGGGCGGCGGCGCTCACGGAGACCAGCACCAACACCAGGGGCAGAAGAGTCCAGACCGATCCACGCAGGAGCCCGCGCAGCACCTGTTCGGCGCGCTCAGGATCGAGGCCCAGGACGGCGCTTCGGGGAATCTCCTCCACCCAGACCAGGCAGGCGCCTACGGCGGCGAGGCAGACGCCCAGCCAGGGGCTCAGGGCCCGGCGCAAGAAGAGTCGGCCCAGGGCCAGGTTCATGGACGCCTCGCGCCGGGGGCTTCGCTGCGGTACAGCTCCACCAGGCTGCGGCTCGCTGGCGCGGACTGCACGACTCGCCCGCCGCGTTCTGTCACCCAGCTCTCGAGTTCCTGGAGCCTGACTTGGTCGAGGTCGGCGATTTCGAGTTGGGTGGCCCCCGGTCGGCCGAGTACCGCGGCGCTGCTGCCTCTGGCCGCGACACGGCCATCGAGGAGCAAGAGCAATTCGTCGCAGTTCAAAAGCAGTTCGTCCTTGTCGTGCGAGGAGAGCACCACCGTGGTGCCCAGCGCTCGCGCTTCGTCGAGCAACTCGCCCAGGACGAGAAAACCCGGTGCATCGAGACCCGCGCTGGGCTCGTCGAGAAGCAGGAGATCGGGCGAGTGCAATAGAGCCTGGGCTAGACCGAAGCGTCGCGCCATGCCCCGCGAAAAGCGGCTCAGTGGCGTGCGGGCTTCGGCGCTGAGCCCTACGCGTTCGAGCAACTCGGCGCCCTGACGGCGGATCTCGCCACGGCCCATGCCTTGCAACGAGCCCAGGAGCTCCAGGGCGGCCTGGGCGCTGAGCTCGGCGGGGAAGGGCGAATCCTCGGGCAGGTAGCCGATGCGCCCGCGAGTGGCTGAATCGAGGGGCGCACCGAACAGTTGGATCTCGCCCCGAGTGGGGCGCTCAGCACCCGCTAGTAGCCGCAAGAGCGTGCTTTTGCCCGACCCATTGGGTCCCAAGAGGCCAAAAATAGTGCCTGGAGCCACCTTGGCCGAGATTCCAGTGAGCGCTGCTCGCCGCCGCAGCCCCCAAAGGCAAGGGTAGTCGCGGTCGACCGAGTCGAGCAGAATTACGGGCAGGGGCATGTCGCCAAGGTACTCTTTTCAAGCGACCCGCATGAGTTAGATTGTCAGCCGGAGCGCCCGCATTCGCAACTATCCAGAAGAGTCCTGCATGCAATCAGAAAACCAGAAACGCATCCTCCTCGTCGACGACCATGAACTCGTGCGCTTGGCGCTGAGCGAGATGCTCAACCGCGACGACGACTTCGAAGTCGTGGGGGACGCCGCCACCGCCGACGAGGCCATCGTCTTGGCCCTCAAGACCCGGCCGGACATCCTGGTGATGGACATCGACATGCCGGGCATGATCTGTTTCGACGCCGTAGATCAGATGCACAAGCGGCTGCCCGACTTGGCCGTGATTTTCCTCTCGGCCTTCTTCCACGACCACTACATCGAGCAGGCCATCGCCGTGGGCGCCCGGGGCTATGTGATCAAGGGCGACTCGCCTCGCACACTCTTCAGAGCCCTGCGAGCCGTGGCGGCTGGTGGGGCCTACTTCTCCAAGGAAGTCATGGCGCGCTTCACCCTCGACGAACAGGGCCGACCGAAGCCCTCGGGGCAGACGGTGAACTCGACCTTGACCCATCGCGAAGTCGAGGTCCTGCGCTACCTCGCCCGCGGTCTGTCCAAGAAGGAAATCGCGCGCATGATGCACATCAGCGTCAAGACCGTGGAGCACCACAGTACGTCGGTGATGAAAAAGCTAGACATTCACGACCGCGTGGAGCTCGCGCTCTACGCCATTCGTGAGGGTCTCGCCGAGGCCTGATCGATGCCGACTCTGTTTGTCCTGTCGGGACCCGACCTGGGCCGCAGCTTTGAGGCCCAGGCCGGTGCGCTTTTGGGTCGCGCTGAGGATTGCGCGGTGGTTCTGCACGCCAGTTCGGTTTCGCGGCACCACGCTCGGCTGGAGTGCGAGGGCGAGGATTGGTTCTTGCGCGATTTGGATTCGAGCAACGGTGTTTTCATGGGCGGGCGTCGCTCCGTTCTCCTGGAGTTGACCGACGGTGCGTTGTTCGAGTTGGGCGACCTCGAGCTGCGCTTTCGCCTGGAGCCGGTGGAATTTACGATCGAGGCCCCGCAGAGCATCGCCCCGGAGGTGATCGAGTTCGTGGACTCCGCCCCGGATCTCGCGGGTGGCGTTGAGATCGAACTCGAGAACGAAGCCGCACTCGACGCGCCCTTGCCCTCTGGCGCCACCCCGATCGTTGCGCCGATCAGGCAGCCGCAAACGCGCGAGCCCGCTGCCGAAAAACCTACCGCCGCCGCCGAAAAGCGCCGCGCCGCCGCCCTGGCCCGGGCCAGTCGGGGCAGCGCGCCTTCGGAGGCAGGATCCTCCGCCCTTGGGGACCGTCCCGCCCTGCGCTACTCCCAGGAAGTCTCGCGCTCGGGATTCTTCGCCGCCGACTTGCAGCAGTACCCCGTCTGGGTCCGAGCCCTCGCCGCCACCCTGGCTCTGGCCTTTTTTGGCGCTGTCTTCTGGCTGGCCTTCTCCGCGGTCGGCGCCTTGAAGTAGGCGCCGCTCAGCGCCCCAGGCCCTCGATCCAGCTCGTCACCAGGGCGTCGGCCACCGAGCCCCAGGCAAACCGCCCTGCGTTTTTCTGGGCTTGTTCCAGGGCGCCCGTCGGAGCTTGCTGCGCTTCGTGAATTGCGCGTGCGCAAGCGCTAGCGTCGCCGACTTCGAAGCGCGGGGTGGCGATGCTGGCGACTTCTTCGTGGGGCGCGATGCGCGAGACTGCCAGGGGCGCGCCGGCTCGCGCCGCTTCCACGGCCACGATGCCAAAGCCCTCCAGTTCCGAAGGACAGACCACGCAGGCGGCTTCGGCGAAGAGGCGCGGCAGATCGCCTTCGTCAGCCGCGCCGGCGAACTCCACGCGCTCAGTCACTTGCAGGCTGCGGGCGAGAGCTTCCAGACGCTCCTGCTCCTCGCCTACGGCGCGGCCCGCGAAGAGCACATCCGGCAGGCTGGGGTCATCGGCCAAGGCTTCGATGACCACGGCCAGTCCCTTGCGCGGCTCGATGTGGCCGAGCACCAAGAGCCGTGCTCCCGCTCCAGCGCGGCGCGGCAGGACCGGCATGTGGTCCGCGCCGTTGCCCACCACCCAGACGCTCTCCTTGTCGAGGCCAAAGGTCTCCACCAATTCAGTCTTGACCGCCGCGCTCACCGCTTGCACGCAGGTCGCCCCCGCAAGGGCCCGGTCCAGAGCGCGCCGGGCGTAGATGCGCCGCGGGAGTATTGCATGCGCCGCCGAGAGGTTGCGCAGGTCGTGAACCAGGAGGCTGTGGGGGAGCCCAAGGTTGCGCGACAGGGGCTGATGGGCGCTGTGTACAAGGTCGAAGGGCCGGCCGGCGGCCCGGGCCTCAGCCGCCAGGCGCCGGGTCCAACGGCCCTCGCTCCTGGCCCGGCGCAGGGGACCCTGGGCCGGAATATTCGTGGACAGCAACTCGACAGTGGACGGCAGGCCAAAGCCCAAACCGCCGCGGCCCACGGCCACCGCCAGGGATCCGCCCCTGGCCGCGAGGATCTGCGCCACCCGCGGCAGAACCTCGGCGTTGTGGCGGCGCACGCCGCCCATGGCCTGTCCCAGGACCGAGCCGAGGACCAAGACCCGCGGCGCGTTGAGCGCTCTGTTCATCGTTGCCATCCCAGCCAGAGCTCTTCCACCTGCCGGGCACAACGCGCCCACGAAAACTCAGCCGCCCGCGCCGCCAGCGTGTACCGCAGGGCTTCACGTTCAGCGAGGGCGCGTCCCAGCCCTTCCGCCACCGAAGTGGGATCTTCAGGGTCCACCACGATTCCCTCTGCGCCGGCCAACTCGGCCTGGGCGCTGTCTTTGGAAACCAAGACGGGCGTTCCCGAAGCGAGGGCTTCGAGCACCGGAAAGGCAAAGCCTTCCGAATGCGAGAGCACCACCACCACCGTGGCGAGGCGCAGGACCGAAGGCAGATCGGCCGGGAGAATCACGCCCGGCGTGCGCACCCAGCGCGAGAGCTTGAGGCGCGACACGAGTCCCAGGTCACGGCGCAAGTCGGCGGTCTCCTCACCGGTAACGATCACCGGCAGTCCCGCCGCGCCCGATTGCATGTGCTCCAGCAATCCGTGCAGCAGGGCAGGCAGGTTTTTCTTCTTGCGCACGGCGCCGAGGCACAGGGCGAAGGGGCCTTCGGGCAGGGCGTACCTCGACAACATGACCTCGTCCACAACACCCGGCGGAGACTCGTCCTGAAAGCTCTCTTCCACGCCCCAGGGGCAGACTGCGATTTTTGCGCCGCCGCCCAGAACGCTGTGCATGAGGGCCTGCTTGGTGTGTGTGCTTGGACACAGCACCGCATCGGCGAGGAGCGGGCCCATGGCCGCCCAACTGCGGTGTTTCCAGCCCGCATTTTCGGCCACGCCAAAGCGCCAGGGCGCTTCGTGCACGGTCTGCACCCGTTTGCCCCTGCCCAGGATCGGAAAGGCCGACACGCTCGAGTGAAAGCCCGCCACTCGCGCTGATTCGAGGCGCGCAGGCAGGCGCTTCTGGCGCCAGATAAGAGGCGACTCGTCCGGCTCCGGTGCCATGGGCACGACTTCAATCCGTCCGCGCTCGGTGAGCGCCGCGAGGAGCCCAGCGCAAGCCCGGCGTACTCCAAAAGGAAAGCGGCGGCCTGCGGCGGTCTCGGCGAGAGGGGCGGTATCGAAGGCGACGCGCATGAGTCTTGGTTTGCTAGGTGAGTGGCTTAGTCCAACGACAGCGCCCCCGCAGCGCTCTCGTCGAGCCACAGCTCGGCGTCGCCGTGGGCGCGCAAGAAGCTGGCGGGCAGGCGCTTGCTCCGGGGACCTTGGAGCATTCCGGCCACGGCGTCAGCCTTGTGAGGGCCAAAGGCCAAAATGCGCAGGCGCCGCGCTTCGAGGATCGTGCCGATGCCCATGGTTAGGGCGTGGCTCGGCACTTCTTCTCCGGCTGGAAAGTCGGGGCGATTCGCGGCGCGTGTGTCTTCGGAGAGCCGTACACGGCGCGTGCGCGAAGTCTCCTGCGAGCCCGGTTCATTGAAGGCGATGTGGCCGTTGCGGCCAAGGCCCAAGAGTTGCAAATCAATGCCGCCCACGGTTTCAAGTAGCGACTCGATGCGCGCTGCTTCGGTTGCGCTCTCTTGTTCGTTGGCGCAACTCTTTGGGGTGTGCCAGCGGCTGGGATCGAGGTCGATGGCATCCATGAGATGGGCTTCCATGAAGGCTCGAAAGCTGCCGCTGTGCTGGGGCTTGAGGCCGGCGTACTCGTCGAGGTTGAAGATCGTGGCCCGCGAGAAACTGATCTCAGCGACCTGCACGCGCCGCACGAGTTCGCGGTAGACCAGGATCGGTGTGTTGCCCGTGGCCAGACCCAGGACAGTGTTGGGTTTTTGGGCGAGCAGTTCAGCAATCTCGTTCACCACGCATAGGGCCGCCTCGCGGGGGTCTGCAACGGTGTAGGTGGGGATCGGGGCGCTTTCGAGTTGGGTGGGCATGTTGATCATCGGGCGGGGAGCCAGGACTCGCGCGTCAGTCTAAGCCGGGCCGCGCACCGTTTTCCCTTCCGTCGTTGAGAATCCTTCGAGCCCGCTGGCCCCAGGTGCCGGCGTGGGAGTAGGCTGGCCGCAATGAAAACCCTGAAGCTATTCGTGGCGGTCGCACTCGTGGCGCTCACGCCCGCTTGTTTTGTCGCTCGCAACAACATCAACACCCCTCTCGACCCGGATCGTTTGGCGCTCTTGGTGCCCGGCACCAGCACCGCCGACGATGTCCTCGGGGCTCTGGGCGCTCCTTCGGATGTGGTCCAACTCGGCCGGCGTTCGGCCTGGCGCTACGACCACTCCCAAAAAAAGAGCGCGGCCCTCTCCTTGCTCATCGTGACCATGGTCAACACCGACGCCCAAGCGGACCGCGTCTGGGTTTTCTTCGATGAGGCCGATGTGTTGACCCACATGGCCGGGACCTTCGAGGCCCAGGGCGCGCGCTACAAGTTGCCCTTCCAGGACTAAACCGTGGTCAGCTTGATCCATCGCCGCGCAGGGCAACTCTCCAGAGGAGCGCTTTGCTGCGCCCTTCTGGCCGCCTGTGTGCAGGTCAGTTGGGAGCGTCACGAATTGGGCACTCCCCTCGCAGCACAGGCCGACAGCGAACTGCGTGTGGGCGAGGCTACTTTTGACCAGTGTCTCGACCAACTCGGCGCGCCGATCGAGGTTTGGGAGTTGAGTTCGGCGACCTACGCCATTGCCTACGGTTGGGACCACCAGCGCGATCTCGGATTCAGCTTGAGCGTGCCCCTGGCGGACACGGGCGGTTCGGCCTCGGTCAACTTCGACGACATCGTCGACAAGCTCCACGGTGTGGTCTTCGTCTTCGACCGCAATGATGTTCTCTTGCGCAAACGCCGGGGCTTCTTGCGCGACCTGGCTCCCGACAGGACCCGCCGCCGTTCAGCCTTTCTGGACGAGTGAAACCGCGAGGTCCCGCGGCTCTTTTGGATCCGAACTAACGCCATGGCCTTGCACCCGAGCACCTGCCCCCTCGATTGCCCCGACGCCTGCGGGGTTCTGGTGGAAACCGATGCTGCCGGCGCCTTGCTGCGCGTGCGCGGCAATCCCGAGCACCCCTACAGCCGCGGCGTCTTGTGTTCGAAGACCGCTCACTACCACGAGTTGGTGCAGAGCCCAGAGCGCTTGTTGAGGCCCCTGGTGCGCCGCGCGGGCGTCCTTGTCGAAGCGAGTTGGGACGAGGCCCTCGCCCTTATTGCAAAGCGTGTCAAACCCCTGGCGGGGGAGCGCATTCTGGCCCTCGAATACGCGGGATCCATGGGCCTAGTGGCCCGCAGATTTCCCATGCGCATGATCCACGCCCTGGGCGGCGTGCAGCACGACGGCGGCGTTTGCGACACGACCTCCACGGCGGGCTACAGCACGGTGCTGGGCCGCTGCATCGGCCCCGATGTGGAAAGCCTGTCCGATTCCGACGCCGCCGTGATCTGGGGTAGCGATGTCAAGCGCACCATCCAGCATCTACAGCCCGGTCTGCAAAAACTCGCCAAGGGCGGCGCACCCCTCGCGATCGTGGACATCTACCGCACCGACACAGTGCGCAGTTTCGAAAAATTCGGCGCCCGCAGCCTGATCATCCATCCCGGTACCGACGCGGCCCTGGCGCTTGCGATTTGCCGCGCGGCGTTTGAAAGGGGCTGGGTGGACCGCGAACGACTCGCGGCTGAGTGTCTCGGCGCAAAACGCTTCGAGGCTCACCTCTGCGGCGCTCCCTCCGTGGACGAAGCCGCCCGGATCTGCGGCCTCGAACCCGCCGAGATTGAGTTTCTCAGCCATATCCTGCGGCACGCCAAGCAGCCCTTCTTGCGTACCGGATCGGGCTGGACCCGACGCACCAACGGCGCTATGGGAATGCGCGCCGTCTGTTCCCTGGCGGCGCTGCTGGGCCATGCCGAACGCGTGCACTACGAGAGCGGCGCGGTGTTCACCTTTGACAAGCAACTTGTAGAGCGCCCCGATCTGCGCCATGCGCCTCTCCCGCCCCCCGTGCATCAGATCCAGGTCGGCCGCGAGCTCAACTCCGGGCGCTTTGGCGCGGTTTTCATTTGGGGCCACAACCCCGCGGTGACCCTGCCCGACAGTCGCGCCGTGCGCCTGGGGCTGTCCCGCGAGGATGTCTTTTGCGTGGTGCACGAGCAGTTCCTGACCGAGACCGCCGAGCTGGCCGATGTGGTTCTGCCGGCCACCACCTTTGTCGAACACTCCGATCTCTACCAGAGTTACGGACACCGCGTGGCGCAGTACGGACGCGCGGCCGTCGCGCCTCCCCCGGGGCCGCGTAACAATGTGGACACCTTCTGCGCCATCGCCCGCGCCTTGGGCCTGGAACAAGAGGCCTTTCATACGAGCGCCGACGAGCTCTGCCTTGAACTGATCCGCGCGGCCTCTGCCAGCCTTGGCGCCGAGGCTCAAGAGTCCCTGCTTGCGGGCAAACCCACCAAGATCCAGCCCCCGACCGGACCCCGCGGCACGCCCAGCGGCCGCGTCGAACTCTTCAGCACCGCCGCCGCCAGCGCGGGCCAGCCGCCCATGGCAACCTTTGTGCCCGAGATCACTCCCGGTACGCCGCGCGCTTTCAGCCTGGTGAGCGCGCCCTCGAAGCACACCCACAACACGACCTTCTCACGAGTGCAGCGGCACCGTGCGCGCAGCGGCGAGTATACCTGCCACATCAATCCCCTGGATGCCCGCCGCCTGGGCCTGGCCACCGGCGATCTCGCCACCTTGGTGAACGATCTGGCGCGCATCACCCTGCCCATCACGCCCAGTGCCGACATGCCTCCGGGACTCTTGCGCGTGGACGGCCAACCCCAGGCCCACGACACCCCCGAGGCCCTGCCCCTCAACGCCTTGCACCACGACCAACTCTCCGACCTCGGCAGCGGCACGACCTACATGTCCACCCGCGTGGACCTCGTGCCCCAAGCGGTTGGTGCCACCACAGAAGCCCGTCCACCGAGTTGAATCGCCGGCGACCGCCCCCGGGGGAAAACTAACCGGGGAAACACCGTTACCCGGCGACTGTCCTTCCAAGCAGAGCGCTCCAGCAACGCAGTCCGGTCCCTCCACCCTCACAGCTCGCCATGACCAGCGATCCTCTCGTTCTCGACCGCTACACCTTGCGCCGCAAGGTCTTCAAGATCTTCGGCGCCGGCTTCTACATCCTCGATCCGCAGGCAATTCTGATCGGATACTCCGCGCAGAAGGCCTTCAAATTGAAAGAGGACATCCGCCTGTTCGCCGACGAGGCCCAGACTGTGCTCATCTTGAGCATCAAGGCTCGCCAGATGATCGACTTTGCCGCGTGCTACGACATTGTGGACGAGCGCGATGGCAAGCGGGTGGGTGCGGCGCGCCGCCGGGGCTTCAGTTCCTTCGTGCGCGACTCGTGGGAACTCCTCGACGAGAACGATGCGCCGATCGCGCACTTGCAAGAGGACTCCCTGGGCCTGGCCCTCCTGCGGCGCCTCCTCAGCGGCTTGATTCCCCAACGCTTTCACATCGGCGCAGGCGCCCAGGCCATTCAGATCCACCAGCGCTTCAATCCATTCATCTACAAGCTCGATGTGAGCATCCCGCCCGACAGCGAACTCGACCGCCGCCTGATCCTGGCCATGGTCGTGTTGCTCGCCGCCATCGAAGGCCGGCAGGGATAGTCCGGGCCCAAGACTGCCCAATCCTTACAACCGGCGCATGAGACTCGGGCCTGCTTCCGGTTCGGGCTGCGTGGCGGCCTGGTAGGCGACGAGGGTCGCGCGGGCGCATTCGCGCCAGGTGAGGATTCGGGCGCGCTGGCGGCCGCGGAGGACGAGGTCCTCGGCGAGGTCGGCGTCCTGGCAGACGGAGCGCATGGCCTCGAAGATTTGGTCCACATCGGTGGGCTCCACCAAAATGGCGGCGTCTTCGCAGATCTCGCCCATGGAGGTCACGCAACTGGTGATGACCGGCGTGTCGCAGGCCATGGCCTCTACCGGCGGCAGGCCAAAACCCTCGTTCAGGCTGGGGAAGACGAAGGCGTCCGCTTGGGCGTAGAGTTTGGCCAGAGCAGCTTCGGAAGCAGCGGGCAGAAGTTCGATGGAGTGGCGTGCCGGCGATGCGGCTAGAGCTCGCTCGAAGGGCTCCGCACCCCAACCCATGGGACCGGCGATGACCCAGCGCTGCGGCAGACCCTCGGCCACCAGGCGCTCGAAGGCGGACAGAATGCGCAAATGGTTCTTACGCGGGTCGATGCGGCTGACGGTCAGGATGTAGGGCTCTGAGCTCCTTGGAAAACCACCGGGGGGAATGTGGCGCACGATGTGATCGCAACCGAGAGGGGTGACCGAAACCCGTGCGGGGTGGGCGCCGAGGGCCATGACCACTTCAGCGCCCACGAAACGGCTGGGCACCAGGATGCGCCGCGCGCGGCGCACCTGCTCCTGGGCGACGCGGGTCATGCGTTGGGCGGATTCTGGATCCATGTAGCCCGCGTCCAGGGTGTAGATGCAATCGTGAATCGTGACCACTTCGCTGGCCTCGCGCACGTCCAGCAGATTGGGCTGCGTGTGGTGGTAGACATCGCAACCACCCACGAGATCATCGACTCCTTTGTTCAGGCCGCGCAGCAGACGGGGCAGGATGCGCGCCGGCAGTCGCAGGCGCAAGAGCTCGGCGCGACTGGCTTGCAGACCCAATTCGCTGCGACCGAACTTGCTGGCAGCCAGGGTGTAGCCGAAGAGTCCCAGGTTGCCATCGAAGCCCAACTCGACGAGACCGCGCACGAGTTCGCGCGTGTAGCGCCCGATGCCTTCGCGGTTGACGAGGGCCGCACGGTAGTCGATGCCGACCCTCATGCCGCGCCCCCCACAAGAGCACGCAGGCCAAAGCTCACGGCACAACCCACGCAAAAGCCCGCCGGCCCGCCCAGCCAACCCAGGGCGGCTCGGCCGCCGAGTCCTGCGACTCCTCCCGAGGCCAGGGCAACAAGAGCGCCCACGGCCACGACGCCCTCGGTCATGAAGGTGGCGATGGCCGCGCCCTGCATGCCGTGCTTCGGCAGGAGCCAGGCGTTTCCCGCGAGGTTGGTGGCGAGTCCCAGGGATGCGATCGCGAGCACGGCCAAGGTGCGGCCCGTGGCTACCACCGCGGTGAGGAGGTTGGCGCCCATGTAGACCAGGGTGGCGGCGCCCAGGAGCCAGCGCAGACTGCTGGCGGCTTCGGTGAACTGGGCGCCGAAGATCCCGAGCAGTTCCTCGCAGAAGAAGAAAAACAGACCCAGCACCAGGCCCGCAACGGCGAACATGGGTTGCGCTTGGCGCCTTACCGCCGGGCCCAACTCTCCGCGGGCGTACTCACGGCGGTACCAGGGCAGAGCTACCATGGCCGCGAAAACGCCCACCATGATGGCCAGGGACATGAGGCGCACGGCGATATTGTAATGGCCCACGGCGACCTGCCCCTCGAAGGCGCGCACGAACAGGTTATCGACGTAGAAGTAGGTCTGCTGGCAGAGTCCCGCTAGCCCCAGGGGCAACGCGGCGCGCAGCACCGACCGCCACAGGATGCGTGGCACGCGCACCCGCGCAAGATGGCGCCGTGCCGCGAAGTGCAGGGCGAAGTTGGCGCTGGCGCTGCCCAGGGCGATGCCCACGAGGTAAAGCGCGCCTTCGTCCACGCCTTGAGACAAGAGGGCCAATACGCACAAGAGACCGATCCCGCTGGCCAGCGCGCGAATCGCCACGGGCGTGGCCCAGGCCATGTTGTTCTTGTAGACCGTGGCCGACAGTTCGAGCACATGGGTCAGGGGGTAGAAGCTGGCGAGGAGAATCCAGCCCGCGCCCTTTTCGCCCGCCAGGAAAGCGCCGCCGCCCACCACCAGCACACCGATCACTCCGGTCACGGCGCGGATGGCGCGGGTGGCGCAAAGGGTCTCGGGGATCTTCTGTGGCGCGCTGGCCGTGCGTTGCACGGCGATCGCGCCGGTGCCCAGATCGACCCAGCTGTCGAGCAACATGAACACGGCCAGATAGAAGGTGAAGCGACCGAAGTCGGCCCCGTCCAGGGCGCGGGCCAGGAGCCACAAGTAGCTGAAGGTGCACGCCGAACCCCACAGACGACCGATGACGAGCAGCACGGTTGCAGTGCGCACGCGGCGTTGGGCGGCGGGTTCCTGGGGGGGCATGGTGGGCGCAGAGTAGCGCTTTGAAGGGGGGAATGCGGGCCTGGAGCAAGTGAAAGAGCTATGCTCCTCGGTGCCCAACCCCGGATCCTTCCGCCAGGCCAACGGAACTCTCAAGGAGAATCGAATCATGACCCAGGACTTCGTGCAGTTACTCACTCCCAGCAGCAATGTGGAACTCGACCTCGCGAAGGACCTGCTCAGCGGCGCCGAGATTCCCTTCGCCGTGGGTGCCTCCGACCGCGTGGAGATGCTGGAAGTGTTGGAGGGCTCCTCCGCCGAGGGTGCGCGCTGCCTGATGGTCGACCCGCAGCGCCTCGACGAGGCCTTCAGTCTGCTCCTGGAAGCCTGGGGAGTAGAAGCTCTCGCCGGCCGCGATCCCCGTCAGGCCAAGTAGCCGGCCAGCGCTCACGAGGGCTCGCGTCCTCCGCCTCCCCATAAAGTTCCTCGATCCCCTCTCCGCCTGGGTGCTGCTCTTTTGCGCCGCACCCTCCGCCGCCCAGTCGGGCGAGCCACGGCTGGCCGTCCAGCTTCTCGACAACGGCAACTTCGCCGAGAGCCTTTCGAGCGAGGCCGAAGGTCGTGTGCCCTGGTGGCGCGTGGATCTCGGCTCGGACCAGGTGCGGCGGGAAGAGGGCGTTTTCTGGCTTGGCACCCAGGGCGCCTATGGTGCCCGACAACCCGTGGCCGCTTACGCTCCCCTGGCCGCGGGCCTCTGCATCTCCGGGCGCCTGCGCGGTCCCGGCGAGTTGCGCTTGCACGAAGGCGGTGGGCACACAGCCATCCTGCGCTTCCAAGGTGGCGACGAGGCGGACGGCCGTCGTTTCGAATTCACCCTCGAGGAACTCGCGTCTGCTCCCGAGGCCCTTTACGCCCGCGGTTTCGAGTTGTCGGGCGACCTGCAAGCCTTCGCCGCGCCCCAGCCGCGTTTTGTGTTGGAGATCGCTTCGGCTTCGGAGGAAGAGCCCGCTTTCTGGACCGACCTCGAGTGCCTGGTGCCCCTTCCGTGCCCTGACGAAGCGGCTCTACGGGTCGAAGTGATCGAGATCCTGGACGAGATCTTCACCCTCTGGCGCGAGCATGTGATCGACCCCGAGACCGGTTTCGCCAGTTGCGTGCACGATGTCTACACGGCAGGACGCTTGTTTACCCGCGACGGGCTGCTCGGTCCCGTGCACAGCCTTTTGCTCGAGGCCGTTACGGTCCACAACGAACCCGCCTGGCGTGCGCTTTTGGATCGCTTTCTCGAGAGCTGGTTTGCCAGATGCTTTCACCCCCAGACTTCCCTGCCGCGCAACTGGGACACCGAGCAGGGCACAGCTCGCGACCAGCGCCCGGTGGAGTTGCACCAGACCCTGGAATTCTTGAGCGACCTCGCGGACCACGGCCCCGAGCTCTGGCGCGCCGAGGCCGCCCGGCGGCTGCGCCTGATTGGCGAGAGGGTCCTCCAGGCCGGAGCCCTGCCCGATGGCCAGGTGGCACCGGCCTACACCCCGGCGAGCGGCGCGCCGTCGGTGGGCTTTTCGCAGTTGCGGCGCTTCGATGTCCCCGCACCCCTGGCGGTCTTGGGCGCCCTCGACGGCGATGCGCGTTACCGCGACCTAGCCCGCGAAGCGGTGAGCGAGTTCGAGTACACCTGGCTCTGGCCGGGGACCTGGGAGAGTATCGATCCGGGCTTTGATGATGACTTTGGTCACTATGCCGAGCGCGCCCTGGTCATGTCGCGGGCCTGGCCGCTCGAGGATAGCTTTCGCCGCATCGTGCGCGGCGGCTACGACTTCTACGCGCCACTCTGGCGCGACGCCCTGCGCTTCGGTGGCAACATCGCCGCCGACCAGATCCGTGCCTGGCGGATCTTCCGAGGCTTGGCCGAGTTGGAACCCGAGTTGCTCGGCGAAGTCGAACGGCTCTTGCGTTCCGCAGCGCGCGTGCACTTCAAGGGCGAGCAGTACGGGAACGGTGCCTGGGGGGATGTGACGGTCTTCGACTTTGATCCCCGGGCGGGCTTGCAAGTGGGGGACCTGCCGGGCATGCCCCAGAACCTGCTCCAGGGGCTCGCCTCCAACTACTCCACGGGCTTTGCTCTGCGCGACGGCGAGACCCGCGCCATGTTCTGCGCGGTGATGCGTTCCTCCCGCGAAAACTACCGCGCTCCCCACGGTTATCTGGTGACCCGCGGCCCGCGTCAGGGCGCCAACCCCGCCGGCGGTTCCTTGCGCTTCGCCGCGCCGCTGGTGGACATGCTCGTGCAGCTCTCTCCCGCGGCGAAGAAGTAGCGTGTCCCAGCAGCAGCCGCGCCTCGACTACGCTTGTCTCGACGGCCAAAAGATAAGGCTGCGGCCTGTGGCGGGCGAGGATGCCGAGCCCGCTTTTGGGCTTTTGCACGAGCGCCGTGAGATCTTTGACTGGTTGATCTGGGAAGGCCCGCAGCGGGCTTCGGACCTCTTGCCGATGTACGAGAACTGGGCCGAGCACACTCCGCAGGGCAGCAACTATCAGTTTGCTCTTTGCGAGGTCGGGAGCGACGAGCTTTGCGGCGCGATCGGCGTGCGTTTCGCGGGCCACGAGTTCCAGGGCGATGTGGGTTACTGGCTGGCGGTGGATCGTTGGAGTCGGGGCTACTCCAGCGAAGCTCTCGGTCTTATCACTTGGCTTTGCTTCGAGGCCCTCGCAGCCCAGCTCATCCACGCCAGTGTCTTTTTGGGCAACGACTCCAGCGTGCGCGTCCTCCAAAAGTGCAACTTCCGCCTCGACCCCATGGGCAAGAGTCAGATCGACAAGGGCAACACCCAGATCGAGACCAACTTCTACGGCCTGCCCCGCACTCGTTGGATCGAGGCCGGCAAACAGGGCCAGCCCCAAAAGTCAGAGGTGCGGCTTCGGACGGAATGACCCTCCCCCAAAAAAGTGGACACCCAAATTGCGTGGATGCGCAAGGATGTTCATCGGTCGAAACGAAAACTATGTCGAAACAAAAACGCTGTACTTCATCTCCGTGATCGGAATCTGTATTCCGTCGCTGTCATAGAGGCGCAAGTTCTCGAAGACATCCGGGGTTGGACTGGCGGCGGGCAGAAGATCTCCCGTTTCCGCATCGAAGGCGCGCACGAGCACTTGGTGGGCATCCCGGAGGTCCAACTGAGCAACTTGATGGCAAGAAGGGTGTTCATGAGGTGGACTTCTAGCGCCCCCGGCGGATCACAGTGATTTCGTCGCTGAAGGCACTGGCCACCAGGGCTTCGAGGAGTCCGTCGCCGTCGAGGTCCCCGAGGAGCAGGGCCAGGGGACCCAGACCCGCGCCCAGGTCGGCCTGGCGTTCGAGAAGCAGGCGCCCAGCTTCCATCGGCACCCGCCAGAGACCGAGGTTGTGGCTGTTCTGGGCCGAGACCAGGACCTCGGCCCGGCCATTGCCGCTCCAGTCGCCCGCCGCCACGGCGTAGGGGCGCTGGCCCGTGGGGTGGCTGGCCTTGAGCTGCCAACCCTCATCCCGCAACCAAAGCTGCACATTGCCAACGCTCGACGATGCCGAAGGCCTGCTGAGGACCGCCAGATCCGGCTGGCCGTCGCCATCGAAGTCCGCGGCGGCGAGATCCAGCGGCAGGCCCGGCGTGAGCACGCTGTCGACCACTTCCAAGCCGTCAGCTCCAGCGACCACGAAGACCAGACCCGAACCGCTAGTGGCGCTGGCGCAGGCCACGGCGAGTGATTCAAAACCGCCTCGCGGCAACACCACCGCGGCCATGGGCGCCGCGGCCAGTTCCAGAGTCGAAACAAGGGTGGTGATGCGCGCGGCCGCGTCATCCCAACCGAAACGCACCCAACGGAGGGAGCGCGCGTTCTCGTCGCACACCACCAGTTCACGGAGACCGTCACCGTCGAGATCACAGACCACGAGATCGGCGGCGGAAGTGCCCACGCGGAAGGGCGTCGGAAGCTGGAGAGGGTTCGGCCTGGCTGGCGGGTGGGCAAAAACCAACTGCGCACCGGCGGCGCTGGTGGAAGTCCAAACCAGGACCTCGTTGCCGCTCTGGTTGAAATCCAGGGCGCGGATGTGGTTGGCCCCGGGGCCAGCGGAAAAGCGCGCGGACGAAATCCAACCCTCGGGCCCAGGAGAATAGACCGACCAGGTGTCCTCAAGGGAATGGATCACGGCCAGGGACCGGGCGGCAGTGTCCGGGCTCTGGAGCAGGGCCAGTGAGTGGGGCGCGCGGCCCGTGGGGATCTTGTGCGCCACCCGCAGGCCACCAGTTGGCCCACCAAAGATCAGACTCACCCGCCGCGCGTCGCGGTTGGCGAAACACAAATCGGACCGACCATCTCCGTCGAAGTCGCCCGTGGCGAGATTCCAAGGCGATTGCCCGGCGTAGCCCCGCAGGAACTCGTTCAAGGGACCGCCAGGGGGCTCGCCCGCCGAAAGGACAGAGTAGGAAAGCTGACCGAAGCAGAGCGCCACCAGGTCGTCTCGGCCAGCGCCCGAGAAGTCGCCGCGGGCGAGGCCCAGGGGAATAGCGTCGAGGTCGAGCGTGCGCGGCACTGTTGGCCCGAACCAGCCTCGCGGGCCGTTCTCGTCCTCGTAGCCAAAGATCCACAGCTGGCGGTCGCCACCTGCCACCACGAGTTCGTCGTCACCGCTCTGATCGAGATCAAGGGCAAGGAGCGCCCGGGGCAGGCCCGCGAGGTCGCGACGCAGAACGCCCGCAGAGCCTTGCGAGTCGCCCGTGGGGTAGAGGGCCAGGGTGCGCAGGCCGCGGTCGGCGACGACGACCGCGCTGCCGTCGTCCACGGCCAGCAGCGCACTCACCTGATGCTCGTCGATGGCGCGGCGCCTCGGTAAGCCTGTTCCGTTCCAGAACAACAAGGCGCCGCCGGCGGTGGCCACCATGACGCCTTCGTCTCCAGCGCGCGAGCGGGGAGCCGCGGCCAGGGCTCGCGGTGCGCTCCTGAGTTGGAAGTGCGCGGCCTTCTCCGGCGCACGCGGGTCGAGGATCGACAGGGCAAGGGTGGAACGGGAAGCGTAGGCGATGTGCGGCGCCGGGCCGCCAGCACCCAAGATCACCGGTCCCAGGGCGTAGTCGCCCACCTCGATGTCGCGGGACTGGGGGCGCAGGTTCCATTCCGTGGGCAGCTCGCTGAAGAGGGTCAAGCGCCCCGGCGAGCGTGACAGCACCACCAACTCGTCGCGGCCATCGCCATCGAGGTCGCAGGCCGCGAGCCCTTCGGGCTTGCCCAGGACCTCAAGCTCGAAACGCGAATCGAGGGCGGGGCCGCTGGGGGCGTCGGCGACAACCTGGGCCGCCGGAGGCTCGGCGCTCAGCTCGCCAGGCGGAGTGCAGGCGAGCAGGGCGAAGGCAAAGGCCGCGGGATTCGAGAGTTTGCGCGGGGGGAGGGGATGGGACATGGATGCAGGCAGTGCTGACCCGCATCATGGGCTTTGCGCTGGCGGCCTCAAAGCGTTGGCTGGACCAAACCCACCAGCGGCTGCGTGAGAGTTTTCATGGCCTTGATGGAGAGCCTCCTCGGTTGGAGGATCTTGGCCGCAAGAGCACAAAGAGCTGGCCAGAGCGGGCGCGTGCCTGGCTAAATGGTTCCATGGCCCAGAAGCAAGAAAAGATCGCGGGGAGCTGCTACTGCCAAGCGGTGCGCTACAGCGCCAGGCTGCCCACGCGCTTTGTCGCCCACTGCCACTGCGACAACTGCCGTCGCGCCCAGGGGGCGGGGATCGTGACCTACGCGGGTTTTCTGGACGAGCTCTTCGAGATCGAGGCAGGCGCGGAGTTCATCAGCGACTACACCTCCGACACCGGGAGCACGCGCCGGTTCTGCGCGGTCTGCGGCACTACAATCCTCTTCCAAGGGCCGCGCTGGCCGGGCGAGGTGCATCTCCTCGTGGCCAACCTGGCGGGCGAGCTTGACCGAGCGCCGGGCGCCCATGTCTACGCCGACCGCGCACCCGCCTGGTGCCCGATTCACGATGACTTGCCGCGTCTGGGCGGAACCAGCGGAGTAGATCCGCTCTAAGAACTGGTCTGCGCAAGAATTGCGGCGAGAATAGCGCTGCGCTGCGCCTGCGCTGGGCGCTATTCTCATCCAGATCTCTTATGGCGACCTGGATCCTCGGTGATGTTCACGGCTGCCCCGACGAGTTGGCGGCCTTGCTCGCCTTGCTCGGGCTCGGGGACGATGACGCTCTGCTCTCGGTGGGGGATCTGTTCCACCGCGGACCCGACGCCGCTGGCGTGCTCGATATTTTTTCTGGTGCCGGTGGGCGTTTCATCCTGGGCAACCATGAGTTGCGCATCCTCGAACGCTTCAACCTGGCACCCAAGTTGGCCGACGCTTCGGACCGCCCACCCCTGCGCGAGGAGTTCGAGGACCTCGTGGCCGATGACCTCGCCGGCGATGGCTTTCGACCCTGCGCCGTACCACCCGAACGCCGCGGAGATGTGTTGCGCTTCCTGCAGACGCACTCGGGATTTTTCCAGGAACACGATGGCGTGCCGGGCGCCGGAACGACCCGCGACGGCCGGCCCTGGTGCGCCGTACACGCCGGCCTGATTCCCGGCCAGGCGCCCTCGCAAGTTACGCCGGAAGATCTCGTCTCCCTGCGGCGGTTGTCTTCCCGCGGCAGGCCCTACTGGTACGAAGTCTACGACGGCCCGAACCTGGTGGTCTTCGGCCATAATCCCTCCAAGGTTCCACGCATGCGGAGGGTTGGATCGGCCTTGGTGGCCCTGGGTTTGGACACCGGTTGCGTCTACGGCGGCAAACTCACGGCCTATTCTCCCGAACTCGATGAGTTCGCACAGGTCGATGCCAAGCGGGCATACGCAACGAAGTAGAGGCCCTGGTCCTTCTTGAGCTCACCCTGCACAGAGAAGGGGTAGGACCTGCGGAGAGAGAATAGTTGGGGCAAGGCTGTGGGGAAGCTTGTGAACGCCCGCTGGCGTGCCGAAAAAGCTCCCGGGGGGAGGCAATCTCTCCGCGCTATCCCCTTCCCTATCTGCCGTCCAACAGGTTTCGTGCCCACTACCCTTCTCCCGCGCCTCTTGCTCTTGCTCGCGCTGTCTGCCTGCGCCGCCCCCAGGTTGCCCCAATCGACCACGGCCGTGAGCACGCGGTCTTTTCAAGTGGACTGGTCCGATTTTACCCTGGGACCCAATGACCTGATCGCGGTGGCTGTCTTCGGTCAGGCTGAACTCTCGTCGCCGCCCACCGGAGTGCGCATCGCTCCCGACGGCACTCTTGCACTGTCCCTCACCGGCCCCATCGACCTCGCGGGTTTGACTCCCTCGGCGGCCGCCGAGAAGATCGAGACCGCTCTGGCTGCCTACCTGAAACGCCCCGCCGTCTCGGTCTCCGTGGTGGAGTACACATCGCGGCGTTTCTTCCTTTTCGGCGAAGTCCAAAGCACCGGGCCCATACCAATGGACCGACCTATCACGGCTCTCGAAGCGCTCTCCATGGGCGGAGGGCTCTTGCCCGGAGCCAACCGTACTGCAGCCGTCATCATCCGTCGCCACGGCACGCAAGACATCGAGGTTATCCCGTTCAACGCCGAGACCCCGGGCCCCGAGGGCCTGGTGCAGATTCGGAGCGAGGATTTTATCTTCGTGCAGAAGTCCGGCGTGGGGACCTTCAACGAGAACATTTTGCCCTACCTCCAGGGTACCGGATTCACCCTCAGCCAACTGGGCTCCTTGGCCCTGGCCTATGACCGCCTCTACAACGACTGAAGTCCACGCCGAGAGCCGTCACGGTTACGGTCAGTCTCCCTCGAACGGCGCTGCCGGGATGTTCGCCGACCCCACGGTGCGGATCGGGGAGTTGCTGCACATCCTCTTGCGGCACAAGAGCTTGATTGCCGGGGCGGCCTTTTTCGTCACGGTGTGCACCGTCTTGTGGGTCAGCACGCGCCAGCCCCGTTACGAGGCCAGCGCGGTACTGCTCCTCGAAAAGGACGAGTCCACAGGCGGCGTGCTTTCGGAAATCGCCAGCCTGACCTCGGACCCTGCCGCCGAGGCCGAAATTGCCTTGATCCAATCGCGCTCCCTGGCCGAGGTCACTGTGGGCCCGCAGGCCCCCTGGCCCGCCGATATTGCCTTGTTCGACGCCACCGCACCGGACTTCGATCCCGTGGCTTCCGGCGACACCACCAGCATGGAGGGCATGGGCCTGGAAACGGTGGTGGACGCACACGACCGACGCCCCTCGGACGGCATCCTGCGTCGACTGCGGGGCAGTCGCTTTCTCGACCATCGCCTGCGAGCTCGGCTGGAGCCCCTGGCAGGCAAGACAGCGGACGAGAGCGAAGTGCGAGAACTCGATGTGTATTTCGTCGATGAGGCTACGGTGCGCATCGCGCCTCACGGCGGCTACTTGTTCGCTGAAGTTCCTGGAGCGCAAGACGGCGAGGACTTCGTCGAGTTTGACTACAAACCCGGCGTGGACCTGGAGGTCTTTGATCTGCGCCTGCGCTTGCAGGCCAGCGGCGCTTTCGCGGGCCAGACTTATTGCGTGGGTTTGCGCAGCACCGAAGAAGCCGTGCTGCACCTGATGAAGACCACCCGAGCCGCGGAGGCGGGCCGCAAGACCAATGTGGTCAAGGTCACCGTGGACGATTCCTGCCCCTACCGCGCCGCTGAGACCGCCAATGCCCTGGCCAAGAACTACATCCGCCGTAGCGTGCAGATCGGGCGCTTGAAGGCCGAGCGGACCCTGGGCTTTATCGAACGCCAACTTCAGGGGCAGTTGGTGACCTTGCAGGCCGCCGAGCGCGTGGTGGCCGACTTGCAGAGCGAAAACCCCGAGACGATTTCCCTGCCCGATGCGGCCAAGGCCGTGATCGATCGGCTGTCCGCCCTGGAACTGCAACGCACCCAGCTCGACTTGGCCCGCACGGTCCTGCGCCAAGCCCTCGAACACCTCGATGGAGGCGATTTCGAAGCCCTCGCGCGCTTGGGCAAGGAGACACCCAACCTGCTTGTGCTCGGCTACATCAAGGAGCTCGCCACCCTGGAGGCGGAGTCCCTGCGCCTCGAGCGCACCGATGTTCTGGGCTACAAGCAACTCCTGCAAGCCGAGGAGTTGCGTTTGCGAGTCGCGATCGAAGAGAGCCACCTGACGATTCAAGCCTTCGAACTGGCCCTCGCGGCCATCGAGGCTGGCGACGAGTCAGCCGTGGCGCGCCTCGCCTCCGCCCAAGGTCCGGGCGGCGGCTCCGAGTTCGAAAGCTATCTCATCTCGCTCGCCGAACTGGACGCGCGCCTCGCCGCCGCAAGGGCCGAGATGCTCGCATCCAATCCCGCCCTGATCGCCTTGGAGGGCAGTCGCCAGGAACTCGTGGCCGCCCTTGTTGAGCAGGTCGCCGGAGCCCTGGCCGGAGCGCGAGTCACGCAGCGCGGCCTTGAAGCGTTGCGCGCCGACTACACTGCCAGCATCAAGACCTGGCCGATCACCGAACGGGGCACCATCCGCGAATCGGTGGGCACGCTGCGCGAGCGCGTGCGTGCGAGCCTCGCGGCCCAGGTGCGCGGACTCTCCGACCACATTGTCGCGGTGGAACACACAATAACGGAGCACGATCAGCGTCTCGGTCGCCTGCCCCAATCGCAACTGGCTCTGGCCCAGGCCATCCGCGCGCAGGAGACCCACTCCGAGATCGTGGCCTTCCTGCTCAAGTCCGAACAGGAAGCCCAGATCACGGCCGCGGCGACTTCGGCAGCCGCAGTGCTGATCGACCCCGCGGTGCCACCGCGCTCGCGGTCTTTCCCGCGGGCCGCCATCTTCTTGGTCCTGGGCGCCGTGCTGGGGCTCTTCCTGGGTTGTGCCCTGGCCTTCCTGAGTCACACCCTGCGCTCGGCCCTACACAGCGAAGCGGAAGTCGAGCAGGCCACCGGCTTGCCCGTCTTGGGCTCGATCCCGGACTTTGAGCGCGGGCGCACGCGCATCAAGGGGCTCAACCGGGGCCAGCGTAGCCTGCCCATGCGCGACGCGCCCGGAGGCCCTCAAGCCGAGGCCTACCGTTCGATCCGCGCGTCCCTGCGCCAGGCCCTCGATGGAGACGGCGCCCTAAAAACTCTCGCCTGCACTTCTTGTTTCCAGGGTGAGGGCAAGACCGTAACCAACGCCGATCTGGCCATCGTCTTCGCCAAGGCGGGCCGTCGAGTCCTGCTCGTGGACTGCGACCTGCGCAAGCCACAACTCCACAACATCTTTACCACCCAGCGCGCTCCCGGCTTTGCCGAGATCCTGGAAGAGGGCGCGGTCTGGCGCGACTGCATTCAGGATGTGGGCGAAGAAAACCTGAGTCTCTTGCCAGCCGGCCAGACGAGTACGAGTCCCGGCGAACTGCTCGCCAGTCGTGCGGCCTTGAACCTCGTCGAGGAGATGAAAGAGGCCTACGACCTGGTGGTCTTCGATCTGCCGCCGGCGGTGGTCGTGGCCGATGTGGCTGGCTTTGCCGCCAACCTCGACGCCTTGCTGATGGTCTACCGTTCGGGAGTCGTGCCCGGACGAGTGCTTACAAGCGCCGTGAACAAACTGCGCCAGGCCGATGTCAATCTGTTCGGCGTGATCCTCAACGCAGTCTTCGTGAGCCGGGCCTCCACGAGCTATGGCTACGGCGAGGAATACTAGTTGGCGTAGTTCATGGGAACAGACTCCGAACACCGCAAGAGCTTGCCCTCTTCTGGCTCACAGCCCCTGATCACACGCCGCCGCCGATCCTCTGTCCCTAGACACGGAACAGACTGAGTGAACACATCCTCTTCAACGCGACGGACCGCGGAAATCACGAGCCCCGCTCTGAACTCCAAGGTGTATGGCGGCGCGGCCTTGACCGGTTTTCGTTACTCCAGACGCCTGGAGATCCTGACTCGGGCGCTGTTTGATGGGGAGCGCGCATCCGAAGCCGCCGAAGATGCACCTTCGATCCTCGACTTGGGCTGCGGCGACGGCACCTGGCTTCTCTCCGTGGCCCCCCGCGTTCGCCGCGGCTTGGGTATTGACTTGGGCTGGAGCGGTGCCGCCGATCACTGGGAGCCGAGGGAAAATCTCGAGTTCCGCAACGAGGACTTCATGCAGTCTGCGCTGGATGGCGAGCGCTTTGACATCGTGACCTGCCTGGAAACCCTCGAACACTGCCCCGATCCCGGTCAGGTTCTCGATCGCATGGCCAGCTTGGTGCGAGTGGGGGGGCGCGTGGGCGTGAGCGTGCCCATCGAGCACGGGCTGTCCCTGGTGGTCAAGGAACTCGCGGCGTATGCCACGGGCTACAAGCGCACGGGTGATCGCTCGGGGCGTTGGTCATTTTCCGAAGTCCTGCGCGCCAGCATGGGGGATCTGCGCGCGGTGGCGAGAGAACGGGAAGAAAAACAGGCCCTGACCCACAAGGGCTTCGACTACCGCGAAGTGGTGCATGATTTTTGTGAACGCTTCGGTGCGGTTCGTCTCTTGGGCACGCCCTTTCCGCTCTTGGGCGCGGCCTGCAATGTGGGCATTGTCCTGACCGGTGTCAGCTAGCGTGGCTTACGCCCTCCCGCTGGTCATCTTGTGTGCCCTCTACGCCTTGATCGGCGCTCGAGCGCCGCGCAACTACTACATCCTCCGTATTCTGCTCTCGGTTTGGATCGCTGTGCTCGCCTTGCACTGGATTGTCAGCAAAGCGGCCATCATTCCGCTCAACGAGGCGAGCATCGTGGCCACCGGAGCCGTGACTGGCGGCGTGATCGCTATCTGCGTGGGTTTCGTGTTGGCGAACTCTCTGCATCTGGGAGCACGCCGACCGGAAGTGGCGCCTTACATATCGCCTTCCCGGGGCCCAGAGAAGCGCCTCGATAAGTACTTCATCGCCATGGGTGTCGGTATCTTGGTGTTGGTCTTCTTCAAAGCCCGGACGATTACGGCAGGGGTCGAAGGCGTCAACATTCCTCAGGCTCTGCGTGTCGCCTTGAACTACGAAGGCGCGGATTGGGGTGTGATCAAGTACGCATGCACCTTTGTTTATGTGTCAGCAATCTACCTGGTGACGCGCAGCCGCAACGCTCTCTTCAGGCAGCGCATCGCAAGCTATCTGGCCCTGGCCATCGCCATCGCCATCGCCTTCCTCACGACCCAGCGCACAGCAATTTTCATGCTGCTCGTGGCCGCGGCTTTTTGTGGTCACACCACGAAAGCACTTGGCAAGCGTCAGATGGGTGCCTACGCCGCACTGCTAGCCTCGCTCTTCATTCTCTCTGGAGTGCTCTTGAAGAAGGCCGGCGGCATCGATCTCTCCTTCTGGGCCAATGTCCAGGCGGGGGTTCAATCGGTTCTGTATTACACCCTCTCGCCCTTGAGCGCCCTGGATGTGGCCCTCAATTCGTCGCTGGAGCACACCGATGGGCAGTACACCTTTCGCTTCATCTACGCCCTGCTCGAAGCCCTCGGGGTGCCGAATTCCACGCCCCTGGCCCTCACCCAGGAGTTTGTCAAGGTGCCCTTGCCAGCCAACGCTTACACATTCATTCATGCGCCGTTTTTGGATTTTGGTTGGGGGTTCCTGGTCTATCTGGCCTTGATCGGTGCAGCTCTGGGCCTACTGTTCACGCGCTCGCGACCACCCACCTATTTGATCGTCATCCGAGCCTTTGCTTTCTATCCCGTGCTGCTGGTCTTTTTTCAGGACCAATTCCTAACCCTGACCAGCCAGTGGATTCAGGTCGGAGTTTATAGCCTCGTGCTAGAAAGCGTCTATTCGCAGTGGAGCAGGGCACGGGTGGCCAGCAGGGTGTAACCGCGCGCTTTTTGGGTGCTATGCCTGAAAGCCCCGGACCTTTCAGACCTGGAGGGACGCTATCATGGCCCTCGGCGCTGCCCACCTCTCCATGAACCGAAAACTGTTCTTGCCCCTGGCCCTGCTGGCCCTCGCGGCCCTGGGCGGCGGTGTGTTCTATTCCCTGGGCGGGGATCCGCGGGGAGACGGCCGGGCGCTTTCACGCGGTTTTTCCGCCGAGGATGAAGCCCTCGACGCTCCAGCCGTTGTCACTGAAGACGACTCTCCCCGGGCCTTGACCTCGGGGGAAATCGACCAGGCGGCGGAGCTGAGCACCACAGTGGTGTTCCCTTTGCAAATCGAATTCGAGTTGCTCTCTACCCGCGGCCGGCTCTCGTCTCCCGGCGTGCCCGACATGGGCTATGACGCCACGGCTCGCTTGCGCGGTTCGGTACACGACTCGAACGGCAAGGGCGTGGTGGGTCAGGCTGAGTTTGTCGCCGGAGCCAACACCGGCCGCGTGCTGGTTCTGGGACCCAAGGGTAGATTTGGCGCGAACGATCTTTACCCGGGCCTGGGCCTGGTGCGGATCACGGGCCGTGGCGTACCCGGCGCTCTGCGTGAAGTGCGCTTGCGCGAAAAGCGCAGCACGCGGCTCAACATCGGCTTCGGCCGCTCGGCAGTGGTCTTTGGCCAGGTATTCGATCGCCGCAACAATTTTGTTGCGGGCGTTCGGGTCGAAATGGACGGTCAGATTCAGGAGACCGATGAAGAGGGCGTATTCCGTTTCGTGCGCATGACCTCGGGCAAGCTGCCCGTGTTCCTTTCCAAGCCCGGCTATGCTGACCTGCGCCAAGAGGCCAGGATCACCGCGGGCACCACGATCGAGAAGGGCCGTTTGAGCTACACCCTCGAGGAGGAAGCTCGCCTGCGCATCGTCCTGCCCGATCGCGTGGGTACCGGAGCGCCGGCGAGGGTCAAGATCACCCGTCCTCTCGAGGCCCGCTTTGCTGGCCGCGAACGCAAGTACCCCTGGCACCAGAAGAGCGACATCACGCTCTACGCCGGCGAGACTCGCGAAATCTTCGGCCTGCCCTCTGGTCGCGTGCGGGTCGAGGTCTTTCAGCCCGGGGCCATGGTTGAGCCCGCAGCTCGCGAGACCACTCTGATCGCGGGCAAGGCGCGCACTTTGACTTTTTCCATGAGCGCCACACCGATCCTTGCCGGTCGCGTGCTCTTCGATGGCAATCCGGCGGTGGGGGCCGTGGTGCAACTCGAAGCTCCCGATATCACAGGTGCCAGCATCGTTGCCCGCGGCGGGGCCTTGGGTCGGGCTCAGGCCGAGGTGAACCTCGCCGGTCCTGCGTCGAGCGCACGCCAGACAGTCGTGACCGGTGCTGACGGACGCTTTGTTTTTTCGGCTTGCGAGAGTATCGCGCCCCTGCGCTACCTCACCGCCCGCAGCGCCGACGGCCGCGCCTGGGCCGGTCGGCCCGTGGAAGCCGGGGTGCGCGAAGCTGACCTCGAACTGGCTGTGGCGAAGACCGAAGGGGTCAGCCTCACGCTGGAAACCTCGTCGCGTTTCCAAGCCCTGCCGGTGGAGTACGCCGTGAACGGCAAACCCTACGCGGCGCTCCTGGCGCCCGACGAGCGTCTCGAAATTGAGGGCCTGACCCGGGGGATCTGGCGCTACACGGCGCGTTGGGCCGGGGATCGGATCGGCCAGCCCACGACGATCGTGCTTGAAGAGGATCAGGACCTCTTCATCCCGCTGCCCGCGGGAGCCATCCAGGGCCAGTCCGCCGACTTGCGGCGCTCCCTCAGGGGCAGCCAGGCCCGTCGCTAAGCAGCGGGGCGCGACGCGCCCAATTCTGGCTGGGGTCTCTTCTCGCCGCGCAGGTCCCTGGGATAGACTCCGGGGCCCCTTCCCCGACCCCTCCAGTCCCTCCCTGAGCCCGTTCCCGGATGATCCGGGCCCGGGGTCCCTTGAAGCGCAAATCCAAACTGATCCTCGACGGCCGTTCCCTCGGCCTCGACGACTTGGCTCCCCTTGTGGCGGGCGAAACATTCGAGTTGTCCGTCTCCAGGGCCGCGAAGCAGCGCGTGCGCGCCGCGCGGCAATTGGTGGAAGACCATGTGAGCGCCGGGCATGTGGTCTATGGCTTGACCACTGGCTTCGGCAAGTTGAAGAGCGTGGCCATCGCTGCTGAGGACCTCGAGACCTTGCAGCGCAACATCGTGCTGTCCCACGCCTGCGGCATCGGCCCGGCCATGCCCTTGCACGAAGTCCGCATTTCCCAGGTCCTGCGCCTGAACGGGTTGGTGCGCGGGCACTCTGGCGTCAGCGTCGCACTGATCGACAAACTCCTGGCCCTGTTCAATGCGGGCTTTGTGCCCGAGGTGCCGCAAAAGGGTTCGGTAGGCGCCAGCGGCGACCTGGCGCCGCTTTCCCATGTGGCGGCTAGCTACTTGGGCTATGGCCACGCCTGGGTGGGAGGCAAGCGCCGCACGGCGCGGGCCGCCCTCAAGGCTGTCGGGATCAAGCCTCTGGTGCTCGGCGCCAAGGAAGGCCTGGCCCTGATCAACGGCACCGAGATCATGAAGGCCGTGGGTTGCGCTACCTGGTTGCGCGCTGTCAACCTGTCGAAGGCGGCCGATGCCATCGCCGCCCTCTCCCTGGAAGCCCTCTTTGGCAGCGCTGCGCCGTTTGATGCGCGCCTCGCCGAACTGAAAGGCAGCGCCGGGCACCGCACGACGGCGAGCAACTTCAAGCGCCTCTTGAAGAGCTCTCAGGTACTCAAGAGCCATGCCGATTGCGACCGCGTGCAGGACCCCTATTCCCTGCGCTGCATCCCCCAGGTCCACGGCGCCTTCAAGACAGCTCTGACCCATGTGGGCCAGGTCCTGGCGGCCGAGGTCAACGCCGTCACCGACAACCCAGTGATCTTCCCCGACACCGGCGAGGTCATCAGCGCGGGCCAGTTCCACGGCCAGCCAGTGTCCATGGTGATGGACTACCTCGCGCTCTCCCTGTGCACCTTGGCCAACATCTCCGAGCGCCGCGTGGAGCAGCTCGTCAACCCCGATCTCTCGGGGCTGCCGCCCTTTCTCACTTCCCAGCCCGGACTGTGCTCGGGCTTCATGATCATGCAAGTCTCCGCGGCGGCGCTGGCTAGCGAAAACAAGACCCTGGCGCACCCCGCCTCGGTGGATTCGATCCCCACCAGCGCCAACCAGGAGGACCATGTCTCCATGGGCACCATCGCCGCCCGCAAGGCGCGCGAGATCCTGGACAATGTGGAGCACGGGCTCGCCATCGAGTGGCTCTGCGCCGCGCAGGGCCGCGACTTTCATCCCGAGCTGCGCGCTGGCAAGGGCTCGACGGCGGCCCACGACTGCTTGCGCCAGAAGGTGCCCACTCTCAAGGGCGATCGTTACATGCGCGACGACATCGAGGCGGCCCGCGATTTGATCGCCAGCGGCGACTTGTTGAGCGCTGTGGAAAAGCAGGCCGGTCGACTCAGCACTTGAATTGGCACTGCTCCGAAGACAAGGAGAGAGAAAAGACCATGATTCACAACGAAGAGATTCCCACCGGCCCCCAGAGGGCCCCCCGCGGCACCCAGCTTTCCTGCAAGACCTGGGGCGCCGAGGCCGCCATGCGCATGTTGATGAACAACCTCGACCCCGAGGTGGCCGAGGATCCCGAGAACCTCGTTGTCTACGGCGGCAGCGGCAAGGCGGCCCGCGACTGGCCCAGTTTTCAAGCCATCATCGCCACCCTCAAGCGTCTCGAGCCCGATGAAACTCTGCTCGTTCAGTCCGGCCGCCCGGTTGGCGTCTTTCGCACCACCTGTACAGCGCCGCGGGTCCTGATCGCCAACTCGAACTTGGTGGGGAAGTGGGCTAACTGGGAGCACTTCCGCAAACTCGAGGCCGAGGGCAAGATGATGTACGGCCAGATGACCGCGGGTTCTTGGATCTACATCGGCAGCCAAGGCATTCTCCAGGGCACCTACGAGACTTTTTCAGCCTCGGCCAAAAAGCACTTCGGCGGCAGCCTCAAGGGACGCCTTGTGGTGACCGCTGGCCTGGGGGGCATGGGCGGCGCCCAGCCCCTTGCCGCCACCATGAACGGCGGCACTTGCCTGGCGGCCGAGGTTGATTCGCAGCGCATCAAGAAACGCCTCGAAACGGGCTACACCGATGTCTGCATCGAGGATCTTGACACGGCCATAGACCAGGCCCTGGCCTGGAAGGAGGCTGGCGTGGCTCGTTCGATCGGTGTGCACGCCAACGCGGTGGACCTGTTGGAGCGCTTGATTCTGCGCGGCATCGTGCCTGATGTTCTGACTGACCAGACCAGCGCTCACGATCCTCTCGACGGCTATGTGCCCAACGGCATGAGCCTCGAATCCGCCCTCTTGTTGCGCCGCTCCGACCCGCAGGCCTACGAAGCCGAATCGTTCCGCACCATGGTGGACCACACCAAGGCCATGATCGAGCTGCAACGCCGCGGCGCGGACACCTTCGACTACGGCAACAACCTGCGCGGCCATGCTCTTGCGGCTGGCCTGGAAAACGCCTTTGATTTCGATGGTTTTGTGCCCAAGTATGTGCGGCCCTTGTTTTGCGAGGGCAAGGGCCCTTTCCGTTGGGTGGCGCTCTCGGGCGATCCGGCCGACATTGCGGTCACGGACCGCATCATCCTCGAATTGTTTCCCGAGGACGAAGCCCTCTGCCGTTGGATTCGTTTGGCCAGCGAGCAGATTCAGTTCCAGGGCTTGCCGGCGCGCATTTGTTGGTTGGGCTATGGCGCACGCGCGCAGGCCGGTCGGGCTTTCAACGAAGCCGTGGCGAGAGGCGAGATCACAGCTCCCTTGGTGATCGGCCGAGATCATCTCGACTGCGGTTCGGTGGCTTCTCCCAACCGCGAAACGGAGGGGCTTCTCGACGGCACCGACGCCGTGGCCGACTGGCCGCTCCTCAACTGCATGCTGAATGTGGCCTCGGGAGCCAGTTGGGTTTCCTTCCACCACGGAGGAGGCGTGGGCATGGGCTACTCCCTTCATTCCGGTCAGGTCACCGTGGCCGACGGAACTCCCGAGGCCGAGGCGGCCGTGGTGCGAGTGCTCACCAACGATCCGGCCACGGGTGTCATGCGCCACGCCGACGCGGGCTATCCCGCCGCCGAAGCCTGCGCTCGAGAGCGCGGCATCGATTTGCCGTTCTTGGAGTAGCGGCTAGCCGAGGCTAACCCGGATAGTCGCCCGCGAGGAGCGGCCCGCCAGGGCCACCTTGCGGGCGTAATCGCGCGCGGAAAAGATCCCCACCAGGGCCTCTCCGTCCATGCCTGAGAGGCCAGCGCCAGTCGGAAGAATTTTTGCCGCACAAATTCTTGCCGCACAACAATGGATAGATGCGCGCTGTGGACGGGCGGCAAAGGGGAACCCCAAAAACTTTCTTGGGATGTTGAGGGGCGCCCCGCGAGCGCCTCATCCGGGGAGGGGTCCCCGAGCTGGCTCCAGGCCCCGCCCCTACTCCACCCAGCCCAGGCTGCGTTCGAGGGCCTTGGCCCAGGTGCTGCGTTCGCGTTGGCGGTGGGCCGGGTCGAAAGTGGGGCGGAAGCGGCGGTCTTCGGTCCAGAGTTCGCGCAATTCGGCCAGGCTACCGAAGACATCCACGGCCAGACCGGCGGCGTAGGCGGCGCCCAGGGCCGTGGTTTCCGTCTGGGCCGGGCGCACGAGTTCCAGGTTGCTGAGGTTGGCTTGGATCGTGCACAGCAGTTCGTTCTGCACCATGCCCCCGTCCACGCGCAGCTCGTCCAAGGTCAGGCCGGTGTCGACCCGCATGGCATCGAGGACATCGGCGACTTGGTGGGCCACAGCTTCCAGAGCGGCGCGGGCGATGTGGGCCTTGGTGGAAAAGCGCGTCAGTCCCACGAGCACTCCGCGGGCATCGGCACGCCAGTGGGGAGCGAAGAGCCCCGAGAAGGCCGGCACGAGGTAAACCCCACCTGTGTCGGGGACGCTGGCGGCCAGAGCCTCGATCTCGGAGGCGCTGGAGATCAAGCCCAGGTTGTCGCGCAACCACTGCACCAGAGCCCCGGCGATGGCCACCGATCCTTCGAGAGCGTAACAGGCGGGCTCGTCACCAAGTCGGTGAGCCACAGTGGTGATTAGACCTGATCGGGAAAAAACGGGCTTGGTGCCCGTGTGCGCCAAGAGGAAACAGCCCGTGCCATAGGTGTTCTTGGCGTCGCCGGGATCGAAGCAGCCCTGGCCCAGAAGCGCGGCCTGTTGGTCGCCAAGAGCTGCGCAGACCGGAACGCGCACGCCGAAGGGACCGCCTGGATCGGTGTAGCCCCAGGGAGTGCGGTCGCTGGAGGAAACGACCCGAGGCAGAACAGAGGCGGGCACATCAAGGGCCGCGAGCAGTTCAGCATCCCAGGAAAGATCCTCCAGGTGAAACAGAAGCGTGCGCGAAGCGTTGGTGACATCGGTGACGAAGACGCCGCCCTGGATTCCGCCAGTGAGATTCCAGATCAGCCAGGAATCGATGGTGCCCGCAAAAACCTCGCCGCGCTGGGCAGCCGCGCGCAGGCCTGGCGTGTGGTCGAGGGCCCAGCGCAACTTGGGGCCGCTGAAGTAGGTCGCCAGGGGGAGCCCCGTGCGGGCTCGAAAACGGTCCTTGCCTTCGTCGCCGGCGAGTTCTTCGCAGAGTTCCTTGGTGCGCGTGTCCTGCCAGACGATGGCCGGCAGCCAGGGCTGGCCGGTCTTCGGGTTCCAGATCACCAGAGTCTCGCGCTGATTGGTGATGCCCACCGCAGCGGGCGGCGGACCGTCGCCGGCGGCTTGTAGGGCCTCTGCCACCGTGTTCTGGGTGGCGCGCCAGATTTCCAGAGCATCGTGCTCGACCCATCCCGGCCGGGGAAAGAACTGTTCATGTTCCTTCTGACCCAGACCCAGAACCATGCCTCGGGCGTCGAACACAAAGCAGCGCGTGCTGGTGGTGCCCTGGTCGATGGCGACGATGCGTTCCTGTTTCATGGAGTGCGGTGGGCAGATGCTGTCAGGGGTGTGGCCGGCCCGTGGGGCCTGATCCAATAGGGCGGGGCTCTAATCCAGAAGGCAGGCCACGCTGTGACCCGCGCTCCGCTCGCTGAGGGTGGGCCGTTCCTGGTGGCAACGCTCTTCGACCACGGGACAGCGACCTGCGAAGGCGCAACCGGGAGGCAGTTCGAAAGGGCTGGGCACATCGCCCTGGAGCACGGTCAAGGGGCGTCGGTCGGCGGGGTCGTTGATCGGGTTGGCTCCCAGGAGCGCGCGGGTGTAGGGATGGCGTGCTTCGGCGTGCAGTTGGGTGCAGTCGATCTCTTCCACGATGGAACCGAGGTACATGACCAGCACACGGTCGCAGAAATGCTCGATCACTTTGAGGTCGTGGGAGATGAACACCACGGTCAGACCGAATTCTTCCTTGAGGTCCATCAAGAGGTTCAGAACCTGGGCCTGGATCGAGACATCGAGGGCTGAGACCGGTTCGTCCGCCACCAAAAACTCGGGTTCGCAGGCCAGGGCCCGGGCGATGCCGATGCGCTGGCGCTGGCCGCCAGAAAACTCGTGAGGAAACTTGTCGGCCGCTTCGGCCCGCAAACCCACTCGTTCAATCAAGTGCGCGATGTAGGCATCCAAACCATGGGGCATGGCGACGCCGTGAAAGAGGGCCACTTCGCGCAGAGTCTCGCGCACGCTAAGGCGCGGATTGAGCGAACTGTAAGGGTCCTGGAAGATCATCTGCATCTTGCGGCGGTGCTTCATCAAGCCGCCGTGCTTGAGGCCCACGAGTTCACTGCCGTCGTGGAGAACAGAGCCCGAAGTGGGTTCAAGGAGTCGAATCAAGCACTTGCCCAGGGTGGACTTGCCGCAACCGGACTCGCCCACTAGCCCCAAGACCTCGCCGCGCTGCACGGCAAAGGAAACGCCGTTGACGGCGTGGACGCGGCGCAGCACGCGGTTCAGGACGCCGCCGCGCACGGGAAAATGCATCACCAAATCGCGCACTTCGAGGAGGGCTTTTGAGCTCATCGGGGACCTCCCGCGAGGGGCAGATGGCAGCGCACGCGACGGCCGTGCAACTCGCCCAAGAGCTCGGGCTCGCGGTCGCGGCAGCGGTCTTCGGCCAGGGGACACCGATCCTGAAAGCGACAACCGGGAGGCAGTTCAAAAAGGCTCGGCACAATGCCGGGGATCGTGGGCAGGCGTGTTTTGTGCGCGCGCTCTCCGGACTTGGGGATCGAGTCGAGCAGAGCGCGGGTGTACGGGTGCTGGGGCGTGTGGAAAATCTCGTGTACCGTTCCCGACTCGATCACGCGACCGGCGTACATGACCAGCACCCGGTCGCAGACCTGGGCCACGACCCCGAGGTCGTGGGTGATGAGCATGATGGCAGTGCCGAGTTTGCTCTTGAGATTCTCCATCAGTTGCAGAATCTGCGCCTGAATGGTGACATCGAGGGCCGTGGTGGGCTCGTCGGCGATCAGCACATCGGGCTCGCAACACAGGGCCATGGCGATCATGACCCTCTGGCGCATGCCTCCGGAGAGTTGGTGGGGGTACTCCTCGATGCGACGCTCGGCCTCGGGCATCTCCACCAGCTGTAGCATCTCGATGGCCCGCGCGCGGCGACCGGCTCGGTCGAGCTCGGTGTGGTACTTGAGCGCCTCGCAAAGTTGCCAGCCCACACGGAAGACCGGATTCAGGGATGTCATGGGCTCCTGAAAGATCATGGCGATGCGCCGACCGCGAATCTCGCGCATGCGCTCGGGTGGCGCAAAGGCGATGTTCTCACCCTCGAAAAGTACCTCGCTGTCCCGACCGAGGAACGAGAGGTGCTCTGGCAACAGCCGCATGATGGACTTGGAGGTTACGGTCTTGCCGCAACCGGATTCGCCCACCACGCCCAGGGTCTCGCCTGCGGCCAGGTCGAAGGACACATCGTCAATGGCCCTGACTTCGCCGCGGTCGGTCTTGAAACTGCAGGAGAGGTGCCGCACCGAGAGCACGGGCTGCTCGCTAGCGGTTCGTTGGGGCAAGTCAAACATGTTTGGGATCGAAGGCGTCTTGCAGGGCGTCCGAGAGGATGTTGAAGGCCAAGACGAGCACCAACATGAATGCCGTGGCAGCACCGATTTGCCAGAAGAAGCCGTTCAGGACCTCGGCCTTGGCGTGGTTGATCATGACGCCCCAGGAGGGCTCGTCCTTCACGCCCAGGCCCAGGAAGGAGAGGATCACCTCGGCCTTGATGGCGCCGATGAACAACAACGAGAAGTTGATGAACATCAGGTGCGCGGTGTTGGGGATGACATGTCGCAAGAGGATGCGCAGGTGCCCGAAACCGATGGCCGAGGCAGCCTGCACATACTCGAGTTCCTTGAGCTTCATCACCTCGCCGCGAATCACGCGGCAGGGAGAGATCCAAAACGACATGCAGAAGGCGGCGTAGACAGGGATCAGGCCGCCGTCGAAACGACTGCCGCGGAACATGGAGGCCAGCACCATCAACATCACGATCCAGGGGATCGAGGAGAAGATCGAGTAGAGCCAGACCACCAGGTGGTCGACCCAGCCGCCGAAGTATCCGGCAGCGGCGCCCAGGAGCGTGCCAATCAAGACCGAGATCAAAGCTGCCACCATGCCGATTTGCACTGCTACTTTGGTCGAGTAGATGGCGCGCAACGCGATCGAACGCCCCTGGCGGTCGGTGCCCAGGGAGAGTCGCAAGAAACTCGCCAGAGCCGTGAACCCGGTGGGCGGGCTGAAGAGCGCCGCGACTTCGCTCTCCAGGTTCTCCAAGAGCTCCAGGGCCACGGCTTCGGCTTCGATGTCATCGTAGACAGCCACCGCTTCAAAGGCCTTCCAACCGCCCTCAATCCTGGATTCGACGGCTTTTGGAGTTCCGGCAAGGATGCGCAAGTCGCCCATACGAAACTCAGCCAGCGAGGTCTCAGGATCGTTCGTGCGCACGGCCCGTTGCAGCGCTTCGAGGCGAAACTCGGCGTCGGAGAGTCGCTTTTCCGCGGTTTGCGTGCCGAACACGCCGGGAATGTTGTCCGGTCCGACGCGCATGACCACGGCTTCGGGCGAGGGCAGATGGGCCACCACGAAGAGCGCCAGGATCAGATAGCAACCGATCACAAAAAGAGCGCCCATGGCCATCTTGTCTTGGCGCAGCTTGCGCATGCCCCGTTGCGAGAAGAATTGTTTCAATCGCCCGCTCATGAGAGCCTCACCCGCGGATCAACCAAGGCATAGAGCACATCAGTCAAGATGTTGGAGAGGATGAAGAGGCCTGCGAAGATGGCCACGAAGATCTGGATCACGGGAAAATCCTGTTCCTGGATGGCCTTGTAGAGCACGCGGCCCATGCCCGGGATGTTGAAATACACCTCGAGCAGCAGCGAGCCCATGATCAGGAAGGGTAGGGTCGTCATGATACGCGTGATGATGGGGATCATGGCGTTCTTCAACATGTGCACGAACATGACCTTGCGCTTGCTTGCGCCTTTCGCCGTGGCGGTGACGATGTAGTCGCGCCCGGACTCCTCGACCATCACCGCGCGATAAAAGCGCGTGTCGTAGCCCATGGCCACAAGGCTGCTGATCAGGACCGGCAACAGACAGTAGTAGGGCCAGTTGGCAAGGCCCGATTCGTAGCCGCCGATGGCGAAAAAACTGTAACCCGTCTCGCGGGTGAGCAGGTAGGCGCCGAAGTACTGCCCGAAGACAATGTAGACCAGAAAGCTAACGCTCATGCCCACAACGGCCAGCACCATCAAAGCGCGATCGATGCGGCGGCCGCGGAAGAAGGCCGAGATCAGGGCGATGGTGATCGAAACCGTGCTGGTGAGGATCAGCGCCGGCAGGGTGATTGAGAGGCTCGGCACTACCGATTCGCGCAACATACGCCCCACGGTGATGCCTTCATTGGCCCAACTGTAGGTGCCGAAATCGAGGCTGAAGACGCTTTTTAGAAGGTCGAAGTACTGCACCAAGAAGGGCCGGTCGAGACCCAGTCGTTCCTTGATCAGAAGCAGGTCCTCGGGGTTTGCGTTCTTGCCGAGAAAGGCGTTGGCCGGGTCATTGACCCGCAGAGCCAGCATCAGCAGGAGCACGATGCCGAGATAGACCGGAATGTTGTAGAGCAGTCGGCGCGCTGTGTAGGACCACATAATCCAGGTTAATTCGGGCTAGTTAGCAGGAGTGGAAGGGCTGATGTCGAGATACTTGGGCCAATTCCAGAAGTCCTCGGTGGGCTTGAAATTGCGGATGCGCGCCGAAGAGAGGTAGTTGCGCGTGCGCGCCATGCCGCCGATGAAGGCCACATCCTCGAGCACCATGTCGCGCATGGTGGCGTAAATTTCCGTGCGCGCGGCGGAAGGCGGCATCGAGCGGATCTTCTCGTAGAGCCGATCGAAGGCCTCGTTCTCGTAGTTGTAGTGGTTGGATCCGGGTGAGCGATTGGGGCCGTAGAAGAGTGCCAGGTTGTTTTCACCATCGGGATAGTCCGAGCCCCAGGCGAAGGAAAACATGGGCGCCTTCTTCTTGTTGATGGCCTCGATCAGTTGCGGGAACTCGAGCAAGATGGCGTTCAGCTCGATGCCGATCTTGCCCAACTGGCGCTGCATCATCTCGGTCTGCTCCTGGCTGTTGGCGGCCAGGGAAGTGTAGAAGTCAATTTTTCCCAGGCCCTCGCCGCCAGGATAGCCCGCGAGGGCCAGGAGCTCGCGCGCCCGTGCGAGGTCCGGCCCGGTGTACGAGGCCTCGCAACGCCCACCTTCGGGATAGCCATCGAGTCCCGGCGGGATCATGCCGTCGTAGACGATGTTTTGGCCGTTGTAGAAGGTGTTGTTGAACTCTTCGAGGTCGATGGCGAGGCTGATCGCCTGGCGCAGCTGTTTGGCTTGCGGGCTGTAACCGCCGAGCAATTCGTCCTCCATATTGAAGCCGCGAAAAATGAAATCGAGCAGAGGCACGGGGTGGTATTCGATGCCCTCGTCGCGGTAGGCCTTTTTTAGTTGGTGGGTGCGCTTGCGGATGCAGTCGATGTAGTTCTCGGCTGGAATTTGCGCGTAGTCGAGCAGGCCGGTGCGAAACTCGAGCCACATGGGCTGGTCCTGCACATAACAGTTGAAGCGGATGTGGTTGACGAGGGGCAGGCGCTTACCGGCATCGAGGTGCAGCCCCCGCTCTTCGTCGCGCTCCATCCACTCGGAGGGGTAGAATTCCTCGCGCCAGGCGCCGTTGCGCTTGAAGTCGAGGCTCTTGGAGGTTTTCCAATCCTCTTCCGCCAGGGTGAAGGGGCCGGTGCCCACGGGATGGCGCGAGATGGTCTCGCCATAGAACTCGACCGCTTCGTGGGGCACCACCGACATCTGGAACATGGCCAGGATGTAGAGGAAGCGTTGCACCGGCTCGGTCAGGGTGACTTGCAGGCTGAAGCGATCCAGGGCCAAGATGCCCTCGACCGGCGCGTCGTAGTCGAAGCTGTCGTTCTTGTTCTGCTGGCCGCGCCATTCGTCCAAGCCCAGGATCGTGCTCTCCAGGAGCCACCAGTTGCGGGTGCCAATGCCCGAGTCCGCCAAGCGCTTCCAGGAATAGACCACATCCCTGGCGATCATCTGGCGGCCCTTGCCGTTCTCGAAGCAGGGGTCGTCGTGGAAGAAAACATCCTGGCGCAACTCAAAGGTGTAGACGAGGCGATCCTCACTGACCTGGGGCATGGCCACACACAAAAGCGGCTCGAGTTCCAGGGGGCGCTTGAGGTACTTGTATTGCAGGAGCGTTTCGTACACGAGCGAGCAAGCCTGGCTGTCGTAGGTCGTGGAGCCACGCACCGGATCCAGGGATCCGGGGCCCGCCGAGCGAATAGGTAGGGTCAGGGTTTTTCCCTGACCGGTGTCCGCCGAGGCGCCTGCCTTGCGCGCCCAGCAACCGCAAGAGAGGCAGCAAAGGAGCGCGGCGAGGGCCACCTGGGGCCAATGGAGACGGCGATGCATGGGCGGCATCCTCACCGCAAGAGGCTCCCCGGGCAAGGGTGAGGCGCGAGCTATCCATCGAGGCCGCCTGCCGGATTGCTCCTCTGGCTCTGGTTGCCACATCGAAACCCAGGCAGAGCCCCTCATCATGATGAACCTCGAGCGCGGTGTCCTGCTCGAAGTCAGCCCAAAGGCGCAGCTCTTCGTGGCGCACGCTGGGCGCCGAGGGCACCCAGAGACACTGAGTCAAGCTCCTGCGGTTTGGAAACTCGGCGCTTGCGACTCAGTCCGGCTGGGGCCGCACCAGCCAAACGAAATCGCCGCGCGAGAGCTCATCGGCGCTCAGCGCGCGGCGGATGCGCTTGTCGGAGTTCATCGAGACCACCGCAAGGCTCAACTCCGGCTTGTGGCGCGCCAGGCGTGAAACGCTGCCGAGGTGCTTGTCCGAGTGGAACTTTCCACACAGGTGCACCACCAAGGGCCGCTCGCCGTTCTCTCTGTCAAAAACGGCGGCGATGCTCTCGGCCATTTTTTCATCCTTGCTGCACTGCGCGGCGAACCAGCGCTCGAGGCCCTCGTCGCGGTTTTCCTGTCCGTGCCGGCCCATGGCTTCGGCGAAGAGATCGAGGTACTCCGGCTCATCGGTCCACGCATCCCAGGGGCCAAAGTTCTCGCCGCCGATGCGCTCCAGACCGCCATAGGCCACACGCCGCGCCAGGGGACGGGGGATGTTGGCCGCGATGACCGGGATCCCGTGCCGCCGAGCGAACTCGACCATGGGCCGGTAATGCTCGGCGTAGTTGCCCCAGGGCCGCGAGGTGGCCAGGAACTCCTCTTCGCCGATCTTGCCCGCGAGGTAGCGATCCAGGAGCTCCTGCACATCGGCCTCGAACTGTTCCATGGAGAGCACGAGTCCCGGCCGCAGCTCAAAGAGGCGCGTGAGGGTCCAGAGTTGCAGGCGATGCCCCACATCGTTGTCGTGTTCTTCGCCGAGGAAAACAACATCGTGGCGGGCCAGCTCATCGCACAGGCTGCCGAGTTCGACGCTGCGGCCGCTCTTGGTGTCGTAGGTCATGTAGCCCGCGCCGCGCAGACCCACACTGCTGCAAGCGGTGAAGAGCAGCGAAACCAGAGCCAAGCGGACGAAAGGGGTGGGCGTGCTCATGATCGTTGAGCATAACCTCTCGCCTGCGGCGTCTGGCGGGCTAGAATCGCGCATCCCATGCAATTTGCCATGCAAGCCCTGTTGCTGCTCTCCCTGGTCGAGAGTTCCCTTGCTCTGGTCTGCGCCCTTTTCCTACGAGCGCGGCGCGAGGCCCTGGTGGGGGAGTTGCTGCATGCCCACACCGCACCCCGCCTCTGGCGCGCCTTGGGGCTGCTGTTGGGCCTTGCCGTGATCCTGCTGGCGCTGGCCGTCGATCCGCGGCTGGGCACCTTCGCCGCGCTGCTCTTGATTCCCGCTGGCGGCGCCTGGTGGCTGGCGCCGGCGACCCACGACCAGCGCTGCGGATTGCGTGGCGTGCAGTACGGTTGGCGAGCGCGCTCCCTCGCCGAACTCGACGCCTGGCGTTTGACCGGCGAGCACTTGCGCTTCCGCCTGGGACCGACATGGCTGGCCGTGGCCGTGCCGCGCCCCCTGCACGACTCATTGCGCACCCGCCTCGAAGCAACCTGCCCCGACGCAGAGAGTTCTTTTCGGGATTGAAGGCCAGTCAGTCCACCGGCAACCAGCCCTCGTTCCAGGCGCAAAGTTCCGCGCCGCGGCCTCTGCGTTCGTAGCGCGCGGCGAGGGCTCGCCATTGTCGGGCTACCTTGCGTGCGAGTTTGCGCGCATCCACCGGGCAGTTCAATGCACCCCTTCGCGCGGCGTAGGCCTCAAACCAGGCTTGCAGCTCGTCGGGCCCGAGCCACTGGGCCAGGTGCGACAAGAGACAGGCGATGTCGTGGGCTACCCCCCGCGATTGCCAGCGCGCTCCGCCGCGCCAGGTGTCGAGGAAGACCAGGCGCCTCGCTGCGCCGTGATCACCTTGCGGCATGTCGCGCACCAGGATGTTGCGCGGGAAAAGGTCACGGTGGATGAAGCCCGAGGCGTGCAGCCGCGCCACTTCCGCGGCGAGTTCGCCGAGCAGCGTTGTATCTTTGGCTTCCGGCCGGGAGAGGACTACGCGCAAGGTGGGGGCAGCAGCGACCTTTCTTGTGATCAAGAATTGCCAGCGCGGCAGCCCGCTGCGCCACAGGACTCCCGCCGCCAGGGGTTCTGGGCAAGAGAAACCCTCGTCCACGAGCCACGCGAGATTTGAGTACTCGGCCAGCCTTGGCACGGGGCGGCGGAGCAGGGCGCGCCGCAGGCTGTGACGCAGGGAGGCGCGACCCCCGAGCCCGTCTGCCTTGCACCAGGCGGGGCCGCCGGCGAAGGTGATTTCACCCGCCGCGGCGCTCCGATCCCCAGAGTTCCTCCCCCGGCACCATTCGAGGGCGTCGCGCGCCGCACCCTCATCCGTCGCCACCACGAAAAGGCGTCCGCCGGGCAACCTGGAGACCCTGCGCGAGGATTTCATCAATCTACCCCCACGGCGATGAAGGTCTGCATGGACAGAAAGCGGCAGCTCGTGGTGTAGCCCAGCAGGCGCCCACCAGCGCCTGCGAAGGCCTCCTCGATGGTGGCTCGCGGCAGAGGCCGGCGTCCGCTCGTGTCCCGCCGCCAACCCCACGCCCGGCGTAGCCCGGGCAGGCAGGCGCAATCCCAGAAGGAAGCCAGCACAAGGCTGCGGGACACGCGCACGAGTTCTCGCGCCACGGCTTCGAGGGGCGCGCCTGGGTCGAGGTGGTGCAAGAGGCGGCAACACACCACCACATCGAAACTCCCGCCTTGGAAGGGCAACTCCGTTGCGTCCCCGTTGATCCGCAGGGCCCGCATCCCGTTTGGGCCTCTGAACTCGCCCAACATGGCGGCGGAGATGTCGGCACCGATGTAGCGCTTCGCGGCCTGGCTCAAGGCTGGCGCGAGGCGCCCGGTGCCGCAGGGCGCGTCGAGTAAGTCTTTGATGGGAAATTCGCCGTGGCGCCTCAGGAGCCGAGCGATGGCGCGGCTGTCGCGTTGCTCTGCGCGCGGCGTTCCAAAGCGCGCGCCAGCGTAGTGGGCGGCCCGACGAGGGGCCTGCCACTTGGCCTTGGTGGGCACGGGGCCTGGCCCTGATGCGCTGCTCTTGTTTTTTGGGTTGCGGGGCGGCATGGGCTTGGCCTCATTCTCGACCAGGGACCCCTGGCAGTACAAGCGCAGTCGTCCGCGGGCGGAGCGCGTGGCCCCTCTGGAATCGGCAGGACACACCGGGGGAGCGGGGTGTAGTATGCACACACCTTCGCATGCGCGAGCCGGACACTGTCTCTTTGAGAGTCGGTCCCTCTGAGAGGGTCCAGTCCCCGCGAGGCGCACAACTTCTCCCTGGAAAAATGATGAAATTCAACGCTGTCTTTCTCGCCGTGGGCCTCGGCATGGCCTTCGCCGTGGGCGCCTTCACCTGCCCCACACCCGACTTGCCCGGCAACGGAAGTGCCGCACCGGAAATCGAGGCCTCGACCTGGTTCAACCACATCGGCGCCAATCCCGACCTGGAGAGTTTGCGTGGGCAGGCGATCCTGCTCGAGTTTTGGGCCACCTGGTGAGGCCCGTGCAAGGGGTCTTGGCCCCACCTGCAGGAGCTGCAGGACGAATTCGGATCGAAAGGCCTGGTCGTGTTGGCTGTCAGCGATGAGTCCGAGGAGAAGGTCTCGGCCTATGTCGATGAGATGGGAGTCAGGGTGCGCTGCGCCGCGGGTTTCTCCAGTGGAGACAAGTGGGGTGTTAGCGGTTACCCGAGCGCTGTATTGATCAACGCCCAGGGCGAAATCTCCTGGACCGGCCATCCCAGCAGCCTCTCGAGTAGCAAGGTCAAGGCCGCGCTCAAGGGCGCCAAGCCACGCAAGGGTGGCTTCATGTCTTTTCGCGTAAAGCGCGAGCTCTCGAGCAAGCTGAAGTCAGCCGCTGCCGCGGCCCTCGACGGCAAGTTGGGCAAGGCCCACGCCAAGGCCAGCAAAATCGGCGCCGATGAACGGCCCGATGCTAGCGAACGCGAGGACGCCCAGGTCTTCGCCGGTGAGATCCTGGATTTTGCCAAGCAATTGCGAGCCCAGGCGGAGAGCGCCATCAAGAATCGCCGCATGCTCGAGGGCCTCAAGGTCCTCGAAGCCCTTGAGGGTGAGTTCAAGCGCACCGAGTTCGGTGGGGAGTTGACTCGCCGTTTGGCGGAGATCGCTGATGACCAGGACCTGCAGAACGAACTCGCCGCCGCCCAGGCCTGGGCCAAGGCCATGGCCGCCGTGGAGAAGCGCGGCTTGAAGAAGGCCGCCAAGAAGTTCGAGGGGATCGTCAAGAAGTATCCCGGGACCCGCGCTGCCGAAAGGGCGACCTTGAAACTGCGCGGAATCTAAGAGTCTCCGTGGCGCATGGCCGCGGAAGCCCTTGCGGGGGGGTTGCTTCGCGCAGCACGCTCCGGGTTCCTGCGGTCCCGCCGGGATGGCCAGGAGACTCTTTGGTCGAGAATAGCTCCCGGGCTGCCTTTTTATTGCGACATCCTAGAAAAGGTTGCCATTCAGGGAGTTCGTAGATGCCCTTTGGCCGCACAAGTGCTTGCATCTTCGAGGCTTAGCAGTAACACCCATTGCGCCGCTTTACGAATTTGCAAATAGGCTTCTGCAAGACTCACCCGGTCCCGTTGGCCGTGGGGAAGCCTCCCGTGAAAGCGCCATTTTCTAGGAGTGCGGATTTCTTTCTCAACGGCTTGACGGAACGGGCACACTGTGACAGCATCCTCAAGTAGGATTCCGATGCACAGCACTCGCTGCTGCAACCGCCCTCGCCACCGCAGGGCTGCGGGATTCGCAGGAAGAGAACACGAACACCGAGATACGACACCGAGGAGATTGGCGAGTTCAGATTCAGCACCAGCGCGTGCTGGCAGCCGCTGGCCTTTCCATCACTATTTGAAGGAGAACAACAGGGTCATGGTATTTACCAAGGACATCGCTCGCTTCGCGGCACTTACCGCAATCACTCTGGGACTGGGCACCCAAGCGCAGGCACAATCGTTGTGCCCCATCGACGCTCAGTGTCCGCCGCCTCCGAGCGGAGGGACTATCGTCAAGGAGACCACTGTCGTGGCTTCCGATTCCCACGGGCCCAGCACGATCCCCTTCGCCGGCTCGTTTGTGACTCTGTCGGTTCCCAAGTTCGACAAGGCCGCTTATGCCGCCCTTGAAGGAGTGCCCGAAGCAGATATAACCTTGGTGGGTGTGGAACTGCAGCTTGGGCTAGATGTTTCGCAGATCACGGTGAACATCGACAACCTTCAGACTAACCCGTGCATAGCTTCTTGGACGTACAGTCTTGCGGCACAGATCAATGCGAACGCGAGTTTGGGAACGCCCCTTGTGGGCATCACACCCATCGCTGTGAGTGACGTTGCAATCCCCCTCCCCTCTGGCGATTTGAGT
>DUCM01000011.1:0-60072 GCA_012959785.1 Planctomycetota bacterium | reverse complement strand
TTCTCCGCCACGGAAATGTTGGCGAACTGGCTCTCCAGCGCGGGAGATACCACGGCGGACTTCCAAGTGGCTACCTCGGCGGGTTTCACTTTCTCGGACAACTGTGGCAACACGGCGGAAGAGCACACCAACACCGGCAGCGCGACCGTCAGCGTCGTCTACCACTACTGTGTTGCCAAGGAGGTCCCCCCCACCGAGACAGGCTGCCTCTGCGAGCGGCCTTCGCCGCACTACCGCCGTCCCGGCTCGTTGCTGCTGTTTCCTGAGTTTGACAACCGCATGGGTGATGTCTCGGTCCTGACCGTGACGAACACCGACTGCACCGGCGCCGCCGGTGGCCAAAATGTGGATGTCGAGTTCATCTACATCGACGAGGATGGCTGCGCGGAGTACAACAAAACCGAGACTCTGACGCCTTGTGACACCCTCACGCTTCTGACGAATTTCCACAACCCGAATCACGAGCAGGGCTATGTCTATGCCTTCGCCAAGAATCAGGACGGTGATCCGATCGTCTGGAACCATCTGATTGGCAGCCTCCTCGTCATCAGCGGATTTCAAGCCTTTGACTACGGCCTCAATCCGGTGGTTTTCCAGGGCATGGGCGACCAAGGGACTCTTACCGACATCGATATGGATGGCAACCGCGACCTCGACGGCGCGGAGTATGAGCCGGCCCCGGACACGATCCTCATCCCGCGCTTTTTGGGACAGGACCCCCCGCCAGCCAAGGGCCAAGTGGCAGGCTTCCGCAGCCAGTTGATTCTGATTGCCCTGACAGGCGGCCGACAGTTTGATACCCAAGTCTGTTTCCTCTTCTGGAACGATAATGAGGAACAGTTCAGCGCCCAGCACACCTTCAGTTGCTGGGAAAAGCCCTACCTCGATGAGATCACCTTCGCCTTCCGCAACACCTACCTGAAGACGACGGACCACGACCTGGACGAGATCATCGGCGCCGACCACCGGGAGTCCGGCTGGATCTGCCTCCAGGGGTGCCTGGCCACCTCAGCCCAGGAGAGTATTATGGATCCGTCGATCTACGCCGTGCTGGTCGAGCGCGTTGGGAGCTTCGGAGTGGCTGACCTGCCCTTCGAGTGTGGCATTCGCATGAACGGCGCCCTCCTGCCGGACCACATCTTTGGCGACGGCGACCCGACTCCCGTCAACGGCGACAACCAGTAGGGCAAGAAGGAAACCAGGCCGGCGCCTCCGGCGCCCGCTACAGAATGGGGGGCCAGCTCAACCTGCGCAGGTTGAGCTGGCCCTTCGATTTATCTGCCGACTCGCTGCCCCTGCTCCAGCCGGGGCGGCCCTGTTCCGTCGCGCCGCAGGCCTACTGGATCGACAAGGGGATCCAGGTCTGGGAGAGCCGCCGCGGCCCCGCAGAGTAGCCCTGGAAGTAGAGCGTCTGGCCTGCCATCGCCGAGGGAATAGGAAAGTCCAGTCGTGCGCGGCCCGTGGCATCCACGCTGCCCATGGGCAGCAAAGAGAGCCCGGAGCGATTCAGGAAGAGCGTACCGACGCTACCAAAGGACACCGGGGTAGGCGCGGCGCTCGGTGACATCGCGAGGTATACAAAGGGCCCTGACTTGGGGTAGAACTCGAATTCAACCGACAGGCCGGCCTGAGCCAGCCCGCTCACAGTCAGATCGGCCCCCAGGTCAAATACGGCGACGAACTTGGCTCCAGAGGGCTCATTGAAATGGGAGTCGCGACCTGTGCATGCCAGGTGCACGCCATCACCAGAGAGGTCTAGAGCACCAATCGATCCACCCAAGTCGAACTCAGCCAAGCGTTCGTACTGCGCTCCAGTTGAAGCAAACTCCCAGACCGTCAGCTCCGGGAGCGAGCCCGCGCCATCGCCAGTAGAGCTCAAGGCGAAGCGCAAGCCACTGTCATCGATATCGATGCCGGTAGGTACATTGTCAAAGCTTGCCGAGCCGACCAAAATGTCGTGCAGCAGCTCTGTGCCCGTGAGGACATCCCAAGCGAAGACTTCGATGGCCTGGAAGGTGGGTGTAGTGATAAATGCAGCAACGACGGTATGCCCGTCCGAGCTCAAGGCGGTCAGCCAGCTCTGCTGGGATGCACCCCACGCATAGGGTTTGAATTCCTGGGCCAGCCCAAATCCTGAACCCTGCGCGGTATAGACCTTCAAGCCTTCACCAGTCGCGAGAGAAAAGGCTGAGCCATTTCTCGCAAAGCTCTGCTCGCTCTCGCGAGTATCGAAGAAGTACTCCGAGAAAAGATCGGGACCACCGCCGACATCCAGCACGCGGCCCTGCTGCTTGCTGGCTAGATACACCCTCTGGCCGTCACTCGAGATGCTCAGAGTGGTCAGCTGCCCGAACAGGCCGGGGTGGGTGTCGAGGACGGGCGTGCCCGGTGCAGTGGAGGCCAGGTCAAAAACGACCAAATGAACATCCAAGAACACCACCGTGGCGGCGGCGATCCAGCGCCCGTCAGGTGAGACATCGCAGCGGTTGCGACCGTTGCCGAAGGCCGCTTGGGGAAAGAACCAGTTCAGGATTGGTGTGGCTGTCGCCGAGTTGAAGACTTCCAGATGGGTCGCATAGGCCTGGTTGGCCACATCCTGTTCCTGTCTCACTACAGCATGCACATCGGCCTTGTCCGCGGAGGCCGCCGACCGAAACAGGCTCCTGACCGGATCGACGCTTTCCCAGAGGGGGGAGGCGCTTGCGGAGGGGGCACTCGAATACAGCATCGTTCTCGTCTGGAACCAGCCCGTGTCCGTGAAGACACGGGATCCGTTGAGCCCAATTGAGACTTCGTAATCCCAGTAGGTCTCACTGGCGGGGAAGACATCTCGCCAGGACTCTCCGGGGGCGGCGCCACCCGCCATGAGGGGCCCTGCCAGCATGATCAAGCCCGCTGCAGCCCGGGATGCCGCTTGGAGGTGCTTGTTGTTTTGAATTGCGGTCATACTCATATAGCTTCGTCTTGCGGTGGACAGCCCACCGCCGCGATGCACTCGGGGCGCCTCGGGGCGTGGCAAACAGTCCGTTTCAAACTTCTCTGTGCCCCTCATCGGGGTGAGGGGCACTGAAACCTGAAGCGAACCGCCTGATTCTCACCCAAACAGCATCAAAAATACTGTGGAGGGCCAGGGATTGCTAAGAACTCGCAATGAGTATCGAGCCAGTCTGGGTTCCTCATCGGGACGAGACTGGCCGAGGGGGATGGGGGATTCGGGGTGGGTTCGGGGGAGAGTAGCGCCCAGGGGATGAATGCCCGTGGGGGAAATCACCCACGGAGAAATGGGGGGCGCAGCCAGGGGGTCAGTCTTGCCATTAGATCCTCACCAGCCTCGATCCCAGACATCTTTCGACCTCTCTTTGGGCCTCCGCACCACATCGGGGCTAATCGAAGCCGACTCTTCAGTAGCCCTCAATGGCCCTGGGAGGGGGCTCGTGCCCTGGCTCGGGCCTCTCCGAGGGCAGCGAGTAGGATTCCCCCCAGGATCAGGGGCGCTCCAACAAAGAAGGCCGCGGGAGGCGTCTCAGCCAGGAACAGGGCCGCCCAGAGCCCCGCCAGGATCGGCTCACCCAGGAGGCTCACCGCCACCAAGGCCGCGCTCACATGGAAAAGGGCCCAGTTGGCGGTGGTGTGCCCCACCAGTTGGGGCACGAGGGCCAAGAGAACGATCCAGCCCCAGGTGGTGGGGGAAAAGCCTGGGCCTGAGCCTTCCAGGAGAGCCATGGGCGCCAGGAAGAGGGCTGCCGTACTGTAGACCACCGCGGTGTAGACCGACAGGCTCAGGACCGGCCTCAGCCTGCGGCCCGCCAACAGGTAGCCGCTGGCCGCCAGGGCTCCCACCACAGCCAGCAGGTCCCCCCAAAGGGCCTTGCGGCCCAGTTCCAGGTCCGCGCCGGCCACCAGAGCGCTGCCCACCACGGCCAGGCCGATACCCAGGGCCAGGCGACGGCTCACCCGCTCGCCTGTCAGCCAGGGCGAGAAGAGGGCGACCCAGATCGGGCTGGTGTTCACCAGCAGCACGCTCGAGGCCACCGTGGTGTAGTCCAGGGAGGAGATCCAACTGGCGAAGTGCAGAGCCAGAAAAGCCCCCGAGAGGAGGACCCAGCCGCGGTCGCCGCGGGTCAGCCCCGCGAGTTCGCGGCGCAGCTTGGGTGCTGCCACGAGCAGCAGCAACCCGCCGGCGATGGCGCAACGCCAGAAGGACAGGGCCAGGGGCGGCGCATCCGCCAGGCGCGCGAAGAGCGCACCGGTGGAGATGGCCGCGAGGCCCAGGGCCAGGGCGAGGAGGGCGCCTCTTGCAGGGGGAGAAGCAGGGCTCAAGGGCACCAGCCTACAGCAGCCCCGCCCGGACTCTCCACCATGCTCCTCACCGTGCTCGCCCCCAAGCAAAAGGGCGGGGGGCGCGGGCCGATTTGCCAGCGCCCCCCGCCCCCTCTTCGATTCTATCGGCCCTCATGGCGTGGGCCTGCTCTGCCTTCGTGCCCTGCCTACTTGAGCTGCTCCCAGTACTCGGCGGGCATGTCGTGAGCGATCTTGAGGGCGCCGTTGGCGCCGCCGTACATGGGCTCTTCCACGCGCACCACGGTTCCACTGCCCAGGAGACGGTGCATCTCGGCTTCGATGGCCTTGTCGAGGCCCTTGATCTGGCTGCCGCCGCCGGCGAGCAACACGCGGCCCTTGAGCCGATCCTGGAACTCCGGGTCAAAGCTCGCCACCAACTTGCCCAGGCCCTCGACGATGGGGTTGATGATCGTCTGGCAAGCCTCGCGGATCTCGTTGGTGAGGTCAAAGGGCGTGGGCTTGCCTTGCACAGGCAGTTCCACCACGGCGGCATCGAACAACTCGCCCACGGCGCCGTACTGTTCCTTGATGCCCCGAACCATGTTGATCGTAAACTGAGCTTCGGGGTAGTTCTCCTTCAAGAGTCGCGAGAGCTCCTGGTCGATGGCGTCACCGGCTGCTGTCATGGTGATTTGGTCCGACTCGTCGGGCATGGTGCCGTGCATGCGACAAAGGTCGGTGGTACCTGCTCCGATGTCGATCACGAGCACATCGTCGAGCATCTCCAGGCCGTAGGCCACCGAGAAGGGCTCGGAGCACAGCATCACCGAGTCGACGGTTTCGCGAGCGGCTTGGATAATCGCGTCGCGGTTCTTGACCGAGGCTTCCGACGGCACGCCGATCACGGCGTAGACCAATTCGTCCTTGCGCGGGTTGGCGCGGCGGATGATCTCGGCGATCAGATCCTGGGCCGCTTTGACATTACCTTCTTCGGTGTTGCCGTCCTGGCTGCACTTGAGGACGCCGTCGGCCAGGGGGCGGTAGAAGTCAAGCGACAGACGCTTCTCAAGGGCTTCCTTACCGAAGAGCACATCCTTCTTGAGCAGCTTGCGCGCCACCACATCCTTGGGATAGCCCACATACGACGCGACCGTTTCTCGCAGGCCATTGCTGGCTGTGACCGATGTGCGCGAGGTGCCGAGGTCGATGCCCAGGTACAGCACGCCGCTGTCCTTGTTGAAGGTGTCGGGGCTGAGCTCGGAGGAAGCGCTGGCGCCGGCGGAGAAGTCGGGTTCGGTTGTTTTTTGTGTCGTCATTGGATATGCAGGTGGGCTTCCGGGCCCGGGTTGGTTGCTACGCGGGTGAGAATACAGTTATCGAGGGTGCAGCGCGGGCTTACAGGGCCTGTGCCGGGTTGGCGCCAGTTTCCCTGGCGCCAGCCGCAAGGGGCTTCTGGAGATCAAGGTTGGCTTGGAATATGCTGGACATCAGCTCCTTCTTCACTTCGAAACTCGAATCGTCATGGGCCAGGCCCTGGACGGTGCGATAGATCGACTGCACGCCGAGATCGATGTTCTTTTGGGCCGCAATGCGCCGCAGTTCGTCCTCGGTCATTTCGAGCGAGCTGGTCAGCTTGGCCACGCGCCGGCGGTATTGGTCGACTTCACGCTTCTGCTCGGTCAACTGGGCCTCGATGGCCTTCTCGCGTTCGCCTTGCAGGCTGTGGAGCGTCAGGGTGGTGACCTCGGCCCGCACGCGCTCGAAATCCTCGGGGCTGTCGCATTCCTCAAAGAGCTGAGAGATGTGGCTGGCGATGGCGCGGTCTTGAACCTGGGCCGCCTCCCGCGATTCGCGCACGACAAGAGCCTCCACCCGATCCAGCTCGACATGCTGGGCCTGGAGTTCCCCGAGCAACCCCTCGAGTTCGCCGCGGGCTTTTTCGCGTTGGGCTTCAATACGGCGCTTGTCGGCCTGGACTTCGCGCAGGAAGGCCTGCTTGGGCAAGCCCCGCACCGCACGGGATTCGGCTTTCAGGCGCTGCCACAGGCCACGGCCGATCGTTTCGATGGCGGCCTGCAGGGCCTCATCGTCGCCATGGAAGTGGGCCTCGAGTCCTTCGCGGACGGCACCGTCTATGGCCCTGGCAAGCTGGGCGCCAGCCACCAGGTTGAGCTTCTTGGCCTTATGCGTGAGTTCTTGGTCGAGCTGGCCGTGGGGATGCTCGGCTTGCGTACCCCCGGGTAGGGCCGGGGCGGGTTGGTCCTCGTGCTTGTCTGCGGCTCCAGGCATGGCTCTGGCGCGGCGGGGGTATGGACTCCCGGCCGCTCACCAGTCACTATTCGGCCGCGAGGGCGGCCCGTCTTGACCCCGACTCGGGGGAAGGCCGCGGGGAACCTCCTCAGGCGGGCTCCAGGGTGACCCGCAGGGGGTAGTGGGGCCGCGCCGCGGAGATCACCTGAGCCTGCTTGAGCTCGGCGATTTCCCTGGGGTAGACCCCAGCCAGGCCGATCCCGCGTGTGTGGATGGCGAGCATGATGGATGTGGCCGCGCTAGATTCGTGGCCAAACCAGCGCATCAAGACCCCGGTCACGAAGTCCATGGGGGTCAGGTCGTCGTTATGGAACAAGACCTTCCACATGGGCGCGTGACTGGTTCGCGTCTCCTCAATTGTCTCCGCCTCGGCGCAGCCCATGCTGCCGAGGGTAACGAGGAGGCACCGAGAACTCCAACTGGGGCCTCCGCCCGAGTAGAATCTCTAGCGCAATGGTCGACTGGATGGACTTACAACGCATGGCCAAGGAGGCCCCGCTCGCTGGCGAGGCCGAGGCCCAAGCCAGCTCCTCCCCCGCGCTTCTCGAGGGTTTGAACGAGCCCCAACGAGAAGCCGTCACCCACGCAGAGGGTCCGCTCCTGATTCTCGCCGGCCCTGGTTCAGGCAAGACCCGCGTGGTGACCCAACGCATCGCCTGGCTCATTCGGGAGCGCGGCGTGCGGCCCGAGGAAGTGCTCGCCATTACCTTTACCAACAAGGCCGCGAAGGAGATGCGTCTGCGCGTCGAGGCGCTCTTGCCAGGCAGTAGTGGGCTCTGGATCAGCACCTTCCACTCCATGTGCGCGCGCATCCTGCGCCGCGAGATCGCAGCTCTGGGGGACTGGACCAGCGATTTCTCGATCTACGACACATCGGACCGCAACCAGCTCTTGAAGAAGCTTCTGCGCGAGGCGAACTACGATACGACCCAATTCCGCCCTGCCCTCGTAGGCGGCTGGATAAGTGAATGGAAGAACGAGCACGCTGGCGAGGCCCCCCAGGCCAGCGGCGGCATGGAAGAAGAAGTCTTCTCCCGGGTCTACAAGGCCTACGAAGATGCGCTGCGCGCAGGCAATGCCCTGGACTTCGATGATCTTCTGCTCAAGGTGCTCGAGCTGTTCGACACACGCCCGGGCCTGCGCGATGCCTACGCAAGCCGCTTTCGTTTCGTGATGGTGGACGAGTATCAGGACACCAACCGGGTGCAGTATCGCCTAACCCGACACCTCTCCAGCTATCACGGCAACCTGGCAGTGTGCGGCGATCCTGACCAGTCGATCTACGCCTGGCGTGGGGCGGATATCCGCAACATCCTCGACTTCGAGCGCGATGCCGGCGCCCCCAAGGTCGTCAAGCTCGAACAAAACTACCGCTCCACCGGAACGATCCTCAAGGCCGCCGACGCCGTCATCCGCCACAACCAGGAACGCAAATCCAAGGGTCTGTTCACCGCGGCAGGGGAGGGCGACTTGATCGCTCTATCCGAGTGCGGCGACGAAAATGACGAAGGCCGCCAGATCGCCATGCAGATCAAGGGTCTCGCGGTGGACGGCATGCGCTACAGCGATGTGGCCATCTTCTACCGGGCCAACTTTATGCAGCGCGCTCTCGAGAGCCAGTTGGCCCTGGCCCGGATTCCCTACAACATCGTGGGCGGCGTCGAGTTCTACGCCCGGCGTGAGGTCCGCGACCTTATTAGCCATCTCAAATTGCTGATCAATCCTGTGGACGATGTGGCTTTCCGGCGCATCGTAAATGTCCCCAAGCGCGGGGTGGGGGACAAGGGCCTCTTGACCTTGGCCAACTGGGCTGCCGATCGCCGCGTCTCCATGCTCGCCGCGGCCGGTTCCCCCGAAGCCCTGGAGGGCGTGCGCGGCCGCGCCAAGAAGGGGCTGGCGGGGTTTGCCAACTTGATGGAGCGTCTAGAAGGCGCCCGCGACCTCGATGCCCAGGGCGCCCTCGAGGCGCTCATCGAAGAGATGGAGTTCGAGGCTTGGATGGCCGAACTCGACGATGGCAACCGCGACGACCGCGAGGCCAATGTCGAGGAATTACACTCCTATGCCCGCGAGTACGATCGTCTCTACCCCACGGGTGGCCTGCGCGGATTCCTGGAGGACATCTCTTTGGTGAGCGAGATCGATGGCCAGAACGAAGGGCAGGATCGCGTCTCGCTGATGACCTTGCACGCCGCCAAGGGCCTCGAATTTCCGGCGGTCTTCATCGCCGGTCTCGAAGAGGAACTCCTGCCCCACAGTCGCTCGATCTCGGACTCCGAGGGCGATGCGGGCCTCGAGGAGGAACGCCGACTGTTCTATGTGGGCCTGACCCGGGCCAAGCAGCGCCTGTTCCTGAGCTACGCCATCAACCGCATGCACTTTGGGCAAACCAGCGCCAGGATGGCTTCGCGCTTCTTGGACGAGGTGCCGAGCGAGTTGTTGGAGGGCTTTGAACCCGACGCAGACGAGACCAAGATGCTGGGCGCCTTCGAGGCACCAGTCGGCGAATACGGTGCCCTACAAGTGGGCGATCGCGTGCGCCACGCGCACTTTGGGTTGGGTACTGTGCAGCGCCTGATGGGCTCGGGGGTCAACGCCCGGGCCACGATCCTGTTTCCCGGTAGCGGCGACAAGCAGTTGCTCTTGCAGTACGCCAAGCTGGAGGTTCTCGCGTGAGCGCCGCCGCGTCACGGGCCGAGCGCCTGCGGGCTCTGGTGGCCGAAGCCCGCGAGGCCGGCGAAAGCGGCGCGCTGCGCGCCGCCTGGCGCGCTGCCATGCAGGCCTCCAAGCCAGCCGAAGAGCCGGGCGAGTTCCCCGGCCGATTCGGCATGATCGGTGCCAGCCCGGCCATGGAAGCAGTCTACGATCTCTTGGAGAAGGCAGCGGCGGCGGAAATCTCGGTCCTCGTCCACGGCGAAACTGGCACGGGCAAGGAACTGGTAGCCCGCGCCCTGCACAGCGCTTCGCCGCGGGCCGACGAGGCCTTCGTGGCTGAAAACTGCGCCGCGATTCCCGCCAACCTGCTCGAGAGCGAACTCTTCGGCCATGTCAAGGGAGCCTTCACCGGCGCCATCATGGACCGCAAGGGAACTTTCGTCAGCGCCGACAAGGGCACTTGTTTTCTCGATGAGATTGGCGACATGCCCCTCGAGATGCAGGCCAAGCTCTTGCGCGTCTTGCAGAACGGCGAGGTGCGCCCGGTGGGCTCCAACAAGATCCAAACAGTCGATGTACGCCTGGTGGCTGCCACCAACAAGGACCTGCTGGCCCTCTGCGAGAGCCACGAGTTCCGCGAGGACCTCTACTATCGCTTGAGCGTGATCTGTATCGACCTGCCGCCCCTGCGCGAGCGGGCCGGTGATGTGGCGCTCTTGGCGCGTTTTTTTACATCCAAAATGCGCTGCGAATTCGGCCGTGAGTTCGAATTGACCCCCGCTGCCTTGGCGCTCTTGGAGGCCTACGCCTGGCCGGGCAATGTGCGCGAGTTCGAAAACGAGTTGCGCCGCGCGGCGGTCTTCTCGGAGGGTAAGATCGACGCTGATGATTTATCCCAAGCCCTGGGCGGCAAAGGCTGACTCGCTGCACCCATGACCCTTCAATCCTGCCGTTGGCGGCCATCTTGGACGCTTGCTCTCGCGCTGCTGCTTTGCGGCGGCCTGCTGGGCTCCTGCGATTCGTCCTCCGTGGGGGACGCTCGTTATCAGTTCAGCATCGGTAACATCGACACCGCCGAAACCTTCTTGGGCGGCGCCTCGGGTCCAGAAGCGGAAGCGTTGCGCCGTGAGATCGCCGCGGGTCGCGTGGCGCGCGTGGATCTGCAAGCGCGCCTGGAGCAACTGGCCCAGGAGGATCCAGAAGCCGAGCGCGCCGAACTCGAGCGGATTCTCAAGCGAACCCAGGATCCGATCGCGAGGCAGTGGATCGAGCGGGGTATCTCGAGTTCCGTGGACCGCGCCGCCGCCAACCGCGCCAGTCGCGCTCACACCAAGATTCGTTTTAGTTCGAACCGTTCTGGGCGGCGAGATGAGACGGACTTTGAAGGCCCCCTTGAAGATCTGGAGCCGGAGCAAGCGCTGGAGTCGAGGGCCTCGCTCGCCGTCGAGTCTCCCGAGCCCGCCGCGCATTTAGAGATCGCCGCAACTTCAGAACCCGAGCCAGAACCCGAACCCGAATCCGCACCTCGCGCCGCCCAACCCACTGCGGTCGCCACAAGCCCAGTCCCCCTCGAGGGCGACGCCGAAGGCGCTGCGGCCCTGGCCCGCGGCGGCGACCTGGCGGGAGCTCTGGCGCTTTATCTCAAAGTTTCCCTGGCAGCCCCTGCCGGGCCCGAGCGCGACGCCCTGATCGGCTGCATGCGCAGCATCGAGCGGCGCTTGCAGTTGCGCGCCGAGATCCTCGCTGCCCGCACGCACATGGCGGCGAAGTATGCACTGGAGCTCAACCTGCTCGACGGCAACGAGGTCATCCTGCAACTCAAGGACGGTCCCGTGAGTTGGTCGGCTTGGCCCTTGAGCCAACTCAAGCGCGCGGCCAACCTCGCCCAGCTCTCCGGGGAGGCCCAACTGGGGCTGCTCGACGAGCGCCTTCTGCGCGGCGATGGAGCCGGCCCGAGCGGAGCCCTGGCGGTCCTGGCGCGTTTCGTGGACGAAGGTCTGATTCTCGAACCCGACGCCTGGCAACTCGTGGCCAGCCAGCGCGGCGAAGCCGTTCCGGCCGGTGGCTATGTTTGGAACAGCAAGCGTTGGGTCGCCCTTGCGGACTACCTCGACGCCAAGGCCAAGGTCCTGCTCGCCAGCCTTGAGCGCAAGTTCAAGAAGGCGAAACCCGGTGCCGATCGCCAGGAAATCTGGGATGCGCTCCTCGACCTCGGCCCCGACGCCGTGGACAATCGCGGCGCGCTGCTCGAGCGCCAATGGTCGCGCGCCCTGAAGACCGTCGAAAAGGGTGGGACCTTGAAGAGCCTCGTAGGCCTCTCAAAACTACGACGCGAACTCGATGCCCGCCGCAAGTTGGCCCTCGAGTTGATATTTGACGAGGAGGAGTACTTCTACCCCTACCGTCCACCCGAATGTCCGCCGGACAAGGCGCGCCTGTATTGGTCGGTGCAGCGCCGGGTGGACGAGTTGGTGGGCGCTGTGCGCCAGATCTGGGATTCCAAGGACCAGGTCAAACTGCCCGCGGGCTTTCGCGCCGCACTTGGAGATCTGTCCTGGACGCTAGAGCACGGTCAGGACCAGGGTGCCCTGCTGGATCTGCCCACCGGGTTTCCCGCCTGGATCTGGTCCCTGCCCCTCGATTTAGAGCGTGTCAGCCTGGCTGGATTTGCCTGGGACCCTGCCGAGCGCGACGACTTGCGTTACAACCGCATTGTGGATTCCTACTGCCAGAGGCTGTGGAAGAACTCCGACCTTTACAGCGAGGAACAGATCAGCGACCGCACGGAACAACGCCAGGTGGAGATCACCAACGAGTACCGCAAGATGTTCGGTCACCGGGCCTTGGCCTGGAACCCGCTCTTGCAGCACTCCGCTGGAATGCACTCGGACTACATGGCGCTCACTGGCGACTTTGGACACTTCGAAAAAGGTGACCCCGATCGCCGCTCGCCCTTCGACCGCATGCGCCTGGTGGGGTACGACCGGGGCGCATCCGAGAACTGCTACATGGGGGGCGGGTCACCCGATGGCGCCCACGACGGCTGGATACATTCCAGCGGACACCACCGCAACATTCTCATGCCGGGACACCGAGAGATGGCCTCGGGCCTCAGCGGTGCTTACTGGACCCAAAACTTTGGAACCGACTCTGGCTTCACGGCCAATCTGGAATCATGGCAAGATTGATCCTCGAAGAAGGCGGCACGCAACGGGCCTTCAATCTGCATCCGGGTAGGCTAACCATCGGCAGTGGCGAGTCCTGCTCCCTGACCCTGAAGTCCCCGGATGTCGCCGAGGTCCACGCCGAACTCAAGCTGGATGCCGAGGGCCTGACCTTGATCCCGCGTCCCGGTGTTACGCCTCCCAAGGTCCACGGCAAGTCGATAACAAAGGCCACGCGTTTGCCTGAGCAGGCCGAGTTCTCCATCGGTTCTGCGATATTTCGCATGCAAGCGGCGGGAGCGCCGGCCGAAGCGCCGCGGGCATCCGCTGCGGCAGCCAAGAGTACCAAGGCGCGCCTGACACCCAAGAGCGAGCGACAACCGACTATCGAGCATCGCCGCCGCACGATTCAAAAGGGGCTACCAACCTGGATGGTGCTTGCAATTCTCACGCTGATCGGTGTCGTCGGTTACTTCGTGGGCACCGCCTGGCTCAAGGATCGCTCGCCGGAGTACGACCCCAAAATCAGCTACATGGCCGCCCTCGAGGCCTACAACCACCGCGCCCTGCTCAAGGCTATGGACGAACTCGGTCACATCGATCCCGCCAAGTCCGATGCCAAACTGCGTGCCCAGACCGCCGCCTTGCGTGAGAAGATCGAGGAAGCTCAACACCTCGCCGAGGTGGCAGCCTGGAACATCCACGGCACCAAGTGGATGGAAACCCAACTCAAGGGCTACGAAAAGAAGTACCTCAAGGGCCGCGATGTCCCTCGCGCCAAGGTGCGCCTCTTCATCAAGCGTTGCGACGAGTTCAGCGCCAAGTACCCCCAGCACCCGGATCTCGGCTGGCTGAAGCGCTTTCGCGAGCGCTGGATGGACAAGGCCGAACTCACCCAGCCCAATGATGTGGAAGATGTGACCTGGGAAGTTCACATGCTTACCGCCGGCAAGCCGCGGGACTATGCGGCGGTCTTCAAATTGCTCGAGGATGTGCAGCGGCGTTCTTCGGGCTCCGACGGCGATGCCGTGACGGCCATGTTCGACACCCAAATCGCCGAGCGCCAGGAGTACTTCACCGATCGCATGTTGCAGTCACGCTACTTGTGGGAGCGCGAGGAGTACGGCGAGGCGGTGGAGTGGTTGGTGCAGGTCATCACCAAAATTGGCGATGACACGATGCGCAACCAGGCCACCGACGCCCTGCTCAAGATGGTCAACCATGCGGGTGTGCCCCTGACGGATCTGCATCTCGGTGGCTACCAACGCGACCGACCCTGGCAATTCGACGCCCTCTGCCGCGATCCGCGCATCAAGGCCGCGGCCACCGCAGCGGGCCTCTTGTAGTCGCTTCAGGACTTGGCGCCAGCCAAAGCCCGGTCCCAGAGTTCGGTCAGGCGCTTGGCGAAGGGCTCGGCGAGTTCGCGTTGGCGCATGGACTGGCGGGCCACAGTGCCCATGCGCCGGGCGGCGCGGGGGTTGTCCAGAAACACATCTAGTTGTTCGGCGAGTTTCTCGGGACGGTTGCGCTCCACGAGCAGACCATTGTTCTTGTCCTCGATCAGGGCAAAGGTGCAGTTGACCGCGGAGAAGACCGAGGGTATGCCGAGGCCCAAAGCCTGCACCGCGCACCAGCCCGGGCTGCCTGAAGTGACGCAGGAAACATGCAGGTCGATTTCCGCGAGACCCTGGCCGCCCGCGGGCATGGATGGCGCGGCGATGATGACATCTTCCCCGAGGTCGAGTTCGCGCACCCGCCGGCGCAGGTCCATTTCGGCTGAACCTTCGCCCAGCACGAGATAGGTCAGTTTGCGCCCGGCGCGCTTCATGCGCCGAGCGGCTTCGAGGAACACGAGCGTGCCGTGAAATTCGTCGAGGGTGCCGAGGGTGGCGACCACCGGTCGCTCGACTTCGCTCAGGGATCGCGGCGACCAGGAGCGCTCGAGGTCGGGAGCGTGGGGGAGGACCTCCAGAGTCTGGCGACTGGCGCCAGCGCGGTTGACTGCACCTTCGATGAAGGTCTCGCAGGGCACCAGAATCGTCTGCAGCCATTTCGTGGCCGAAAGCGAAGAGTTGAGCACCGGGCGCATGACCTCCACCATATAAGGCCGTGCAACTCGCTCGGCCAAACGCGCGGTGAGCGGAGCGAGAGAACCATCGGTGGTGTGCAGGAGATCGGGCGCCAGTTCTTTCAGTAGTGAAGCCGTGCGCCGCTGGGCAAAAATGCCCAGGGCTGGCTCGGTGGGTAACTCGGCTTCCAGGATCTGGGCCCCGGCCGCCTCGAGGGCCAGCGCCCGCGGGCCGCGACGGGTCAGGAGGCTGACTCGCGCGCCCTCGGCCACGGCGGCCTTGACCGTGGCGATCAGGCGCTCTGTTCCGTTGGTGACAGCGAGGTCGGGGTGTAGGAAGGCGATGTGCATGGGGCTGGCTCTCCTAGTCTCGGCCGTGGAGCCGCGGCCGTCAATCCCGGGGCGCTCCCAGGGGCAGGGCGTCTATTTGGCCCACCTTCGCTTGCCAGCGAGCCTGGTGCCAGGCCCACTGCTCGGGGGTCTCCCTGATCCAGCGCTCGAAGATTCCCAGGACCCGCTGCATATGCTCGCTGGTGGCCTCGCGGCGCGGCAGGCTCCAGTCGCGTTCAATGGGCTCTTCGACTCGCAGCAAGTAATGGTCGCTGCCGGGCTCGGGGAGCACGCAGCGCACGGGGATCAAGGGTAAGCGGCGCGCTCGGGCCAGGGCCGCGGGGGCGATCATGGTCAGGGCTGGCACTTCGAAGAAGGGCAGGAATTCACCGGCCAGGCGGCGCACCTCCAGGTCGCACACGAGGCCCACGCTGCCGCCCCCCTCCAGCACCCGCATCAATTCGCGAGGGTGGGAGTGTTGCGGGATGGTCTCCACGCCGTAGGCCCGGCGCATGTCCGAGAGCCAGATTGATCCTGGATCGCGCTTGCGCTCGAGGCCGACCACGGCCCCTCGAATGCCGCGGCGTACGAGGGTAGCGGCCAGCAGTTCCCAGTTGCCGATGTGGGCCGTGACGATCAATGCGCCCCGGCCGTTGGCGACGGCTTCATCGAGGATTTGCAGCGACGAGTCAGTGCGCACGACAGAGTCGAGCCAGGCCCCTTCGAGTTCACTCCCGCGGGAGAGCCGCAACCACTCGTAGAAAATGCGCGCCGAGTGCCTTCGCACTCCGGAGGCGATGCGTTGCAATTCGCCTGCGTCAAGTTCGCCCTTGTAGGCTCGCGTGAGATTCTCGAGGATGCGCTTTTCATGGCGAGTGAAGCGCGAGAGCCAGGCGGCCTGTTCGAGTCCGCCCCGGGCCAGCCACTCGGGCAGAATGCCGCTGGTGATGCTGGCGGCGCGCAAAAACTTGGCGCGCACCCGTCGACGCAGGGGATCAGCCACCTCGGCGCTCCTGCGGCCCTTGGTGTTGGCTGCGGATCACAAGCCGCGCTTCTGGCCCCAGGAGCAACTCACCCCCGGGCGCGCGCCAAAGCGGCGTGCTTGTGGGGATGTCTTCGAGGCCGCGGCCCGCTAGCAGCCGCGCGAGGGCCATGCGTTCGAGGTCCCGAGCGGCTTCAGCGGCAACCAGCGCCTGAGTGCCCCGGGGGAGGGCGAAGGCCGCGCGCACATTGGCTCCCTCGCGCAAGACCAGGGGAGTTAGCGCCGGCAAGCCATGCTCCAGGGCGCGACCGAGTTCCACCCAACCCTGGCGCAGAGGAGCTGCGCCTTCGAATAAGCGGATTTCTAGCTGATCGTCCTCGGGGTGTGGCTGCGGGCCGCGTTGTACGGAGTCCTGCGCCAACTCGCTTGCGATCTGCTTGGCGTGGTCTGCCGGCAGTCCGCGATGGGCCAGGGTCTCGTGGTCGAGGCGCCAGCAGAGACCGCTCGCACGCAACCAACGTCGGCGGTTCTTGAAGAGCACTTGAGCGCGCCAGACCACGGCAGCCGCTTCGACTTTCCGAGCCAGTTCGCGTAGGGGCGGCAGATCGCGGCCCACAGGTTCGGTCAAGGCGCAGCGCCAGGCCAGCAGCGCTCGCCAGCGCAGACTGGGCGGCACCCGCTCGCGGGTGGCCGCGGCCAGTTGCACTAGATCGTGGGTCAAGCGCGCCGCGTCGAGCTCTTTGCAGCGCGTCGCATGGCCGAAGTCCACCACGAAAGCCGCGCCGCTCGAATCGAAGACGATGTTACCCGCGTGCAGGTCGCCGTGATCGCAGCCCGCTTCCTGGAGCGCGGCCAGGGCTCGCCCGAGAGCTTGGGCGAGTTCTTCACGGGCGCACGGCGGGGTGCCGCCCGCCAGCAGATCGGCGAGGGTCAGCGCGCCTTCGATGTACTCAACGGAAAATTCCCAGGCACCCTCGCGGCGACCCACGGCCAGAGGCCGCGCTACCGGGGCACCTGCGCCTGCGAGGGCAGTTTGCAGGGCGAATTCGCGGCGCGCGCGCAAGCCTCCCACCAGGCGTTTCCAGAGGCTCCGGCCTTCGAAACGCTTGACCACACGCGAGACACCGTCAGCGTCTTCCTCGAGGAAGACACGGCGGTGCAGGCCGGTCTTGAGGGCCCTGGCGGTTCTGGGCTGGGGGGTTGGTGCAGACACGCCTCGTAGGCTACCGTCCCCTGCGGCAGGCAGGAGTCCGTTTGCCCTGCTCTTCTCGATAGCAGCACTGGAGCTCGGCTCCGGCGCCCACCCCATGAAGTTCCAGCTCTACCTCTTCCGGCAATTGCTGGGAGCCTTCGCCCTTGCGGCGTGCGGCATGGTTTTCATAGCCCTGCCGGGCATCGCCGTGGGGGCTGTACACAAACTGGGCAGCGTGGGCATGATGGCCGTGCTGCGCTATCTGCCCCTGGTGGTGGCTGGCTTTGTGCCCTATGTGCTGCCCGTGGCCCTCTTGCTCTCGTTGGTTTCGACCTACGGGAGACTGGCCGCCGAGAACGAATGGACTGCGATCCGCATGGCCGGGGTCAATCCCTATCGCCTCTTGCTGCCCGCCTTCGCCCTGGCCGCGGTGGTGGGCTGCGGGATTTTTATGATCAACGCAGAGCTCCTGCCCGGGATTCGCGTGCGACAGAAGACCGTTCGCATCGAGGAGCTGCGCAATGTCTTCAAGAACCTATCGCCGGGACGCACCGATGTCTCCTTGCAGGGTTTCTACTTGCAGTCCGCCTTCCGCGACCCCGAGCAGCAGAACACCTTTTTCGACTGCTTCATCGAGTTTCCATCCAAGGACGGTGATGATCCCAAGAGCTTCTACGCCGAGACCGTGCGCTTCGAATTCCTCGAGGCCGAGATGGTGGCTCACATGTACGGCGTGCGCGGCACCGAAGGCGTCGTGCAGGCCGCTGCCGAAAAACTGGCTCTGTCGGTGAACTTCGAGCAACTCGCGGGCGAGCGCGATAAGCGCACCTTTAGCTCCTCGCGCTACAAGACTTCTTCGGAAATCAGCGCGGAATTCGCGAGCATGGCGGCAGATGATCCCAGGCGAGTTTCCTTCCTGTACGCCTGGCATCAGCGCATCGCCAATGCCAGCACCTGCCTCCTGTTCGTCTTCATCGGAGCCTCCACCGGAGTCCTGATGCGCAAGGGCACCCAACTGGCCGCCCTGGCCGTGGCGGTGGGGTACGCGATTCTCTACTGGGTGCTTTCCCTGCGCCTGGGCAAGCAATTGGCGGACTCCGCCGTGATCGAGCCCTGGATTGGAGCCTGGGGCCCACTCCTGATCTTTTTCGCCTGGGGCCTCTTCTTGATGCACCGATCGCTGCGGGAATAGAGAAGATGGCGTACCACGAAGAAAAACGCCGCCACGCGTTCCTGGGCACCCTGGACCGTTATGTGGGCGGGTTGTTTGCGGCGAGTTACCTGACGGCTTTCTTCGTGATCGTGGGCATGTTCTTGATCCTGGATATGTCGAGCCACCTCGATGAGTTCCTCGAGCCCTGGCCCGATGGCCGTCGCGTTTCGTCGTCGGTGATCGCACGCTACTATCTTGCCAACACACCCTTTCTGTTCCTGCAGGCCGCGCCCTTCGTCACGCTCATCGCGGGACTCTTCACCCTGACTCGCTTGATGCGCAGCAACGAGGTCGCGGCGGCCATGGCAGCCGGCATCAGCGCGCGGCGCGTGCTCTTGCCGATTTTCGCCGGTGGCGTCTTGGCGGGGGGGGCGATGGTGGTCGTGCGCGAAGTTGCGACCGAAAGCATTCTGCCCCTGCGCGACTCCTTGAGGTATGTGCTCGAAGAGAAGAGCTTCGACGAAGTCTATCGCACCCTGCGCATGCGCACCGAATCTGGCAGCCTTTTGCGCCTGACCGAGTACCGGCCCGGCGACGAGGCTACAGCTCCCAGCGGCTGGGATCTCGCCGTACACCTGCGCAGCGGTCCCACATGGGTGGCCACCATCCGCGCCGACCGAGCCACCTTCGCCGAGCGTGATGGAGTCTGGGGCTTGAGTCTGGAGGGCGGCCGTCGCATCGAGGTGTCCGAGCAGCGCCAGGTCACCGAACAGGATTGGCTGGGGCCCCTTGAGTTTCCCTTCTCCCCAAGCCTGGCCCTGACCTTTCTGCGCGCCCGCGATAATCCCTTGGAACTCTCCTACCGCGAGGCCAAGACCCTGGGCGCTAGCGATCCAGACAGCGTCGTTTACCAGACGCTGACCCAGTACCACCTGACCTTCCCCCTGGCCAACTTGGTGTTGCTCCTGGTGGGCTTGCCGCTCTTGATGCGCCACGAGCGCGGCGGCGGGGCCGAAGGACTCGCCAAGGGCCTGATGCTGTGCCTATTCTTCTTCGCAGCGGATTTTGTTTGCCGCAACTTGGGGGTCCAGGGCTCCCTCGACCCGCTTCTGGCCAGTTGGCTGCCGATCCTGTTCTTCGGCAGCGTGGGCCTCGTGCTCTACGATTCGCTGCCCACCTGACCCTATCCGCCGGACCTGGGCCTTGGATCGCCGTGACTCCATGGCGTATCCTCAGCGCACGGGGAAGGAAACGGGCTGCAGCTCGTCAACACCGCCTCCGCGGCCCATTTTTTTTGCCTCCATGAGCTCCAATAGCCCTCAGCACGCCCTCTCCACGGGCCTGATCGCGTTCCTCTTCGCCTGCGCAGCCCTGACCAGCGCTTGCTCCTCCACTTCCAGCGACGACCGTGACGCCCACTCGGCGATTCGTCACGCCGTGCGCCACGGCAGCTTCGAGAAGGGTGTCCGGTTGGCCGACGACCTCGTGCGCAGCCGGCCCCACGATCCTCAGGCCGCGGAGATCCACCGCCTTGCTTCGGTGGCCTTCTTCCTGGACCAGGGCCGCCAGGCATCCTTCCACAGCGAGGATGAAGTCGCCCTGGAGTGGTTCCTCAAGGCCCAGAGCATCGCACCGGCAAAGCCCTTGGTGCAAACCTGGCTGGCCAAGACGCGCCAAAAACTGGAAACCCTCTGGCTCGCCAAGGGCCACGAGTCTTTCGCCAATGATGATCTGGAATCAGCCCTCCTTGCCTACCGCGAGGCCCGCCGCCATGATCCCGCTAGTGAACAGGCCCAGCAAGGCGTTGAGCATGTGACGATGCTCATCGAGTACCGCCAAGAACTCGGCAACGAGTACTACAGCGACGGCGTACGCTCCCTGGCCGAGTATTGGCTTGAACGAGCTCGCCGCAGTTTTGCGGTGACGAGCAAGTACCAACCGAACAACATCCGTGCCCTCAAGCGCACTGGCGAAGTGGATGTGCAGTTAGCCGATCAACGCATCGCCGTGGCGACTAACCTCGAGGCCGAGGGCTTCTTCCACGGCGCGCACAACGAGTTCCGGCTCGCGGGCCTGCTCGATCCGAGCAACCCCATGGCCGCGGCGGGCGGCGAGCGCGTGGCCCAGGAGGCTCGCGCTTCGGAGTTCTTGTACGAGGCCACTATGCAGACCTATCGCAAGAAATACGCCGAGGCCACCCGGCTCCTCGACGAGGGCGAGTCCATGACCAGCGTCCAGCACGAGGCCTTCAGCACGGCCCGCGAAGCCGTCTTGCAGGCGCGCATGCAGGGCGTCTACGACCGTGCCTTGGTGCTCGAACACGATCAGCTCTACGCCGAGGCGGCTGCCGTCTACGGCGAGATTCTCGAACAGGTGGAGTACTTCCTCGATGTGCGCGCGCGCCAGGCCACCCTCGATGGCTATGTGCAAATGGCGGCCGGTTACTACGCCAAGGCTGAAGCAGAGAGCGACTCCGCGCAGCAGCTCGAGCACCTGCGCGCTATTTCAGGTTTCTGGCCCGACTACCTGGACATCAAGGCTCGCATCGCGACGCTCGAAGGCTCGGATTAGCCCGGGCTATTGTTGTGCTGAGGCATGCATAGTCCGGATTAGCTTTTTTGGGGCAGGAGCGTGGTTGAAGCGCCCTGCGCCACCGGTTCTAGAGCGTCGAGGACGGCCTCGACGGTGATGCGTGACATGCAGACAGGTCCGCTCTCGAGGTAGCAGGCGCGGGCTCGACAGGGCGCGCACTCAGGGGCATCAGGAGCGTGCACGGACGCGTGGGGGCTCAGCCTGCCGGCAACCGGCCAGGGACCGGTGAGATTTGGATCCTGGGGGCCGGCCAGGGCGACGACCGACAGGCCACTTGCGGCGGCGAGGTGCATGGGCCCCGAATCGGAGGCCACCAGTTGTGCGCCCCTCTCGGCCGCGGCGCTGAAGAAGGCCGCCAACTCGCGCAGGCCTCGTTGACCCACCCAATGGCTGGCTGCGGGAACCTCCCGCGCCAGGTGGCGACCTACCTCGACTTCCGCCGGACCCGAGAGCGCCAAGACATCGCGCTTCTCACGGGCTAGCTCTATCAGGAGCGCGCGCTGATGTTCCAGGGGCCAGGCGCGCACATCGCCGGCCCCGGCGAGTTGTACGATCACCGCTGCCGAGTCCGCATCAGGCAGGCGCGACTCGAAGGCGCGGCGGCCCGCTTCTCGTTCACGCTCCGTGAGCGCCAGCCAATCGGTGGGCGCCAGGGCAAGATCGCGGCCTGCTACATGGCGCGCGAGGTGCAGAGCGCGGTCCACGGCGTGCTGTCCTGCGCTCTGTGCGATAGCCTCTGCCGAGTCGTTCAGGACCATGGCCCCGAAGGGTTCACGCCAGTCCCGCCGGTGATGGCCCGTGCGCCGGCGAGCAGCCGAAGCGAGGACTACCGCAGCGCTCTTCAGGTTGCCCTGGCCATCCACGGCCCAGTCCGCCGCGAAATTCGCCAGCTCGCGACGCAGAGACCACCAGGCCCCGAGGCCGCCCTGGCGAGCGAAGGGAATCACCCGCGCGAGGCCTGGCAAGGGGCGTACAAGGTCAGCGAACTCGCCCTGGATGGCCCAGGCCAGTTCGGCCTCCGGCGCCACCTGGCGCAGGGCGTGAAAGACCGGTAGGGCGTGCACCACATCTCCCAGATGCGAGAGCCGCACCAGGAGGATGCGCTCTCTCGTGCCGGCGCGGCGGGGTCGGGATTGTTCGTGGGACAAGAGGCGCGCCTTTCGGGTCGGCGGGTCCATAGAATAGACCCTGATGATCCGGCGCATATCTACCAAGTGGGTCCTTGCTGTGCTCGCGGCCGTAGTTGTGCCCTTTGTGGGCTTTGCCTGGTATGTCGATGTGCGCCTGGCCGACCGGTTGTCCAACGACATCGTCCACTACTACCTCCTGAGCCTGGCCGCCGACCTCGCCGATCGCGTGGATCGCGAGTTGGGAGAACGCCAGCTCGATGTGGATCTGTGGGCCTCGGATCCTCTGGTGTACTGGTCGGTGGGGCAGGACTCGGAGAACTTCGTGCCTCTTCTGCAGGAGGGCTTCGACAACTTCGTGCGGCGCTCCGAGTCCTTTCAACTCCTCCTGGCCCTCGATCTCGAAGGCCGTTGCATCGTCACCAATCGCGTCGACCCCTCCGGCGCTGTTCTTGAAGACGAGATACTGAGCGGCTTGCAGACCCGGGATTACAGGAATGAACCCTGGTTCGCGCGGGCCCTCACCGGCGAGTCGTTGTTGGTGGACTTTCACCGCGCCGATCTGGCCCGAGTCGCCTCGAGTGCGGCAGCACCAGCACCCTCTGACTATGCCGTTGGTATCGTTTCGCCGGTGTTCTCCATCGAGGACGAGCCGAAGGTTATCGGCGTGGTCTACGGATCCCTCGACTGGAGTGTCTTTCAGACCGGCATCCTGGACATGTCGCGCAGCGGTTACTTCAGCGGTCTGATCGGTTCTGAAATCTACTCCTCGTCTTACGCCTGGATCTGGAAGGACGACGGCAACACGATCATCGGCCACCCCAAGCTGGCGCTCTACGGCAAGAAGGTCTCCGAGGACCCGGTCAACCTGCCGCAACTCGTCGCTGCTGCGAACAGTTCGAACTGGGCCATGTATCCCGAGTACGAATTCGGAGGTGTGCGCAAGCAGGCGGCCTTTCGCCATTGCCGTTCCAAGGAGAGAGGCGGACTCGGCTGGGTGATCGGTATAGGCATCGACAACAACGACATCTATGCCACGGTCAATGAATTGCATGGTCTGCTTGTCAACGCCAGCATCATCGTGCTGGGCATCGTCGTGCTGTGGACCATCTTCATCGCGCGGCGCACTACGCGCCCGATCCTTGAGCTGCAACGCCACACCCGCGAGGTGGCCCTGGGGAATCTCGACAGCCGCATCGAGGTCAAGACCAAGGACGAGCTCGGCGAGTTGGCCGAAGCCTTCAATCGCATGACCGCTGAGTTGGCGCATAGCCGCGAAAAACTCGTCAAGGCCGAAAAGGAAGCTGCCTGGCGGGAGATGGCCCGGCAGGTGGCCCACGAGATCAAGAATCCCCTGACGCCCATCAGCCTCTCGGTCAACCTCCTGCGGCGCGCTCGCGATGAGCAGTCGGAGGACTTCGATTCGATTCTTGACCGCACCATCGACCTGATCAGTCGCCAGGTGGAAAACATGCGTGAGATCGCCCAGGACTTCTACCTCTTCGCGGGCCAGCACGAGTCGAGTCACATCGACACCGACCTGCGTGCCCTGGTGGATGAGGTCTTGGTGCTGAACGCCGCCTGGGCCCAGGAGTTGGGCATCGAAGTGCGTGTTGAGGGAGAGGCCACGGCGACCCTCGACCCCACGGAATTTCGGCGCGTGCTGATCAACCTGATCTCAAACGCCTTCGAGGCCATGCCTGATGGCGGGCTGCTCGAGGTGCTGCTTTCGCAAACGGCTCACGGCGCGTGGATCAGTGTCGAGGATTCCGGCGGGGGCATTCCCGTCGATGTCCGCGAGCGCCTCTTCGAGCCTTACTTCACCACCAGATCGAGCGGCACGGGCCTGGGCCTGGCTATTTGCAAGCGCGTGATCGATGAACTCGGTGGCAGCATCGCAATCGAGCCAAGGTCAACGCAGACGGGCGGTACGCGCGTCGTCGTTTCGCTGCCGGCATGAACCCTCGGGTCCTGCTGACCGGAGGCACGGGTTTCTTGGGCCAGCGCGTGGCTGCTCGACTCATCAAGGCGGGCTATCGCTTGCATGTCATGGCCCGTGAGAGCTCCGACCGCTCGGTCCTCGCGGGAATGGATGTGTGTTGGCAGTCGGCTGACATCGGTGACCGGGAGAGCGTGGATCGAGCTGTTGCCACAGCCCATGCCGAGGCCCACGGTGCGCCCCTGGATCTGGTGCACTGCGCGGCGTTGATCAGCTATCGTACCTGCGATCGTGACTTGCAATGGCGCGTCAACGATGGCGGAACCCGCCATGTCCTGGACGCCGCCCGGGCTCATGGAGTGCGGCGCTTGCTGCACACCAGCAGCGTGGTCACCGTGGGCCACGCCTCTGGGGCTGAGACCATCGATGAGCGAGCGGCATTCAACGGCGAAGAGTTGCGAGTGGACTATGTGGACACCAAACGCGCCGCCGAGCTGCGGGTTTTGGCCGCAGCGGACAGATTGGATGTGGTGGTGGTCAATCCCAGCGCCATTTTCGGCCTGGCAGGCGCAGGCTCGAACAGCGCCTACTTCTTGCGCGAGGTGGCTCGCGGCGGGGTGCGACTCGCGCCGCCGGGCACGGTGGGGGTGGTGGGTGTGGAGGACACCGCCGATGGCGTGCTGGCAGCCCTGCAGCAGGGCCGCCGCGGGTCGCGCTACCTGCTTTCGGAATCATCCTTGCCCCTCTGTGACCTGCTCAGTTTTGTGGCGCATGAATGCGGAGCAGCGGCGCCCCTGGCCACGGTGCCCGCCGGAATCTGGCCCTGGGTGGCCCGCGGCGCTGCGTTGATCGATGGGCTCAAGCCCCTCGAACGGCTGACGCCCCAGTCCCTGCGCATGGTGGCTGTGCACTACCGCGTTGCATCGGATCTGGCTCGAGCCGAGCTCGATTGGCGTCCGCGGCCGATTCGCGAGGTGTTGCGCGAGACCCTGCTCGGTCTGGGGCTATCTAGGGTTCATCATGCCCGAGCACGCGATTAGGCCGGTTCAAAGCGCAAGCCAACAATTTTTGAGCCGCGCACATCCCAAGGGGCGGACTCAGCGCAGAATGGGGCCATGCCGAACCCGATCTCTCGTCGCAGCGGTGCCACGCGCAACTCTCTGGTGCTCTTTGTCCTGGTGCTTGGTGGGCTGCTCTTCATGGTCTACCTCGGCTCCCAAGCTGGCGACCGGACAAGCGTCAGCGGCGACGAACTCGAACCCGCTGCCTGGGTTGTCGCTCAGGATTTGGATCGCGCCAAGAAGGAGGCTGCCCTAGCCGAGCCGTCCGCCGCTGACTCTGCGGCGCTGGGTCGCGATGCTGCGCTGAACGGCGTGCGTTTGGCGGGGGCCGGAAAACTCCAGGGCGTTGTACTCGAACGCCAGAGCGGTGCAGCAATTCCCGCGGCCGAGGTCAGCCTCTTGCCCCTGCCGCCCATCGGATCGAAATTCATCGGACGACTTTTACACCTCGCCGGCTTGGCCGAAGGCATCGGCAAGAGATCCCGCGCCGTGGCCCGCACTAGCGCAGACGCTCTGGGACAGTTTGTGTTCGAGGGCGTGCGCGAGGGCCGCTACTACATCGACATCCAGAGCGACTACCACCTGCTGGAGGCTCCCCAGCGGGTGAGCGTGTTGGCTTCGGGAGAGGGCGGCCCGGTGGATGTCTGGGTGCGGGGCGCCGGTCGCGTGCTTGGCCAGGTGCTCGACTCAAAGGGCGATCCCTTGGCCTCGGCTACTGTCATGCTCACCGCCGGTCCCAACCTCTTCTTGAAGAGCGCCCGCGAGGGCGGCTTGCGGGTGTTCGAAACCCGGGCCGACCGAGAGGGGCGCTTTGGTTTTGGCGGCGTGGCACCCGGATCGGGTTACGACTTGACCGGCACGGCGCCGCACATGGCGATCTCGCACCTCTCGAACATCGTGGTCGAGTTGGGCCGGGACACCCGCGTCGTCTTGCGGGCGCGGGTGGGTGGGGGCGTTGTGGGCCGCGTGTTCTCGGCGCGCTTTGGCGAGCACGGCCAGCAGCGCGGTCGCGTGCCCCTCGCTGGCGCCCATGTGGGCGCCATTCCCCGCGGTTTCCGCGATCTGCGCTTCCTGCGCGAGATCCTCGAACAAACCCACAGCGTGACCGACGAGGATGGCGCCTACCACATGACGGCCGTGCCTCCGGGCGATGTGGACATCGTGGCCTACGCTCCCGAGCACATCCTCGGCGCCGGCGCTTTGGTAGTGGTCCGCGAAGGTGAGGTGTCCAGCGCCGCCGCCATCAGCCTTGAAACCGGCGAGGTCCTGCGGGGCCGCGTGCTCGACGCTGAAGGCCTGCCCATCGAAGGTGTGCACGCTACCTGGGCCACTTTTGACTTCGAGGCCATGGGCCAGCGCGGCATGGACCTCACCCTGGCGCCGTTCTTGTCCCAGGCCGTCGAAGGCTTCGCCTTCCCTCACAGCGACAGCGAGGGACGCTTTTTGGGCGGACCCTTCCCCGGCGCAGCGCCCCATAGATTGCGTCTCTACAAACAGGGCTTCGCCGAGCGCGAAGTCGAGTGCACCCTGGGGGAGGGCGAACAGGTGTTCACCTTGCAACGCGGGGGCAGCATCGAGGGCGTGGTGATGGACCGCGAGGAGGCCCGGCCCGTGACGCGCTTTTCGATTCAGACCATCCACCGTGTGGAAACCCGGGAGGATGCACCAGGCCGTTTCAACGCCTTCTCCGGCGAGCAAGTCTACGAGGATGAACGCGGCCATTTCTTCCTCGAGTCCATGCGACCGGGCAAGGTCGAGTTCACAGTCACGGCCCCTGGCTACAGTTCCACGACGATCAGTGGTACCGAAGTGCTCGCGGGCGAAATTGCGCGGGGTGTGATCGTCATGTTGATGCCCGGAGGAGTCCTGCGCGGCCACGTCGTGGACTCCGAAGGCGAGGCCATCGCGGGTGCCAGCGTCATGGCCTTTGATGAATCCCGTTCAAGGGGCCGCAGATTTGGCATGCGCCAGGATCCCACCCGCTTGCCCAAGTCCATGCCGCGTTTTTCAAGAGTCCTACCCCCGGCGCTCATGGGGTACGCCGCGGGCCTCGGGCTGCTCGGCGATGAGGTTGCGCGTACAGCTCCCGACGGCAGCTTTGAACTCAGCGACCTGGCCCCTGGAAGCTTGACCGTGGTGGCCATGCATCCCGAGTACGCCGCGGGCCACTCGCAAGAGTTGATCCTCGAGCAAGGCACCAGCATCGACGGCGTGCGGGTGGAATTGGAGGCCGGCGCTGCGGTTTTCGGCACGGTCAAGGATCGCCACGGCCGCCCCGTTGTGGGCTCCATGGTGGTGGCCTTGAGTCCCGCGCGGTTCGGCGGGAGCGACGCGCGCAGCGTCGGCGGAGGCTTGTATCAGGCCCAGACCGATTCCGAGGGCGCCTATGAGTTGCTGCACATGTCGGCGGGCAGTTTCTTCATCGTCTCGACACGCGGCGACGCGGCCCTCAACCCGCTCAGTTTCTTCTCCACCCTGGACTTCGACCTCGTCAATATCCCGGCGGGCGAGCGCGTGCGCTTTGACGTCATCGACGAGTCCCTGGGCGGGACGCGAGTGTTCGGCCGCGTTATTGACGCCGGTGAGCCGGTGCGCCGTGGCAACATCAACGCCATCTGCTGGGAGGGTGAGAACTTCTTGGGAGTCGACTGGAAAGTCGCACGGGTGGATGCCTCGGGCGCCTACGAGTTCGAGGGACTCGCACCCGGGGAGTACCAATTCCAACTGGAAGGCAACCGCCGGTCGGTCGAGATCACAGCTCTCGTTCCCGATGCTCCTGAGTTTCACCTCGACCTCGAATTACCCCACGGCGTGATCGCGGGGCGCGTGCTGGCCGATGCCAGCGGTGAGGTAGTGGCGGGCGCGGAGGTTTACTTGCGACGCACCCGTGAGGCTCCGCCCGATGGTTGGCTGGCTTCGCTTGTGCGCCAGCGCGGCCAGACCTACGGGGAGACGAGCGACGCCCGGGGCGCCTTTCGATTTGAAGGCCTGGGCGCGGGGCGCTACGAGCTGCTCGTCGATTCCCTGGAGCCGAGCGAAGGTTTATCTCTGGCCGCTCCAGAGCCCCAAGCTGTGGAGCTGGGCCGGGACGAATTGCGCCTGGACCACGAAATCCGTCTGCGTCACGCGGCCGAGCTTTCGGGGATCGTGTTCGGCGACAATGGTGAGCTGCTCGCCGGGGCCAAGATCGTCGCCCGGCGCGCCGACGATTCAGGCCTGAAAGCGGGGCAGGCGCGCACCGGAGCCGAGGGCGAGTTCCGCTTGCGCGGGCTTTCCGCAGGCCAGTACGATTTGGTGGCGGCCCACGAAGGTTACGCCAGTCGGCGCCTGGCCGCTGTCACCGTGAGCGGCGAAGGTCAGGCACTCATCAGGATCATCCTCGAACGGGGGGTGGAGGTGACCCTGGTCCTGACCGGTGCTGATGGCCTGCCGCTATCGGGAGCGAGCGCGCGGCTCGAACGCACCGATGCGCCTGGGGCTGATGCTGGCGATCCGGGCCGAGCCGTTCGGGCGCTCTTCGCGGGCCAGGCCAGCACCGATGCTGAGGGTCACTTGGGTCTCGGGCGCTTTGAAGCTGGGACCTACCAGTTGACGGTTTGGCGCGGCCTGGAGCGCAAAGAGGTGCCCGGCATACAACTCGCCCCCAGCAGCAAATCCAAGCGCGTGCGGGTGAGTCTACCGTGAAGCGCAGAGGGTAGACTCTCACCCATGCTGATCGCCGCTCTCTGCCTCCAGGCCTCGTTTCTCGCGCACCCCCTCTATCTCGATACGGAGAAGCCGCGGCTGCGCTCGGCGCAGAACATCCTGATCCTGCACGATGACCTTGAGGGGCTGACCGAAACCTACAACCGCGACCACGACGCAGCCTTGGCCCTGGCCAAGTCCTTGCATAGCCAGCTCGAGGCCGGCGCGGATTTTTTACTTCTGGCGCGGCAGCACTCCAACTCGCGCACGGCGCTGGGTGACAGCAGTTTGGGTTCCTATCCGCCGGGGATGCTGGCCGAGCCCGTGAACTCGTGGTTGTTTGCAGCCGAGTTGGGCGAACTCTCCGGAGTGCTCGACTCGCCCCGTGGCATTCACATCCTGCGCCGCATCGAGACCCATGCTGGGGTCCTGATGATCCAACTCGCCCGCCCCGATGCCGACTCGCAGGAACTGGCACAGAGCATCATCGAGCAACTCTCCGGCGGCGCCGAGTTCGCCGACCTGGCGCGCGAGCATTCAGTCGAGCGCGAATCGGCGGAACGCGGAGGCGCCTACCGGGTCTTCGAGCGCGGCTCCCACGATGTGTTGCTCAAAGCCGCTGCCTTCCATGCAGAGCAGGGCCAGGTCACCGGTCCCCTGACAACGCCCCTGGGCCTGTACATCCTCAAGCGCGTGGCGCCTGACTCCTTGCCCAAGGAATTGTGGGAGGACAACTTCATTCGCATCCGAGCCGTGGTCATCTCCCATGTCATGGCGCTGGGAGCCGACCCGCTTCGCACGCGCACCATTCAAGAGGCTTTGAAAATGGCTCAGGATGTCGTGCGCCGGGTGAACGAGGGTGAGGACTTCGCCGAGATTGCCGGGCGCTTCAACGATGACCCCGGCGGTAAGGCTCGGCGCGGTGATGTGGGTTGGGTTTACCGTCACAACCCCGATTTGCCGCCCTTCTTGCAGCAGCTCTACCTGAAACCCGCGGGCACCATGCTCGAACCCATCCAGACGCCGGCGGGCTACATCATTGTGCGCCGCGAAGAGTAGTCCGGCTCAGCCGTCCACCAACTCGAAGGCCGGTCCCCAGGTCCAGAGCGAATCGCAGCGGGTGAAGAGCGCCTGCACAAGTTCCGTGCCGCAGCCTTCGAGTCGCGAATGCTTGACCACCGCGGGTTCGAAGAGCAGGTCGTGGGCCGAGCGTTGGCCACAAATGAGCGAGGGCCCCCAGCCTGCGGGAATCCAGAGCTGCGGTGTTTTGCCATCGGTCTCGCCCAGGATGTGGGATTGCCCCTCGATTAGAAGATTGATGCCCCGCGCCCCGTGGCATTCGAGGACAGGCGCCCACCATCCTCGTAGGGCCTCGAAGAGAGCTGACCAATCGAAGATCGCGAGCAGGGCCGCGCCGCCGAAGTTGCAGCGCTCGATCATGGCTCCGCGGTGGTAGAGGGCCAAGGCCACCGGATGCGGCGGAGCGAGGTTGACGATTACGCGGGTCGATGCGTGCTCGCGGGCCAGGCGGCTCATGAGGGCCAAGATTGCACCGACTCCCGCTGGATCCTGCGCTCCGCATTCGGTGATTTCGAGTTCGTTGCGGCGGCGGAAGCGTAGGTAGGCATTCGGTTCTCCCGCCGCGCCGTGGACCAGGGTGAACGAGCCCTCGGCGCAGCCTTCCCAGTCCAGGGCGCAGGGCCGGCGCAGTTCCGTGCCGCTGATGCAGCCGTAGGACTCTTCCTGCAACTGGCACAGACGGTCGAGGTCGGCACTGTTGAGGGCGCGCCAGGAATCCGTGTTGCCATCGGTGGGCAGGTACTCCGTGGGGACGCGTACGAGGTGCATGTCAAAAGCCGAGCCATAGCCGAATTGGGAAAACAACTCGGGCGCTCCAAGGGTCACGGCTCCCAGGATGCCGCGATCCGTGAGAGCGGCGCGTCCGGTCATGAGCAGAAAGCGCGCCACGCCGCTCCGTTGTTCGGCGGGCATGACAGCCAGGGGAGCTACGATGGCCAGGGGCAGGCGCTGGCCGCGGATCAGGAATTCGCGCGGCGAAAAGAGGGCGAAGCCCACGGCGGCACCTTCGCTCTCGGCCACCAAGGCCAGGCCGGGATCACTGGCTGGATCGTTCCGGCCCAGTTCCTCGAGCAGCCGTGCCTCGGCATCTACTCGCCCAAAAGAGGTTTCGAGCAAGGCGCGCACGTCCTCGTCCCGAAATCCATCGGCGGTTCGTAGGGTCAGGGCTTGAGTCATCGGCGGCGGCGAACTTGAAGAATAGACTTTATCCGCGCACTTCCTAACCATGTCCAGCAAAGATCCCAAGCGAAAGCGGCCCCGGGTGGGCCTCGTGATTCCGGCCCTGAACGAGGAGCAGGCGCTGCCCCTGGTGCTGGAGGATCTGCCCGGCGGTCTCGTCGACATCCTGGTGGTGGTGGACAATGGCTCCGAAGACGGCACCGCCGCTGTTGCCCGCCGAGCCGGTGCCCTGGTGGTGCGTGAGGAGCGCCGCGGCTACGGCAGCGCCTGCCTTGCGGGCCTGGCTCTGCTCCTGGGCGAGGAACAGGCCGCGAACGGCGCCGAGAGCTTCGAGGCCCTGGTGGACGGCGACTGGATTGTCTTTCTCGATGCGGATCGGTCGGACTATCCCGAGGACCTCGCAGGCCTGCTCGCGCCCCTCGCCAGGGGTGAGGCGGACCTCGTCATCGGTTCGCGTGTGCTCGGAGGAGCGAGCCTGCGCGCGCTTTTGCCCCAGGCCTGGTTCGGGAATCGCCTGGCGTGCTTCTTGATGGCCGTCCTGTTCGGCGCGCGCCACACCGACCTCGGTCCCTTCCGCGCCATCGAAGTGGGCGCTTTGCGTCACCTCTGCATGGGCGACCGCGGCTTTGGCTGGACCATCGAGATGCAACTCAAGGCCCGCGTGGCACGCCTTTCAGTGGTGGAGGTTCCAGTGCGCTACCGCGCGCGCATTGGCACGAGCAAGATCACCGGGACTCTCCTGGGCAGTCTGGGTGCGAGCTGGAAGATCCTGGGCTGGATCCTCGGCTGGCGCCTCTGGCTCTGGGTCAATCCTCGGCGACGAATCCCCAGGTTCCGCGAATCGTCGCGTGGCGCACCGAGATGATCTCGAGCAGCCAGTCGAGCCATCCCAGGCTGGGGGAAATGGTCGTTGAGCTCACGAGCATGTTGTGGAGCCCGGCATCGGAAGCATTTTCGCGCGCCTGATCGAGGGCGCTACGGGGCAGGTCGACTCCGAAGATGGTGAAGGCCGTGCCCGAGGCCTCGAAGGTCCCCGAGCTCTCCGTGGTGCGCTCGAACTGCACCGAGGAGCAACTCGCCAGGATGAGCAAGAGGGCTGGAGCGAGGATGCGGAGGCTGATGGAGTTGTGGCGGTTTGTTCCCATGTGGCGCCACGATAGCGTGGCACAGGGCCCCAGGGAAGCCGGTGATTTGGAAGCCCGGCCGCCCCGGGTCCCCACTCAAGAGCCCGCCAGGATGCCCAGCGCCGCTGCCCGGATCAAAAGGCGTGCCTCGGACGAGGCGGATTCCTCGCTGAAGGGGCTCTCGAGGACCCCGAGCGCCCCTTGGGCCCTGCCGCTGAAGAGGTAGTTGGCAGATAGCAGAAGTTGGGCGTCCTCGTCGAGTTCGTGGTCGCGCTGATAGGCCTCGAGCAGCTGGAGCTGGCTCTCGAAGTCGGCAGGGTTGCCGTAGAAATCACGCTTGTCGAGGCCCAAGGAGGCCAGCTCGGGGAGCTTGTTGAGGGCCTCGCGCAGGGCGTCGGCCGCGTAGTGGTAGTCGCCTGTGGCGAACAGGGCATCCGAGAGCACCAAATACAAGAGGCCATCCCCGGGGTCGTAGGTGGTGGCCTTGGCGTAGTAATGCGCTGCGTCGCCGTAGCGACCTTCGATGAAGGCGCGGTCGCCGAGGGCCATGTACTCGACGGCTGCTCGTTCACCGGCCACGGCCCGTGATGCGTGGCCGACCAGGGGCGCTGCGGGTGCCGCGGCGATTGGCGCGCTCTCTGCCGGGCCCGAGTAGTAGTTGTTGATCGTGGTGTTCTCGTAGACAGGCCAACCGTAGTTCGTATAGGGATAGCCGTAATAGGGCGAACCGTAGTAGGGCGAGTTGTAGCTGAGTCCCAGACCGTAGCCCGTTCCGAAGGAGAGGCTCCAACCGTAACTCGGATACCACCAACTGCCGCAACCCGTGAGCCACCAGATGCACCACGAGGGGTAGTAGTTGTTCCAGAAGCAATTGTAGAAGTTGCCGCCGTGGTAGTTGTCATCGTAGTAGCCGGACCAGGGATCATCGCCGCGGTGCGCGTTCGAACCGGAAGCTCCGTTGGTGCCGGTGCCTGAGCCTGTTCCATAGTCCTTCCAATTGGTCTTGGTGTCGACGGCCGTCTTGTTAGCTGTCTTGTAGGCCGCCAGGGCTTTCCGGCGGGCCGCGCCGGGCTTGCTGGAGGCCTTGTGGAGCACGATGGAGCCTTTGGAGCCCTGCCCGGTTTGATTGCGAACACCCCGCGAGTAGCGTTCGGCCAGGGTTGAAGTCTTGAGGCTTTTGGCCTTGGATTGGGCCGTGGCGGCCCGCAGGCGGTTCTTCAGGGCCAGACGGCGGTCGCTCGAGGGTGTCTTCACCCGGACGCTCTGGGCGTAGGGTTCGCGTGCGCCGTGGAGCTTGGGAACGCTCGTGCTGGCGGATCTCGTGCGCGCCGTGGCGCTCGGCATGTTGGCCTTGAGCAGATCGCTGACGGTGACGGTGGAGGGCGCTGAGCTACGGGTCGCTGTGGTGCGATAGCGAGCCGTGCTGTTGGAAACCGAGCTGCCGCTGTAGCGCGAAGTCGTACTGGCCGGCGAGGGGCTGGTGTAGCGCGAGGTGGCGCTGGAAACCGAGCCGCCGCTGTAACGCGCAGTGTTGCCGGAAACTGTGCGGCCACTGGAGTTTGAGCCGCCCCCATAGCTCGAGATTCTCCGGGATGAGGAGCGGCTGCTCGAGCCTGAGCTGCCGAATGCGCTCGAGCTGCTGCGGGATCCTGAACTCGTCGTCGATGAGGGCCGCGAGGTGGTCGGAGCGCGGTAGGTGGACTGTGAACTGCTGCGACTGCTGGTGCTGCGACTTCTGCTGCCTGAGGACACGGAGGGACGGGAGGAGGAGCGGCCTGAAGAGGCGGAGGAGCGCGAGCTGCCCTGCGAGCGACCCGCAGACGACCGGCTCCGGCGTTGGGCATCGGCGAAGTCGTTGACTACGAGACCCGCGGAGAGAGCGATGAGGAGGGGCAGCAGGATGGTTCGGCGCAGCATGAGGGGCTCTTTGGGGAAGGCCGCTCGGTTTGGTGCGAGCGGCGGGGGGCATTCGCTGGCAGCGACCAGCGGGGGTGTCTCTTGGCCAGGCGAATCAGCGCTGGCAAGGGGAGGTCTCCTGCAATTGGAGTGCCCGGCGGCGCCCACACCCCTGGGAAAAGCCAAACAGCACAGAGACAGGGGCCAGAGGACCTCCAAAGGGGGACGATCTCACCCAGGATGAACAGAATCAGGAGCCAGGGCGATGGCCTTGCCGCGGCTTCTGGCCTTGCTGGAGGCCCGGGCTGTCCTCCCGGGCGGTCACTGGCTGGCTACCTTGAGGACCAGTTGTACGAGTCCCACCTGCCCGCCTGTATGCTGGACCCGGACATAGGGCCTGGAAGGCTGCTGGCCTGGTTGCAACATCCTTTCCAGGGCTTCAATGGCGGGCTTTCGGATCTCTCCCAGCCCGTGGTGTACCGTGGACCAGCCTTCGGCGGCTGGGGTCTGGCGCCATCCCTCGGGCACCGAGCTGCCCTCGCCGCGCAGGCGCAATTCAAAGGCCACGGGCAGGCCCGCGGGATCGAGCAGATAGATCGGTCGCGGGTCGAGTTGGAGGCCATCGGGCAGAGTCCGAGCCGCCTCACCGGCGGCCTCCTTGGCCAGGGCCAGGACTTCGGGCCAGGCGAGGTCGGGGGCGAGCGGGGTCTGCCGCGTCACCCTGGCGCCGAGGCGCAGGGCGCGGGGTGCAGAGGCCGGGCCCGTACTGACCCGCCGGTCGGCGGGAAGGAAGAAGGAGTCGAGGTACTTGCTGCCTGTCTTGACCTCGCTGATGACCTCGTCCCAGATGCGCCGCTTGCCACTGAAGAGGGTCCAGCTCGCAGGCCACCAGCGGCGTTCCGCGCGTTTCCATTCGATTTGAGCCAGGGACTCGAAGCTCGCAGTGTCTGCGCCGAAGTAGCTGTCGATGCGCAGGGGCCGGGTGTCGTCGCCGCGGGTCACTGCCCGCAGACTGCCGAGGCCCGGAAGCTTGGCCAGCTGCACTTCCGGTTTATCGGTTGCCCTCCAGGCGAGGCCCGCGGGCCAGCTCATGGCTACTCGACGCAGTTCATTTTGGAGTTGGAAGCGGCGCGCCTCTTCGCCGCGGTGCAGAGTCGAGCACTCGGCGTATTGTGGCAGCATCCAGATTCCGGCACCGAATTGAAAGCGCACGAGGCGCTGGGCGCTCGTGCGGGTCTCGCCCATGGGTTCGAGGCGCCAGCGCACGCGCTCGGGAAAGACATGGACCACTTCCAGGGAGTAGCTGGGCAGATCCGGCCGTTTCACGAAGGTCAGGGTCGATCGGCTGGCGAAGCCCGCCAGTCCAGCCCTGGCACGCCGTTTCAGGGGTTTACGGGGAGCGCTGTCCTCGGGCTGCTCGGGTGCCCCTGCCCCTTTGATCTGGCCCTCTACCGGCGGATGGCCCTCTGCCCCTGGTTGCTGGCCGCGCTCTCCCCAGGCAAAGCCCGAGCCCAAGCTGAGTCCCAGCACCCACAAGCTCAACACCCACGGCTTCTGCCAGCATCTGAATTGCATGGGTTCAATGATAACCCGCTGCCTCGCGTTCAAGGCAAGCGCGCCACCCAGCGGGACCAGGCTTCCATGTCAAACTCGTGATTGCGCCCTGCCAACTCCACCAGGCTGGGGTGAATCAAGAGGCGCCGCTCGCGGTTGCTCTCTGCCATGGCTGTCACCAGGGCGCGGGCGGCAGCGCCCCGGGCCGTATCAACCCGCCGGCCGATGTAGCACAGGGAGCGGGCTGCGGAACTGGCCACGATGGGGGCTTCGTCGAACAGCAAGAGGGACAGAGCGTCGATGGAACCGGCGTCTTCCATGCGAGCCAGGATCAGGGCGCATTGGGTGCGCACCATGGGTTCGAGGACATCGGTCAGGCCCGCGCGGGCGGCGCTGAGCACGGGCTCGCCTGGCGCGCCGGCTTCGATCAAGGAGCGGGCGCAGTTGGACGCGCTCCAACGCGTCTTGGGTTCCTCAGCGTAAATGATCAGTTCGCTGATCTCTTCGAGCGGCGTCTCCGGCAAGCCCAGCACTGTCAACCCCAGGAGCGCATTGCTGACGACCTTGTCGTTGCCGTCGCCGAGGGCGGCGAGCAGGGGGCTCAAAACCGCAGGATCCTGGCAGAAGCCGATAGCAGCGGCAGCGATGGTGCGGTTCTTGATCGGTCCGGTCTCGAGTTCGAGCAGGATGTCGCTCTGGCGTCGGCGTACGCGCTCGCGGATATTGATCTCCAGGAGTCCCTGTTTGCTGCGCTCGCGCTTGGTGGTGGCGTTCATCGTCTTCTGCATCCACGCGTTCATCGAGGTGGAGAGGTCGCTGAGGTACTTGCCGATGGAATCATCCGCACGGGTGGCCGAGCCGAGGGCTTCGAAGGTCGTGGCATCGTCCACGGCGCTCGAACTGCCGCCGTCGGTGGCGCAGCCAGGGGCGAGTGCCAGAAAAGCGAGGCCTGCGACGATGAGAGTGCGCCTGTTGCGTGTTAGGGAGGTCATGAGAGGTGACTGGACGACTTGGTATGGAGGGTCTTCCCCACTGACGGGGCTTCTCAGGGGGCGGAACGCTCGAAATCAGCCCTGCGGTCAAGGAACCCCTGCGCGACGAAGGAGAATAGGGTACACGGCCGTGGGCGGGCGTTCTTTACGCCCGTGTGGTTTAATGCTTCTGTGCTCCAAGCGAGTTCCCTCCAGGCCTGCAGGCCCGCTTTGATGACATCCCTCATGTTCCCCTCTGCTGTGCTGATCAGCCTCGCATGGGCTTTGCTACCCGGCGACGGCGATCCGCACCCCGCGTCGATCCCCGTCCGCGCTCACGCTGGAAACCCGGCCTTGGTGGCGGGTAGCTATTGCATCAAGCGCGGAAACCAGCCGGAGATATGGGTGCCGCCCGGCGAAGAACTCGAGTTTCGCGTGGAGATCGATCTGGGTCCCCTGGGCTCGGCCAGCGTTGGTACGGTGGTCATGTCCTCGGGCGTCGAGCCCTTCCTACGGGGCCTGCCCCTGCCCGGAGAAACTCCCATGGCGAATGGTGTCCAGGTGGCCTGGGTACGCAGCGTGGCCCGCGGGGGGCATCTTGGTTACGAGCTCAACCACTCGATCACCACGCGTTTTTTGCCCCAGGAGTGGCCCGCGCTGCTCAACTTCGAAGTCCAGACTGGCAGCGAGAATCGCAAACGCGAGCTCAAGATTGGTCGCCGCGAAGGTGCCTGGACCAGCAGTTATCGCGGCAACGGCCACTGCAAGAAGTGTAGCCGTCGCGAGCACTTCGTCGAGGCGCTCCTGCCCTGGCAGAAGGCCCACCACTGCAAGAGGTGCAAGCGCGCCGAGCACCGCTTGTGGCGTCAGCCCAGCTGCCGCCCTGTGCCGGCAGAAACCGTGGATGTCCTCGGTGCGGTTTACCTCGCGCGCACCTTGGTGCGCAGCGGCCTCGACGAGATCGATCTCACCATGTTGCAGAAGAGCGACCTCTGGAACATGAAGCTGACCCGCGGACGGTTGGCGCGGATCGATTCCCACGCGGGCGCCTTTGAGTGCCGCGAAGTGCAACTCAGCGTGTCCCAGCCAGAGGGGGAGAGCGGCGGCAGCAAGCAGTTCTCGGGCCTCTTCGGCATCAAGGGCGCGATCAAGATCTGGATCCACGCAACAACCGGCGTGCCGGTGTTGATCGAAGGTGATGTGCCCGTGGGCGAGATCATCGACCTGCACGCGCGTATCAAGTTGGTGAAGTACAGCGGCACGCCTAGCGGGTTCAGCGGGTTGTAGAGCCCTACTCGATCACAGTGGCCGTGGCGGGACCCTCGCCCACGCGAAAGACGCTGCCCGGTTCCTGGTGGCGGCGCTTGAGGTAGGCCAGGACGCGGCCGTTGTCGTCCTCGAAGGAGTAGGCCCACGAGGTGACCAGGCCCAGGTCACGCCATTCGTCGGTCTTTGGATCCTGGCGATAGAGCCGCGTGCCCCGGGGGACCGGGTCATCGTGTTCCAAGCGCAGAGCACAGAGGCGCTTGTTCAAACCGCCATAGGTGTCGATCTTGGCCACCACTTCCTGGCCGATGTAGCAACCCTTGGTGAGGCTGAAGGCTCTTTCGAGCCGCGCCTCCTGGGGGTAGACATCTTCGGTGATGTCGTCCGGCGCAATGGCGGCCAGGTTGTTGATGCGCAGGATGTCGGCCACGATGCGGCCAGTCGGTCTTGCGCCGGCGGTGCACAGGGTCTGCCAGAGTTCAGCCGCAGCCTGCGGGCCAGCATCGAGGGCCAGAGCTTCCTGACCACAGCGCTCCACGCGGGTGACGGTGAGAGCTGCCCCGGAAAAAACGCCGCGCCAACTTTCCCACTGAGCCGAGGGCACTTCGAGGGCGAGGGCCTTCGCCGCGCTTTCGAAAGCAGCCGGGCCGAGAAGGCAGAGCGGCGCGCAGCGAGAACTCTGATCCTCGATGACCACATCGTCGTTGAACAGGTACTGGTCGAGGGCGGCCAAGATGGCGCTGGCTTCGTGGGGAGAGCAGTCGATGAGGTAGTCGCCCTCGGTCTCGTGCTTGAGACGAAAGTCAAAGCGCACCTTGCCCTTGGCGGTCAGCAGCAAATTGCGGTTGCCATGGCCCGCTTCGAGGGGCAGCACCAAGTTGGCCAGGAGGCGGTGCAGGAACTCAGCGGCATCTTCGCCGCTGAGGCGCAGGAGCCCGCGGTCGGTCTCATCGAAGACTACCCAGTCCCGGCAGGCGGCAGCGTATTCGCCGGGGACATCGCCGTAGGAGAGCAGCGGCGCGGCTTCCGCGGCGGGGCGTAGGTTGGCGCCTGCGGCGGCGTGGAGATCGTGGAGATGGTTGCTTTGCATGGCGGGGGCCGGGCGAGACATGATACTCGGCTCGGGCCAAAGAGAGCCTGGCCGTCGAGGCGCTTCCGAGCGCAGCGGGCCATGACTTGCCGGCAGTTTCTTTGAGCAGGATTCTTTGAGCAAGAGGTGACGGCGCGGGGCCGAACGCCATCCAAGTAGGTATGGGCTTCGTTTCCCGAGCAAACTGCACCTCCGGTGGAGCCCGGCTGCAGCGGTGGCTGGGCCTGGGGGCCCTGCTGGCCCTTTTCTGGGGGGCCCGCGCCAACCTGTGGCGCGCCGCCGATCCGCGGGCCGCACAGGTTGGCGCCGGCTGGCATGAGGCCCGCTCGTGGGTTTGCGACCGTGATGGGGGGGCCTTGGTGGGTTTCACCCGGGACGCCTGGCCTTGTGCGCGAGTTGCCCTGCTCTATCCCCTCGAAGTTCAGCCCGGGGGCGCGGGGCGCCTGTGGCTACTGCACGGCACCCAGCGGGGACCGCAGGCGCCCCGGCGGCTGGTGTCCCTGGTGCCGGGCGGCGAGCGGCGCTTGGATCTTTGCGCCGACGGCCTGCGCTCTCTGGTGGCCTGGGGCCAGGGCGGCGTGGCGGGGCTAGTGGACGACTCGCCGACTGCGCGGGTCGTCGGCTGGGGGGCACTGGGGGCGAGCTTTGACCTCGGGCAGTTGGGCAGAGATGTGCTTCTCGCGGGAGCCCCGGGCGGCAACCTGTGGGCTATCGACAGTCGGGGGTTGTGGTGCAGTTTGGAGCGTTCAAGTCCCCTTGGTCGGGTGCGCGAGTTCGCAGGTGCGCGGGCCTTCGCGGCCTTTGCCTGGGGCCCTCGGGGTGGCTGGGCCCTCGAAGGTCTTGCCGATGGCACGCAGGTGCTGGTGCGCCTTGAGGCCAACGGCCGCGAGCGCACGCTCTCCTCGCTGGCCCTGCCCAAGTCGAGTTCCGGTTCCTTCCTCCTCGCCGCCGCCGTGGGAGGAGGTCTTTGGATTTGCAGCGAGGGCGGCGAGGTCCTGCGCCTCGACGCCAGCTCTCGGCCTCGCTTGCGCACGGCCTTCGCGTCTCTGGGCATCGAGGCCATCGTCGCCAGCGCTGACGGCTGTTTGAGCGCAGTCACCCCCGGCGCTCTGATGCGGCTGGACTTTCACGGAAACCCACTTCCGGGCCAGGGAAGCTTGCGCTACGCCACGGCTCTCGCCGTTTTTGACCCCTAGCCCGTTTGCATGAATAATCCGGGCTAGCAGCCGCTAGAGTTGCGTTCCTTCGCGGCGCGCCCGTGACTTTGCGCTGGCGTCTTCACGGACTTCTTCCGCTGCGCGTTGGAGTCCAGCGAGGAAGGCGATGGTCATGTTGGACAGGTCATCGCGCCTGTTGTCGGTGGCGATCTGCGCGAAATTGCGCAGCTGCCGGGACACCTTGGGGAGCTGCTTGAGTACCGCGGCGTCCGTGCGGGTCTTGGCCTGCATACGGTTCTCCACGGACTTGAGCTTCTCCTGAAGGTCAGCGATGAGTTCTTCGTCGGAGCGACGGTGGTAGGTTCTCTTGGCCATATCTGTGGTCTGGTGTGTGGTCTGGTTGGGCTGAGGTTGGCGTTCGACGCTGCGCAGCCCCTCGCGTTCCAAGCTGTGCGGCGCGCGAGCTTTCGATGGCTTCGCAGCGCCAGAAGCAGGTCATCAACCTGTTAGCAGTGCATATGTCCAGCAGCCAGGTCACATGCTTGCTCCGGGAGCCAGTAGACCACAAATTCTGTTGAGTCCATTCTGTTTGTCGTCAATCTTTGGTTGACCGTCAAGAATAGATGCGATTGATCTGGTTGGAGTCAGTGAATTACCCACTCAGTACTCTTGAGATTGATCCAACCCAAGGATGGGTCAGCCACCTTCGAACCGAGTGAATTGGCTTCCCGGGAGGCTCCCAGGGCTTCTTTGGGCGTACCGCGGCTCCCCGAGGGTCCAGATCGTGTACACTCCTCGGTCCTGAACCGCCAAGGAGCGGTCAGCGAACCCCTCCTCAGCCGCCCAACAGCCCTCGAGAGCGCCGCTCTCCGCCACCCCCGAGCGCAAAAACAAGTGAACGACGACATCCAGGAAATCCTCTTCACCGAAGAGCAGATCGTGGCCGGCATCGACCAGGTCGCGGCAGAGGTGACCGAACACTACCGTGGCTCAAAGTTCACGGTAGTCTCGGTGTTGAAGGGGTCTTGCGTCTTCGCCTCCGACCTGATCCGGCGCATACCGATTCCCCTCGAGCTGGCCTTCGTCTCCGCTTCGAGTTACGGCGACGGCACGGTCTCGGGCAGGCTGGAACTGAACTTCTTCCCGAGTGACCAAGAGGTCAGCGGGCGGCGCTTGCTGCTCGTGGATGACATTCTCGATACGGGCCGCACCATGTCTTCCCTCGTCGGTGCCTTCCGCGAGCGCGGTGCCGCCGAGGTGCGGTCGTGTGTCTTCCTCGACAAGCCCGGCCGCCGGGCCCTCGAATACACCGCCGACCACCGCTGTTTTGAGGTCGATGACCAGTTCGTGGTGGGCTATGGCCTCGACTACGCGGGCGAATACCGCAACTTGCCCTTCGTGGGGGCCCTGCGCCCCGAGATCTACCAACAAGGGTCCTCCGGCCCCGAGACCGTGTCTCCCGCCAAGACCCTCGGCGATTAGCGCCTCTTTCCCAGTTTAGCAACATCCTATACCTGGGCCTGCCCCAGGTGAGCCGGACCCACCGGCTGCGCATCTTTCGGGGCCCCAGCCCCACTTCTTCAGGGGCCCCGGCCCACTTCCCTTCGCATAAACACGCGCTTGTGCCGCGCGCCGCCACCTTCGCGGCCAGGCTTCGGCGCCATAGACCCGCATCGATTCCGGTGACCGACCATCTCTCCGTGCCGCGCGATCAGCAGGGCCTCGAGCTCGATGAGTTCCTGTGCCTGGCGTACCCCCTGCTCAACAAGGGCTTCATCCGCCGTCAGGTGCGCGCTGGGCGCGTGCTTCTCGATGGCGAGGCCGCTCTGCCTTCCAAGCGAGTCAAGAGCGATCAGGTCGTCTCGGCGGACATCGATGAAGATGCGGCCGATTTCCCCAAGGAGCCCCTGGCGCCCACCCTGGAACTTACGGTCCTCTTCGAGGATGACGAGGCCCTCGTGGTGGAAAAGCCCGCCGGCCTGCCCGTGGAGCCCGAGCGCTGGGAGCGCGGCAGGGCCTGTCTTTCGGGCGCCCTCCTGGAGCTGGCCCTCAAGCGCTCGAATGTGATCCCCGCGGCTCAACATCAGGCTTCGCCAGGGATGGGTTTTCGCCCGCGTCTGGTGCATCGCATCGACAAGGAGACCTCGGGCGCGGTGCTTGTGGCCAAGAACATCGAGTCTGAACGGCGCCTGCGGTCGGCCTTCGAGGAGCGCGAGGTGCACAAGGTGTACCTCGCCTTGGTGGAGGGCGAGGTGCCCCTCGCCGATGGCGAAGAGTGCATCATCGACCGGCCCATCGGCGCCGACCTGAAGAAGTCGGGGCGCATGTGCATCGACGAAAAGGGTGGCAAACCTGCGCTCACCCGCATGGCCGTCGAAGAGCGCTTTGCGGGCTTTACGCTCGTGCGCTGCGGGCCGATCAGCGGCCGCACCCACCAGATTCGCGTACACCTTGCCTCCGAGGGCTTTCCCCTGGCCGTGGACAAGTCCTACGGCCGCCGCGATGCCCTGCTGCTCTCGGAGATAAAGCGCAAGTACCACTCCAAGCCCGGGCGCGCTGAAGTGCCCCTGATCGACCGTTTGACGCTCCACGCCTGGAGCATCGATTTTCCCACGGCCAGCGGCGGCAGGCAACATGTCAGAGCCCCGCTGCCCAAGGACTTTGTCCGCACTCTCAAGCAACTCGCGAAGGCACGACCTCCCAAGCAACGATGAAACTGAAAACCAAACCCGGCGACTTCCGCGTGCAAGAATTGCTCGATGAGAGCTATCTCGAACCCCGTGGAGCCCACCGCGTGTACCTCGTCCAGAAGCGCAAGATGACTTCCTTCGAGGCGGCCGAAATCCTCAGTGCCCTGGCCCAAGTGCAGACCTCGGATGTGTCCATGGCGGGGCTCAAGGACCGTCAAGGGGTGACGACGCAATACATGTCGGTCCCCGGTGGCCGGCGCGTTGAGCTCGAGCAGCCGGAACTCAAAATCCGGCCGGTGGGCTGCGCCAGCGTGCCCATCTCGGCGCAACACTCCCGCGGCAACGAGTTCGAGATCCGCGTGCGTGACTTGAGTCCCAAGGAACAGGTGGCGCTCAAGCGCAACCGGCCCATCGTGGCCAAGCTGGGCGTACCGAACTACTTCGACGAGCAGCGCTTTGGCAACCTGCGCCACTGCCAGGGTTGGATTGCCAAAGACCTGATGCTCGGCCACCCCCAGCGCGCCTTGCAGAATCTTCTGTGCGCCGCCTCGCCCCACGATGCAGGCAAGTTGGGGGACTTCAAGGCAGCCTTGCGCGGGGCCTGGGGTGACTGGTCCGAGTGCCGTGAGATATCCGGTCGCTTTGGCGAACACCACTCGGTCTTTGAGCACCTGCGCAGCAACCCCGAGGACTTCCGCGGCGCCTTCTATCACATCCGCAGCCGACTGCGGCTGATCCACCTATACGCCTACCAATCGCACATTTGGAACCGCGCCCTGGCGCTGTTCCTGGCGCGCATTTCCGGGGATCAGGGCGCCCGCATTGCCTCGTCCATCGAGGGCCTCTTGGTCTTTCCCGACCGCTTCCTCGCAGAGGTGGCCGAGTGGAAGAGTTCCCTGCGCCTGCCCGGTGTGGGCCTCGAAGATGTTGATAACCCTGCCCAGCGCGCGCTCTTCGAGGAGATTCTGGCCGATGAAGGGTTGACCGCTGAACAGTTCCGCATCGACGGCGTCAGTGGTTTTCAGTTGAAGGGCGAGGATCGGCGCATGTTCATCAAGCCCGAGAAGTTGACGGTCAAGGCCGATGGCCGCAGCGAGGATCGGGCTGCTTTTATGCTCACCTTTGAGTTGCCCCGCGGTGCTTATGCGACCCTGGTCACCCGCGGTCTCCTGGCCGAGCCACGCAAGGGTCCCATCGACCTCAAGCGCCTGGAGTATTACCGCACGCGGCAGCCCCGAGAGCACCGGGTCGAAGGTCAGGAAGAGTCCCGCTCCAAGCGTTGGCAGGGTGCCAATGTGCCGCCGCCCACGGTGTCCGGCGAGAGCCGTCCGCTGCCCGGCGGAGCACGCGGCTACCAGCGTGGCGGCGGCGGGCGACCGACCTGGAATGACCGCCAGGGGAGTGCAGACCACGGCAGCCGCGGCGGCCGGCCCGCGCGGAAGGATCGTCAAGATGGCGGTGGCCAGCGCGAGAGCTACGGCCGCAGGCCCGACCGTGGCGAAAGACCTGCCTGGAAGGATCAGAAGGAGGGTGGCCAGCGCGAGAGCTATGGCCGCAAGCCCGACCGTGGCGAAAGACCTGCCTGGAAGGATCAGAAGGAGGGTGGCCAGCGCGAGAGCTATGGCCGCAGACCCGAGAGCGGCCAAAAATTCCCATGGAAGAGCCGGCATGAAGGCGGAAGCCGCGACCGCGACGACCGTCGCCCCGAGCGCGGCAACAAACCCTCTTTTGGAAACCGACAAGAAGGAGGTCGCCGCGAGAGCCACGACCGCCGTCCGGAACGCCAGGACAAACCCGCCTACGGATACCAGGGTGGCGACCAGCGCAAGAGCTATGGCCACAGACCCGAGCGCGGCAACAAGCCCGCCTGGAAGGCTCGCCCGGAAGGTGGTCAGGGCGAGAGCTACGGCCGCAATCCGGAACGCGGCGCCAAGTCCGCCTGGGGCCAACAACAAGCAGGTGGCAACCACGACCGCCGACCGGAGCGCGGTACCAAGCCCGCCTGGGGCCAACGGCAAGCAGGCGGCAACCACGACCGCCGACCGGAGAGCGGTACCAAGCCCGCCTGGAAGAGCCGCCAGGAGGGTAGCCACAGCGACGACCGTGAGCGCAAGCGCGGGGCGCGCCGCGATTCGCCCTGGAAAACCCCCTCAAGCGGTGGCGGCCAGGGCTCGAAGTGGGGGCAGCGAGGCTCAAAGGGCGAGAGCTCTGCGTCCAATGAAGGCGCGGGCCCGTCGCCGGGGGCGGAGCCCGGCGAACAGTAGTCCCAGGACCCCGATCGCCGGGCGGGTGCTTCGGCGATCGGGGTCCTGTTCGGGGCGCCCGAGAGCGTAGACTGTGGTCTTCCTCGACCCAGAGACCAAGCCCCCCCATTTTTTTTCAATGACTCAAGGACATGTGGTCGGCGTCATCGGCGGTTCCGGCCTGTACGACATGGACGGCCTCACCGACCTGCGTGAGGTTTCTATCTACACGCCCTTCGGTGCGCCCAGCGACAGTTACCTGATTGGCCAGTTGGGCGAGACGCAACTCGTCTTTCTGCCGCGCCACGGCCGCGGTCACCGACTCAATCCATCGGAGATCAACTACCGCGCGAACATCTACGGGATGAAACAACTCGGCGTCAGCCGCATTCTGTCCATCTCCGCGGTGGGTTCCATGCGCGAAGACATCGAACCCGGGGACTTCGTGCTCATCGATCAGTTTTTTGATCGTACGCGTCACCGACCCGACACATTTTTCAATGAGGGCGTCGTGGCCCATGTGATGTTCGCCGATCCGATCTGCGAAGAAGTGCGCCAGCACCTCCTGGCCGCCTGCAATGATGTCGGAGTCAAGACCCACGACAGGGGCACTTACATCAACATGGAAGGCCCGCAGTTCTCCACCCGCGCCGAGTCGCAGATCTACCGCAAGTGGGGCGTCGATGTGATCGGCATGACGAACCTCCAGGAAGCGCGCCTCGCTCGCGAGGCGGAGATCGGCTACTCGACCGTGGCCATGGCAACCGACTACGACTGCTGGCACGAAACCCACGACGATGTCACCGTCGAGGCCGTGATCGCCATCATGCAGCAGAATGTTGAGAAGGCGCGAGCCGTAATCCGCGCCGCAGCGCCACGCGTGGCCGCTATGGGTCTCTGTAGTTGCGATTCTGCCCTCGAGTTTGCGATCATGTCGGCCAAGGACCAGGTCCCCGCCGAAGCGCGCAGCCGTCTCGGTCTCCTGATCGATAAGTACCTGGAATAGCTGCCCTGAGTCATTCATGAAGCTGAGAGACCAATTCCGCTCCGAACTGAACGCCGTTGCCCGTCGGTCTTGGGGCCTCGTGGGTGTCCTATTTGCATTGGTCTGGGCCGCAGCCTGCCAGCAGTCGCAGGTGCCCACGGCGCAGGAGCTCCTCGCCAATCTCGAGCCCACCCCCGAGCCCCTCGAGCATGTGGGTCCGAAGGTGGCCATCGCCGAAGCGGGGCCGGCGCGTTTTGTGCGGCTGCTCTACAACAGTTACGGCGAAGAGCGGGCCATGGAGGTGATCCGGTTCCTTGACGACCGCCACCGCACGGCGGCATCGCCGGGCTACAACGAATCCCTGGACGAAATCGAGCGGCGCCTGGTGGCTGCCGGATTCGGAAGCCAGCCGGGGCTAGAGCTCGAGATCCTTTCCAACGCCAGCGAGTCCCCTGCGTGGGTGCCGCAGCGGGCCAGCCTGCGCTTGCGGACGGACACAGGTGGCGATGTTTTGCTGCACAGCTTCGATGACCCAAGTGGCCGCGATCGCTGCATGTTGCCGGAGAACGCGCCGAGTTGCGTAGTCGAGGCCGCGGTTGCGCTCAGCTTGGGCGACCTGAATGAGGGGCAGATCCTGGTCACCGAAGCCGCGCCGCGACCCGATCTGATCCTGCGCGCTCGACGCAAGGGTGCCGTGGCCCTGGTCTCGGCGTCCCTCGGCAGCTACAACACCGATCCCACCGGCGCCGAGCGTCACCTCGACGCGATCCAGTTCCGAAAGCTCGAATCCGGATCGAGCTTGCCCGTGGCCATGATTTCCCAGCGTTCGTACGGGCGCATCGTCGCCGCCCATGAAGCAGGCGGTGGCGCCAGATTGCGCCTTGAAGCCGAGGTCAAATTCGGCGACACGACCCTGCGCACCCTGGTGGCAACGATCGTGGGGGCTACCCGGCCCGACGAGACCGTGGTCCTGCCCAGCCACATCCTGGCCCCCGGCGCCGCCGACAACGCCAGTGGCGCGGCGGGCATTTTGGAGGGCGCCCTTGTCCTCTCGAAGATCATCGCCGCTGGCACCTTCGAGCGGCCCGACCGCAGCTTGACCTTTATCTGGGGCGCCGAAATCTCCGAATCGGAACTCTGGCTCGAACACACCAAGCGTACCCCCGTGGCCTCGGTGCACGCCGTGATGATCGGCGAGTCTCGAGCCGAGACCGGAGCCGTACCGCTCCTCGAGCGCACTCCCGACCCCGGTGCCGTGGAAGTCATCGAACCCGATCAGCACACCCTGTGGGGCGCACGCGATGTGGAAGAAGAGTGGCTCGTGCCCAACGGCCTCTCGATCATTGCGCGCTGCGCCATGGTCGATGTGGCGCGCCATGTGGGCGGCTGGGAAACCTTCGAAAACCCCTACGAAGGCGGCACCGACCACGATGTTTTCGTCAAGCGCCTGGTGCCGGCGGTGTTGTTCTGGCACTTCACCGATTTCACTTTTCACACATCCCTCGACCGCATCGAGATGATCGACCCCGAGGAGTTGCAGCGCACGGCGGTCAGCGCCCTGGCGACGGCTCTCGCCATCGCCGATCCAAAGCCGACTGACCTCGAGCGCTACCTAAAGAGCATGTTGGAGGCCAAACACCTGCGAGTTGGAGCGGCCCTGGCTGCCGAGGAACCCGAGGTGGCCCTGGCTTGGGAGGATTGGTTCCGCGGCGTGCGTCACTGGTTTCGAGTGCAGTGCCTGGGGCTCACCGGCGAGGACGCGATTCTGCCCAGCGTTCCCCGCGAGGCCGAGGCGGACGAGGAGTGAGGTTGCAGGGGGCTTTCTTTGGCGCGCTCTTCGGCTTCGCCCTGACCTGTGGGCTCGCGTTCTCAAGGCAGGCCGAGGTGGCTGCGGGGGAAGAGCCAGAACGCCCCGTGCTCAAGGCTCCCGCCGTGGCGGCCGGCGAGAGCGGACCGGCGCGCTTTGCCGGCGTCTTTTACCGCGCCTTCGATGCCGAGGCAGCCATGGAGGGCGCGCGCTTTGTAGACCGCTACTACCGCGCGCCGGGCAACGAGGGCTACAACGCGACCCTCGATAAACTGCGCCGCAAGCTGGGCGCGGCGGGTTTTGGCGAGCAAGAGGGTTTTGGCTTGCGCGAGATCGAATCCGACCTGCGCGGCAAGGCCTGGACTCCGCGCTCGGCCAGCCTCGAGTTGCTCGCAACCGACGGCACGGTTGAAAAACTGCACGGCTTCTCGTCCCCCGAAGGCCGCGACCGCGTGATGCTTCCTATCAACGCGCCCTCCGCCGACCTCGAAGGGCCCGTGGCATTTGACCTCGATGGCTTGAGCGCCGGCGCGGTGCTCGTCACCGAGGGAGACTTGAACGGGCGCGTCTTGCGCGCCGCCCGCAAGCGCGGTGCAGCCCTGGTGCTCTCTTCGAGTTTGAATGACTTCGGCGTCGATCCCCGTGGCCAGGACGAGCACCTCGATGCGATCCTGTTTTGCGCCGTATCAGCCCAGGTCGGTATCCCCGTGGGCAAGATCTCTCCCCGCACCCACAAACGCATTGTGGCCCGGGCTTCAGCTGGTGCGCCGCCGCGTGTGCGTTTCCGTGCCAAGGTCTCCTGGAGCGAGGGACCCCTGCGTACCCTGGTGGCCACCATTGTTGGCGCCTCGAAGCCCGAGGAGGCCGTGGCCACAGCCGCCCATGTCCAGGAACCCGGTGCTGGTGACAACGCCAGCGGCGTGGCGGGCTTGGCCCAAGGCGCGTGCACCCTGGCCGAGTTGATCCAAGCCGGAGAACTCCACCGACCGGCGCGTAGCATCGTTTTTATCTGGGGCGATGAAATGCGCCAGAGCGCCATCTGGCTCGAGGACACCAAGCTCCAACCCGTGGCCGGCATCTCGGCCGACATGTTGGGTCAGTCTTTCGCCGAAACCGGCTCGATCTGTCTCCTGGAACGCAGCCCCGATCCCGGCTCTCTCGACACCCTGGCCCCCGACCAGCACACCCCCTGGGGAGCAGGCCAAGTGCGTGAGGAACACATCATCCCCAACGGCCTGGCCTTGATCGCGCGCACGGCCATGGCCGATGTGGGCCTAGTCGTGGGGGGCTGGCAGACTTTCGAGAATCCCTGGGAAGGCGGCAGCGACCACGATGTGTTCCTGGGCCGGGGAGTGCCGGCGATTCTGATCTGGCACTTCACTGACTTCACCTACCACACCGGCCTCGACCGCATGGCGCGCCTGGACGGCGAGGAGTTGAGGCGTACCACAACAGTGGTGTTCGCCACAGCCCTGGCCGTGGCCGATCTCCGCCAAGGCGACCTCGAGCGCTACTTCGCGAGCTGCAAACTCGAAGAAGAGATGCGCAGCGGCGTTGCCTTGGCAGCCGAACGCCCTGATGTGGCCGAGCGTTGGCGAACCTGGTCGCTCGGCGCCGCTGAGTGGCTGCGCAAGATGTGCGTGGACTGCGACTGACTCTTTCTACCGTCAACAAAACATGACTAACGCCCCGAAGAAACCCCTCAGCACCCGTCGATCCGTCCTGGGAGCCGCCGTGGGCTTGGCGGCGGCTGCCTGCGCCACCGGCGCCGAGGCGCGCGGCAAGCCAGCAAAGCGCGCACTTCGCAACACAGCGCGCCGGGACTTCCCGGTGCTCGTGGGCAGCGCCAATGCTCTGCGGGGCATGAAACTCTACTACCAAGACCTCGTCCTGGGCTCTGCGCCCCTCGATGTGGCCATCGATGTCGTCAAGGTTGTCGAAGCCGACGAAACCGACCACAGCGTGGGCAAGGGCGGCCTGCCCAACGAAGACGGCGTGGTGCAACTCGACTCAGCGGTGATGGATGGCCGCACCCACAACGCGGGCTCGGTGGGTTGTCTGGAGAACATCCTGCACCCCAGCCTTGTGGCACGCCTGGTCATGGAGCGCAGCGACCACATCATGCTTGTGGGCCGCGGCGCCTACGAGTTTGCCCGGGCTCACGGACACGAGCACACCGAACTTCTGACCGAAGCGTCGCGCAAGATCTGGCTGCGTTGGAAGGAGACCATGAGTTCAAAGGACGACCGCCTCGCGCCGCCCGAGGACCAACGCCAGGGACGCGCGAAGAGTAGCGCCGAGCGCGCTGAGCTGGCCCTCATCGATCACTACCTCGAAGAGCGCGTGACCGGCACGATCCACTGTTCAGCGCTTGCGATAAGCGGCGAGGTGGCCTGCACCACCACAACTTCCGGCCTCTCTTGGAAAATTCCCGGCCGTGTGGGTGACTCGCCGATCATCGGCGCGGGACTGTATTGCGACGGCGAGGTGGGCAGCGCCGGAGCCACGGGCCGCGGCGAAGCCGCCATCTTGTCGCATGGCAGTTCGGCCATCGTTGAGCTCCTGCGTGGCGGCGCCTCGCCCGAGGAAGCGGGCCTGGAAGTCCTGCGGCGCGTCACACGCCAAGCCCGCCGGGCGGCTGCCTGGCAACCGGGTCTGGTCGACGGGGAGGGGCTACCGACCTTCGGCTTGAATTTCTATGTCCTCGGCCTCGACGGCCAGGTAGCCGGAGTCAGCTTACGGGGCGGCGGCGACTACGCCGTGGCTGAGCCGGAAAACGGACCGCGGCACGAGCCACTCGTGGCCTTACACCCGCCCATCGGCGAGAAGTAGCTTAGCGCCCTGCCGGCAGCTGCGGGCGCTCAGCTACCGCTGCCCATGGAGGCGTAGAATTCCGCCTCGCTGATGGCGCCGTCTCGATCGGTATCGATCACCGATAGGATCGTGTTCACGCGCACATCAAGGCCGGTGCCGCGGCCCAGCTCCATCAAGTCCGAGCGCGTGATGCCACCGTCATTGTCGTAGTCGAGTCGGCGGAAGGCAGGTACTGGGCCCGGGATGCGATTGGGTTCGGGAGTCGAGTGCTTCGTGCCCGGCCGGGCTTCTACTTCGCCAAAGACATCCACCATGGTGAGGGCTCTAATTCCCGGGGCCGGGGCCGGGGGCTGCGGGGCTCGTTCCGGTTCGGGCTTGGGTGCGAGCACGGGCTCGGGCTCTAGCTGTGGAGCCGGCTCGGGCTTGGGATCGGGGCTGGGCGTGGGCGGCGGGAAGGCGCCGACTTGTTGGAGGGTGCGCAGGTAGCGTTCGGTGAACTCGGGCAGGGTGATGCGCCCGTCGCCGTCAGAGTCGTAGGCGTGAAAACGCGTGCGATCGTGGTCCAGGCTCTGGCGCGCCTCGCGGAATGAGATCCACGCGTCGCCGTTGTGATCAGCCACGCCAAAGGCCACCGAGGCCTTCTCGCGGCGCAGGGTCGTGCGGGCTTCGGAGAGCGAGGGGGCCGGTGCGTCCTGATCGGCGCCAGCTTGCATGCAGAAGGCTATGGCATGCAGCCCAAGGCCAAGGGCCAAGGCGGGGGAGATTAGGTGGCGAACTAGCATGGTGGAGCGGCGTGAGGATTCCGGTAACCATGGCTCAGATCGGCCAAGAGGCCTCCAAACCTACAGTCCAGACCGAGATTGTTTGCTTCCAGCTCAGGTTGTTGAGCAATAGCCCATCAACGTGCCGATTCCAGGACGCAGTCGGTCACCCTTTGCACCTCTCCCGGGGTCAGGAAAGGGTGAATAGGCAGGCACAAGACCTCCTGGGCCAGGCGCTCGGCCTCTGGAAAGGCCCCCTCGCCATAGCCCCAATCGGCGGCGGCGCGTTGGAGATGGACGGCTCGCGGGTAATGCAGGGCGGCGGCGATGCCCTGGTCTAGCAGGCTCTTTAGAACCTCATCGCGTAGGCCCTGGCCCAAGACCCGCAGGGCGTACTGGTGGTAGACGGGTTGCGAGCCCTCTGCCACAGCGAGCGGGCACAAGCAGTCGCTTGCCGCGAAGGCGGCGTCGTAGCTGGCTGCCGTTTTCGAGCGGCGCGCATTCCACTCGGCGAGGTGCGGCAGTTTGAGATTCAAGACGGCGCCCTGGATCGCTTGCAGCCTGGAGTTGGTGCCCACGCTGTCGTGCACATACTTTGCCGAACTGCCGTGGTCGCGCAGACGCAGGAGGGCCTCGTGGGTCTCGTCCGAGTTGGTCAAGACACCTCCGCCCTCGCCGGCCGCGCCGAGGTTCTTGGTGGGATAGAACGAAAAAGCCGCCGCGTCGCCCAACTCGCCGGCGTGAACTCCATCGCGTCTGGCGCCGCTCGCCTGGGCGGCGTCCTCCAGGAGTGCCAGGCCCTTCTCGTCGGCCAGGGCGCGAAAGCCGCGCATGTCCACCAACTGCCCGTAAAGGTGTACTGGCAAGAGGCACTTCGTGGTTCCGTCACAGGCCGCGCGAGCGGCTTCGAGGTCCAGCAGTCCCGTGTCGAGGTCGATGTCGGCGAGCTGCGGCCGCGCGCCGATCCAGGCCACGGCGCCAGCGCTGGCGAAGAAGGTGAATGGGCTGGTGACCACACCGTCACCGGGCTCCACGCCCAGGGCCTTGAGGGCCAGGATCAAGGCGTCGGTTCCCGAGGCCACGCCCACGGCATGCTTGGCGTGGCAGAAGGCGGCGAAGTCCTCTTCGAACTTCTGCACCTCGGGGCCGAGCACATACCAGCCGCTCATCAGCACGCCCTGGATGGCCTCGAGCAGTTCGGGACCCAACTCGGCGCGTTCCGCGGCGAGGTTGATGGGCGGGATGGGTTTGGGCTCGGTGGAGGGGCTCATGAATTGAGCGCTGTTACTTGAAGGTCTTGAGTTCGCCCCTCTTGAGCTTGCCCCAGTAGTCGTCGAGGTCGCGCTTGACGCCACCCGAGAGCAAGATCACACCCAAGATGTTGGGGAAGGCCATGCCCAGGATCATCAAGTCCCCGAAATCGAGCACCTGTTGGGCGGTGATGATCGAGCCCAGGAAGGTAAAGGTGAGAAACAGGAGCCGGTAGATGGTCGATGATCCATCGCCGAAGAGATAGGCCCAGCAGCGTTCACCGTAGTAGCTCCAGGAGATCATGGTCGAAAAGGCGAACAACGCGACCGCCACGCCGAGCACCATGGGGAACCAGTCGATGGCACTCTTGAAGGCCAGGGAAGTCAGTCCCGCGCCGTTCTTGTCCTCGATATAGGGCATGTACTCGGGGTGTGCCACGCCGTCGTAGGCGCCGGTGATGACGATCACGAGCGCCGTCATGGTGCAGACCACGATGGTGTCGATGAACGGTTCGAGCAGGGCCACGATGCCCTCGCGCACTGGGTACTCGGTCTTGGCCGCGGAGTGTGCGATGGCCGCCGAGCCCACGCCCGCTTCGTTGGAGAAGGCCGCACGCTTGAAACCCTGGACCAGGACGCCGATGAAGCCGCCGTAGGCCGCCGCGGGACTGAACGCTCCTTCGATGATGGCGCTGAAGGCGCCGCCGATTTCATCGAGACTGGTCACGATGACCCAGACACAGGCGAGCACATAGATGCCGCACATCAAGGGCACGATCTTCTCCGCCGTGGAGGCGATACGCTTGATGCCACCCAGGATTACCACGCCCACCAGAACGGTCATGACTGCGCCGTAGACCCAGCGGTGTTCCGCCAGGAAGGGCACTACCTCACCGATGGCGTTGAGCGATTGGTTGACCTGGAAGGTGTTGCCGCCGCCCAGTGAACCGCCGATGCACAGGATCGCGAAGAACATGGCCAGAACCTTGCCGAGTCCACCCAGGCCCATTTGAGCCAGGCCATCGGACAGGTAGTACATGGCGCCGCCCATGACGCGACCATCGGGCCGCACCTTGCGGAACTTCTGCCCCAGGGTGCACTCCACGAACTTGGAGGACATCCCCAGGAAACCCGCGGCGATCATCCAGAATGTCGCGCCGGGGCCGCCCAAGCTGACGGCGATGGCCACGCCAGCGATGTTGCCGAGTCCAACGGTGGCCGAGAGAGCTGATGCCAGGGCCTGGAAGTGGCTCACCTCGCCTTCGTCATCGGGATTGTCATAGTCGCCCCTGGTGACCCGGATGGCGTGACCGAAACCGCGCAGGTTGATGAAGCCCATGCGGAAGGTGAAATAGACCGCGCCGATGATCAGCCACAGGACGGCCAGGGGAACTTCGCGCTGGTCTTCCGAGTCGTTGTCCCAGAACCAGACATCGAAGAACATCACCGCGCCGATGTAGTGGTTGACCGTGCCCATGGCTTCGTCCACACGGTCCATCCAGCCGGATTCAACAGCCTGATCCTCAAGAGGCAGGACATCCGCGGGAGCGCTCAGGCGGGCCTCGTTTTCCGCCTCAAGGGCGACCCCCGAGCCGAGTTCCTTGGGGAACAAAAAACCACCGTCCGCAGGCGCTGCCAGGGCAACTTGCGGCAGGGCGGCGAACAGTCCGAGGAAGGCAAGTAGGGCGAGCGAGAGGCGCTGGGAGGGCCGCATGGAGATCCTGAGCAGGGGCCGGAAGAGGGCCCAGAAGAGGGCGTCGAGAGGCAGGCAAGGGCCGAATCGTGCCAAGCGGCCGGGGAACATGCAAACTACCCCCTCGCACTCCGCCCTTTAATCTCCTCGGCATCCTCCCGAACCCATTCTCCGCATGTTCAGAAGCAAGCGCCCTTTCTGCATCACGCTCTTCCTGCTGGTTTCTTGCGCCCTCTCTGCCTGCGAGAACTCCCGCGCCGCCAGCCCGCAAGGGCCCGCCGCCGAGCGCTGGAGCCAGGCTCACCTCGAACAGGTGACTGCCACCATCCAGACCCAGGTGGAGGCCCTGCGCGGCGAGAAGTACGCCCGGCCAGTGGATGTCGAAATCACCGATACGCGAGGCTTCATCGAGCACGCCACCCAGCGCATGGCGAAACTCACCACCGAGGCCCAGCTCAGTGCCGAGGAGGATGTGGCCAAGCTGCTCGGCCTCGTGCCGCCGGAGATGGATCTGTGGGCCACGACCTTTGCCGTGCTCGAAGGTCAAGTGGGGGGCTTCTACGATCCCGGCAACGACACCTTCTATTTGATGGAGAGCTTCACCGGCACCCTGGCCAAGATCATATTGGCCCACGAGTTGACCCATGCCCTCGACGACCAGCTCTACGACATCGACGGCACCCTCAAGCCCTTGCTCAAACACCGCGACCGCGCGGCTGCTTTCCAGGCGGTGGTCGAGGGCAGCGGAACCGCGATGATGAGCCAGTGGATGGGCGCCTACGGTGAACCCTTGAGCCCTGCTGAAGCCGCCCAGGCAGCCAGCATGGGCACCGAATCCCTGAGCGAGGCGCCGCCGTATGTTTGGAAACCGCTGCTCGCTTCCTACACGATCGGCAATACCTTTCTCGATCGCGGCTATCGCATGCGCAAGAAAGACGGTCTGACCTTTGCCGATGTGACCCGCATCGCTTTTCAGTCGCCACCACGTTCCACTGAACAGGTCCTGCATCCAGAGAAGTACTGGAAGGAAAGCGAGCGAGACGATCCCGTGCAGATCGAGTTGGAGATCGCACCGCCCGCCGACTGGAAGGTCCTGGAAGAGTCCTCCTTGGGCGAATTGGCCCTGACGCTCATGACCGAGGAGCCCAAGGAGATCGACTTCTCCAACCCCATGGCCTTGGTCTTTCTGAAGTACACCAACGCGGCCGCTCGCGGCTGGGGCGGCGACTCCATGGTGCTGCTGGGGTCCGAAGAGGGCCGCTACCTGCGCGTGATGACGATTTGGGACAGCGCCAAGGACGCCGACGAGTTCCGCGCCGCCCTCGAAGAGCGACTCGCCTCCTGGTCGAGGGATGTGGCGCTCTTGGGCGAGGGTGGGACAGTCAATTTGGAGCCCGCCGCCGCGGCTGCGCCCCTGGCGGTGAGTTTCAGCGCCTGGCATGGCGTTAGCGATGCACAGCTCGAGAGCTTGGCCAAGGCGGTCAGCGTCAAGTAGCCCCGCAGCTCAACCGAAGGCCACTTGCGCCGCAGGCCTCTGCCGGCCCAAGCCGCCGCTGAGCCGGCCCGTGAACAGGAAACTGCCCTCGATCCGAAAACCGGGGCGCGGCGCGGGCAAGGATTCCTCCGAGAGCTGCCAGGGCGACACAAACAAGTGCAAGTCGCGGCCCGGGGCGTCCACTTCGAGCACATCCACCGCCCTCCCCGTGAGGGTGTTTTGGATGTGACGCACGGCCTTCACTCGCGCCGAGAGTTCCGCACAACCACCAGGCACACCCTCGCCATTGAGGACCTGGAAAGAAAAACCGTGGGGGCGCTCGAGGATAGAAGCATCGCAGCCCCCGTCGTTGGGGCCCACAAAGGTTGTGTCCAAGCAAAAACCCGCCAACGACACAGCCAGTACCTGGCCTAGGGTCAAATGCCGCGGCAAACGCCGCGCGTCGGTGATCCACATGGTCAGCCGATAGGCGCCCGGGGCGCCGCCATCCAGATCGCCGGGAATCGGCGGCGCGGCCCAGCCCAGGAGCAGGGCGTCGGCGGGGGAGTCGGCAGTGCGCGAGATTTTGTCAACGGCAACCCGCAGGCGGCTGGGTTCCCTGTAGTACGGCAGCAAATTCGTGGGGCCTTGCTCCTCTTCCCGGTCGAGACGCAGCTCGAGCCCTTCGGTCAGGGCTAGCCGCAGGTGTTCGCCATGGGGGCCGCGGTAGGCCACAGGCTCGCCGCGCTCGCGGACCAGGGTCATCAAGGCCTCGCGGTCCATGTCGGGCGGGAAGCCGATGCACTCTAGCAGGAAATCCACCAGCGTAAGTTACTCTACCGCCATGCGCTTCTCCCACATCACTCTGCCGTCTCTGTGCGGTCTGCTCCTTGCCGTCGCCTGCCAATCGTCTGACTTTGTGCCCAAGAGCACCATCGCGCGCGAACACCTCGCACGTTCCCTCCCAGTCGATGCAGAGCACTATTTCCTCGACCTCAAGCTGCTGCCCGAGCGGCGTGCGATCGAAGGGCGTGCCCGGGTGCGTTTTGTTGCCCGCGAGGCGGGCGTGACCTCGGTCACCCTGGACCTCGAGGGCCTCACCGTCAGTGCCGTGCGCGGCTCTGATGGGGAGCAGCTTGTCTTTGTGCAGCGCGCGGGTCAAGTGATCTGCAGCCTGGGTCGCGAGCTTGATGAGGGTGAAGCCTTCACCGTCGAGTTGGACTACGGCGGCAAGCCCGTCAAGGGCCTCTGGTTCGTCGAGAATTCGGAGGGCGAGGTGTATCAAGTTTTTACCCAGGGCGAATGCCTGGACTCACGGGGTTGGTTCCCGTGCTTTGACTTCCCGGCCGAGCGCGCCACGAGCGAATTGCGTGTGGAGCTGCCGCGCCACTGGATTTCCGTGGCGGCGGGCAGCCGCATCGACTCTGGCGAAACGCCCGACGGGCGCTTCGAGCATTGGCGCATGAACACGCCCCACCCCGCATATCTGACCACCCTGTGCGCCGGCGAGTTGCACGCCATCGAAGGGGAATGGGATGGTATTCCACTCTCGTTCTACGCCGACGAGAGCTATGCGGAGTGGATGCCCTTTTCATTCGAAGAGACCGATGAGATCCTGGCTTTTCTCAGCCATGCCACCGGTCGCCGCTATCCCTACCCCAAGTATGCCCAGGCCTGCGTGGCGAACTTCCCCTTTGGGGGCATGGAGAACATCTCGGCCACCACGCTGACCGAGACGACCTTGAGCGACAGCCTGGGCCAGCGCGATCGTGACTCCCATGGATTGGTGGCCCACGAGGCGGCGCACCAGTGGTTTGGCGATCTTTTGACCTGTGCCGATTGGTCGCATATCTGGCTCAATGAGGGCTTTGCCACCTATTTCACCCAGCTCTACTTCGAGGAAAGCCGCGGCCTGGACGAGTTTCGCGCACGCATGCGTGACACCCAGAGCTCCTACACCGAGGCCGACCGGGGTCAGAACCGGCGACCCACGGTGCACGCCATCTACCGCGATCCCTTCGACCTCTTCTTCGGTGGCCAGACCTATGCCGGCGGCGCCTGTCGCTTGCACTACCTGCGCTTCATCTTGGGCGACGAGGGCTTCTTCGCAGGCATTCGCCGCTATGTGGCGGACAACGAGGGCCGCGCCGTGGTCACCGCTGACCTGCGCCGGGCTATGGAGACGGCCAGCGGCCGGGACTTGACGACCTTCTTTGAGCAGTGGTTCTATCAGGCTGGCTATCCCGAGCTCAATGTGGACTGGTCCTGGGATGCGGCGCGCAAGTTGGTCCTCCTGGAGGTCGAGCAGGTGCAGGAACCGAAGCGCGGCACGCCACGAGTTTTCGATCTCGAGGTCGATGTCGAACTGCGCTTGGGCAAGACTCGTCAGGTCCTGCGGCTGGTGCTCGACGAGAGGTCGGAAGAGTTCGAAATCGCCGCGGCTAGTGCGCCCACCTGGGTTCGTTTCGACAAGCACGGTTGGCTACCGGCGCGCACAGCTTCTCGGAAGTCCGGCACCGAATGGGTGGCAATCGCCGCCGAGGACGACGATGTCAACGGCCGTCGGGACGCTGCCCATGCTCTGGGCCGGATGCTGCTGGCCGTGGAGGACAGCGAGTCGCGCAGGCTGTACCTCTCATCACTCGTCAGCCGCTTGCGCGATGACAGCCAGCCCGCCGTGCGCCGGGCCGCCGTGGAGGCGCTGGCGAAGATGCCCGCCGCCGTCGCCGCGCCGCACCTGGAACAAGCCGCCCGCAAGGACGAAAACGCCGGCGTGCGCGCCGCTGCCCTGCGCGGCATGGCTGGCTTTGGTGCCAGCCCCGAGCGCGCCGCGCTGGCCCACGAAGTCTACGCAGAGGGCTATTCGTGGGATGTGAAGATCGCCGCTGCGGGTCTACTCGCCGCCGCCAGCCCGAAGACAGCACGGAAATGGCTCCTGGAGCGCTTCGATGAGCCCTCGCCCCACGGCCGATTGATGGCAGGTTTGGTGCGGGTTCTTTCCGGCCTGGAGAGCGAGATCGTCATCGCCGATGTGAAGACCGTGCTGGCTGATTCCGGGGCGCCCGACAGTGCCCGCGAAGCCGCCGCCGACGCCCTCGGCCGCCGCGCCCGCTACGACCGCGAAGTGCGCGACCTCTTGTTCGCGCTGCTTGACGAGAACAGCCACCGGTTGCGTCAGTCCGCCATCAAGAATCTCGGCCGCTTGCGCGACACTTCGGCCATTCCGCGCCTGCGTCGCGAGCTTGCCCAGAGCGCTCATTCCCCCGAGCGCCGCAACATCGAAAAAGCACTGAAACAACTGGACCGCTAATCTGAGTTAGCCCACACCAAAGAGGAGCCATGACCTGGATTGAGACGATAGAGGTGGCCGCCGCCACCGGACGGCTGAAGAAGAGCTATGGCGCGGCCCTCGGCCGAGCCGGTCGCGTTGCGGGCATCGTGCGCGCCATGAGCCAGATGCCCGCCGTGCTGGACGCCTCCATGGGCCTCTACCAGCGGGTGATGTTCGCCAAGACGGGGCTCGCCCGCCATCAACGCGAACTGATCGCCGTGGTGGTCAGCCGCGTCAACGATTGCCACTACTGAACCCAGTCCCACGCAGGGGATCTCCGTGCTGAGCTCCCCAATCTCGACGCCGAGAGGCGCGAGACGCTGCTTGCAGCGGTTCAAACGGACTGGCGCACAGCCGACCTGTCCGCAGCGGATGCTGGCCTGTGCGCTTATGCTGACAAGCTGACCCGCACCCCCGCGGCCATGAGCCAGGACGATGTGACTGCCTTGCGCGAACACGGTTTCAGCGACCATGCAATCCATGATGCGATTCAGGTCAGCGCCTACTTCAACTACATCAACCGCGTGGCGGACGCGGTGCATGTAGACCTCGATCCAGGCATGGCGCCCTATCCGGCGGCTGCGCAAGCCTGAGGAAACCCTCGAAAGAAAAAACCAGAACGCCCCGCGCGAAGATTTTTCGCGCGGGGCGTTCTGGATTGTATGTGCGGAAAGGCTCAGACGGACAGAGGTTGTAGCTTGAGATCGCGGATGTCGTCTACCTTGAAGTCGATGCTCTGTTCCCGGTCGACATTGATCAACCGCCCAGTGCCCTTGAAGGGGTTGAAGATCAGGGCGCCAACGATGACGCGACCATCCTTGAAGTGCATGGTGACCTTGTCGGCGGTGCGGGCATTGAGGAGGGCATCGTAGATGCGCTCTGGCGACATCTCGCGGTTTTTTCGTGCGGTGCTCATCGATCGTTTGGAGTTGCGGTGCGCCGGGAAAGCGCGTGGGGTACGATGTGGGCTCCATGAGCATGGCGCGCGAGAGAGCGCGCCGCTCCTCGGCGTCCTGGGCGAAGGCGCCGCCCTCGACACAGCTCGCCTCGGCGTCGCCTTCGTCGCGCTGCTCGCGCCGGCGACCGCCATGGGCGCCACGCTCCCGGTGCTGACCAAGGCGCTCTTCCGAATCGACCCCAGCTTTGGCGCCGTGCTCGGCAAGCTCTAC
>DUCM01000010.1:385-352720 GCA_012959785.1 Planctomycetota bacterium | reverse complement strand
CCGTGCAGTTGGGCGATGGGCGAGTTGGCGCGGGTCCAGGTGCCCGTGGCCATGTGGTAGGTGCCGGCATCCTTGACGGTTGTAGCGGTCTGGATCTTGCCGATGGCGTCTTGTTGGGCAAAGGCGCCCGAAGCCAGCAGAATGGCGCCGAAGGCGCTGAGGGAGGTACGAAGAAGCATATTCAAGTCTCCTAGGGACTGTAGAATTCTCGGGAAGCGGAGAGAACCGCACAGGCCACTTGTACCCCGCGAAGGCTCATCCGTCTACAACACTTCTCGACGCCTCTAAGAAAGCTCGCGAGAAGCTGATGGAACAGAAACGGGCCAGCTATGCCGAATGTCGACAATGCCGAGCCGCAATGCACCGGATACTCCGGAGCACCAAGTGCTACGATAGCAGATGCGGAGATTTGGTTCCAAATTATTGGGTATTCCTTGGTTCAAGCCTCACTTCGGTTGATCCGCCAGACCCCCCTGCCCCGCCTAAAACGGGCTCCTGGCACTCTGGGCATGGAATGCCCATTTCTAGAGGTCCAAGTTCGTTCGACTGAGTCACCGCTGTTGTGCCCATGCCTCCCCGCACCCGCTCGCACCAGAGGAGAACACCCTGCCCTATTCCCTGTTGTTAGTAGCATGGGCCTACGCATGGGGAGCCTCTTCGCACCGCGGCCCGAGGCAGCCAGCGCGAGAGTAAATAGCGCGCGGGGGCTTCCCGCCGAAACAGGAAGCCCCCGCTCTGGATGGAGCCAGATATCGGATTTGAACCGATGACCCCAGCTTTACGAAAGCTGTGCTCTACCACTGAGCTAATCTGGCGGTCTGACGGGTCGGGCCACAGCCCCAAGGAGCCGTGGCTGGATCCGGCAGAGACTACTGAGAGATGTTGACCCGAGCGCCCTGGGTGATTGCAGCGCGGGTCGCGTCATCGATGGACATGTTGGAGATGGCTCGCGAGGCGGCCACGCGAACGCCCAAGCTTGAGCCAGAACGCACCACGGCGCCGAGGCCCTCAAGCAGCTCCGGGGGGCCGGAGAGGGCTGCGCGGGCAGCGACCTGAGCCAGGGCACCGGCAGCTGCCTCGCGGGCAGCATTCGAGCGTGCTTCGTCACTCAAGACAGCGGCGAGAGCAGCGGCCTCCGTGGCTCCACCCGCGGCGCCGAGGGCTGCCATGGCCGGGATGCAAACCGCATCGGGGCGGGCAGCCAGGCTACCGGTGAGAGCCGCGAGGGCTTCGCCCACATGGGCTCCCGAGCGAGCCAGATTCGCCAGGGTCGAAGCCGCCTGGGCCGCGAGCAGATCAGCCCGGGCGCGGTCACCGTCCAGGCTGTCGGCCATGGCCTCCTCGATCACTCCCAAGTCTCCCCCGGGAGCGAGGATGGCGTTGACGCGGTCAGCGTAGGTGTCGGAGTCGGAGATCATCACCAAGGGTGTCTCGGCGGTGCGCTCGTCGCGACGGATCTCGTCGATGACCTGATCCACCGAGAGGTCCGGCAGGTTGTCGGCCACCACAATCACATCGACGCCCGGGGCGCGCTTGATCAAGGCCAGGCCCTTGGCGCCGGTGTTCCAGAAGTTGACCACCACACCCTTCGCGGCCAAGGCATCGGCCAGAGCATGGCCGCGGCTCTCGTCGCCGTCGATCACGATGCCGATGCGCATGATCTCGCGGCCCGCGGCTTCGCCAAGACCGAGGACAACCGCCTGCGTGGGGGCGCTGCGGCTGCGCAATGCGATCTCGCCCAGGGCCACGGCGGCCTCGCCGCGTAGGGCACCGTCGCTCGAGGTGAGCGCCGCCCCCAGGGATGCGGTGGGTGTACTCGAGTTTTGCCCCAAGACGCGGATCAGGCCAATGCCCGTGGCGCTGTCGTTCTCGCGCACGGCCCAGGCCAGAGCCTGGTCAAGGGCGCCCAAGCCCGTGGTGTTCACGGCGATGGCGGTCTCGGCCACTTGGTCGGCCAGGTCGCCGTCGTCGAGGCCGGCGGCGGCGCGCAGTTCAAGTTCGGCTTGCTCGGCCACATAGGCCCGGGCCAGGCCAGCGCGGGCGTCCAGGGAACCGGGATCGGCGGCCAGAGCACCGTAGTAGGCATTCTTGGAGAGTTCCTCGTTGTAGAGGAAGCGCGGCACGGCGGTGGCCACCAGGGCGCCATCGCTCCAGCTCCAGATCACGGCGCTGTAGTCCACGGCCCGCAGCACACTGGCGCGGCGGTGGTGGTAGGCGTCGCCCATTTGCAAGTAAAGGGCCAGGGCATCGCCATTCGAACCGACCTTCTTGGCCGCTTCCGCGGCAGCCATGCGCACACCATCGTCTGAATCGTTGCGTGCGTGCCAGGTGAGCGCGGCAGCGCTGCGCGGGTCGCCGATGTAGCCGAGAGTCAAGGCCAGGTTGCGGCGCAGGTAGGCGTCACCCGTGTCGAGGGCGGCCACCAGCGGCAACACCACATTGGTGCCCATCTGGGTCAAAGCGTGCATGAACTGGATCCGGCGATCGTCGGCGTTCTCGTCCGAAAGGCTCTGCAGCATGTACTGCACTGCGTACTCGCCGTGGTTCGCGTAAAGGCTGCGCACGGCTTGAGCGCGCACGAGCACATCGTCGCTCTGGACATCGCGCAGAAGGGAGCGAATCGCATCCTCGTCGTCGGCTGCGGCCGCACGACCGAGCTGGGCCCGGCTCATGAGGCGCTTGGCCACGATCTCGTACTGGCCGCCCTTGACGAGGATCTGCAACCAGACTTCGTGCTCGGTGGACTTCCAGAGTTCGTAGGCCGCGGCGTGGCTCGGGTCGAGGGCAAGGACAGCGTTGAACTTCTTGAGGGCAGCGGCATCGTCGCCGCGGTTGAGCAGCTCGACGCCTTCCTGGAAGAGGTCCGCGGCCTCGTCGGGCGTGGCTGTCAGGGCGGGCGCGGGGCTCACCAGGGCGCAGAGATGAAGAACGGTCAGAAGGGCGAAGAGACCGCAGTAGCGTCGCATACCGGTCATGGAGGGGGGTTCCTTGGGCGTGGCTCGCGTCGCACAGCTTTGGGGCTGCTGACGGGGTACGGGATGAGGGATGGGAGGGCGCACCGCGCGGGCGCGACCCTGGACTCCACCGGGTCCGGCGGGGAGACAAGAGTTGCGGAATGATAACGGGGGCTTGCCAGGGATCAAGTCCGGAGCCTCTCGGGGGCCCCTACCCCCAGGTGAGAGCCCGGCTACCGCCTTCCTACCTCGCCGCCCCCCCATTTAATAGGGGCGGAGATTTATGGAGGGGGGGGAGCAGACCGTGAGTGTTCTCTCTGTTGGATTAACGACGGACCACCGCCGGACTGATCTTCCCCAGCACCCGTCCGGGAGCCGCGCCGGTGGCCGAAGGCGCGCTGGTGGCCTGGCCCAGGACACAGCGCGCGGCCAGGGTGGCAAAAACCAGGGCCTCGCGGGCGTCGGGATCGACTCCGGCGGTCTGCGAGGACTCCACCGGCAGGCGTTCTCGGAGGGCCGCCATGAGGGCCTCATTGTGCACCCCCCCACCGGCCACCAGGAGGGTTTCGGGGGGCTCGGGGAGGCCGGCGGCCAGGGCCCGGGCCACGGTTTCGGCCACGAGTTCCACAGCACAGGCCAAGAGATCCGGGGTCTCCTTCAGGCCCCATTCGGAGGCTCCTGCGAGGAGTTCGTCGATCCAGGCCTCGCCGAAGGTGTCGCGGCCGGTGGAGCGCGGCGAGCCCGGAGGACCATGACTACCAAAGAACGGATGTTCGAGCCAACGCGCGAGGAGTTCACTGTGGGGACGGCCAGCCAGGGCCGCCGCGCCGCCAGGATCGAAGGGCGCGTCCAGGAGCCGCCGCGCGAGGCCATCGAGCAGGGTGCCGGCGGGCCCGGTGTCGAAGGCGAGGGGCATGCCCTCGGCGGGCAGCCAGGAGATGTTTGCCAGGCCGCCCAGGTTGAGAATCGCCAGGGGCCGCGGCGCGTCGGGGAAGATGGCGTCATCGGCCAGAGCCGAGATCGGCGCGCCCAGGCCGCCGGCGGCCAGGTCGCGTTGACGGAAGTCGCTCACCACGGCGCAGCCAGCGGCTTCGGCGACCCAGTCTCCATCGCCGACCTGCAAACTCGCGGGCCCCGAGGGCTCGACATCGTCGTGGTGCCAGAGGGTTTGGCCGTGGCTGCCCACGAGGTCCAGGCTGAGTCCGTGCTCTTGGGCCAGAGCGCTCGCTGCCGCGCCGAAGGCCCGGCCCAGGTCGCGGCTGATGAGCGCCAGGCCACGGGCATCGAGGGGCCGGCTATCGAGGGCGCTCCGCAAGCGCTTCGCCAGGGTCTCCTGGAAGGGCTGCGTGGCGAAGGCCAGGCTCTCTAGGGAAATCACGCGCCAGCCGCCGGGCACGGGCTCTACTCGGGGTTTGGTGAGGGCAACATCGATGCCATCGCCCGAGGTCCCCGAAAGGACCCCGGCCACAATGGCCTCCCCCGACTCCAGGCTTCGCATCAGCTTTCGCACGAGGAGAAGGTACCCTCTCGCCATGGTGCAAAACAAAGTTGACGCCAAGCCGATTCTGGTGGTGGATGACGATGGCGACATCCGTCTGGCCCTCGAAATGCTCCTCAAGTATGAGGGCTTCGAGGTCTGGACGGCCCGCGATGGTCAGGAGGCCCTTGCGCGCCTCGACGCCGAGGAGGCCCAAGGCCGCAGGGCGGCGCTGATCCTGACCGACCTGAAGATGCCCCAGCTCGATGGCCTCGAGCTCTTGGAGCAGATTCAACAGCGCAAGAGTCCGCCGCCGGTAATCTTGATCAGCGGCCACGGCGATGTGGCCACCGCCGTCGAGGCCATGCAACGCGGCGCGGCAAACTTCCTGGAAAAGCCGCTGGTGGACAACCGTGTGTTGGTGACGATCCAGCAGGCGCTCTTCTGCGAACGCATCAGCCGCGAGAACGATGGCCTGCGCAAGCACCTCGGCGAGCAGTGGGAGATGGTGGGCGAGTCTCCGGCGACGGCGGCCTTGCGAGAGCAGATCACGCGGGTCGCGCCGGCCCTGGCGGCCGTCTTGATCAGGGGCGAGAACGGCACGGGCAAGGAAATCGTGGCGCGCAACCTGCACCTCGCCAGCCCCCGCGCAGCCGAGCCCTTCATCACGGTCAACTGCGCGGCAATTCCCTCGGAGCTGATCGAGTCAGAACTCTTCGGCCACGAAAAGGGCAGCTTCACCGGTGCTCTCGAGCGGCGCATTGGCCACTTCGAGGCCGCCGATGGAGGCACCCTTTTCCTGGACGAGATCGGCGACATGCCGGCCGGTGCCCAGGCCAAGGTGCTACGCGCCCTGGAGACCCTGGAGATCACTCGTGTGGGCCATAGCCAGACGATCCCGGTGAACATCCGGGTCGTGGCGGCCACCAATCTCGATCTGGCCGCGGCGGTGGAAGCGGGCAGCTTTCGCCTGGACCTCTTTTACAGGCTGAATGTGGTTCCCCTGGCCTTGGCGCCCCTGCGCGAGCGCCGCGAGGACATCCTGCCCCTGGCGCGACATTTCCTGGCCTGCGCCGCCGCGCGCGCTGGCCGAAGTGCCCTGGAACTCACCGAGGAGGCCCAGAAGAAGCTCCTGGCCCTCACCTATCCGGGCAATGTGCGCCAACTGCGCAACCTGCTCGTGGGCGCCAGTGTGTTTGCCGAGGGCGAGCAGCTTGGCGCCGCGGACCTCGAGCAGATCCTCAGTTCAGGCCCTGCCATGAGCATCCCCGAAACCGCCCTCGCAACCGGCACCAGCGACCCCTTCAGCGCCCCGACCTTCGAAGTGTTCAAGGACCAGAGCGAGGCCTTGTTCTTCCGCCAAAAGCTCGACGCAAACAGCGGCAACGTGAAGCGAACCGCCGAACAACTCGGCATGCAGCGCAGCCACCTCTACAAGAAGCTCGACCGCTACGGGTTGCGGGGTTGACTGCAGCGTACCAGGTACTTCGCCGCTCATGCGGAGTACCTGGTACTACGCATGAGCGGCGAAGTACCTGGTACGCTGCAGTGATTGGGGGCGAACTGAGGGGCGCCTGGCTGTCAAGTACCGGGCATCTGCGGGTCAGGGAATCGCCAGCTCCATGCCGATGGTGACATCATCGGGGGAATTGAGCTGCTCGGAGTTGGCGAGGTAGATCTCCTCCCAACGGGAACCCTGGCCGTAGACCTTCTTGGAAATCACCCACAGGCTGTCGCCTGCAGCGACGGTGTAGAGAGAACCGGGGGTCAGGGCGCGCACGGCGGCAGAGGTGTCGTCCTCGGCCGGGCGCGAGGGGCTGGCACTCTCGCCGCGGCGGTCGAAGACGGGCACCAGAATGAGCATGCCGGGGCGCCGGTACTTTGTGCCCTCGTTGAATTGACGCAACAGACCAGCACACTCGGAGTCACCATAAAAGCGCTTGGCAAGGGCCACGAAAGTGTCGCCCTTGCACCAGGTGTACTCCTTGAGTTCCGCGTCCCAGGAATCCTTGAGACCCGTCAGAGTCACCAGGGCAGCGCCCGCCGGCAAGCCAGGCTCGTCGGCAGCGACGCCTGCCCCGCCACCCGCGTCGAGACGCAGGGTGGGGGCTGTGCCAATCGCCCCAGAAGACATCACCTCCGAATCGACCTCCGCCACCCCCCCCTGGTGGGCCAACACCTCGGAAGAGCCCATATCAAAGACCAGAGCATCGGCGGCCTTGGGATTCATGGTGACCACGCAAATCACGGTCACGAGGAAAAACACGATCAAAACAACGATCTTCTCGAACTGGCCCATCTGTAAAGCGAAGGAGGTTAGGCGAAAGCGGTCAAGTGAAGGCTGTAAAGCCTTGTGGATGCAGAACTTACGGCGGACTCTAGGCTTAGCGCCGGTCCCCGCTGCGACCCGTCGGTTATCCCAAGCGAACAGAGCCGAGTCAAAGGGAAAGAGGGAAGAATCCTACTAGATGATGTGTGTCGAGAGTGAGCAGCCACGGCCTGGGGCGTGGTGCAAGGGGATCGGGGAGAGGAGATCACGCGCCTTTGGCTGTCGCCCCGCCAACAGGTGCGGTACCTTCCCGCACGGCCCATGAATGAGCGTCGAGAAGAGCAGGAGTACTTGGCTCGCGGAGATTCCGCGGGCGGCCGGGTGGCCTTTGTCAGCCGCAGCAGCCCCAGGACCACCCAAAACGGGCGCGGGGCACCGATGTGGAGCTGGCGCGATCCTGCGCTCCTGGGGCTCTGGGGCCTGGCACTGGCCTTGCAGGCCTTTTCGTGGTCTCAACTCGAGGGCTATCAACTGGCCGACTCGGTGGAGTACATGGAGCGCGCCTGGGCCTTCGCCCAGGGCGAGACCTTGCAGTCCGAAGGCGCCGTGCGCTCCCTGGGTTTTTCGAGCCTCCTGCTGCCGGTCTTCGCCGGGGCCCGCGCCCTGGGCCTGGAAAACCTGCGGCCCTGCGTGCACACGGTACGCCTCCTGCAAATGGCACTGGGCCTGGGGTTGGTGACGGTTTGCGTGCATCTCGGCTCGCGCCTCGCAGGACGCCGAGCAGGGCTCGCGGCGGGCTGGGTGTGTGCCATCAATCCGGTCTTCTTGCAGTACAGCGTCTCGCCAGTCTCGGGCATCGCGGCTGCGCTTTTCGTCGGCTTGGGACTCGTGGCTCTGTTGGAACCGGGCAGCAGGCGGCGCAGCGTGTGGGGCGGCCTGGCCCTGGGCGCGGCCTTCCTCATGGCCTACCAGACGCTGCTGATTTCGGGCGCCTGCTTGGCCCTCTTGTTCGTGCGCCAGCGCGTCCAAGCGCGTTCCAACGCCGCAGACCGCAGCCAGCCCGGCTTCGGCCCGGCCCTCGCGGGCTTTGGCCTGGGCATCCTGGCCCAGGTGGTCCTCGACAAGTTCAGCTACGGCGTCTTCGGGGTGAGCATTGGCAACTACCTGATCGAGAATGTCGGCGGCGTGGTGCTCTCGACCCTGGTGCACCTGGGACTCAGCGATCAAGAGTGGGTCCACGACCTCTACGCGGCCTATGTCGCCCACATGGATGGCGTGATCGGCACGGCGCCGGCCGATGGCAGCCTGGGTTCCTTGCAACCGGTCCTGTGGTACTTCCGTGAACTGCCGAGCATGCTCGTCTGGCCCGTCATGGCCCTTGGGTGCCTGGGTCTCGCGCGGGCCTGGTTCCAGGCCACCTGGAAGAGCAGCCTCCTGGTGGGCACCCTGGCCATCAGCCTGGCGGTGCTCTCCATGAAGGGCTCCAAGTCCTTCCGACTGTGGCTGCCGCTGCTGCCCCTGATCGCTCCCCTGTGCGGCTGGGGCCTGGGTCTCCTGTCTGGCGAGGCCGGAGTGAAGTTCAGCTTCGTGCGGCGCCTCGCGGGTCAGACGCTGCTCCTGGCCGGGATGGTCCTGGGCCTCTCGGCCCTCTCCGAAGTCAACACGCGGCGCTATGGAGTCTTCTGGCAGGCCATGGAATTCGTCAACCAGGCAGCAGCCCAGTCCCGCACCCAGGCCGCCGCCGCGGGGGTCACCTGGCACGGGGCGCGGGCCGCCTGCGGCTACCATTGGGCCGTCTTCGGCCGCAACAGCGCCGATGTCAAATTGGCCAAGCTGAGCCTGCACATCGACCAGTGGGAACAACTGGACGCCGACGAGCGCAAGCAACTGCTGCACGAGTTGACCAGCTCCCACTGGGTCATCATCCACGACGCGGTGCTTAGCCTGCACAGTGAATTGACCCTGGCCCTGAACGAAAAGTTCGAGGTTGCCACGAGTTTCTGGGACGCCGACGCCGACCGCGGCCTGCGCGATGTCCTGGTCCTGCGCAACACATCCCATGAAGCCTGGCGGATCTTCGGAGACGAGGGCCGGCGGCCGCGGCGCATGTGGGAAGTGCTCGCTGGACAGGACCCCGAGGCCTATCGCGCAGAGCACGGACTCGTGGACTGGCTGCCCGTGGCCCAGGTTTTTGAGGGCAGCGGCCCAAGCGGCGCCCGCGAGAGCCTGACCCTGTTGGGCTGGGACTATGAGCCCCTGCCGAACTCGGAGCTGGGTTGGATCTGCTACCACTGGTGGACAGCCACGGGCCTGGAGCGGGACTACACCCTGATCGACCGCCTGACCGTTCCCAACATGCGCTCCTGGTGGCGCAATGATCACGAGCCGGGACGCGGCTTCTTCCCCACCAGCACTTGGGCACCCGGGAGCATCGTGCGCGAGGGATTCGTGATGCTCGCGGGCGACGAGCTCTACAAGGATGAGTTCAATCCCATCGGCGGCGCCTTCCGCCGGGGTGATCTGATCCCGGTCAGCCTGTGGTTCAAGTGCAGCATCCAGACAGAAGCGAGCGCGGAAGGGACCGAGGAAGAAACAGCGAGCCACGAGCCTCCGGCCTTCCTGGCGCCCATGGGCCGGGGTTCCCTGGAGCCCCTGGTCTTCCGCGATGCGCCCGCCCTGGCCGACGATGTCTTCGAGAGCGCCGACGGCCACCTGGCCATGCGCGACGGCCTGGTGCGCATCGGCGAGTTCTTCCTGCCCGTGGCGGCGAGCTTCCGGGTGCCCGACGATGGCCGCCCGGTGGAAGACTAGAGAGCAGCGATGGCGAGTCGATTCGCCCGCGGGCCGGGGAGAAGTCTGCCGACCAGCCTTGGAATCAGGAGCTCCTGCGATTATCTTTGGGCGTCCCCAAGAAGCGCATCCATGTCCCGTAGCCAAACGCCGATTCCCTGTCCCGCCCTTCTCAAGGGCCTGCTCGTCGCGGCGCTGGCGCTCCTGGGCTGCGTCGGTCCCGGCGCCTCGTCCGCTGCACGCCCCGGCACGCCGCAAGGCGCCGCGCGCTTGACCTTCGTCGACTACCGCACGAAAGTGCGCATGACCCTGATCAACGAAGCCCACACAGGCAAGGTCGAGTTCTATTCTCAGAAGCGCGCCAACGCCAACACCAAGATCACAACGAACGAGATCATGGGACACTTGTTGGCGCGTCTCGAAGACCAGGGCTTCAACGGTCACGCACAGCCTGGCAGCGCGCCCCTGCGGGGAGCCGCGGGCGAGTTGCAGTCCCTCGAACTCAATACGCGCGAGGCCACGGTTTTCCTGGTCAACTCTTCCGCCCTCAACGACGAGGCGCGCACGAGCTTTCGCCAATGCCGCCTGGCTTTCATGCAGATCCAGGAGATCACCAGCCAGGCGCAGTCCGTGGACGACCCCACGGGCCGCGCGGTCTTCCAGCCAGAGAGACCCGGGCGCCCCAAGAACTGATGACCGCCTCCGCCCCGCAGCAACCGGGGTCCCCCGGGACTCTCAAGGCTGTGGCAATTCTCCCGGCGCGGCTCGACTCCACACGCCTCGAGCGCAAGATGCTGCTCTGCGAAACGGGCTCGTTCCTGTTCGAACACAGCGCCCGGAATGTGCTTGCGAGTGGCGCGGTGAGCCAGGTTCTAGTAGCCACCGACTCCGAAGAAATCCTGGCCGCTGCCAGATCCGTGGGCTTGCCAGCGGCCCTGACCCGCGCCGATCACAAGAGCGGCACCGACCGCGTCTTCGAAGCCCTGACTGGTCTTGAGGAAACTGGCGCCGGTCCGTTTGATGTTGTCTTGAATGTGCAGGCCGACGAACCCGATGTGGCCGCCCTGGACCTGCGCCAACTTGTGGCAGCCTTTGAGGATCCCGCCGTGGAACTGGCCACCCTGTGCGTGGCCCTCGATAACTCCGAAGAAGCGGCCCAACCCAGCCGGGTGCTGGTAGTGCGAGACGAACAGGGCGACGCGCTCTACTTCTCGCGGGCCAGAATCCCCGATGCCAGCCACGCTCGCGGGAAGGCCCAAGGCACCTGGTTGCGACACATCGGCGTCTACGCCTTTCGGCCCGCGGCCCTGGCGCGCTTCTGCGGCCTGGCAGAGGGCCGACTCGAACGCCTCGAGAACCTGGAACAGCTGCGCTGGCTCGAAGCCGGCGGCAGGCTGCGCGTTTTGGACGCCAGCCACGCCCCGAGCGGCATCGACACTGCCGCCGACTATTCCGCCTTCGTGGCCCGCATGGCCGCCGCTCAGCCCCCCGCCCGCACCTGATCCTCCACGGCTCCCCACAGCACTAGATTTCCCTCATGGTCAAACACATCTTCGTCACCGGCGGAGTCGTCAGCAGTCTCGGCAAGGGGCTGACCTCGGCAGCCATCGGGTTGATCCTCGAACGCCGCGGTCTGACGGTCTCCCTGCAAAAGCTCGACCCCTACATCAATGTGGATCCGGGCACCATGAGCCCTTTCCAGCACGGCGAGGTCTATGTCACCGATGACGGAGCCGAGACCGATCTCGACCTCGGTCACTACGAACGCTACACGCACGCCAAGCTGACTCAGTCGAGCAACTTCACCACGGGCAAGATCTACTCCACGGTGATCGCCAAGGAACGCCGCGGCGATTACCTCGGCCGCACGGTGCAGGTCATTCCCCACATCACCGACGCCATCAAGGAAGCCATCCACGAAGGCGCCGCCGAAGGTGCCGATGTGGCCATCACCGAAATCGGCGGCACCGTGGGCGACATCGAGAGCCTGCCCTTCCTCGAAGCCGTACGCCAGTTCGCCCTCGAGCGGCCCAAGGGCGATGTGCTCTTTCTGCATGTGACGCTCTTGCCCTACCTGCGCGCCTCGGGTGAGCTGAAGACCAAGCCGACCCAGCAGTCGGTGGGCAAGCTGCGCGAGATCGGCATCCAGCCCGACATCCTGGTCTGCCGCACGGAGCAGCCCATGACCCAGGAGATGGCCCAGAAGATCAGCATGTTTTGCAATGTGCGCCCCGAAGCCGTGGTCGAGGAGCGCGATGTGGCCTATTCGATCTACGAGGTGCCCGTGGATCTCTGTCGGTTGGGCCTCGACAAGCTGGTGGTAGCACACCTCGGCTTCGAATCAGACACCGAAACCGATCTCGACGACTGGAGCCTCATGCTGGCCGAACTGAAGAGCGTCGAGAAGACCTGCGAGATCGCGGTGGTGGGCAAGTACATCCAGTTGCACGACGCCTACAAGTCGATTTACGAGTCGTTGGCCCATGCGGGCTACGCCAACCGCTGCAAGGTCAAGCTGCGCAAGATCAGCGCCGAGGATGTGCTCGTCAAGGGCACCGAAATCCTGGCTGGTGTGGACGGCGTGCTGGTCCCCGGAGGCTTCGGCGAACGGGGCATCGAGGGCAAAATTCAGGCCATTCGCTGGGCGCGAGAACAGGACCTGCCGTTCTTCGGCATCTGCCTCGGCATGCAGTGCGCCGTGATCGAGTACGCGCGCCACGAATTGGGTCTCGAAGGAGCTCACACCCTGGAACACTCGCCCCATTCGCCCCACCCGGTGATCAGTTTGATGGCCGACCAGCGCGAGATAGATCAAAAGGGCGGCACCATGCGCCTGGGCGCCTACGACTGCGAACTCGATCCGGGCACCCGGATCCACGAATTGTACGGCTGCACCAGAATCTCCGAGCGCCACCGCCACCGCTTCGAGTTCAACAACGACTACCGCGATCAGTTCGCGGCCTCGACCATGGTCCTCAGCGGCAGAAATCCCGGGCGCGACCTGGTGGAGATCATCGAAATCCCCGAACACCCCTTCTTCATCGGCGTGCAGTTTCACCCCGAATTCAAGAGTCGGCCCCTCAACCCCCATCCGATCTTCAAGGGCTTTGTGGGCGCGGCCCTCGCCCACGCGAACGGCAACAACCCCGCCCCCGTATGCGAGACAGTCCTATGACAGAATCTCAACGCGCCGACCAGCTGCCCCTGCCCGGCGGGAACTTTCGGCTGTTCATAACGCGCCTCAGCTACCAGGGTCTGATGTCTCTGGGTATGCTGGAGAATCCGGTTACGGGCACCAAGGCAGTAATCCTTGAAAACGCGCGCATGATCATCGACGACCTCTTGATGCTCAAGGACAAGACCAGCGGCAACCTCGACCCCGACGAGTACGAGCACGTCGACAAGTTGATCGGCGACCTGGAACGCGCCTACGCGCAGATCGAGGAAGCAGCTGCCCAGTAATGGATCGTGGGGCTGTGGAGCCTCGTGGGCGGGGCCAATTGCTATCCTGGGGGAATGAACGCATTCTTCCTCGCCGCCTGCCTGCAACTCACCCCCACAAACGCAGCCCAGCCAGCTTTCGAGTTCGAGCGAGGGGATCACATCTGTCTGGTGGGCAACGCCCTGGCCGAGCGTATGCAACACCACGGCTGGCTCGAGGCCGCAATCCAGGCTCGCTTGCCTCTCCTGGAACTCTCCTTCCGAAACCTGGGCTTCTCCGCCGACGAAGTTAGCGGTGGTCAGCGCACGGCGGGCTTTGGATCGCCAGACGAACACCTCACGCGCTGCGAAGCGGACATCGTCCTGGCCTTCTTCGGTTTCAACGAATCCTTCGCCGGAGCCACGGGCCTGGCCGAGTTCGAGCGCGATCTTGGCGACTTCATCGCACACCAGAAGTCCGCCAACTACAGCGGCGATGGCGCGCCAACCCTGGTGCTCTTCTCCCCCATCGCCTTCGAGAACCTGAAGAGTCCCAGCCTGCCGGTCGGCAAGGCACACAATGCGCGCCTCGAACTCTACAGCACGGCCATGGCGCGCATCGCCGCGCGCGAGAACACGATCTTCATCGATCTTCTTGCCCCCACCCGCGCCCTCTACGCCGCCCACACAGAGCCCCTCACGATCAACGGCGCCCACCTCACGAGCGAGGGCAATCGCCTTCTGGCCGATGTGATCGCTCTAGCCCTGCTCGCCGATGCAGAGCCCCTGGCGGCAACAACGGAGGAGTCAAAGCGCGATCTGCACCGCCGCGTCCTGGCCAAGAACCTCTTGTGGTTCAACCGCTACCGCGCCACCGACGGCTACAATGTCTACGGTGGGCGTTCGTCCCTGGAATATGACGGCGTCACCAACTACCGCGTGCTGCAACGGGAACTCGAGGTCCTCGTTGCCGAGTGCGAGCGGGCCGACCGCGAAATCTGGGCCGTGGCCAGCGGCGAAGACCCTGCTGGGGTTGGGGGTCCTTCTGGGATGATGAGTGAAGTGCCCCCGCTGATCCCGGTGGAAACCAACAAACCCGGGACCGGAGCGGCTGGTGCCCACGAGTTCCTGAGCGCCCAGGCGGCCATCGACGAGATGGATGTGCTCGAAGGTTGTCGCGTGGAACTCTTCGCCGACGAGGAGCGCTTTCCCAACCTGGTCAACCCTGTGCAGATGTCATGGGACACCCGCGGACGCTTGTGGGTGGCCTGCTGGCCGACCTATCCGCACTGGGAACCGGGGAAGCCCATGAATGACAAACTCCTGATCTTCGAGGATACAGACGGCGACGGGCGCGCTGATGTCTGCAAGACCTTCGCGGGCAATTTGCACAACCCCACGGGCTTTGAGTTCTGGAACGGCGGCGTGTTCGTGGGTTGCGCCCCCGACCTCCTGTTTCTCAAGGACCTGGACGGCGACGACCGGGCCGACAGCGTCGAGCGCGTGTTGCACGGACTGAGTTCAGGAGACACCCACCACTCGGCCAACAGTTTCGTGCTCGGCCCATGCGGTGGGCTCTATTTTCAGGAAGGCACCTTCCACATGTCGCAGATCGAAAGCATCTACGGCCCGCTGCGCAACCACAACGGTTGCGTGTGGCGCTTTGAACCGCGCACCTGGCGCGTGGAACGCTATGTGCCCTACAACTTTGCCAATCCCCACGGCCATGTCTTCGACCGTTGGGGACAGGACTTTGTCACCGATGGCACGGGCAATGTGAATTACTTCGCCCTGGCCTTTAGCGGCTTCATCCAACACCCCTTGAAGCATCCGGGGATCGCGCCCTTTTTCCAGCAACGCTCGCGGCCCGCGGGAGCCACCGAGATCCTCTCGAGTGCGCACTTCCCCGCCGAAAACCAGGGCAATTACCTCATCGCCAATGTGATCGGCTTCCAGGGCATCTTCCAATACAGCGTGCAGGATGACGGAGCAGGTTTTGGCGCCGAGGAACAGGAGCCCATCCTGCAAAGCCGGGATCCACGCTTTCGGCCCGTGGACATTGAGGTGGGACCGGACGGCGCGCTCTACATCCTGGACTGGCAGAACCCGCTGATCGGCCACATGCAGCACCACCTACGCGACCCCAGCCGTGACAACGCCCATGGCCGCATCTACCGCGTGCTGCACGAGACGCGGCCTCTCGTCGATCCCGTCCCCATCCATGGCCGGCCCCTGGACGAGTTGGTCGGGTTGCTTGGAAAGAGCGACGACCGAGTCCGCTACCGCACCCGCATCGAGCTTTCGGCGCGGGATTCGGTGCAGGTGGTGAGGGCAGCCAAGAGCGCCCGCGGCGCGCTGGCTGGTCTCGCGGAGCGCGAGGAGGATTCCGACAGCGAGCACTTCCTGCTCGAACTTCTGTGGCTCCAGGCCCAGCACGATGTCCTCGATGAGGGACTGCTCGAAGCGCTCCTGAACTCGAGCGACGAGCGCGCGCGCGCCGCGAGCGTGCGAGTCCTGCGCTCCTTGCGCCAGCGGTCCAGGGCACCCCTCGATCTCTTGCGCCAGAGTATCGCCGACCCCTCGGCGCGGGTGCGCATGGAGACTATCGTGGCGCTTTCGTTCTTCCAGAGCGCCCAGGCGGCGGAGATTGCCCTCTTGGCCCTGGACGCCGAATCCGATTCTCTCAGCGAGTACGCCCTGACCGAAACCCTGCGAGCCCTAGAGCCCCACTGGCGCGACGCCCTGACCCATGACGCGGACTTTGCCGCTGGCAATTCCCGGGGCCTCGAGTACATCCTCGCGCGCACGGCGACGGAAAAACTAGCCGGTCTGCGACCTAGCTCCGAACTCTACCGCGAACTCCTCGGCCGCCACGGCTTGGACTCGGCGGACTACAGTGCTGCGGCTGGTGGCCTCGCCGCCATGACATCCAGCAGCGCCGAAGACGAAATCCTGGCCGCCATCGGCCGGGCCGACGCCCGCACGGGCGGCCATGTGGATCACCTGCTCATGGGCCTCTTCGGCGCCCTGCGCGACTTCCCCGCCACAAGCGAATCGGGCGCAAGCCTCGCCCAACTCTCCAAGGCAGGCCAGCGCCACTCCACCCGTTGCCTCGCCACGGCGGCGCGCATCGAAGCCGACGGCGAACTGGGCCCCGCTTGGCGCGCCGCGCTCGGCAGCGTGGCCGCTCTCGGAGACCTGCTTGAGGCCCTGCCCTACTTGTCAAGCCCGCGCCTCGCCGAGGAGGTCTTCGAAAGCGTCCTGAGACTCACCGCGGGCTTGCCCGGCGAGCTGGCCGCCAGCGCGGGGATCGGCGGCAAGACCCACGGGCGCTACATCCGCATCGAACTCCCCGGCGCGCGGCGTACCCTGACCCTGGCCGAGGTACAGGTCTTCGCCGGCGGCGAGAACATCGCAGCCCAAGGCAGCGCCAGCCAATCGAGCGTGGCCTGGAGCGGCGTTGCCAGCCGCGCCATCGACGGCAACACGAGCGGCGTGTACGGCGACAGCGGACAGACCCACACCATCGAGGACCTCCCCGACCCCTGGTGGGAGCTCGACCTTGGCGCCGAGCGGAGCCTCGACGAGGTGCGCGTCTGGAATCGCACCGAGAGCGATGGCCGCTTTGCTGGAAGGCTGGCGGGGTTTGTGCTGCGCATCCTCGACGGCCAACGACGCACGGTCTATGAAGAGACGCCCGAGGAGCAGGCGAGTCCCCGGGTTGCCCTACAAGTCGCTTCGCCAGCCTTGCGAGTGCGGCGCGCCGCCGTGCGAGCGCTGGGAGCTCTGGGTGTGCAGCGCGAGCGCGCCGTGCAGGCCCTCTTGGAGCGTTTCGATGAAGAGGCGCTGCGCGCCTCGGTGGTCAGCGCCCTGGCCCAACTCGCGCCGGAAAAGTGGTCCGCAGCTTCCCGCGAGAGCCTTGCAGCGATACTCACAAGGCTCTTCGCTGGGGACTCAGCGGAAGACTTCGGGGGCCCCGAGGGCCGCCAAATCCTGGCCCTCGCCGACAGCCTTGTGCCGCTTCTCGATCCCGACACGGCCCTGGCGCTCTTCAGCGCTCGCCGTGGGCGCGGCCCCCAGGTGCAAGTCCTGCGCCCAGTGCCCGACGCACTCCTGTTCGATCGCCGGGAGTTCACCGTGGTGGCTGGCCGCCCCGTGGAGCTGGTCTTCTCGAACACCGACTTGATGCCCCACAACCTGGTGGTCACAGCTCCCGGAGCCCTGGCGCGGGTCGGTTTGGCGGCCGAAGCGGACGCCGCCGCGGATGACGCCTGGGAGCGTGGATTCATCCCCGAGACCGACGAGGTTCTGTTCCACACCGGGCTCCTGCAACCGGGAGAGTCGGAAGTCCTGGCCTTTGTAGCGCCCGAGGTGCTCGGAGATTATCCCTTCGTGTGCACCTTCCCAGGCCACTGGGTGCGCATGAATGGCGTCATGCATGTAATCGCGAGCTTGCCCGAGTTGTTGGCCCTGCCCGGCCTCGCTCCGGAGCCCGCGGCAAACGCCGCGTCTCAGCGAGCCTTCGTCAAGAACTGGACCCGGGCGGATTTCCCCAGCACCCTGGCGGCCATCGATCCGGCGCGTAGTGCAGCCGGCCGGAGGGTGCTCGAAACCGCGTCCTGCCTCTCGTGCCACCGGGTAGCCGACGAGGGCGGCCTCACCGGACCGGCCCTCACCGAGGTGCAGGTGAAGTACACTCCAGGCGAACTCCTGCAACAGATCCTCGAGCCCTCGGCCCTGATCGCAGAAGGCTACGCCGCCGAGATTTTCCTCCTAAAAAACGGCCAGGTCGTCGCTGGTCCGGTGCTCGACGAGGATGCGCATAACCTCTACATCCAGGACGACCCCTACCGCGACGACCTGTTGATCTTGCCGCGGGAAGAGTTCGCATCGCGCCGCGTATCGCAGATTTCAAGCATGCCCAGCGGCCTGCTGTCGACCTTCAGCGCCGAGGAGATCCTCGACCTTGTGGCCTACCTGAAGAGCCTCGGGGTGAAATCCGGGGACGATTAGCCCCGGGACCGCAAGGCCTCTAGTCGGCCGCTGGAGCCGTTTTCTTCGACTGCGGTTCGCTTGCAAGGGCGTGGTCCCGTGGGAAAACGCCGCTCTGAAAACCGCCGAAGCCGAACATGGTCGGTGTGTACTCCCCCACCAGGCGGGCGTCGCTGGCGGCACCGATGGCCTCTTCGAGGCCCATGCCCCAATAGCAGGCATTGATGAAAAGCCGCCGCAGATGCTCGCTCTGCAAGTCGATGGCCGCACCGATGGTGGAGGCCACGATGCGCTGAACCTGACCGTTTTCGAGTTGACGCTGGCGCAGCCAACAAATCGGCGTGCGCGGATTGTTGCGCTCATCTGCGACAGGCTGCGAGTCCGGGGTCATGCCGTCGAGCACGGCGCCTTCGAGCAGGACTTGGGCGTCGGCGGGCAGGGAGCGAATGCCATAGACATCGGTAGGTCCCCAAACATCCTTCACACCGCGCAGAATCGGGTGGCTGCGCATCGGTTCTGGAATCACTCCGCGGGTGCTCTCGGATCCGTGCCGGCCGTGATGTGAGATCCAGGTCTCGCCCAGAATCTGGCGCCCAAAGCCACCGGAGCCATCGGCGTTGTTCCAGGTCCAGGCAGCGTGAACGCTCTTGGAGTCCTTTTCGTAGGCGAAGGCGTGGGTCGCCGTGCGAATCCCGAGGAGCGGCTTGCCGGCTGCGACGAAGTCCCGGATGTGCTGCATGTCCTCATCGGCCAGACGCCGAAAGCGCGTAAAGAGCACCAACATGTCGGCATCGGCGAGGGCCCCAAGACCGGGGATGTAACCGCGCTCATCGGGATCGATCTCGGCCGTGTCACGCTTCTGCGAAAAAAGCTGCGTGCAGCGAAAGCCGTGGCGCTGACTGAGGATCTTGGCCAGCTGGGGCAGGGCCTCCTCCGAGCGGTACTCCTCGTCGCCCGAGACCAAGACGATGTGCTTGCCTCGGCCGGGGCCCGTTCCACCGGGATAGACCACCCAGCGGGTGGGCTGGCCCTCTTTGACGGCCTGGGCCGCGAGAGAGGTCGAGAGTAACGGTGCGAGGAGGGCAACGGTCAAGAGGGCGGCCTGGGCGGAAATCAGCATGGCGGGGTGGGATGGGTGCCTGGAGAGGAGAGCGGAACAGCCGGGAGGGGCTTCAGATTGTACCCGCGGCGCATTGCCGGAAGCGTACCAGGTACTCTGCCGCTGCTCTGGCGTACCAGGTACGCCAGAGCAGCGGCAGAGTACCTGGTACGCTTCCGGCAATGCGCCCCTCACCCCCCTCCCTTGAGCTCCTCAGGAGAGCCACGCCATGCAGAAAAATCACCCGGCGCCAAGCACCGTCAAGCCTTCGGCGCGGACCGTCGCGATCCTCGTCACCCTCGACACCAAGGGCGCAGAGGCGGGCTACCTGCGCGAGCAAATCGAGGCCTTCGGCGGCCGGGTGCTCTTGATCGATGTGGGCGTGGTGGGCGCGCCCACCATTCCCGGCGATGTGAGCCGCGCCGAGGTCGCTGCCGCGGGAGGGACAACCCTCGATGAACTCTTGGAGAACCCCACCCGTCAAGCCGCTTCGCCGGTGATGAACGCCGGCGCCCTCAAGATCCTGCGCGAGCGCATCAGCCGGGGAGAGGTGCACGCGGTGCTCGGTATCGGCGGCACCCAGGGCACATCCAACCACACCCAGGTGATGGGGGGGCTCGACTTTGGCTTTCCCAAGCTGATGGTCTCCACCGTGGCTTCGGGGGACACCTCGGCCTTTGTGGGCATCAAGGACATCACCATGATGTTCTCGGTCAGCGACATCCTGGGCCTGAATCCCATCACGCGCAAGATCCTGGCCAACGCCGCCGGCGCTGCCCTGGGCATGGCCCGATGCGAAGTCGAATTGACGATTCCTGGCGGCGAGAAGCCCTTGATCGGCATGACCAACTTGGGCGTTCTAACCGCCGGCTGCATGCACGCGCTGGACCTATTCCACGAACGCGGCTTTGAGGTGATCGTGTTTCACGCCGTGGGCTCGGGAGGCCGAGCCATGGAACAGATGATGAAGGACGGTCTAATCGGCGCAGTCTTCGATTACGGACTGGGCGAGATCGCCGACGAGGTCTTCGATGGCCTACGCGCTGGAGGACCCGAGCGCCTTTCCGTGGCAGGCTCTCTGGGGCTGCCCCAGGTGTTGGTCCCCGGCGGCTTGGAACATGTGGGACTCCTGGTCGAGCCCAATACGGTGCCCGAGCGTTGGCGCGACCACCTGTACACATTTCACAATCCGATCATCCTGGCGCCGCGTCTCAACGCGGACGAGATGCGGCGGGTGGCACGCGAGATCATCGTACGCCTGGAACGGGCCGGCGGCACGGGCGTCTTCATGATGCCCTCACGGGGCACCAGTCGTTATGGCATCGAGGGCGGCGAGTTGCGTGACGCCGAGAGTGATGCGGCCTTCGCCGATGAGCTGCGCCGGGGTCTGCCCGCGGGCTACGAGTTCGTGGAAGTGGATGCGGGAGCGGAGGACGACGGCTTTGTGGAGCAGGCCGTGGAGTGTTTGATCGGCCTCATCGAAGGCCAGGCGAGTGAGACTTGAGCCCCGTGCCATGCGCAATGCCCTGGCAAGGTCTCTCGGTTTCTCCGTACGGCCTCTCCAGAAATAAAATGCGGGGGACGCCCACCAGCGCCCCCCGCAAGATGACTTGCGCCGCCATGAAACCTGGCTAGACCTTCAACGCAGGGTGGGCAACCCTGTTCCGAGCCCATCTCGGCAGCGAAGGCCCCGACCTCAGCGGTAGGCCGAAATACCCGTCAATTCGTGGCCAATGGCCAAGGTGTGGATGTCGTGGGTGCCTTCGTAAGTCACCACCGATTCCAAGTTGCACATGTGCCGGCCGACCCCGTATTCGAGGCTGATGCCATTGGCGCCCAACATGTCGCGGCCCACGCGACTGATCTCGAGGGCCTTCATGACATTGTTGCGCTTGGCCATGGACACCTGAACCGGGGTCATCTTGCCCGCATCCTTGAGTCTGCCGAGCCGCAAGGCGAGCAGTTGGCCGCAAGTGATGTCGGTGGCCATGTTGGCCAGTTTCTGCTGGGGAATCTGAAAACCGGCCAGGGGCTTGTCGAAGACGATGCGTTCGCCAGCGTACTCGAGAGCTTCATCGAAGACGGCCATGGCGGCACCCATCGCGCCCCAAGCGATGCCGTAGCGAGCCTGGGTCAAACATGAGAGCGGACCGCGCAGGCCCTTCGCACCGGGCAACATGGCGTCGAGGGGCAGATGCACCTCTTCGAGCACCAATTCCGAAGTCACCGAGGCGCGCAGGCTGAACTTGTGCTTCTGCTCGGGTGCGCTGAAGCCCGGGGTGTCGCAGGGCACGACGAAGCCGCGAATGGTGCCCTCGCACTGGGCCCAGACGATGGCCACTTGGCTCAAGCCACCGTTGGTGATCCACATCTTGCGCCCGTCGAGAACCCACTGATCACCATGGCGCACGGCGCGGCAGGTCATGCCACCGGGATTCGAGCCAGCGTCCGGCTCGGTCAGACCGAAACAACCGATGGCCTCGCCCGAGGCCAACTGAGGCAGCCAGAGATCCTTCTGCGCTTCGCTGCCGTACTCATGGATGGGCCACATGACCAGCGAGCCCTGTACGCTGACGAAGGAACGCAAGCCGGAGTCACCGCGCTCGAGCTCCTGGCAGATCAGGCCGTAGGAGACATTGTTGAGTCCGGCGCAGCCGTATTGCTCCGGCAGGTTCGAGCCGAACACCCCCAGCTCGGCCAGTTCGGGCACGAGATCCATGGGAAAAGTCCCGGCCTCGTAGTGCTCCATGATGACGGGCATGAAGCGCTCGGACACCCAGGAGCGCACGGTGTTACGCACCATTTGCTCTTCTTCGGAGAACTGGTCGTCGAGGTCGTAGAAATCAATCGCGCGGTAACCGGCCATATTGTCTCTGGGGTGGCGCCCGGGCGCCTGAAGAGGGGTTGATGCGAGCGACTGGCGCAGTAGTCTACCAGCCTGCGCCCGCAAGCTGTGCCCCAACCTCTTCTTATGACCGCGGCGGGTGCGACCAGAGGCCCGCCGGAACATGCTCAACCCCACTCCCTGCCGACTCTGCGGTTACGACGCTCCGGGGCCGTCATGCCCCCACTGCCAGCACGGTTCGAGCGATGACTCCCTGCAGGATCAACCCACGACCCAAATCGGGCGCATCCTCGACGGGCTGCAAGCGGTGCCGCGGGGGTTGTGGCTTCTGGTAACGACCCGCGGCGTAAAGCGTTTTCTAGTCCCGCCGGTGCTCTTGACCCTCCTGGCCTTCGGCGCACTGTTCACCTGGAGCCTGGGGCTGGTGGACATCCTCGTGGATGCAGCCACGGTGGACAATCTGGAGAGCATGGGTCTCGAGGAGGGTTACTTCAAGGCTGCTGTCACATGGCTCTTGGACAAGGGCGTGGCCACGCTGCTGGCCAAGATTAGCGGCGTGGTGCTGTGGCTTGTGGTCTCGTCGATCGTGGCCTTGTACGCCTTCTCAGTGGTCTACGAAGCTGTCGCCGGACCTTTCCTGGACGAGATCCAAGGACGCATCGAAACGAGCTGGTTTGGCATCAATCCCCGCGACGAGATCCAACGCCCCACGAGCATCCCGGTGGCTGATTGCATCAAGCTCTCGCTTCTGGGCGCCGTGCCGGCCCTGGGTTTTTTGGTCGCGGGTTTTGTTGTGAGCGGTCCCGTGGGTTGGATGCTGCCCTTCGGCGCGCCGCTCTGCTATCTGGCCCTGGGCCTCGCGAAAAAAGACTACGGACTGTGGCTTTGGTGGGTGGTGCGCATCGAGAGCCACACCCTCATGGTTTCGATCAAGGCCTCCCTGGTGGTGGTCTTTCTTTTGATCATCTTCCTGCCCCTGAAGTTCGTGCCCGTGGTGGGACTGCCGCTCTTCATGGCCGTGGCGGGTTTTGCCACGGCCATCACCCTGCTCGACATCCCCTTCTCGAGGCGCGAGTGGGCGCTCACAAAACGCCTGCAGTTTTTGGTGCACAACGCGGGGGCGGTCACGGCCTACGGTGGGGTGGCTGGCCTTCTGTTCGTGATTCCCATCTTGGGGCCCCTGATCATGGTGCCGGCGGCCTCGATCGGCGGGCTCTGGTTGGTGGTGCGCCTGGACAAGGACTCCCTGCGACCGCTGGAGACGCGGCGGCCTCAAACAAACGGGCAGGCCACGCCCAAGGTCTGAGCCGGGGCTTGCCTGGCCCCCTTTGCGTGTCATCCTAGGGCTCACCCATGTCCGTCCCCTCCATCACCCTCGGGCGAGTCGCAGCCGAGTTTCCAGAGCATGGAGAAGGACCGCGACTCAGCCTGGTGGCGCCGGTCTATGACGAAGAGGACAACTTGCGGCCCCTGGTGCTGAGCGTCCACGAAGCTCTGCAGGACCTCGGCACCTGGGAGCTGATCCTGGTGGACGACGGTAGCCGCGACGGTTCGGCAGCCTTGATCCGAGCCCTGGCCGAGGAGGACCAGCGCGTGGTGGGCGCCTTCTTCGAGCAAAACTGCGGCCAGACCGCGGCCATGGGTGTCGGTCTGCAACTCGCTCGCGGCGATATTATCGTGACCCTCGACGCTGACTTGCAGAACGATCCCGCGGACATCCCGGGCATGCTCGCCGTTCTCGCCGACCACGATGCCGTGGTGGGCTACCGCCAAAAGCGCAACGACAACTGGCTGCGGCGCATCTCCTCGCGCATCGCCAACCGCGTGCGCAACTGGATCAGCCGCGACTCGATCCGCGACACCGGTTGTTCGCTCAAACTCTTCCGCGCCGAAGCGATCCAGTCCCTACCGCTCTTCGAGGGCCTGCATCGGTTCTTCCCCACCCTTTTGCGCTACCACGGCTTCTCCGTGCTCGAGCACCCCGTGTCCCACAGGCCGCGAGTCGCCGGCGTTTCCAAGTACGGCGTCTTGAACCGCGCCTGGCGCGCCTTCAAGGATCTCTTGGCCGTGCGCTGGATGCACGGCCGAGTGATACGCGTGCCTCTGGTCGAGGTCAGCGCGCGGCCGCGACGATGAGTGAGATCGAGGTTCTTGGTTTCAGCCTGAGCCCCTTCGAAGTCCTCGGATGTGTGGGTCAGGCGCTGTTCTTCGGCCGCGTAGTGGTCCAATGGGGGGCCTCTGAACGAGCGGGGCGCAGCGCCAGCCCGGCACTCTTCTGGTGGCTTTCCCTGGTGGCCTCGGGGATTATGGCCGTGGTGGCGGTGGGCCTCGAAGCCTGGGTGCTCTTGCCTGGCTATTTGGTCAACGGCGCGACCTATGGCCGCAACCTGCGATTCGGGGGCAATCAGGACACGGGCCTGGGGCCCCTGCCCACGGCGCTCCTGGCCCTGACCGCCGGGGTACTGCTCCTCGCTTGGGGCCATGTGATGTCGCCGCCTGCCACTCAGGTGGCCCTGCCCTGGTTGATCGTGGGCCTCATCGGCCAGACCATCTGGAGCACCCGCTTCCTCTTCCAGTGGTGGCTCTCCGAGCGCGCCGGCCGGAGCCACTTCCCCATGGGCTTTTGGTGGCTTTCCCTCGTCGGCTCGCTCTTCAACCTGGGCTACACCATGCAGCTCGAAACACCAATCTTCTGGATCGGTTTCATCTTCGCCTGGTTCGTGCCCCTGCGCAATCTGATGCTCGAGTCCTCTCATCGCCGCCGCGCAGGCGGAAAACTGTAGCATGGCCCGGCCCACCCCCGCAGCCCCTCCTGGAACCATCCCGTGCCCAAATACCTCGTCACAAGCGCCTTGCCCTACGCCAACGGGCCGCTGCACTTTGGCCACATAGCCGGAGCCTACCTGCCAGCAGATGTCTATGTGCGACTGTTGCGCATGCAGGGAGAAGAAGTGCGCTACATCTGCGGCGCCGACGAGTACGGCGCGGCGATAACGATCAACGCCGAGAAGGAAGGCGTGGACTACGCCACCTATGTGGCCCGCTGGCGCGCGGAATTCCAACGCACCTTCAAGCGCTTCGGCATCGAGTTCGACATCTGGAGCGGCACCAGCGCATGCCCCCAGCACACCGAGATGGCCCAGAACATGTTCCGGCAACTCCATGAGAATGGCTATCTCTGCAAGCAGACAAGCGCCCAGTTGTACTGCGAGAAGGACGCCATGTTCCTGCCTGACCGCTATGTGCTGGGTACCTGCCCCAAGTGCGAACACACCGGCGCCCGTGGGGATGAGTGCCCAAGTTGCGGTGCTTGGCTGGACGCAACCAAACTCAAGAACCCTGCCTGCAAACAATGCGGCTCGCAGCCAAAATTGCGCGACACAACCCACTGGTACCTGGACCTGCCGAAGCTGCGTGATGACCACATTGGCGCCTGGTTCGAGAAGGGCGACTGGAAGGCCAATGTCCAGGCCTTCATCTCGCGCATGCTCGACGACCTACAGATGCGCCCGATCACCCGCGACATGAGTTGGGGCGTGCCCGTCCCCGCCGACCTCGCCGAGGGCGAAGAGGGCAAGGTGCTGTATGTCTGGTTCGACGCCCCCATCGGCTACATCTCCATGACCGCGGAGCTGGCCGCCCGGGAGGGCGATCCCGATGGCTGGAAAACATGGTGGTGCTTTGAGGACACGCGCTTGGTGCACTTCGTGGGCAAGGACAACATCCCCTTCCACGCCCTGGTTTTCCCGGCGATGTTGGCCGGAGCCGACCAGGACTTCATTCTGCCGTGGGCTGTCCCTGCCAACGAGTTCTACAACCTCCAGGGCGCCAAGTTCTCGACCTCGAGCCACTGGACCGTGCCCATGGAGGCTTTCTTCGAGACTTATGACGCCGAAGCGGCTCGTTTTCACCTGATCGCCTCCATGCCGGAAAACGCCGATTCGGAGTTTCGCTGGGAGGACTTTCAGGTCACGGTCAATGCCTCCTTGGCGGACACCGTGGGCAACCTGGCCACCCGTGTGCTGCGTTTCATCGACAAGCACTTCGAGGGCCAGGTGCCCGCCATCGACGCGGACACGGCCCGCGAATTGGACCGGGTGCTCCTTGAGGAGTGCGGTGCCATCGTCGATCCGGGCGCCTCAATCCGCGAGTTCCGCTTCCGGCGGGCTTCCGAGGAGTTCATCGCCAACGCAGCGGTGGCCAATGTCTTCGTGGACAAGCTCGCGCCCTGGGCCCTGCGCAAGAGCGATCCAGAGCGTGCCGCGGCGGTGCTCAATACCTGTTGCGAGTGGCTCTCCCTGGTGGCGCGCTGGATGGTGCCCTTCATGCCGGAGAAGGCTCAGACGCTATGGGCCATGGTGGGCCAGGAAAGCGCCGTTGCCCAAGAGCAGTGGCCCAGCCTGCCGCAAGCGGGCGCTTGGCGCCAACTGACCACTGGACAGCCCCTGGGCCATGTAGAGGGCCTCTTCGACAAGCTCGACGATGCCACCATCGCAGCTGAGATCGCAGCCCTGCAAGCCAGAGCCAGCGCCCAGGCGTAGAGGAAGGTCGGTGCCTCGGAGTTCCTCGAAGGCACCCGGCTTGGGCTAAAAAGAAGAACGCGGTGTCTCGGGGTTCCTCCGAGGCACCCGGCTTGGGTTAAAAAGAAGAACGCGGTGTCTCGGAGTTCCTCCGAGGCACCGCGTGTATCTGTGTGGGCTCGCTGCTGAGTATGTCAGACAGATTCGCGCAGGGCTTTCCCAACGCGGAATCCAACCCGACGACCGGCGCAGATCTGGATCGGTTCTCCAGTTTGGGGGTTGCGACCCACCCGCGCCTTGCGGGACTTGACTTCGAAGGTACCGAAGCCGCTCAGCGTCACCGAGTTTTCCTCGACCAGTCCCTTGCGAATACCCGCGAGCACGGTGTCAACGAGCGAAGCGGCTTGCAGACGGGATGTCTGCAGCTCTCCGGCGACGAAGGCGACCAGATGGCTCTTGTTCACGATGTGATCCTGGGCTCAATCGGGTCTAACGGCGACGTGTGGCCTTCTTCTTGGCCTTCTTGCGGGTGGTCTTCTTCTTGGCCTTCTTGCGAGTGGCCTTTTTCTTGGCCTTCTTGCGGGTAGCCTTCTTCTTGGCCTTCTTGCGAGTGGCCTTTTTCTTGGCCTTCTTGCGAGTGGTCTTCTTCTTGGCTTTCTTGCGAGTGGCCTTTTTCTTGGCCTTCTTGCGAGTTGCCTTCTTCTTGGCCTTCTTACGCGTGGTTTTGCGTTTAGCCTTCTTTCGAGTGGCCTTCTTTCGAGTGGCCTTCTTACGGGTTGCTTTCTTCGCCATGGAAGATTCTCCTTGAACGGGGTGTCCGAATTCGGCGGCGCCGGAATGAGCGCTAACGCCACGACATCAAGCGGTCTATCGGTGCTCGCCCAATGGAGCTTGCCCGTCTTCCTGCAACTTTCCCCTGCGGGAGAAGGCATTGAACGGCTGAAGACAGCAGCAATTCGCTCAGCCACTGATCTCCGAGGTAGCACTTTCCCGGGCCCTCAAAGGGGCCCGCGGGAGCCCTATTGAACGCCTCGGGTGTCGTTCAGAATATCCTCTAGAAAGCCGGCCCAACAGAACCCGTAATAGAGCGTAACTATCTGCCCACACTTATCTTAGGTCTCCCAAATGAAAGCGCGATGAGCCCACTTTCGAAGCCGTTATGGGCCTCCAATTACGGTCGCCGCGAAGATCATGGGCCCGTGCAGCTCGAGCTGAAATTGGCTCCTCCTCACGGGCCGATTGGAGCGAACTCAGCAGCTACCAAAAATGGGCCAAGCTCTACTCATCATTCCCAGATTGGGAACCCAGATGGGCTTCTGCAGCCTGCATGGTGGGGCTTTTTGACCTGGAATGAGCCTCGGGGAGCGCTGCTACCGGGCCCTCAAGCCCCGTCAGAGGGGCGTGCTTTGCAATATCCTGAGCGCCCCTCGAGGACTTATTGGGAACCCATCGCGTAGCCTTTTAGCTTCAAACCAGGATCTATGGTGACTGGCTAGGTTTTCCACATTCTTCCCACGGACATCGCGAGGCAAAAAAGTAGCCTGAACCGGGCGGTCCAGGCTTTGCTATCTAGGCGCGCCCGGGAAAGGGGGCCGGAGGAGGTCGAGGCTCAGGCGGGCTTCTTGATCTTGCCGCTCTTCAGGCAGCGGGTGCAGATTTTGACCCGGGTAGCCGCGCCGTTGACCAGGGCGCGTACGCGCTGGATGTTGGGCTTGAAGGTGCGTTTGGTGCGTTTGGTGATACGCAGGCCGACGCCGCCCTTCTTCTTGGGCAAGCCACGCCGGGCGATCGACCCGCCGGTCTTTGTGCCCTTGCCGCAAAACTCGCAAACTCGTGCCATGACTCGGAGACTCCTATTGACCCTGCGGACTCGTGTCCAGAGGTGCTGGCCGGTGGGCCACTGGGATGCTGAAAGGGAGAAGCGGGACTCGATTCCCGCAGGAAGCGCGAAGAGCCTAGCGCCCTCAGGGCCGGCGCGCAAGCCCCCCCCCACCCCAGGCTTCTGGCCCAATCTCTTTCTGGGGGGGGCCTCCAGCCCCATGATTCACCCCCCAAGAAGGGCCCCCGGGGGGCCAGGCGAGGATCCAGAGGGCCGCCAAGGGCCCTGAGGGCTCAGAAGAGCTCGTCCAGGGCAGCCGAGGCGCTGGTGGAAAAGTCCGCGGCCAGCTCCTCGGCCGGATCCCGGGACTCGGCCCGTAGAGCCATCTCGTCGAACAATTGCTTCAGCCGCTCCTGGCTCTCGCTGGCATAGAAGCGCACCAGCCCCAGGTTGCTGCGGTCATCGAAGATAGCGCCAAAAAGGGCCCGGTCGCCGATCGGCGAGATCTGAATGCTCTCGCGCTTACCTTGGTGAAAGAGCGAGTCGAACTCGTCTTCTCCCATGAGGCGCGCCATCTCACGAGTGGCCGCGAAGGACCCTGCGGCCAGAGCGGCTACTGCTTCTGCCGATTGACCGATGGATTCGCCGCGGCGAGTCACGAGGTGCCCGCTGCGATCGATGAGCAGAGCGCTGCGTGCGCCAGAGAGCTCGAGGAAGCCGTCGAGCTCTTGCTCGATGGCCGCGATGTCCTCGGTGTAGAAAACCAGCTGAGCCTGGCGCAGTTTTTCGTCAGAGACCATGGGTATTGCCTGTTTAGAAGAGCCAGAGCACAATGCTGCCAAGGGCGGCACCGAAGCCCACCGAGGCAGCCACGATCACGATCGTCATGAACACGCCCTTCTTCTTGTTGCGTCTCTTGGGCGTGGGTTGCGCTGGTTGAGAACGGGTAGGAAAAGACTTGTGGGAACTCGCTGGCCGGGGAGCCGCCGCAAGAGCCTCTCCGGGTTGGACCGCCATCGGGGAGCTGACTCTTTTTGGAGCCCGCACTTGCGGTTTGGCAGCCACGCTGAGACAGGCCTCGACCGGTGTCGGCAGGGACATGGCCGCGGGAGCTACCTGGGGTGCAGGTTTGGGAGCCGAGGGCTGTTGCAGCGCGAGGGCAGGCGCGGGAGCGGCAGCCGGCGGAGGTGCCGGCGTGTCTTGAATCAGTTGGAGTCCGAGAGCGGCTTCGGGCGCGGGTGCCACAGGTTCGGGTTCGGGAAGTGCAGACACGCTGGGCTCGGGCTCAGGCGCGCGAGCTGGTGGTGCGACCGCCGTGGGCTGCGAGGTGAGTTCGAGGGTCGGTTTCGGCGCAGGCGCTGGCTCGCAGGTCGCCACGGGCTCGGGCTTTGCAACGGGATCTGACTGGGCAACGGCCGCCGCAGCGGGCTGCTCCTGGCTGCTCCCGGATTGGTGGTGCAGGCTGTCGAGCACCGCTGCCGCCACGGCCTTCAGGGTCGGAAAGACCCCCTGGCCCGTATTCGCGATGGCTTCGAACGCGGGCACCCCGCGGGTGTTGAGTTGCTCTTCCAGTTCCGCGATCGAGAGGGCGCCGGGCACATCTCGCTTGTTGTACTGAATCACCATGGGCAGCTCGCCCGCAGCGCGGCCGTACTCGGCCAGGTTGGCTTCGAGGTCACGCATGGACTCGAGGTTCTCTTCCATCATGTTGGGCGATGAGTCGGCGATGAAGATCACACCGTCGACGCCTTGCAGCACTAGCTTGCGCGTGGATGAGTAGTAAACCTGCCCCGGCACGGTGTAGACCTGAAAGCAGGTGCGCATGCCCGCCACCATGCCCAGGTCGAGGGGCATGAAGTCAAAGAACAAGGTGCGATCGCCGTCGGTGCTGATGCTCGTCAGGTCGCCACGATTGGCTTCCGGGGCGCGCTGGTGGATGACCTCGAGGTTGGTGGTCTTGCCCGACATTCCCGGGCCGTAGTAGACGATCTTGGCGTTGACCTGCTTATCTGCAAAATTGATTTGAACCATAGCTCGAATATCGGATCGCTCAGGCGACCTCACTTTCGGTGGAGTTGTTCTCGGTGGAGTTGTTGGGCCCCGCGGAGGGGGCAGGAGCAGTTGTTTCTTGATCGATAGAGATCGTTGCGACCCCGGGAAATATCCCCGGGATCTCCTCGCTTGACTCAGCGGCGGGAACTTTCGGCTGGCTCTTGCTGCGCAAGGTGCGCTCCAGGCGACCTAGCACCGCAGCGGTGGGCAGGCGCAGCTCTTCAGCTGCCATGCCCGGGTCGAGCTCGACGGAGAGCACCATTCGTTCGCAAACCACGAGCACCAAGGTGCCCCGGGCGGCCCGCAACACCAGGCGCACGGGCACCGTCCAGCTCATGGGATCGAGGACCCGTTGCACCTCGGCCAGCCAACCGAGCGCGAGGCCAGCGAAGGCCTCGGAGTCGTCGGCCGAGTCATGCCAGGGCGTTCCCTGCGTGTTACTGCCAGCCGAGGATTCGGGGGTCAGACTAACGATGGGCATGCCATCGTGGGAGATCAAGAGCGCGCGGCGCACGCCGGGCACATGGGCCAGGGGTTCCAGGACTCGCTTCATGCTTGTGTCTCGTGGCCGTAGTTAAAGCCCGCGGCATCTGCGGCGGCCTGGTCGGCGAACCCGGCCAGGACGGCCAGATCCTCGAGGTGCTGGCTCGAAGGAAACTCGTCGGTCCAAAGAGCCGCCGCGCCAGCGCTGCTCGGTGAGATGCTGAGCACGCCGAAGTCGCCCTCCAGATTGATCTCAAGGGCTTGCCCCAGACCGAGACGGCGCGCCGCAGCACGACTTGTGGAGAGTAATTCGCGCACGCCGCGAGCCTGGCGCTCGGCAGTGGCCCCCTTGGGGCCTTGCACCAGGGCGGTGCTGCCACGCACGAAGAAGGCACCCTGCACTCGCTCCTCGGCAGCCAATTGCTTTAGCAGCGGACGCACACTGGCCGTGGGACTCTCACCCTCTCGTTGGTTGTCGTCGCCTTCGAACTGCCCCGTGCGCTCGACCTCGCGCAAGGCTGCGTCCAGGCTCCGAGTACTCCCAGCCAGGGCCGCAGCGGTGCGAAAGCGCGCCTCGAGACCGGGATCTCCGGGGTACAGTTCCAGGAGCCGGGCCAAGGCACGGCGAGCTTCGTTCCAGGCACCACAGCGCGTGTAGATAGAGAGCTGCAACCTGAGCGGCCGTGCATCCCCGCTGGCACGCGCCAGGCACTGGTCAGCGAGTTCGAGAGCTCGGCGCGCATCATCGCGTCGCCGGTCGCTGAAATAGCGTTCGGCGCGAGCACGGGCTTGATAGCAAAGCGCGTCGGCAGCTTGTGTAGCGCGAAACCACTCCGCGGCCACCTGTTCGGCGCGCGCCACGCATTTGGCGCGCAGGTGAATCTCGCACAATTCCTTCCAATAGGCTGTGCGCGGTCCGGCCTTCAGAAGCCGCTGCAAGTCTCGCACGCGGTCCTCGCGCTGGAGCGTCTCGGCACGGTCGCGCAGACGCAGCAGAGCGGCATCGGCGGGAAAAGCCACCAGACCCTCTTCGCAGACCTTGCGGACATCGCTCAGCTGAAGGCTGGCCGCATGGGCGCGGGCCAGGGCCGAGTAATTCTTGGCGCTCGGATCGGCGCTCAGGTTTTTTACGGCGGCGCGCACCTTGCCGCGCTTGAGGAGGGAGCCAAACATCACTTGCGCTGCTCCAGGAGTTCCTCGATGGCCACGATGTTGGCGCTGATACGACTGCGTCGATCCCAATCCAGAGCGCCCAGATCCAGGGAGCGCTCGAACTGGAACAACGCGTCGCCCAGCCTCACCTGGGTCACAGCGTCGAGACCCTTCAAGCGGGCAGACTCGGCCATGGCCTGGCGCTGGTAGGCGATCTTTTCCAGGCGCAGGTTGCGCTCACTTGCACTGTTGGCCAGCTTGTCAGCCTCGCGCTGCAAGTCGCGCCGTTCCCTGGTAACGGAGAACATCCCGAGCCAGAGCTGGTTCTTCGCCAACAACTGGTCGAGGCCTGCAAGGCGCTCGTTTAGTTCGTGGGCGCGTGGGGTGTCTGCCGTGGAGGAAGCCAGCGCCGGCAAGGCGCCGTACTGCTCGAAAATGCGCCACTCGCGTACGAACAAGAGCGAGATCACCGCCGAGACGGCCATCAGCACGCCCGCCAGGCGGTTGCGGCGCTGTTTGAGTTGGGTCTTTTCTACTTCCGCGAAGCGCAGGTCGCGGATCATGCGGGCCACATCACGACGAGTCTGGTCGTGGAGCAAGATCTCCTGGAGCCAGGCTATGGCCTCCATGGGATTGTCGGCCGCCACCTCTTCATCGGCCCGCAAGAGGCAACGCTCGATCAGCTCATCCACCTCGCCAAAGCGTCGAGCCATGCTCGAGAGATCCTGCTGGATCGAACGGTCGTTGGGCGCGTGCTGGGCCAGTAGCTCGAGGATGCTGCGAGCGCGCTCGTGTTCGCCACAGTTTTCCAGGAGAACACTCAACCGACGCCCCTCGGCAGCCAGGGAAACCTGGTAGAGACCGAGGATGTGGGGGTGGGCGAGGCCCAGGATCAAGAGCGCCTCGAGGCGTCTGACATCGGCCGGGTCTTCGCACAGGCTGTCCACCAGGGCACGCCCAAAAGCCAGGGCCGTGCGCTTGTCGAACTCGTCAGCTGCGCGCTCCATTTGCCCGCGCAGATCTTGCGCAGGCTGCCCCTCTTGCTGAGGGGCGGTCAGGGCGGTGACAACATCGTCCACCAGGAGCCGCTCTTCATTGACAGTCATACTTTGGTTCTCGATTCAGCGCCCTCTGGATGAGGAATGCGACGGGCTCCGAGGGGTACCTCGTCCATCTCCCCCAAGTCGTATCGGGTGCTGGTCGCCCAAATCTGAAGCAGACTGGAGGGATCCCTCCTGCCCCCCCCCACTCCTAGCCCGGCCGCCCAAGAAAACAGGCCCGCCCCTCGCATCGGAGGGCCGGGCCCGGCTAGCGCCTGGAGGTCCAGGCCTTTTCGATAGTTCCTAGATCATTGAAGGGCTACTCGGTCACATCCACCGGGGTGGCAAGCAACGCCGCGTTGCCAGCCAAGTCCGCCAGGCCAGGCAGGATGCTCAGCTCCTCGCCATTGCCCAGGGGCCCGGAGAGGACCACGCGCCAGACATTCTCGTCAACTTGAGGCAGCAGGCCGAGAACAACATGGCTGCTGCCGCCGGTCACTTGCCAATTGAACTGGTTGCCCACGAAGCCAGGAGCGAGTGCTTCACTGAAGAGCACATCCACCAGCAGACCGGTGGGATCGATGCGGTAATTGGTGAAGGCAGTGAGCGCGGTGGGAGGCGTGTTGTCTCCGCCGACCGTTCCTCCGAGAGAGAACGGAACCGGAATGACATTGCCGCTGTGATCCGACACATTCAAGACCGTGATGGTCACCGCCTGGTTGGTATCGAACTCGTCGCCAGGGGTCAGGAACAAGTTGGCCGAGAGGCCCAAGCTATTGTACCAGCCTCCGGCTCCACTCACCGACACCGGATTGGTGCCGTTGGTCACGGTGTAGTTTACGGCATCGAGGGCGGTCCAGGGGTCCACCGGCTCATTGAAGACGACGGTGATGTAGTCCCCGCCGGACCCGGCGACGGCCGTGCCGCGGGCCGAAACCAGGATCGGGTGGGCTTGGTCAGCCGCGAGCACGGTATCGAAGTTCACCATGGCTTGGTTGCCAGCAAGGTCGAGGATCTGGTAGTTCAGTGTCTGCCCACCGATCACAGTGCTTACAAAGGTCAGGCGCAGTACCGAAGGGCTGATGAGGGTGGCTTGAGTCGGGAACTCCGCCACGGGAGGACTGTCATGGGCCCAGTTCCAGCGGGTCGTGTCCTCGGCCGTAGTCGGGTCCAGGGGCTCGTCGGCAAACACCAGCATGGAATTGGAGACTGCGGGGTCCACGAGCACATTGCCCGCACCAATCAGGGGGGCTGTGATGTCCCCGCTGACCGCGATGCCAGCCTCAAGGCTGGGAACTGTCATGGCCACGCCCTGAGAGCTAGAGAGGCCATCCACCTGCAAGTCGTAGAGGCTGCTCGACTGCAAGGAAGGGGAGTTAGGGCTCTCGAAGGTGATGTCAACGGTGTCCACGCCATCGAACACAATCGTGGCGCCCGAGAAGTCGACGGGGTTGCCGCCCGTAGTGAGACCGTAGTGCGCCGGATCTTCGATGCCCCAGGGGTTCATGCCGCGGTCGAACACGACCTGAACCGTGTCGTTGCGCACTCCAGAAACCGCCACCAAGGAGCTACCGAGGGGCGCGAGCCCGGGCTCGAGGAGATCCTTCGCACCAAGGGGCAGGGCCAGGGCGGGAAAGGCGAAGTTGCCCACGAGGTCCGTGGCGCCCATCACATCGATGGTGTCTCCGGAGTTGAGCACGAAGCCGAACCCCAACTGGACACCCAGGCCGTCGTCGAGAACTGTGGCCGAAGTCGGCAGGCCGCGCAGGCTGCCCGTGTTGTCACGGACCATGTAGCGCGCGCCATCCGTATTACTGGCAGCGTCGTAGAGATCGTCCAGCAGGTCCATGTGTTCGCTGAAGTAGACCGTGGCCGTGGGCACTACCGGATCAAAGTCACTCAAGGCGCCATGAGCGTAGGGCCGAACCTCCTCGCCCGTCACGGTACCGGTCGCGGAACCCGCCGCGAGGGCATTGCCTGATATGTCGGTCATCGTGGTGAGCGTCACGGAATAGTCGTCCCCGCCCTTGAAGAATCCGTTGGCGGGATTCGAGAGGGTCAAGGTCGCCCGGCGGGTGACGTCGTTGTAGACGATGCTGGCTCCGGTGAGGTCGATGGGAGTGCCCAGCGGCGACTCGAGGCTCCAGTAGGAAGAGGTCTCCACGCCGCTGCCCACCATGTCCTCATTGAAGTGCACGAGGACGCTGTCGTTATTCGCGCCAGCGGGGGCGCTCGAACTGGAAGCGCTCAGGCCCGGTGCCGTGTTGTCGGTAGAGGTGATGACCTCTCCCGCGGCGATTGCCATGGTGTTGCCCGCAAGGTCGGTCTGGCCCGAAGCACCCAGGTTGAAGAGCCCCGGAACGGCCGGACCGCCGGTCAGGGTCAAGCGCACGATGCGCGGGGTGCCGAGCAGGGTGGCCGTACTTACAGTCAGGCTGCCCACGGTCCAGTTGCCGAGCACGCCAACGGCGGCACCGTCGAGGTCCTCGGAGAAGGTTATATCGAGAGTCTGGCCGCTGGGGTCCTGAACACGGTTTTGCAGCACTTCGAGGATCGTGGGCGCAAGGATGTCACCGGCCACGATTCCGTTGGTCACACCGCTGAAGAGCTCACCGTCGACCTCGAGCACACTGTTGCCCGTCAAGCTGAAGAGGTCGTCGTTCAGCATGTCGAAGTCAAGGTTGATGCGCAGGCTCTTGGCTGCAAAATCATAGCTCAGGGCTTGATCCAAAAGCACTCTCGCGATGCCATCGACTACCAGGGTCCAACTGGCCGCATTCTCTGCGGATGAAGGATCAAAGGCCTGGTCGAAGTCAGCCAGGATGTGATCGCCGAGGAGGTTGCTGACGGTGACGGCGTTCAGAGTGCTGAAGGCATTGGACGCCGGTGCAGGCTGGGTCACGATCTGGGCACCGGAGGCGGCCAAGTTGCCGTGGGTATCCATCATGTTGCTGAGGGTCACCTGGTCTACACCGGGGATGACCGGATTGACGAAGGTCACGCGCAGGAGGCCCGCGCTCGGCTGGCTGGCCGAGGTGGCGGTGTTCGAGGGCGCCTGAAAGTTGGAAGCCAAAACGCTGAAGGTCGAGTCCATGGCTTCGTCGAAGGTGAAGTCCACCGTGCGGCCGAACTCATCATCGCCGAGGTTTTGCACGACGCTGTCGAGCAGGGGAGCCGCGCTGTCGCCGCTGGCCGAACCGACCACGGGGCTCGTGGAGAGCGAAACATCGGCCACGCTGGTGAGCGCATCAGCCGCCAGGTTGAAGTTTGCGTGCAGCGATGCACTCGCTCCCAGGGTGATGTCCATGACTTGAGTCACGGGATCGAGGGCGAAGGTCGAACCAGCGAGGTCGAGTTGTGTGCTACTGATCGAAAGCGACCAGTTGGCCGGATCCTCGGCGTCGACTTCCACAACCCGCGGGCCGCTGAAGGTAACTTCGAGGGTGTCGCCACCGCTGGCCTGCATGTTGGCGGCGCTGATGGTAAAACTCGGCACGGAATTGTCGCTGGTGCCCACGCTCGAAATGCCGCCGGTGAAGCCACCGATGCCGCTGATCGACACCTGGTGCAGAGGGCTCACGCGCTGGTCCCAGACCACGGCGGCTGTGTTGCCCGTAGACGAGACGGAAAGCACCGTCTGGCCGCCGCTGGCGGAAAAGTTTGCCGCCAGAAGCGGGCCGGGCGCACGGGAGAAAATGATCGTGGTTGTTCGGCCGTCGGGGTCGAGCGTCAGATCCTGTACGGCGCTGGATACCTGCCCAGGTGCCTCACCGGCGCCGCTGGAGCAGCCGGAAATCCACAGGGTGAGTCCACAGAGAATAGGCCAATAGTTGTGTTTCCCGGAAATCATGGGGAGAGCCTCGTTGTTCATCAGGCGATTGCGGTTTCCGAGCGACCTCAGGGGGAGCGAAGGCTCGGGCATAAACAGTGGGTTGAGACGCTCCCCTGCTGGGGAGAGCCTCTGTGGGGGGGCATATCGGTCACCCCCCCGCCGCGCCTGAAGAAAAGTGCCCCAATCCGTGCAGCGCCTTTTAGGGCGCCTGCGCTGCGGCCCTCGCGGGGGGGGGCCGTGCGGGGCTCACGGGGCGGAGCGGGGCCCGCCTGGACTAGTGCAGCAAGAGATCCAGAGTGGTCTCGCTGAACACGATCTGGCCCGCCACGCGATTGGCCACCTGCAGGGCGTATTCCGCGCCGATCAAGGCCGAGGCGTTTGGGATCTGCAAGGAGAGTTGCGCTTCGCCCAGGAGGTTCGCAGGACGAGCGTAGACATGCAGGCTCGGGCCGCGCACCAGGGATAGGCTGCCGAGGGCGCCGGGAAGGGGCTGGGGCAACGGGCTCCGGGTGCCCACCAGGAAGAGGGCGACCTGGGCACCGGGTGTCCGCGAGGCGCTGGTCCAGGTGCTGCCCAGGCGCGGGGACGTCACGAAGGTCAAGTCCCGCTCGCCCGTGTCGTACATGCGCACCTCCCCCGTGGAGCCAAATTGGTTGGCGTGCAGATTCTTGGTGGCCAACGCGAGGCGCGTGCCAGAGCTGTCCAGATCCATGGCCATGACGCTGCCGGGGAGATCGATGGCCAGGACTTGGGTGGCGCTGGCGGTGTCGTACAAGATCGCTTCCGCATCACTGTCGCCCTTGCCCCAGGCAGCGAAGGCCACGCGACTGCCATCGTGGTTGAGCGCGATCACAGAGGGGTAGTTCTGCAAGCCGCCCGGCTGGCCGAGTTGAGTTGCGGAGAGCACCAAGGTGTGCCTGGGACCGGCGTAGATTTCGTGGCGCAAGTTGTCGCGGTCGGTGATTCTCCACCAGGCCACGGCCCAGGTCTCAGCACCGGGCGAGATGCCCACCTGGCCGGCAATTTCGTTGCTCGCACCCAGAACAGAGGCTGTTTCGGTGTAGCCGCCAGGCCCCTCCGCCATGATCCGTACAGCGCCGAAGCCACCCACCACGATGCGCGCGCCGGTGTTATCGAGGGCCAGGGAAGCTGGAATTTCCCCCATGGCTTGGTCGTGCAACAAGGTGCCGTCGGCGGCCAACACGACCAGTCGCAATCCCAAGAGCAGGGCAGTCCGTTCGCCGTCGGCCGAAAGCACCATCTCGTCGAGACCCGTGGCCGCGATGTCGCTGCGCACGAGCAAGCTGCCACTTTCACCATCGAGGCGGTCGATGCGCACCGAACCTGTCTGGCCGTTCCAGGCCGCCGCCACCACGGTCAGGCCGCTCTCACTGGTGGCCATGCGCGCCGGTCCGTTGGCGGCGAAGCCCAAGTCGTGGGTCCACATGGCTGTGAAGGGCGCACCGGCTGCTGATTGCAGCAGATCCCGGCGGCTGACTTCGGTGACGCGTTGAAAGATATCGGGCGCCTGGCGTTGGCCGAGGGCGTAGAGGTGCCGCGCACTCTGACCTACGGCCACGCTCAAGAGCTCGAAGCCCGGCGCGAAGTTCTCAAAACTCTCCGCTGGAGTTGCGACCCCTGAACCCGGCGAGTCATAGCAAAGCAGAGAATCGTTCCCCGACCCCGAGACCCAAACCAGGTTGTCCGAGGAGCCAAAGGCCACCGAACTGGGGATCCAAGGCGTCTGCAAGCTGGCACCCGCGGTCCAGCGCAGGCCGCTCTGAAAAGGCCCTCCTCCCTGTGCCGGCCCGGCCAAGAGGGCAGCGAGGGCGACACCGGCGAGAGCCACAGCCCGCAGGGGGCCTGGGAGGGAGTTAAACATTGCTTTTTGGGGCGCTGAGGGGATTGAAGCGCTACCACGAAGCCGAGTAGCCCTTCATCAAAGCCTACCCCCGAAAAGAGGTCCAGGCGCAGGTCTGCCCGAGGGCCAGGCCGACCCAGGGATTGGCTGCTTGGCCCCGCTGAGCCAATGCTCTACCCTGGCCCCCCGAAACAACACAGATCTCGGGGAGAGTTCCGCTGGGCGAGGACCCAGTGGACGCCGAAGGGGCAAGCCTTTAGAAGAGGTGAAACTCTCAGGCTCCAGGACCCAGATCTGATTCTCTCCTGAACGAGAGGCCACCCGCCGTGGCCACACAGAACAGGGGCGCCATCGTCGCACTGCGGCGTGCGCCCCTTTCCCTTTAATCTGCTGTCCGCCTTCCCCGCTCAGCTGGCATCGCCTGGCTGCGCCGGAAAGCGCAACTCCCTCCATGAAACAGACCCCGCTACACGATGTGCATGTCGCTCTCGGCGCCAAGATGGTCGAGTTCGGTGGCTGGCACATGCCCGTGTCCTACGCCTCGATCCTGGCCGAGGCGCGCTGCGTGCGAGAGCGGGCGGGGCTCTTCGACCTCGGGCACATGGGACGTATCTCTGTTACGGGCGCCGACTGCCTGGCCTACCTCGACTCGATCTGCACCAACTACATCGCCCGCATACCCTCGGGGTCTATCCGCTACACCCTAATCTGCAAGGAAGACGGCAACCCCATCGACGACCTCTTGGTCTACCGCGGCGACGATGAGGTCTACCTGGTGGTCAACGCGAGCAACACCGCCGCCGTACTCGAGTGGATGCAAGCGCGCACGGGGTCATTCGCCGTGACTCTGGACCACCGCACCGAGCGGGAAACCATGATCGCTCTGCAAGGCCCCCTGGCCTTGGAAATCCTGGGGGCCATGACGACGGACTGCGACCTCGCCAAGCTCGGCTACTACAAGTTCACCTTCGGCACGGTCTGCGGCCGCGAGAATACGCGTATCAGCCGCACGGGCTACACGGGCGAGAACGGCTTTGAGTTGTATTTTGAGAACGCCGAAGCCACCGACATCTGGCAAGCCCTGCTCGAAGCCGGCAGCGGCGCAGGGGTGCAACCCATCGGTTTGGGCGCCCGGGACACCCTGCGCCTGGAAGCGGGCATGCCACTCTTCGGCCACGAAATCGACGCAGAGCACAACCCCGTCGAAGCCGACCTGGGCTTTGCCTTGTCCTTCGCGGAAGAGAAGGGCGATTGGGTCGGCAAGCAGGCCCTGCTCGATGTGCGCGCCAAACCCCAACGGGCCTTGATCGGTTTCACCACCGCGGGCAAGCGCGTGCCGCGCCAGGGCTACAAGATCTTCCAGGGCGAGCGCGAAGTGGGTGAAGTCGCCAGCGGCGCCGTCTCCCCCACCCTCCACCAGAACATCGGCACGGCCTATTTGCCCCTGGATCTCGCCAACGAGGGCAACAAACTCGAAATGGACATCCGCGGCAAACGCCAGGGCGTGACCCTGCACAGCCTGCCCTTCTACTCGCGAACCCGTAAGTAATCCTGAGAACGAAGTAGCCGGCGCTCACTTCATTCCCCACCCCCCTACCCCAACGAGCACGAGTGCCAAAGGCACTCCGAATGACCATGCGACCCACAGACCGCCACTATCTTTCGAGTCACGAATGGATCAAGATCAGCGGAGACAACGCCGTGATCGGAATCACCGACTTTGCCGTCGAAGAACTCTCCAGCGGCAATGAGGGCGACCTCGTCTACTGCGACCTGCCCGAGGTCGGCCGCAACCTGGAAGAGAGCGAGACCTTCGGTGAAATCGAATCGGTCAAGGCCGTCTCGGACCTCAATACGCCCCTGCCCGGCGAGGTGGTCGAGATCAACTCGGCCATTGAGGACCACCTCGAAATTCTCTCCGACGATCCCTGGGATCGAGGTTGGCTGATCAAGATCCGACTCGCGGACAAGGACACCTCCAAGCTGCTGGATGCCGCCGCATACGAGGAAACCCTCGCCAGCCACAGCTAACTCAAAGCCGAAGCGCTGCGCCATGCCCTTCATCCAAAACACGCCTGACGACCAACGCGAGATGCTCGCGGCAGTGGGTGTCAAATCTCTGGACGAACTCTTCGAGGGAATCCCCGCCGAGTTGCGCCTGAAGGGCCCCCTGGCGGTGGCGGCGGGTATCTCCGAGGACAGCTTGTGGAAGGAACTCAAACAACTCGCGAGCTGGAACTCCTCCGGCGCCGGGGGATCGTTCCTTGGCGCGGGCATGTACCGCCACTACTACCCCCAGGTGGTGGACGCTTTGCAGGGCCGCCAGGAATTCGTCACGGCCTACACGCCCTACCAACCCGAAGCCGGCCAGGGCACGCTGACGGCCTTCTTTGAGTTCCAGACCATGATCGCCGAGTTGTGCGGCCTGGAGGTCGCCAACGCTTCCATGTACGACGGTTGCTCGGCAGCAGCGGAGGCCGTGATCATGGCCGCGAACCTGACCCGCAAGCGCCGGCGAGTGGTCGTCTCGCGGGGCGTACACCCCCACACCCGGCGCACCCTCAAGACCTATCTGGAATGGACCGGTCTGGAGTGCATCGAGGTGCCCCTTGGCGAAGACGGAAAAACAAAGTGGGCCGACCTCGTGGACGCAGACTGCTGCGCGCTCCTGGTGCAGAGTCCCAACACCCTGGGTGTCATCGAGGACACCAGCGCCGCGGCCAAGTTGGCCCGCGACGCTGGCGCGATTTCGATTCAGAGCGTCTACCCCATCTCCCTCGGGCTCTTGAAGAGTCCCGGCGAGGCCGGTTTTGACATTGCCGTGGGCGAGGGCCAATCCCTGGGCATTCCCACGGCCTGCGGAGGTCCGTCCTTTGGCCTCTTCGCCACGAAACAGTCCTTCGTGCGCAAGATGCCCGGGCGCATCGTGGGCCAGACCGAAGACAGCCAGGGCCGGCGCGGCTTCGCCCTGACCTTCCAGACCCGCGAGCAACACATCCGGCGCGCCAAGGCCACCAGTAACATCTGCACCAACAATGCCCTGATGGCCTTGCGCGGTGCGATCTACCTCGCCGCCGCCGGCGCCGAGGGCCTGCGCGAAGTCGCCAGCCATTCCCTCGCCAAGGCTCAGTACGCCGCGGTTGAAATCGAATCCCTCGGGGGTTTTTCCCTGCGCCACACCTCCGACGCGTGCTTCAACGAGTTCGTCGTGGACTGCCCGGTGCCAGCCGCAGAGGTCAACCGCGCCATCGACGCCGCCGGCATGATCGGCGGCTTCGAAATTGGTCGCTGGTATCCGGAACTCGGTCCCAAGGCCCTCTTGCTGGCCTTCACCGAGCTCTCCTCTCGCGATCAGATCCACTCCCTCCTGCGCGCCATGGATTCCTGCAAGTCTCGTATCCCCGTCGGCTGAGCCCGTCATGAACTGAGCCTGTCATGAACAAGGACCTCCTGCTCTTCGAAAAGAGTCGCCCTGGCCGCCGCACCCTGCGCCTGGGCGAACTCGATGTTCCCGCGGCGCGGCTCGATGCCCTGCCCGCTGGCTCCCTGCGTGAGACGCCCCCCAAGCTGCCTGAAATCGGCGAACTCGAACTCGTGCGCCACTTCGTGCGGCTCTCGAAGAAGAATGTCAGCATCGCTGACAGCTTCTACCCCCTGGGCTCGTGCACGATGAAGTACAACCCGCTCCTGAACGAGAGCGCCGCCGCCATCGAGGGCTTTCGCGACATTCACCCACTGCAAGACCCAGGCCGCCTGCAAGGTGCCCTGGCGATAATGAAGCGACTGGAAGAAACCCTGGCCGCCATCACCGGTCTGGAAGCAGTAACCCTGCACCCCGCCGCCGGCGCTCAAGGCGAACTCGCTGCACTCTTGGTAGCCCACAAGCACTTCGCCCGCATGGGCCAGTCTCAGCGCACCAAGGTCCTGATCCCCGACTCGGCCCACGGCACGAATCCGGCCTCGGCCAGCCTGGCCGGGCTCACGGCCCTCGAGGTCAAATCGGGTCCCGACGGCCTGGTGGACCTCGCGGATCTGGAATCCAAACTGGGCGCTGACACGGCGGTCTTCATGATCACCAACCCCTCGACCCTGGGTCTCTTCGAGACCAACATAGCGCGCATCTCGGAACTGGTCCACGCGGCCGGCGGGCTGGTCTACATGGATGGTGCCAACATGAATGCCATCATGGGCATCGCCCGGCCGGTCGACTTTGGCGTGGACATGATGCACCTCAATCTGCACAAGACTTTTTCGACGCCCCACGGCGGCGGTGGCCCCGGTGCCGGACCGATCTGTGTCACGGCCGAGCTCGAGCCCTACCTGCCCGCGCCGCGCATCGTCGAAAACGATTCGGGTCTGCACCTCGACTACGATATACCCCACTCGATCGGCATGCTGCGCGGCTTCGCCGGAAACTTCGGCGTGCTCTTGCGGGCTTATTGCTACCTGCGGCGCTTGGGCGCCGAGGGCATCCAGCGGGTGGCCGAGAACGCGGTGCTGAACGCCAACTACCTGCGGGTCAAGTTGCGTGATGCCTACCATGTGCCCTTCGACTCGATCTGCATGCACGAGTTCGTCTGCAACAACAGGAATCAGCGCGAACAGGGCGTGCACACCCTGGACATCGCCAAGCGCCTGATCGACATGGGCCACCACCCCATGACGATCTATTTCCCTCTGGTGGTCAACGAGGCCATGATGATCGAGCCCACCGAGACCGAGGCAAAGGAAACTCTCGACGCCTTCATCGAGGACATGCTGCAAGTGGCGCGGGAGGCTGAAGAAAACCCCGAACGCCTCCACGCGGCTCCCTGCACAACTCCCGTGGGGCGCCTCGACGAGGGGCGCGCGGTGCGCGAACCGATCCTCCGCTACAACTTTTCCGACTGACGGGACAAGGCCTCCGAGCGCGCTCCCGCGCGAAGCTCGGAGGCCGCCAGCCCAGCTCCGGCGCGACATGAACGACTGGCGCTTGATCACAACCTGGGGCTCACCGCCCTCCTTCAACATGGGCCTCGACGAGGCTCTCCTGGAGAACCTCGACGCGCCGCCGACCCTGCGCTTCTACTCGTGGGCCCCCGACACTCTCTCCCTGGGCTACTTCCAGCGCTACGAGGATGTGGCAGGACTCGAGCGCGCTGGCGCGGTGGTGCGGCGCCTGACCGGCGGCGGCGCGATCCACCATGTGCACGAATTGACCTTCTCCTTCTGCTGCGCCCTCGACGAGCCCCTCTACCGCGGCAAGCTGGCGGACTCCTATGTGCGCGTGCACGAGGCCATCGCCGGCACCCTCCAAAACCTGGGCCTGAACGCGCGCCTCCGCGGCGACAGCCCCCTGCGATCCGACTGCCCTGACACGGGCATGTGCTTTCACAAGTCCACGCCCCAGGACCTCGTCTGGGAAAATCGCAAGGGCGTGGGCTCGGCCCAGCGGCGGCGCAACGGCCGCGTCTTGCACCACGGCTCGATCAAGCTGAAGAGCTCGATCCTCGACACGAGAATCGCCACCCTGGAGAGCCTCAAGACCGAGATTGATGCCGCGCAGCTGGCCGCGCTCTTGTTGGACACCTTTCGCTCGCAGCTCGGCCTGAGTTTCGAGGTGGGCGTCCCCGATGTGCACGAACGCGCCATGGCCCGCGAGTTGGGCACGCGCTATCTCGACCCGGCCTTTCTCAGGCGTCGCTGATGGCGCTCAGGGCGCTGCAGAGTTCGGCGAAGTCCTTGGGCGCCGGCGCTTCAAAGGAGAGCCGTTCGCCGCTGCGCGGGTGGCTGAACTCCAAGGCGTGGGCGTGCAGCATCTGCCGCCGCGGGCTGGCAAGACCGCCGGGCAGGGCCATGGTCTGGCCGCGGTTTTGGCGGTAGGTGCGGTCGCCCAGGACGGGATGGCCGATGGAGAGCAGGTGCACGCGGATCTGATGGGTGCGGCCCGTGGCCGGCGACGCCGAAAGCAAACAGACACTCCCGTGGCGTTCGATGACTTCGTAATAGGTAGAGGCGCTGCGCCCACCGTCGGCCAGGTCCACCACAGCCACCTGCGCGGGGTGGCGCGGATCGCGGCCGAGGGGCGCCTCGATCCAATCGGAATCGAAGCGCGGATCGCCGTGGACCAGGGCACGATAGGTCTTCTTCACTTCGCGCTGTTTGAACTGGCGCATGAGTTCGGCCAAAGCTTCGGTGGTGCGGCCGAGGACGATCACGCCACTGGTCTCGCGGTCGAGGCGATGAACGATGCCCGGCCGGTCCTCGCCCTGAAGAGAGGGCATTTCGCCGAAGAGCACCCGGGCGTGCTCGGCCAGGCTGTTCTCGCCGCCGCGCTCGGTGCGATGGGTCAAGAGCCCAGCGGGCTTGATCAACACCACCACGTCCTCGTCCTCGTGGAGCACCTTGAGATCCTGGCGCGCCACGCGAGCCGAGGGCGCCGCCAATGGCGCGGGGAGTGCCACATCGAGGCGTGCGCCCTTTTGGACATGCTGGCCCGGCTTGCTGGCCAGCGCGCCGTCCACGCGCACCGCGCCGGACTTGACCAGAGCTTGCAGCCGCGAGCGCGACCAGCCCTTTACCAGGGCCACCAGGGCCGCATCGAGGCGTGAGCCGTCGAGATCAGCCTGGATTGTCCAACTGCGGGATTCTGCTGCATCTTCCATGGCCAAGCAGAATAGCGCCTCGGGGGCCAGGCTCAAGACTCTCGAGCTTTCAAGCGTCCCCCTGGATTGGTACAAGGGATTGCAGGAACCCAGCCCACCAGCCCGCCAGGCCACCATGAAGACTCTCCCTCCCAGTGTTCTGCTCGTCGATGACGAGCGCTCAACCATCGTACTGATGGGTGCGGTGCTTGAGACCCAGGGCTTCACCGTAACCCTGTGCCACACGGCCCACGAAGCCTGCTGCCTGCTCGACTCCCTCGAGTTCGATGCCGTGGTGACTGATGTGATCTTCGATGGCAGCTCCGAGGGCGAGAATGTCCTGGCGCGTTGCCGCGAGCAGCAGCCTGGCGCCGTAGTGGTTTTGATGACCGGCTTTCCTGAAGTGGATGCCGCGGTGGCCGCGATGAAGTGCGGCGCTACCGACTACCTACGCAAGCCCGTGGACGGCATCGTCCTGGCAGCCATGGTCCACAGGGCCCTGCGCGAGCGCAAGCTGAGCGCCAGTCGCGGCAAGTTGGCCTTCGCCGAGATGGTCGACATCATCTCTGGCATGGTGGCCAACACCATCGAACGGGTGGACCCCTACACCGCAGGACACGGCGAACGCACGCGCCGCTACAGCCGCATCCTGGGCCAGAAGTTCAACCTGGAACAAGCCACCCTGGAACGACTCGAGTTGGCCGCCATCGCCCACGACTACGGCAAGATATATCTCGACGACCTTGGCTTCTTGACCAAGAAGGGTCCCTTGACGCCCGAGGAGTATCGCGAGGTGCAGCGCCATCCCGAACTCGGTGCGCGCATGCTCGGCGATCACCCGCACCTCGAAAAAGTCTGCCAGTACATCGCCGAGCACCATGAGAAATGGGACGGCACGGGCTACCCAAAGCAGCTACATGACGAAGAGACATCCCTACCCGGGCGCATCCTGGGCGTGGTAGAAGTTTTCGACAGCCTCTCCACCAAGCGCTCGTACAAGGATGTCTGGGAGCTACCCAAGACCGTTCGGTTCTTCGAATCCCAGCGCAACCTGGCCTTCGCCCCGGAGCTCATCGATGTCTTCCTCGAGCTCCTCGAAGTTCACGGCGAGGAGTGGATGCAGGCTCCCGCGCGGGACCTCGAGGCTGCTGGGGTCGAAATGGAAAACTGAGCGCGCCCGGGGCGCAGCGGGCGTAACATTCTTGCCGCCCTCGACTAGAGGAGGGCCCCTGCCCCCGCTCAAGCTCGCCACAGCGCACCACTCACCTTCTCCATTCCCATGACCCGCTTCACCACCCCCCTGGGCGCCTTGGTCGGCTGCCTGCTCCTGTTCTCCGCCGCCGCTTCAGTCCCGGCCAAGGACGAGCTGCCGCCCCCCGGCCTGGTCCTCATCTCCGGAGGCCGCACCAAGGTCGGCACCGACCTCAAGGAGCTCAAGAAGCTGCTCGAGGACAACGCCCAGTTGCAGAAGAATGCCGGCGGCTTCCTGGCCGAGGTGCCCCAACACAAGGTCGCCGTGAGCGCCTTCTACTTGATGGCGACCGAGGTCACCAACGAGCAGTATCGAGAGTTCGTCATGGCCGACAAGGCCCGCCCGCCCCTGCTTTGGGGCGGCGAGGCCATCGACGCGGCACGCCAGGCCTTCCTCAAGACCGAAGGCGAAAAGCGCAAGAAAGCCAAGGAAGAAGGCAGCCAGGCGCCCGCGCGGGTCAAGTTCGAGGAGGCCGACTGGTGGCAGCAGAACTGGCAGGATGCCGAGTGGGAAATGCCGGAAAAAATGGCTCACATGCCCGTGGTCTACATCGACTACCAGGACGCGCGGCGCTATGCGCAGTGGGCCGGCCTGCGGATTCCCGACGAGAACGAGTTCGAGCGCGCAGCCCGCGGCGACTCGGACCGTATCTATCCCTGGGGCGACGAGTTCGTGGTAAAAAAACACGCCGCCACGCAGGAGATCAGCGGCGTTAGCGAAGTCTTCGCTGTAGGCTCGTTCCCCGCAGGCGCCACCCGTGAGGGCGTCATAGACCTTGCAGGTAATGCCTGGGAATGGACCAGTTCCCCTTACACAGCCTATCCCAAGTGGAAGCACAAGGAGTTCACTCTGGGCCGGGGTAGGTCCGAGAAGACCATCGATTCAATCCCTGCCTTCAGCCCAGACCGCCGAGTGGTCAAGAGTGGCTCGATTCAGAACAGCCGCTTCTTCGCGCGGGTGACGACCCGCGGCGGATTCGACCGTTTCCAGCGGGCCAGCGCCCTGAGCTTCCGTTGTGCGGCATCCACCAAGTTGGGCTACGACTTTGCCGTGTCGTCCCTGGCCGATATCCCCAACCAGGCCCGCCCCCAGACCGCGGAAGGCCCGGTGAACTACGACCCCAATCAGGTCATCGCCATGGATCGCTGGCAGACCGCCGAAAGCACCTGCGAGGTGCCGGGCTACGCGGTCATCAAGAGTTACGACTTCATCCTCTTCACCCCGGCAGAGTCGATCCCCACCACCGGGGTCTCGGACATCACCAAGGCGGCCAAGGACGACCAGGTGTTTCACCTCGGCTTCCTGGTAACGAGCCGTGACATCGTCGAGCCCGCTCTTCCTGCGGGAACCTACCTCGTGGCCTTGCGCGGAAAAGGCGAAGCACAAAAAGACGAAGAGGAAGAGAAGCCTGAAGGCGAGGACGGCGCAGCCCCAGTGGAGAAACCTGCTGACGATGTGCCCGCCGTCATCTCGGACCTCGCCGAGGCCCTCGAATTTGATCCCAGCGTGGCCAACTTCATCATGTACGACATGACCGGAGCGCCGGTCATTGCTATCCCGGTGGAGAATCTCAAGTACTCCAACCCGGCGCAGTCACAACTCGAGGTCGTCGAGCGCACGATCTTGGTCCCGGGCGCCACGGAAGATGACGACCCGATCGAGCTCAGTCAGACCTGGCTCGACATGAAACTCTTCGTCAAGGGCAAGTCGCGCAAGGGCATCAAGGCTACGCTCTCCCTGCGATTCGCCGAGGGATTGCTCGAAGGCAACTGGCGCTAGAAACCGGTCAGATTCTCCTCAAGCATGGCCAGCTCGAGTTCGAGTTCGGCCTGGCGCGCGCGATCGGCTGCAACAAGCTCGGGATCGGCGTTGTCCACGAAGCGCGGGTTACCGAGCTTCTTTTGGATACCGGAGAGTTGGCCGGCTTGCTTTTGTTGGCGCTTCACCATCACCTCCCTGAGAGCGCCCAGATCGGCGCCCTCGTCGAGGGGCACGAACACCTGCACCGTGCCGGCAACGGCCGAGACCGAGTTGGCCGGACGGACCAGGTTTGTGCCCACCTCGTAGGACTCGAGGCAGGCCATGGTGGAAACCGCCGTGGAGTGAGCTTCGAGGGCCCGAGCGTGGCGGGCGTTGCTGGTCGAAATAACGGCCTTGATGGGCTTGCGCTCGCCCATTTGGGTCAGGGAACGCACCTGGCGCACGGCGTGCACGGTGCGCTGGATCAGTTCCATGTCTTGATCGGCCTCCGCATCGCGCTCCAGACCCGCGCCATCGGGCCAGGCGCTGTTCATCAGCATCTCATCGGGCTTCTGACCCAGGGATTCGCAAAGGGCCCCCCAGAGGACTTCGGTCATGAAAGGCGTGAAGGGGTGCAACAAGGTCAGCACATCTCCCAGGACCCGCGCCAGGATCCCGCGCACAACCGGTCCGGTCTCGTCGTCGGCATTCACAAAGCGCGGCTTGGCCAACTCGAGGTACCAGTCGCAGAAGTCATTCCAGACGAACCTGTAGAGCCCCATGGCCGCGTCGTTCAGGCGCTGATCTTCGAGGGCCCTGGTCGTCTCCTCGATGGTGGCAGCCAGCGACGAGAGGATCCAGCGGTCCTCGAGGCGCAAGGCATCTGCCGAAGTACCCGGAATTCGCTCGCCCTCCAGATTCATCAACACAAAGCGCGCCGCATTCCAGACCTTGTTGCCAAAGCGATAACCCTGGTCGATCTTGTCCTCGGCGAAGCGCGTGTCCTGGCCCTCCTTGGTGAGCAGGATCAGGCTGTAGCGCGTGGCGTCGGCTCCAAACTTATCGATCAACTCGATGGGGTCGATGCCGTTGCCAGCCGACTTGGACATGCGCCGGCCCTTGCTGTCGAGGACCGTGGCGTGGATGTTGCAGACCTCGAAAGGGCAGCGCTCGCTCTCGGGTAGGTGGTCCATGAACTCGTAGCCCGCCATCACCATGCGCGCCACCCACAGGTAGATGATGTCGGGCCCGGTTGATAGGAACTGCGTGGGATAGAATTTCTCGAGTTGCTTGGTCTGATTGGGCCAGCCGATGGTGGCGAAGGGCCACAGCCAGGATGAGGCCCAGGTGTCGAGCACATCTGGGTCCTGAGCGACGATTTTCTTACCGGTCTGGGGGTGCTGGCTGCCGATCTCCAGGTCCTCAACCGAGGCCATTCCGACGCCGTCCTCGTCGTACCAGACGGGAATGCGGTGGCCCCACCACAACTGCCGGCTGATGCACCAGTCGTGCACATTTTCCAGCCACTGCAAGTAGATCCGGCTCCAGCGTTCGGGTTTGAACTTGAGAGCGCCGGTCTCCACGGCGCGAATCGCGGGCTGGGCCAGCTCTTCCATCTTGACAAACCACTGCTCGCTGACGAGAGGCTCGACGATGCTCTTCGAACGATCTGAAAGGGGCACCGTGTGCTGGATGTCCTCGATTTTGACGAGCAGATCAAGTTCCCCGAGTTGTGTGAGGATCTGCTTGCGCGCCGCCTCTCGGGAGAGCCCCTGGAAGGGCCCTGCTTCCTCATTCAGCGTGCCGTCCTCTTTGAGGATGACGATGGTGGGCAGGTTGTGGCGCAAGCCGCGCTCATAGTCTGCGGGGTCGTGACCGGGGGTGATCTTGACGGCGCCGCTGCCTTTTTCCGGTTCCACCGTGTCATCAGCCAGGATCGGGATCTCGCGGTCAAGGAAGGGCAGGACGCAGGAGCCGCCCACCAGTTCCTTGTAGCGCTCGTCGTCCGGGTGCACGGCGACTCCGGTATCGCCCAACATGGTCTCGGGCCGCGTGGTCGCCACGGTCAAGAATTCGCCAGCGTGGCCCGCCAGAGGATACTTGATGTACCAGAGCTTGCCTTTGCGCGAGACATTCTCGATCTCGTCATCGCTGATGGCCGTCTGCAACACGCAGTCCCAGTTCACCAGGCGCATGCCGCGGTAGACCAGTCCCTTTTCCCACAGTCGCACGAAGGCCACGCGCACGGCGTGGGAGAGATCCTCGTCCATGGTAAATTGCGTCGCGGACCAGTCGCACGAAGCCCCCAGACGACGCATCTGGCTCAGGATGCGCGCACCGTACTCCTCCTTCCATTTCCAGATCTCAGCCAGGAAGGCCTCGCGGCCCAGGTCCTCGCGGGTCTTGTTCTGTTCCTGATAGAGCCTCTTCTCCACCACCGCCTGGGTGGCGATGCCAGCGTGGTCGGTGCCCGGGACCCACAGGGTTTCGAAACCCTGGAGGCGCTTGTAGCGCACCATGATGTCCTGGACCGTGCCGTTCAGGGCATGGCCGATGTGCAGGGCACCGGTCACATTGGGCGGCGGCAGCATGACCGCGAAGGTGCGCCCGGCGCCGGTGGGATCGGGCTGGGGTTGGAACCCGCCGCTCTCTTCCCACGCCTGGTAGGTGGCCTGTTCGTGCTGGCTGGGTTGGTAGCGAGTGGGGAGTTCCATGGTGTGCTGAAGGGGCCTGGGCGCACCGTACTTCACAGGTCGCTCCGCTGCGCGTCAAGCGCGGGGCGGCTTCGCTGTGCCTGGAGGTCGCGCGCGGAGCGCTTGGCGGGGTGAGGATAGCGGGCTCACAAGCTCTGCTCGCGCCCGGCTGGCATCCAGGCAGGCATCGGCGGGCCGCGGGGATGACGATGCGTGCTGCGCTCTGCTCGTGGACTTCGGCCAACCCGAAGCGGGATCCCAACCCGCCGCCTCCAGCGCCAATTCGCCCAGGGCAAAGCGCGACAGGCGCACCGGTCCCGCGATGTGCCACAAACCCCGGGCTTCTCCCAGAGCCAGTTCCACCAGGGCCGCAGCGGCCTCGACCACATCGAGGGGCGTGCGGAACTCGTCCTGAAAGAGCCCCGGGGACTCCCCGCGCTCGAGGCTCGCCAGCAGGGAATCGGAAGCGCCCAAGCCCCGGCCCAGAGAATCGCCGAAGAGCAATGGCAGGCGCGCCACCACGGCTCTCGGATGAGCACCAAGCACAGCCAGCTCGCCGGCGCGCTTGGTCTCGCCGTAGACCCCGCGTGGTTGGGGCGGATCCTGCGGGCGAAAGCCGCCTGGCGGAGCGACGGCGTTGCCGAAGACGAGGTCGCTGGAGATGTGCACGAAGCGTAGGCCCCGGCGCGCGCAGCCGGCCGCCACGCGCTCCGGCAGGTCCTGGTTGAGGGCCCGCGCCTCTGCGGGGCGCGCCTCGCAATCCGCTCCCCGGGTCAGGCCGGCACACAAGATCACAGCCTGCAAACCGGGACGCTCGAGGAACTCTTCGAGCCCTCGGGTCTGGCTGGCCGACCAGGCCAAGCGTTCGCAGTGAGCCGCGCCCGCGGGAGGCCTCTTGCGCGAGGCGCAAACTGCTGGGACGCGCTGACTAGCGGCGCAAAGCACCTGGGCCCCCAGGAAACCTGATCCGCCAAGCACCATGAGCTCACCTGTGGCCATGTCCCGAGGAAAGCCCCTCGGGAACCAGGGGTCAAGCCCCAGGAACTGGAGGCGCCAGCAGCATGGGCTACAATCCGGGGCCCGCCATGGACCAGCAAGCCTCCTTCGCCCGCGCCCTCATCATCGCCAACCCGATCTCCGGGCAGGGTCAGGGCGCCGCCAAGGGCCGCGAACTGGCCGATGGACTGGCCAGGCGCGGCGTGACCTGCGAGCTCTTCCTGACCACCGGCCGGGGCGCTGCAAGTGAGGCGGCCCAGAATTTACCGGCAGATACGGATCTCGTCATCTCCGTGGGCGGTGATGGCACCCTGCGGGAAGTCCTGACCGGCTTGGGCCGGCGACCCACAGCGGGCGCGGGCGTTAGCATCGGCGTCTTGCCCATGGGCACGGGCAATGTCCTCGGTATCGACTTAAAGCTGTCGAGCGAAGTCGAGCCGGCCCTCGACAGCATGCTGGCCGGCAACGCCGTCGAGATGGATGTGGCCGATGTCAATGGACAGCTCTCGTTCCTGGTCATCGGCGTGGGCCCCGACGCCGAGGCAGTCAAATATGTGGACGAGCACCGCATCAACGGGCTGCTCTCCAAGTGGAGCTACCTGCCAGCCGCCGTGCACACCTTCTTCCGCTACCGCGCGCAACCGCTCTCGGTGGAACTCGATGGAGAACAACTAGAGGGCACCTACAGCCAGATAATGTGTAGCAACCTCATCCATTACGGGGGTGTGATCAAGCTAGCGCCTCAACGCAAGCTCGACGATGGCCTGTTCGAGGTCTTCCTCTTCCGCCGCGGCGACCGTCTGAGCCTCTTGCTCTACATACTGCGCCTGGTCTTCGAGTTGGTCCCCGGTGGTTCGATCAAAATGCGTCGAGCCCGCAAAATCAAAATCAGCGCCAAGGAGCCCGTCCTCTATCATGTGGATGGAGATCCCATGGGCGAAACGCCGGTGGAAATCCAGATCACCGGCGTCCGCTACCGCATGCTCGTTCCCACTCCGAACTAATCAGCACCATGCCCATCCCCACTGCGCGCTCCATCACCATTGGCAACCGCCAGTTCGGCTCCGACAAGATGTTCCTGATCGCTGGCCCCTGCGTCCTGGAACGCGAGGATCTGACCCTGGAAATCGCTGGCAGCCTGCGCGATATTTGTGCGGCGCGTGACATCCCGCTTATCTTCAAGGCCAGTTTCGACAAGGCCAATCGCAGTAGTCTCGATTCCGGTCGCGGGCCAGGGATGCAAACCGGCTTGACCTGGTTGGCCCGGGTGGGCGAGGAATTGGAGCTACCCCTGCTCACCGACGTGCACCTGCCCGAGCAGTGCGTGGCGGTGGCCGAGGTGGTGGATGTGTTGCAAATCCCGGCCTTCCTCTCGCGCCAGACGGACCTGTTGGTGGCCGCCGCCCGCTGTGGCAAGGCGGTCAACATCAAGAAAGGGCAGTTTCTGGCCCCCTGGGACATGCAGAACGCCGTGGCGAAGTGCATCGAGAGCGGCAATCCCAATGTGCTCGTCACCGAGCGAGGTAGTTCCTTTGGCTATGGACGCCTGGTGGTGGACATGACGGGCTTCGCCGAAATGGCGCGGCACTCCACGCCCGTGGTCTTCGACGCCACCCACGCGGTGCAGCAGCCCGGGGCCCTGGGCAAGACCACCGGCGGCGACCGCAGGAGCGTACCCCCCCTGGCCCGGGCCGCCGTGGCCACCGGAGCGGTGGACGGCCTCTTCTTCGAAGTCCACCCCGATCCCGACAGCTCGCCATCGGATGCGCCCAACATCCTGCACCTCGACTCCCTGGGGGAGCTCCTCGACGAGCTCCTGGCCGTACGCGCCGCTGTGGCGGGCTCGCGGGCCTGACCCGGGGCTCCTCCTGGGCGGGGGCACAGGCCCGCTCCCGTCCAAAAAGCAGCTTGCTACTGCTCGGCGATCCAAAAAAAACCGCGAATCCGGGGCCGCCCTGGGCTCGACTAGCCTCCGTAAGGTGTTGCTTTTCAAGGCCTTGCGGCGCCCGGAAAACGATTCCACCCCAAAGAGGGCGGCCCCCATTTGCTTCTTTGCAATTTCGAAGTATTCTCCCTCGCCTACTCGATGACACGACAAGGGCAAACCGGCGTTTTGGCCGGGACGCAAAGCCACGGGCCCCTTGGGCAGCCGAGCTACCGAAAGTTGTCGAATCCAGAAACGGATGTCATCCGAGGGGCACCTATCGGAGAACCCTCCCACGATGGTTCTAGGTTGCTTGGAGCCCGGAAGACCCCTTCCCCGCTCCCTCAAGCGCGCCCGCCGCGGTCTTTGGACCCCGGCGGCAGGCGCTGTCCTAGGGAACCGGCAAGGGGCGGGCTTTCCAGCGAACGCCACAAACGACAAATGCAACGAAGAACAGACATGCTCGTACTCGACAGGACGCCGCGCGCCAATTTGGTCCGCGTCCGTTTGGTGCAGCCGCTGAACTGGGCGGGTGGTGTTCGCCCCAATCACTGCGAGGATGCCAAGGAGATCGCCGGCTTGGTGAACTCGATCCTCAAAGGGAACTCGGCAAGGGATTGCCGGGGACTCCTAGGACCTCTGCTCAAGAACGCAGAGAGAGAGATAGGAGCCATGAATCACTCGACTGGGGTTGTGGGGACGAACCCAGACGGTGAGTGGAGGAGTTGCGTATCGGATGGATCCGTGGGGACAGATCCTTCAGAAACGCCTCTTGGTGGCCGAGCCCTTTTGGGCCTCGCCGTCGCGCGGATGGTTGTCACCTGACAGCCGGAGTGGGAACTGCGCGCCACTCGGTTCCAAGGCCGAGCAGCACCGAGATGGTGAGGGCATGGGACCGCGTCCCGTGCCCTCACCTGTTTTTATGCCGAGAGTCTGGTTGTGACCCCTCGCGAGGGAACAAGAGTTCAGTCGTCGGCGAGGTGCACGCCAAGGCGTTCCTGCATGCGCTCGATCAGGTGTGCGTGAATTTTGCACACGCGGGATTCCGAGAGCCCGGTCAGCTGTCCGATCTCGCGCATGGGTAAGGCTTCCCAGTAGCGCAGGTAGAGAATGCGAATCTCCTGCTCGGTGTGCTTCTGGGTGACCAAGGTCATGAGTTCCTGCCTGGTCAGATTGTCGCCGATGGCCTCGCAAGACTTGTCGGGTACGACCTCTAGAATCGGCGGGCCATCGTCGTCGTCCACGGGCATCGAACCGGTGGGTACGCCGGGCAGGCCAATGCCGAAAAACTTGCTGTACTCGTCGAGGGTCATGCCCATGGCCTCAGCCATTTCCTGGTCGTTGGGCTCTCCACCCAACTCTCCTCGCAGGCGCTCGAGGGTGCGTTTCTGGCGCTCGATACGGTGCCGCCAGGGCCGCGGTAGGTAATCCTGGGTGCGCAGCTCGTCCAGCAATGCGCCGCGCATGCGCAACTCGCAGTAGGTCTCGAAACGCACACCGCGATCCAGGTCAAAGCCGCTGATGGCGGACATCAAGCCGAAGTTGGCCGCCGTGATCAGGTCTCCGCGGTCGACACTGCGCGGCAGACGCACACCGAAACGCCGCGCCACGTCATTCACCAGGCCCTGGTAGGCTTCCACCAGGCCGTTGCGTGTCTCATCGCAGCGCTCGGCGCGATAGGCAGCCCAAAGGACATCCAGGAGAGCCTGGCGTTCTTTCAGGGCAGCGGAAGGCGGGGCCTTCGCGGCAGAAGCCTGGCGCTTGTCGGCGCCTTTTGGCTTGCTGGCCTTTGGATTGGTCCTGGTGGACTGCGTTTCGCTGGACTTCACTTTGATCGACGTCGAAACCGCTGCAACTGCCGGCATGCACAGCTCTTTTTGCTTCGTCGTGAGTGTCGTGGATACGAAAACGGGGCAACCAATCAAGCACGCGCCATCTCGGGCGAAAAAAACTCCTGCCGACTGCGGCGTGGCCAACATCACGCAGTGCGGGGTATTCGGCGGATGCCTCGCGTTGCGTGGTGTTATTTCCCTCGCGTGTTTGCCGTCGCACCAAGAGGAAAGGGTCAAAGTTTTTTCCTGTTTGTATGACAGAAAACGGTCTCGCGTCCCTGCGCACACCGAAATACAGCGCCTCACTCGCTGGCGTACTCGTGGGGCGCGTCGTCCCGGGGGTAGCCGAGAGAGTCCATTATGGTCGTTTCCGCGCGACGCATGGAGGCGCGGGCATCCTCGTCGTGGTCATCGTGACCGCACAAATGCAGGGTGCCATGGACCAGATACAGGGCCAACTCGCGCTGCAAGCTGACAGAGCGGCTGGCGGACACCTCGCGGGCTCGGTCCACGCTGATGTAGACCTCAAACTCAGCCCCTTCCTCGTCGGAGAGGTCGAAGGCCATGACATCGGTCCGCGACGGGTCGCCCAGGAAGCGTCCGTGCAGACCGGCCAGGGTCTCGTCGGAGACGAAGATGATGGCGAGCTGGCCGTCGGAGCGGCCACCGTGGGCCAAGGCGGCTTCCGCGGCCCGCCTGGCCTCTTCTGCGTTGAGGTCCGCAGGGACATCGAAACTCACCTCGATTCTCATCGGCGCCCTCCGAGCGCCTCGCGGCGCCCGTCGGCGGCCCGGCTCTCCTCTTCGGCCTGCACCGCTCTGCGCTCCTCGCTGGGCTGGGACAAGTCCAGGGGATTGGGCTTGCCCTTGGGATAGGTCGGCCGCTGGTGATAGATCGCTTGCAGCACCCGCAGGAAGGCTTCTTCAATCAAAGCCAGATCCGCCAGGGTGATCGGGCACTCGTCGAACTGGCGATCCAGCAAGCGTTGGTGCGCGACCTCGTGCACCATCTCGCGCAAGCGCGCTTGATTCGGTTCGGGCATCTGGCGACTGATGGCCTCGGCTGCGTCGGCGATCATGACGATGGCTGTCTCGATGCGCCGCGGCCGGGGGCCGCCGTAGCGGAAACTCTCCTCGCGCACATTCTCCTGCCCGCGCATTTTCTGCGCCGAGCGATAGAAGTACTCGATCAACGCCGTGCCGTGGTGCTCGGGCATGAAATTGAGAATGGCCTGGGGCAACTTGTAATAGCGCCCGAGCTCCACCCCGTCGCGCGGGTGAGCGGAGATGATCAACATGCTCATCTCAGGCGTCAGCGTTTTGTGCCGTTCGCGGGCGTCGGGTTCGTTTTCGGCGAAGTAGCCGGGCTTGTTCAGTTTGCCGATGTCGTGGTACAGCGCCCCCACACGAGCGAGGAGCGCGTTGCCCCCGACCGCTTCGGCGGCGGCCTCGGACAAGAGGCCGACGATGTAGGAGTGGTGGAAGGTGCCCGGTGCTTCAAGCAAGAGCTTGCGCAACAGAGGTTGCTCATGGGTGTTGCCCAACTCGAGCAAGCTGATGTCGGTGGTGACCGAGAAGACGCTCTCGATGGTGGGCAGCAGCCCGGTCACGAGCAGCCCCACGGTGAGCCCCTGCAAACCCAAGAGGAGCAGGGTCCAGAGTTCGGTCGTGCCCCCAGCAGAGCCCTCGCGCAGGAGCAGGAAGGTCCCGGCAGCGATGGCCTGGGAAAGCCCGGTCACAAGCCCCACGCGTACCAAGGTCGAGCGCCGGCGCACATGAGATGCCGTCAAGGCAGCCACGAGAGCCCCCAGGACGGAAACAGCGAGCCCCTCCACGGCGGCAACACTCCCGGTGCCGTGCAGGAATGTGTAGAGGGCCAGCAGCCCCGAGGCGAAGATCGTGCCCTCGATGGCCACCGAACGGCTCCAAACCAGGACCATCACCAAACTCACGAAGGAAAGCGGCAGGAAGGCGGCGTGCTCGAGCCCCACAAAAGCATCGAAGGCGCGCAGGGCAGCCAGGCTGAGCAGGACGCACACGGCCAGGGTCGCCACGCGCGCCAGGGAAAACAGAACCTCGCGGCGAAAGTCGTAGAGGTAGCGCAGGAACAGGATCAGGCCCACCGAGATCAGCATCACGAGGCCCAACCAGCCGCGCAACGCAAGTCCCGCGCCGCTGCCGATCAGAATGGCCGAGAGGCACACGGTGACCACGGCCAGGGTGACCTTCTCCGCGGCTTGAGGCAGGGGCGCGCTGCGCGGCCGGGACGAGATCGCTCGCGCCTTGGCGATCGAAACGCGCTTGAGTGGCGCGCGTCCTCCAACGCGCAAGAGACGCTTCCAGAAGGTCACTAGCCCTGGTCCTCCCGGGGCGCATTGGGCGGAGTCGTTTCGTAGGCGCGAATGACCTTGGCCACGAGATCGTGGCGCACCACATCCTTGACGCCGAATTCCACGATACCAACCTCCTCGTAGCTGCGCAGGCGCGCGACGGCGTCGTTCAAGCCGCTCTTGACTCGTGGGGCGAGGTCGTTCTGTGTGGGGTCGCCGGTGACCACCATGCGCGAACCCTCTCCCAGCCGCGTCAGAAACATCTTCATCTGTCCGACGCTGGTGTTCTGGGCCTCGTCGAGGATCACAAAACTCTCCGACAGGGTGCGACCGCGCATGTACGCCAGGGGCGCCATCTCGATCACGCCGGCATCCTCAAGGCGCGTGACATCCTCGAACTCGAGTAGCGTGGAGAGCGCATCGTAGATCGGCCGCACATAGGGGTTGAGCTTCTGCTGCAAATCGCCGGGCAGGAAGCCCAGGTTCTCGCCAGCCTCCACCACCGGCCGCGTGATGACGAGGCGCCGCACTTCCCCGCGTCGCAGAGCCTCCAACGCGGCAGCCACGGCCAGGAAGGTCTTGCCCGTGCCGGCTACGCCGCAACCGAAACAGAGATCGCACTTCTCGATTAGCTCGAGGTAACGCCGTTGCGACTCGCTGCGCGGTTCGACCGGGCGCAGGCGCAAGCCGCGGCTGGCCTTGGAGCTGTGGGTTCGCACGGGTGAAGCGCTGTGACCCTGGGAACGGCCGCTAATCCGGCGTTCCTCAGTAGGTCGCAGAGGATCGGAAGGGGGACCGAGAAGAATTTCCTCGATGGCCTTTAAATTGAGTTCGCGGCCCTTGCGAATTTTGCCCAGCAGATGGTCCACGCGCCGCTTGGACTCCTCCACATCTGCTTCTTCACCCTTGATGCGCAAGTTGCCATTGCGAGTGAAGAGCTCGATGTTGAGGGCCTGGCGGATCAGCTTGGCGAAGCGATCGTAGGGACCGAGGACCAGGACGGCTTCGTCCCGAGACTGCAAGGGAATAGTGATTTCGATCAAACTATGTAGGTCCGCATAGGTGCAAGGTTTGTACTTCCATGACTGATTGGTCTGGCCGAAGACGAGCGGTTTGTGAGGCAGACCTCTAGAGCATCGCCAAGGTTGGCGGTCCCTGTCAACGCGGAGGGCCATCTTGCTGCTCGCGAGGCCCCCGAGGGGCCCCAGCGGGCCTCTTTCCTGCCTGAACCTCTCCCGCGGGAATCTGCCGGGTCCGGCACCAAGTCTCAGGCGAAGATCCAGGGCCAGGTGCACAGGGCAGCGGGCACCGAGAAGAGCAGACTGTCCACGAGATCCAGGGCGCCCCCCGAGGGGCCGAACCAGGAGCCCGAGTCCTTGATCTTTGCGGCACGCTTGACGCGGCTCTCGAGCAAGTCGCCAGCCTGGGCCGCGATGTTGACCAGGGCTCCCGCCAAGAAGCCCAGCAAAATTCCCAGGACCGAGGTACCTCCGGGCAAGAGACCGCCAGCCACGCAGGCACCGCCGGCGAGGGTGCCGCCCACGAGGGAAGCCACGCAACCTGCCGTCGTCTTGTTGGGACTGATGTTGGGGAAGGGATGACTCTTGCCCATGGCACTGCCAAAGTAATAGCCCAGAATGTCGCCGATCTTCGAGAGGATCAGCAGGGCGCTGAGCCCTTTGGGGCCGAAGCCATCCCAGATGCTCCAGACAGCCGGCAGGGGAACACAGATCCAGAGGGCGGCAAAGACGAGCAGCGAGAGCCTCGCCCGCCTTGAAGCAAGGCCCAGCACGAGGGTCACCGCCAAGGCCAGGAACAGACTCAAGAGGGGTGCCCAGTCGGCGTCAAAGGCCCAGCAGCCAGGCAACTCATAGCCCCCGAAATAGGCCGCGGCGGGTGCGCTAGCTGCAACCAAGGCGAGGGCCAGGATCACTCCGTGGCCGGGCGCCGCGAGCTCTTGCATGCGGCTCCACTCAAAGACGCAAGCGCCGGCGAAGAGCAGGCTGACAACCCACACCACGAGTCCCCGCTCGCTATCAAAGGCCAGGGACAGGAACCCCACCATCAAGGCCATGAGACAGCTCCCCACCCAGGTTCGCTTCCAGATCTTGGCCGCCTTGAAACCCATTGGTTCAGATCGCTGCGTGTATCAAGCCGAGCGATCCTTGCCGGCTTTGGTGACTCCCATTGTCGCAGGCGAAGCTTCGGCCAAGAGACCGCCGTAGCGCCGTTCGCGAGTGGCGAAGGAACGCATGGCTTCGAGCAGGTGCTGCTTGCGGAACTCCGGCCAACACACATCGGTGACATACAGCTCGGAATAGGAGATCTGCCACAAGAGAAAGTTGGAGAGCCGCATCTCGCCTGCGGTGCGGATCAACAGGTCGGGGTCGGGGGTTTCGGGGTCGTAGAGATAGGCGCGCAGGCTCTCCTCGCAAATATCTTTGGGGTCGAGTTTGCCCACCTGGACATCGCACGCCAGGGCCCGGGTCGCGTCGGCAAGTTCGGTGCGCCCGCCATAGGAAAGGGCCAGGCGCAGGAGCATGCCCTTGTTGTTCAAGGTGAGCTCCTCGGTCTCTCGCAAGGTGCGCCGCGCACCGTCGGGCAGGTCGTCGATTCGGCCGATGCCGATCAGGCGCACGCCGTTCTCCATCAGGATGCCGCGCTCGGCGATCAAGAAACTCCGCAGGAGCCGCATGAGGTAACGCACCTCGACCCGCGGCCGCTGCCAGTTCTCCACGGAAAAGGCGTACAGGGTCAGGCTCTTGACTCCCATGCGTGCACACTCGGTCACGGTCTCGCGCACGGAGTTGACACCCTCGCGGTGGCCGAACACGCGCCGCATCCCGTGACCCTCGGCCCAACGCCCATTGCCATCCATGATGACAGCGATGTGCTCGGGGAAAGGACCCTGGAGGTCGGGGCGTTGGATGGGCTCGGCCATGGAGTCTGGTGTATCTCTTTGCCTACAGGCCGCGGGGTATGATTTGTTCGCGGCTGGGACCCACCGAAAGCATCGAGATGGGCCGTCCCACGATCTCCTCGATCCAGGTCACATAGCTCTGAGCTGCGGGCGGCAGGTCGGCGAACTCCCGCACGCCCGTTATGTCCTCGGTCCAGCCGGGGTGCGACTCGAAGATGGGGCTGAATCTCTCCAGGGGAGTGAACGCCGGGAAGTCCTCGAGGCGTTCGCCGTCGCAGTCGTAGGCCACGGCGGCACGCAGTTCGGGAAAACCGGACAAGACATCCAGATTGGTCATGACCAGGCTCTCGGCGCCGTTTAGCTCCAGGGCATAGCGCACGGCCACGGCATCGAACCAGCCGCAACGCCGGGGCCGCCCGGTGGTGGCGCCGTACTCGCAACCCGCTTCGCGGATGGCCTGGCCCTCGGCACCATGATCCTCGCTGGGAAAGGGCCCCTCGCCCACGCGAGTGCAGTAGGCCTTGGCAATGCCGATGGCGCGGTCGATGTTCTGGGCTGGAAAGGCCGCACCCGCGGGCACGCCGCCGGTGCCGGTGTTCGACGAAGTCACGAACGGATAGGTGCCGTGATCGATGTCGAGCATCACGCCCTGGGCTCCCTCGAAGAGCACGCTCTTGCCCTCGTCGTAGGCCCGCCGCACCTCGGCGCCGGTGTCCCCCACGAAGGGCCGCAATTGGTCGCCGAGGCCCATATAGATGTCGAGCTGCGTGTCGAGATCGAGGGCTTCTTCGCCGTGGACTTTTTCGAAGAGCGCGTTTTTCTCGGCCAGGGCCGCTTGCAAGCGAGTGCGGCATCGATCGGCTTCGAGCAGGTCGCCGATGCGCAGACCCGTGCGAGCCGCCTTATCCGCGTAGCACGGCCCCATGCCCCGGCCGGTTGTGCCGATGCGCCCCTCGCCGAGCCAACGCTCGGCGAGCTGATCAGCGCGGCGGTGGTGCTGGAAGATGACATGGGCGCCCCTCGACAGGCGCAGGTTCTCGCCGGTGACTTGTACGCCGCGCTCGCAAAGACCCTGGATTTCCTCCATCAAGGCCAGGGGATCGACCGCCAAACCATTGCCGATCACATTCACGCGACCCTTGTGCAGTATCCCCGAGGGGATCAGGTGCAGCACATACTTCTCGCCGCCGACGATGACCGTGTGGCCAGCATTGGCGCCACCCTGGTAACGCACGACGAAGTCCACATCCCGGGACAACAGGTCGATAATCTTTCCCTTGCCTTCATCGCCCCATTGGGCACCGAAGACGCTTATAGAAGGCATGATTCGAGGGCTCTGTGCGTGGACGCTGGAGGGGTGAGGGATGATTCTCGCGCCTCATAGCGGGCGGGGCAAGCCCCAGCCCCCGTTCAAGGGGAAGATCGTTCCCTCAGCGGCCAAAGGCCCCGCCACCGGGGGTCCCGACCTCGACTTCGGCGCCGGCGGGCAGATCCAGGGTGCACTTGCCCGGAGCCCGGCTGTCGCGGGTCTTGCCAGGCAGCCGCACGCGCAGGCCACCCGCCCGGCCTCGGCCACCGCCCGCCAGTCCCCAGGGACCCAGTCGCGTGCGCTCGGCCACGAAGCCCACGCGCACGGGCACCAAGAAACGCAGCCGCCGCACGATGCCATCGCCGCCCCGGGCCCGGCCCCGCCCGCCGGATCCGCGGCGCACCGTGAAGCGCAGGACGCGCACGGGAAGTTCGCGCTCAAGGGCCTCGATGGGTGTGTTGCGCGTGTTGGTCATGTGGGTTTGAAGCGCGTGAGCCCCGGCTCCTGCCGGTCCGCCGCCGGCGCCGCCGGGCAAGGTCTCGTAATAGGCGAAGGCCTCGTCGCCCGGGCCATCGCCCCCGCCGAAGGACAGGTTGCTCATGGTCCCGGCGCTCGCGGCGGGAATGCGCTTTGGAAAGACCTGGGCCAGAGCGCCGGCCACAACATCGACGATGCGTTGGCTGGTCTCGACATTTCCGGCGGCCACTGGCGCGGGGTAGCTGGCGTCCACCAAGCTTCCTGGCCGGGTCAGGATCTCCACCTCGCGGGAGAGCCCGGCATTGGTGGGCGTGCCCGCGGGCAGGAGTTGGCGCAGGGAATAGACCACTGCCGCGATAGCAACAGCTCGAGGTGCGTTGATCGAACCGGGCTGCTGGTCAGAGCTGGCGCGAAAGTCGAAACAGAGTCGCCCGCCGCTCTTCGTGAGGGTCAGCCGGATCACTGCGCTGCGTTGCTTGCCGTGGGGCTCGAGACTGTCCTCGAAGGTCCAACTCCCGGCGGGCATCGAATCTGTGAGTTCGCGGGTGAGATTGCAGGTCCAGTCCATGAGTTGCGCGCCTCGGGCACGCAATTCGCTTTGGCCATACTCGCCGGCCATGGCCGTCAAGCGCAGGACGCCCACGCGCACCGCCGCCCACTGAGCCAGAAGGTCGCCCTCCCGTTCCCGGGGTACGCGCATGTTGGCGAGCAGGAGTCGCAGCACATCGCGGTCGAGTTCACCGTTCTTGATGAGCAACAGGGGCGGAATGCGCAGGCCCTCACCGTGGACATCGCGAGCAGGGGCCATGGAGCCGGGATGGGCGCCACCCACATCGGCGTGGTGGGCTCGGTTGGCCACAAAAAAGCTCGCCGCGGCCTGTGGCGCTCCGGTCCCCTCGTCCTTGAGAAAGACCGGCGCCACCAGGGTCAAGTCGGGCAGATGGGTGCCGCCTTCGAAGGGATCGTTGAGCAACACGGCGTCGCCGGGGCCCATGTCCACCCGCGCCCGGGCAGCAGCCACCGACATGGGCGCCGCGCCAAGGTGCACGGGCAGGTGCGCGGCCTGGCCGATCATCTGGCCATCGTCGTCGAAGAGCGCGCAGGAGTAATCCTGGCGCTCCTTGATGTTGACCGAGAAGGCCGAGCGCTTGAGCCTTTCGCCCATCTCCTCGGCCACTGCGGCGAAGAGGTGCTGAAAGACCTCCAGGCGAGAGCGGTCAGGGGCACCGGAGTCAGAACGCGCCATCAGTACTCGTCGGGATAGTCCTCGACCTCGAAGGGCGTGAAGTCGAGTTCTTCCCAGGGCACGATGAAGAGCACCTCGACACCGTCGTCGGTAGAGCGCCGCCAAACCACCACGCGCACGCAGCGCACCAGGGCTCCACCGGGCTCTTCTTCAGCGCGCGCGCGCTCCTCGGCGGTCATGGCCGAATCGGCGCCGTCATCGACCGAAGTATTGCGCCGGCCGGTGATGTAGATCGTGAAGACCTCGCTCTCGACCTCGACCAAGCTCATGACGGCGCTCTGCATGAGGGGATCGAGGTCCTCCCAGGAGCGCACATCGCTCAACTCGGTGGCCGAGTCGAATATCTGGCGCTCAATGAGTTCGTCACCGAACTCGTCGAAGGTAGGCTCGGGCTGTTTCTCGCTGAAGTCCTGTTCCTCTTCGAGGTTGCGGTACTCAATCACATCGTCCCAAAAGCGCGGGCGCACATCGCGGACGTCAAAGAGCCCCTTCAAGACCGCCGGCGGCGCGAGATTCACATTCACGCCGTAGCCCAGGGCCGGGCCGCTGCTCGAGCTTTCTTCGCCGCTCCCGGGCAGACCGGAACTTCCAGTGCCGGAAGCTGCCCCTGAATCTCCACTTGAGCCCTCGCCCAGGCCAGAGTTCCCGCCGGATTCGGAGTCCGCCAGGGCCTGGTTGAAGAAGTCTTCGGTGCCCCCAGCGCCGCTCGCGCTCTTTGTGGTGGAACTCGCCCCCGAGCTCGAACCGCCGCTGGGCGCGGAGCCTCCACCACCGCCAGCGCCGCTTTGGCCGCTGCCATTCTCGCTCGATGCCCCAGAATCACCAAACAGGGACGGTGAGGACCAGACCGTCAGGAACTGGTCGAGGGAGTGCACACGGGCGTCGTTGACATCGCGATAGGACCTGAAGTCGTGCTCCGCGAAGGCCTCGAGCACGAGAAAGTCGCGCAGGGAGAGGGGCATGAAGAGCTTGTCCCGATCCTCGTTGAAAGTCAGCAGCGCGGGCTCGGCGTAACCCGATCCGTGGCGCTCGGTCATGTGACTCTTCATCGCTTCGGCCATCTCCTGGGCCTCGCGCTGTGAGATGTCATCCTCGGTGCCTTCGCGGTAGAGGTCGATGATGCGCGCCACGCGCTGGAGCGCATCCTCGGCTTCTTCCTCATCCTCGTTCAGCATGTTGAGGATGTTGTACTTGGAGTTCTCGGCCTCGATCTGGATCAGCACCTCGATGCCGTTGATCTCGGTGCGCTGGCGCACAGCCCACTCGTCCCGGCGCGAGTCCACGGCCGCGGCCTCTTCGGCGCCCCCTTCTGCTCCCATGGCGCCAGCGGTGGCGTCCGCCATAGCACCGGCGGCGGGATCCTCACCGCCCTCCTCCTGACTGCTCTCGGCATCGTTCTTGAGCAGTTCGAAGATGTCGTACTGGGCCGAGCTGATGGCGCGATTGATCAGCGTCTGGCCCACATCGTTGCGACCTACGCGGGCATCGGTCATGGTGCCGATGCTGATCTGCATCACAATGGCGATCAGCACGAAGAGCACCAGGATCGAGAGCAGCAGCGCTGCGCCGCGGCGCTTGGGTGCAGCCGCGCGGGGACGGAGGAGCTTCATGGCTTCAGGGCATCAGGCTTCAGGGCATCAGGGATTCTTTCGAGAGGCGGACGAGTCCGCAGTAGGACGATTCTAGGCGCCATTTCCTCCCGCCTGCCCTGGATTCTGGGTCGTCTGGCCGCGAAGGTGCGGGGATAGCCCTCGGAAGGGGTCAGAAATCCTGGAGCAGGTCCGTGCCCTCGAGCACCCGCGGACGGATGAAGAACAGCAGGGTCGCCATCTCGGTGGATTCGAAAGTCGCCTTAAACAGGTGCCCGAGGAGCGGGAGATCCATCAAGAGCGGAATACCGCGCTCGTCCTCCACCGAGCGTTCGGTGATCAAGCCGCCCAAGATCACGGCCTGGCCGGGCTTGAGATAGACCAGGGTTTCGGCGTTGCGGGTGGCGAGGATGGGCGTGTCGACAAAGCCTGCCCCCGCCGAGCCTCCGCTCTGAAAGGTGATCGCGTTGCCGGTCTGCTGCGAGGCCTCGATGTCGATCTGCAAGGCGATGGTCCCAGTGCCCACCAACCGCGGAGTGACATACATACGCACACCCACATCCTGGTAGTCGATGGCCGTGGTGATGTTTCCAGTGGTGTTGATCGCGTTGATGCGCAGGTAGGGCAGCTTGGTGATGGCCTCGATCTTGGCCTTGACGCCATCGCGTACGGCCACCTTGGGGCGCGAGATGATGGAGACATTCTCGAAGGACGAGAGCGCCTCGAGCATGGCCGAGTAGGTCACGCCGTCGTGGATCGTGCCCAGGCCCGCCAGGAACTCTCCGCCCAACAGGTTGCCGGCGTTGTTCGGGAAGCTCCAATCCAGGGTGTTGACCAGGGTGTTCTGGGGAAAATCCACACCGATACCTGACACACCAATGTCGAGGGACTCGCGGGTGACCCACTCGACGATCTTGGCTTCGATTTCGATCTGCGGCGGTCCGGCAGCGAAGGTGTCGATGAAGAACTCGACCTCTTCGAGCAGCTCGGGACTGGCAGTCACGACGAGCCAGTCGCCGGCGGGGATGTCGGTGCCGGGAGCCGGACCGGGATTGCGCATGTTGGCGGATAGGAACTCGACATCGAAGCCTTCCTCGATTTCGAAACGCACGCGGTCGAAGGGCTGTGCCCCCTGCTCATCCCAGACGGGGAAGTCGCCGTACTTGAGCATGAAGTTGAGCACCTTGCGCGACATGTTGCTGCGCATGGGATAGGGCTTGGTAATCAGCCCGGTATCCTTGTGGACGCGAATGCGCTTGCCAAAGGTGGCGTAGGGATTGGGCGGCTGTGCGGGTGGTGCTGCGGGAGCCGCCTCGGGATGATCGGCCTCGGGATGATCGGCCTCGGCGGCGATAGCTTTGGGCGGCTGAGTGCTCTCGAGGCGCGCGGCAGCGGCAGCCTCTTCGTACTCCTCCGGGGTATCGCCCATGTCGGGGGCGAACCCACCGAACGCATCCTCCATGGAATCCACCGGTCGCAGGGTGCCCTCGCGCAGGAGCTCCTGAAACATCTGGATGGTCAGGGCATCGCGATTGTCACGGCGACGCTTGGACTCGTCGGAGCGGCAACTCACGGCGAGAACCAGCAGAGCAGCGAGGAGGAGCAACATGCCACGGCCCCGCCAGGGCAGAGGCACTGGGTCCTTCGTGGTGGCCTTCATGGGCAGGTTGAACACTATTCTCCGCCCCGCCGCAAGACGAGGGTAGCCTGCGCTCCTGGGCTTGCGGCCCCTCGAGCCGGGGCGCGAGGGCCAGACTCAGGGATTGAGCTTAAGGCGCACAGCGGCGGTGATATCGGTCACCTTGACGCCGGTTTTGCTGCGAATCGCCTTCCAGACGCTGCAGTGGCCCTTATCGTTCATGACGGCCTGGGCGGCGCGGCGCACGCGGTCCTTGGCAGCCGAGACCAGGACCTGGCCCTGGGCGCTGTTCTTCTTGATGCCCTTGCGCTTGAGCTCCTTCATCTCCTTGGTGTCATCCATCAGGGATGCGTAGGAGACCTTGGCCGGATTGGTGATCTGCTGGGCGCTGGAGACACCGCTGACATGGTCGGCCTGCTTGACCTGCCAATCCGCGATATTGCCGATGCTGTAGTTAGCCTCAGCGAGAGCTTCTGATGCGGCTCCCGCTGTCCGGGTCAATGCAGTGGCGTCGGGCGCCATGGTGGCCGCCAGCAGGGCCACCATCGTCAAAATGCTCTTCATCGCTCGCCTCTCTTCGGAGCCTGCTCGGGACCCCACTCAGTTTGTGCCGTGGCTGCTTGCGCACCCATTCGATAGACGGACCCACTCGCGCCCGTGCCGTTTATCTCCTGCCACCATCCGAACTCATCCCGCTCCAGGCCGGTCCGTGGAACCTGCCATGGCTCCACAATACCCGCGATCGCCGAAAAAAGCCGCCCCTACGGGCAGAAATACCCAACCGATACACCCCGGGGGGGGCGTACGGCTCGTGATTCCTGTCACGGGCGTTCACTGCCAGCCTCGCATCTGCCAACCAAGAGTTGCCTCCCGGCGCGGCGGTCCGCGAAAACCAGTCTCCTGCCAGTAATCTTATCGGGCGTCGGTGGACGCTTCTCCACCCGATTCCTCCCCGCGCTGGCTCGACCGACGGCCACGGAACAACCTCGACGCAAGCAGGCGCAAATTTTCCCAAGCGCGAGACGAAAACGGGCCGCGTTCCCCGGAGAGAACGCGGCCCGCGTGAAGCACTCTTCTGCGTGAGAACAGTTTTCAGTCTCGGACGAGGGTCAGCTGGTGACCGTCTCCTTGGCTTGCTTGGCGGAGAGCTTGACCTTACCGCGGTCGTCAACATTGATGATGATGACCTCGATCTCCTCGCCCATGTTGATCACATCAGAGACCTGATCGACGAAGCCATCGGCCAACTCGGAGATGTGGCAGAGGCCCTCCACTCCGGGCAGGATCTCGATGAAGGCGCCGAAGTCGCGGATGCTCTTGACGGTGCCGGTGTAGCGTGAGCCGATCTTGGGTGTCTCGCACATGGCGTTGATGGCCGCGGCGCAAGCCTTGACCTTGGGGTTGTCCTGGCCGAAGACCTGGATGTGCCCGTCGTCGTCGAGGACCGAGATGCGCACCTGATACTGCTCCTGGAGGCCCTTGATGGTCTTGCCGCCGGGGCCAATCAGGAAGCCGATCTTCTCGCCGGGGATCTTCAAGGCCTCGAAGCGCGGGGCGTGCTCCGAGATGTCTGCGCTGGGCTGGGAGACGACCTCGAGCATCTTGCGCAGGATGTAGCGACGGCCTTCGGAGGCCTGCTTCAGAGCGCGCTCGAGCAGGGCCCTGCTAACGCTCTTGATCTTGATGTCCATCTGCAAGGCGGTGATGCCGATGCCCGAACCCGCGACCTTGAAGTCCATGTCACCGTTGTGGTCCTCGGAGCCCTGGATGTCGGAGAGCACGACCGTCTGGTCGCCTTCCTGCACAAGCCCCATGGCGATTCCCGCCACTGGCTGGGAGATCGGGACACCTGCCAGCATCAGCGACAGACAGCCGCCGCAGACGCTCGCCATCGAGGACGAGCCATTCGACTCGGTGATGTTGGAGACGATCCGCATGGTGTAGGGGAAAGCATCCTTGGCCGGCAGGACCGGCTCGAGGGCGCGCTCCGCCAACATGCCGTGGCCGATTTCGCGGCGGCCCGGGCCCATGATGCGGCGGGTCTCGCCGACGCTGTAGGGCGGAAAGTTGTAGTGCAGGTAGAAGTTCTTGCGGTACTCGCGCTCGATCCCGTCGATGATCTGCTCGTCGTCGGGGGTGCCGAGGGTCGCGCTCACCAGGGCCTGGGTCTCACCGCGGGTGAATAGCACCGAGCCGTGGTTGCGGGGCACGAAGTTCGGGTCGATGGTGATCTGGCGGATCTCATCGTGACTCCGACCGTCGGTACGCTTGCCTTCCAGGATGCACTCGCGCTCCACACTACCGGAGAGGTCGTGGTAGAAGCCCTTGAGCGCCTTGGTGGTCGCGGCAAGATCGTCGGCGGCAACACCAGCTGTCAATTCTTCGAGCATGCGTGTGCGCACCTCGCGAACGGCGGCGTCGCGGGCGTGCTTGCCCTCGGTGAAGATCACCGCCTTGACGGCGTCGTGGTAGGCGAAGACCTTGTCCTTCAGGACAGTGTCCAGGGTGGGCACGCTCCACTCCATGGTGGGCTTGCCGGCGAGGGCCTTGAATTCCTTGACCAGCGTGATGATCTCGCCGATCGTCTCTTCGGCCAACTCGAGGGCGTCGAGCATCTCGGCTTCGGTGAGTTCCTTGGCAGAAGCCTCAACCATGGCCAGACCATCTTCGTGGCCGGCCACGATCAGGTTCAACTTGGAGCTGGTGCGCAGGTCGTCGTCACTGGGGAAGGCAACCAGTTTGCCGTCGATCTGGCCGATGCGCACGGCACCCAAGGTGGCCTCGAACGGCATTCCGCTGATGGAGAGGGCCGCGAAGGCGGCGATCATCGAGATCACATCGGTGTTGTTCTCACCGTCGTACTGCATGGTGAAGCTCATCACCTGGACTTCTTGCTTGAAGCCAGCGCTGAAGAGCGGCCGGATGGTACGGTCGGTCAGGCGCATGGTGAGGATTTCCTTGGTGGTCGGACGACCCTCGCGCTTGAAGAAGCCGCCGGGAATCTTGCCCGCTGCTTCGGTTTTTTCGCGATAGTCCACCACCAGGGGGAAGAAGTCGATCTCCGGGCGGGCGCCGCCGCAACTGGCGGCGGCGAAGACCTGGCTGTCTCCAACCGAGGCGATCACTGCGCCATGGGCCTGACGAGCCATGTGACCCGTTTCGAGAACGATCTTGCGACCGGCGATGGTCGCTTCTACGCGCTTGTGTGTATCAAACATCTGTTTCTTGTTTCCTTTTCTTGTCGTTTGTCTTGTCTCTGAACTTCTCTGCCAGGGCCTTGGCCTTGCGGTAGCAGGGCCTTCGCCTGGCATGAGTCGTCATGCAAAAAAATCTTCGGCCGTCACTCGTGCTCAGGATCCATGTCCTGTTCATCTATGCGTTTGAGCTTTTTGTCCAAGCTCTTCTGGGTGACGGTGGGTTCCTAAAAAAACCGGGGGTACTCGAGAATTGGGGTCTGATTGTCCTCGGGCCCCAGGCGAACCAGTTGTTTATCCGGTTCACACGCCCTCGAGCGCAAAAGTGTGTGTTGGTCTAGTGACGCAGACCGAGCTTGGAGACGATCGTCTTGTAGCGCTCGGTAGACTTCCCGCGCAGGTAGCGCAGGAGGCGGCTGCGGCGGCCGACCATGGTGAGCAGCCCTCGCCGGGTGGCGAAGTCCTTCTTGTGGGACCGGAGGTGCTCGGTCAGGTTCGTGATGTGCTCGGTGAGCACGGCGATCTGGACTTCGGGTGATCCTGTGTCGCCCTCGCGGGCCCCGAATTCCTTGATGATTTCTGTCTTACGGTCAGCTGTGATGGCCATGGATTACCCTGTCAGCTGTCGCCTTCCTTGTAAGGAGGGCCGCTGAATGTGTCTGGCGTTTCTGGTACGACCCCCCAAAGGGAGTCGCCTCGACGGACTTGCCCGCACTCCAGGGCAGGGACCCCAGGGCCTGGGTGCGCCGGCCCCGCCCTGTGGGCGGAGGAGACCGGCTCGCATCGAGCGCGAATATTCTAGTCTCTCTGCCGCGCCTGTCCAGCTTGACCTAGCAGTTCACTGGGTGATGCCACACCAAGCGACGCTATTTAGAGGCGCTGGCGCTCCAGGTGGCCCACGGAGCCGTCCCAAATCAGCCAAAATACGGCCAAGGGCCGCCCCCGCGGGCTTTTTGTGGCTAGCGAGCTGTGGGAGTGCGCGCCGGCATGACCTTGAGCAACTCATCAGCCACCCGTGTGCAGCCTCGAGTGAAGGCCTCCACATGGGTGGGGAAGTGCTCGCGCTCATTGGAGAGGTCCAGCTTGCGGGACAACTTGCCGCCCCACAGCTCGGCGCCATTGGCGGCAATCATCCAGGCCTCCACCTCCACCTGCACTTCGCCGTGGGTGTCCCAACGGCTCATGTCCCATTCGCGCACGGTGACTTGCAGAACTGCGTCTTCCTGCAAAGCTCCCACGGTATAGGCCGCTTCCACGACTCGTCGGTCGACATAGTCGAGGGCCAGGGGGCTATAGCGGCGCTTGATGAGCGCGTTCTGGAAGGCGCTACGGAGCGCCGCGAGGGGGGCTGTGCAGCCAGGCGACTGGTCGTTCACCGGAGCCACCACCACATCCGCGGGCTGCACGCTCTCGAGACCGCCGCGATAGAGCTCCTGGACATGGCGCCCGGGAACCTGGGGCAGGCCCTGGCAGCCAGCGCCCAAGGCGGCTGCGATCAAGAGGCTGGGGAGGGAAAGATGGAAGAGGCGCGCAGAGCGGGAGTGGTTCATTGTGATTCGAACGGGTCGCAGGCAATCATGCAGCGGGCGTCCCGCAGCCTGGGGCAGCGAGAAGTCGTGGGCCCTGAGTATAGAAAAACCCCCAGCCCATGAAAAAGCCAGCCCGTTAAATAAGGCAGAGTCGGGAAAAATAGCGCCGCCCTGGGGGCCCTTTGGTGCCCTCAGGGGACTTGCTGCCAGATCGTGATCTGGCCGGTGAGGAACTGGTTGTGCTCGCGGCCGGGGTCGCTGAAGAGAAAGTCCGTGGGGTCATAATCGGGCCAGGCCCAGGCGCTGAGCACGGCGGTTATCGTGCCGTCCGCCAGGGCTATGCCGCCCTGGAGCTCGATGGGCGGCAGGAAGATCGTGGCGCTGCCCGACCCGGTGGGATCGGGCTGCCAGATGTGCCAGGAGCGGCCCAGGTCGTCCCGCAGGCTCACACGCACCAGGCCCTTCTCGTCAAGGGCTCCGTCGATCACATCGTCGAAGACCACCGGGTAGGACTTGCCCGTCACCGGGGCTACAGGGGCCGTAATCTGGGGGATGGTCAGGGGCTGCACCAAAGCGACCGCGCCGGAAAGCGGCTGGCGCACCCCCGTGCGGGCGCCTCCCAGGTCCACGAATTCGGCCCGCACAAAGCGCTCGTCGCGCATCAACCCGTCGCCCACCAGGGGCCCCGCCGCCCGCGCGAGAGCGCTGTAGGCCGCGCGCAGGTCGTAGTTGTCGCCGGGGATGTTCTCGTAAGCCTTGCCCATGCCCACGGTCATGGCGCCGACCAGACCCGTCGTCACCACATCCACCGTGACCAGCGGCGGTCCCACGAGGCTGGGGAAGGCCAGGGCGAAGCCGACAGGTTTTTCTAAAACGAGAGCAGGCACACCCAGGGGCACATCCGCGGGGTCGACACCGGCACCGGAGAGCAGCGGCCCCACGGCCAGGGTGAGATCATCGAAGCCCCCGGCCTGCACGGCGGGTCGGGGAAACCTGGCCTCAAAGGCTTGCAGGAACGAAGCCGCCGAGAATCCGCTGGGGTCGCTCTGGTTGGCGGGCTCCTTGGTGGCCAGGAAGGAAAGCGTGCCGGCGCGACCGGCCTGGATCACCTGGGGCGCGAAGCCGCAGAAGGTTTGATCGACCAGAGGATTGTAGAAGCAGTTGATGCCCTGGTAGGCAGCATCCTGGGGTGAGAATACCCGGCTATCGGCGGCCCATGTCGTGAGGAAACTGGAGTTCAGGTCTGTGCCTTCTGACAGAGCCGCAGGTCTCACCACCGCCGCCAGGTTGGCCGTGCTCTCAGAAGTCATGGGCACGCCGAGGCGGTCGGTGCGCACTCCCTGGAACGAAAAGAGGTCGTAGCCCACAGCTTCCACGGTCAGGAGAGTCTCGCCGGTGGGCGCGGACTGAATCGTCGCCGTGCCGCTCGCATCGGTCACCGCGGTCGGGAGCACAAGCGAAGTCAAGGCCCCCGCATCCACTTCGTGGCTATGGATCACGGCACCCTCAATGGCCGCAAGGGTCACGGAGTCATAGACCGTCACGGTCACATCGAAGCCACTGCCCGGCAACGGCAGCGCCGGTCCGCTGCTGCCGAGTTGGGTCCAGCGACCCGCGAAGACCGGCGATGGATTGAGAGCGCGGTCGTACACGACCAGATCAAAGTTGAGCGGCAACTCACTCGCCGCCACAGCGTCCAAACTCACCGCAGCCGCGATGAACTCGCCCGAACTGTCCAGGGCGGGCAGGGGCGGTAAGGCGCCGCCCACGGTGTTGTCCACGGGGCCGCCGGAGAGGTGAGCTGTAACTAGCGCCGTGCGCAGCACCTCATCGGCGCGTCCCATCACCACCAGATCGCGGGCATCCGTGCGGTAGTCGTTCTCGCCGGCCACCAATCCAGCGAGGGCGATGAAGGCCGGGGGATCGGTGTCGAGCAGGGCGTCCTGAATGCCGCCAGCTTCGGCGTCCACATCGAGGACTCGCAAGGGGCTCGTGGCGCCGTCGCGGGTCACGCTGAAGGCAAAGCCCAGGTCACCATCCAAAAAGCGCGCCGCATTGGATGAGTCCACAAGGTTCAACTGAGCCTCTTCCAGGAGCACACTGGAGGTTCCGGCGTCGAGATCAAAGCTGCGCGCCAGGGCCAGAATCACCCCCGGAAGCGGCGGCCCGCCCGGGTCATCAGGATCGGGGCCGGTGCTGCCGGGCAGGGTGCCGAACTCCCAGATGCTGAGCGTATCGCCAGCCAGGGCCGGTTCCTCCAAGTCGACTTGCAGCATGAGCGGCGCACTGCCGGTCAGGTTGGCGTTGCCGATGGCGTCCGAGGGGTCGCTCTGCAAGGAGGCTACAAGCGGCGCGGAGAAACTCATGGTCGTGAAGCTGTGACTGACCGGAGCCAGGGCTTCGTCGTCGGGAGTCGTGATGGCCGTGCCGCCAGCCGGCGAGAGTTCCACAGTGATCTCGGCGCCGGTGCCCAGGGAAACCGCCGCTCCAGTGGCGGGGTCCACGCTGCGCCAGGTCCAGACCCGCGGCTCCTGGGTGCTCGAAGGCTGACCGAACCCTCCGGTGTCGATGCTGAGCATCTGGGGGCTCGGGTTGAAGGCTGGCGGAACGCCGTCCACCAGCACACGCCAAGAGGTGGGCAGCACCGAGGTGGGATCGAGGAGGGTGTCGAAGATCGTGACGATTTCAGTCTGGGTGCCCTGGTTCGTGGACGAGTCCAGGGGCCAGGTCAAGAGCAGCTCGGGCACGCCATCGGACTCGGCCTCCACACTGAAACTGCCGGCCACGCCGTTGCTGGGACGCAGGGCCAGGGAACCTGTCAGGTCGCGCACGCTAGTGCCCTCGGACCACCGGATCTCATACGCAAGACCCGCCACGAGGGGCGGCGGGAAGAGCACCAACACGCGACCGTCCCCCACCAAACTGCTGGCCAGGGCAGCGGGTCCCGTGGGCAGGCCGCCAGCTTGGCTGAGTTCGAAGGCGCGCTCGATGGAGGCCGGTGAGATCGACTCGTTGAAAACGAGCACGATGGGCGTGGCGGCGCTGGCAGTTCCCTTGGGGAAGAACTCCACGACCTGCGGAGCGCCGGGTGCAATCCACTCGCCCTGCTCGGGAAAAGAGGCCGAGGTGGCCGCCGAACCCGCGCCTCCCACGCCGCCTGTGCAGCCAGCCGGGCCGAAGACGCAGGCGGGATTGTCGCAGCCCGCGAAGAGCGCCACGAAAAAGGCTCCGAGAACGGTGGCGGCCCGGGCCAGCAGGGTCGGATTGTGTCGGGGTAGGGTCATGGACGGGGCAACAGGCGGCGGGCAGGGCGAAGAAGCAGCTGGAGCGGTCTGGACGCCCGGGGGTGAAGAGTCTTCCCGGGCCTTGTGAAGGGCACCGGCCCTTCTCGGAAGATCCCTCGCCAGGGCCAGGGAGGGGCCTTGGCGGCGGGTCCCCCGGGCTGTGCTTCTCTATACTATATGTGTGACCCCACAGGATCCACGGGTCTACTTAGCATTGCGAGGAGTGTACCACCACCCGCCCCTCCGCCCTCCCCTGGGCCGCGCCACCCCATGCTCTTGGAACAGAAAAGGCCGCCCCGGATCTATAGCACCGTCGCCCAGCCCCTGTCCCCACCCCGAACCATGAACTTCGCTCTGAAGGCCATCGCCCCCGCCTTGCTCCTGGCCGCCTGCGCGGCCACGGAAACAGAACAGCCCGCTGCGCCCGCCGCCACACCCGAGCCGAGCCCCGCCGTGGAGACCGATCTCCTGCAACGAGCCCAGGCGGCTCTGGAGTCCGGCGACTTCGCGGCGGCGCGTGCGCTAACCACCACGCTGCTCCTCGAGTCGCACCTCGCAGAGGCGGTCGAAGCTCTGGCGGCCGAAGACTGGCCCGCGGCCTGGCCGCCCATCGCCGCGGCGCTTGCCCTGGCGCCGAGGAACCAGCGTGCCCGCGAACTGCGCCAAGACCTGGCCCGGGCAGTGGTCCCCACCAAACTAGCCGAAGCCCGCAAAGCTCTATACGCCGATGATCCCCGCGCGGCCATGCTGCCCCTCGACGACGCGGTGCGCTTGCTGCCAAAGAGCGAGCTTGTCCAGGTTCTGCGCGGCGAGTGCGCCCTGCGCATGGGTGTCGAAGACGGCAACCCGTTGATGTTCGCCGACGCGCGCACGGCCTTCCTGGCCGCGGCGCGCACTAACAAGGCCGACGCAGCCTGGCTCGGCGCGGCCCGTGCGGGTTGGCTCTCGTACTACGCCACCAACGATGCCAGAGAATTGTCGGAAGCTTTGGCCCACGCCGAGACCGGTATGCAGCGCCTGGGCAACGATTCGCCCTTCGCCGTTCACCAGAGCTTCGACCCCGAGCGCACCCACGCAGAGGTGAGCTTCACGGCCTACAGCGCCGCCAAGACCGGCGTGCTGCCCGGAGACAGAGCCGCCGCCCTGTTTGAAAAGACCCGCGGCGCCCTCGAAGGAATCGTGGGCCGCGACCCCACGGACCCCTGGGCCTGGAGCCAGTTGGCCAACCTCTTCCAGTGGGAAGAGCGCCTTGACGAGGCCCGCGACACCCTGGTGCGGGGCCTCGCCATTGCACCAGAGAGCTCGCAATTGCACGACGGCCTAGTGCGCGTGGCCAGCCAACTGGGAGGCTGGACAGCGGTGCGTGAAAGCTACGAAGCTTTCCACTCAAGCCACGCCGAACTGGCCATCGGCCTCTGGCACCTGGCACGCGCCACCTACGAGGAAGCTCTGGAAAAAATGCTCGCCCAAGCGAACGACCAGGGCGCCGGATTCAGCCTGGCCGAGTCGCGCTTTCGCGCCGCCCGCCTTCTGGAAACGAGCTACACCGACGCTTGCCTGGGCTATGAGATCATCTGCCGCAACGGCTTGGGTTGGAGCCATTACCACGCCGGTCAACTGGATGACGCCGCTCTTGCTTTCTTCTCCATGGAAGAACTCATGGACGGTGGCTTGCGTTGGGAGGTCAAGGACCAGCTCTGGTCCGGCCTCGACTCGCTCTCCTTTCTCGTGCGCATGCACAACGAGGCCTGGCTGAAGCCCGGTCCCAATCACGGCGAACGCTTCCCAGAACTCGTGCGCGCGGCGGAAATTTCCGATGCATTGTTCGCCTATGATGCGACGAACTCGGGCTATGCCAACAATGCGGGCTTCTTCAATCGAGATCTGGGGACGGACCTGGAACAACAGGGAGTGGAACTGCTGCTCACCGAGGACAGCGACCCAAGCCAAGCGGAAGCGCTATTCAAGCGAGCCGTCGAGCACATGGAACGCTCCTTCGCAGCCTACCAGGTGGCGGCACAACTGGCGCCGCAGGACGCGCGGCTTGTGAACGACTGCGGCCTGGTCCTGGCCTACTACCTGCAGCGCAATCCCGACCTGGCTGAGTCCTATTTCCAAGACGCCATCGCCGTGGGGTTGCCGCAACTCGAGGCGGGCATCGAGGACGAAGAGGCGCGCACCATGACCCGCGAGGCAGTGGGCGACGCCTACCAAAACCTGGGCGTCCTGGAGCTCACCCTGCGCGGAAACGCCACCAAAGCGGCCGCATGGTTCGAGAAGAGCCTGGGCTACGAGCGCTATCCGCGGGGCGCAGTGACCCAGTTCTTCCAACCCCTGTGCGCCAGAATCGCCGCCGGTAGCGTGGCTGTGGAGCAAGCTATCAAAGCACACTACTGGGCGGACCTCGAGCCCGAGACAGTGCTCAAGCGCCTGGAAGCCTTGGGCCAGTTGCGGGGAGCCTTGCAGCAATAGCCGCGACTCTTCGGCCCCTTCCTCCCCCGCCTCCCCATTTTTGCATTCCGATGATTTGTCCCCGCCTGATTCTCTTCCTCTCCTGCTCTGCGTCCCTGGCCCTCGCCGCTCCTGGCGCCCAGTCCACAGCTCCCCAGAACCAGAGCGCCGATGTAGTGCTGCTGGTGAAGCGTGGACGATCGCTGATGAAAGCCGGCCAAACCGATGCCGCCCTGGGCAGCCTGCGCCAAGCGGACGCTCGCGACCAGGGACGACTGCGCACGCGCCTGTGGTTGATCCGCGCCATGATCGAAGCCGAGTTCCTGAACGACGCTCTCGACATGACCGACCTCCTGGCGGGCGCCGGACACGAAGGCCCGGCGATGGATTACCTCTACGGCATGTCCTTCGCCTTCAAGGCCCGCAAGTACGTCCGCGAAGGTGTCAACCTGGGCACGGTGCGCATGCACTACGGAGATGCGGTCACTTTCTTGGAGAGCGCCACGAAAGCCGATCCCGATCGATTCGGTGATGCCTTCCTGTTTCTCGCCGACGCGGCCTGGAACACCCAGGACCTCCCTCGCGCTCGGGCTGCGGCGGAGTCAGCGCGCGGGAAAGAGCCGCGCAACATCCTGGCCACGCTGATGCTGGGCGAGGTGGCCTTTTCACAGTTCGTCGCCGCCCGCGGCAAACCCGACACCCAAGCAGCCGCCGATGGCCACTGGCAGGTAGCCCTCGATTCCTTCGAAGCCGCTACCCGCATGGCCACGCCTAGCTCCGCGGCCCTGGCGCGCGGCCACTCCAAGGCCGGCGATGCCCTGGTATGGAAGGGCGAGTTGGAACGCGCCAGCGGGCACTACGCAGCGGCCCTGGGCCACGACCCCGGAGCCCTGAACCTCGGCCAGGTGCTGAGCAGCCTGGGTGCGGACCTCTTCCTTGAGTGCCTTGAAAGCGGCGCCCAGAAGACGGCCAGCGGCGCGCGGGACGCCAGCCTGCGTTGGTGGCTGGGTTGGTCGCGCTTCACCCACCAAAGCTACCCCGAAGCCCAGGGAGCCTTCGAAGCGGCCTTCGCTCAGAACCCCTCGTTCACCAACTGTAAGTGGTATCTGGGACTGATCGCCTTCCACGGCCAGGAGTTCGAGACGGCAGCCGCCTTGATCGCCGAGAACTTTGACCTCTCCGCGGAGGATCTGGCCAGCTCGATCAATTCCAAGGCGGGCTTGCATGGCCCCATCGTCGAACACCTGATCGGCGTTTCCGCCAAGGCCGGCCGCAATCTCGTCGCGGGCAAACTGAGCGAAGCTTTGGCCGTCGCCGCGCCCGAGACTTCACGCTTTTGGAACAACGCGGGGCTCTTCTACCGCGACACGGGGGACTCGCGCAAGATCAGACGGAATGGGGATGAAGCCGCCAAGCAAGCCCGCTCCGCACTCTACGAGCGAGCCCTTTTGTGCTACGAAAAAGCCCTGGACCTCGAACCCGAGAATGCCAACTACCTCAACGACACCGCTGTCGTTTTGCACTACAACCTGAAGCGCGATCTCGAACGGGCCGGCGACCTGTATCAACGCAGCCTCGAGATGGCCGAGCGCGAACTCGCGCGTGACGACCTCGATCAAGAGACCGAGCGAGTCCTCAAAATCGCCCGGCGGGACTCGCTCGGCAACTTGAAGAAGCTCAAGCGCGAACTCGCCCGGGACGCAGAATAGGTCGCCTCCAGCCGCGCCGGCCCGCTTCAGGCCAGGCGTCGCCGGCGTTCGGGGCGAGACTCTTCGTCACCCTCGACCGGCGGGTCCGCCAGCTCGGATTTCAAGCGGCACATCGATTCGGAGACTCGCTGAAAGGCATCAACAATCTGCGGGTCGAAACTGGTGCCAGCGGCGTCCTCGATCCAGGCTGCGGCCTCCTCGTGGGACCAGGCTTCCTTGTAGGGCCGTGCGCTCGTCAGGGCGTCGTAGACATCGGCCAGGGACAGGATGCGAGCTGCGAGGGGAATCTCCTCGCCAGCGAGCCCTCCCGGATAGCCGCTGCCGTCCCAACGCTCATGGTGGCAGAGGGCGATCTGGCGCGCCATCTCGAGGGTCGGCTGAAGATCTGGATCGAGGATCAGGGCCTCGATGGCCTGGGCTCCCAGCACGGTGTGGCTGCGCATGACCTCCCACTCGTTGGGGGTCAGCCGGCCCGGCTTGAGCAGGAGCGCGTCGGCAATGGCGATCTTGCCGATGTCGTGCATGCGAGTACCGATGACTAGACTCTTCTGGAAGTCATCCGTGATCAGCGTTCGGAAAGACTCTTGCTCCGCGAGGCTAGAGGCCAGAAGTTCGGAGAAGCGGCTGACCCGTTCGAGGTGTGTGCCGGTCTCTCCATCGCGCTGTTCGGTCATGATAGCCAGACCCTGAATCATCTTGGCTTGGGCCGCCTCTTGTTGCTGTCGCCGGAACTCGTTGTGGACCGCCACGGCGGCCGTCGCGGCAACCGATGCAAGCGTGTTGGACTCGTCGGCTGTCAGCAACCCGGGACCTTCCGGATCCGTGCTTACGATGATCTCACCGATCTGGCCCTCACAGGAAATGATCGCCTCCGAGATCGAACTGCCAGCAGGCTCCAACCCAGAATCGGCTTCTATGGCCTGGCCTGCTAAATCCTCGATCCGCACCTGGACACAGCGACCCATCAGAAGATCGAGGGCTGCAGACGCCACCGCCTGAACAATTTCATCGAGGTCCTTGGCGCAGTTCAGGTCGAGGGCAAACTCCTGTAGCCGGTGCAACTGGCGGGCCTGGGACTCCACGAGTTGCTCGAGGCCGTTCTTGGCATCCGCGAGGGTGACGATCTTGGCGTTCAGCCGCAGCTCCGAGGCGCGCTGAGATGCGAGTTCGGCGTACTGGGCAAAACCGGAACGCATGGCGTCCAGGAGTTCGCGACGCGGGCAAGGCTTCTGGAGAAAACGGTACACGCCGCCCTCCACCATCGCGTTCAGGACGAGGTCCACCTCTGAATGGCCGCTGAGCATGATGCGCACGGTGTCGGGGTGACTTTTCGAAATCAGTCCCAGAAATCCGATGCCGGTCATCCCTGGTAGCTGCTGGTCGCAAAGTACGACACCAAACTCCACGCCGGGCTCGAGGTCTTCGAGGGCTTCCAGTCCTTCTTCGGCTGAGGCCACGGCGACGACAGCATAGTCGGGGCACAAACTCAAACGCAGACTCTCACGCATGAGGTCCAGGTCCTCGACGATGAGTATGCGTTTGCCTGCGCGGCTGTGGGGAATGGGGGCTTGCACGATAGATGATTGCTAGCAGGACCGGCTTGAACTCAGGCGCTCCGAGTCACAGAGCCATCCTTCACTATGTGCTTGTAGTTCGGAGCCCATCCCTCGGCAGCTTGAGGCAGGCCGATCAATCTGGAGCGAACATGAGCCCCGATTGGTGTTAGGCCCCGCGACTTGGGTGCATTTGCCGGGCACTGCGCGCTGCACCAGGCGAGCCGCCCTCAGGAAGCCCAATTCCTGCGGGCTAGTTCCTGCGGGCTAGTTCCGGAAACTCTGCACCGGTGCGGGTATGCGTCCACCGCGGGCGTACATCACGCGACAGCCAAAGCGTCCAGGATCCTGGACGATGGCGGTACCGAGCAACCCGCCCCACTCCACCGTTTCGCCGATCCCCTTGCCCGGTACGGGGATGATGCGCACAGCGGTGGTCTTGTTGTTGACCATGCCAATGGCCAACTCATCGGCCACGATGCCCGTGATCACATCTACCGTGGTGTCGCCGGGGACGGCGATCATGTCGAGGCCCACGGAGCAGACGCAGGTCATGGCCTCGAGTTTGGCGAGGGAGAGCGCGCCGTCGCGCACGGCGGCGATCATGCCCTCGTCTTCCGAGATCGGAATGAAGGCCCCTGACAAGCCCCCCACCGCCGAGGAAGCCATCAAGCCGCCCTTCTTGACGGCATCGGTCAAGAGCGCCAGGAGGGCGGTGGTGCCCGGGGCGCCGGTGCGGTCGACGCCCATCAGCTCGAGGATGTCCGAAACCGAATCGCCCACGGCCGGGGTGGGCGCCAGGGAAATGTCCACGATGCCAAAGGAAGTGCCCAGGCGCCGGGCAGCCTCGCGGCCCACGAGTTCACCCATGCGCGTGATTTTGAAGGCCGTGCGCTTGATCTCCGAAGCCACCTCCGAGAGATCCAGGTCGGGACCCAGGCGTTCGAGAGCCGAGCGCACCACACCCGGACCCGAAACCCCCACATTGAGCACCGTCTCGCCCTCGCCGATGCCCATGTGCGCGCCGGCCACAAAGGGATTGTCCTCGACCACATTGCAGAACGAGACCAGCTTGGCGCAACCGAGGCCGCCTTCCGAGCGGGTCAGCTCCGCGGTTTCGAGGACCAGCTCTGCAAAACGCCCGATGGCATCCATATTCAACCCCGCCCGTGTGCTGCCGAGGGACACCGAAGCACAGACATGCTCGGTGCTGGCCAAGGCGCCTGGAATCGAATCAAAAAGCGCCCGGTCGGCTGAGGTGAAACCCTTGTGCACATAGGCACTGAAGCCGCCGATGAAGTCCACACCGACCTCCTTGGCCGCCGCGTCGAGGGCCAAGGCCAGAGGCACCAGGTTGTCCGCGCCGCTCGGCCCCGCGATCCAGGCCAAGGGCGTGACAGCGATGCGCTTGTTGATAATGGGCACACCGAAATCGTTGGCGATTCCATCGGCGGTTTCCACCAGATGCCGCGCGTGATGCACGATCTTGGTGTAGACCTTCTCGCAAGTAGTCTCGAGGTCCGCATCGGCACAATCGAGGAGAGAAATGCCCAGGGTGGTGGTGCGGATGTCGAGGGTCTCGAGCGCCACCATGCGCACGGTCTCGAGGATTTCCTGATCGGTGAAGGGCATGGATCAGACCCGATGCATGTACTGAAAGACGCGCTCGTGCATGACCCGCACGACGAACTCGTCGCCGCCGAGACTTTCGAGCCGGTTCTTGAGGACCGAGAAGTCGAGCCCTTGGGGCATTTCCACCACCAGCAACATGTGGAAATAGTCCTCGACCATCTTCTGGGAGACATCGTTGATGTTGGCGCCGTCCTCGGCAAGGGCAGTGCATACTTCGGCCAGGACGCCGGCGCGGTTGCGGCCGACGCAGGTCACCACCATCTTGTCCCCTGCCTGGGCACCCTGGGCTCCGGCGCGCTCGTCCAGAACCTGTGGAGCATCCGGGCCGCGAAAGGGCGTGGGCTCGGCGTAATTGCCGCTGGCGGTGCGAATCGTCACGCCGCTCTGAGCCGCAACCTCGAGGGCTTGGGGCGTGACTACCGTGGCCGCGTCCACCAGAATCTCCTGACCTGCAGCCCGGCGAACATCCTCGGCGGTCAAAAAACGGCTACTCACAGACTCTGCTCCCCGCAGCCCTGGCCGCGCAAGCCGAACTCAGAAGGCTGTCGAATGGGATTTGTTTGCTTCAACCCTTGTGAGCTCCTTACAAATGCCGCACGAGGCCCGCGTGGGGCCGGGGGATGACGACTTCGCGGATCAGTTTGCCGACTTCGCGGGCGCTCAAGCCCGCGGCACTGACCCCCGAACGGACATCGCTGACCTCACCTGTCAGGGTGAAAAAGCTCTTGCCGCCCAGGCCGTTGGCCATGCGCAGTTCGAGCAGGTCCACGGTGGCCGCCTTGAGGGCGATGTCGGCGGCGGTAATGGCTGCGGCGACCGTACTGGTCTCGACAACTCCCAGGGCATCGAGGGTGCCGTTGATGCGCCCCTTGCGCTTGAGGCCGAAGAGCACCTGCTCGTGCACTTGCGGAATCAGAAGCTGGTCGACGAGATCGGCGCCAGCCACTTCGGCACCCCGGCACAACGCCGTGGCGAGGTTATCCACCGAGCCGGTGAAGAGCATCACGAATTTTCCTGGTTGCACGGGCTCGGCAAACATCATTTCGATCTGCGCCTGCCACAGGATGGCGTCGACGACTTCGATGCCACAGGCCACCGAATTGAGTTCCAAAAGGGCGATGGCTGCTTCGGGAGTGATGTCCTCGCGCAGGACGGGGTTGTAATCGTTTCGAGTCATCTCTTTGTCTCTTCAGAGCCCTCAGTATGTGCCTATTTTCGAGTCTTCCGCTGCGGTCTGTCCCACGCGGCGGCCGCCTTCGAGTTCCATGGAGTCCACGATAGCAACGATGGCGGTCTGAAAGCCGATGTCATGGCCGCGGCCGATAGCATGGCGCGCCGCGCGGCCATGGACCACCAACACGCGCTCGCCCAGGCGGGCGCCCTGGGTATCCACGGCCACCATGGTTTCGGCCGTCTGTTCCGTGCCGCTGGTGAAGGGCCGCACCACAAGCAGGGGCAGCCCGGTCAGGCTGGCTTCTTTCTGGGTGGCCCACAAGTTGCCGACGACGGTGCAGATGTGCATCAGGAAGTTCCTCGGCTCGTGGAGGCACGCCACGAAGCGGGTGCCTCGGGCACATCAAAGTCGTCGACGATGCCCACCACCGCGGCTTCGAGGGCGTAGTCGCCGTCTCCACCGCATGCCACCCGAGCTGCCTTGCCAAAAGCCACCAGCACGCACTCACCCGTGCCTGCGCCGATGGGGTCAAGGGCCACAACTGGCGTAACCACCGGCGCGCCCGGATCATCGAGACGGTCGAGAGCCTCGATCACGAGCAAGCGCACACCTTCGAGGTCGGCGTGCTTGCGAGTCGCCCAGACCTCGCCCACAACTCGCCCCATGAACATCAGCGCCCCTTCCCATGGGCGCGGCCCCGCATGGCGCCCAGGGTCAGGTCGATGCGCTCGCAGGCCTGCTCGATCTGGGCGTCGCTGCCAGCGAGTTGCAGACGCCCCACGGCGCCGTTGTTCTGCAAACTCACCAGGCGCACGACGGAGGCCTTTTCGGCTTCGTTGGCTGCGGCCAAGGCGTACACCGCTGGGCTGACTTCGAGGGTGTAGAGCGTGTCGCCGCCGAGCACCAACATTCCCGAGCGCGTGCGATTGATCAACATGGCCTGGGTGTCGTTGATGTGACGGATGACCGCGCGATTGAGCACTTGCGGCGCCAAACCACTGTCCTCGTCACAGCCGAGTTCCTCCAACATCAAGGCTCCCGCTTGGCGTACTTGGCCCTGGTCCGAACCGTGAACCTCAAGCGTGCCAAAGGAGCGCTCGCAAATCAGCGCTCCGGGCTGGACATCGCAGGCCTTCAAGGCCAGGTCGAGGAGCGAGTTGACCACAATTCCGGGCTTTACCTCAAGCCAGAAGGCGCTCTGACCGCTGACTGGGAAATAGCCGTCGGTGTTCGCCGCTATGGTGGCGGCGAACTGCGGTTGCAACTGATCGAGCATGACGGCACCCCGCAGCTCGGCTTGGATTGTGGTCGGATTCACAGCGACGGGCTAGCCAGCCCAAAGAGCCTATTCCGGAGCGCTGGGCAGGTAGTCTTCGAGATCGGCGGCGGGCCGCGGGATCACATGTTGACTGAGGAGTTCGCCAACGCGGCGCGCCGCGGAGGAACCGGCTTCGACGGCAGCTTTTACCGCGCCGACCTCGCCGCGCACCATCACAGTCACGAGTCCGCCGCCGGAGATTTCCTGGCCGATGAGGGTAACTTTGGCAGCCTTGCACATGGCGTCGGCGGCCTCGATCGAGCCCACCAGGCCGCGGGTTTCGATCATACCCAGAGCGATGTTTTTGGTCATGGTTTCTTGCGTGTGCCGTTGCCTGGCAGGTTGCCGGCGCGGCGGGATTTCTTGAGAAGTGGAGCTCTAGCCCGCTGAAAGGCGTCGAGTGGAGTCAGTTGGAAAAGTTCAAGCCGTGCAGGCGCCCGTAGTCACCGACTGGTGCGGGCAACCCTGACAGGGACCGAGGGGACAGCCGCTGCCGGCCTGGGTAAGAATATCTTCGATGTCCCGGCTGCTGAGCACATCGGGAGTTGTGGCCTGGCGCTCGACAGGACGCCGCCGGGGAGGCGCAGGACGCACGCGGGTGGCCGTGGCGGAAGCGCTGCCCGTAAAGGTAGGCGCGGACTTGGTGCCGGGACCAACTTTGGAGCGCATGGGGGCGGGCCCCGGGGAAGGCATCGGTTGTGCTGGCTTCGCTTGGGGCTCACGCAGCGTTTTCTTGCGCGGCTGGGGCGCGCCACTCTGCAACGGCGCCGGAGCGGGGCTAAGTTGCGCGGCGCGTCCGGCGCTGCTACAGGAAGCTGGACTGACCGTCGGGTTGCCACGCCAGGAATGGCTGGGGCCGTGCTCCTCAGATTGCGTGGCGCAAGCACCGGAAGCCAGAGCAGGGTCGCCAGAAAGTCCCGAACCGCGGGGCGCGCTCTCTCCACCGAGAGCAGCGGCGCGGGCGTGGTCCCGGACCTCGCTCTCTTTCCAGTCGGCTGCGGTGAACGCCACGCGCTTGATGTTGATCAGGTGCCGGGCGCTGATGTTGTCCGAAGTGATGTTGCCCGCTTGGGGTCCGCAGCCCAGGCTGACCGAAGGGTCGAGGTGGGTGCTGTAGCCCACGGCTCCCTGGGAGGTGGGTCCGTTGGCGATGATGCGATTGGCGGGTTTTTGCAGGAAGAACTCGTCAAGCACGCTGCGGTCTTCGGCGTGGATGCCCATGGTGTGGCCCAGGCCGCCGAACTTGAGGGTCTGCATGCAAACCTCGCAGCCTTCGAGCCAGCCGTCGACGCTGTGGAGCGAGAGCACGGGGCACAGAATCTCGATGGTCAGGGGCCAATCGCGGCCCACGCCGCCCTGGCGGGCGAGCAAGACGCTGGTGGACTCGGGCACGGAGAAACCTGCGGCGCGGGCTATTTTGACCGGGTCCTGGCCTACAACCTCGGGGTTCATCATGCCGCCGCGGTTGCAAAGCGCCGCAAGTAGCGCCGTTTGCTTGTCGTCGCACAAGTGAGCGCCGCGGGACTTCAATTCGCGCAGTAGTTCATCCTCGATGGGTCGATCCATCACCAGGGCCTGCTCGGAACAGCAGAAGGTGCCGTTGTCGAAACTTTGGCTGCGCACGATGGCACTGGCTGCGGCGGAAACCTCTGCCGAGCGGTCCACGAACACCGGCACATTGCCCGGACCCACGCCGTAGGCCGGCCGCCCCGAAGAGTAGGCCGCGTGTACGAGCCCCTCGCCGCCGGTGGCCAGGATGATTGCGGTCGTCTTCGACTTCATCAGAGCGCCGGTGGACTCGAGGGTCGGGTGCTCGAGGCTGATGACCAGATCCTCGGGCGCACCGCAGCGCCGAATGGCCTCGCGCATGATGTCCACGGTGGCGCCGATGCAACTCACTGCCCGCGGGTGCGGACTGAGCACCAAAGCGTTGCGACCCTTGACGCTGATCAGCGCCTTGAAGGCCGCGGTCGAAGTGGGGTTGGTGGTGGGCACGATGCCCACGATGACCCCCGACGGAGTGGCGACTTCCACGATCCCGCGCTCTTCATCGCGCCGGATCACGCCCACGGTGGCTTCGTCCTTGATCGCCGCCCAGGTGCCTTCGGATCCAAAGATGTTCTTCAGAATCTTGTAGTGCACGCGCCCGATGCCAGTCTCCTCCACGGCCTTGCGCGCGAGGTGCGCGGCCGAGTCGGAAACAGCCTGGGCCATGGCGGCGCAGACGCGGTCGATGTCCGCCTGGCTGTACTCGCGCACAGCCTGTGCTGCCCGCTTGGCCCGGGCCAGGGCATCACGCACCTCCTGTAAAGAGGCCAGGTCGGGATCGAGTTGCTGCAAGGGCCGGAGTCAGTCGGTCACTTGGAGCCAGCGGGTTGCTTTAGCTCGGGCAGGATCTGCCAGAGAGCATCGTGGGGCCGGGGGATGACATGCACGCTCTTCAGCTCGCCCACGCGGCGAGCGGCGGCGGCGCCGGCGTCGGTGGCGGCCTTGACGGCGCCGACTTCGCCGGCGACGAACATGGTCACCAGGCCGCCGGTTGCGCGCTGTTTGCCAAAAAGCTCCACCATGGCGGCCTTCACCATGGCGTCAGCGGCCTCGATTGCTCCAACGAGACCCTTGGTCTCGACCATGCCCAGGGCGACAGATTTCATGGGTGATTCGACTCGTGGTTCGGGGTTATGCGCCGTCTTGGCGCACGGGAAAGGACAGCGGGAGCTCTCTTGGGGCTTGTCTGCCCCGGAGCTTCCACATGTGAGGGGCACAGAGACCCACGGCCCGGAGTCTAAACCTCGCAGGGGGCTAATTCCACGCTCCCCGAGGCGTTTGGTCAGGAGCACCTACATTGAGCAGACTTAGAGGAGCAGATGATGCCCCCGCGCGGGAATTCCCTTAGAGCTCCAGAAACTCGAAGGCTTGGGGGCTGAAGCGCGCGCCGCTCGCAGGCGAGCGCAGGCAGCGCTTGAGCGCCAGGTCGAAGGCCAGTGGGTGTGCCCGATAGATCTCCGCCAGGGCTTCCCGATCGGCGGGAGAGATGAATCCCCCGGAAACGAGTTGGCCCAGGGAGATGGCCGCGTTGAGGGCCGGCAGGGGGTAGTCGCTGCCGTCCACCAGGCGCCCGTGCAGGTGGCCCGCGTCGAGCAGTTGCTCGAGGGCCGGCCCCACGCGGGTCATGAGAGTCAGGCCCGAAAGCTCGCCAAACAAGCGGCCTTCGTAGCGCTGCTCCGCCATCAGGCGCATGAAGAGGTCAAAGCTCGAGACCTGGCCGCGGGCCGGATTGTCTAGGTCAATGTTGCTACCGAGGCTGGCGCAGTGGGCCGCGATCACGCGCACGCCGCGGTTGAGGGGTCGGCGCAATCGCAGGGGATTGCCGAGTTCCTGGTCTTCGGCGGCTTCGATGGCCCGCTCTTCGCCCGTGTGGGTCAAGAGCAGCATGTCCCAAGCAGCCATCTCGTCGTAGAAGTCGTCACAGCGTGGCGAAGCGGGGTCGATGCCCATGGCGTTGGGCAACCACTTCAACATGCGCACACCCGCCCGGCCCCAGCGCGCGACTTCCGCACGAGCATCGGCGCGATAGGGATGCACGGAGATCACCGGCAGGTAGCGCTCGGGATTGCGCTCTGCCAGCTCCCAGATGTACTCGTTGGGCACATAGAATTCGGTGGCAGCGTGGTCGATGGCGCCATCTTCGGTGTAGTGCGCGTCAAAGGCCAGGAGAGCCAGGCGTACTCCGCGAGGAGTGGTCGCGGCCAATTCATCGAGGCGTGCCACGAACTCCTCATCGGCCCGTTCCAGATTCTTGACGCCAGCCGCCGAGAGGTACAACTGAAAGCGCACGAACTCCACCGGATGAGCCGGCGAACGCAGGTTCGGGTTCACGCGGCAGCCGCTGCCGCCCGTGCCAATGCCGGCGATGTGCACGTGACCGTCGATGCGCCGGGTCAGGTCGATGCCAGAGTAGGCTTGGTCCAAGAGCTCTTGCGCCCGGATTGAAAGGCCCGCGTGCCAGGCGGGAATCAGGGGTTGCCAGGCTCCGCCGAGGGCTCTCAGCAAGGACGGCCAGGCGAGCGCGAAAAGGCCCAGGGCCAAGAAACCAGAAAGCGCGGTCCAGCCGAGCCAACGCCACAATCTCGATCTCTTGGAGGTACTTGTCTGCATGCTTCTGAGTTCTCCGGCGCCTACTTCGAAGATAGAGTAAGGGACATGTCGCGCGAAGGAAGGATCGGGGCCTGGGCGGCGTTGGGCATCTCGTTGCTCGGAGCCGTGATCTACGGCGGCACCCTGCAGCACCCCTTCGTATTCGACGACCTGCTCTCGATCCTCGAGGCCGAGGAGATCGAGTCGCTCTGGCCCCCCGGTAGGGCCTTCGAGGCGCCCCCGGGCTCGGGTCAGAGCGGGCGACCCCTGGTGGCGCTTTCCTTGGCGCTGAACTATTGGCTGGCGGGTCGGGCAGTCCTGGGCTTCCACCTCGTCAACATCCTGGGACACATCGCAGCCGCTCTCGCCCTCCTTTGCGTGGCCCGGCGCTGCTTGGTGGCGACCGGCGAAGCCAGCGGCGCTGCGGCGACGGGACTGGCCTTCGCTATCGCCGCCGTGTGGGTCAGCCACCCGCTGCACAGCGACGCCATCGGCCACATCATCTACCGCAACGAGACGCTGATGGCCCTCTTCTATTTCTTGACCCTGTACGGTGCCCTGCGCGCTTTCGAGGGCGAAAAGAAATGGCTGATCCTCGCCCCGCTCGCCTGCCTGGCGTCCATGGCCTGCAAGGAAGTAGCGGTCTCCTTGCCCTTGATGGTGTTCGGCTTCGATGTCTTCTTCGGAGCCAAGAGCGCGCGGGCGGCCTTCGCAAAGCGCGGCGCTTTCTACGCAGCTTTGGCCTTCTCCTGGATCGGTCTGGCGTTTTTTGTCGCCAGCGGTGAGCGCGGCGACTCGGTGGGATTGGGACACGCCGATGTGGTCGGCGTGGCCGACTACCTACGCACGCAGATGATCGCCGTGCCGATTTACCTGCGCCTGACCTTTGTACCCTGGCCCCTGATTTTCGACTACCACGACGGCGTCGTTGTGCGTCATTGGCAGGAAGTTTGGTTACCCGGCGTACTGCTCATGAGCCTCTTGGGGCTTTGCATCCACAGCTGCTCGAAGCGCCGCGTGGCGGGATTTTTGGGCCTCGCGGTGGCGGTCATCCTGGCGCCGTCCTCGAGCCTTGTACCCCTCGCCGGCGAATTTATCGCCGAGCATCGCATGGTGCTGCCCCTGGCGCCGCTCCTGGCCCTGGTGGTGCTCTTCGCCAACCGACTCCTGCGTCCGTCTAAAGCGCGGGCACCCTGGTTGGCTCCGGCGCTTTTGGCTCTGGTGCTAGCAGGCTTGAGCGCCACGACCATCGCGCGCAACCGTGACTATCGAAGCGCCCTGGTGCTCTGGCAGGACACGACGAAAAAACGCCCGGCGAACTCGCGAGCCTGGAATCAATTGGGGCTGGCGCAACGAGATGAAGGCCAGGCGGCTGCCGCCGAAGCATCCTTTTCCGAGTCAATCCGCCTGGAGCCGCGGGTGGGTATGGCTCAGTTCAACCTGGGCAATCTGCTCGTGTCCCGGGGGATGGGGAAAACCGGGGTGTATTGGCTGCGCGAGGCACTCGAGCGCCGCCCGCGGGATGCCAGGGTGCTTTTTGGCCTCGGAACCGTACTTATCAACAACCACGAACCTGCCGCGGGAGTCCAGCATCTCGAACGGGCCATCGACTTGCAGCCCGGCTGGCTGCAAATCCGCGCGCGCCTGGCCTGGCTGCGGGCGACGCACCCCGAGGCCTCCTTGCGCCGCGGGGGCGAGGCCCTTCAAGCGGCCCACGAACTCCTGGCTCGGGGAGGCAAGCGGCCGCGCTTTCTCGATATCCTGGCGGCGGCCCAGGCCGAAGTGGGCGACTTTGCAAAAGCCCAGGCCAGCGCCAGCGAGGCCGCTCGCGTGGCCCGCTCGGAGGGCAAACAAACCCTGGCCCAACAGATCGACGCCCGCCAAGCGCTCTACGCCGCCGAGCAGCCCTTTCGCCAACCATGACCACAAACGCAAAAGACAAACCGTGGGGTGGCGCCAGCGTGTGGCTGGCGCTGCTGGTCATTTTTGGCGCGGGGCTCGCAGCGTATTCCAACAGCTTGAACGGCGAGTTTGTCTTCGACGATTTACACACCATCGTCGAGAGCCACCACATCCGCCAGCTCACGCCGCTCTCAATTTCCACCACCGGTGAAGCGGGCTCGACGGTGAGCGGCAGGCCGGTGGCGGCCTTTTCCCTGGCGCTAAATTACGCCCTCGGCGGCCTCGAAGTGCGCGGCTACCACATATTCAATGTGTTGGTGCACCTCTTCGCTGCCCTGGCGCTCTTTGGCCTGGTGCGAGTGACGCTGGAAGCTTGCGGCACGCCAGAGCTCAAGTGCGCTTCCGTGGGGCTGGCCTTCTTCTCGGCGCTCTTGTGGGTCCTGCACCCCCTGCAAACCGACGCCATCAACCATGTCTCATACCGCACCGAAACCCTGGTAGCCTGGTTTTATCTCGCTGCCATGTACGCCGCGGCGCGTGGTTTTGCGGCACAGGAGCGCGCCGGGCGCGACCCACGCTGGTGGTATGCCCTGGCCCTTCTGTGCAGCTTCCTGGCCATGGGCAGCAAGGAAACGGCGGCGGCCCTGCCGCTGTTCATCCTGCTCTTCGACCGGCAGTTCGGCGCCGGTTCGATCCGAGCCGCGCTAAATCAACGCAAACTCTTCTACGCGGGGCTGGTGGCGAGTTGGATCTGCCTCTCGCTGCTGGTTCTCTCTGGCAACCGCGGCGAGACCGTCAGCTTCGAGATCGAGGAGATCTCCAGCCTCGACTACCTGCGCACTCAGGCCCGAGGCTTGTGGTTGTACCTGCGCCTGGCTTTTTGGCCGCAGCCCCTCGTCTTTGACTACTTTGGGGTGGAGGTGGTGAAGAGTTGGAGCGCGGTCTGGCTCGAGAGCCTGGGCCTCGTGGCTCTTTTCGGCAGTTGCGTGTGGGGAGTCCGAAACCGGCGACCCTGGAGCCTGCCGGCGCTCATGATCTTCGCCGTGCTCGCGCCGAGTTCGAGCTTCATTCCGCTCACCGGCGAAGTCCTGGCCGAGCACCGCCTGGTGTTGCCCTTGGCTGCTGGCATTCCCCTCGCCCTGGCGTTTTTCTGGACGCACCTGCCGCAAAAAAAAGTGGCCCTGCCCCTGGGGCTCTCTTTGGCCCTGGCCGCGGGGCTCCTCACCTACCAACGCAACGAAGACTACCGCAGCGAAGAATCGATCTGGCGCGACACCGTGGAAAAGCGACCGAACAACGCCCGGGCCCTCAACAATCTCTTCAAGCCCCTGATCGGCCGAGGCGAGCTGGCCGAGGCCGAGCTGTTCCTGCGGCGCAGCCTGGAGCTGCGACCGGGGAGCGTGCGCGCCTGGAACAACCTGGGCGTATTGATGATCGCCAAGCAGGAGTGGCAAGCCGCCGAGTCGGCCTTTGCACGCAGCCTGGAGATTCGCCCGCGGCATGCCAAGACGCACTACAATTTGGGCCAGTACTACGCTTCCAAAAGTCGCTGGGCGGAGGCGCGGGCGAGCTATGAGGTGGTCAGCTTGGAGACGCCCGAAGCCGCCCGCGGCCACATCGGCCTGGGCCAGGCGCTCTTGCATCTCAAACAGCGGGGCGCGGCCATCGTGGCCCTCGAACGCGGACTGGCCCTGAAGCCCCAGGCTTTTGGAGCCATGCGCAACCTGGCCTGGATCCTCTCCACCGCCCCCGAGGACAACTTGCGCGATGGCCCCCGTGCCCTGCAATGGGCCCAGCGCCTGTGTGCCGGCACGCCGGCCCCCGGTCCCCAACTAGAAGAGGTCCTGGCTGTTGCCCTGGCGGCCAACGGACGCTTCGACGAGGCCCTCACGGTCTCCGAGCGCGCCGCCCAAAGCGCACAAGCCGGAGGGTTCCCACAAGTCGCGCGCCAAATCCGTCGCCGCGCACGACTCTTCGCCCGTGGAGAACCTTATCGTGAGTGATCTGACAATAGCATGATCGCCATGAAACGACTCTCGTACCACGGGCACCTCGCCTGGCTCTGCGGCCTTGGACTGTTCGCCTGCGGCGGTGACCTCCCAGGCCCCGAGGAGAATGACCTGGTGGTGATCCTCATCGTGGACACCCTGCGCCAAGATGCCCTGGGATGCTACGGACGGGAGAATGCGCGCACGCCGCGCATCGACGCTCTGGCTGCGGGAGGTACGCGTTTCGACCAGGCCATTTCGTCCTCGGGCTGGACCCTGCCCTCGGTGGCTTCGCTCCTGACCGGCACCTGGCCCGCGATGCACAAGGCCACGGGCAAGTCCACGCTCCTGACTCCCATCACCGGCGACCTGCCCGTGGCGGCCGAAGTTTTTGGCGAAGCCGGCTTCACCACCATCGGACTCGCCAACGCGGCCTTCCTCTCGCCGCTCCTGGGACTCGACCGAGGCTTCGATGTCTTCGACCACCGCCACGCCTACAACCGCGAAATCCGCCGGGCCGACGAGACCTTCGATACAGCCCTGGGCGAGATCGCGGCGCACTCCGGCGAGAAGATCTTCGCCCTGGTGCATGTCTTTGATGTGCACCTCGATTACGACCCGCCCCAGGGTTTTATCGAGCCCTTCGTGAACGGCCGCAGCGATCCGCCGCCGCCACTTTCCATGTTTCAGTGCATCGAGATGGGCCGCAAGGGCTTGGGGCCCTTGCCCGCGGACAAGCGCTATATGCGCGGCCTCTACCAGGGCGAGGTGGCCTTTGTGGACCGCGCCGTGGGGCGCTTTATCGATGGCCTGAAGGAACTCGGGCGCTGGTCCGATACAACCCTGGTGCTGATCTCGGACCACGGCGAGGAGTTTTGGGACCATGGCGGCTTTGAACACGGTCACACGCTCTTCGACGAATTGATCCGTGTGCCCTTGATCATGCACCTGCCCGGCGGCGAGGCCCGGCCCGGCCAGAGCATCGCGCAGAGCATCATCGACACCCAGGTGCGCTCGGTGGATGTCATGCCCACGCTCTTCGACATGTACAACATCGAAGCGCCGGGGAGCTTCGTGGGCGAGTCGCTGCTGCCCCTGATCGCCGGCAAGAGTCGCCCCGCGCCACCAGCTTTCAGCCAGAGCACGCTCTACGGAGCCGACAAACTCTCTTGGCGCGTCGATCCCTACCAGTTGATCTACGACCTCGCGCCGGATGCGGACCCGAAGTACGAGCTGTACAACTTTCGCACGGATCCCGAAACCATAAAGGACCTGGCCCTCGAGTTGCCCGAGGTGGGCGAAAACCTGCACCGCGATCTGGCGCGCTTCTACAACGACCTGAAAGCCCGCGCCAAGGGGATCAGGGTCCCCGAAGTCAAGAACATGAGCCCCTCAGATGTGAGCAAGTACCTTGAGAGCATCAAGGTACTGGGCTATTCCGGGCGCGAGGAAGACGAGTGACTCCAGGAGGCCAGCCCGCGCTGTGCGCCTACCTTGCGCCCGAGGGCTTCGAGGCCGAGTTGCGCGACGAATTGACTGCCAGCCTGGATTGCGCAAGAGGTCCCGAGTCAAAAATCGAGGAACACGGGCGGCTGATGATCGCGCCAGGGCCGCCGCGGGCTGTGGCCTGGGCGCAGAACATCTGGTGTGACGCTCGTCGCATCGAGATCGAGTCCATTGGCGAAGGTGCGCGGGCCCTTTGCGCCCTGCAACGCAACTGGGTGCTCCTGTCAACGGGCCACCACCGGCGCGCGGCGCTGATCGCCGAGAAATTGCCCCATGTCAGCGCCAAGCCATTGGAGTTCGGCGCGGCTCTGCCCAAGGCGCCCCTGGGTTCCTGGACCCTGCTCGACCCCAAGACTCTGCTCGCGGCGCCGTCGTGCACGAGCGCCTTTGCCCACGGCGCCGCGCAGTTCATCTGTGACCGCGAGTCGGCTCCCAGTCGCGCCTACTTGAAATTGTGGGAACAGATCACGCTCCTCGAACGCCGGCCCGCAGTCGGCGAGCGCGCCCTGGACCTCGGCAGCTCACCGGGCGGTTGGACTTGGGTGCTGGCGAAACTCGGTCTGCGCGTGACCAGCGTGGACAAGGCGCCCCTCGATGCGCGTATCGAGGCCATGGCTGGTGTCGAGTTCCGCTCCGCGAGCGCTTTCGCCCTCGACCCCGGCGAGATTGGCCCCCTCGACTGGCTCTTTTGCGACATCGCCTGCTACCCCGAGCGCCTATTGACCATGATCCGGCGCTGGATCCAGGCGGGCACCTGTCCGCGTTTCGTGTGCACCCTCAAGTTCCAGGGCGCCACGGACCACGCCACGGCCAGGGCCTTCGCGGCCATCCCCCACTCACGGCTCTTGCACCTCTATCACAACAAGCACGAGTTGACCTGGGTGCGGCTGCCAGCGGAAGAAACCCTGCCTCTCACGCCGCTCCATCAGTAGCGCCGGAAGGCGTCGCTATCGAGGGAGGGTTCCTGGTTGGCCGAGAGGCCCACGGCCAGACCCAAAGCCAAGAGGCTCACAAGCAGCGATGAGCCCCCGGTGGAAATCAAGGGCAAGGTCAAACCGGTCATGGGCAAGAGACCGAGGTTCACGGCCACATGCACGAAGACATGGGCCGCGAAGTAGATCGCCACGCCGCCCACCACCAACCTGACGAAGCGATCACGCACCTCGGCCGCGCCCGCCATCAAGAGCAACACCAAGAGACCAAAGAGCAGGAGCACGGCAACGCCGCCCACAAAACCGGACTCCTCCGCGATCACGGCAAAGACCGAATCCGACTCACGCTCGGGCAGGATGCCCGTCTCGTTGGCGATGCCCTGACCCAGACCCGTGCCAAACAAGCCCCCGTTCCCAGGCGCCAGGCGCGCATGGTAGGCGTGGAAACCAGGGCCCTGCTTGCCGTCGATCAGCGCCGGGGCGGCGATCGACTCGTACCATGTGTCGATGCGTTCGAGTTGGTAGTCCTTGACGCCGATCTGCCCCTGCCAGGCGCCGAGCCCCAAGCCCGCGCCCACGAGCAGTATGGAAACCAGAAGAGTGCCCCGCGCTCCGGCCAGGTAACACATACCCAGGGCCACCGGCACCATGGTCATGGCGGTGCCGAGGTCCGGCTGCAAGGTCACCAAGGCCATGGGCAAGGCCAAGCAGAGGCCCGGCGCCAGCCACTCGCTCGCGCGGGCCAGGCGCCGGCGGTGCAGGACCCGGGCCAGAACCAGGATCAAGGCCAGCTTGGCGAACTCCGAGGGTTGCACATCGAAAACGGGCGTCTCGATCCAGCGCCGCGCGTTGTTGCGTTCGTCACCGAAGAGGGCCACAGCCACCAAGAGCGCGATGCTCGCAGCGTAAAGAGCCCAGGCGTGACGGCGCAGCCAACTCGGCCGCGCCAGGAGACCCAGGACGAGACCGGGGCTGGCCACCATGAGCTTCTTCACATGCGAACCGAAGCGGATCCCCGCGCGGTTCTGCAACTCGTCGGCAAGGGCCATCTCATACAAGAACAAGAGCCCCACGCCAACGAGCATCAAGCCCACAAGGAGGGTGTGCCAGCCCATGTCGTGCCAACGCACCCACGCTGCTCGGGAGGCTCCGCGGCCATAGGCGTGGGTCACGGGCCCGCGCATCAAGTTGCGCAAGCTCATCGTGCGGGCTCCCGAACGAGGGCCTGAACGCTGGGACTCTTCAAAAACTGCCCGGCCACATAGACCGCCGAGTGGCTCGCACCGACGCCGATGTCGTGTAGGTAAACAACCACGACAAAGCGCGGACGCGCGGCCGGGAAAAAGCCCATGAACCAGGTGTGCTTGCGCATCTCGGGCGAACCGCCTCGGGGGATGTTGAGTTGCGCCCGAAAGCTGTTCGACATGGGTGAGGTGTCGGCGCTGCCGGTCTTGCCCGCCAACTCGAAACCGAGCTCGTCAGGCGCCAGCCCGCGGCCCGAGGCGCTGCCCACGGCGACCACCGCGCGCATGCCGCGGCGCACGCTTTCCAGGGAGGCGGGCGAGAGGTTCAGGGGCTCGAAGCTGGCAGGCACCGGCTGGTTTCCAATGGCACGCACCAAACGCATGGCCGGCAAGCGCCCGCTGGCGAGCCCGGCCACGGCCCGCGCCACCTGCACCGGCGTGGCCTCGAGCACTTGCAGGCCGTTGCCCGCGAGGTGCAGGTCGCGGGCCGTGAAGCCTCGGGAGTTGGTAAAACTCGGGATGCGCGTGTCCTCGTGGAAACCGCGGCCATCCCAGGCATCGGTCACACCCGTGGGCCGGTCGAAGCCAAACATGTGCGCCATCTCCATGAAGGTCTGCTTATCACCGTACAACTCACCGACCTGGGCGAAATAGGCGTTGCAAGAACGCTCAAGGGCGCGCTGCAAGCCAATTCCCCCGTGGCCCCAGCGCGCACCGCAGGCCACCGAACCCCAACCTGCGCTGTTTTCCTCCGGGCGCACGGCGCAGGCGAACAGGCTCTCTTCGCTCAACCCCAAGCGGTCGAGGGCGAAGGCTGCCACGAAGGGCTTGAAGATCGAACCCATGGGCTGGAAACGCCGCCTGTGGAAGCAGCGGTCGTAGGCAAAACGCCGTTCGCCGTCACGCACACCATCGGCCGCGTGGGGGCGTTTGGGACCCGAAGCCGCCGCCAGGATCTCGCCCTCCACCGTGGCCAGGACGATGGCACCCACCGGATTTTCAAACCACTGCTCATCGCGCCAGGTTTCGTCGGCTGGCAGTATTGGCTGTTCGATGACTTGTTGGGCCGCTGCTTGCAAGTCCATGTCCAGGGTCAATTGCACATCGAGGCCGTCGATCTTCTGCTTGTAGAGCGAGACGCGTTCGGCTTCCGCGCGTTCCTGTAGGCCGATGCCCTCGATGAAACCGTGCACCCCGCGCAGAGCCGAATCGCACAGGCCTTCGATGCCGCTGGTGCCGTGCAGTTCGTCATTGAGGTAGATTTGCGCCACGAGTGCCTCGACCTGCACGCGGTCGGCGGCGCTGCGTACGCGCTGGTGCATGATGCTCGCGAGACTGCTGCGACCGCCCTCCTGACCAATCAGTTCGGCCAGGGAAGAGTGCCGCACCGTACCCACGAGGTCGCGGGCCACGGCCTCACCTTCAGCATCGAGGGCCAACTTCATGCGCTGGGTGCGGGGCAGGATGGAGAAGCCCGCGTAGTCGCTCTGAAAACGGATCAAGAGGTTGACCACTGCTTCGCCAGGACTGCTGTGCAGTTCCTCTGGACGGCTGCTGCGGTCGCGGATGGCGTAGTCGGCGCGTTTGCGCGCGAGTTTGAGTCTCCAGGCAGCTAGCTCGCGAGGTCCGGCACCATCCAATTCGCCGCGGCCTGCAAGGGATCCTTGCAACGCGGTCCGCAGGCGCGCTTCGAACTGAGCCCGCCAGAGTTCGGCGACCCAGGTGAGGAGTTCCTCTTCGTCACGATAGTCGGGGCGCTGCAGGGGCTGCCCTTGGGAGCCCTGAGATCCCCGGCGCCAGACCAAAAGATTTTGCACCCGCAGGGCAGCTTGGACCCCATCAGCCGGCGGGCGCCAGGGCTTGATCTCGGCGCCGCGCCAATCGAGATTCGCCGCGCCCAATCTTCCGATGGCCACCTGCGCCGCGAACTCCATGGGCAGCAAGCTGGCCGGCACAGCATCGCTACCGTCAAGACCCGCGCGCAGACGGGGGTCCTGCGAAGGCACGCTGATGCCAGCGGCGGCGCTGTCGAGAGTGACCCCTTCGAAGAGGTCGTCGAGTTCAGAAAAGGCCAGGGGCAGCCCTCGCTCGCGCCAATCGGCGGCTGCCAGGAATAGGGCATGGCGTTCGCGTTCGCTCTCTGGCCGCCGAGCGAAGAGCGCCGAGAGTTCCCCCACCAGGGCCTCAAGGGGCAGCACACCGGCCTTGCTCCTCAAGTCGGCGCGGATCAGAGCCGCGGGCACATGGAAGCTGCGCCAATTGGAGAGCCACACCCGGCGCGTCTCGCGGGCCCAGTCGTCGAGCCGCGGGAGATCCCAGCCCACGCGAGCCGCCAGCCACTCGAGGTCGATCGCGGACAACAACAGATTCGGATCGAGACGGCCCGGGTGAAAGCCCGTACTGCGCCGAAACAGGTCCACGGCGATGGCATCCTCAACGCCTCTGCGCTTGCGCTCGAGGGCTTCGATCAGAACCCGAAAGCTCATGCTCGACGAAGACGATAGCCCGCCGTCGCGCCCCACCACTTCCAACTCGCGGGCCAATTGCTCCAATCGGCCCAGGCAGGTGTCAAAGCGCCGTGCGAGCAGGGCGCGCTTGTGGGTCGGGCTCAGCTCCTGGACCTCGGCAGCGAGTTGCAACCAGGAAAGTTGGCGGGCCTCGGCTTGCTTGAGGCGCTTGAGCAAGGCGCGCCACTCGGCGCGGCTGAGGTCGAGCAGGCCGTGGATGTAAAAGCGCAGGTCGCCGGCGCGCGACCGGCGTCGGGCTTTGGGGGCAGCCTCGGCGGGTAGATCGAAGCCGGCCAGGGAGAGGGCCTCCCCTGCTTCGAAACGGTCGAGCTCCACGGGGGTCGATTCGACTAGCTCGAAGGCCCAGATCTCTAGGTGCAAGGCAGCCTGTTCGAGGCTCACGCTGTGATTGGAGAGGGCGCTCCGGGCGTGGGCCACCTGGCCCAAGGGATGCTCGCGGCGAAAATCGCGATAGATGAACTGGATCGAAGAGGCTTCCGAATCCTCCACGAAGATCGTGCCCTGGCGGTCGCTGATCGAGCCCCGCAGGTAGGGCACATGGCTCGCGCTGCGCACGAGGTTGGCTGCCTCGCGGGCCCAGATCTCGTGCTCCTCGATCTGTACCTGCCAGAGGCGGGCGATGAGCAGGACCAAGGCACAACCCAGGACCACAATCAACGGACCAAACCGACGGCCGGCTACCACGGTCCATGCCTCCGCAAGGGCGTCAAGCCGGGCAAACGAATCGCCCAGCCGCCCAGAGCCAGGGCGCACAGGCCACTGCTGAATGCCAGGAGCAGGAGCGCGTCGAGTTGCGGCAATGCACCGCCTTCCCGGGCCAGGTGCACGAGTGCCAACCAGGCGGCGAGACCCATGGCCCCAGCGGCCGCCAAAAATGCCCGCCAGTAGGGATTGAAAACCTCGATCCAGTTGCGCAGCAAGAGTGTCAACCAGGCGAGGGCCAGGAGCCCGCTGAGGATGGCGACGCCTGGGTCGACGGAGAAGCTCTTGCGTGCCAGGGCCGCCACCAGGGCCAAGAGGAAAATGTCGCTCTTGCGCACCACACCAAGCAACCCGACGAAGAGCACCAGGGAGAGATCAGGTGTGGCTAGACCGAAAAAGTCGCTCTGCCCCATCCAGTTCTGGGCCGCATGGATCCAGGCGAACCAAACCACGAGCAGGATCCAGGCCAGGGTACGGGGAGGACGGGTCATGGGCCGCCTGTCCCCGGGCGAGTCGCACCGGATGCGGCGTGGCCGCGCCAGACGAACAGCTCCTCTAGTTGGAGCACCCGCGGATCCTGCTCCACCAGGATTTCGTGCACGCCGCGACTGCTGGGCAAGATCGCTTCGCCGATGATCAGTCCGCGGGGCACGCCAGCCTCGCCCGAGCCGGTAAAGAGTTGGGCGCGAATCGGAGCTCCCGCTCCGATTTCCACCCGCGCGGTCCAGCGAAAGCGCAGGCGACCATCGCTGCGCCGACGGCCGAGAGCCACCAACTCGCCCAGGGGGCGCGGTACAGAGTCGCCCTCTAGTTGGGCCAAGGCAACCAAGCGGAGCCCCGGGTCGCCCAGACCCAAAAGATCGGCGCTGGCCCAGGAGACCTCGCCCACGCGGCCCACGAAGTGTGCGCCAAAGGCTACGGCCCGTCCGGGCAGAACGCCGCCAGAGCGCCCGCCACTCAAACGCCGTCCCTCGCGAGTCGCCGACAAGACGCCACCGGTCAAGGCCTTGACGCGCACCCAACTCGAGTCCACGAAGGTGTCGAGTTCGAGGAGTCGACTCGCCGTGGCGGCCGGGTCCAGAGGAGTCAGCACGACGACCTGGAACAAGCCACTTTGAAAATCAAGCTCGGGGGTGATGCGCGTCAACTCGCCGCCGCCCTTGAGGGCCAAGGTTTCCATCTGGCCCAGGGAATATCCCGTGGCGAGCCTCGAGTAGAGTTCGCCGTAGGCTTCGATCTCGCGTACGAGCACAGCACCGGCGGTCCGGGCGCGGCTCGACCGCGGCCGGTGCAGGGCGAGATGCAATTCGTGGTTCTTGCCTTCGGGTTCGGGGGTCAAGCCCCCCACCACCAGGGCCTGGCCGCGTTTGCGCTCCAAGTCCTCGGGCGCGAAGACCTCCGCGCCCACGAAGAAGCCCTTGCCGGTGACAAGCTCCACATGGATCAAGGCAGCATCGTGGGAGTCGAGGTCGGCGATGCGACCCACGAACTCGTCGCCACAAACCACGGGCTGGCCCACGGCCAGACCGGCGCGGGTCGCCACGCGCACAGCGATGGAATCGAGACGCCCCCGACTGCGGCGGATGACCTCGCCGTGAACCAAGCGCCTCCCCGCACGGAGTTCTTCTGTCGGCAAGGCGGCGCGTTGTTCGGCGGCGAGCAATTCGAGGGCCTGTCCGCGGCCCGCAGCCGCGCGGGCGAAGAGATCTTCCTCGGCGGCGCGCACTTCGCGGCTTCCCAACCAGCCCAAGGGCGCCACCACTTCGGCAATCCATCGCGTGGGTAGGAAGAAGACCTCAAGGCCGCGCTCCAGGGGCGCGAGCGGGTGCAGCGAGAGCCCCGCGCACACGAGCAGCAAGAGGGAATAGAGGGTGCGGCGCCGGGAGAGGACCTCGTTGAGGCGTGTCACTGCTCTGCCTCAGAATTCCGGCCGGAAACGACCGGTTTGTAAAGTAGGTCTCATCCTGTCCGGGTCAAGGCGCAACGGAACCACCACAGTTGAACGCTACCTGGAATGTTGTGCCACGCAGAGCCGGGCTGGGGGAGGACTGCACCCTCAGCAGGCAGGGTTGGGCTCAAGCGTCCTCTTCCGCGGTCAGCACGCGCGAGAAGACCTCGAGGTTGTCGAGGAAGATGGAAGTGCCTCGGGCCACGGCGCTGAGGGGTTCATCGGCCACCCGCGCGGGCACTCCGAGCTGTTCGGTGACAGCGAGGGCGATGCCGTACAGAAGCGCGCCGCCGCCCACCAAGGTCACACCCGAATCGCACAGGTCAGCGCTGATTTCTGGCGGGGCCTCTTCGAGGATCCCGCGTATTGCCTCGCAGATTTCCTGCACGGGGTAGCTGAGGGCCTCGCGAACCTCGATCGAGGTGACGGTTGTGCGCCGCGGCAGGCCAGTGATGTAGTCCCGTCCCTTGACCTCCATCGAGAGCTCCTGGTCCATCTCGGAAGCGCTGCCGATGGTCAGCTTGACGCGCTCGGCTGTCTGCTCGCCGATGAGCAGGTTGTGCTGTCGTCGCAAGTGGTTGATGATCGCTTCGTCCATGTCATCGCCAGCCTTGCGCAAACTGGTGGCGACCACTCCGCCAGCGAGAGAGAGCACGGCGATCTCGGTTGTGCCACCGCCGATGTCCACGATCAGGGAGCCGCGGGGTTCGGTCACGGGCAAGCCCACGCCAATGCCGGCCGCCATGGGCTCGTCGATCAGGTAGACCTTGCGCGCACCAGCGCGCTCGGCGGAGTGAATCACCGCTCGGCGTTCCACGGGAGTGATGCCCACGGGTACCGCGATGACCACCCGGGGTTTCACCCAGTGGCGATCTTCGTGAACCTTCTTGATGAAGTAGCGCAACATCTTCTCGGTCACATCGAAGTCGGCGATCACGCCGTGCTTCAAAGGCCGCACGGCCTCGATGGCGCCGGGCGTCTTGCCCAACATGGCCTTGGCCGTGTTGCCCACAGCCATGCCGTCGAGCAGAACTTCGCCGGTGTCCTTGTTGACCGCCACCACGCTCGGTTCATTGAGGATGATGCCCCGACCCCTGACACTGACCAGGGTGTTGGCTGTCCCAAGGTCGATCCCCATGTCCACGGAGAATCGACCCAGGACCCATTCAAAGGGCTTCAAAAGATTGGCAGGCATGCGTTCGTTGGCACCGCAGAAAAAGGAATGAGGTCAGGGAGGGAACGCGCTGCGCTCCACGGTCTCCCGTGAGAGTCCTGGCGGTGCTTGTTGCGTTGAAGTTTAGCGGTCGCGAGGCGCCGTTCAAGCCCGATAAATTCGCCTGCTATTCGCCGGGTGTGCCCGAAGATCCTCCCAAGGCTCCCACCATTGAAAGGAAGTCGCTTTTTGTGGCCGGGCCTCGCCAAGGGTTCCTGGGAGGGCTCCGGGGGAAATAGGATGATTCATTTCCCCCGGCGCTGCTCGGGGCTGCTACGCCATGGAGCCGATTGGCCCGCGCCTTCCGGAATGAAGGCGCGGGCCAATCGCTGCCCGGGAAGCCCCGGAGCCCCACAAAACCAAGGGGGGGGCCTACTTGATGAAGAACATGCCCGTGCCGTAGTGCTGGCCCAGGCAGTAGTCCACCATCATGAAGGCCGCCAGGAGCAGGATGCTGGTGATGATGGGGATGCCGTCATCGATGCCAAGGCCGCCGCCTTCGTCTTCGATGATCTCGACCTCGGCCACCGGGACCTTGGACTTCTTGGATTTTGCCTGGCGCCCTCCGCGGGAGGAATCAGCGCCTTTGCGTGAACGACTGCTTGCCATGTTTGTGCTCCTTTTCGGCCTAGAGACGGGTGGTAGCGCGGTCGCCTTGCTGGATCGACTGTCCGTTGACGGTGGTCAGGATCAAGGCTGTGCACATCTTGTCGCGCACATTCTCGACCCGCACTTCGCCCTTGTACTCGGAACCGTTGAAGATCTGGAAGGTGTAGCCGCGGGTGACGCCGCTATCCTTGCCCACATTGATGGCCACCAGGCCCGGCTGGATGTCGTAGTTGGCCTGAAGCACCGAGCCATTGATCAGCTTCTGGGCCAGGATGTCGTCGATGTTGGCGCCGGTCACATCGATGACCGTGGCCAAGTGGGTGTCGAGTTCGGAGATGCGCCCGTTGAGCGCCACGATCTCAGACTGCATATCGGAGATCTGGTTGCCGAGGGCCGCGTTCTGAGCCTCGAGGTCGCCGGCCTTGGTGGTGGCGTCTTCGGCGCTGGAGAGGGCATCGTCGCGCTCGCCTTCGGCACCATGCTGGGCCGAGACGGCCTGGTCCTTGGCGGACTCGAGGCTGGTGATGTGTGACTCGAAATCGGAGATGGTCGAGGCGTTCTTGTCGTTGGTCGCGGCCAGGCCAGCGTTGGAGCCCTGGAGACTGGCGTTCTCCTGGCTCGCACGACGCTCGGCGTCCACCGCCGAATCGCGCTCGGCTCGGAAGCGGTCAGCATCCGAGGTCTTGTTGTCCAGCTGGGCCTGGAGTTCGCTGAGCTCCGAGTCGAGGGCGGCCTTCTCGATGGCAGCTGCCGCTTGGGCGTCTTCGAGCTGCTGCTTGTACTGGTGGCTGGTGGCCAGGTTGTTCGCAGCCCATGACAGGAAGAGGGCGGCGAGAATCAGGTTCAAGACAATGAAGATGCGTCCAATGGGGCTCATGGGAGTGCGCTAGAGAGAGGTGAGGGGAATCCTACAAGGACCGGTTCCACAGCCTCGGGAGAGGGCTGCAGAGATTGGAGGTCGCTGGGCGTCCGGTCGGTGGAAGATGTGTGCAGGGGAGGGAGAGGAGACGGCCTTGCCCACCCCCATGATTGGGGATTGGGGCGGAGCCGTCACCAAACGGGGGCCAATGCCTTGCTGCCAATCCATGTAAACCCTTGAGGAAAAAGGGGTTACGGCAGCGGGCCAGGTGGGTAAGAGATCGAGGGCGTGAGTATAGGAAGCACAGCCCCGGGGGTCAAGCTTTGGTCAGGCTTCAGGGCCAGCCTGGGCTCCCGTCCCTCGCGGGCTTCGGGGCGCAGACGCCTCACCCTGCCCGTACTCCTCTGGCTCCCGGCGGTAACGCCCGAGGATGCCACAAACCACCAGACCCAGGAGTGGCAGGAGAGTTCCCAGGGGTAGAAGCCAGGGCTGCAGGACCACAAAGGGCGTGGCATGGGCCGCGGCAGCCTCCCTGGGCACGGGCAGGTCCACCATCAGGGCGCCCTTGACGCAGCGATCGCGCCCCCCCACCCGCAAGCGCGCGAGTTCCCGACCAGCGGGCCCGTAGACCGCGCTCACCCCGCTATTGGCGACCCGCACCAGGGTGCGCCCGGTGGAAAGGGCCAGGATCCGGGAGAAGGCCAACATCTGATCCAACTCCTGGCTGCGCTCGTACCAGGCCTCATTCGACACCACCAGGTGAAAATCCAGGGGCCCCCGGCGCAGGGGCCCGGCGTAGGGATCGGCGTAGGCGTTGTCGAAGCAGAGCGAGAGCCCAAAGTCCCAGGCCGCCCCGTCCGCACCGGGTAGGCGCAGACTCGAGGTCTCTTCGGCGGCCAGGCGGTCGGGGACATAATTCGCCAGGGCATGGATCATGTCGCGCACGACCTCGAAACGCTCGAGTCCCACCATGGTCTCGCCGCCCGGCGCGAGGTGCACCTTGGTGCCGAGGCCCACGCGCGCGCCGCCCGGCGCCCACAGGCCAGCCCCCACCATGCCGCGCAGACGACCTTCGTGGGCCACGAGCACATCGAGCCCGGCCACGAAGAAGGTCTCGGGCCCAAGGACCTGGGCCGCGCCAGGTGGAGCCCCGGGAACTCCGCCCAGGAGTTCCCCGACGATCATGGCCTCGCGCTGGCGCAGTTCCAAAACGGTGCGGCGCTTCTGCGCGGCGTCGAGGTCTTTCCAAACATGCCATGGATCGAGATCGAGCTTGCCCACCTCATCCTCAAGGCCCGCTTCCATCCACGAGCAGAACAGCATGGACTCGCCCCAGGCCACGAGGTCGGGCTCGCGCCCGCCTGCCGCGCGGTTTTGTTCCAGAGCCTCGGCTGTCAGGGCAAAGGACTCGCGCAGGAGTTGATCGGGATCGCCGGTGAGTTGTTTGCGCTTCTGTTCGAAGGCGGGCTGCACCAACAAGAGCCGCGGCCCAATCTCCGTCTCAGGCGGCCGCACCACCAGGGCCAAAATTAGCGCCGAACAGAGGGGCACGCCCACACCGGCGAGGCTGGCCCCCGAGACCCGCTGCCCCACGGCGCGCGCGCGCCACAGGTCGGCCAAGAAACCCGCCACGGCCGCCAACACAAAACCCAGGCCCAGGTCGCCCCAGACCCGTGCGCTACCCGCCAAGGTCGGCCAGTCGCCGGCGTAATGCCCCAATCTCAACCACGACAAGCCCAGGGGCGTCTTGGTCCAGGTCAGGAGGGCCTCAAAGCCGGTCCAGCACAGGGCCGTCGCCAGCGACAACGGCAGGCGCTGCGCCAGGCGCCAGAGTAACGCACCGGGGTACATGGCCCAGACTCCGTAGGCCACGAAGACAAAGGGCATGGCGGCCCAGAACACCAGGGCCATCCAGGTCGTCTGGGCACTGAAGCAGAGGGCGCCGAGGAGCCACTCGATGCGCGCCTTGTACGGCCCGGGCCGACTGGCGGTGAGGGCCCAAAAGACCAAACCCAAGGCGCCCAGGGGCGAGCCCGCGCCGGAGAGCATCCCCGGTCCCGCGAGGACATAGATCGAGTAGCCAAGGGCCAACCAAAAAAAGCGCGGGCGCGCGGCGAGCTCAGCGCGGCCGAGAAGAGAGGAGAGCAACATCTATGCGAGCGGCCGGTAGCGCACCAAGTCGCCCACTTCGCAGTGTTCGTCCGGCCCTAACACCAGGAGGGCGTTGGCGCGGGAGATGCCCACGATGTCTGCTGAGCTCTTCCAGCGCACGAGTTGCAGCTCGCTCGCGCCCTCTTCGGTCATGGTGAGCAGGGCAGGAATGTTCTGCTGACGAGCGTTGGGCCGGGTCGCGCCAGCTTTCCAACGGGCCACGCAGAGGGGCGGCTGCCAAGCCTCGGTGCTTTCGCCGCCGAGTTTGCGCAAAGCCGGTGCCACGAAGACCTCGTGGCCCACGAGGCACGAGACCGGATTGCCGGGCAAGCCAAAAACCAAACGCTGATCCATGCGGCCGAACCAAATTGGCTTGCCGGGTTTGATGGCGACCTTGTGGAAGACCTGTTCGATGCCGCAGGCCTCGAGAGCCTCGGCCACGAGATCGTACTTGCCCATGGAAACGCCGCCGGTGGTGATCAGCACATCGACGCTCTCGAGCAGGTCGCCGAAGGATGCGGCGAGATCGCTCTTTGAATCCCGTACCACACCGGAGAAGACGACTTCGGCGCCGGCAGCCCGCGCCAGAGCGGCGAGGTGCAAGGTGTTGCCCTCGCGGATCTGGCCCGGACCGGGCACCTCGCTGGGCGCCACGAGTTCGTCGCCGGTGGTCACGATGGCCACCCGCGGTCGGCGCTGGAGCGGCACGGGTTCGCAGCCCACCGAAGCGAGGACCGAGAGGCAGGCCGCGCGCAGCCGACTGCCACGGGCCAGGACCAAATCGCCAGCGGCCAGGTCTTCCCCACGCTCGCAGATGTGCTGGCGCGGGCCGGGGCTGTCGCTGAGGAAGACGAACTCGCCTTGACAGCGAGTCTTCTCCACCATCACCACGGCGTCGAGGTCAGCGGGCAATTCGCCACCGGTGTAGATCGCCACGCACTCTCCGGGGGCCACCGGATCCGTAAAGGGCACGCCGGCGCGGGCCTCGCCCACCTGGCGAAGACGCACCTCGCTCTGCGGGGGGCGCGCCGCGAAATCCTCGGCGTGTACGGCAAATCCGTCCATGGCCGACTTGGCGAAGGGCGGCAGGTCGAGGTCCCCATGGACATCCTCGGCCAGAACCCGCCCGAGGGCTTGGGCCAGGGGCTGGTTCTCGCGGCCGAGATCACCGACCACGCTGTCGAGAATGATGGAAACAGCGTCTTCTGGGCTCCGCATGGCTTTACTCTAACCGCTTGCCCCCCCCCAGTGCTGCGACTCTTCTGCCATGCAATTCTTCGCCGTCTCCCCCTTGACCCTCTGCTTGCCCCTGCTAACCCTTGCCCTTGGCGCCTGCAACCCGAGCATCGAGGAGCCCGAAGTGGCCACCATGTCCGGAGCCCTGACCCGCATGCGCAGCACCCGGGTGCGAGTGCAGCCGGCAATTCGGCGCGAGATGGTGCGCACCCTGGAAACCACCTGTGTGGTCGAGTCCGAACACCACATCGTGATCCACCCGCGGGCCACGGGCGAGTTGGTCGAGTTGCTGGCCGAGGAAGGTGACAGGGTCGAAAACGGTGCGCTCCTGGCAGTGCTCGACCAGCGCGATGCCAAGGCCCAGTTGGCCGAAGCACAAATTGCCCTCAGAGAAGCCCAGGACGCCGCCGCCAAGGGCGAGATTGTGCGCCGCGAAGCCGAGGGTGCCATCACCAAGGCGCGCCTCTCCTTCAAGCAAGCCGGGCGGGACTTCACGCGCAACGAAACAGCCCAACTGATCTCGGCTCAGGACCTCGAACAACTCGAACTCACCCGCGACACCGCCCAGGCCGAGTTGACGACCATGATCCTCGCCAGGGACCGGGCCGAGATCGAGGGCCGGGCCGCGGCCACTTCGGTGGAGCGCGCGGAGCTGACCGCCCTGCGCGCCGAGGTCAGCCTCTCCCACACCGAATTGCGCGCGCCCTTCGCCGGGGTCATCGCTCAGCGTCAGTGCCAACTGGGCTCGCAGCTCTCGCCCAGCGACGCAGCTTTCACCCTGACCGACCTCTCGGACCTGCGCACAGTCTTCTACAGACCCCAACGCGAACTGGCCCTCTTCAGCGGCTTGGGCACGGCCCGCGCCGGTGACGGTTCGCCGCAGGCAGGCCTGGAGAACATCCTTGTCACAGCGGAGTCCGAAGCCTTGCCGGGCCACAGCTTTGGGGGACGCATCGAGCGCATCAGCCCCGGCATCGACGCCACCTCGGGTTCCTTCCGGGTCACCGTGCGCCTCGAACCCGAAAGTGACGGCTTGCGCCTTCTGCCGGGCATGCTGTTGCGCCTGCGTCTGGTGGTCGAGCGCCATCCCGATTCCCTGGTGGTGTCCAAACGCGCCCTCAAGCGCGAAGGCGAGACCACCATCCTGTTCGTCGCCCGCGATGACAAGGCCGTGCGCATCGAGGTGCTAGAGCGCTTCTCCGATGACGACGAAGTCGAGGTTCAGGTCATGGGCGAGGGCACCCTAAGCGAGGGCGATCTGGTGATCGTGGTGGGCAACCGCGACCTCGAGGATCAGCTGTCGATTCAGATCGTGGATGCGGCGGCGAGCCGCGACGCACGCTAAGAAGAAAAGATGAGCACCCGCCCCCCGGCCGCCGCAGAGTCGTCTGCGCCGCACGCCTTTGATTTTGTAACGCGCCGCCCGGTGGCCATCAGCATGCTGATGGTGGCCGTGGCCATGTTCGGCCTGGTTTCCCTGCAAAAACTGCCCATGGATCTCCTGCCGGAGATCAGCTACCCAACCCTGACCGTTCGCACGGCCTGGGAGGGCGCGGCACCCGAAGACATCGAGGATCGCATCAGCGTGCGCATCCAGGAAACCCTGGCGACGCTGCAAGGCCTGGTGCGCACGAGCTCGGTGAGCCGCGCCGGCTATTCCGATGTAGTGCTCGAGTACGAATGGGGCACCGACATGACATTCGCCTTGCAGGATGTGCGCGACAAGCTCGACCAATTGTTCCTGCCCGCGAACGCCGGGCGGCCCCTGATCCTGCGCTACGACCCGAACCTCGACCCCATCCTGCGCCTGGGTGTGACCGACGTTAAGGGTGCCGCGGACTTGCGCGGACGCATCCACCTGCGTTGGCTGGCCGAGAAAAAGATCAAGCGCGAACTCGAGTCCCTGCCCGGTGTGGCGGCGGTCATCGTGCGCGGCGGCCTGCAGGAGGAGATCCGCGTGCGGGTCGACCCCTTCAAACTCAACGCTCACTCCATCGATCCCTCGGAGGTCGCAGCGCGACTCAAGGCCGAAAACCTGAACGCTTCGGGCGGCATGCTGCGAGATGGCTCCAGCGACTATCTCGTGCGCACCCTGAACGAGTTTCAGAGCCTGCAGGAGATCGAAGAGCTGCCCCTGGTGCAACGCGGCGAGACCATCATCCGTGTAGGCGATGTGGCCCGAGTGGAGCGCACCCACAAGAAACGCGAGGTCATCACGCGTATGAATGGGGCCGAGGCTGTGGAGGTGGCCATCTATCGCGAGGCTGGCGCGAACATCGTCGAGGTGGCCGATCTCGTCAAGGCACGCATATTCGGCACCGATAAACAAAAGAAACACACCCAGGAACTGGCCGCGAAGATAGCCCTGGGCGAAGAGCAGCGCGGCAGTCGTTGGGCCGACCGCAGCCTGGAGGAGTTCCTCGACTGGCGCCTGCGCCGCGAAGCCAACCTGGAACTGCTCTCGGATCAGTCCACCTTCATCCGCGCGGCCATCAACGATGTCAAGCAGGCGGCCTTCCTCGGCGCGCTCTTCGCCGTGGCGGTCATGTGGCTCTTCCTGCGGCGCTTCACCACCACATTCATCGTGGCGCTCTCGATCCCGATCTCGGTCATCGTGACCTTCGCGCCCATGTTCCTGCTCGATGTCTCCCTCAACATCATGTCCCTTGGCGGCTTGGCCCTGGGCGTGGGCATGTTGGTGGACAACGCCATCGTTGTGCTCGAATCCATCACGCGCTGTCGCGAAGAGGGCGACTCCCTTGGCGTGGCTGCAGTGCGCGGCGTGAGCGAAGTCTCCGGGGCCATCATCGCATCGACCCTGACCACCGTGGCGGTCTTCGCGCCCATCGTCTTCGTGCATGGCATCGCCGGCCAGATCTTTGGTGATCAGGCGGTCACCGTGGTCTCTTCGCTGATCGCCTCACTCTTGGTGGCGATTCTGTTCATTCCCATGTTGGCCTCGCGCAGCTGGCTGACGGGTGAGTTTGCGGCCGCCCTATCCGTCTCAAGGCCGGCGCGCCCGCTCGAGGGACTCCAGTGGGGCTGGGGCAGCGTGGTCGCTTCGCTGCTGACCCTGGTGGGTCGCTTGTTGCTCAGGCTCTTCGGCCTCTTGGTGGTGCTGGCCGGCGGCCTGGGCTGGTTGGCGGCGCGCCTCTCGACGGCAGTCTTGTGGCCCTTTCGGCGCGCCTTCGACAGTCTTTGGCAAGGCGTCGAGAGGACCTACGATCCACTTCTGCGCAAGGCCCTCGCCCATCCGACGTGGGTACTCTTGGCCGTGAGCGCCCTGGGCTACAGCGCCTGGTTGCAAGTCCCCAAGTTGGGCGTCGAGCTTCTGGGCGAGATTCGCCAGGGCGAGTTCACCGCCCATGTGGGTTTGGGCGTGGAGAGCCCCCTCGAAAACACCGAAGCCGTACTCTTGGGCCTCGACCGTGATATCCGCGCCCTCGATGGCGTCGAGATCACAGCGCTCACCGTGGGCGTCGAAGCCGACACCCTGACCCGCAAGATCGAGGGCGAAAACACTGCTCGCCTGGGAGTGCGCCTGGCCCCGGAGGCCCGTAACTTCGAAGGCGAGGAGCGCGTGCTGGCGGAAGTCCGAGCGCTCTTCGACAAACACCCGGAAGTTCGCACCCTGGAGATCACGCGGCCGACGCCCTTCGCCCTGGCTGCGCCGGTGGCGGTGGAAATCCGCGGCCACAACCTCGACGACCTCGAACAGGTGGCCGCCGATGTCGAGGCGCGCCTTGAGGGCATCGAGGCGCTCTTCGACATCCAGAGCACCCAACGCCCCGGTCACCCCGAAGCGCGGGTGGTCTTCGACCGCGAAAAGACGCTCGAGTTCGGCCTCGACCTGGCAGCGGTGTCCAACCTCGTGCGCGATCAACTCCTGGGCAATGTGGCCACGCGCTTCGTCGAAGGCGAGGAGCGCATCGACATCCGGGTCCTGGGCGATGAACTGCTCCTGGCGACCCTCGATGATGTGCTGGAGCTCAAGATCAATCCCTCGGCGCTAACTCCCCTACCGCTCAACGCCGTGGCGCGGGTCGAACTCGTGCGCGGGCCCGCCGAGATCCGGCGCATCGGCAACAGCCGCGCGGTGGTGCTCAGCGCCGAGAGCGTGGGCCTCGACCTGCAAACCGTCAATCGCCGCATCACGAGCGCCCTGGCTGACCTAGAAAACCCCGACGAGGTATTCGTCGAACTCGGCGGCCAGAAACGCGAACTCGACGAGGGCCAGGCCAGCATGCGCTTCGCCCTCTTGCTGGCCATGTTCCTGGTCTACGTGGTCATGGCCAGTCAGTTCGAGTCGCTGATCCAGCCCCTCATTATCATGCTCACCGTACCCCTCGCGGGGGTCGGCGTGGTCTTCGCCCTGGCGCTGCTTTCGATCCCGCTCTCGGTGGTGGTTTTTATCGGCCTGATCCTCCTGGCGGGCATCGTGGTCAACAACGCCATCGTCTTGGTGGACCGCATCAACAAGAAACGCGCGGCCGGACTGGACTTGCTCGAGGCCATCCTCGAAGCCGGCCACGCGCGCCTGCGCCCTATCTTTATGACGACGCTCACCACGGCCCTGGGACTCCTGCCCCTGACCGGTTGGCTGGCCGGGATGCCCATCCTGGGCGAGCTGGGTTCGGGTGAGGGTTCAGAGATCCGCGCACCCATGGCGATCACGGTCATCGCGGGCCTCCTGAGCTCCACGCTCTTGACCTTGATCGTGATCCCGGTGGTCTATTCCCTGGTCATGGGGCTCTTTGAGAGTCCCCGCCAAAGCGAGGAGCAGGCGGCATGATCTCGCCCAAGAGTAGCGGTTTCCTGGGCGCCTCCGTGGGGCGCCCGGTGACGCTGCTTGTGACCCTGGCGGCGCTGCTGGTCATCGGAGTCATCGCCTACCAGCGCATCCCGCTCGAGATGATGCCCGCGGGCATCCAAAACAACGGGCTGCAGATCTTCATCTCGCACCCCGGCTCCAGCGCCGAGGAAAACGAGGCCAAGGTCGTGCGTGTGATCGAAGAGAGGATCCGCACACTTTCCGGTATCGACGATATCTATTCGAGCTCCCGCGAAGACGGAGCCTCGATGGAGATCATCTACGACCGCGGGGTGGACATGAAGTTGGCCAAGGCCGAGTTGCGCGACTCGTTGGAACGCGCGCGCGCGCTCCTGCCGGACTCGGTGGACCGTGTTTTGGTCTGGTCCTGGGACAACTCCGCCTTGCCGTTGATGTGGCTGGCAGTCTTGCACTCCGAAAACACCGAACGCGCCGACTACTTGGTGGACACCATCGTGCAGCGCAAGATCGAGTCCGTCGATGGCGTCAGCAAGGTGGAGATTTTTGGCATGCTGGACGATTCGGTGCGGGTGCTGCTCGACGAGGAGTCGATCAAGGCCGCCAGCCTCGACATCGGCGCTCTCATTCGGCGGCTCTCCTCGGACAACTTCGCCAAACCCCTGGGTGAAGTGCAGGATGGCGGGCAACGGATTCTTCTGCGCTCGGACATGCGCTTCAAGACCGTCGAGGAGGTTGCGGCCTACCCCATTGGCAGGGGCCTCACCATCGCCGATGTGGGTCGGGTGAAAAAGGTCAAAACCGTGCGCGATCGGCTCTCGCGCATCGACGGACGCTTCGCCTACTTCGGTCAGATCGGCAAGGAAAGCAACGCCAATGTGGTCGAGACTGCGCGGCGCGTGGAGGCCATGCTCGAGGAGCTCGAAGCCGACCCGCGCATCGGCGGAGAGCTCGATTTCCTGGTCCTCTTCAGCCAGAGCGACTTCATCGAAGCCTCCCTCGATCAACTGCGCTCCACGGCCCTCTGGGGCGGCACCCTGGCGGCCTTGGTGCTGCTCGTGTTTTTGCGCCGCGTGCGAGTCACCCTCTGCGTGGCCCTCTCGATCCCCATCTCGTCGCTGCTGTCCTTGACCTGGGTCTACTTCTCCGGCGGCACGTTCAACATCCTGACCATGACCGGCATCACTCTGGCCATCGGCATGTTGGTGGACAATGCCGTGGTGGTTATCGAAAACATCGCGCGCCTGGGCAGCCTGGGCCGCACGCCCCGGGAGGCCGCCGTGGAGGGCGTGCGCGATGTGGGCCTGGCGATTTTCCTGGCCACGCTGACCACAGTGGTGGTCTTCCTGCCCATGATCTTCATGACCTCCAATCCGGTCGTGCGCATCATGTTCGGTGCCCTGGGCCTGCCCTTCTGCGTCTCCTTGCTCTTTAGCTTGGTGGTCGCCCTCGTGTTTCTGCCGGCGGTGGCGGCGCGCATCATCGGGCCACGAGCCGCCTGGGTCGAGAGCATCGCAAAGCAGCTGGCAATCCCCGCCCAGATCCCTGTACGGCTCGTGCAGTCACTCCTGGCCCTCGGCGCGCGCGCGGCAAGAATTCTGGCCACGGTGCTGCACCGCCTTGAGCGTTTGCTCCTGGCCGTCCTGGTCCCCGCGCGTTGGTTGCTCGCGCTGGCGCTGCTGGGTTTCGCCATCCGGAAGGCGGTGCTGTTCCGGGCAGAGACCCGCGAATTCCAAGCCCTCTTCGGCCCGGGCATGTTGCCGCAGTCAGCGGCGCAGGGCGTGGAACTGACGGCTTGGGTCTGGGTCATCTCTGGAGTGCTCGGCGCGTTGCTGCTCTTCTTCGGAGTCAAGAGCTGGAGCCGCCGACCGCGCCAGTTCGGCAGACAGCCAATCGCAAGCCCCAGACCGCGCTCTGCTTCCTTCATCGATCTGGCGGTGCAATCGAACCGCAGCCTGCTCTCCTGGAGCATGCAGCACCGTCTCCTGGCCAGCTTTCTGGCCGGCTTGGCCTTCCTGTCGGTGCTGATCCCCTCCAGCAACCTGACCATCACTTCCTTCGGCGAAGATGAGAACCGCGGACGCATCGATGTGCGCGTGGGGCTCGAGGACAACTTCACCCTGGGCGAAGCCAGCTCCGAGTTGGCCAGGTACGAGCGCGTCCTCGATGAGCACAAGGCCGAACTCGGTTTCAAGCATGTCTCCACACGCTTCGACTCCCGCGGCGGGCAGTTCAGCATTTACTGGGACGAGTCCCAGTCCCCCGAGCGCATGAAACAGATCCGCCGCCAGCTGAAGAATATCTGGCCCAAGCTGGCGGGCCACGAGGTCGCCTTCTACGGCGAGGAGAACATCGACACGCGCAACAAGAGCATCGTCAACTTTCAGGTCCTGGGGCCCGATTCCGAGGTCCTGGCCAAACTGGGTGAAAAGGCTCTCGACAAGCTCAAGGGCGTGCCTGGGCTCTCGGGGCTCTCATCACCGTTGCAGGACGCTCCGCAGCAGGTGCATGTGCGCATGGATGTGGAGCAGTCCTGGCAGATGGGTGTCACGGCGGACATCGCCTTGCAAAACATCGCCTGGGCCCTGCGCGGTTTTCAGTTGCCGCGCTTTCACGAACCCGGCCGCGAGTTGCCCTTCATCATCGAGTACGACGAGGAAGAGGTGGCCGGCCTGCACACCCTGCGCGATCTCGGCATCTACACCGAGACGGGCGCGGTCGCCCTGGCGTCCTTCGCGCGCTTCGAGTTCCGACCCGGGCCACGGGTCATCCGGCGCCACAACGGTCAGATATCCCACAACATCCAGGGTCATGTGGACGACCCCAATCGCCAGCGCGAGATTTCCGACGCAGGTTACGCGGCCCTACGCGAGATCGAATTGCCCCGGGGCTTCAGCCTGGGTGATGAGTCCTCGGTGGCCTTCAAGCAGTCGCGCGAGATCAAGGAGATGCTCACGGCCCTATCCCTTTCCGGGGTGCTGGTGTTTCTGTTGATGGCGGTCCTGTTCGAGTCCCTGACCCTGCCGTTTGTGGTCATGTGCACCACGGTGCCCTTCGCCATGGCTGGCGCTCTTTGGACATTCTACATCACCGGCACGCCCATGGATTCGGTGGGTTGGATCGGGCTGATCATCCTGATCGGCGTGGTGGTTAACAACGGCATCGTGCTCGTCGATCGCATCCGCCGCCTGCACATCGATGAGGGCCTCAATCGGCGCAGCGCGGTGCTTGAGGGCGGCGCGAGCCGGGTGCGCCCGATCCTGATGACAGCCATGACCACGGTCTTCGGCCTCCTACCCATGGCCCTCTCGGAACCGCCCGCCGAGGGCATCGACTACCGCGCCCTGGCCACCTGCATCGGCGGCGGACTGGCCTTCAGCACTTTCTTCACCCTCTGGGTAGTGCCCCTCGCCTACACCCTGGTGGATGACTTGCTGGCGGCTGTGAGCGGCCGCCTGGAGTACACGCTGCAACGCCTGGCCCGGCGATGGGCCTGACGGCAAAAGCCAAGCGGGCCGTTTGAGTTGAATTGTGGTGCTTGTTCAGCCTTCATCCGGGCTAGAATCTGGGGCCTCGAGCGCGCCCTAGACGCCGCTCAGCCCCTCCCCACCGATCTCTCTCAGCGTCATGGCCCTCGACCCCGCAGCGGAAATACGGGAACGCGTCCACCGAGACGGAGGCTGTATTGCCTTCGCCGTGTCGACCTTTCACCGCGACTTGACCTGGGCCATGCTCGAGTCGGCCCGCGCGGAGTTGAGGCTAGCTGGACTTGACGATCAGGACATGCCGGTCGCCTGGGTGCCCGGAGCGGTCGAGTTGCCCCTGGTGGCGCGACGGCTCGCGGAAGACACGGATGTCGAGGCCGTGATCTGCATCGGCCTGGTGCTCAAAGGTGAGACATCCCACGATGTGCATGTGGCCGGAGGTGCCATGCGCGGCATTAGTCAGGTTTCCCTCGAGACCGACAAGCCGATCCTCTTCGGCGTCCTGACCTGCAACACCCTGGAACAAGCCCGAGCCCGCGCCCTGCCGGTGGCTGATGGTGGCGAACAGGACAAGGGCCGCGAGCTGGCGCGCGCGGCGCTCATGACCCTCGCCACCCTCGACGAAATCGACTCAAAGGCCGAGACCCGCCCGTGAAGAAACGCACCCGAGCCCGAGAACTGGCCCTACAGTTCCTCTACCAGGCCGATCTGATCAAGAGCGGACCGAATCAGATCGATGATTTCCTGCGTGAAGAAGAACGGGTGGCTGAAACTCGCCGTTTTGCCCAACGACTGATCGTGGGTACCCTCGAAAAGAAGGAAGAAATCGACGCCGTCATCCAGGCCGTGGCGCAGAACTGGACCATCGCCCGCATGGCCGTGGTGGACCGCAATGTCCTGCGCCTGGCCACCCACGAGCTCCTGCACTGCCCGGACATCCCACCCAAGGTGGCCGTCAACGAGGCCATCGAGATGGGCAAGCGCTTCTCGACGCAAAACTCTGGCGCCTTTATCAACGGTATCCTCGACCGCATCATGAACAGGCAGAAGGAAGCGGCCAAGGCGACCGAGCCCGAGGAATCCGACTCGGCAGAGAAGCCCCAGGACGACACGGCTCCCCGCGAGTAATTATGGGGCTCCTCGACAGGCTCAGGCAGCGCCTGACCCGCACGCGCTCAATACTTTCAGACGGCATCTCTGCGATCTTTCGCGGCGGTCGCAAGATTGACGCGTCCTTGCTCGACGAGCTCGAAGAGTTGCTCTACACATCGGACCTCGGCCCGGCCGCAACGCCCATCGTGGCCGAGCTCGCCCGGCTGCACAAGCGTGGCGACATCAACGGCGAAGAGGATGTGCGTGACACCCTGCGCGAGATTCTCTTGAGCAAGCTCGACCAGACACCCAGTGAGTTCGATTTCTCTTCAACGCCCATGGTGATTCTGATCGTGGGCGTCAACGGATCGGGCAAGACCACCACCATCGCCAAACTCTGCCAGCGTTTCGCCGACCAGGGAAAATCGGTCATCGTGGGAGCCGCGGACACCTTCCGCGCCGCCGCCGCCGACCAGCTCGAGGTCTGGGCTGAACGCACAGGCGCGGACATCGTGCGCAGCCACAAGGATGGTGCTGATCCCGCGGCGATCGCCTTTGACACCGTCGAAGCCGCCGTGTCACGGGGCAAGGATGTGGCCATCATCGACACCGCAGGTCGGCTGCACACCCAGAAGAACCTGATGGCGGAACTCGAAAAAATTCGCCGCGTGGTCGGTCGTCGGGTCGCCAACGCGCCCCAAGAAACATGGCTGGTGATCGACGCCACCAACGGCCAGAATGCGATCAGTCAAGCGCGCGAGTTCACATCCTCGGTGGAGGTCACGGGCCTCTTGATCGCCAAACTCGACGGCACGGCGAGGGGCGGCGCCTTGTTCGGCATCAAGGAAGCGTTGGGACTGCCCGTGCGCTTCGTTGGCACCGGCGAAAGCGTCGAACTGCTCGAAGAATTCGAGCCCGGGGCCTTCGTCGATGCCATCCTGGGAAGAATCGAGTGACCCCATTCGTCCCCGTGGACCATGGCGAGTAACATCACGAACAGAGCGCCGCTCGGAGACAAGTGGCTAGCCCTGGCGGCGCTCCTGCCAGCGGTGCTCCTGGCTTCGCCGGTGGCCAACCCCATCGCTGGCGACTTCGCAACGGGCGAGTTCAGCGCCAGCGGTTTCGCCCTGCTGGCCAGCTTACCCGCGGCCTTCTTGGTGGCTCTGAAGCGAGTGGCACCGGTGCGCGGGCTGCTGCTCTTTCTGTGCGCCTGGATTGCTCTCGCGGCACTTCCCGGCGGCAGCGACAGTCTGGCCCGCGAGCGCACCTGGATGGTGTTCGCCACGGGTGCGGTCCTGGCCCTGGCTGGCGGCGGCCTCGGAGCGGGCGGGCGCACCTGGCTCGTGCGCGGCCTGATGATCGCGAGCGCCCTGTTCCTCGGGCGAGCCGTGATCGCAGGCGACCCTGGCGGAGTCCTGGGCAACTCGGGCGAGTTGTCGGCGGCGGCCCTGCCCGGCTCCTTGTGCGGCCTGCTGCTGTGGGTGCGCTGCAAGAGCGCCTGGCGCTGGTTGGGCCTCGCCGTCCTGGTGCTGCTCGTGGTCCACGCCAGCTCCGCGCCGGTTCTGACTTCGCTGGTGGCCCTCTTCGTGGTGGCCACCGTGGCCTGGATGCAGAGTGCGAAGAGCGCGATAAGATCCGAAGCGCGAATCAAGTTGGCGCTGGTGGTGGCGCTCGCCTTGTGCGCCTTCGGTTGGGTGCGTTATGCGCCACTCTCGAGTCCTGGGTCCGAGTTGGCGGCGATCCCAGAAACTCAGCCTGCGGAGCTGCAATCTCCACAGAACGCGGCCTTCGGCGGTGTCGAGGTGCGCCGCCGCATCTTTTTCGCCACCCTGGACCTCGTGGCCGACGCGCCCTTGCGCGGCGTGGGCGCGGGACAGTTCGCCGCCGCCTTCCCGGCTTATCGCGACCCGCGGGAACTTGAGCTCTCGAACCTGGAAGGACGACTGGAGGGCTTGACCGAGGTCGAGCACCCGCACAACGACTGGATCTTGCCCTTCGCCGAGGGCGGCTTGGCGGTGGGCTTCGCCTGGGCGGGTTTCCTGAGCCTGGTCTTGCTGGCGGCCGTGCGCGGCCTGGCCGCGGCGCAAGCGAGCGACGCGGCCCTGGCCGCCGGTTCCCTGGCAGTCCTCGTGAGTGCCCTCGCGGGCTCGCCGCTTTTCCACAATCCCGCTGCCCAGGTTGCGGCCATGGTGCTCTTCGGCGCGCTGCTCTCCATGGGCCAGGGACCCGCGCCGCGCCGCGGCCGGCGACTCGTGGGCGCCAGCGCATGCGTGGTGCTCGTGCTCACCATCCCCGGCGCCTGGTCCATGTGGCGCATGGGCCGCGCCTTGAGAGACATCACGCTCACCACGAGTGTCACGGCAAAGAGTCTGGCCCTCGATGAGGCCCTGCGCGCCGCGCCCGACTCGGTAGAGGCCCTGTCGCTGAAGGCGCGCCTCTCACAGAGCCGCGGTGATGACCTGGCCGCCAGCCTTGCCCTCTGGGAGCGCGTCCTGGACTTGCGGCCCCTGCGCTTCGAGGCCTTGATGAACAGCGGACAGATCCTGGCGCAAAGAGGCGACCTGGTCATGGCCTGGGAACGCTTCGAAGCCGCGACGCTTCTCGATCCGCGTCACCCCGGGCTCATGCGCAATCGCCTCGCCGGCGCCGCCGACCGCGGCCGGATCGCCGAGGCCCTGGCCGAGCTCGACGCTCTGGAGGCTGGCGGTCATGGCGATCCGCTCTGGCTTTTTAACCTTGCCTGCGACCTCGTGTTGCGCGGCCAGGACCGCGAAGGCCTGGTACTCATGGCCCGCACCGACGAGCGGCTCAAGGACCTCAGCGCTGAACAATGTTGGGAACTCGACGCCAAGTACCGCCTCGGCGGCAGCCACATCGCCGCCGACGCGTTCAAGGCCCTGGCCCATGTGTTGTGGGGCCGCGATCAGGCGCGAGCTGGCGACTGGGATGACGCCCGTCGTTCCTACCGTCAAAATCTGCGCATCACCCGCGAACGCGTTCCGCCCCAGGGGCCGACCCGTCTGCGCATGGAGATGGCCGCCGTCCTGTGGCGCTCGCGGATGCCCGAAGACGCCCAACAACTCCTCGCTGGGCTCACCCCGCGCCCCGTCGACTGGCTGGCCCTACCGCCCTGGGCGGGCGAGGCCCTCCTGGAAATGAAGTTCGCCGGGGCGGGCGAATAGGGCTCGGAGCTGGCTAGAGGTTGATGCGCAAGCCCAGGAGCAGGGAGTTGCCCGGGGCAGCATCCTCGCTCGTAACCCACTCCGCGGCCGTATAGATGCCTATGCGCTGGGTGGTGCGCCACAGGATCTCAGCGCGCATCCAACCCAGGTCCTGGATGCCGCTAAAGCTGTCAAGGTCCCATCCGTGGGTGTACCGCAGTTCCAGCTCGAACAAGCCAGCCGCGGAAGCGCCACGCAGACCAAGACTGACCTTGGGTCCATCGAAGTTTTCAACTGAGCCAGCGTCGGTCGAGTTCACATGCAAGTAGCCCACATCGAAGAAGTAGTCAAAGTCGCGGCCCAGACTCCCGTGGGTTCCCAAGGCGATACCCGCCTGTGTGATAGTGAGATCAAGATTCGAAGATCGCGCGTGGGAGACATCACCGAGTAGGTAGAGGTCATGGCCAAGGCTGTACATGCCTCGGAACTCGGAGAGCTCGACGTCGTTGGCGACATCAAGATCCAAAACGCCACCGCCCACTTGAGCCCAGTCGTAGCTCATGGGATCCACTCCATCCAAACCCTCTCGGCCTGCTTGGGCACCGGAAACCAGAAGCAAGAAAAGGGCGGCGATCTTGAACTTTCGGGAGAGGAAGGAGTGGCGCATGGAGGGAGACCTTTTGAGTGGCGGGCTTGCCAACGGGCGCTTGCGAGCGGCGTGGCGAGAAGGGCGAGGAAGAGCGCTCAGGAACATGGTCAAGAGCCCTCGCAACCCTCTTCGGAATCTCTAGCCACCAACTTGATCGGCAGCCTGATACGCTTCGCCCTAATTGCAACTCCCTATGTCTGGCGCGCCCGAGACTGGACCCGAGGAGCTAGCCCGCTAGTCTGAGGCCATGCCCAACAATCATCACGGTTCCAGAACTTGGCTCCCCGGATTCATCCTGCTTCTTTTCTCCACGGGCCTCGCGGCCCAGGAGAGTCAGCGGACGAACATCGTCTTGGTGTTGGCGGACGACCTGGGGTACGGGGAATTGGGGTGCTACGGCAGCGACAAGATTCGCACTCCCAACATCGACCGCCTGGCGCGCGAAGGGGTGTGTTTTAGCCAGCACTACTCGGGCAGCCCAGTCTGTGCTCCGGCGCGCTGCGTGTTGCTCACCGGCAAACATACCGGCCACGCTGTTGTGCGCGATAACTGGGAGAACGGTGGTTGGGAAGAGGGCGCCCCCGAAGGTCAGTACCCCTTCCCCGAAGGCACCGTCACGATTGCCAGCTTGCTGCAAGATGCGGGCTACGCCACCGGAGCCTTCGGCAAGTGGGGTAGCGGCGGCCCAGCAAGCAGCGGGCACCCGCTGCGCCAGGGATTTGACCGTTTCGTGGGCTCACTCTGCCAACGCCAGGCGCACAACTACTACCCCACGCACCTGTGGAGCGATGACGAGCGGGTGGACCTCGCGGGCAACGACTTCTTCAAGTCCCACCAAAAGCTCAGCGCACCCTTGGAGAATGAAGACCTCTACTACGAGCGCTTTGCCCGGAGGAGCTACGCCACCGATCACTTCATCGAAGGTGCCCTCGAATTCCTGCGCGCACAACGGGACGAGGCCTTCTTTTTGTACTACTCCAGTCCCATCCCCCACGCAGCCCTTCAAGTGCCGCGGCGCGAAGTCGAAGCCTATCGCGACGCCTTTCCCGAGACGCCCTATCTCGGGAACAAGGGCTACTTGCCCCACCCCACGCCGCGGGCGGCCTACGCGGCGATGGTCTCCCGTCTCGACCGGGAAGTGGGTCGCATCCTCGACGAACTTGACGCTCTGGGTTTGGCGAAGAACACCGTAGTGCTGTTCACCAGCGACAACGGACCGACTTTCAATGGCGGCAGCGACTCGAAGTTCTTCGATAGCGCGCCGGGCATGCGCGGTTTGAAGTGCAGCGTGTACGAAGGCGGCCTGCGGATTCCCTTGGTGGTGCGCTGGCCCGGGAAGGTGGCGGCGGGGACCTGGACCGAACACCTCTCGGGCTTTCAGGACATGCTGCCGACCCTGGCCGAAATCGCTGGCCTCGATCTTGACGGCGTAGCCTTGCAACTCGATGGCCTGAGCTTTGTGCCGACCCTGGGTGGTGCCGAGGAAGTGGCCGAACACGAATGCCTCTACTGGGAATACGCAGGCCAGCAGGCTCTGCGCGCTGGAAACTGGAAGGGCGTGCGCAAGCGCTTGCGCAAGGGCGACCTGAGTCTGGAGCTCTACAACCTCGCAGACGATCCCGGCGAACAAAACGATGTCGCCGGCGAACACCCAAACATCGTGGCCCGCCTCGAAGCGCTCCTCGCCCGGGAACACAGCCCCTCCGAGGCCTTCCCCCTGCCAGCGGTGGACTAAGCAGGTAGTCAGTCGAAGCGTACCGAGGGACAGGGTGCCAGCCTCTACCCTGACTCGCTCTCGGTGTTTCAGTGTCAGGTCCTTCAACATCAGAAGAACCCTTCAATCCCAGGAGAGGGATGACCTGAATAGAGCGCCAGTGTCAGACGGAACCCGGCTCGAAGAGGGTGCGTCTCAAAACGCGAGCAGCGACAGCTGGCCTGTGCGCGGTGCGATTCCGACTCTCCCGAGTATTCATGTCCTCATCGCGGCTCGCACGAGCCTGCGAGCAGCGCCGTCAGCTGTCGCGCTCACATTCCCCCGAGAACAAGTAGGGCCCCCTACGTTCAGGGGCATGGCTGAGGCATAGGCCCACGCTGGACGGAATTGCGGGCCTTTGAGGGGCGGCCTGCCCCCCCCGGCTCCCTATCCTCCGGGTTCCCCGTGCCCATGTCCCAGCTCCGAGAAATCCAATTGCCCATCGAGGGCATGACCTGCGCCACCTGCGCCGGACGCATCGAAAAAGTCGTGGGCTCCCTGAAGGTGGTCAAGAAGGTGAGCTGCAACCTCGCCAGCGAGCGGCTGGCGGTGAGTTTTTCCGGCCCCCGGGAAGGGGTGCTCGAGATCGTGTCCGCGGTAGAGAGCGCGGGCTTCAGCGTGCCTCCGGCAAGCGCCCGCATCGCAGTCCAGGGCATGACCTGCGCCACCTGCGCGGGGCGCATCGAAAGGGTCCTTTGCAAACTGCCCGGCGTGCTATCGGCCCAGGTCAACCTGGCCACTGAAATCGCCAGCGTGGCCTTCTCCCCCGCCGCCCTGGAGTTCAGCGACCTCACACGAGCCATCGAAGCCGCGGGCTTCGGCGCCACGGCGGCCAGGCACGCCGGCAGCGATGAGGAGTTGGCGGCGCAACGCTTGGCGCAACGCGAACTCGCAACCCTGAGCCTGGCCCTCGCGCTGACCGCGCCCCTGGTGGCGCCCATGGCACTCATGCTGCTGGGCATCGAGTGGTCCCTGGCCGGTCCCGTGCAACTGCTCCTCGCTTCCGTGGTGCAGTTCGGCCTTGGGGCGCGCTTCTACCGCGGCGCCTGGAGTGCATTGCGAGCCTTCACCGGCAACATGGATCTTCTGGTCGCTCTGGGCACCAGCGCGGCCTTCGGCTTGAGCGTGTACCAACTGAGTGTTGGCCACGGAGAACTCTACTTCGAGGCTTCGGCCTCGGTCATCACCCTGGTGCTCTTCGGAAAGAACATGGAGCGCCGTGCCAAGGGCGCAACCTGTGCCGCCATTCGCGCCCTGATGGAACTGCAACCCGACACGGCGCGCATCCAACGCGGAGCGGAGTGGGTGGAAGTCGCCGCCGCAGCGGTGCAGCGCGGCATGCTCATCCAGGTGCGCCCCGGCGAACGCATTCCCCTCGACGGTCAGGTACTGAAGGGCAGCAGCGCCGTGGATCACTCCCTGCTCACGGGCGAAAGCCTGCCCGTGCGCCGCGAAGTGGGCGACAGCGTCACGGGCGGAGCGCTGAACGGCGAAGGACTCCTGACCATCGAAGTCACCCGCGTGGGTGCCGACTTGACCCTCTCGCGCATCATCACCATGGTGGAAGACGCCCAGGCGGGCAAGGCCCCCATCCAACGCACGGTGGACCGCGTCTCAGCGATCTTCGTGCCGGTGGTGACCGCCACGGCCCTGGCGACATGGCTCTTCTGGCTCGCCAGCGGTGCCAGCACCGATCAGGCGGTGTTGGCGGCGGTGGCTGTGTTGGTCATCGCCTGCCCCTGCGCCCTGGGACTGGCCACGCCCACGGCGCTCATGGTGGGCACCGGTCGAGCCGCGCGCGAGGGCATTCTGATCCGCGATGCCGAAGCCCTCAGCCGCGCCCACGCCGTGGACACGGTGGTCTTCGACAAGACCGGCACCTTGACCCGCGGCCAACCCGAGGTACAGAAAATCCTGGAGAAGGACGGCGACGAAGATGGCCTGCTGGCCTTGGCGGCGACGGCCCAGGCGGGTAGCGAGCATCCTTTGGGCAAGGCTATCGTGCGCGCTGCCGAAGGTCGCGGCCTCGCCTGCGCCGGCCTCGATGAGTTTCAAGCCGTGGCCGGGCTGGGTCTCGAAGCGCGCATCGAAGGCCGCCTGGTGCAAATCGGCAGCGCACGCTACCTCTCGCGTTTGGATCTCGATCCAGGCGAACTGGCTGCGCCCGCCGCGGCCTTGGAAGCCGCGGGGCAGACCCTGGTGTGGGTCGCGGAAGAAGGTCGCGTGCGAGGGTGCCTGGCCCTCACCGATGAGTTGCGCGCTAGCTCCAAGGCGGCGGTGGCCAATCTCAAGACCGCGGGCATCTCGGTCATCTTGCTCAGTGGCGACCTCGAGGCCGCTGCCCGGCGCGTGGGCCAAGCGCTGGGTATCGAAAGAGTCATCGCCGAAGTGCTGCCGGGCGACAAGGCAGAAGAAATCGAAAAGCTGCGTGCCGCGGGCCGCACCGTCGCCATGGTGGGAGACGGAGTGAACGACGCTCCGGCCCTGGCCGCCGCGGATGTGGGCTTCGCCATGTCGAGCGGCGCCGATGTGGCCATGGCCACCGCCGACGTGACCCTCATGCGACCCGATCCGCTCCTGGTCCAGGACGCCATCAGCGTCTCCCAAGCCACCACCAGGAAGATCCGCCAGAATCTGTTCTGGGCCTTCCTCTACAATACCCTCGGCATCCCCCTCGCCGCCGCCGGGCTCCTGAGTCCTGTCTTCGCCGGCGCGGCCATGGCGCTCTCGAGCGTCAGCGTAGTGACCAACTCCCTCAGCTTGCGACGCTGGCGTCCCAGCACGAATCCTCGGCTCCAAAAAAACCAACGACCCTTGTAAGGACCATTGAAAACCGCCAACTACAAGGTCAACGGCATGACCTGCGAGGGCTGCGTGGCCTCGATCACCAAGGCACTCGAGATGGCTCTCGCTGAAGCCACCGTCGAGGTGCAACTCGAAGGCGGGCAGATCCGCGTCTTTGGCGACCACGAGGCGGCCCTGGTGGCCGAGACGGTGCGGGCAGCCGGCTTTGATTTCGGCGGTGCCCAGGCAGGCTGAGGGGCGCAAGCGCTGAGGGCGCAACACGCGGCCGGCATCGTGAACACGCGCCCGACTCCAAGTCGAGTTCCCCAGCGGGGCCTTGGGCAGAATGGAGTCCAAGCACCGACTTGGTGGTCGCAGGAGCCGTATTCTCTGCGTAGGGGCCCCCACAGGCAACACAGCTGTGCCCCCTGGCCTCAATTCTCCTGGAGGAGGAAAACCTCGGGCCACGCGGTGCGTAGTCTTTACTGTGCCCCCCTTGCCTCCCCCCTGAGCCAGCCCAACGCCATGAGCCAAGACCAAGGAACCTCCCAACCCACCACGGCCACCGAGACCATCCTCGTCATCGAGGACGAGTTGAGTTTGGCCGCCGGCATCCGCGACGCTTTGGAGCACGCGGGTTACACGGTTTCCATGGTGCACGACGGCGAAGCCGGCCTGGCAGCCATCCGCCAGGGCAAGTTTGACCTGGTGGTGCTCGATTTGATGTTGCCGGGGATCTGTGGCCTCGAGCTATTGAAAAGCCTGCGCGCCGAGCGCCACGATGTGCGCGTGGTGATCCTGACCGCCCTGGGCGACGAAGCCGATGTGCTGCGAGGGCTGGAAGCCGGCGCCGACGACTACATGCGCAAGCCCTTCTCGCCTGCCATCCTGGTGGCCCGTGTCTCGGCCCAGTTCCGGCGCCGCGACCTGGACAGCAGCCTGCCCGATCACCTCAAATTGACAGGTGAGATCGAGGTGGACCTCGAGCGCCTGGAAGTTCACCGTGGAGACGAGGTTGTGCTCTTGACGCCCCGCGAAGGCGATATACTGCGCTACCTCATCGAACACCGCGACCGCGTGGTGACGCGTGACGACCTCCTGGTCGATGTCTGGCATTACACGAACGGCAAAGTAGAAACGCGCACGGTCGACATTCACATCGTCGGCCTGAGGCGCAAGATCGAGCCCGATCCCAGTCAGCCCACGCTCATCCAGACGGTGCGCGGAAAGGGCTACCGTTGGCACGACTGACCACACGACGAACGGCACTGGCGCTCTACTCGCTGCTCCTGGTAGTACCCACCCTGGTTTTGGGTGGGCTGCTCTGGTTTCAACTGGCTGGCGACCACCGCGCCGAACGGCAGCAGGTTCCGGCACTGGCAAGCACAGCAGCGCGGCGCATGCAGGACGGTTTGACTGCGCGCTTTGATGAACTACTCGCCCGGGAAAACGAGCGCTCGTTCATGGTCTACCGTGATTTTGTCTACCCCGAGGATCTGGTCGGCTCCGATGTCGCTTTTCTGCCCTCGCCACTTACGCGTGGCCTGCCTCCCGAGGGCATCCTGAGCTGGTTCAGCTTCGATATCAGCCAGGGAATCGGAGCCGAGTTCTCGATCTTCGCCGGCGAGCACAAGCAGCTCCCTGACTCGAAGACCCTGGCGAACAAGCTCAAGCGCTCGGTGCAGGAACTCATCGTCCACGATGTGCAGGAAGGCTTTCAAAAGCGCATCACGCGCTATGGCGGCTTGCACATCTCAAGCGTGCCGCTCTCCCTGGCGGTGATCAACTTCAGCCACGAGCGCGACCACAGTTGCTTGCGGGCCCAGTTACCTTCCTTGCGGCGCCTTGACGACGAGGCTGTGGATGTGCACCGCTACAGTTTTCATGTGCGCTTCTACCGGGGAGCCGATGGCACGCCGCGAGTCGTGGCCACGCGGGTCATCTTGATCGACAAGGTCGAACTCCTGCGCGGCATGCCAACCTGCTACTCAAATCTGGCCGAGGGCGCGTTGATCCACCAGGGATTCTTCATCGACCCCGAGTGGCTTTTCGGCGCGCTGCCCGAGGAAGTGGCGAAACAGTCCCTGCGCCAACCCGAGGCCTTTCACCCGCAGGGCGCGGCCTTGGTGGAGAGCGGCGAGACCCTGGTACATACGCTCTATCCGGTTGAATTGCTCGAAATCGAGGTGGAGCGGCCGCGCGATGCAGAATACGGTCGCTTTCAGATCAGTCTCAGCAGCGCAGCCCTGCGAGCGAGGCAGGCCAGCCAGAACTGGCGCCTGGTGGCGGTGGCCTGCATGTTGCTGCTCTCCCTTGCCACGGGCATGGTGTTGCTTTTGCGCTCGGTCGCCGTAGAACTCGAGCAGGCGCGCCGCACCGAAGACTTCGTGGCGGCGGTCACCCATGAGTTGCGCACGCCCATCGCCACCATTCGGCTGCACGGTGAGATGCTGAGAGACGGTTGGGTGACCACGGACAACAAGCGCGACGAGTACCACGGGCGCATCGTGGATGAGACCCAGCGCCTCGAAGCCATGGTTGAACGGGTGCTGGAAAAGAGCCGGCTTTCCTCGTCTCCTCCGAATCCGGAGCCCGGGGACCTGAATGAAGTGTTACGCGTTCTTATGAGCGAGGAGATCGCGGCTCGCGATGGCGTGCAACTCGAACTCGCCGAGGGTCTGGGTGCGGTCCTGATGAACCGCGATGGCCTGCGCTCGATCGTGACCAATCTCCTCGAAAACGCTCGCAAGTATGGCTCCCGCGAGGACGGCCCGAGAGAGGCCACGCTCCTCTGTACCTGCACACGGGACGGCCAGCCCTGCCTCGAAGTGCTCGACCGCGGACCGGGGATTCCCGACCGCGACAAGCAGCGCATCTTCGAGGCCTTCTTCCGCCGCAGCGATGCCACGACCCGGGGCGAGCGCGGCACGGGCCTCGGGCTACACCTCGTGAAGATCCAGGCCCAGGCCATGGACGGTGACGCCCAGGTCCTGGACCGCCCGGGCGGCGGCAGCATCTTCCGCGTGACCCTGCGCCGGGCCGACACCGCCAAGAGCTGAGGGAGCGCTCTCAAGGCCGCTCAAGAGTTCGCAGTAAGAGCCGAATACGCGCTCTTGTGTGCCCGTTCTCCTGGTGAGGGTGTAGGCTCCATTCGTGCCGCGCGGGCGGTTCCATGCCTATGAACATCGTCGTCCTCGGTGCCGGTCTGGCAGGCCTTGCAGGCGCGCACGAGCTACTCGTGCGCGGCCATCGGGTGACCGTGCTCGAAGAGGCCACACGGGTTGGAGGTCTCGCCACCAGTTGGCGCATGGGCCCCTACTGGCTCGACCTGGGACCCCACCGCATCCACACGCAGAACGCCGAGCTGGAAGCGCACATTTATGAGATCCTCGGCGGTGATCTCGTGCGCCGCGAACGCAGCTCGCGCATCTTCTTGCGCGGCCGCTACTTCGACTACCCGCTGCAATTCTCCAATGTCATCGCCAACCTGGGTCCAGGTCTCCTGGCGCGGGCATTGGGCGACTACGCAGTTGCCCGCCTGCGCGAGCGCTTGCGGCCAACTCCCGATGCGCACTTCGAAGCCTGGGTAAAAAAGCGCTTTGGACGCACGCTCTACGAGCTCTTTTTCGAGGCCTACACCACCAAAGCGTGGGGCATGCCCTGCACCGAGATCAGCGCCGACTGGGCCGCCCAACGCATCAGTCAGGCCAATCTCTGGGACACGATTCTGAAGACCCTGCGCCCGCCCCAGGCTGGCGAGGTCCGTTCCCTGGTGAGCGAGTTCATTTACCCTGCCCACGGTGGAATTGGCCAACTGGCTAGATGTTACGCGGAGAAAATCGAAGCGGCCGGCGGAGAGATTCGGCTGGCGACACCCATGACGAGCATCGAACGCAAGGGCGCGCGCGTGCGACGGGTGCACTTTGCCGCTCCCGACGGCCAGGGGTCTCTCGAACCCGATGCCATGCTGAACACGGCGCCCCTGGGCGCCCTCGCCCGCGCTCTTGGCCCCCAAGTTCCGGCCGATGTCCAGAGCGCAGCGCGCGGCCTTGAACATGTGGCCATCCTGTTCGTCTACCTGGAAGTCGAGCGGCCCACGGTATCCGCGGACCACTGGATCTACCTGCCCGAAAAACACATCCGTGTGCACCGCATTTCGGAGTTCAAGAACTTCTCGGACACCACCGCCCCCGGAGCTTCCACGGCCCTTTGCTGCGAGATCACCTGCCGCGTGGGAGACGCCACCTGGAACCTCTCTGCCCTGGAAGCTGGGCAGATCGCCATGACCGATCTGGAACGCTGCGGTCTGCTGCAAGCGGGCGAAGCGCGCCTCCTCGATGTGGCCCGCGCTCCTCGAGCTTACCCGGTCTACGACCTCGACTACCGCCCGCGCCTGGCCAGCCTGCGCACCTATATCGCGGGCATCCCAAACCTCGTGACCACAGGACGCCAGGGGCTCTTTCGCTACAACAACATGGATCACTCCATCGCCATGGGACGCCAGGCGGCCAAGCGGTTGGACCAGGCCGGTAGCGCAACGGAACTCGAACCGGAGAGCCAACCCTTGCCGGCATGAACGCCACGGCCCCGGGTTGGCTAGAAGTGGACTGCGCCCTGTGCGGAGGCAGCAAGGCCAGCACGCGCTTTGCTGCGGGCATCCAGAGAGTCGTGGACTGTGATGGTTGCGGGCTGGTTTACATCACGCCGCGCAGGAATGCCGAGACTCTCTTGCGCGAGGTTTACGATGGCAGCTACTGGCGTTCGCCGGCGGCCCGCGAGCGCGGCTACACGGACTACCTGGGCCAGGCCGAGTCCATGCGCAAGAGCTTTCGACGTCGCTGGAGAACTCTGGCAGGGCGCTTTCCAAAGCGCGCCACGGGCCGTCCTTACCGAGCCCTCGATGTGGGCTGCGCGGCGGGCTACTTCCTCGATGTACTCGTGGAACAGGGTTTCCTCGTGCGCGGCCTCGAACCCTCGCAGGCCATGGCCATGGAGGCCCGCAGGCGCCATGGAGAGGACGCCATCGGGGTCGGCACCCTTGAGCAACTGCCGCCTGGCGAGGAGTTCGACCTGATTTCGCTCTGGGATGTCCTCGAGCACCTGCCCGACCCCGTCGAAGCCCTCAGTCGGGCCCGGGAAAGATTGGCGCCTGGGGGTACACTCGTCTTGGAAACCCAGAATGTGGCCTCGCCCCTGGCGCGCCTCCTTGGCAGGCGCTGGCACCACTACAAACACGCCGAGCACCTCGTGCACTTCAACCCCAACACCCTGGGCCAGGCCTGCGAGCGGGCCGGCCTGGAGATCATCCAGATGAGCTCGCGCAACGCGGGCAAGTTTGTGGACGGCGCCTTCCTCGTAGAGCGCTCGGCACGGCTGTGGCGCGGCTTGCCGTCCTTGCTTGCGCCCCTCGGGCGTTTGGGAACGGGCTATATCAACCTGGGCGACGAATTGATCGTGGTGGCGGAGGCCCGCCGATGAATCAGACGGCCTTCGACCAGTTTGAAGAGCTCGAGGAACACCACTGGTGGTTCCGAGGTCGGCGCACGGTCTACCTGGACTTGTTGCGCAGCGTCCTCGGCGGGCAGCGGCCTGAGCGGGTGCTCGACATCGGCGCCGGTGTGGGAGGTTTCCTGCAAGCCCTCGAGACCGTCGGCGATGAAGTGCACTACACCGAACTCTGCAAGCGCGCGATCAACCGCTGTAGCGAACGAAGCTCAGCCCGCGGCTTGCAAGCCGATGCCCTGCACCTGCCCTACGCCGAAATGAGCTTTGACCTCGTCTGCCTCTTCGATGTCCTCGAACACATCGAGGATCACGAAGGGGCCCTGCGCGAAGTCGCGCGAGTGCTCAACCCAGGCGGCGTGGCGATCCTCAGCGTGCCCGCTCACCCTTGGATGTGGAGCGAAAACGATTCCATCGCGGAGCATATGCGGCGCTACACGCGGCGCGGTCTGCTGGAAGTCATCGACTGGGCGCAACTCTCCGTGGAGCGATGCACCTTTGCCAACGCCGCGCTATTCCCGGCCATCGTGGGATATGTCTTGGCGGGCAAGGCCGCCCGACTCCTGAGAATCACACGCGGCAATGCCACTAATCTCAGCCTCTCCCTGCCCCACAGCCTGGACCAGCTCTGCTATCGGGTCTTTGCAGCGGAGTCGGGGCTCATGCGCCACCTGGATCTGCCCCTGGGGCACTCACTCTGCGCCGTGGTGCGCCGGCGCGATGTCTTGATGACGCCCATCCTGAAGCGAGACACCAAGAGCACCCCCTCCGTCGTCGCCGTTGGCGCCTCCTGAACTTCTAGAAGGACAGACTCAGCCCGGCGCGCAGGTAGAAGGGAGATTCGCTCTCGGCCTCGGTACGCAGGCCGCTCTGGCCGTCAGTGAAGGACAGTTCGCGCCACAACAGTGTGCCCACCTCGAGGCTAAACTTCATGCCCTCGCGGGGCTGCCATCCAAGGCTGGCGCCCAGACGAATCTCCTCGTCGTGCAAGGCTCCGCCGTGGAGCGATCCCTCGTCGTTCAAACGGTACTGACGGAAGTCGTAGGCGAGGGTGGCGCCCAGGGTCCAGTCCTCGCTGGCACGCCAGTCGAGGTTGACCTCGGCCGCTTCGGTCACAAGCCGCAAAGAGTCGCTGATCTGCCAGTCGAATCCGATGTAGGGCAAAACCCAGGCCGAATCCTCGAAGCGCGACTGGCCGGCGATGCCGGCTAGCAGCGCGAACTCGTCAGCGGCGCGGTAACGCAGGGCGATGGCGGCACCGACATAGACCGAGTCCGCGGGCGAAACGAGGTCCTCCCCCGCCAGGCCAAATTGGGCTCCTCCGTAGCACGAGAGGCGCTCCGAGGCCTCGACCAAGAAGCGCGCGCTGAAGCTCGTGTCATACACATCGTTGAGAGGATCGGTCACGCCAGCCAGAGGCGAAGGCCCACCGCCGAAGTCGTAGAAGGAAGCTTCGGTTCCCAGGGCAAAGGCAAAGCTGGCGGCGCCCGGGGAATACTGGCCAAAGGCCGCCTTCCAGCCACCGCGTTGAGTGGACAGTTCGCCAGGAGCATCGCTAAAGCGCGCAGCATCCAGGACGAGGGCGTGAAAGTCCACATCGAGGAAGTGGCGCTTGAGCCTGAGGTCGAGACCGGACCCTTGGAGTTCGGACGCCGTTGTGGGGGTGGTGAGGGGCGCGCTGAAGTCGAGGTCGAAGGCGGCTTCCACGGGACGGTCCAGCTGGGGATCGCTCTCCAGCAGGGGCCGATCCACGCTGCCCCACAATCGGGCCACTTCGGGCAGGGGCCGCAGGGTGGCCTGGGCCCGTGTTGCGGGCACAAGGGTGGCGGCAAAAAGCGCGATAGAGATCGCGCGCAAGGAGTGATCTTGGCGCATGGGCGGTGATAGAGGCACCCGAGAAGGGCCTCCATGCGAAGCCTATCCCCGGATTTCGGTGGGCGCGGCGGCCAAGCACAAAAAGCCGCTGGCGCTCCCTCGCGGAGGGAGCGCCAGCGGCTCGCGGCTCATCCTTCAGGCGCCCTCAGTTGGCCGGCTCGTCGTTGTCGGATTCCCAGGACTTCAGGTAGAGGCTGAACTCGGCCTTGATCCACTTTGGATTCTCGTAGGTGTTCTGGAAAAACGCCATCTCCGCAGTGCGCCCGAGTTGCATCTTCATCATCGCCAGCTCGCCCGGATCCATCATGGAGAGCTCAGGATCGCGCTTGCCCCCCACGCGTACAAGGAAGCTGAGCTTGCCGTCACGGGTGCCTGACGGCACGGGTAGGGTGCCCTCTTCGAGGGTGTAGAACTGGGTGCTGTTTTGCAGGAAGTTGTCCGCCTCGCTGTTCTTCGAAGGGTCATCGCCGGGACGCGAGTAGCGAGTCTTGAATCCGCGCTCGACGAGGGTGTAGCCCGCAGCAGTCACGGCGCTCTTGAAGGCCTCGAGGTCCGTGCTGGCCGCTCGCGGGGCATCCTTCACATCACCGTCCTCGGGAGCAACCTCAAACTCCGCACGCAGACTGACGAGACTTTCCACGGCCAGCTCTGCGCGGCGTTCCTCCGCCCAGCTGTCGGCCACTCGGTCGCGGACCTCGGAGAAGGGCGGCAGGCTGGCGGCGAACTTCTCCACGACCTGAGCGATCACGAAGGCCCCTTCTTCCACAGTCACGCGGGTGGCCAGGCGCCCCTCGGGCAAGCCCCCTGTGCTCTGTGCCAGGAAGTTGCCGGACCACGGTTCCTCGCCCTCGGCCCAGTCCGCGGAGGTGCGTGGATCGACCGCGGCAAAGGTGAGTCCCAGGGCGATGGCCTCGGTCTGGAGGTCCACGACTTCGCCCTCGTCCAAGCGCGTCTGCATGTCACTGAGCCAGTCAACCAGGGAGTTGTAGATCGGTGCCTCGCGCTGGGCGAGGCTGGTCACATCCTCGTAGGCGAGGAAGCGCTCGGCGTCCTGCTCTTCTTCAGCGCCGCCGTCCTCAGGAGTCGGACGCAAGAAGCGCACATAGCTGAAGCTGTTGTAGTAGTTGAGGGCCATCTCCTCGGCATCCTCGTCCTCGGGGCGGGGATAGGCCTCCATGAGGGCCTGCATGGGCGCGCTGGAGCTCGTGTCAAGCCAGGCCAGGTCAGCACTCCAACTGGGGGAAGTATTGTAGCCAGCCTTCTCGAAGGGAGACAATCCATCGAACCAGTCCTCAAGAGCCTCGTCGCCGGGGAGGCTAGCGCGCGCGGCTTCGCTGAAGTCCTCGTTGGTCAGCTCGACGTACTGAAAGTTGTACTCTTGGTTGTTCTTGCTCCACGCATCCGCGATTTCGGTGGGTGCCAGCGCGCTGACTCCACTGGCGAGCAACTGCGTGTAGCGTTGCGCCGTGCGGCCGCGGCGCAAGAGGGCCTCGAATGCCAGGGGCGTCAGGTCGCGGCGACTCGCGATGTAACCCTTGTAGGTCTCGGCATCGCCAAAGGCCGTCAAGATCAGCTCCTCGAGGTCATCGGTGGCCGCCGAAACTCCGCTGAAGTGGGCCATGTCCTCGGTAATCAAGAAACGCGCGGTGGCATCGTTGTCGCCGGGATCGATGCCGGCCATGCCCAGGATCGGGTACATGATCTCGAGGGTCGCGAAGGCGCGCTTCTCCTGAAAGAATTCGGCCGTGTTCAGGGTGCGCTTTTGACCGTCGGGCAGGGTCCAGGACATGAAGACGGCGTCCCCACCCTCGCTGCCCCCGGAGAGGGCGCTCATCATGGGCCCGGTGATCGAGAAGACCAGCAACAGGAAGACCACGAGCACGAAACTCAGGATGAAGCGCAGCCGGCTGGTTCCCTTGGGAACCTCGACCAGATGGGCCTCGGTGGGGTGCTGTTCGGTTTCCTTGGCCTGCTGCTTCTCGTGAGAATGCTTCTCGGCCAGATGCTTGGCGTGTTTCTGCTCTCGGTTCTTGGACATGAAATCGCGCTGGCTGCCTGTGGTGGTGGCGGGCTGTCAGGAAAGGGACGCCGTCAGGAAAGTCGTCAGGAAATGGTGAAGAAGGCGCTCCAAGCATGCGGTAGAACCGAAGGGGGCTTGGAGGCACCAGATTCGCGAGGTAAGTGTACGGCGGCTTGCACAGAAGGTGCAAGCGGTGAGGGCTTTGGAGCTATTCCTTCAGGAGTTCGCCATCTCGGGGCAAGTCGCCCAGGCCACCGAGGCCGAAGCGATCCAGGAATTCCTTGGTGGTGCCGTATTGCAGGGGGTGCCCGGGCACATCGGCCCTGCCCGTGACCCGCGCCAGTCCTCGGTCGACGAGATTGCGGAGCATGGCTCCACATTGAACTCCACGAATGGATTCAATCTCGGCCTTGGTCACGGGCTGACGGTAGGCCACGACGGAAAGGGTCTCCAGGCCTGCCGGTGAGAGGCGCTCGGCCTTGCGGGCCTTGACCAGCTGGGCCACCACGGCGTCCATCTCGGAAACGGTGAGAAAACGCCAGCTGCCCGCGATTTCCCGCAGTTCGAGGGGCAGCCCGGCGCCGCTCAAGCGCTCGGAAATGGCGGCCAGAGCTGCGTTGACTCGGGCGAGCCGCGGGCCGTCGAGAAGACGGGCCAGGCGGCTGGCACTGAGGGGTTCGGGGGAGGCGAAGACCAGGGCGAAGACGGCGCGCTCGAGTTCCTCATCGGAGAGGGCATCGCCGCTCCCGGGTTCGGGCTCGGCGGCGGGTTCGGGTTCGGCGGATTGGTCTTCGCTGGGCTGGTCAAAAGGGGCTTCGCCGCCAGGCGCACCAGGCTCCAAGGTCGCATGGGGGTCCTTGAGGGCGACGGGGGCCTCGCCTGCAAGCTCGGGAGTGTCGATCTTCATGGGGCCGAAGATGGCGCAGCGGGGCTCTCGATGCAAGCTCCTTGGCGACCGGGAGCCCCCCGTTCGAGCAGGTCCAGCAGGGGCCCAAAGTCCACGGGGTGCAGCAGGGTCATCTCGGCCTTCCACATCCAATACTCGGGGTCCTCGATGGGCTGGCTGGTCAAACTGGCCTCGATGCTCTCTCCCGTCGCGTCCCAGAGGCCCAAAAGGGCCTGATGGTGGGTATCCAGGCCCAAGACCATCCAACGCCCGGACTCGAAAATCGGCCCACCCACCGCGCCTGCCGCGAGGCTGAAGGCGAGGCGCGAGAGGGCGGATTCGTTGCGCAGGATCGGGGGCACGCGGCCGCCGTACTTGCCACTGAGATCGAGGCTTAGTTCCGCGGCCAGGGGGCCAAAGGGCTCGCCGGCGGCGAGGCGTTCCAGCGCGGTCTCCGCTTCGGAGCGTTTTTCCACCACGATCACCCGCGCCTCCGCCCAGGGCTGGGAGTAGATGAACGAGCGCACCACGCGCTCGGCGAGGAGCCGCCGGCGCACATCCTCCCGGAGCCGTTCGCGGTAGGGCACGGGGTCGAGCCCCAAGCCGCTCGCGATCCACTCGTCCAGTTCCATCCCCGGCTGGCTGAGTTGTAACTCGGCTTGCATGTCATCGAGGGCGATTCTGTACTCGCTGGCGAGCAAGTCAGGAGGAAGCGCGAGCCCCAGGCGCTCGGCTTCTATCTGAACCAGGCGCGCGGAGACCAGGCGCTCGAGGAGCTCCCGCACGCCTTGACTGTCGACATGCATCCAGGCCCCGAACAGCTCGGTCATGTAGATGGCCTCGCCGTCGATGGTGGCCACGGTTAAAAACGCGGGTTCGGTGCGCCCGACTACCTGGTCGAAGAGCGCCTCCCGGGCAGCCTTGCGCGGCAACTCTTCCGAGGCCGCGCGTCGGGGCACTGCCGAATCCGGCGTGGCGCATGCAGCCCCGAGCACCAGCAGGGCAAGGGGCAGGAATCTCATATTCGAAGATGCAGCCATGGTCAACGGTAGCGGATTCGGCGCACGCGCCCGATACCGTGGCAAGCCCCGCAAGTCACCAGGCGTAGGCCAGAGGAGGCCCCTGCGCGTGCAGAACCGGTGTAAATCACTTGGTGCGCTCCGGTGCCGGCACATTCCGAGCAGTTGCGCAGCTCTGGCTTGGAGCGCACATCGAGGTGCCCGGCGTTTTCGGCGTAGTAGGCGATGAGCCAGTAGCGGCGGGCTGACGACGAGAGGGTCTTCCAGAAGTTCGCCACCTCCTCTTCGTCCTCCTCAGAGTTGCTGTTGCGCTTCTGCATCTGCTGGTTGCGCATGAAGCGGTTGATCTTCTCTTCCAGATCAGCGCGCTCGCGGTCGCGGGCCGATTCAGGCTCCTTCTTCTGGACTTCGGCGGTGCCGCCCTTGAGCGCATCGTCTTCCCCCAAGAGCCAGGTGCCCAGGCCGTAGGAAGCTGGCTTCCAGCGGCCGCGCTTGCGCTCGATGAAGAACTGGCGCACCTGGTCTTCCTCGATGGAGGGCCAGATGCGGCGCATTTCCAGGGTCACATTCAGCACGATCTCCTCGCCAAAAAGCTCGCCCACATAGGTCAGAGATTCCTGGTAGGTCTTCTCGCGGGCCGCCTTTGCCGCCAGGCGTCCCATCCAAGCGAACCAACGCGTGGCTACCTTCTTGCGGGTGTAGGCCTCGCGCACACGGATCACGCGCTTCTCCAACTTTATACGATCGGCGAGCAGCGGACTGTCGGGGAAGAGACCGTCGAAGGCTTCTAGATCGAGCAGGGCCTGTGCGTAGTTCTTGCGGCGGGACAGGTGATCGACATGGGCGAGATAGTCCACCTGTTCCTGGGAGTCCACCTTGGCCTGGACCCGCGCAATCTTGACAGCGAGGGCTTTCGGGTCCCCATCAGAATCGAGTTCCTGGCTCGCCAGGTAGTGCTGCAGCGCGTGGGGAAAGTCGAAGATGCGCTCGCAGTATTCGGCCAGGAGTCGCTGGGACTCGGCGCTCTTGCCATCGCTGCGCAGAAACTCATCGGCATAGAGCTCTCCGCGGGTGTAGATGTCGAGGGCTGGCACTCTGACTCCGGCAACATGGCTGCGGATGCGCTGCTTGGGGATCGCCAGGGTCAGGCCGCCAGACTTGAACAAGACTGCATCTTGGGTGCGACCCTGCACTCGGCCGATGACTTCCTGGCCGTCCACCAACACGATCAACTCAGCCGACATCATGACCTCATCCCCACCCAGGTCCACATAGCCAAAGCGCATGCGCAGCTCGAGGTCCTGGGCTGGGTCGAGAAAGTTCCAGGGCAAAGTCACCTGGCCGCCGGTGTCCAGCCGCGTGAAGATCAAGGCTTCGGCTGTGTGGTCCACGATGGATCCCCATTGGATACGACCGCCGCGCAGGCGAATCATGGTCACTTCGGGAGCGGGCTCTGCGGCAACGCCTGCGTCTTGCGCGTAGAGGCCACCAGCCGGGGCAGTCAAGCCGCAGACCGCGGCAGTCAAGCCGCAGGCCAGGGCCAGCGTTCGTTTCAGGACTTGCATACTTCTCATCATTCGCATTTTACAGTTATTCATGGCGCACACTATGTGCCACCGGGAGAGTTGTCTTTGTCACTGGCCTTGTGAAATCCGCCCGAGCGCTCGACGAATTCACGACGCAGTCGCTCGCCAAAGGAAATTTCGCGCAGGCGCAAGAGCTGTATCTTCTTCGAACGCCGCACTCCCGCGGCCTTCCACGAGAGTTCCACATCGACGCGGTATTCATCCGCGCGGTCCGGGTTGCCCACGGCGCTGGCGCTGTAGATCACGCCGGGAGCGCCAGGCACGTTGCGATTCTCGAGGCTCTTCGGCAACCCCACGATGCCGTTCTCGAAGGGAAATAAATGGCGGTCAATGTCAGCCGTCACCGCCTCTAGGGCAGAGGCCGCTGTGGTGCGCAACTGTGCCTGACGCACAGTCGCGGCTCCAAAGGTCAGAAAGCCCAGGATCGCGGTGGCTCCAAAGACCAGAATCCCCATGGCCAAGACCACCTCGATGATGGTGAAGCCTGATCGCGCAACGCCGGAAACGGCTGCCTTGTGGAGTCTGAAGTGCGCGTTCATGAATAGAGAGAATAGGGCTAGAAGTTCCAGTCCTCACGGTAGAGTTCGACGGAGACCTCGCGCACGAGGGTCAACCCCCAGTGTACCAGGGCCTTGGCGTCGTGGATCATGGCCTGGGTTCCGCGCTGGGCGCGCTTCACCGTGACTCGATCGCCGCGCACGCCGCGCAGTTCCATCCACTCGCCGTCGAGCTTGATGAAGGTCCCCTCGGGGGGACAGAGTCGGCCATCATCGACCTCAAAAGTCGCATCGTCGAGTTCCATGCGGGCCAATGTGTGGGTACGCCGCCGGCGATCGATGGCGCGCTCGAATTCAAACTCCAGCCTTACCCGGCGCGGTAGCAAAGCTTGGTCCTTGACTCGCGGCATGCCCGTGCCGGGCTCGTTCCAGGTGTGCTGGTTCGGATCAGGCCGCTCGCTGTTCCAACTGTCCCATGATGTCGCGGCGTCGGCGAGGTTGGGTCCCAGAACCCAGCCGTCGTGGACGATGGATGTCTGGGTGGCGAAAAGTGGTTGGAACCACAGGAGCCCGGCTGTGACTTCGTCGAGGCGTGCAGTATCAGGCGCGCCGCCCGGGGAAATGAAGTTGCTATGAAAGAGAGAATCCTCGCGAACTTCGGGCACAGGTTGCGCCCCGCGGTAGATGAGGCCCTCGGCCCTCGCATCGGGGTCCTTCAGATCCATGGAGCGAATCACCCAGGCCACCTCGATCAGGGCTCCGCTGGCCTCGGCAGGATCTTCGGAGCCCGCCTGCATCCTTGCAATCTCGGCCGCCGAGGCACGCCGCACCAGGCGCAGTCGAGGCCAGTGAGTTTCCTTGAGCCCGTCACCGTCGGTGTCGAAGCTAGCCCACTCAACCAACAGGTCGCCCCGCTCGCCTGACTCCAGGCTGCGCAAATCACGGGCCAGGAGTTCGGACACCACACTGGCCTGTTCGCCCAGGTTGCGGCGCGTTTCGCTCTTGCGCCATAGATTCAGCGAGCCCTCGATCAAGCCAAAGACTGCCACCATCAGGAGCGTCATCAAGCCAGCGGCGAGGACAAGTTCAATCAGGGTAAAGCCGCTACGGCGATCCCGGGCCCCGCGCACGAGCGCGCTGTGCAATCGCAGGCTCATCATCGACCCACACTCGAAAGGGTCAAGGCCGGTGCCACGAACGAAGCGGCGAAGGCGCGCAGGCGGGGTGCAGTGCGCCAGCCGTGGGCCAGGCCGTGGTCGAAGTCAAAGGCGCCATCCCCGTAGTCGACGAACACGCGCCACTCGATGCGGTCGCTCTGACGGCCGATGGGCAGGGCGCCATCGCGCATGGATCCCGCATAGAACAAGTCCAATCCTTCCGTCTCATCGGGATCGGCATCCCAGGCTGCCACAGGATCGCTGCGCATCAAGACGCCCAGGCGCACACCGGCCAGACCGACCTGCTCGTCCTCAAAATAGAACTCCTGCCAAAAGGCCGCTGGTTGAGACAGGCCAAACCTGAAATAGGAGAGCTCTGGGCCATCGGCCCGTTCGCTCCAACGATCCCAGTAGCGCGCAGGGAACAGAATTACAGGCTCTCCAGCGCCGTGCACCGCAGGCTGGCTGCCGTAGCGACCGCGGAAAATCCCAGCAGCCTTGTTGTCCATGAACCCCGGCTCCTCGGAACCGGCGGGCATCTCCAGGGATCCGCTGCCCAAACGCGTGTAGTGGATCAACTCGCGGCCAATGAGCACGGTTCCCTCGGGGGGAAAACCATTCGTGTCAACCAACGGCAAGGCATCGGCTGTGGCGCTGATGCCGGAAGAGAGGATACCGACGCGATGGCCCGCCAGGAAATTGATCGGCGTGCCCGGATCGTAGTTCCCCGGCAAGTTCCCCGGCAAGCTGCCCAGAAGCCCGCGACCGCTCACGGCGATGGTGATTTCGCCTTTGGTTGTGTCAAGGTCCTCGTAGGCCAGAATCTCGTCGCCCATGCGCAAGAGCCCCACGGGCTCGAGATCCGCAAGAGACAAACGCGTGGAGCCTATATTGCCGAAAGGGATGCGCCATGTGCCCGGCAGTACATGCAGCACGGGGTCGCCATCGTAGAAGGCTTCGGCGAGCACCAACTGAGGAGCTTGCATCGACTCGGGATCCTGCAAGGGGGTCTGCATGCCGAGCTTGGTGGCACCGAAGACCACCTCGTCGATGAGCGCGGAGGGAATCTGACCTGAAGCGGACAGGCTTCCGCCGAGTTGCACAGCATTGATGTTGCGCGGCCGCTCACCCGAGGGAAAGCGTGTCACGCGGGCAATGGCGCGGGTGTCGATGATGTTCGCCTGCCCCGTGGTGTCCACGGATCCCGCAACCACGGGCGCGGGCGCGCCAGCGTTCAGGGCGAAGTAGATCACATCCTGATCTGCGCCCACATTTGTATAGGCAGTGATCTCGCCGTTTGATTCAGCGCGCACAAAGCCGGGCACCATCTGCCAACCGTGGTAGACGATCTGAGGGCTCGGTTGATGGCTGCGCAACACGGTCACGGGCCAACCGATGTGGCTGAAATCCGAGCCCATGAAGAAGACGGGGTCGTGCTTGCCGGGGCGCCCGCCGTCCACGCCGTGATTCTGGGCACGGAAGACTGGCAGAACGAGAGTGCCGGCAGCGTGGTCATGGGGGAAGGTGCCCATGACCCCGCGGTGTTGAAAGACCTCGCGCACGGCACGGGTGATGGGCAGGTCCTCGTCTTCGGCCACGCCGAGGAGAGCCATCCAGGTGGGTCCGGGAGCCAGGCCCTGCATGGCCGAAACGCTAGAGGAAGTCGCAGGCGGACCTGCACCGGGGTCGAATGCAAAGCCGGGTGGACCACCGCCGCCGCCACCGCCGCCGCCGCCAGGCTGCGAAGGATCGTCGGGGTCGATCTCGGGACGCGCCCCCGTGACGATGAGTGTAGCGGCATCGAGGGCGATCGGATCATCGCGAACGAGCTGCCCGCCAGCCTCGACGGCGGTGTTGTAGCAGACCCATTCGGTCAACTCGCCGGCAATCAGTTCGGTCAGTTGGGCAAATTGCGGAAGCGCGAGCGTGCCCGAGGGAAAGGTCCCTGCTGCGCCGGGCGCGGGAATCGAAATCGGCATGACGAATAGACGCGCCTCCAAGATCTCCTGGACCGGGCCGCCCGCGATGTTGGCATCCCAGTGCACGATGAACTGCCTCCGGCCGCCCCCGTTCGCAGAAACGGCTTCCGTCAAGAGGGGCAATTCGGGCAGCGCGTCCCCCCAACTGGCAATTTGCAGGACATTGCCGCTCCAGCCGCTGTAGCGCACGACCTCCCAACCACCCACAGGTTCACCGATGGGATCGCCGCCCACGCCGACCTGCATCAGGACCGCATAGCCACCGCCGCGGTTGAAAGCCTCCATCAAGCCTTCCGGAGCACCCTGGGCGTTGTCCGGGTCCTCGGCCGAAACAAGTTCAAGACCTGTGACCTCGGTTTGCCCGGGCACGATGCCCGTGCCCAGGGGGATCAAACCGAAAAGACCGTTGGCGTTGATTTGGTCGCCCAAGGGCGACGAGCCCCCAAGGGCGGTCACCGTGGCCACCCGGAAACTACCCAGGCCACTCGGCAGGGCTGACTGTCCCGCACTGACATCCGCCGCAAGGGGCGCCGCAAAGCCGTAGAGTTCCACCGGCGCACCGACGGGATGGTTAAAGGCTGTGGTAGCGATGTTCAAGGGCAGTGGGATCTCGCCGCCACTCCAACGCACGCGAGCATTGCGCCCGCCGAAGCCCGCATCCGCCCCGCTGGCTTGGTGGCTGGCCTCGAGCGCTCCCACGCTGCGCTGGTACTCGATCAACTCGTTGCCGATGCGAACCACGCCGCGCTCCGGAAAGCCCTCGGTGGAAACCACGTCCAGAGTTGTGCTGACTTCGTCGATCTGACTCTTGAGCCGCGTCAAGCCCGGAGTGCGAACACCATGAGTGAACCCATTGACCAATAACGACATCTGGCTGGGCCGTGTGCCGCGCACATCCACATGGATGTGGCTCCAAACATCGATGGGCAGGCCGGGATCCTCCCCGGTCGCCAGGCTGTAGCGCACCTCGGCAACCTCGCGGAAAGCCGGCGTGCCCAGATGGTCGCCGCCGCCGTCGAGAACGCGCAAGACGAGTTCACCAGCCTCGAACAGGATCGAGAGGCGGTCCGCCTCGCCCGAGCTGCCACTCACATCGAGCAGCACCGCGTCGGCATGGGAACGCGGCTTAAGCCACAACTCGAAATTCATGCCGCGCATCAAGCCGGTCCCGATGCCCCACTGCACGATCTCGTGGTCGGGTGGGTAGTTCACGACTTGATCGGGCAAGTAGCGCCCTTCGGCGTCGCGCGTCTCGTGGTCGAAGTGCAACACTCGACCGGCGAGGTTTGGGTCGGCGCTATCGTCAATGCGCATGGGCATGAGTTGCACCCAGCCCTTGGTATCGGGCTCGCGGTCGGCGAAGACATGTTCGGGGCTGGGCGCATCGCTGCCGTCGGCGAGCTTGATGTCAACCACGCCGGGCAGGTAAACCTGGCCCTCATAGGTGCCCAAGTGGGCCCAGATGCGTGTGGGCGGAGTCGACTTGGCAGGGTCGTGGCGACTGGTCGCGTTGGGGCCGGTCAACCAGTAGGGCGCTTCGCGCTCGAGGCGCAGGGCTGTGTCGAAATCCTCCTGGCGCACCCAGGCGTGAAACAACTCCTCCTGGGGCACGACCACCTCCGTTCGCTCACGCTCGTTCGCAAAACGCTCGATCCCGCTCGGCGCATTGATCGTGGTGCGCAGGGAGAGGTTGTAGACATCCAGCGTCGTAAAGCTGAACGGCATGGTCGAGAATTCCAGAACGACATCGTTGGCGTTGAGAGCATTGCTGTAGATCGCCAGGGCATCAAAGGGATCGATTATGCGAACCGCCCCTGCCGCCAGCACATCCGGCACGACGGGAGCATCGCCAGGCAGCTTTTCGATCCCCGCTGCCGGCAACACCACGAATCGCATGAAGTCCTCGAGACCTTCGAAGGGCCGCGACTCCACGATCAGGGCGGCCAGCGCCGCCGCTTCATTGCCGGTCACACGCTGATTCCGACCGCTGAGCTTGAGATTTTCGAGCAACACCACCAGAACCTCCACCGGGGCGGTGTTGATGTTGACCGGGCGCCGAGCGAGGGAACGCACCTCGGCCCTGTAGGGCAAGTAGTCACTCGATAGACCACGGTCGAGAATCAAGGTGCCGCTACGGTTGACGGCCTGGACCACAGCCAGTTCAACGGTCTTCCCGTCGTTGATCTGGATCGTGCTGCCGGAGTTGAACCAGCGCGAGCTATCCACGCGCACATGCCCGGTGAGTTCGCGGGTGGCGCCCGAAACCATGCGCGCAGCGCGCTGCCAGCGCGGCCCCGCAGCCACGCCGCCGAAAACCGTACCAAGGCGCCGCAGGCGGGCCAGATTCTCGGCGCCGATGCCGTCTTCAGCCAGGGCGAAGGCATCAGCCTCGGCGAGCCGCTCGACGGAGTCGAATTCGCGCAGGTCTCCCTCGAACAGGCGCCACTCGACCAGGGCGAATGCGCGCTGGTCGAGCACATTCTTGCCTACACCGTGGTCGCCGGCCGGGCGCGGCCCGGGCAAGGGGTTGTCGTCGATGTCATATTGCACCCCGAGGCCACGCTCGAGATCCATGAGCAGGTTGCCCTCGATCTTCCCGTAGTGAATCAGCTCGCCGCCGATCCAGATAAACCCCTCGGGGTCAAATCCAGCAGTCGAGGCTACAGGAATCTCGTCGTCCTTCTCCGCCACCGGACGCACCAGCCTGGTAACCGCACCCATCATCGTCGCCAGGAGTCCTGGCGGCGCCGAGTTGAGGTCGATGAGCCCGGCCACATCCCGAGCATCCACATCCCACATGGCGCCAGAGATATCGCGGGGGTCCAGGAAGCCCTCGGGAAAGTGGTTGTTGACCTCGACCTCGTCCAGGGAATCGAAGTAGGGCGTCGGGTCTGTTGAGAAGTGCGATTCGGAGAGCATCGCGCGGCTGTGGATCAGAGCGCTCTCGAGGGCCAGCTCCGACTCGGCGCGGCTGAAGATCTGCTGGCTCGACTGATCGGCGTTGCGCGCCGTGAGCAGGAAGGGTGTGCACAACATCAAGAGCGCGGCGAGCACCAGGATCACGGTAATCAAGGCCATGCCTGAACGGCTCTGGTGGCGTTGGAGTCGCTGCATCACTCCACCGTCCCGTACATATTCACGCGCACCACCTCGCGGCGACCGTCCTCGAACTCGACCTCGAGTTCGACCGGCTGCTTGTGACTGAAGCGATCCAGCCCGCCGCCCGCGCGGAAAAGGATCTCACCCGGAGTGCCTTTCGGGAAGCTCACACCCAGAGGTAAGAAGACCTCGTCCTGGGCCCCCACGGCGCTAATCACGAGGTTGTCCACGAGACCCGACCAAGGCCGCTGACCGCCACCCAGGACCATCGAGCCCTTGACCGGCAATACCTCGCCCTCTTCCAACAAGAAGGCCACTTCGACCCCAGCCACCAGGGCCGCAAAGCGCGTGCGGTCATAGGTGACAAGCACGCGGTTCCATTGGTCCGCCCGGAGCACACCAGCGGGCGTCGCCAGCCGAGCATCGCCAGCGCTGACTTCCTTGCCGGTCTCCTCATCGAAGCGCTGGGTACTCACGGTCACGACCAGGCCCCGCTGGCGAGTCACCTCGATTTTCACCGAACGGTCAAGTCGCAACACGGTCCCGCCCTGCGCGCCTGTGGGGAGCAACATGATCTGGATTTGAAAACCACCCTGCAAATCGAAGGCCGGATCGGTATGCACCGGAACGATGTAGCTTCCGTCGGGCACACCACTATCAAGCTCGAGGGCCTTGCCCAGAAAGCCGCCCGCGACGAAGTCAGCGCCGCTGAGTTCCCCATCGAGCCCCAGAGCGCCCTTGGGCGGTTCCTTCTCGAAGTGCCAGGTGCCCACCACCGCCAAACCCTCGGCGGCGATGCGGCCAGTTTCGATGTCGAGACGCACCCGCGCGGGAGCCTGACGCGCCATGGCCCACTGATTGGCCGAGCGCAGACTGCTGCGCACGAGCCCCGTGGCGCCATAGGTGCCGTAGTCGAGGGAAGCGATGACCCCCAGCCCCGTTCCGAGTAGCAGCGCCATGAGCCCCATCACCATCAGGAGCTCGATTAGGGTCATACCACGGGTGCCGGGGTGCTTCATCAAGATCAGCCGTCCCCGCGTTCGAAGTTGCTCAGGTCATCCTTGGTGCCAAACACGCCGTCCTGCCCGGCGGAGATCAGCTGGAAGGTGCGCGAGCGAAAGTAGTTGCCGGTCTTGGGATTGGTGTAGGCCCTAATTGTCGACTCTGCCCAATCGGCGCTCTCCTCGTCGATGGTGATGTAGAGGTCCTCGCGGCCATAATCACGACGGTGGAAGTACGCGATTGGATTTTGCCAGGCGTCGACCAACTCGAACAGGTCGCGGTTGGCATGGGTGGTCAACGACTGCTTCGAGCGATCCCCGTCCGTGTTGTCGAGCTTGTCCTCAGAGAGCGAAACGCCCCCCCACTTGGGCGACCAGAGGGTCACGCATAAGATTTCGATGCCGGCGTTTTTCTTGTTCGGCTGGGCGCCCCATTTGCTGTCCCACTCAGACGGGGGATAGTCTCCATGTTCGTGTTCGTACTCGGCAACGGCCAGGCTGATTTCATTCAAGTAGGTCGCCGTCAGGCGTGCCTTGGCCGATTCGCCGAGCCCCCCCAATCGAAAGGCCAGGAAGACCACCAGGATCGAGAGGATGACCATCACGGCCAGCATTTCGAGCAGGGTGAAACCGCTGCGCTGGGAGTGGGCTCTGGTTCGTCTCATGCAGCTCGTCCTCTACTTGCGGTCGCGCCTGACGACTTCCACATCGTCGACTTCCAGGTGCACGGTGTGTCCGGGATCGCCCTCGGCGAAGATGCCCACCTGGACTTCCCGCGAGGTCGCTCCGAGGGCCGGCATGGGCATGGAATCGACGATGGGCACTCCATTGACCAGGATGCGAATCGCGGTCTTGGCCGATGTCCCGTAGCGTTCGAGGCGCAGGGTGATTTCCTCGTCGTCGGGCCAACTCAACACCCGCGAATCGATGTAGGGCTGCCCTTCCTGGCCGCGGCGCATGGAGCGATACTGAATCGTGCCGTCGATGTTACGCGAGAGCACGACCTCGGCCGAAATCTTGCTGGCACCCCGGCTCGAGCTACGCCGTTCGAGGGCCAGGAAGATCCCGACGCGCGACTTTGCCCGCGAGTGGACTCTCAACTTGGCCTCGAAAGAAACCAGGTCGCCAGAGTTGTAGCCGCGACGCAGCCTGGTACGGCCGCTGCGGGTGAAGCTGCCCTCGAAGAGGACCTTGCCATCGCGCATGAAGATCTCGGGGCCGACCTCTTCGTCGCGCCCCCAGCCGTTGCGCAACTCCTGGCGCTCCATGGTATCGGTCCAGACGACTTTCTCGTTGTGCTCGCCAATACGATCGATCTGGTCCAGGGCGTAAACGCGGTAGGGATCCTCCTCGGAGAGGTGCCGGCGAGAGTCCTCGAACTCGCGGAAGCGAGTCATGGCCTCGATTGCATCGCCGCTGGCGTAGGAGCACCAAGCGCGGCCGCAACCAGCCACGGGGTGCAACCCATCGAGACGCAAGGCCTCGTCAAAGTGATCCTCGGCGGCATCAGCATGGCCGGAGAAAACGGCACCCAAGCCGCGCAGGGCGTGCACGCCGGCCTGGGAGTTGTCCAGGGAGAGCGAGCGTCCGAAGTACAGCTCAGCCGACTCAAAGTCGCCTGAAGAGAGTTCCAACAGGCCCAGGGCAGCAAGCACATCGGGCATAGCGAGTTCCGTATCGAGGGCCTTGGTGAAGGCAGCCCGAGCGCCGTCGACATCGTCGCGCTGAGCCAAGAGGCGGCCGCGCTGGAAGAGTGTGTAGGCGTCGCCCGGTTCGTTGAGCTCGGCCAGATCGATGTACTCGAGAGCTTCTTCGGCGTGGCCCGTGCGCTCGGCCAAGTACGAGAGCGCACGCCAAGCGAGAGCGGCGCGCAGAGGATCGCTTTGTAGAGCCAGGTCGAGGGCCTGCTTGGCCGCTTGGGCATCACCGGACTGCATCGAGGCCAAGCCGCGAGCCAGCAGCAGCTCGAAGCCGGCGCCTTCGCTCTCGAGTTCACCCGTGGCAGCGTCGTTGCTCTCCGTGCCGCGCAGGTAGGCCATATTTACCAGCCCAGCCAGGGCTCGCTGAAAGCTGGAATCGGCTTGCAGCGCGCGACCGTAGAGGCGCTCGGCCTCGTCCAGTTGGCCCAGGCCGCAGAGGGCGTTGGCAAGATCGGTACGCATCTCGGCCCGAACGCCCTGGTACTCGGCCTCGCTAGGTTCAAAGCGGTTGGCCGCGATGAGGTGCTCGGCGGCTTCCGCGAAGCGTTCCTGGTCCAAGAGAAAGCGCCCGTAACGCCACTGCACTTCCCACTCGCTGCGGCCATAACTCAGCGCCGCCCTGAAGTGCTCTTCAGCCCGTGAGGTCATGCGAAAGCGCTGTTCAAGGGCGGCCATGGAAGCCAGCGCCAGGGGGTGGTTGGCGAAGCGGCCCTGCAAGAGGTTGGCATAGATCGTGAAGGCCTCTTCAAACTCGAAGCGCCACTCATGGCAAAGCGCCAGCCGCAACAGAGGCTGGGGATCATCGGGGTCGAGAGGAACGGCCTTGGTGTACATCCTGGCAGCCATCTCGAGGGCCACGGGCGTTTCGTCCGCTTGGGCGAAGCACCAGTCGGCAAAGGCCATCAAGTTGAGATACTGCCCCCCCGAGACCTGACCCGCGAAGCGCAGGCTGCGAAACTCAACCTCGTTCTCGGTGGTTTGGGCGAACTCGAAGCTCTGCACCCGCTCGCGGGCAAACAGAATCGGCTCCTGGCCAGGCCAGCGCTCGAGACCCGTGGCGGGGTCGAACTCGAGGAACAGAATGCCCTCATCCCCGCGCATTTCGAGCTTGAAGCGGTCCGCATTGCGAATCTGGCCGAAGTGCAACTGACCGATATTGATCGAATCGTAGGTGCGCTTGTACCCGGCGATGCGCTCCAGGCGTTCCTCGGGGGAGAGGGGTGAATCATCATCGAGATCACCGACGGCAAACTCTCCAGCTTCCTCGCTGTCAAGGGCTTCAGTTTCCTCGAAGAGGCCTGGGAACGGATCGAAGTCCAGGTCGCCACGCAGGAGTTCGCCGAAGAGCCGGGCAGAGGGACCCGGAGCTGGCGAGGGGCGCAGGGATTCGAGAGCCAAAAGAGGCGGCGCCACAAACGCCAGAGCCGGCAAGGGCCGCGTGTCCTGGGGCGGCGAAAAGAGCGCCCGCTCGAGGGATCCGGTGAGCCGTTCGCGCGGTAACGCAAGGTCCAGACGCGGAGCGGGATGGGACTCGAAATCGGGCGCGGCGGCGGTCCGCGGTCGGCGTGTGCGGCTCGAGCTGTTGAGCGACCCATAGGTCATGTAGCCAAGCAGCAGGACGCTGCCGATCAAGACGATCTGTTGTTGACGCAGAGCCATGGTCGTTAGACATCCTCCGCTAGGTCAGCGAGTGAAAGGCGCGGCGCCAGGAAGGTGATCTCGAGCTTGGCCTCATCGGACTTGAGGCGCTCGGGGACCATGATCAGGCTATCAATAATGATCGCAGCGCCCCGGTCTGGTGACTGGGTGGCGGCGATCATGCGCAGGATCGGTCCAGACGAGCCGGTCATTTTCATCTTGATTTTGGTCCGCTCCACCATCCCAACCCCCTTGCGCCCACGCAGCCCGGGATCGATCCGGATGTCGATCTTCTCAACTCGCGAGACACCTTCGTCTATGGCGAAGTTCAGCACGCGCTCGATCAGGTCCAGCGCCTCGAGGTGTCGCACGAGTTCATCGTCACGGGTGGGCGCCAAGGCGGGCAGGCCCAGGTCGGGCACGATGCGCACATTCCTGCGGTTCGCGCGGCGCAGGAGATCCTCGCGAACCGCCGTACCCCGGCTGAAGTACTGGTTGCCAGCCGAACCGCCGGCAGGGTTGAGGGCGAACTCGTCGCGAGGTTCGAAGCGGACTCGTCCTGCAAGTTGCGCCACGACCTGTTCGAGAGCCGTGTTCTCTTGCCGCGCACGGGTCAGGTCGCGGGGCTGAAAGCGTGCCGTGCGAAAGTCGCGGCCCTGCTTGACGAGCTGTCGGCGACCGCTGGCAAGATCATCGCCCAGGGTCGAACTGATAACCTTCTCACCGATAGCAAAGATCAGCAGGCCGGCTATCACGGTCAGGCAGAAGCGCTTGTTCTCCTGCCAGTAGTCGTTGAAGTCCATGGCTCAGCGGCCCTCCTCTGCGTCTTGGTCCACATCATCTAGCTCTGGTTGCGTCACCGCCAAGAGGCTCAAGTCCAATTCAAAGCGACTGCCATCGGCATTGGGCGCAGCCTTCATCTTGATGCCGTCGAGGTTGTCGCGCAGAGACGCGAGAAAACCCTCGTAGAGGCTAGCCATGGAGCGCGTGCCCTGGCGAGCGCGGCCCGCCAGGCGCAGGATCGGTCGTTCTACCGTCCGGTGGATGCTCAACTCCTCGTCGAAGCTCCAACTGCTCTCCATGTTGGAGATCCAGAATTCCTCGGGCATGCGCTGATCGAGCACCTCGAGCACGCGCACCAACTGTTCGCCGCTACCGAGCAGGCCCTGGAGCTCAAGGGCCGTAGCCTCGAGCAGGGCGTTGCGCTCGATCAACTCGACGGTGGCAGCATCGGTTTTCTTGGCGCGCTTGACATCGCGGGTGAGCTTCGACACTTGTTGTTCCACCAGTTGGAGTTCTCGGGAGGTGCTCCAGGCGTCGTAGCCCAAAAAAAGAATCCCGAGCAAGGCGGAAGCCACGAGGAAAGCTGTGCCGCTCCAAAAGTCACGCCTCTGGCGCAGGCCCTCGGGCAGGATCTCGATCGAATAGGCATCGGGGTCCGATGCCATGGTGGCCAATCCCAAGGCAACCACCGCCTCGAGTTTGTACTCCTCGAGATTGTCAGCGGCCTCGGGCTCGAGGTTGCTGGTGTCAAGCACGCGCACGCAATCAAACAGCTCGGTGGGTACGCCCATGGCATTCTCGAGCCACTGCGGCAGTCCGGTCAAAGCCGCGCCGCCGCCACACAGGACCACGCGGTCGATCTTGAGCCCACCAATCTTCAGCTGGCTCTTGCAGAACATCACCGTGGACTGGAGCAAGCTTTGCAACTGGCCAGCGGCACCGGCGATGGCACGACTGGCCTTTTCCTGGTTGGGATTCTCAAAGCGCGCACCGGGGGCGAGCGTGGCGTACTTGAGTTTGACTTCTTCGGCCCGCGGCACCGAGATATTGAACTGTTGGGCAATGGCCTGATCGAAAAGCAGCGAGCCCCCCGACAGGTTGCGGGCAAACAAAAGATCGGGCCCGCGGGCGATGACCACATCGATGTTCTCACGGCCAATGTTGGCGATCATCACCGTGTCGCCCTCGATCACGCCGTAGCGCATCCAGGCGTTGTAGAGCCCCAGCGCAGCCGGGGCGAAGGCCTCCAATTTGCAGCCCATACCGGCGAGTCCCGCCAAGTGTTCGTCAAGCAGGCTGTCCTTGGCCATCGCCAGGACGACAACATCCTCGCCCTCGATCTCCGGCAACTCGGGCAGCAGGTTAAAGTCAGAGGCCACGGCCGAATCGGATTGACCGCCGATGTCCTCGACTTCAAAGCGCATCAACTTGCGCAACTGCCAATCGGGCACCCGCGGCACACGCACATAGCGCAGGTTGACCTCGCGGCCAGTCAGACCGACTCGCGCGGGTGTCAGCGTGAATCCCGGTGCAAGGGCGCCCCAGCCATCTTCAATACTGCTGGCCTCTGGGGCTTCGATCTCAAAGCCCGAGACATGAAAGGTGCCGCCCTTGAACTGGCCCTTGATTGCGACGGCGGTGGCCGTACCAACATCGATTCCTGTGGATGTGCGCGCCATGAGTTGTTGGGATCTAGTTCCCCACTCCGAATTCCGTGTTCAGGTAAGCGCGCACCTCGCCCGCGAGGTGCGCGGATTCAGTGGCTTCGAGGACGGTTAGGATCGACTGCAAGCGAGCCACCTCATCGCGGTCCAAATCGCTCTCCAAGCCTTGCAGGGCGGCTTCGACCTCCGCGCTGAGTGCGTCGGCCTGAGCCTCGACTTCGCTGCCGGCGTAGCGCTGGGCCACGGCGCCAGCCTGGTCACGACATTGGCGGAACAGGTCCAGGAGGCGAAAGAACTTGGCTCGTTCGAACGCCTCGGCCACGGTGGCGAGTTCTGCCAGGCCAGTCTGCACCAGGCGCCCGCGTACTTCGCGAGCCTCGGCCATGAGTTGCACATCGAAGGGCTGCTCAAGGAGCAAACGCTCCCAGGCGGCCAGGCAGTCTCCCAGGCGCCCATCTTTCTCGGCTTTGCGCGCGCTGTGGGCCAGGTTGCCGGCTTCGGCGCGATTGGCGTTGAAGTCGAGTTGCAGCAGCACCCGAGTAGCCGCCGCGCCGCGAATTTCCACCCGCACGCCCTGGCCTTCGGGGCGTCCGCTGATCTCCACCGGCGCGCTGAAGTGCAGGGCGCAGAGATCCTTGCCGCGGGCCAGGATCAGGCTGGTGGCGCTTTGTCGTTCGAATTGAAGCGCGTGGTCCACCAGGCCACCGACTCCCAAACTGGCGAGCCCTTGGCGTAAGGCCTCGGGGCAGATACGGAGGCTGAGGCCCCCTGTAGCGCCGCTAAAGTTGAGGGCCAGGCCGCCACTTTCGGAGGACTGGCTCAATCCTGCGGGATGGGCCGGGTCCTCGGCCACGCCGTGCAGGCCAATGAAGAGCGGCTTGCTGATCTTGAACAGAGTGGCGGTGCTGGCGGGCTGACCCATGAGCCAGAGGGTGAATTCGCCTACCTTCGCCGTTGGCGTGGCGCCTGCGCGTTGGGCCACCAGGCTGAGGTCGTCGACATCCACCGTACCGCCTTCGGTTGCTGAAGCGGCGCCCTCCACCACGACTCGCGCCGAGCGCACGCCGGGGGGCACGGGAGCTTCGAGTTCCACCGGGCGGTGCCCGCTGGCGAGGGTCACGGTCTCGCTCCAGGCCATCAAGCCGCCGGGCTGTTCTTCGGAGTTCGAGGCGATCGGCAAGAACTCGACACCCACGCGCCCGGCTCCGCCGTCCTGCACGCGCAGGCTCGCGGCGAGTTGCAAGATGCGGCCGGGAGTCACGGTCACGGAATCACTCTCAAGTCGTGCGCGCTCGCCGGGTTCGAGGGACGAGCGCAGGCCATCGCGGCCCGTGAAGCGTGCGTTGCCGCTTTGGGCGAAGTCGGCCCCGCCCAGGGCAACGATGGTCCAGTTGGAGCTGAGCTGATCACCCTCGAAGTCCCCGCCCGCAATCAAATTGCCGGCGACCTTAGGGGGTGCTGTCACCCGGCGTCCAATCCCAGCGCTGCCGCCGAGGAAAAAGAAGGCCGCGGCGCCGCCCACGCCCGCCAGGAGCGCCAGGCCCACGAGCAGGCCGGCCTTCGAGCGCTCGCCGCTGCGGGCGAGGACCTCGGCGCTGATCTCCAGGGCGCCTTCATCAGGGGTGACGGGGGCTTCCAGTCCGGCCTCGAAGAAGATCGCCTCGACCTTGCCGAAGGCGATCTCGTCCCCACTGGCGAGTTGCCGCAGGGTGATCTTCTGGCCGCCGACGCGAGTGCCATTGGTGCTGCCCAGGTCGCGCAGGGTGACGCTCTGGCCCTCGATGACGAATTCGGCATGCTGGCCGGAGACGGAGCTGTCGTCCACCAGCAAGGTGTTGCCAGGCCGCCGGCCCACGGTGGTGCGGGGTTCGGCGAGGGGGACGGTCTCTCCCTCGCGCCCACCGGAGGCGAAGCGCAGTGCGTAGCGATCTGTCATGCGGAGGGGGGGGCTCTCAGGGCGCGCTGGAATGGGGATCCCAGGGGCTGTCTGACGGGAGAGCGGGGTGAATACGGACGGGGAGCGGGACCAAGGTGGAATAGCGGGGGGTGGCTGGCGCCTCCCTTGTCCCCTCTCTATCTACTTCAATCTCTGTCCCTATTCGATGGCGGGCTCTGGGTCGGCCCGCGCCTAGTATGCCAATCTCTCTCTATGCCGGGCCCCCTCCGAAGTAACCCTCCGAGACCCTCTGGGCATCGGGGAGCCTCGCAGCCAGGCACCGAGAGGTCATGGTAGCGCCGCCGGGGCCGCTCTTACAGCCTGGATCCGCGGAGTATCGGCCCCTTGATTGGGCTCAGTCCAGGGCTCAGGAGCCGCCCAGGATGCCGCCGGCCATGGCGAAGAACTGGGCGAAGGCCGGCCCCAGGGTCACGATGAAGATGCCGGGCAGAAAGCAGATGACCAGGGGAAAGACCAGCTTGACGGGCAGGGCCTGGGCCTGGATCAGGGCGCGCTCACGGCGCCGCGAGCGCAAATCCACGGCCTGGGTGCGCAGCACCGCCGAGAATCCCGCCCCCACCTGCTCGGCCTGAATCATGGCCGAGCAAAAAACCGTCATGGAGCTGACCTCTGAGCGGCGCGCCAGACGGCGAAAGCAGCTCACCCGAGATACCCCCGCCAGGCTTTCTAGTTGAAACTGCTCGAGTTCCTCGACCAATGGAGAGGACTCCGACTCGTGGTCGAGAATCTTGGCGAAGGAGGAATCGAAACCCAGGCCCGACTCGCTCATGGTGGCCAAGAGCTCGAGGATGATTGGCAATTCGTTGTCGATGGAGCGCACGCGTTTCTGGCGCTTGTCGCGGACATATCGCACGGGCGCCAAGGCGAGCACCACGAACAACACCCAGGGCAGCAAGGTCACCAGGGTACCCAGCATCGATCCCATCGCCGCCGAACTCTCTCCGGCGCGGCGCACCAGGGGCGCCAAGGGGTCTCCAAAGTGCAGCGCCATGGCCATGGCGAGTCCCGCAGCGAGGCACAGGGCCGATGTCAGCAGAAAGGCCGAAGCCGAGCCAGGTGCTCGAAAACCTGCGCGAGCGAGCCAGGCTTCGAGGAAGGGCGCTGTTCTTTCGTCCTCGCTGCCCGGGGGAGCCTCGTCGGCGCTGGCGAAGATCCGCTCGCGGGCGATGCGCGCCTGGCTGCGCCGGGTAAAGACAAAATACAGGACGGCCATGCAGGCGATCCAAAGCAGCAGGGTGATGAAGATCTTCATGGGAAGCGACGCGGATCAGTGGTGGATGCGGATCAAACGACCCATCCAGAAGATGCCCACGGCCTGCATGAAGACCGCCGCAGCCAGCAAGTCCATGCCCATCGATGAGTCGAGAAAGGCCTCAATCCGCCCGGGATTGGCCTGCCAGGTGACGAAACCGATGGCGTAGGTAATGAACAGAATGCCGAACACCGAGGCCTGGGCTTGGGTGGTTTCGGATCGGATGCGGCGCTTGATGTCGATGCGGTCGCGCACCGAACGCCCCACGGTGGTGAGGGTCGGCGCCAGGCTGCCACCGGTTTCCTCGTGCACGGCCAGAGCGAAGGTAAACAGCCGGAAACTCTCCAGGGGCACGCGACTGGCGAGGTTTTCGAGGGCGACTTGGGGCGTCTCCCCCAATCGGATCGAACCCACCAGGTCCCTCAGGTGACTCTGCAAGGGCTCGCGCACTTCGCGGGCAGCCGTGTCGAGGGCATCTAGGCTGCTTGCGCCGGCGTACAACGAAGCCACGATGAGGTCGATGGAGTCGGTCAGTTGTTCCTCGAGCTTGGCCACCCGGCGCTGGGTCCGGCTGCCGCGTAGGAGGCTCGAGAGCACCAGGAGCGCGAGGCCAATCGAGGCAGCCAGAGGCAAGGGCGCGCCCAGCCCCGCGTACAGGGTGAGACCGGTGACCCCAGCCAGGACGGGACCCAGCCAGGCATGCCGCGGTTGCAAGCCGTCGGGTGTCTCCTCGAACTCGGCCCGCTCGTCGGGAATGAAGGGTTCCGCCAGGCGGTCGAGGGTCACCCCGTGCAGGCGGTGACGCATGTAGTAATACCAGGCCGCGCAGCCAGCGCCGACAGCGACTCCCCCACCAACGAGAGCTTCAGACATTGGGGTACGCCTGCTGCTTGTGGAACAGCTCAAGGGGGAAATCAGCACCCTGCTCGCGGGCATTCATGGTCAGACGCGGCACGATGCCGGTGGCTTCAAAGTGGCCCGTGACGCGGCCCCCCTTGAGGCCTGTGCGAACGAAACGGAAGAGTTCCTGCAAGAGAGGCGTGTTGCCCTCCATGCCTGCGATTTCCGAGACGGTCTCGATGCGCCGCACGCCATCTTCGAAACGCCGCACCTGCACCAGGATATGTAGCGCCGAAGAGATCTGCTCGCGGATCGCCCGCGAGGGCAAGTCCAAGCCGCTCATCAAGACCATGGTCTCGAGGCGAGCCAGGGCGTCGCGGGCAGAGTTGGCGTGAATGGTGGAAACGCCGCCATCGTGGCCTGTGTTGAGGGCTTGCAGCATGTCGAGGGCCTCGGCGCCGCGTACTTCGCCCACGATGATGCGGTCGGGGCGCATGCGCAAGGAGTTAGTAACGAGGTCCCGCGCGCTGACCGCGCCCTTTTCCTCGATGTTCGGGGGCCGCGTCTCCAGGCGCACCACATGATCCTGATCGAGAATCAACTCCGCGGTATCTTCGATGGTGACGATGCGCTCTGTGTTCGGGATGGCCTCGCACAGGGCGCCGAGCAGAGTCGACTTGCCCGCGCCGGTGCCTCCCGAGATGAGGATATTCTTGCGCAAGCGCACCACCAGTTCGAGGAAGTGCAACATCTCTGGCGACCACATCCCCAGACGCAGAAGATCCTCACGGCGCAGGCGCTGGCGCCCGAAGCGTCGAATCGAGAGCGTGGGTCCATCGAGGGAGATGGGCTGAACGGTAGCATTGACGCGACTGCCATCGGCCAGGCGCAAGTCCACCATGGGTGCCGAGGTGTCAATGCGGCGGCCAACGCGCGCGGCGATGCGCTCAATCACCCGCAGGATGTGGGCGTTGTCACGGAATCGGACATCGGTGCGCTCCAGGATGCCAAAACGCTCGACATAGACGCGCTCCGGGGCATTAACCAGGATGTCGGTCACCGCCGGATCGGCCATCAACGGAGCCAGGGGGCCCACGCCCAGTGTTTCTTCCAGGAGCTCGTCGGCCAACTGTAGGCGTTCGGATTCGTTGAGGGCGAGGTCCTCGCCGGCGAGGGTCTCCTCCACAAATTCGCGTACTGCGACCTCGACTTCTTCCTCGCTAGCACCGAGCAATTCTCTCTCGCCGATGTCATCGAGCAGGCGCTCGTGCAGCCGGCCCTTGATGGTCAGGTAGTCCGCTGCGCCGTGGACCTGCTCGGGCTCGGGGGTACGCCCGTGGTTGTCAGCGCGCGGAGTGGCCGGGCGCAGTCTGTCAGCGGCGGCGGTGGTGAGCGCCGCGCGAAACTGCTTGCGCGTTTCGTGTTGACGGCTCCCTTCGTCGGCCGGCAGCCCCGCGGCAGGGATGGAGTCCATCATGACCGAGGTCCTGGGACGGCCATGGCCTGGTGCGCCGCCGGCGCGCGCTGGCCGGGGCCCGGCGTGGCTTCGATTTCGCGCACAACGCCTGCCAGCACCTTGCCGAAACCAAAGCGCTTGCCACAGCTCGCGGCGTAGGGTTTGCCGGTGTTGAGGGCAGTGATGAGTTTCTTTTGGAAGGGGAACACATGCTGAATATCGCGACCCAACCGATCGACGACATCCTGAGCCTTGAGGCCGCCGGAGACCCGCGGGAAGTTGTAGTTGAGCACGATGCGCTGACGCGCCTCGGCCACACCCACCTTCTTGAGCACATCGAGGAAGTGGGCCGTGCCCACAACGCTCGGAACGGTGGCGTGAAAAACCACGAAAACCAGATCCGACAGGTCCAGGGCGGCCATGATCACGCTGTCGAGCATGGGGTAGGTGTCGATGATCACGAACTTGTATGTGCGGCGCGCCAGGGTGATGATGCGCGAGAGGCCTTCGTCATCCACATGCGAAGCCTCCACGGCATCAGGCGGCGCGGCGAGCACATGCAGCCCGTAAGGGCTGGGCGCGGCGATCTGGCGGATGAGCGTCTCATCCAGGCGGTGGCTCTCCTGGATGGCATCCACGATGGTCGTCTTGGGCGAGATGTCGAGCATCATGGCGGCCACTCCCAATTGCAAGGAGGTGTCCACAAGCAGCACATCGTCGGGGTAGTCTTGAGCCAGGGCCACGGCGCTGCTGACCGAAATCGAGGACTTTCCCGCCCCTCCCTTGTTGCTGACGAAGGAGATCACCCGCCCCAGCTCGCGCTGCTCCCGGGGCGCTGCGCCGAGGACGCGATCGAAGAGTTGTTGCAGCTCCACGGTGGATAGCGGTCGGCGCAGGCAATCAGTCACGCCCGCGCGCATGGCGTCGATCACGACGCTGCTTTCCTCGACGCCGGCGTCAAAGTCCTCGGGCCGAAAGATGGCCACGACGGTGGACTCGGGGGTCACGATGGCTGCTTCTTCGGCGAAGCGGATCAGCTCGCTCGAGTCGTGGCGCACTTCGAAGCAAATCACCTCGGGGCGTCGATTGCGTGCGATCTCAAGACCCTGCCGCTGCTCGAGGGCGAGGTGCACGACGGGGCTCCACTTCTTGGCGCCCCGCAGAGCCGCGTTGAATTCATCGCGGAGCATGGGGTCGGTGCCAACTATCAGGACTTGGGGATTCTTCATGGTGTATGGATTCGAGGCGAGTCCGGGCTAGCGAACGAGAATGGGTGCTTGCACCAGGTTTGGCGTGGTCTTGAGGGTGGCGAGGATCTCCGCCCAAAGATCCTCGGGAAGGTCCCAAGCGTGCTGACCGTCGAATACGGCGCTGGCGTTGCGTGGAGCGATGAAAGGTTGTTCGGGGGCCTGGGGCGGCTTGCGGCGCGTCAACTTGACCTGGCCGTACTCGTCGCCGGTGCCTTCATCGGAGAAGATCCCCAGGTACTCAGAAGACACGCGTACGAAGCCCGCCACATACCACTGGAAGCCCTGCCCGGGAACATGCTTGAAGTACAACAAGGGCGCAAAGCCATCCTCCTCATCCCAAAAGTCCGGGGACAGGTAGTCGATTGCGCTTGTGGTGTAGGGGATGATCCTGTCCCCCACACGGTGCTCGATGCGCAAGATCGGCAACCCCAAGCGTTGGCTATCGTTGTTGATATCGACCAACTCCAAGGGCGCTCCCCCGACGCCCCCGAAGTCCTGAATCTTGACTGTCACGAACTCAAAATCCGGGTCCGCAGGGTCAGGAACCCAAGGAGCGAGCAGGCCGTCCCAAAGGAAACTAATGACTCCAAAGGGCGCCACGCCAACAGCCCATTCAGGGCCCCACTCCGGATGCGGCGCTCCTACGCGCAAGGCCGGGCTGGCCGCGGCGATGGCGGTGGCGTGCAGGGGCAGGCCGTGGTGGCGCAGGGAATAGCCCGCCTCTGGATCTTCACCCTTGAAGGGCGAGCCCGCGCCGAAGGTGATCGGCAAGGTCCAGCCCGTGGAGCTGATGTGGTCCTGGCTGTCGAGGGGCGAGAGCGGGTCGTAGCCATGGGGTTGGGTACGCCGCGCACGCACGAGTACTGCCGAGGCGAAGGGCGCGTCGGAGGGCGCGGCGGCGGAAAAATCCACGCGGCCATAATCCGGCCCCTGCACATGGGATGGGTTGCCGTCGGCGCCCAGAATGCCTCCGGGCGAGTGGCCGCTGAAGCCGCCGGAGACGATGTCCCCGTGGAGCTCGTTTCTCGCCACGGGCAAGGGGCCAGGTTCGTAGTTCAATTCGAGCTCGGGCACCGAGCGGTCGGGTTCGGTCTCGATGCGGTTGTACAGGGGCACCTCGCCCTGGCCGAGGGTGACCTCGAGATTCACGGCTCCAAAGGCGGAATCCTCAGGCGTCATGCCCGCGCCCAGGTTTTCCGCGAAGGGCAAGCTGAAGTACTGCTTGTTGCGCTGGCGACGTTGAAAATCGCGGATCGCCGGTTCGGAGAGTTCGGCGGGCGTGGTGCCAAAGTCGCGTTCGCGAAGGATCTCGAGGGCTGTGGCTTCCACGGCGTCCTGCATACGCTCGCGACTCAATCGCACGAGACCCAGTTCGATCACCACGGCCACCGTGCCCAGAACGACGAGGATCACCATGGCCACCATGAGCAGCACCGTGCCGCTCTTGGAGGATGCGCCAGGCGCCGGGAAGGCAGTGCGCAAGCCGTGTGTGGTCCTGGAATTCACGGTCGCTTTCGGGTTCCTAGTGAACGACCCTGCGGGTGGTGTCCACGGTGCTGACGCGGCCCTGGATCACTTCGATCTCGGCCACGCCTTCGGTCACCCAGATGAATTGCTGACTCGGGTCGAACTCGGGCTGCTCGATGCGTTCAGGGTCGTCTCCGGGGACACGGGCACGGGCCACGCAGTCGATATTCAGATCGTCGTGGATTGCATCCTTGGTCAACTGGATGTCGTCACCGTGGAGTGCTACGGCGGTCAATTTCTGCTTGCCTGTACCGACACCGGTTTCAATCACCATGCCGTACTGCGCCAGGATCCTGCGCTCCTCGGGGGCCTTGGTCGTGGCGAGCTTGAGCCGTTCCTCGGGGGTCACATGGCCGCGAGCTTCGAGGCTTTCCCGGGCGGACTTGGCAAGATCCTCATCCGCCGCGAAGGTGGTCAAGAGATCAAAGCGGCTGAGGTAGCTGAGGTGTTTGAGTCCGGGCACACGGGATTCATCAAGCCAGACGAGGTGCATGCCAGGGGGCACGAGGCCCTGATGTCCGGCGGCGGAGCCCAGGGGAAGAAAATCGCTGGACTTGAGGGGTTCGCCGCTGGCCTTGAGGGTCGCCACTACCCGTCCGCGAAAGTTCTGGAAGGTCTTTTCGGTGATGAAGTCACTGCGCGCGATTGTTTCCAGAGCCATGGGACTCTCGTTGAACCAACGCTCCTTCTGGCTCCACACATGGTCCTTGCCAAAGGTGGTGCCGGGCTTCAGGGGCCGATTTGTGAAAAGCACGAGCTCAGCAGGCGAGTAGGTCCGCGCGTTCTCCGCAGCCTGGCTCTCGAAGGTGATGATGCCCAGGGAATTGAGGGTCAGCACAGCCCCCAGGAGCCCGAAGAGTCCCAACACAGCCATGAGCATGGGGTTGGACTTGGGCGCGGATCTGCGTGTGTGGGTTCTACTCATGATTCGGATTCCAAGGTTTGTCCGGAGCGCCAAAACGGGTGCCCGGTTGTTTGCGTCAGGCCCCTCAAGGGCCAAAGATCACTTCTCTGCGTTGGATTGCCTGGACGGAGATCAGTCTTCGGAAGGGCCGTGCGAGCTGTTCACCAGGGGCGATCAGGGTGTAGTGGGCACCGAGTCCGTACCTGCCCGCGTTGGGTCCGATGCCCGTGTCGCCGTCGACCTCAAGGGTGTAGCCCCCCGGCGTGGAGCCCTCTTGCTGGACATTGGCGTCAGATGCGAGGGCCTTTGCGTAGGGCCCGGTGGGCTCGGGCTGGCTGCTGTCGAAGGCCGACATGGACACAGCCTGGTAGGGGTAGTTCAGGCGCAAACTCACGACCCCGCGCAGATCGCTTGGGGAGTTGATGGGGAAGTGGCTCGGGTCGCCCTCGGCGGCCTTGACCTCCTCCACCACGCGCCGTAGGGACACGCGCTCGGCATCACCCTGATTGTCGTAGTAGTCCCGTTCGAGGATATAGGGAATCAGGACGGTGTACTCGCCGTCGGGCCGTTTGACCACGGCACCGGGATAACGGAAGAGGGGCACATCCGCGCCACCAATCTTCACCTCGTCGAAGAACATCAAGGGCCGCAACATCTGATTGACGATGGGCAGCCCCGCGAAGTGGGCGCTGATTTCTTCGGGGGTCGAGAGCCCGGCGGTCAGTTCGATCACCAGGTGCTGCTCGTCGTAGATCCGGCTGCGCACATAGGCGCTGCCGGAGCAGTTGTCATAGAGCACGCCCTCAAAGGAGCAGGTGCCCTCGATCGGAGCTCGAGCGAGTTCCTTGGCCATCAAGCTCGCGGCCCCTTGCAGGGTCTGAGCGGCCATGGATGCGCGACTCCAGTCGAGCAGGACCACGGTCAACAGATAGAGCACAAACGAGACCATGGCAAACTCCACCAAGACACTCCCCCGGCGGCGCCCGGAGGCGCGCGTCGAGGTCGTGTGATGGCTTTGCGGGATGGAGTGCATCATCCAGAGTCGGCTAGTGGGGTCCTATCTACTACGGGGCGGTGCCAGAATCGGAGTCCTGAGCTGCGTCGCCGACGCCATCGCCGTAGACGGCGTCCAAGGTGCGGGTGGGATCGAAGTCAAGCGTGATGACATCACCCTCCTTCTTGGTCTTGAACAGCTGAGCACTGCGGATCGGCCCGGCACTCTCTTCGTCGGCACCCGGCATGGTGGCCGCGATCACGGCGAACAGGTCATTGGTCTTGTGCCCGAGGAGGGACACGGCGACGCCGGTGGTCATGGCAACGCCGGCCACGAGCAGGCCGTACTCGACCAGGGCGGCACCGCGCTTCCTAACTTGGGTTTGTTTCTTGAAAATCTTCATTGGATATTTCCTCAGACGGTGAGGACGCAAAGGGTTTGGGGGCGAGATGCGAGCACGCGCGCTCCAGTGGTGGAGCCGGCGCCGAACCTCGTCGCACCGCCGTCCCCGTGGACGACAGCTCGGGGCCGTCGCTTCGCCGTCGAAGCACTCCCCGGACCGCGCCCGGAATGGGCGCGGCATCTGGTGTCAGGCATTTCCTTCGGAAGGCCCGGAACGCGACTCGCGCGCCCAGCAAGTTGGGTCGAAAGAGTCGTCATCTGATCGTCTCTCCGGCCTGCGCACGCAGGCCTCGCCAACGCGAGGTCGCAGCAGCACAGTCTGGTTTGGCCTGCATGACGGCCTCGTAGGCCTGTAACGCTTCGGCGACATGGCCGGCGGCCTCCTCGATCAGGCCGCGGTTGAAGGCCACGCGCCAGGCGGGTGCGCCGAGCCGTTCCGCCATGGCGAGGCTCGCACGGGCCTCCACGAGGTTGCCCTCGAGATAGGCGCTGGCCGAGAGGGCTTCCTGGAGCCCTGCGTGATCGGGGGTGTAGCGGATTTGCTGAGTCAGGACCCGGCGCGACGCCGGCAGGTTGCCTTCGCCGATGGCCATACGGCTGCGCAGGATGCCCGCCTCGGGGTGGCGCGGTTCGTGCTCGAAGAGCAGATCGAGATAGCCCGAAGCGCGGCCGCGGGTGCCCTTCTTGAAGGCCAGGGCAGCCAGGGCGAAGAGCGTAGGCGTGTGGGTCGGGTACTCGAGGTGCAGTTGACGCAGGTCACGCAACGTACCATCGGCATCGACGAGTTCGGCGCCAAGGCGCGAGCGTTCCTTCTCGCTGCGATACTGATGACGGCCCTCGAGGTGCTCGCGCATGAGCACGCCCAGACGCTCGTCGGGGCCCTGGCCTTCGTGGCGATGGCCTGGGAAGGGTGTGGTGCAAGCTCCCAGGAAGAGGAGACTCATCAGCACGAGGCGCTGCTGGGTGCGGGAACTGTTCATGCGTCACCTCCTGCGGCGGCGGTGTCTGATTCGGAGTTCGCGGCATCGTTCTCGGAGTCTGGCTGTTGCTCCTTTCCCGCCCGCGCCGCCTGTCCACGGTGGCGAGTGGCGCGGTCCATCACCCTGGGCCCTTTGGGCAGAGCGCGGCCCATGAGTTCAGCGAGGCTCGGGTACTCCCACAAGGCCGCGTCCGGCAGAGGATCGCGCTGGATCGTGGGCCGGATCAGGATCACGACCTGCAAGTCATCGTCGGCGTAATTCAGTCCCTGGAACAGGAGCCCCACCAGGGGAAGCTTGCTCAGCCAGGGCGTTTTCTGGTCGGTGTCGCTGCGCGAATTCTGGGATAGCCCGCCCACGAGCAAGGTCTGACCGTCGAGTAGCCGCGCGCTGGTTTTCAAGAGCCGGCTCTCAAAGGCGAAGGTACTCTGGCTCTTGCCTGTGGCCTCCACCAGGAGTTGGGTCAAGAGCGCATCGGGAGTCGAAACCTCTGGAGCGAAGTCGATGGTGATGTAGTCATCCTTGCCGACGAGGGGACGAATGGCGAGGTTGACGCCGAACTCGATGAAGCTCGTCGAACTGAACACGCCTTCGATGCCCACCTGGGTGCCAAAGGCCTGGTCCACCGGGATGCGACCGCCAACCTCGAAGATGGCAACCTCGCCCGACAGCACCGATAGCGAGGGGTTCGCCAGGCTGCGCGCGATGCCTTCGGATTCGAGCATGGAGAGGGTCCAGTCGATGGCAAAGTTCGAACCGCTAATCTGCAATTGGTTGCTGGCGATGCCGCCCAGGAAACCGAAGACATTCTGCACTTCCCCGCTGCCCCCCGAGCCCACGCTGCTGGCTCCGCCGCCCTGCAAGATACTGGCGGCGCCCGCGGGCTGCAGGCCGCCCTGGTTGAAGTCGGAGTTGATGATGCCGAGATCGGACTGGTAACTCAGGAGCTTGGTGCGATTGACCTCGTAGAGGCGAATGTCCACTCGCACCTGGGGCAGGTCCGTGACCTCGATGAAAGACATGATGCGTCCGCCGGCGAGTTCGATAGCCGAAGCCCGGGCGATGTTGGCCTGCACATCGTTCTTGAGCCCGCCTCTCAGCCCGCCGCCCTGACCACCGCCGGAGCCACCCGATCCTCCACCGCGGCCGAAGCCCTGGAGCAGGTTGTTGGATCCGCTGTCATCGCTCTTGCCGAACAGGGCTCCGGCCTCGTCGGCGATGACCTTGATGTCGTCACCGATGGCCAAGTTGCCGCCCTCGAACACGCGCGTAATGCCCGTGACGCCGTCGGTCAAGCTGACATCCTCGCCCTTCACATTGCCGACAAAAACCTTGTAGGCCAGACTGAGCACCCGCGACAGAGCCACCTGGTCGCGGACCTCGCCTTCGAGTACCAGGATGTCGACTGAGTCGTCGGGTAGTGGGCCTTTTTGAATGCGCCTGATGCGCACTTCCTCACCGCCCACCGAGCTGATCGCGTCCAGGAAGAGTTCCTCGGAACTCTGTAGCGCGCCGAATTCGGGCAGACCTTCGATGCGGATCAGGTTGATCACCGCTCCTGTTCCGCCTCCGCGGGAAGTTCCCGCGGCATTGGACGATTGGGCATCCTCCACCAGGCGCGCAGCGTCGCCCACGAGAAGTTCGCCTGAGGGACTTGTGGCTCCCAGCCAGGACTCAGCGATGTCTTCGGCACGACGGGAATAGATTGCCTTCGGCACGCTGCCGAGGAGCACCCAGGCTTCTCGATCGGGTGCCTTCTGCACGCGAATCCCAGGGTGGATGTCGGCCAGGACCGATTGGAGAAGAGTCAGGTCCTCGGTCACGGTGACCTCGATCTGTTCGATCTCGCCGTCCTGGTACCAGACCAAGACGGATGTGTGGCCGGGGGTGCCAGCGAGCATCAGGACCTCGCGGGTGGAGAGGGTCTCCACATGTTCAAGGATCTGGGGCGCCCCCGATGCGATGCGTTCAATGTCCCGCTCGAAAACCAACCGCAGGTGTGTGTGCTGAGCCAGGCTGCGCTCTTCGCCCTTGAGAATGGCACTGCGAGGAGAGGTGGTCGAGGGCTGGAGGACGGCCGCAGGCAGGATCGGCCGGGCGCCTTGAGCCGGGTCTGGAGCGCTGCTCTTCCAGGCGGCCAGAGACAGGCTCGAAAGGGTCACGGCGAACAGGGCGCAGGTGATCCAGCGCCCCACGCCTGGCCGACCGATGAGCCAGCGGGAACTCTGCTCCAACCAGGCGTTGGGGCGGCCTTGATCCGCGCAAGCAGAGGCCGCGGCAAAGAGTTCAGTCGTCGGCGGTGAGGGGGCTTGCGAAAGGTCTGCGCGCTGGTGATTCATCACAGGTGTCGGGGAGCGGGGAAGGCAGCCACGGCGCGAACCGCGGAGCACGCAATTGAAAATGGATGCCAAAAGCTGATGCCTCGGACCTTGTCATCGCAAAGCACGCAGTCCTCGAGACCCGGATGCCCGGCGCGCCCCGGAGAAACCGGGACGGCGAGGCGCTTGGAGGGGCCAAGGGGGCGATCTGCGAAACGGCGAGGGCAGAGAGGATTCATTGGATTTGCGAGCGCTCGAAAGATTCGGAGCGCAGGGCGTGGAACAGGCCCCCAAGGACACCGGACAGGGGCGCCATTGAAAAACCGTCCAAGCTGGGTTCCAAATGGTGCTTCCGAGGGTTTCGCCCCGGCCGGGTGCAGAAAAGGGCCTGTTTTTTCTGAGTGTCTCGCCCGTGCGCCCAGCCCCAGTGCCCAGCCCCGCACGACCCCCAAGTCGAGCAAGCCCATCAGACACGCCACAAGAAAAGAGGACCGTCGAAACCCCGCCCTGGCGTCCCCCCCTCCGAGGCCACCGGGCCGGTCTCACCCGGTCCTCTTCGTTCTATTTTGTTCCTCGCGGGCCCCCACTGGGGGCTCACAAGTCCATACGCTCGCGCAGGGAAGTGTGCTCGCCGTGGCCGACGACCACATGGTCGAGGAGTGGGATGCCCATGAGCTTGCCCGCTTCGGACAAGCGGCGGGTGACTTCGAAGTCCTCGGCCGAGGGTTCCGAATCCCCTGAAGGGTGGTTGTGCGCCACGATGATGGCGGCCGCCCGTTCGCGAATCGCCACGCCGAAGATCTCCCGCGGATGCACCAGGGACATGGTCAAGGTGCCCTCGGAGACCCGCTGGCAGGCAGTCATGCGATGGCGACCATCCAGAGAGAGAACGAAGAGCGTTTCACGCTCGAGGCCACGCATCTTGGGCGCCAGAAAGCGATACACGCCCCCGGGCGTACGTACGCAGTCATGGGCCGCCCAGCAGATTTCCTCCAGGCGCCGGCCAATCTCGAAGACCATGGCCAGGCGCTCTCCCTTGGATTCCGACATGCCGGTCGCGTGGGCGATGTGAGCCGCGCCGAAGCGGGAGAGGTGCAAGCAGCGAGCGGCCAATGCATCCCCCTCGCCGAGCCTGCCGGCCTCACTGTCGGTCAGGTCCAGAACCTTGCGAACCAGCTCATGAAGGGGGCGTTCATCACCCGCGCAGGCGAGTAGCATGGTTCGGCGCGGCAAGGGCGACAAATCCTCCAGGGTCATGGGCAAACGGGCCAGGTGCAACATTTGGCTTGAGGGATGGCATGGGTTGAAGGGCGGGCGGAGCCTGGAAGGCAGCTAGCCCGGACTATTCATGCAAATGCCCACAAAACCTCGCAACGCACCGCCAGGAAACGAGTTGTTGTTTTTGGAGCCCGTTTGCACGAATCATCCGGGCTAGCGCAATACAGACGCCCCAGTCCTGGGGGCCGTAACGCCCAAAGAGCCAGGGTTTCTCTCGATGCAGCGCCTAAGCGGGCCTGGCTCGATCCAACGGAGGAACCGGCCCCGGCGCCGCGCTCGTCATGCCGTGCCCTTCCGCTCGTTGTTTATAGGGATAAGACCCTATTGGCCCTGATCAGCGCGGGTGAATTCGCTCGGCCAGTACGGACAATCGGCTCTATCTCGGGGCATGGATTCCCGACATCGGTCCAGAATCATGAGGTTCTTCATTTGCCCAGAAAAACCTGGTTCGATTTCGGCCAGGAATCGGTTAATCCTTCTGCCGGAGGAGATACAGCCCTGTCGGTGGAGATAGAGCCCCTGTTCAACCCTCTGCCTCATTCACTTCTCTCGCCCTTGTTAGAGACCCTGGCGGAGACAAGCAGCAAGCCTGCGCCGTCCCCTTCAAAAGAAAACCACAAGCTCGCCAAGAAGTCGGGCCCGAACCCGTAACACCCTACCGAAGAACAAGCAGGGAGCATCCAGTTCTGGAAGCCCCTGCTGACACTAAGGAGACATGACACGATGACTCTAATCCTCGGAGCTACCCTCCTCTGCACATTCTGGCTGGTCGAAGCCGGAGTCTTTCTCTTTTCGTACAGGCGTCATTCCCGCTCCTAGGCGGGAGTGGAGTTTGTTTCTCTCTTCCGATGGAGTGAGGGCGGGTGATTTATCCACCGCTCGCTTCGGCCGAGCCTGGCTCGGCCATCGTTCGGAGCCAAGTGTGAGCTAGGCCTCGAGCGAGCCCTGGACGCGTGCCGATGGCGGCGCTGCGACGGGGTCAGAACTGGGGATCTATTTGGAGAGCAACCGGACTCGGGACCGGTTGCTCTCTTTTCTTACCCCCTCGCTCAGTCGGCGCCAGCGAAGTCGATGACCCTCTCGAACCGCTAGCCCAGCCTATTCATGAGTAAGTGCATGAATCGTTCCAAATAGGGTTCCTGGCGGTGCTTGGGCACGAATAGCCCAACCTAGAGGCCAGCCTGGAAGTCCTGCAGAACCGTGTCCAGATTCACCCCGATGCGCTGGGCGAAGGTCTCGGAGGAGGCCACACCCAGGCGGCAGCCCTCGATCATGCGCAGCAGCACGCCAGCGCCGTACCAGCGGTCGATGTAGGCCACGAAGGCCAAGGCCTGGGCGTAACCGCGGGCGATCTCGGCCGGATCGGTCCAGGCGCTGAGGGTCCCGTGCAGCTTCTCCAGGGGAAAGAGCGGCTGGGTCGCGAGGAGCTTGCGGGCCCTCGCCACGGCCGCGCTACGACTCCTTGGTGTTTCATGCTCGCACCACTGAGCGAGCCCCTCATTGAGCCAGGCGGGCAACGCCCGCCCTCCGGCGGAGCGCAGGAAGGCGTGCACCAGTTCGTGGCGCAGGACGAGCACCAGGCTCTCTCGCTCGCGCCGAAAGTCCACCACGGGGATGCGCACCACGCCATCGTAGACGCCGCTGGCCCAGTGGCCGACCCCGGTAAGTTCGGCGAACTCGCTGCGCCCGTAGAGCACCACGCGGATCTTGTGGTTGCCCACGCGCACGGGATCGTGGTTGAGCCACAGAGCGAACTCGGCGTAGGCCTCCTCGAGGGCAGTGGTCAAGATCGTGTGGCCGTTGTTCAGAATGTCCACCCGAGCGCCATCGTAGGAGAGGCGAAAGTGAGCGGTCTCGTCGGTCCAGAAACCGTCTTCAGCTGCGGCGAGTTTTTTCCAGCGCGCCAGCAGCTGGCGCAGGTCGTCCCGTCCGGGACTGAGTAGAAGTGCGCGCTCCAGAAGTTCGATAGGTAGCCCGAGTTCAGCTGTGGCCTCGTAGATCTCGCGCGCCATACGCGCCAGGGCCTCGGCCAGGTTGCCGGCGAAGATTGCCTCCCCCGGTTCGGCAGCGTGACACTCCTCGAAGAGCTCGATGGCCTCTTCAAAGCGGCCCGCTTGCAGGGCCTCGATGGCGCGTGAGTTCACCTCGGTCCAGCGCCCACCAGCATCCTCGGGAGCTTCGAGGACAGTCTCGGGAAACACCCCGCCCTCGCCGCTGGGCGCCTGTGTGTGAATCTCGCGAACCTGACTGTCAGGCTCGCCTGAACTCTCCTGCCGAGGGCTCTGGCCCCCTGGCGGTCCTCCAAGAACCGACCACAGGAGCAGCAACACCAGCATGAGGCCCACGAGTGGGCTCATCCATCGGCCGAGGGCACTCACGACAGCTGGCCCTTGTTGGCAGACCCTCTGGAGCTGGGCTCCTCACGCCTATCGATCACGCCCACACCACGCATGGAGAGCAAGCTCGGAAAGCGCGCGTAGCCCCCGGGATAGCTATTGCGAGCCTCGATCTCGCGCACGCGGCCGAGAAACTGCTCGTGCAACTCTTCGAGCGCCGCGCTTGTGCGCTCGTCACAATAGTAGGTGCGACAACCGAGGGGGCGGCCTTCACGAGCCGTGCAAACGCCCGCCACATGGTAGGGACAGCGACCGGGAGCTTCGGGCGCGGGGGCCTTGGGGTGTAGGGCAACGGTGTAGTCGGTCTCGAGCAGGGTGGCGAAGAGTTCGTGGCCGGCATCCTCGAAGCGACAGCAGAGTCCGCTGCGCACGCACGAGGGTTGCAGCTTCTCGAGGGCCTGGTCCAGTTCGCCGTAGAGCACCGCCAACTCAGCAAAGGCCGCCGCGCGAGTTGCGGGAGGACCCAGGGGACGGATCCCCGGACAGGTTGCACGGGCCGACTCGAAAGCCGCGCGGCCCTCTAGAATCGCGGGCCAGAAGGGAAACTCGCGGCAGTGCGCTGGCCGCGAGGGATAGACCTTGCACTCAGCCGTCCCCTCGAGCAGGACGCAGGCGCCGCCTTCCCCGCCGCGCTCGCGCAGGGAGAGCCGCATGCGTTTTGCTCGGGGGTCCGCCACCATGCGCAAATGCTGAGCTGTGAAGGCCTCGGGAGTCAAGTCCAGCTCACCTGCTAGCGCCGCGATCTCGTGTTCCTCGATCCACACAAAGCCCGCGCCGCCCGAACAGCAACGACCGCTGCGCTGGCACTCAAACTGGAACGGTTGAACGCCCTCGCTGCCTGCTTCCGGGGCTCTGGAACTCATCGGCTCCCATCCGATTTCCCACGCGAGCGCGGGCGCGATTTGCGCCTGTGCCCGTAATCGAGGCCCGCAAAGCCCTCAAGCTTGCCGCCGATGTCCTCCACCAGCTCGGGCCAGGACTGATAGCGCTCCTGCTTGTCCTTGGCCATCATCTTCGACAGGAAATAGTTCAGATGCGGTGTGAAGTTGCGCCCCTTGAGTTCGGGAGATGAGAGCGAGTCCATGATCTGCATGCGCAGCACCTCGCGGTCGTCGGAACTCTCGAAGGGCAAGCGCCCCACCACGAGTTGGAAGAGGGTCACACCCAAGCTGTAGATGTCGCTGCGCAGATCCGCTTCCGCCCCACCGCGCGCCTGTTCGGGCGAGAGGTAGGCCACGGTACCCACGGCGGAGTCCTCGGATGCGGCGGCGGAGTGCTCCCGAGCTGCGAAGCCCAGGTCGATCAGTTTGATGCGGCCCTCATGGGAGAGCATGATGTTGCCCGGCTTGACATCGCGGTGGATGACGCCCTCCTCATGGAGGTAACGCAGCACCTCGGAGACATCGAGCACCACCCGCAGGGCGGCCGCTTCCTCGAGTGCAGCTCCATCGTCCAGAATCTCGAGCAGGGTCTTGCCCTCGATCAACTCCATGCGCGAGAAGAATGTCTCGCCGCTCTTCGCCACTCCCTTTCCGCCCACCAGGCCCGAGTGCTTGAGACCCTCAAGCAGTTGAGCTTCCTTGATGAAGGACTTGCGCGTCGGAGCGTGCAGGGTGCTCTTGCGATTGAGGACCTTGAGGGCGAGCTGCTGTTGGGAGCGCTTGTCGCGGGCCCGGAAGACATCAGCGGTACCGCCGGTGCCCAGGCGTCCAAGAATCTCGTAGCCGGGGATCTCCGGAGTCTCGAAGGCTCCCGTGCGACGCATGCGCTCCACCCACTCAGACTCGTGTCCCGACTCGATCAGAAGTTCATCGAGTTCCTCGCCGGCCTGCAGGCGCTGGGCCATCTGCTTGGCTGGCTGCTCCTCGATGTGGCCGCAATGCACCAGGCGTACGAGGAGTTGGAGATCGGTGGGCTGGGTCATGGGTGAGTGGATTCAGGTCGGGTCTATTATGGGTCTACAAGAAGGCGGGCCTACAAGACGGGACTGAGCCCTGCCCCATGAAGGCCGGACATCTAGCCCGGATAACTCATGCAGGCCTCAACTCCTTGCATATTGGCGCCCAGGAGTATGCCGGTTGACGCCGGAGAGGGCCTCTGCGGTCATTTCTGTCCGGGCTGAAGCGTTTTTTTCAGGCTGGAGCGGCCTTTCTCCAAAAGGTCTCCGGTGCGGGTCAAGTATGGCCTTTCCATGTTCCGAAATGACCAGTCCTGAAGGTAAGTCCGAAAGGACTGCTTTGGCGGGCTATCCCCCCGGGGCCCCACCCCACCCGCCACCCCTCTATTCCTGTATCTCGCGCCCTCGCTTTCCCCCCGTGACCCAGAACCAAAGCCCCAGCGTCCACCGCTACTTCGAGCCCGCGGACTCCTTTGTGGAGATCCGCCTGGTCGATCCGCAAAGCGTGGAATACGGCGCCCCTCAGAGCCTGGATCGGCGCGGCTACCGGCGCTTTGTGATCCAGACTTGTATGCCGCAATTCGACCTCGAGGTCACCCGCGACATCGAGCAGTTGTTTCCCGAGGACCCACTGCTCGCAGAAGACCTCCTGTACACCATGTGCATCGAGGCCAACCCCGCCCTCGACATCCACAAGGTCGAACTGCGCGACCCCCTGACCCTCGACCTGGGCCAGGCTCTGGCGGAGGAGGAGCGCAAGAGCCCCAAGTCGAAACAGACCAAATCCGATCTCGTGAAAGTGGCGCGCACCCTCAGGAGCCGCCTGGGCCGGCGTATTCATGGCCAGGCCGACGCCATCGGGAATCTCTGCAGCGCCGTCGAAAAGGCCGCCGCGGGACTCGCCCCGCCGGAGAGACCTCTCGGGTGCTTCCTGTTCGTCGGCGGCACGGGCACAGGCAAGACCGAACTGGCGCGGCGCCTGGCCAAGGAACTAGCTGGAGATTGCAGCGCGAGTTCAACCAGCGACAACCTGATTCGCATCGATTGCAGCGAGTACGCCCTGGCCCACGACTACAGCAAGCTAATCGGTTCGCCGCCGGGCTATGTGGGCCATGACGAGGGCGGGCAACTGACCCGCAGACTGGCCGAACGGCCGGGCGCCGTGGTGCTCTTTGACGAGATCGAAAAGGCCCACCCGCGCATGCACAACCTCCTCTTGCAGGTCCTGGAAGACGGCGCACTGACCGATGGCCGCGGCAACCAGGTCAGCTTTGAGGAGCACTTCATCATCCTGACCTCGAACGCGGGCTCGATGGACATCCGCAACGCATCGCGCAATCTGGGCTTTCACCGTGGTGGACAACTCGGCTGCGAAACGCTGGAAGAACTCACTATCGAGGCCCTGGAACGCCAATTCAGCCCCGAGTTTCTCGGCCGCCTTGACAGCATCGTGCACTTTAGCGACCTGGACAAGAGTTCCGCGCGTTCCATCGCTGCCGACCAACTGACCGGCCTGGCAATTCGAGCCCGACGCCGGGGTCTGCGAGTCTCGTTCACCGCGGCCGTGGCTCGCTGGGTGGTCGAGCGCGGATTCACCCCGGCTCTCGGCGCCCGCGAACTGCGCCATGTAATCCAGCGCGAGGTCGAACCGTCCCTGGCGCAACTCGTACTTTCGGGAGAAGTCGAGGATCAGGACCTGATCCGCGCCCGCATCCGCGGCGGGAAGCTCGAGTTCAGCGTGGAAAGGTAGCCCAGCCTCATCTTGGGTTTCCAGGCATCGGCAACTACCCTGACACCGAGGGCAGGCCACCTGGGAGACCGAGTCCCCGGGATCGGCCCCTGGGCCTGACCTCAAAAAAAGGCACCAACCTCCAGAAAAAGACACAGCCTTGTCGGGGAAGGCCCTGACAAGGCTGTGATCTTGATGCTCCCCGGCGCAGCGAAAACTGTCCACTGTGCACTCGGATGTCGTGGCACGAGTTGGGGAGAAAAAGTGTTATAGCTTTCCTTCGGTCGTCTTGAAGTTTTTTTGTAGCGCTTTCTGACCACGATTTCGTTCCGGTGCAAGTCATGCCCTCGACCAGCTTGAAACAAGTTGCGTAGTAACAGGGCTGCAGCGGCCGAAGGAATCGTGGACCAAACCGCACGCTGATCCGCGCACAAGGCGCATAGATGACGCAACAGCGCTGCAATTCAATGCGCACAAGGCTCGACTTCTAGCCCGGGGTTCGTGCGGCCAGGTGCGGTCATTCCCAGTTTCGGGGGATGAGCGCGGTTTTCCACCCTCAGTACACCGTCAGGGGCACCCAGAGCACCCAGAGGGGTCCAGAAAAGAGGCTCAGGATGTCTTCCAGATCCTTATGCGCAGCAAGTTCGCCCCGACTCTTGGGCCTGACCTCGGAAGCGGTGGTGCAAGCAGTCCCCAACGGCTCTTCTCACCTCAAGGAGGTTTCAGATGACACGCGTCGTGGCGCATTGCCTTTGTCGATCCATCGAACTGCTAGTCGGTGTAGCGGTTCTTCAGATCGCCCTCGTGATCGAGACTTGGATGGTTCTATGAATCGCCAGCCAAGCGAACCAAGTACTGCCCCCCCCGCGGCAGGCCCCTCGCCACAGGAGCCTGCCGCGGTTTTTTTTGGAGCTGCCCGCGGGTTGCAGCGGCTCTCAGGGTCTTGATCCTCCGCTACCCAGGGGCGACCCTGCCCTGCCATGCCCAGCGAAGCCACACAAGAACTACGCACCATCCGGCGCCTGGCCACACCTGTGGTGACGACGCAGCTGGGCATGATGATGCTCGGAGTGGTGGACATGCTGATGCTCGGCCACTTCAGCACCGAGGCCCTCTCGAGTGCAGCCTTGGCGCGGGTCTGGATCATGGGCACCTTCATCGTGGTCCAGGGTCTTTTGCTCGGGCTGGATCCTTTCTTCAGCCAGGCCCATGGCCGCCGCGACACCCACGCCCTGGGATTGGCCTTGCAGCGCGGGGCGCTGCTCGCCCTGCTCTTGAGCCTGCCCCTCTCGATCTGTTGGATGTGGACCGGGGGCTTTCTGTCCCTAACCGGCGCCGAAGCCGACCTCGTCCTCCAGGGAGGGGCCTACGGCATGGCGCGGGTGGCGGGCGTGCCGGCCTTCCTGCTCTTCGTCGTATTGCGCGGTTGGCTCCAGGGGCGCGGCATGATGCAGCCCGCCATGTGGTGCATCCTGGGCGCGAACCTGGTGAACATCGTGGCCAATTGGGCCCTCGTGTTCGGGCACCTCGGGTTTCCCGCCCTGGGCGTGCGCGGCGCCGGTCTCGCGACCTCCCTGACCCAGTGGGGCAGCCTCTTGACCCTGGCCACCATCGTCTGGGTGTACCGTTTGGACCGCGGCGGTTGGACGGGCTTCTGCCGCGAGGCCCTGGGCGGACTGGGCCCGATCTTGAAGCAGGGCCTGCCCATCGGCATGCACCTCGGCATCGAAGTCTGGGCTTTTCAGATCGCCACCCTGATGGCTACGCCCTTCGGCACCGAAGCCATCGCAAGTCACGCCATCGTTCTCAACTTGGCTTCGATCTCGTTCATGGTACCCCTGGGCATTTCCATCGCCGTGTCAGCGCGGGTGGGCCACTTGATTGGCGAGGGCCGCCGGGCACGGGCCCAGACCTCAGCTCAAGTGGCCATGGCCATGGGCGTGGTAGTCATGATCTTCTTCGCGGGCGTGCTCTTTTTCCTCCGTGAACGGCTCCCCGTGCTCTACAACGCCAACCCCCGCGTGCTGGCCCTGACGGCGACCCTGCTGCCCATCGCCGCGGCCTTCCAGCTCTTCGACGGATTGCAAGTCGTGGCCGCCGGCGTCCTGCGCGGCATGGGTCGCACAGCCATCCTGCCGATTCTGCATTTCGTGAGCTTCTACGGCCTGGGACTGCCCGTGGCCTGGTGGCTGGCTTTCCGCCGCGGCATGGGTGTCGAAGGGGTTTGGTGGGGACTCGGCCTGGGCCTGGCGGTCGTGTCCGCCGCGCTCCTCATCTGGCTCCTACGCCGCGGTCCCGGCAGCCACCACTTCGCTGACCACACGCCGCTCTAACCTGGAATTTTCATGCAAACGCCCAATTCTTGACGCGGGCATCATCCTGTCTGGCTGTGCGTTGCGCCCAAGCCCATATAGCGTTTAACTGCTGCGATCTCGTCGCGCCTTGATCCAGGCAGGATGAAGCTCACCTCGCAAAGCGCTTGTTTTCAGGGGAGACCTCTAGCTTACCGCCTCCAACGCGTCAGCCATGTCGCTCATGATGTCGCCCGGGCTTTCGAGGCCGATCGAGAGGCGCACATGGCGGCCGGCTTCCTCGCCGTAGACCGAGTGGGTCATGCTGGCGGGCATTTCGATCAGGGTCTTGGTGTGTCCCAGGCTCACGGCGAGAGTCAGGGAGTAGGCGTACCGGGCGATGTAGTTGACGAACTTTTCGGGGTCTACCTGAGCAGAATCGAGGGCAAAATAGATCATGTTGCCCGGAGCAAAATCGCCATCGAAGTCACGCAGCTGTTTCTGGGCCAGGTCGTACTGGGGGAAATCCTCGAGCCCCGGGTAGGTGACGCTCTCCACTGCCGCTTGCTCGGTGAGCCAACGGGCGACCTTGCCCGCCGTGTACTGCTGGCGCTTGATACGCAGGGCCAGGGTGGGCAGCCCGTAGACCAGGATGGCCCAGGCGCCCTTGGCGTTCAGGATGGCTCCGAAGTCCTTGCGGTACAGGAGTAGGCGGCCGATAAATTCCTTGGGGCAGATCACCGCGCCACCCAACTCGGTGCCAAAGCCCCCCAGGTTCTTGGTCAGGCTGTGCACCACGATGTCTGCGCCGTGTTCCAAGGGCCGTTGGCCGAAGGGCGTGGCGAAGGTGTTGTCGATGACGGTCAGGAGCCGGCGCTCGGGGGGACGCTTGGCGTTGATCTCGCTGCAGAACTCGGCCACCGCTTCGATGTCCACCAACTCGAGGGTCGGGTTGACCGGCGACTCGAAGTACAGAACGCGGGTCTTCTCCGTGACGGCATCGGCGAGGGCGGTGAGGTCGTTGAGATTCGTCCGCTCGACCTCGATTCCCATGGAGGGGTACCAGTTGGTGAACAGGGAGTGTGTGCAGCCGTAGAGCGTCGGATGAGCCACCATGGCGTCTCCGGGGACCAGAATCGAGCTCAGGATGCCACTGATGGCCGCCATGCCCGAAGCGAAGGTGGCGCAACATTCACCGCCTTCCACATCGGCCAGCTCGCCTTCGAGGATCGAGCGCGTGGGCTCGTCGAGGCGATCGTAGATGTAGACCGGAGTCTCGCCGAAGTCGCTCACCGGCCCGCCGAACTCGGTAAAACCGCGGGCGCCGCGGCGCGCGCTGTCGAGACGGTAGGTGGTGGACGAAGACAGCGGCGGCGTGACATGGTGAGAAAAATCCCACTTGGCCGAGTGCTCGGGACCGTGGACGAGGCGAGTGGTGGGCTTGTACTTCTTCTTGGGCGCCATGCTATGGAGGCTCCTGTAGTGCTCGGTTCCGAGTTGGGTTGTGGATGGATTGCAGGTCTTTGGCAGCCGGCAACTACCCTGAGACATCGGGAAAGAGGCAGCCATCATAGGTCTCTTCGGAGCGCTTTCCAGCCATCCCAGGGATGGGCCAGCTCAGCGGGAGGCGCAGCGCGCCCCTGCCGCGGAGGGATGCCAAATTCAGGGTCAATACCCGATTCGAATACCCAGCAGGGCAGCATATAGATACTGCATGGGCAGTATGCAACAGCGACCGATCCGCACACCTGAGGCGCTCCCGGGAAGGCCGCATCGGCACCAAACGAAGTCGATTCTAGGTCGCGATCAGCGACGGGCCCGCCCCCTGGTCTGGCTCGTGGAAGATAATGACCTGGTGCAAGCCTCCCTCTGCGCCATTCTGGAATCGGCGGGCTACCCGGTGCGCTGCTACGCAAATGGGGAAGCCGCCCTGGCCGAAATCACCCGGGTCAGGGCACCTGACCTCCTGGTGACCGATGTGCACCTGCCTGGCTTCTCGGGCCTCGAATTGGCCAAGAAACTCACAGGCACCTGCCCGGGGCTGGGCATCGTGGTGATCTCGGGGCGCTTGCGCGACGTCGCGCCCCACGCGAATCACCTGCCAGGGGGGGTCCGGTTCCTGACCAAGCCCTTCTCGGCCCAAACGCTGCTCCAGTGCCTGGAGCAACTCAGCGCCCCGTCCAGGTAGCAGCGCGGGAAGCGGCGAGCCCGCGGGCCCTCGAGGCCGTATCCTCTGGACCATGCGAGCCGCCGCCCGGCCGCCCCAGAGCCTTGCTGCGTCCCACCTTCTCATCGACACTCCTCGCGCTCCTCTGCGGGCTTGCGCTGGCAGCCTGGGCCGACGGCCAGACTGCCCCGCCCAGGGCTGCCGCTTCAGCGGGAGTGGCCGCCAGCCTGGGCGAGACCACGGTCAGTTTCGAGGAACTCGATGCCTTGATCCTCGGCCGCCACGCGCTCTCACCCACGGGTCGTGAGACCATGCTGTTCCTGTTGAATTTGCGGGTGGTGGAGTCGATCGCCCGCGAGCTGGGTGTTAGCGCCGATTCCAAAGAGGTCGCCGCCATGTTGGCCGAGGTCGAAGCCGGTCTGATCACCTCAGGTGAAGCGCGCAGCCTGGACGAGTACCTCATGGCCGAGGGTATCGAGCGAGCCGAGTTCGAACGCAGCCTGAAGAGCTCTGTCTTGCAGCGCGAACTCACCCGACGAGCCCTGGGAATCCCCGCCGGCGGTCCCGTCAGCGGCGAACAGCAGGAAGTCTGGCTCTCTGCACAGATCGGAGAGCGGGGCCTCGTCGAACACGACGCGCCCTGGAATGACGGTCTGGTTTTGGCCTGCGCCGATGTGAGCCTGAGCCGCGATGAGTTCCTGGTCTACCTGCGCAAGCGCGTGGACAGAGAGAGTCTACGGGAAGGACTCGTGGAGCTCCTGCGAGTGAAGAACATGCGGGCGCGCATGCCCGACCTGACCGACGGCGCCTTTCTGCGCGCCGTGGACGAAGAGATCCTGGGCCGGCGCAACGCGGTCCTCGCCGACCCCGCCTACCAGGGTATCCCCTACGAACAACTGCTCGCCTCCCAGGGCATCATCTTCTCCCTCTGGGCCCAAGATCCGTCAGTGCAAGAGGGCGCCCTGGCGCGCACCTGGGTCGAGCGCAAGTACACGCCCGAATCCTTGCGGCTGGTCTATGAGGACGAGCGCGAACTGTTCGACTCGATCTACGGCGAAGCGGTCGAGACCTGGGTCCTGTTCCTGCGGGCCACTGAGCGCGGCAACGAGTTGCTGCGCGACTTCAACGCTGCCGAGAGAATCCTGAGCCAAGTGCTCGCCAATACCAGCACGAAAGCGGGCTTCATGCAGCGCGTGCAGTTGCTCTCCGAGGACAAGGGGTCCAGGAACAAGGAAGGTCTCCTGGGCTGGATCACCCGCCCTGCCTCGCCCAGCCCCACGCGCGAGGCGATCTTCGAAGCCCTCGACTCGGGCGCTTTCAAGCCCAATGCTCCTGGGGACTCCCCCACCCGCCTGCTTGGCCCGGTGCGCACAGAGAGCGGCGTTTTGCTACTCTGGCTGGGTCGTCGCCGACCGGCCCCGGCATGGTCCTCCATGGTGGTGCATGTCGCCCGCGAACTGCGCCAACGCTTCCGGGACACTGCCCTCGACGCGCGCGCTGTAGTGACCTTTTTCGACGCCCCCTAACCCCAGCTTTCTCGATGTTGATCGGACGAGTCGTCGGCAGCGTGGTCGCCACGCAAAAGGACGAAAAACTAACCAACCGCAAGTTCCTCCTGGTGCAGGTTCACAACCCCCAGAACGAACCCACGAGCCAGTATGTGGTGGCTGTGGATTCGGTGGGCGCGGGCCCCGAAGACATGGTCATGTACGCCACCGGTTCCTCCGCGCGCCAGACCGAGCTTACCGATGGTCGACCCTGCGATGCCGTGGTCATGGCCGTGGTGGACTCGTGGGATCTGGGCGGCGAGAACATCTACGAGAAGTGGGCCTAGAATCCATGTACCTCGCACGGGTTATTGGGCGCGTGGTGGCGACGCACGCCTATCCCGGACTCGATGGAGTCGCCTTGCAATGGCTGCAACCTCTGGACGAGAACGGCAGCGCCATGGGCCAGCCCCTGGTGGCCTGCGCCTCGATTTCCAGCGGCCCCGGCGACCTGGTGCACTTCGTGGACGGCCGCGAAGCCGCCATGACCTGCCCCGAGACCTTCGTGCCAGTGGATGCAAGCATCTGCGGTTTCGTCGAAGCCGCCCATTCCCTGGGCCGCGACCTCGCGGCGGAAGGAGCCTGATGTTCCTCGCCGATGTCCTGGGCACGGTGGTCTCGCCGGTGCAGATTCCCTGGCTCGACGGTGGCACCCTCTTGCTCCTGCGTCCGGTGCTGCCCGATGGCACGCCCACGGGCAAGACCCGCATCGCCCTCGACCGCGCCCAGGCTGGCGTTGGCGACCGCGTGCTGGTGCTCGACGAGGGCAACGGCGGCCGCCAGATTCTGGGCGATGCCAGCGCGGCGGTAAAGACCATCATCGTGGCCGTGGTGGATTATGTGGAGCAGCACGGCCAGCTCGCCTACGACCACCAACACCCAACTCCCCTGGCTCCGCTCAAGTGAAGCACCCATGACGGCCCTCGAAGACCTCGCCGAGCGCAATGGTTGGAGCGCAGAGGAAGCGCGCTTGCGCAACGGCATTTGCGAAATTGGCAAGCTTTGCTACCAACGCGGCCTGATCTCCGCGGTGGATGGCAACCTGTCCTGCCGCATGTCCGACGACACGCTGATCATCACCGCCGCGGGCTCGATGAAGGGCTTTCTACAGCCCGAACAACTGGCCCGAGTCGACCTCGACGGCCGCGTGCTAACGGAGGGCGCCAAGTGCTCCTCCGAAACGAACCTGCACACCGTTTGCTACCAGGAGCGCCCGGAGATCCGCGCCGTCTTGCACTGCCACCCGCCGCACGCCGTGGCCTTGACGGTGGCCGAGATCGACATGCAGATGCCGGTCATCCCCGAGATGATCGTCACCATCGGCGGCATCCCCACCACGCCCTTCGCCACGCCGGGCACCAGCGAATTGGGCGAGTCCATCCGCGATGTGGTGCGCTGTTCCGATGCCCTGGTCATGCGCAACCACGGCTCGGTGTGTGTGGGTTCCAACCTGCTCGACGCCTTCAAGAAACTCGACATGATCGAGCACACGGCCAAGATCCTCTGGCTGGCCCACACGGCCCGCGGCGGCTTGACGCCCCTCAGCGACGAAGCCGTGGCCAAGTTGCTCGCCACCCGCGACATGCTGGGTGTGACCGGCCTGAACACCTTGCAAAACCGCTGCGGGATGTAAGGCGGCGCGTGGCATTCAGGAACGCGCCATGCGTCCCGTGGCCAACATGAGTTCCGCCAGGAGCAACGAGCCTCCGGCGGCGCCGCGCATGGTGTTGTGCGAGAGGGTGGTGAACTGCCAGTTGTAGGGACCGGTCTGGCGCAAGCGACCGATGTGGATCGCCATGGGGTCGCTGCTCTCGAGTTCCCGGCGCGGCTGCGGGGCATCGGGGTCCTCGTGGAAGAGGATCACGGGGTCGGGAGCGCCGGGCAGTTCAAGTTCCTGGGGCGCACCGCAATACTCACGCCAGGCGCGGATCAACTCCTGGGCCTCGACGGCCTCGAGTAGCTCCAGGGAGACGCAGAGGGTGTGACCGTCGGCCACCGGCACGCGGTTGCACTGGGCCGAGATGGCCAGGTCGGCGGGCTTCACGATCTGGCCCACGAGGTGTCCCAGAATTTTGTGGGTTTCGCTCTCGAGTTTGGCTTCCTCGCCGGCGATGTGCGGCACCACATTGGCGAGCAAATCCAGGCTCCGGGCTGTGGCTGCGCCGGCGCCCGAAAGGGCCTGCAGGCTGACCACGTGGACGCTTTCCAAACCAAAGGCATGCTTGAGGGGCGCCAGAGCCAGAACCAGGCCAATGGTCGAACAATTGGGGTTGGTGGCGATGGCCCCAGACCAGTCGGCTTGGGTCTCGAGGAGTTCGAGGTGCTCGGGGTTGACCTCCGGCACCACCAAGGGCACGCGCGGATCCATGCGCCAGGAACTGGCGCATGAGACCACGGTCTTGCCGGCTCGCGCCAGGGCTTCCTCGGTGTCGCGGGCGATGTCGGCGGCCAGAGCGCTGAAGACCAGGGGCGCTTCGATCGCGCTCGTCGGGGGCTGCAACTCAAGGGCCGCGATCTCTGGCGGCAGCGACCCCGGCGGTAACCGGTCGGCGGCTTGGGCGAGTGATTGTCCCGCCGAGGTGAGAGAGGCCTGGACCTCGCGCAGCTCGAACCAGGGGTGGTCCGCTAGGAGCCCCACGAGCCTCTGCCCCACCGCGCCGGTGGCTCCGAGCACGCACGCGGAAAGGCGCTCGGCGTAGTCTGTGTCGGGAGTGGTCACGCTACGGGGGAAACGAATCCGGCGGGCTTGACGGCCAGAATCGAGCAGTCGACACGGTCGAGCATACGCTCGGCGGTCGAACCGATCAGAAGCCCAGCGATTCCCCCGCGGGAGATCGTGCCCATCACGAGAAGATCGGGGTCGAGGTGCGTCACGGCTTCCTGGATGATCCGCGCCGGAGATCCCTTGGCGGTGTGGATCTCCACCTTGGCCGCGGGATCGTGCTCACTCAAGCTGCTGTTGATGTGCTCGATAGAGGCGCGCTTGATGGACTCCAGGGCCTCCTCATGCTCGGCCTCGGCCATCCGCGAGGAGGCCATCTGCAAGGCGAAGGGTAGCTGCCAGGCGTGCACCGCGTGCAACTCAGCAGCGCGGCATCCAGCCACCCAACTAGCTGCTGCCAGGGCCTGATCGCCCACTTCGCCCAGATCCGTGGCGCACAGCACCAGGCGGTGGTTGAGATCGTGCTCGGGCTTGACCGCCCAAACCGCCGTGGGACACTTACGCAGGAGCTTGACCGCCACACTGCCGATCAAGCGGCCGTCATCGGGCGATTCGTTGCGCTTGCCCACGATCACGAGGTCCGCCTCTGTTGCGATCGCCTTGCGGCAAAGGCCGAGCCAGGGGCGGTCGGTACTGGTTGAAACCAACGCCAAAATGCCAGCGCGGGTGGCTTCGTTCAGGGCCTCTCTCAAGGCTCGCCGGTCCAGCGCCAAGAGCCTCTCGTCGGCCTCGCGAGCGCGCTCGGATTCGTCGCCCGAGAATTCTTCGTCATAAACCGAGTGCTCAAAAACAATGGAAGCCCGCCCGCCCTCGGCCACCTTCAAGGCCTCTTGCAGGGCCTTCTGACTGCCCAGGGTCAGGTTCTCGCTCTTCGAATCGAGGTCGAGCCCAACGACGATCATTTTGAAGCCATCCATGGTGTGTAAACGCTCCCCTCAGACCGTGCGCGGAGCCGACTGGGAGGCTTGTTCGATCTCCGCCCGCCGGGACTCGTAGCCTGCTCGGCCCATGAGGGCGTAGGCGGCCACCTTGCCCGCTTCGACTCCGGGCTGGTCGAAGGCATCCACCGAGTAAAGCTCGCCCATGACCGCCACCGCAAGTTCCATCAAGAACAGGTACTGCCCCACGCTGTGGGCATCGACCCGCGGAAAGGTGAGGGTGCAATTCGGTCGGCCCGCTTCGGTCAGGGCAATGCGCGTTCCATCCCGTTCGGCCGCGAACAGATCGGCCAACTTGCGGCCGCCGAGGTAGCTGGTGCCCTCGAGTTCCGGGTAGCCCATCGGAATCGGCACGACATGGTCGCAAGCCTCCACGGCGAGCAGGGTGAACCACTTGTCGAAGGGACCTTCCACATATAACTGCACCTGGGAGTGCTGGTCGGTGACTCCCACGGCGCGCACCGGCGTGGGGCCAGCGAAGACTTCGGCGCCCTTGCGGTCATGGCGCTTGCCGATGGACTCGGCCAGCAGTTGGGCGTACCAGTCGCCGAGATTCTTGCAGCGGTCGCTGTACGAAAAAGTAACCGCCACGGGCTTGGAGCACGAAGACTGCATGAGCCACTGCAAGACGGCGTAGGTCATGGCCGGATTCTCCGTGAGCAGCGAGGTCTCGCAGCGCTGGTCCATGTCCTGGGCGCCGCTCAAGAGTTGGCGCGCATCGATGCCAACGAGGGCCGAGGGCAAGAGCCCCACTGGCGAGAGCACGCTGAAGCGACCGCCCACTCCATCGGGCACCACGAAGGACTCGTAGCCCTCGCGGCCGACTATTTCGCGCAGGATGCCTTGTTCCACATCGGTGGTGACCACGATGTGTTCGCGGTGACCCTCTGGGCCGAGTTTCTCCACCAGCAAGTCGCGGAAGATCAAGAACTGGCTCATGGTCTCGGCCGTGCCGCCCGACTTCGAGATCACATTGAAGAGAGTCTTGGAAACATCGAAATGCTCGATCCACTCACCGAGGAGGTCGGGGTCGACATTGTCGAGCACATACAGGCGCGGCAAGCCGCCGGGGGGATGTTCGTTGTGGTAGGGACTGTTGAGGGCTGTGTGTAGAGCCGTATTGCCCAGGGCCGAGCCGCCGATGCCGAGAACCACGACATTCTCGAAGCGGCCAGCGACCCGCGCGCTGTAGCGCAAGATCTCCTCCAGGACATCCTCGGCGTAGGGCAACGCCAGCCAGCGCAAGTCCTCGTCACGGCGCGCGCGCACAGCGGCCAGGGCTTTCGCGGCGGGGCCGGCCAATGCCTCGAACTCGGCTTCGCTGATACCGTGCTCGTCGCCGATCACGGAAGCCATCAAGTTGGTGTAGTCGAGTTGTATGCGGTCCATGGCGGTCTCTTGTGCCTGTTAAGGGATTGGGGGGGATGTTGAGGGCCGATAGGAAAATGGCCGAGCCCGCGATCAGCTGCGGCGCACCCGCATGATGAGCCAAACGAGTTGCATGAGCCCGGCGATGGCGGCCGCTGCGTAGGTCATGGCGGCGGCTCCCAGGACGCGCTTGACGCCGTCCTCTTCCGCCTGGGTGCTGACAATGCCGGTCTCCGCCAGGACTGCCTTGGCGCGCCTCGAAGCATCTATTTCAACGGGCAGGGTCACGAACTGGAACAAGACAACCATGCCGAACAACAAAACGGCGGCCTTCATCAACATTTCACCGAGGGGCGCCCCACCCAGCATGGCGCCCACGATGAAGGGCAGGAACCAAAGGCGGTTGCCGATGTTGGCAGCCGGTACCAGGGCCGAACGAAAACCCAGGGCCGGGTACTGGGCCACATCCTGAATGGCATGACCCGCTTCGTGGGCAGCCACCGCGATGGACGAAATCGATCGACCGTCGTAAACCTCGGGCGAGAGGTTGAGGGTCTTGCTGCGGGGGTCGTAGTGATCGGAGAGAAAGCCCTGGTGGCGCAAAATGGTGATGTCGTGGACACCGCCCGCGCGGCACACGCGCTGGGCCGCTTCCGCGCCGGACACTCCAGAGAGCACGGCGACCTTGGAGTACTTGTGGAAGGCACTCTTCACCCGCGCCTGGGCGACGAGAGACAGTACGGCTCCCACCACCGTGACGAGCAGGTACACCGGGTCGAGCATGAACAGGAACATGGTAATCGAAGGGTCGAGGTCGGGGGATTAGAAGAGTCCCTGGATGCAACCCTCTGCATCCAGGTCGATTTGTTTGTAAGCCGGTTTGCGGCCCAGTCCAGGCATGGTCATGATGTTCCCGGCTTGAGCCACGACGAAGCCCGCACCAGCGGCCAAGTGCACCTGGTGCACGGGGAAGACGAAGCCACCGGGACGGCCTTTGAACTGCGGGTCGTGGGACAGACTGTACTGGGTCTTGGCCATGCAAACCGGCAGAGCACCGAAGCCAGCGCTCTCAATGCGCGCCAGGCTGTTCAAGGCGCTGGCGGAGAACTCCACCGAGCCCGCACCGTAGATCTCCCTGGCCAGGGTCGCGATCTTCACCTGCAAGGGGGCTTCGAGTTCGTACAGGAAGCGAAAATCGGCCTCACCAGACTCGCAGGCCGAGTCCACGGCCCGGGCCAGATCCTCGCCCCCGGCGCCACCACGGGCGTGCAATTCGCTCACCACGGCGTCCCGCGCGCCTGCGGCCAGGGCGCGTTTCCGGACACATTCGAGTTCAGTTTCGGTGTCGCTGCTGAAACGATTGATGGCCACCACCACCGGCAAACCAAAGCTCAAGAGGTTCTCGATCTGGGCTTCGAGGTTGCTACAGCCCGCCTCCAAGGCCTCGATATTCTCCTGGCAAAGCCCTGCGGGCAGAGGCTTGCCCTGTTTTAGGGGGAACAAGCCGGAATGCGATTTGAGAGCGCGCACGGTCGCCACCAATACGGCGCAGTCGGGGCGCATGCCGCTGATGCGGCACTTGATGTTAAAGAACTTCTCCGCGCCCATGTCCGCGCCAAAGCCAGCCTCGGTCACGACGAAGTCGAAGTAGCGCGAGGCCACGCGGTCGGCGATGATCGACGAGTTGCCGTGGGCGATGTTGGCGAAGGGCCCGGTGTGCACAAGGGCCAGGGTGTTCTCGGTCGTTTGCATCAGGGTCGGATTGATCGCGTCCTTGAGCAACACCGCCATGGCTCCCGCGACCTCGAGGGCCTCCGCGGTCACGCCTTTGCCCTCGAAGTTCTCGCCGATCACAATGTCGCCCAGGCGTCGGCGCATGTCGCCCAGATCTTGGGCCAGTCCCAGGATGGCCATGACCTCCGAAGCCGCGGTGATGTCAAAACCGGAGTCGCGCGGGATACCGTTCTTGGGTCCCCCTAGCCCCACGCGCACCTCACGCAGGGAGCGGTCGTTGATGTCGATCACGCGCCGCCAGGAGATGCTCTCGGGATTGATGCCCAGGGGGTTGTCGAGGAGCACGCTGGTGTCGATGGCCGCTGCCAGCAGGTTGTTGGCGGCGCTGATGGCGTGGAAGTCACCGGTCAGGTGCAAGTTGAAGTCTTCCATGGGCACCACCTGGCTGTGGCCGCCGCCCGCCGCACCGCCCTTGATGCCAAAGACCGGGCCCATGGAGGGCTGGCGAATCGTGCAGGCCGCCGTGCGTCCGATGCGTTCGAGAGCCATGGCCAGGCCGATGGTATGCACGGTCTTACCCTCGCCCGCCGGGGTGGGAGTGATGGCGGTCACCAGCACATAATGCGAAGGCCCTGGGCGCGCCGGGCCCTCGGCCAGGCGGTGGTCCACCTTGGCCTTGTGGGGGCCAAAGCTCGAAAGGGCGTCAGTGGGGATTCCCACCCGCTCTGCGAGGGTGGAGATGGGCTCGAGGGACGCCTCGCGGGCGATTTCCAGATCGGAGAGCATGTGAGGCAGGGTCGGGGCCGGAGAGGGAACCCGAAGAGTGCGAAAGGAGGCTCTCCACAATCAAGAGGCAGCCCGCGAGACCCGTCTCTCGGGGGCCCGGAGAGGGCCCCGAGGGCTCTACCTGTCCCTAGCCGAGCGCTCTACCTGTCTCTAGCTGAGGGCTCGACAGTCAGTAGACAACGAATTCCCCTCGCAACCCTCGCGCAAGGGTTATGCTGACGGGGTGCAGCTTGGTGTAGCGAGTGCCCATTGAAACGGTTTTTTTGTGGCTCTGCGCCAGCATCAAGCGATCAGGCTTGGAAGAACGCCACGAGAGCACACGCACTCCATCCCAAAATGAGCACCGCCAACGGACTCCTCAAGATCGGCGCCTTCGCCAAGTTAGTCAACACCAACCTGCGTACCCTGCGCTACTACGAGGAGTTGGGCCTCCTGGCCCCTGCTGAGCGCAGCGAGGGCGGCTTCCGCTACTACCGCCCCACCGACGTCAACCGCGTGCGCCTGATCTGGCAACTGCAAAAGCTCGGCCTGCCCCTCGAACAAATTGCTGAACTGCTCGGCAATTACCGCTCCGAAGCTCCCCGGCCTGTCCTCATGCAGCGCGTGCGCAAAGCCCTCGCGAGGCACGACGATTTGCTCAAGGAACGGATCCGGTCCTTGCGCACGCAACGCTCCGAAGTGGCCGCCTCCATCGAGAAACTCGGCAGCTGCGAGCATTGCCGCCAAACTCCCAACGCCGACAACAATTACTGCGAGCCCTGCGTGGAAACAGGCGATTCCTTGCCGGATTCGCTCAGCGCCCTGTTCTAGGGATTCGGGTTCTAGGGATTCAGGTGCCTCCCACTTTGAGGAAGGCGCGATAGAGACTGTGGGTTGATGCATACTTCTGGGTCGGTACTGGCCCCAGGGGCTGCTTGTCCAGTACGCTGTCAGATCCCCTCCTTGCCGATGTCCCCGAACTCCACAACCTACACCACCCGCGTCGCCGGCATCTGGAACACTCGACACATCATCGAGGATTCCGAGGGCGTGATTGGCCAACTCGTCACGAGCCGCAATGCCTGGGGCATGGTGACGGGGGCGCGCTACTTGCCCCAGGAGGGCGAGGTGCTCGAATTCCGCCGCGATCCCGGCATTTTGCGCAGCCAGTTCTCGCTCTGGACCGAGGACGGTGAATGGCTGGCGGCGGCCCTGCGTTGGGGCTTCGCGCAGCGCGTGGTGAACCTCTCCACGGGTTCCAAACCCATGCGCCTGGTGCCCCTCCCGGGCTTCAGCCGTGGTTGGCGCCTGTTGGCTCCCAAGACCGGCGAAATGGCCCGTATCACCCAAGATCTCGTGGGTCGCGGCTGTCGCGTGGAGGTCTTCCGGCGGATGGACTTCGAAGTGGTCCTGTTCGCCTACTTCCTGGGCTCCCAACTGCTCATGGAGTCCATCTGGCCCGGCCCCGAGGCGGAGAGGTCCGCGGCAGCGCTGGCTGGCAGTAGATAGAAGCGGCGCCAAAGCATGATTTTGGGGGAAGTTGCCTCCCGGTGAGGCGTCCATGGCCGGCGCGGGAGTGTACCCCCTGGTTGCCTCCAGCTCCCTTCTCTGTAAGCCGATCTATCCCATCCGCGCTGCCTTTCAGCACTGCCATTCAGCAGAGAGAGCCTATCCTGTCCCGGCTCTCGGAGGGCCGCGCCCTCCGCCCTCGATCCCCACCCACGGCGCCCCTCTCCAGCATTCGGGCCCCCACCCCACCCACGACCCATGAAACCGCTTGCCGTTCTTAGCATCGTCGCCATCGCCATTGTTGGCCTGTTCCTGGCCCTCAACATCCTTGGAAAGGACACCGATGGCCGAGGCGGCGCCCTCGAACAATCGACCGAGGTCGATGAGACCGCCATCGGCCCGGCGCCCGACCTCACCAGTAGCCCTGCGGCAGAACGCGAAATCGCCAAGTTGCCCACGGCTGACTCGCGCAGCGACACCACGCCCAATGGCGATGGCACGCGCTGGAACAACACCCTCTCCGGCGTGGTGATGAACATCAAGCAACAGCGCATTGGAGGCGCGCAGATCACCTTGACCCGCGCCGCCGCGGCCAGCCGAATCTTCGCCAACGAAGCCATCGACCGCTCGCGCGATGTGACCGTCTTCGCCGACGAGAATGGCGAGTACCACTTTGTCAACATGGAGCCCTACAACTACTACATGGTGGAAGCCGAGGCCGAGGGCTACAGCAGGGGCGCAGTGGACAGCATCACCGTGGGCAACACCGGCGACTTCGAGGCCACCCCCATCCAACTGACCCTGGGTGCACTGCTCTTCGGCACGGTGCGCGATGTGGGCGGCAACATGGTGCCCGGTGCGCAGTTGATCCTCTCGGACCAGTACCATCGTCCGGGCATGGAGATCACGCCCAACATGATGCTCACCACCAGCGACAATTCGGGCTACTTCGAATTCCAGAGCGTTCCCACTGGCAACCACACCCTGACCATCGAAGCCGAGGGCTATGGCAATATGAGCTTCGGCGGCTTGGTCTTCCGCGGCACCGACCCGGTGGAACGCAATGTGATCCTCGAAATTGCCGAGATGATCTCGGGCCGCGTGATCGGCAAGACCGGCGAATCGGTCGAGGGCGCGGAAGTCTTGGCCATGAGCTACACCAACAGCAGTCGCGCCTGCCGCGACATGGTCCTGACCGACTCCGATGGCGCCTTCACCCTCGACTCTCTCTCGCCGGGCCAGTACACGCTCGCCGTGCGCGCCGTGGGCTATCGGCCTGGTCACGAATCGCGGGTCAAGACCGGCGCTTCGGGGCTCTTGATCCAACTCTCCCCGCAAGCCACTATCATCGGCCGCGTGCTCGCGAACGGCGAATCGGCCACCAACTTCAAGGTGCGCCTGCGGCAAACCTACGAGAACAACCCCGCCACAAGCGCAGTCGGTGATGAGATCGCCTTCGAAAACAGCGATGGTTCATTCATGCTCGACAGCGTCCAGCCCGGCACCTATGTGGTCCAGGCCATCGCCGAGGGTTACGCCCCAAGCTACTCCGATGGCTTCCGAGTGGGCATGGGCATGCCGGTCAAGGGCGTGATCGTACACCTCACCCGCGGCGGCGCTCTGGTGGGCCGTGTGCTCAACGCGCAAGGCAAGACAATTTCGAGACCCACAATCTCCACCCATGACAACACCTGGGCCAACACGATCTTCGACCAGGCCCTCGGCGACCAGTTCCCCACCAACGCCACCTCGAAGAAAAGGACCGGCACCCCCGACGGCAAGTTCAAGTTGGACGGCCTCAAGGGCGGCGCTTACCAGGTGCGCATCCGCGCACCAGACTACTGCGAGCTGATTCTGCAGGACATCTTGGTTCAGGACGGCCAAGACACCGACCTCGATGTGGTGACCCTGATCAAGGGCGGCACGGTCACCGGCCAGGTGCTTGATTCCACCGGCAAACCGATCCCCGGCGCCAAGGTCAACCTGCGCCCCGATGGACGCACCGACGGCTTGCCGCGCAACTACCGCAGCACAACAGGCACCAATGGCCGCTACCGCATCGCCGGCATTTATCCCGGTGCCTACTTGCTCAGCGCCATGCGCGGCGGCCGTGCCAACGATTTCCTCGGAGACCTGGCCCACGCCCAGGACACCACCCAACGGGTGAGCGTCTCCGACGAGCAGACCCTCAAGTTCGACCTCAAGGTCAACAACTGACCGACGGCACCGGCGTGCCTTTCGACAGCCAAACTGAGTCCCAGGCGCTCAGCGAGGAAGACTGGAGCCGGGAGCTGGAGACGCTCCTCGGCTATGCGGTCGAGGTGCGCTTTGGTCGCTCGCGGACGGCTCCGGTGCAGCTCCTGCCTGCGAAGGGGGGCGAGCTCCTGCGCAGGCCTGCCTTGCGCCGCGGCTGGATCATCCGCCTACACGAGGTCTTCGCCCATGCGCCACAAGCCGCGCGGGCAGACCTTGCCGCCTGGATCCGTGTCGGTCGCCGCGCTCGGCGAGCATCGGCGGCCCTGGATGCCTGGCTCGCGAACGCCCTGGCCAGCCTGCCCGAAAAGCCCTGCAAGAAGGCCCGCATCGAGCCCCAAGGCGAATTCCACGACCTCTCCGTCTTCTGCGAGGAACTCCTGAGCAGCCACTTTCGAGCGGACTTCGAATCTCTCCGGCCGCCGCCGGTGACCTGGGGCCGGCGGGGCAAGAGTCGCACCCGGGGCCGCTTGCACCTCGGCTCCTTCAGCCTGCGGACGGGCATCGTGCGCGTGCACAGTGTGCTCGACCAAGAGGCCGTCCCCGAGTGGCTCGTGCGCTATGTCTTGTTCCACGAACTTCTGCACGCCGCGATCTCCGATGATCCCGACTCCGCGGGCCGCCAGCGACACCACGGCCCACGCTTCAAGGCCCGCGAACGCGCCTACGCCGATTACGCCCGCGCCGTGGCCTGGGAACGGCTGAACCTCGCCCGCCTGATCCGCTCCGCGCGCAACGCACAGCCCATGGTCGTCTTGCGGGGCTGAGGCGCGACTCTACGCGGGAGTTGAATCAGTCGCGGACGACCCGGGCGGGGCGCAGACCCAGCAGGGTGTCGGAGTAGGTCACGGCGTTGACGCTGCGCATGGCGCAGCGCGAGAGGTCAGCAGCGCCATTGAAACTGCCGCCGCGGTTGATGCGCCACCCGGGGCCCCCAGGTGTGTTCTCTGGATCGAGGACCGGGCTGCGGCCGTAGAAGTCACCGTCGAAGCTGTCCAGGCACCACTCCCACACGTTGCCGTGCACCCCATGCAGTCCAAAGGGATTGGCCGAGAACTGGTCAACGGGCGCGTGGGCCACGAAGCCATCATCAAACTCCGGCCAGGCCTGGATGCCTGGCCAGGTGGCACCGGCCCGGGTCGCTGCCTTGTCCGCGATGTTGGCTGCGTTGAAGGTGAGCAGCGACTCCTGATCGCTACCGGTCCACCAAACCGTGCGCCCTCCGCCCCGCGCGCCGTACTCCCAGCGCGCCTCGCTCGGCAAAAGCAACCCAAACCTCGCCAGCAGGACTTGGCTGGCACGCCAGCTCACCTGCTCCACGGGATGGGTCAAGTCGTGCTGATAATCCAGAAAGCCCGCAGATGGATCGAAGCCGCTGGGGTTCTCGCCCGCCAGGCGCAACCACTGGCCCTGGGTCATCTCGTACTTCGCGAGGAAAAAGGCCGACAGCTCGACCTCGTGGACCGGGCTCTCATCTTCGCTGGCGGACTTGTCATAGTTCCCCTCCAGGGGATTCTGCGCCTGCGCACCCATCCAGAACTTTCCGCCGGGCAACAGCACGAACACCAGGCCCGAGTCCTCCTTCAGGACGAGCTGGCCATCTTCGCCGCGCAGGGGTTCCGCCCCCGAGAACACATCCCAGAACTCCCACAGCTCGGATGCCGGGTCCGGGCCAAGCGGCACTAGCCCCATCTGCACACCGAAGTCGAGTCCCGGATACGCCGCGTGAATCTCCGGCAGGGCTCGTGCCCAACGCGGCGCGAATTCTCCATCCGCCGCGAAGCCGTTGCGCAAGCCCTCCGCTGCGGCCAACCGGCGCACCACACTCCAACCGTGCTCCACACTCACACCGTCTTCCACCAAGAGCCCCGTGCCCGGTGCCCTGAGTGACTCGATTCGGCCGATGAGCACGTCCAAGGTGTTGTGCCACCATCGGGTCCGGGCTCGGTCTGGCCGGTCTTCGGGGAAAGACCAATCGCGACGCTCAGTGACTGTTCGCTGCAACTCCAAAGCCCGTGCTTCGAACGCCTCGACCGCCGCTGCAGCGCTGGCCAATCCCTCGCTGCTCGAAGCCGCCTCGACGGCTTTCCGCAGGACCTGGTCATTGTGAGCCGCCCTTTCGGCCGCGCCTGCCGATGACAATTCCACCGCAGCCAAACTCGCCTCCAGAGCCGCCTCGTCGTCGCCTAGCGCCAGGTAACCCCAGGCAACCGTGTCCATGATCCAGACCACCTCTTCGTCCCCGGCCAGCTCCGATCCCGCCAGGGCCAGGGCCAGCCCCAAAGCCTCCTGGCCGAAGCCTTCACGGTCCTGCTTGACGAAATTCCAAGCCGCACTGTTCAGTCCGGTCACACCCGAGGGGTAGTCGCTCCAAACGATCTCCGGGAGCTCCGGCCGCGGGGCTCCCCGGCGCACTGCCAGGGCGCTGCGCTTCGCACGCAACTCAGCCTCCAAAAGAGTCAGCTCCTCATAATCAGGATGGGATTCGCGCTGGCGTTGCTTCTGCTCCTCCGTCTGGGGCGTGGCCAGGGCCCGCAGCGCGTCGCGGCTGGCCACGAGGGTCGGGAGTTTTTCGGTCAACCCGGTCGCGCGGGAGATCCAGTCCGCCATGGCGCCGATCTTGCTCGGGTGCAGATGCCACAGATCGTCGGCCTCATCCAGAAGATCCTCGTAGTCCTGCAAGAGCGAGAGCTGCAGCACCTCGTCGGCGCGTTTCTTCTCGGCTTCGGCATTGGCTCGTGCCTCGGCCTCGTTCGTAAGAGCGAGCCGGGCGCTCGATTCGGCCTCGGCTGTTTTGGCCTCCAGCGCGCCTTGCGACTTCGCCAACCCGACCCCCAGCATCGAAATCGCCACGAAGGCCACCGAGGCCACGCTACCCGCCACAGTCTTCGTCGGGTTGCGCCGCATCCACTTCCCGAGGCGCAACAAAGCTCCCGTGGGCTTGGCCAATATCGGCTCGTCTGCCAGGTGCCGCCGCAAGTCCGCGGCAAACTCCGCCATGCTCCCGTAGCGTCTTCTCGGGCTCTTCTCCATGGCCTTGGCGCAGATCACCGACAAATCCATGGGCACCCGCGAGCGCACTGCGCGGGGCGGCGGTGGGTCCTCGTTCATCACCTTGTGGGCCACCTGCTCGGCCGTGTCACCCTCGAAGGGCCTGACCAGGGTCAACATTTCGTACAGCACCACGCCCAGGCTGAAGATGTCCGTGCGGTGATCGACTCCCGCGCGTGAAGCCGCGAATTGTTCGGGGCTCATGTAGGCGTAGGTGCCAGCCAATTCGCCGATGACCGACAGTTGTTTTTCGTCGAGGAGTTTCGCCAGGCCGAAGTCCGAAACTTTCGGCTTCTCTGCCTTTGTCACCAGGATGTTCGCGGGCTTGAGGTCGCGGTGGATCACCCCGGCTGAGTGCGCGGCTTCCAGGGCGTCAGCGAGCTCGGCTGTGAAACGGGCCACATGCAGGTAGTGATCCGCCTCCAGCCTGCCTGCCTCTCGAAAGGCATCGAGGGAGTGCCGCAGGTTGCAATTCTCGTCCACCAATTCCATGGCGATCCAGTGCAGCCCCCCGGTCACGCCAGTGCCGTACACCGACACGATGCCCTCATGGGCCAGCCGTCCTCCGGCACGCGCCTCGCGGGCGAAGAAGTCCAGCCCACGACTGTCCAGCCTTTCAGGCAGAAGCAGCTTGATCGCCACCAAGCGTTCCAGGGAAAGCTGCTGCGCCTCCCAGACCTCACCCATACCCCCGCGGGCAATGCGCCGCGTCAGAGAATAGTCCCCCAGGATCTTGCCCTCGAACACCTCCCAGGGTCCCTGGAACTCAGGGCTCTTGCCCCGCGCACGAAAGATCCCGCCCCCTTCCGATGGGCTCTGATAGAAGGCCTGCCAACGCTCGTGCAAGCGGCGCAGCTCGCTGGCATGGTCGGGATGCACCTTCAGGAGCGCCTCGAATGCTGCCGGCTCATCACCAGCGGCGATGTACTCGTCAAAGAGCCCCTCGGCTGGGGTTTTGGCGTCGAGATTGAAGGCGAGGTCGGAGGAGTCGAGCATGGAACTCTCCCCAGTCTAGCAACGCTCCCCCCTCCGGCGAAATCGCCTTTGCTTGCGGGCGGGTAAGGGGCTAAAGGCAGGGATTGGCCTGGGGAGGATTGGCCTTGAGAGACAGTCAAGCTGTGAATTCTTCTGTTCTTGAGCCAGTCAAGGTGCGATTGGAACTGGCTCGGCCTGTTCATGCCCAAGCACCTGAACCACCCCAAACGGGCGGCTTCACCGCCCTCTTGGCCACTGGCGGCTCCCTCTTGGCAAATCGAGAACCGGTGCGATTGACCCGAAGCAGACCGCCAGGAGCCAAGTCGGAACGATTCATGTACTAATTCATGAATAGTCCGAGCTAGACTGTGCTCGTACTGTTCTCAAGAGGCATGGGACTTCGCATCCCGTTGCCATAAAAGAAACGCATAGCAACACGGGAGAGTGAGCCATGCTTGACGACGATCGGCCAGAAGATGGCAAGGATGACCGGCCAGCGGATGGCGACGACAGCCGGGAAGGCAACCGGCCAAGGAAAGGTGACGACGAACGGACTGAGGTCCTGCTCCACAGAGCCCGACAGGGTTCCAGGGAAGCCCAACTGATGGTGTTCCACAAGATGTGGCACTACCTCCTCCAGCGCACCCGCGCGAGTCGCACTTGGTCCACCCTGAAGCTCCACATGGAGCCCGAGGACGCGGTTCAGGGCTTGTCCCTGCAACTCTTCCGTCTCAACTCCCTGGAGAGTTTTGAAGACCGCGGCGAGGGATCCCTGCGTGCCTGGCTGCAGTGCTGCCTGGAGCACCACCTGGTCGGCCTGGTGCGCACGATCAACACCAAACGCCGCGGTGGCGGCGTGTCCACAGTCTCGATCCAAGACGGCGACTCCACCACACCCGGCGCCATCCTGCCCAGCTCCGACCCCGGCGCCCCTATTCTGGCCGGCTTCGCCGAATGGGCTCAACGCTGCCGCGAGACCCTGCAACACCGTGAATACGAAGTCTGGAGTCTACGGATCGATGGCAGCCTCAAGTACGATGAGATTGGCAAGCGCCTTGGCCTCAGCCATGACGCCGCCCGCAGCCTCTACCGCCGCGCCAAGAAACGCCTGAGCGACTCGGGACTCCTGGCGGATTTGGAATAGGGGCTTGGGCGGGCCCGGTGGGGCCCGAGCTAGCGCCCCCCTATTCCCCTGCCCCAGCCTGCTCCACGGTCCACTCGGAGAGGGAACGGGCGAGGCGGTCGAGGGCTCGGCCTGTGGCGGCGGCGAGGGCGCTGGGCTGGAGCGATTTTAGCGGCTCTTCTTCGTGGAAGCGGCGGCGCAGGTCGCTGCCTTGCCCGGGTCTAAAGGTGGCGACAACTTCGACCCTTGCCAGGCCGCCATGGCTGAGGGCACCTTCGAGAATGACGAATCGCACCGAGAGCAAGTGTGCTGAGGATGTGATGGAAACGCGAAAACCGTTTTGGGAGAAGAGCAGGTCGCGCAGTCGCTCCTCGAGGGTGTGCGCGGGATGCACGGCCCAGGAGTTCTCGGGGTCGGGGGCGACCTCGGTGGCGCTCAGGCGCCAGAGCATGGATTCAGAAGTCACCGCCGAGCTTTGCGAGAACTCCAGGCGCAGAGGTTGGGTGCCCGGTTGGATGTGACTTGCGAGGGGCGGCAACGGAGCTGTGAAGTAGTGCTCGTCGGGCGGGGCGCTCTGGGAGAGACAACCCACGAGAGAAGAACAGAAGAGCAAAACGGCGCTACGGGAGATGTTCATGGTCAACGACGGAAGGGCAGGGGCTGGGGGCTGCGGCCGTGGAGAATGGAGCCGGGATCGCGGGCCAGGAGGTTGGTGAGGTTTTCCAGGGAAACCAAGGTCGCTTGCAAGTGCACCAGCGAAGCACGCATCTCGCGCACGAGGGCAGTCAGCTCGACGCCGCTGCCCCGGAACCCCTCCCCCGCGCCGCGCAAGGAATCCATGGCGCCAGTGAAGTCGGCGTCCTCGACGGAAGCCCCCATGCTTTCGAAACTCGCGGCGATGCGCTCGGCTTGACCGGGTGAGCCGGGCTCGCCGGCCAAGCCCGCCGCCAGGCGACCGATGTCAACGATGGCGAGTTCCAGAGCGGCGCTGGTTTGTGAATGCGCGTCCACGAGGGGCGCCGTGCGCAGGGCCGCCATCAAGTCGCGCGCTTCCTTGAGGGTGGCCTGGAGTTGGCTCATGGAGCTGGCCAGGTCAAGGTCGAGGATGACCCTGTCGAAGCGGCTCAGGATCTCGCCCGGCAAGTCGGTGAGTCCCGGCTGGCCATCGGTGCCGCTCAGTACGCCCCGCAAGCCCTCCTCGAGACTCTTGAAGGTCGACTGGGTGGTGGGAATCGTCTCCCAGGGCGTGGGGAAGGTGTAGGTCCGGCGCGGCGGAGGGGGGTCGAAGACATCGATCTGAATGAAGGAGACCGAGGTCAAGGCAGAGGTCACCAGTTGCGCGCGCAGGTCGTCCGAAACAAAACGGTGAGCGGGTGCGCCGCGCTCCAATTCCTCCGGCGCAATACCAAAATTCTCCAGGCGTTCGACGAACAAGCCAGCGAGTACTTCGATGTTGCGGCGATCGGGGGCAGGCATGATCTCGTCCACGCTGCCAATGGACACGCCTCGAAACTTCACCGGTGAGCCGATCTCGAGGCCGTTGACGGTCTCGTCGAAGTAGAAGTAGGCTGGCGTGGTCCGTTGTTGCAGTTGGCTGATCCCGAGCCACATCAAGATGCCCACCAGCAGGCCGCAGCCGAGGGTGACAAAGAGGCCCAGTTTCCAGCGGTTGGTATTGGTTACAGACAATTTTCACTCACTCCTGGCTGGGGAGGCGTTTTGGGCAGGCGGTTGAAGAAAGCGTGCGCGGTGGGGTCCTGGCTCTCATCGCGCAAGCTCGTGGGCGAGCCCCTGGCAATGATGCCCCTTGCTTGTTTGTCGAGCATGATGCAATCGTCGGCAATGGAGAAGATGCTGGCCAGTTCGTGAGTTACGAGCACAGTGGTGACACCCAGGTCGTCACGCAGGCAGCAGAGGAGGTCGTCCAACTCCACCGCCGTCGAAGGGTCGAGCCCCGCAGAGGGCTCGTCCAGGAACAAGAGCGAGGGCTCCATGGCCAGGGCGCGGGCAATGCCGGCGCGCTTCTGCATCCCTCCGGAGACTTCGTTGGGCAAGTGGTTCTCAAAGCCAGCCAGCCCCACCAAGCGCAGGCGCGCCGAGGCCACGGCCTCTATGGCGCTCTCGGCGAGGGTCGTCCAGCGCACGAGCGGCAGGGACACATTCTCGAGCAGAGTCATGGAACCGAACAGGGCTCCACCCTGAAAGCTAACCCCGTAGGGCGGAAAACCGCGGTCCAGGTCGGGTGTCCCGAACCCAGTGATGTCGATCTCGCCGGCGAGGGGTTCCTGGATGCCTATCAGGTTCTCCAGGAGGGTCGTCTTGCCGCAGCCGCTGCCGCCCAGTATCGCGAAGATGCTGCCGCGCCGGATCTCAAAATTGAGCCCATCGAGAATCGCAAGGCCTCCGTAGCCAACGGAGAGGTCGCGAATGCAGATGGCTGAGAGGGTCATGAGTTAGATCCCAAACAGGTTGAAGGTCACGGTAAATAGCGCGTCGATCACTACCAGTGAGAAGAGGATCACCACCACCGCCGAAGTCGTGGCGCTGCCCACTCCTGCAGCACCGCCGCGGGTGGCGAGACCCCGCTGGCAGGAGATCAAGGTGATGGTCACGGCGAAGACCACGCTCTTCAGAAGGCCCCCCATCACATCCAACATCCCCACCGCGCCGTGCAGTTGATTGAAATAGGCCGTGGTGGTGATGCCCAGATCTTGAACGGCGACGATCAAGCCCCCGAGGATGCCCACAACCATGGCGGCGATGGTCAAGAGCGGCACCACCGCGACGGTGGCTAAGAGCCGCGGGAAAACCAAGAATCGGTAGGGGTCCATGCCCAGGGTGCGCAAGGCGTCTATCTCTTGGTTGACACGCATGCTGCCGAGTTCGGCGGCGTAGGCCGCTCCCGAGCGGCCGGCCACCACGATGGCTGTCATCAAGGGCGCGAGCTCGCGCACCATGGACAGACCCACGAGGTTGGCCACGAACACATTTGCGCCAAAGCGTTGCAACTGGTAGGCGGCTTGCAGACCGATGATCAAGCCGATCAAGAAGTTGATCAGGAGCACGATGGGTACGCCGTCCGCCCCGGCGCGCTCCATCAGGTTAGGCACGGCGCGCAGGTTGACCGAACCGCGCTCGCGGCCGGCACGCATGAGCGCAACGCAGAGGTCGCCCATGAAGGAGAGCACATCGCGCAAGGACGCAACGATGTCGCGGGTGGCTCGACCGATCTCGTCGAAAAGCCCTGGCTCGCGCTGCCGCGCGGGAGCGCATTCACCGGGGCTGTCGCAGGAGTAGAGCGCGAGCATCCTGTGCACCTCAGCCCTGGCGCCCACCAGTTCCAGGGCGCCGCCGCGGCTCTCGGCTTCGGCGACCAGAGCTTGCAAGAGGGCTGCGGAGGCACCGTCGAGACTCTCGAGGCCCGACAGGTCGAGGGCGCGCTTGGCGCCCAGGCCTGCCTGCAATTGCCGCCAGAGATCCGCAGCACCTTCGAGATGGCAGTGCCCACGAAGCTCCAGGGCGGCGGAATCGCGGCCAGAGGCTCGCGTCAGCTCAAAAGTCGGGGCGCTCACGGCCCGGGCAGACTACACCCATTGCGCGGGCGATGCTCCCCTCTGTTGGGCGCGCCCGGGCTCCTTTTCAGGAGTTGGAGACGCCGCCCGTGTGCTGCACCTGGTCACCGCCGGTGAGGCAGGTCCCGAGGACATTGCCGCCAAGGGTTTCGAGCTGATTATAGGTCTGTTCCACAAGGCTGCGCGCGGTAAAGCCCATGCGCACAACCAGGAGGGTGCCATCGGCCAGGGCGCCGATCATGCTCGCATCACTGATCGAAAGGGCGTCGGGCGTGTCGATCAACACGTAGGAGAAGCGCTGCTTGAGAGTGTTCAGGACGACTCGCGTGCGGTCGGAACCGAGCAGCTTGGAGGGGTTTTCGGGCAGGCTACCGGCTCCCATGAGCGCCAAGCCGTCCACGCAGGTGGGACGCAGGGCGGCGTCGAGGGAACAGCCTCCGCGCAACACATCGGCAAAGCCCTGGTGCTGAGCCTGGCCCATGTAGTGCTCCAGGGACGGATTGTGCAGGTTGGCGTCCACCAGCAGGATTTCCTTGCCGGGCAGCTCGGCCATGGCGATGGCGAGATTGACCGCCGCCACCGACTTGCCTTCGCCGGCGATGGCGCTGGTGATCGCCAGAGTGCGCGGCGCTCCATCGGGGTTGAGGGCCGTGATCGAGTTGCGCAGGCTGCGGAACTGCTCGGCAACCTGTCCGCGCGGGTCGGAGATCATACGGATCTCCTCGGCCACGATGGTTGAATCTCGACCGCTCTCCGGCTGTGCAGGAGTCAGATTCAATTCAGGGCTGGGGGTGGGATTGGCGGCGGGTTCAGACATGTTTGAAACAGGGAGCGGATGGGCGAGCCTGTAGGTGGTCTCCCAGCCTTTTCGGACACTATAGGGGAACGGATCAAGCCCAATCCGGATGAGAGTGACTCACAAGTCCATTTTCGGGGCCATGGTTGGGACCAAGCTCGGGCCACGGGACCGGGGCCAGGCAGGACATCATGGGAAAAATAGGGGCCTGGGAGCCTCTCAAGGCAGTTTTGCGGGGATTTCGCGCTCAAACAGGTCGATTCTGAGGGCCACCGCTGGCACCCGGCTGGGCCACCGCTCTGGACTCAGAAGGCTCTGCAAGGGGTGGTTCTTGGCGGAGATGGCCCGCCAAACCAGGGCCATGAAGGCCTGCGCCTCGCTATCACGGCGCCGAGCCCGAAGCTCAAAAACCGCGAAATCGAGGCCCCGAGCCAGGGCCTCGCGGGCCTCTGGAGCCAGGGGCGGAGCGGCGAGATACTCCAGGAGATCGGCTCGGGCTTCGGCACCCGACTCCGAGGCCGCCAAGGCCCCGAGCAAGGCATAATCGAGGGTCGAGAGCTCGGCCTTCGCACTCAATCCCTCAAAGGCCGCAGCCTGCCCTGGCGCGTCGAGGCCACCGGCAAGTAGGGCCAGCTCGGATAGGCGCACCCGGGCCACGGGTTCGAGTTGTTCCAGGGCCGAGCGCACGGCGCGCTGCAACTCGCTGCGACCTTCGCTGCGCCGCCAACGCACCATGGCGCGGATCCAGGACTCGCTGGTCGGCCCCGCCAGGTCGGCCAGAGGTTCGCTGGCGCTAGCGCTCTGCATCAAGATGCGCACCAGGCCGTCGTGATCGCCGCGGCGCAAACTCCAGTGGGCGGCGAACGCTCGCTGCGCCACGCCGCCCGGCGAGGCCGCGCCATCCAGTTCAACGCCGTCCAGGTCAACGCCGAGGGCGTCGAAGATCTCGATCAATTCCCCGCCCAGTCCGCGCTCGAGGGCCCAGGTCACGAGTTCTCGGGCACCTTCCACTCCCACAGCCGCCTCGGGCAGACGCGGCGCAGCCACCAAGGCGCGCAGAGCCTGCATGCGCAGTGCGGCAGGCACGCGACGGTCCTGCCCCACGACCTCGAGCAACTGACGCTGCACATCGCCGCGCCCCGAACGGCGGCCTTCGAGAATCCACAGGCGCAACCAACGCGACGAGGCGGAGAGCGCGTGCCAGCCCGTGAAGAGGTCCAGACTGCGGTCGTCGCCGCCCAGGGACATGGCTGCTGTGGAGGCCAGGGCGCGGCCGATGCGCTGGGCCTGGGCGCGCCCCGCGCCTCCGGGCGCCAGGGCGGCATCGGCTCGCGCGAGAAGCCCACGCAAGGCCTCACGGTCCTTGAAGACCAAGCTCACACGCCCCAGGGGCGCGGCCAGCAAGAGTCCCTCCAAAGCCGCTGCATCCCCGTGTTTGAGCCAACGCTCCTCGAGCCAATCGAGAGCCGCGGGCCAGGCGCTGGCGGCCAGGGCGCGGGCCGCGTCGGCGGCGGAGGGCGCGCCAGCTTCCACGGCGCGGCACCAACGCAAAAGCCTCTGAGCGCCGCTCTCGCTGCGCGCTCCACCGCGCAAGGTGATCAGGATCCAGGCGCCTGCACCGGGCTCCTCCCCCGAAAAATCGCCCACGCCCGCGTAGCTCAAGCCGGCGCTGCGGGTCAAGCTGGTGAGTTGTGCAAGCAACCCGCCGCGCAAACCCTGACTGACCACCGGCTCCCCCGCCGCCACCGGCGCCAAGACCAAGGGCAGGCCGCCCATGTGCCAACGCGCCAGCCGCTCGAAGGCCTCGCGAGCGGCTTCGCTCCGAGGAGCGTCGATGGTTTCGCGCGCGGCGCCTCGTGCCAAGTGTGCGTTGATGCGCACCCGCGACGCCGGCCGCTCCCTGGCTTGAGGACACCAGTCAGCCACGAGTTCCAAAAAAGCGCGCTCGCCCAGGTCTGCGAGTATATCATTGTCTTCGCCGCACAAGAGCACGGCCAGCCCCAGGTGCGCCCCGTCGGAAGCGAGGGCATCCACCAGGCGCCGGCCAGCCTCGGCATCGGCCTCGCGGGTCTTTGCAGCGAGCAGCGCATAGTCGCTGGTCTTGAGGTGCGCGGCCAGCCAGCGCTGGGCCGCGGCCCGCTCGGGAGCGCTACCTGCTCTCAGCCGCTCCAGGGCTCCGCGCAAGCTGACCTCGTCTTCGGGAGCCACCCCCAGCGCGCCAGGAAGGCCGCTGTTGAGGGCCGGCAGCAAGAACAGGAGCAGGCTGAGAAAGAGGGGCTTGGCGAGCATGGTGAGATCAGTCTAAGAGCCTGCCCAGGCCAATTCACACCTCCACGCCAGGCGAGCAGGGATTCGCCATCCGTGGCGCGTGCTCGTGGGCTATGCTCTCTCCGAGCCACCCCACCACCGCCCATGTTCAAGAGTCTTCTGATCGCCAATCGCGGCGAAGTCGCCGCCCGCGTCGCGCGCACCGCCCGCAAGCTCGGCGTGCGCACGGTCTGCGTCGCTTCCAGCGCCGACCTCGGTGCGAGTTGGCTGGAGGCCATGGACGAGGTCGTCTGTGTGGGCCCAGCGGCGGCCCGCGATTCCTACCTCGACGGGCGCAGCATCGTGCAAGCCGCCCTGCAAACCGGTTGCGCCGCCGTCCATCCTGGCTGGGGCTTCTTGGCCGAGAACTCGTGCTTCGCAGCCCTCTGCGCGCAACACAGCCTCGCCTTCGTGGGGCCTGGCCCGGGCACCATGGAAAAATTGGGACTCAAGATCCCCGCCAAGCGCGCCATGGCCGCCGCGGGCCTAGACGGTATCCCCGGCAGCCTGGGGCTCCTCACCGATCTCGACGAAGCCAAAACCGTTGCCGAACGCATCGGCTACCCCGTGATCCTCAAGGCCGACGCGGGTGGCGGCGGTCGCGGCATGCGGCGCGCCTTCGCCGCCGACGAACTCGAAGACGCCTGGCAGCAAGCCAGCGCCGAGGCCCAGGCTGCCTTCGCGAGCGGCGCCCTGTATATGGAGAGCTACATCACCAGCGGCCGCCACATCGAAGTGCAGATTCTGTGCGACGCCTACGGCCGCGGCATCCACCTCGGCGACCGCGAGTGCTCGATCCAACGCAACCATCAAAAACTGATCGAGGAATCGCCCAGCCCCGCCCTGACGGCCAAGGCGCGCGAAGAACTCGGTCTCAAGGCGGCAGCCGCGGCGACCTCGATCGGTTACTGCGGCGCGGGCACGGTGGAGTTCTTGCTGACGCCTGGCGGCGAGCTCTTCTTCATGGAGATGAACGCACGCTTGCAAGTCGAGCACCCAGTGACCGAGATGCAGACCGGCGTCGATCTTGTCGAACAGCAGCTCAAGATCGCCGCCAACGAAGCCCTCGGCTTACGCCAACAGGATGTGGTCCAGCGCGGCGCCACCATCGAATGCCGGATCAATGCGGAGGATCCCGGCTGTGATTTCCGGCCCACGCCGGGAACCTTGAGCACTTTTGAACTACCCAACGCGGTCCCCGGGACTCTGCGAGTGGAGACACACCTGTGCGAGGGCGACGAGATCTCCCCGCACTACGACTCGCTCCTGGCGAAGATCCTGGCCCACGGCGACACCCGCGCCGAGGCTATCGAAACCATGCTGGACGCCCTGCGCTCCACCCGCATCGAAGGCGTGTCCACTACAATCGCGCTGCACCTCGCCGTCCTCGAAAGCCCCGAGTTTCGTTCCGGCAAATACGACACCGCATCCATCCCCGGCTGGGCCCTCAGCGAGCCCCGCGCCTGATACCACCCCGCGACCATGGCCAAGGTGCCCCTCACCAGCATCGGACACGCGCGCGACGCGCTGATCGATTCCAAGACCTTCGACAAGAACCGCACGGCCCTGCACGAGCGCCACGAACTGCTCGAAGAACGCCGCGACGCGGTTCACCAGGGCTGGGGTGAAAAGTACCGCGAACGGGTGCACGAGAAGGGGAAACTCACCGCCCGCGAACGCATCGACTTCTTGAAGGACCCAGGCACAGAGTTGCGCGAGGTCGGCACCTTCGTCAACTACGGTCGAAAGTTCGGCAAACTGTCCTCACCCGCCGCGGGAGTGGTGACAGCCTTCACGCGCATCGAAGGCCGCTGGACCATGGTGATCGCCAACGACAACACCGTGGCCTCGGGCTCGTGGTGGCCGCTGACTTCGGAGAAGATCCAGCGCGCCCAGGAGATGGCCTTGCGCCTGCACCTCGCCGTGGTCTACCTCGTCGATTGCTCTGGCCTGTTCCTGCCCGAACAGTCGCGCTCTTTCCCCGGTCGCACGGGCGCGGGTCACATCTTCAAGAAGAACAGCGATCTGGCCGCGGCAGGCGTGCCGCAGATCGCCGGCGTGTTTGGCGACTGCATCGCAGGCGGGGGCTACATGCCCTTGATCTCCGACCGCGTTTACATGACCGAACAGGCCTACATGGTGATCGCCGGGGCGGCGCTGATCAAAGGCGCCAAGAGCCAGAACCTTTCGAGCCTGCTGATCGGCGGTCCCGAAGTGCATGTGCACCAATCGGGCTGCGCCGATGTGCGCGTGCCCGACGATGAAACCGCCCTGGTGCAGATCCGCGCCGAAGTGGGACGACTGGCCTCTCCCTGCACTGAGTTTTACCGCCACGGCGCCGACCCCGGCGAACCGTTCTACGCCGCGCGTGAACTCGAGGGACTCTTTCCAGCCGACCACCGCATGACCTACGAAGCCGAAGAGGTCCTGGCGCGCTTGGTGGACCGCAGCCTCTTCTGGGAGATCCTCGAAAACCGCGGGCGCGAAATGATGGTGGGCATCGGCCGCGTCCAGGGACTCTACATGGGTTTTGTGATCAACCGCCAGGGCATCATCCCCGACCCCGAACACCACGATGGCAAGAAAGCCGCGGGCATCCTCTACAAGGAAGGTATCGCCAAGGTGGCCGCCTTCAGCCGGGCCTGCAACGACGACGGGATCCCGATCATCTGGTTGCAGGACATTTCGGGCTTTGACATCGGCGTCGAAGCCGAGAAGTTGGGGCTCCTGGGTTATGGCTCGAGCCTGATCTACACCAACAGCTCGAACCAGACCCCTATGTTCACGATCCTCTTGCGCAAGGCTTCGGGCGCTGGCTACTACGCCATGGCTGGGCATCCGTACGAACCGGTGCTGCAGATCTCGACTCCGCTCACGCGGCAATCGGTGATGGAAGGCCGCACCCTCGCCATCGCGGCCTTCAACACCAAGCTCGATGACGATTTTTGCATCGCCACCGACGATCCGGAAGAGCGGGCGGAGATCGAACAGGGCATGCGCGCCACCGAGGAACGCATCGAGGGCGACATGGACCCCTACAAATCCGCGGCACAAATGGACACCGATGAAATCGTGGGGCTTGACGAGCTGCGCGACTGGGTCGAACTCTTCGCTGAAACCAGCTATCAGGCAAACGGCTACCGGCGCACCAAGAACCCGCGCATCTGGTCCCTGCACGACCTGGCTGCCCTGACCGAGCCCAGGGGCTGAGGAGCGGCAAGAATCATGCAAACAACCATCGACCTGATCCTCGAACGCGATGGTGAGATCATGCGACTCCTGTCGCCTGGAGTGGGCGCCTTCACCTGTGCAGTACCCCGGGGCGGGCTGCTCGGGGGTGGCCAGGCAGCTGGCGTCCTGATCATCTGCGGCAGGCCGATCCACTTGTGCGTGCCGCCGGGCGTAGCGGGCCGAGTCAAGGGTGGGCGTCCAGAGAAGATCCATGCTCCGGTGGGCTATGGCAGCCTGCTCTACGAGCTGGTGGGCATCGAATCCGGCGATGACGCGAACCTGGAGATGGAAGCCCGCGCGGCGAGCGATGGGCTGTATCTCCTGGCGCCCCAGACCGGACGCTTCTACCAACGCCCCGGTCCCGACGAAGAGGCCTTCCTGAAAGCGGGCGACGAAGTGCGCGAAGGCACTTCCCTGGGCCTGATCGAGGTCATGAAGACTTTTGCTCTGGTGAGCTACCATCCCGGCGAAGGCCTGCCCGCGCAAACGCGCTTCAAGGCCTTCATTGCAGGCGACGGCGCCGAAGTGAGCTTTGGCGAGCCCTTGATCGAGTTCGAGGACCAAAAAACTCCGTGAAAGTCCTCATCACCGGCGCAACGGGCTTCATCGGCAGCTTTCTCACAGGGCTTCTCGTGGCCCGCGGCGATCGGGTCAGCATCGTCTCCCGCGATCCCGAGCATGTGCGCAATGCCCGCTCGAACTGCACCGTGGTGGGCTGGCTGCCGGACCTCTCGGGCTACGATGCCGTGGTCAACTTGGCCGGTGAGTCGCTCTTTGGCAAGCGCTGGAGCCCGGAGCAACGAGCCTTGATCCACGACAGCCGCCAATCGGCCACGGAACGATTGGTCGCGGCCCTCAAGGAAGCAAGCCCGCGACCCCCGGTCCTGGTTAGCGCCTCGGCAGTCGGCATTTACGGCGACCGCAAAGACGAGGTCCTGGGTGAGTCGGATGCCCTCGGCAGTGATTTTCTAGCCCAGGTCTGCAGGGACTGGGAAGCAGCCGCCCTGGCGGCGGAAGAGTTCGGCGTGCGCACAACCCTGGTGCGCATCGGCGTGGTTCTGGGCCACGGCGGCGCTCTCGAAAAGATGCTGCCGCCCTTCAAGTCTGGCCTGGGTGGGCCCATTGGCTCCGGGCGCCAATGGCTGAGCTGGATTCACATCCGCGACCTCTGCCGGTTGATCCTGCGGGCGGTCGACGACGATTCCATGCGCGGCGCCTACAACGGCTGCGCCCCCACGCCGGTGACTTCCCGTGAGTTCGCCCGCTGCCTGGGCCGCGCGCTGCACCGCCCGGCCTTCATTCCCGCGCCGGCTTTCATGTTGAAGTTGGTTCTGGGCGATGTCGCCCAACTCTTGACCGACAGCCAGCGTTGTTCGGCAGAGCGCGTCTTGGCGACGGGCTTTGAATTCGAGTTTGGCGAGCTGGAACCCGCTCTCTGCAAACTTCTTCGCTAACCATGGCGGTCGTCTCCATCGGAACCGATCTGGTGCCCATCGAGCGCCTCGGCCAGGCCATCGAGCGCCGCGGCCAAGCCCTGCTCGACCGTCTTTTTGGCGCCGCTGAACAGGACTACTGCGAAGCGCGCCCCCAGCGCCTGACCCACTACGCGGGCCGTTTCGCAGTCAAGGAAGCGGTGATGAAGGTGCTCGGCACGGGCTGGGGCCAGGGCGTGCGTTGGGTGGACATCGAAGTCGCGCGCCAAGACGATTCGGCGCCCGAGTTGCTGCTTCACGGAGAGAGCGCGCGCATCGCCAAAGCCGCCGGCATTCGCAAGATCCACATCACCATCAGCCACGCTGGCGGCTTGGCCCTGGCTTTTGCCGTGGCCGAGGATTGACCGGCCAACTCGCCCCGCAACCCATGAGACTCACCCGCATACAGAAGGCCGAGCGCATCCAGACCTTGCTCGACACCTACCACCCCGAGGTGCCCGTACCCCTCGACCACAGCGACCCCTTCACGCTCCTCGTGGCGGTGCTGCTCTCGGCCCAAACCACCGATGTGCGCGTCAACCTGGTAACACCGGCGCTCTTCGAGCAGGCTTCGACGCCGGCGGACATGGCGCGCCTCTCGGTGGACGAGATCCTGGAGTGCATCCGCACCTGCGGCCTGGCGCCCTCCAAGGCCAAGAACATCCGAGCCTTGAGCGAGCTGCTGGTGGCCGAGTACGACGAAGAGGTGCCCCAGACTTTTGTGGATCTCGAACGCCTACCGGGAGTGGGTCACAAGACCGCCAGCGTGGTCATGGCCCACGCCTTCGGCCAACCCGCTTTTCCCGTGGACACACACATCCACCGCCTCGCCGCGCGCTGGGGCCTTTCCGATGGCAGCACCGTGGAGCGAACCGAGGCCGATCTGAAGAAACTGTTCGCAGCCGAGGACTGGAACAACCTGCATTTGCAGATCATCTACTTTGGACGGGAACACTGCCCCGCGCGGGGTCACAACCTCGAGCAATGCCCGATTTGCTCCTGGGCCGCCACGGGCAAGCGTATCCTGGCCGAGAAGACGAAGAACGCACCCAAGCGCCCCAGAAAGGCCCCAAAATCACAACAGCGGAGCCCCCGACATGGATGACACCACCTTCCTGAAACTCGCCGACGCCTGCCTGGAGCGCATCGCCACCTGGCTCGAGGATTTCGACCCCGACGAGCTCGATTTCACCCCCAGCGACGGGGTCATCACCCTTGAATTCGCAGACGGCAAGCGCTTTGTCCTCAATCGCCAGACGGCAGCCTCGCAAATGTGGTTTGCCGCCGGCGCCCGGGCCTGGCACTTCGACTGGGACGCCCAGGCCAAGACCTGGGTGGGCGACAAGGTGGGCGTGGAACTCTGCGCATGCATCGCCGAAGCCGTGACCGAAAAGCTCGGGCGCGAAGTGCGCATGGCATGAGCCGCCTGACCGGCTTGGGCTACTCCCTGATCCCTTCCTTCGAAGCCAGGGGCCCGCGCACGCGCACCCGGGGCGTCTTGGCCCTGCCCCTCACGCCGCCCGCCGGCAGCGGCCTCGAGCAGTCCCCCGTGGAGTACCCGGTGCACGCCCTGTGGCGCAAGGACACCCCCGAGAACCCCCTCCTCGACGCCCTGCTCGAGGCCGCCCCCAGGGCCCAAAAGGGGCCCGAAACCGGCTCGACCCACAATCTGTAGTAGTCCGTGACGCGACCCCCCCCATGGGTTAGGGTGCCTGGCCTCACGCCCCTCCTCTGATTTTGCTCCCTCAAGGGTTCCATGACCACTCCCCACCGCATCTACCTCGTTGGAGCCCATTCCACCGGCAAGACCACCCTGGCGCGCTGGGTTCGGGACGCCTACGGCCTGCCCATGATCTCCGAGGTGGCCCGGGGAGTGCTGGCAGAAATGGAGGCCCGGCTCGACAGCCTGCGCACGGATGTGGCCCTGGTGAACCGCTACCAGCGCGAGGTCTTCGAGCGTCAGATCGCTGCCGAGGCCGCCCAACCCGCTAGCTTCGTCTCGGACCGGGCCTTCTGCAACCTGGCCTACGCCGCCCAGCACTCCACGATCCTGGGCGAGATCACCCGCGAATCGGAGTTGCGCAACTACATGGACAGCGTGCGTGGAGGATTGGTCTTCTACCTACGGCCCCACCGCGAACTTCTGGCCGAGGACGGCGTGCGAGCGGGCGTGGGATGGGAAGAGGTTCTGCGCATCGACGGCATGGTCAAGCTGCTCTTGGAGATGTTCGCGGTGCCCTACATCCCGGTCGAGTCCCTACCCATGCAGGAGCGCATTCGCTTGATGGAGCGCGTTCTCGATCTAGCCGGCCTGCAACGGGTGAAAACCCCGTTGGACCACATCCTCGTGCCACAACCCGATCCGCCGTGCACGGCCAACGGTACGCGCGACTCGGCCATCGCAAACTGTTAGTTCCAGCCGAGTTCCGGCGGCATCGCTGCCAGGCTCACGCCTTCGGCCCCAAGACTGCGCACGGCACGCTGCCAGGTGCTCTCTTGGTCGTAGGCAAAGACTAGCTCCGAGTCCATTTCCACCGGCAGCCAGGAACCGCCTCTGAGTTCCATCTCGAGCTGGCCGGCTCCCCAGCCGGCATAGCCCAAGACGAAGCGGCATCGATCGGTGATTTGGCGGGCATCGAGACCCTCCATGAACTCGGCGATCTCGGCCAGATCAGCCCCAAGAAAAAGCCCCTTGGCCAGGGAATGGCTGGCATTATCTAGCTCGGGGATGCGGTGCAGGATCTGCAAGGTGTCCGTGCCCACCGGTCCTCCCCACCAAACGGGCAGATCCAAGCGGCCAAAGACCGGGTGCTCGGGCAAGAGCCTGTCGATGGTCAAGGAGGATTGCTTGTTGACCACCAACCCATAGGCCCCCTCGTCGGCGTGCTCACACATGATCGAGATGGAGTGCATGAAGTTCGGATCACGCAAATCCGGCGCCGAGGCCAGGATCGTTCCGGAAGCAACTTGCAGCTGGCAGGTCATGGTCTTGTTGTAACCTAACCCTCTGAGTCCGCAAGTCCCGGTTGGGGACCTGCCCATTCAAGGCTCAAGACGCACTCTACATGCGGTGTGTGGGGGAAGAGATCCACCGCTTGCACGCGCCGCAACGCATAGCCCCCCTCGATGAGTTGGGCGATGTCGCTGGCTCCATTGTGCAGATTGCACGAAACATAGATCAGGCGCCGCGGCGCTAATTCGAGCAGTTTGGCGGGCACCTTGGGATGCAGCCCAGAGCGCGGCGGATCCACAACGACCACATCAGGCCGGGGCAATTCAGGTGCCCCCCCCAGGGCTCGATCCAACTCGACAAGCACATCACCTTCGAAGAATCGCACCCCTTCGACTCCGTTTGCCGCGGCACTGCGGCGGGCATCGGCCACGGCGGCGGGAACTTCCTCGAAGGCCAACACCTCGCGGGCCGCAGCCGCCAGGAGCAAGGCGATAGTGCCTGCGCCGGAGTAGAGGTCGTAGACGATTTCCTCGCCTGTGGGAGCCGCTTCTTCGACCACCATGCGGAACAGGATCTCGGCCTGTCTGGTGTTGATCTGAAAGAACGACCCCGCCGAGATGCGAAAGTGCAGCCCCAGGAGTTGCTCCTCGATGTAGCCCGAGCCAAAGATCACGCGTTCGCTCTCACCCCGTGCCACCGAGGCCACGCCGGTGTTGATGGCGTGCACCAGGGTAGTGATGCAGGGCTGGGCCGCCAGGAGCGCCTTGGCATAGGTCAAGACAAGCTCGGGGGTTTCCTCGGAGGTCACCAGCACCACCATGATCTCGCCGGTGTAAACGCCGTGGCGCAAGACCAGGTGCCGGAGACAACCGGTATGGTTGCGCACACTCCAGGGCGCCAGGCCCAGCTCGCGGGCCAGGCGGCCAGCGCTCTGCAAGATCGCCTCGCCGCCAGGAAACAGGATGCGGCATTCGGAGAGGGCCAGTGCCTTGTCGAAGCGCCCAGGCGCATGCAACCCCAGGGCAAAGTCAGCCGGCGCGCCCGGCGGTTCGTCCGCTTCGATCCAACGCCGGTTGCTGAAGCTGAACTCCATCTTGTTGCGGTAGGCCCAGGGGTTCTCGCAACCGATGACCGCTTCCACCGACGCCAGGCCAAGGACTCCAGCGGCGCCGAGGGCATCGGTCACGAGCCGGTGCTTCTGCACGAGTTGTTCCTCGTAGGAGCATTCTTGAAAGGAGCAGCCGCCGCAGGAGTTGTGGTGCGAGCAGGGAGCCTCGCGGTGCGCTGGTCCGGCCTCGATGAGCTCCAAGCCCCGAATCTCGAGCAGGGACCGACGGCGACGGATGACCGTGCCGCGCCAACGGTCACGGGGCGCCCCGCCGCGCATGCGCACGCTCCATTCTCCGGTGCTGCCCCTGGACCAGCCGCGGCGGTCGAATCCAACAAGCGAAAACTCGAACTCGTCGCCATGACGCGGCTTGCGTTGGGTTCCCGCTTTGGATGGCTCGGGAGAGGCGGGCTTGGCCGAGGGCGCAGGCATGCGGCAGGCCCGTGAGATTTCATGGCGGTGTGCAGCGAAGGCCCGGTAGACCCCGTCAAAAATCTGTCGCAAGCCGGGCAGCCGAGTCAGGACATGCATGGGCATGGCCCACCAGATGCACCCCATGACATGGCGATAGACATCTGCACCAGAGATCAACTCACCGTTCGCAAGCAGTAGCCGCAGGTCGGAGGCAATTTCCTCCGGCGGCGGCGCCTCGGCCGTCAAGGCCATGCGCTCGACCACCCAATCGCTCTGGAGCGGCGCAAAGCCCAGGCCCTGGCGAGCAAGAGTCGGCCCCCAGAAAGGCACCCAACGGCTGCACACTCCACAAGATGCGTCGTAGAGCACCCAGCCTTGGGCGTCACGATCCATTTCGGGGGGCTGCGGTTGCTTTGCCATGGCACCAGGGTAGCCCCTGGTGGCGCGGGGTTCGCCGCAGTTTTGGAGCGACCTCCTAAGCGCCGCAGACCACTACTGCCGGAGAGCTTTTGATAGCCTGAAACGATGCTTCTCGTCCTCTCGATCTCCCTGGCCCTCGGCCTGGGATCCGCGCAGACCCCCGAGCCCGCCAGGCAGACCGCCGAACAGACCCTGGCGCGGATTCGCGAACGCGGAGACCGTGCGGCTTCGCAATTGTTCTTCGAACTCGCCGCGAAGCGCGACGCCGAAGCCTTCGCCAACCTGCGCGAGGCCCTCGAATTCGTCGCCGACGAGAGCCTGGCCGTGGCGGCTTTCGGCGCCGCGGCGCTCTTCAAGGGCAGCAGCCTCGAGCAAGGTGTGGGAGACTGGTTAGCCAAGCGGACATTCAAAGCCCGCCTCCCAGCGCACCAACTCGGCGCCTCGTCCGCCCTGGCCTATTTCTGGTCGAGCCATTCCGCAGCCCTGGAAAGGGTGCTCAAGAACCACCCCCGCGCCGACTGCCGCGCCCTGGCCCTCGCGCCCCTCGTGCCTGGCCTCGTGGCTCGGGGCAATCGCCACGCCTGCCTCTTGATTTTCGAGAATGCGGCGCTCGAAAACGACTCCGATCGCCGCGTCCTGCTCACGGCTTTGGGCACATTCAAGACATCCACTGTGCGCGAAGCCCTGGTGCGCAAGCTGCGCAGCGATTCCCTCTCCGAGGTGCGCAAGCTGGTGCTCCTCGAGTACTTCAGGGAGAGCGATGACGCTGGCGTGCTCAAGGCCATCGAACGGCGCCTGGGCGATCCCGCCGAAGAGGTGCGATTGGTTGCCATGGAAGTACTCGGCCGTCAACAGGATGGCCAGGCCCTGCGCCGCTTGAATCGCGCCGCCGCAGGCGCCAACGAGGAATTCATCGTGCGCGCCATCAGCGCCCTGGCCTCGCGCAGGGAAGGGGCCAGCGACTGGATCGGCGAGCTCTACGGGTTCTGCCACGCCCAAAGCACCGCCGTGCGTCTGGGCGCGGCGCGGGCCCTGGGGCACTTGCCCACCCAGGATGCCCTGACTCTTCTGCACCGCTTGTTGCGCGACCGCGAGAGCTCTGTGCAGCTCGCGGCCCTCGAGGAAATTGGCGCCAAGCGCCAGTTGTCTTCGATTCCAAAGCTAATCGGAGCCCTGGCCGACAACGGTGGCCTGGTGCAAGCCGAGGTCGCACTCTGGCTGCGGCTCATGACGGGCCAGGACCACGGCACCTCGTCCACGCGCTGGCGTGCCTGGTTCGAAGCCGAGGCGTCCAACTTCCAGATGCCCTCCCTGACCGTGGCCGAGGCGAGCGAAAACCAACGCCGCCAACGCCAAAACGCCGGAGGCGAGATGCGGACGGCTTCCTTCTACGGGCTCAGGATCCAGAGTAACCGGGTCACCTTCGTGCTCGATGTCTCGGGTTCCATGGACGACCCCGCCGGCGGCCGCGGGACGAGTTCAAGAAAGCGCAGAAGTACACGCCTGGATGTGGCCAAGACCGAGTTGCGCGGTGCCCTGCGCCAACTACTCGACGGTGTGCAGTTCAATGTGATCACCTTTGCGAGTGAAGCCCAGGCATCCCTGCCGCGACTGACTAAACTCAACCGCAAGACGCGCTTGAAGGCCCTGGCCGAGATCGATACCTGGCGCGCTGGCGGGGGCACGGCCATTTACGACGCGCTGCTGCGCGCCCTGGAAGACAGTCGCACCGACACGATCTATCTTCTTACCGACGGCGAGCCCACGGTTGGTCGAGTCATCGATCCAGCGGAGATCCGACTCATCATCGGGAAGCTCTGTCGGAAGCGCGATGTGAGAATCCACGGCGTGGCCATCGGTCGCGAGTCGCAGCTCTTGAAGAACCTGGCTCGGGACAGCGGCGGCCAATATGTGGAGATTCTCTAGTCGGTTTCCTCTAGCTCGCCGTAGAGAAAGCTCTTCCAGTTCTGCTCCCACCAGTCGCGCCAACGCTGGGAGGCGGCGCGGCGTTCGGCGCGGGGGCCACGGGGATCGAAAAGTTCCTGGCGCTCGCAAATGGCGCGTAGGGCGCTGACCGCGGCCTCGCGCACACCCACATCATCGTCATCGAGGGCTGCTACCAGGGACTGCACCGCCGAGCGCGCACCGAGGCTTTCGAGGGTGCGCGCTGCCTGGGTACGGATGTGGGCGTCGGAATCATCGAGCAGGAGCACCACCACGGCAGCCTCACCGCTGTTGCGGGCCGATTCAACGCGAAAGAGTCCCTCCAAGCGCTTGAGGGGATCGGAGTCCTTGAGGAGCGCGCTGAGTTCAGTTTCGCTGGTTGTTTCTGTTGCGCGCGGCACGGCGACGGGCGCGCTCCCGCCCCCATCGACGAGGTCATAGACCCGCGATTGCAGGAACAGGATTTGCTGTTCGAGTTCGCCCACGCGTGCCATAGTGTCGCCGGCGGTGATGAGCGGGCCAGCCCCGAGCTGCGATCGCTCCTCCTGCGCTCCGTCTTCGCGGGGCGCCTCATCCAGCAAGGCAGTTCTAACCTCGACCAGTTGTTGCTCCAGGCGCTCAAGGCGCTCGAGCTCGCTGCTGAGCACTTCGTCGGCCACGCGGCCTGCCTCGCTGATCATGAAGCGCCGCGTACCGAGTTGTTGTGTTTCGATGGCCTGCAACTTCTCTCTGGACCGGCTCTGCTCCTCGCGCAGTTCCCGCTCCACCGAATTGATGCGCACCAGGAGGGCCACAACCGCCACCAGGGTCAAACTGATCGCTGCCACGCTCAAGGCCGCCGCCACACTGCCGGCTAGCGAGGGCCCACGCCGAGCGGGACGCTGCTCGCGACCGGGAGCGGTGCTCGCACTTTCGCCTGGGCTACTCGTCGGAGCAGGCGAGCTACTCTGTAGCGCATTCGTCGCCGCCATGGCGCCATTGCAGACCTCGCAAACCACCCGCTCCCCCGCCAGGGAGGCCCGGCCGGTCTCGATGTCGGCCTCGGGCACGGCGGCTTGGCAGAGGTCGCAGAAGTAGAGTTCCATGGCACGCCCATGGTAACGCGGCGACCGCTATCCCACAGCCTCAGAGGCCCGCCCGGCGCACGCACCTGGCCAGCCACGCGGCTTGGACGCTGGAGCCGGCGCTGAAAGCGACCAAGGAGACCCAGATTCCGGGCCAGTGGCCCAGAGCTTCGCCAGCCCACAAAAACAGGATGGTGATGACCAGGAACAGGGCCACGGACTCGGTTACGCCACGGGTCTGGTGGCTATGGACCAAGAGACCCTGGTAAAAACTGTGGTAAACAGTCATCGCCGGTAGCAAGAGCCCCAGCCAGAGACTCGTGCCCGCCAGGCTGGTCAGTTCCTCGCTCAGACCCACCACGCGACCGAACCAAAAGTCCGCCAGGGGCGTGGCGGCCACGAGCGCCAAGAGGGCGACGCACGCCAAGGCCAGCATCCAGGTGAAACGGCCCAATACGCGCCGTGCATCGGGCTCTCCGGCGTGGCGCACCACAACTTCATTGAAGGCGATGCCAACCGATCGCAGGACAAAGATCAAGCCGAAGGCCACGGGCCAGGCGGCCAGGGAGTTGAGCGATTGGGGCATGCGACTCATGGCCGCGCTTCCCATGGGTTGCGCCGTCAAGTTCAAGAGCGGCGTCAGGGCCAGGGGAATGTAGAAGGCCAGGAGTCGGCGCAAGTCGAGGGGTGCCGCGCCGGGTAAGGGCACGCCGAGGTCGCTGGCCACCACCGGCGCCACCACTCGGCGTACAAACAGCATCTCCACCGTCACTCCACCGGTCAGGGCCGCGCAGGCCACGGCGCAACCGATCCAACCGGATTGAAAGCCCACGAACAACAGGCTCATGGTGGCCACGAAACGCACCAGGGTGGCGATGCCCACGGCGCGCGAGTGCCCACTCCTGATCAGAACACCCTGGTGAAAACGGCGATCGGAAATCATCACTGTCCAAGGAGTCATGATGCGCATCCCGAGCCGTGCGGGCTCGATGATCTCCGACGGCGGATCGATCAAGCCCACCACGAGGAGATCAAAGAGCGGCGTGAAAGCCACTAGGGCGTGTATCCCCGAGAGCAATAGGCCCGAACCCACCGCGAAGCGCCGCAGTCGTTCGAAAGAGTCGCGGTCGCGGGAGAGGGCCGTGGAGGCGGCCAGCATCATGATGATCGGCGCCTCGATCAGTAGCGACACGGGAAAAACGATGCCACCAAAGGCGGCCAGGTTTTGTTCCGGGTCGGCCAGGCGCGCGATGATGGCCGAGAGCATGGGCAACTCGACTCCCATCAAGAGCCACGACGCGGCCAGAGGCCACCAAGTGCCGAGCACACGCCGCTGCGTCAATCGTGCCGCAGAAGAACCAGCAGGGCTCATGAGGGACCGCGCACGCGCCCGGCAGGCCGCACATCCATGGCCGCCTGGGGGTGGGCTGTGTAGCCGCCGTCATTGACCGGCAGCGGACAGCCCGCGCGCACCAGAGCGGTGTAGACACCGAGACAAACCACATTGGCGAGATTCAGGCTGCGCACGCCGGGCTGGATCGGAATGTAGACGCGCTGCGCCCCGTGTTCGTCGAGGAGCGCTGCGGGCAGTCCGTCTCCTTCGCTGCCAAACAGCAGCACCGAATCCTCGTCGAACTCAGTCTCGAATAGCGAAGTACCCCCGCGTGCGCTAAAAAGTCTCAGGCGCTGGGCCAGGGGCCGCTCGCTGGTGGCACTCAAGAACTCTGCCGCCGCGTGCCAGTTCTCGTGCACCACTAGCTCAACCTGCGGCCAGTAATCGAGACCGGCGCGCTTGAGGTAGCGGTCCTCGAGGGAAAACCCCAGGGGCTCCACGAGGTGTAGACGCAGGCCCGTGGCAGCGGTCAAACGCGCGGCGCAACCGGTGTTGTGCGGGATCTGGGGGTAGACGAGGACGACTTCCATGACTCTGGGCCGGATGAGTGTAACGGCGCGGAGCCTCGATATGGCGTACCCTGACGCGATGATCCCGATCCAGTTAGTCCTCGCATCGCTCCTCGCCGCTCCGCAAGCGGCACCCCTCGAAGTGAACTACCGCGTACAGCTCGCCGAACCCGGAGCTGCGCGTCTGGAACTGACCCTGGATATTGATGACCTGCCCTACTACAGCGGGCCCTTGATGCTGGCCATGGGCCGTGGCTTCTCCCTGGCGCGGCTCGAAGGGCCGGCTCTCTTGCGCCAGCCGCAGGCAAAAAGTGGCGCGGGGGAAGACCTGCGCCTGATGTCGCCGCGGCCCTTCGTCTGGCTGGCGGTGCGCCCCGAGGACGGCCAGCTCAATGTCACCTGGAGCGTGCCGAGCAACCTGCGCGGACGGTCCGAGGTGCTGGCGGTGGGCGACAGCTACGAGTGGCCCTTCATGGCCAAGGACCACGGTCTGCTCCACACGGCCAGTCTACTCATGATTCCCGTGGGGCCCAAACTCCGCCCGCGGGTCGAAATCGACCTGCCGGAGGGTTGGCAGGTCGCGAGTTCCTGGCCGCGGGATGACGAGGGCTTTCTGTGGCCGCCTTCCCGCGCGGCCCTCGGCAACGACTACCTGGCGATCGGCAACTGGTCGCGACGCGAGTTCCGAAACGAACGCATCACCGTGACCGTGGTGGCGCCAGTGGAGCACGAGGATTGGTTGGAGCCGGCCCTCGGCGTGATCGAACGCCTCGTGCCGGCTGAACTCGAGGTCTTTGGCGTCACCCCGGCGGCGAGTTTTCTCTTCGTGTTGGAAAGCACGCCAGCCGGCGACCTGGCGGGCTCGGCCAAATCGACTTCCCTGGTGCTAGCCATGCCCGCCGGACTCAAGGGCGGCGCTCTGACCGACAGCCTGACGCGCCTCGTAGCCCACGAGTTTTTTCACACCTGGGAGCAATCGCGCTTCGCCTCACCGCCCGAGTTGCGCTGGTTTCAGGAGGGCTTTTGCGATTACTACGCCTACCTCATCTCGGCGCGCCTTGAGCTGCTCAGCTGGACGGACTTCACCAGTCGTCTGGCGGACTGCCTCGAGCTCTGGACAAGCATCAGCGCCACCTCCGAGATGACCCTCGAATCCGCCGGGAATCTGGAGCTCTTCAGCACAAGCCGGCGCGCCAGGGATCTCGTCTACGGCGGTGGGATGGCCCTGGCGGCCCTCACCGATCGCCGCATTCGCGCAGCGCAACCGGGCGCCAGCCTGGATGAATTCATGCGCGCCCTCTACAACAATCCTCGTTGGGGGGATCCTCGTTCGAATCCGGGAAAAAGGAGCCCCACGCCCGACGACTTCGAGGCCACCCTGGCGCGTTTTGTGGGTGCGGAAAGTGCTGCCGAGTTGTTGGCTCTCAGCCGCATGCGGGAGACCCCAAAACTGGTGCAGCTCTTTCGCGACGCTGGCGCTGACATCGCCAGCGAAGAGCACGCCGCAAAGCCGCACCTGGACGCGACCCTGAAGGGCACCACCGTGACGAAAATCGAGCAGGGAGGTCTCGCCCAGAAACTCGGTCTCCTGGTCGGCGACGAACTGCTGGTGGTCAACGGATCGCCTTGCGATTCGCGGGAACAGATCGAGAGGCTCACGCTCCAGCCCAGTGAGGGTCGCATGCAGTGTTCGCTCAAGCGCGGGGGACAGACACTCGAACTGACCCTAGAAATCGCCAAGCGCGTTATTTTTCTTGTGGATCCGCGCCCCTGGAAGCAGCACCAAGCCAGCCCCGCCGCGCAGCCCCCGGCCCAAGACTGATCGGCGCCGCCCAAAGCGCTACTGTCTCCTCAACAATGCACACAGATCCGATCCTCGTGACCTCGGCGGTAGCCGTGGTGGCTGGCATCATCAGCCAGGCGATTGCCCGACGCCTGCGCCTGCCAGCCATCCTGCCGCTTCTGCTCAGCGGCATGCTCCTCGGCCCCAGCGTCCTGGGCGTGATCGATCCCGCCTCCCTGGGAGAGGGCTTGCGCGTGCTGATCGGTTTCGCGGTGGCGATCATCCTCTTCGAGGGCGGGCTCTCACTCAAAGCCGACTCGTTCCGCAACGCTGGCGCCACGATCCGCAACCTGGTCACCTTTGGCGCCCTCTTGACCTGGGGAGTCTCAGCCCTCATTGCCCGTTGGCTCTTCCCGGAACTCGGCTGGGGACTCTCGCTCCTGTTTGGTTCGCTGATCATCGTCACCGGACCCACGGTCATCCAACCGCTGCTCGCCAGCGTCAGGCCGCGGCAACGGGTCAGCGATGTGTTACGCGGCGAAGCGATCCTGGTGGATCCGGTGGGAGCGCTCTACGCCGTGCTTGTACTCGAGTACCTCGTCGAAGCCGAGTCGATCGGCAAGGGCGCCGTCTTTGGCGAGTTCGGGCTGCGCCTCGCTCTCGGTGGTGGATTGGGTCTGCTCGCGGCGGGCTTCTTGTACCTCTTGATGAAACGCCGCAGTGTTCTGGCACGCGACCTGCACAACCTCGCCGTGGTGGCCATCGCCATCGGCGCCTACGCCCTCTCGGAACTCTTGATTTCCGAATCCGGCGTCCTGACCGTGACCATCGCGGGCTTCATCCTGGGTTGGCTGCACCCGCCTGGCATCGAAAAGGTAGAGGAGTTCAAGAGCCAGCTGACCACCATGATGGTCTCGATCATTTTCGTCCTGCTCTCGGCCAATGTGGCCCTCGCAGGCCTCGTCGGTCTCGGTTGGAACGGCCTCTGGCTCGTGCTGGCTGTGATCTTCATCGTGCGCCCCCTGGTGATCTTCGTCTCTACCCTGGGCGGCGATCTGACCCTGGCCGAGCGCCTCTTCCTGGCCTGGATCGCACCGCGGGGCATCATCGCAGCGGCGGTCTCGTCACTCTTTGCCCTGATCCTGTCCCAGGGCGGCGAACCTCTGGGCGAGTTAGTCCTGTACCTCGTTTTTGCCGTGGTTGTGGGCACGGTCCTCGTGCAAGCGCCCACAGCGCGCTGGGTGGCGGCGAGACTCGGCGTACTCGAAGGTGACCGCAACGGTTTCCTGTTCGTGGGTGGGAACACCATCGCCCGCGCTCTGGCCCGCGCCCTGGACCGCGCCGGTTACGCGGTGCAAATCGTCGACCGCAGCCAATGGCAGGTGGATCGCGCTCGAGCCGAAGGTCTCCATGCCCGCTGCGCCGACGCCCTCGATCCCTTGGAGATAGAGAACTTCGATCTCTTCGGCATCGGTCACCTCTGCGCCGCGACGCCCAGCGACGGCGTCAATCGTCTGGCGGTGCAACTCTATGCCCGGGAGTTTGGCCGCGAGAATGTGCGTGCCATCAAGTTGGAGAGTTCACCCCCCGATGATTTGAGCGCGGGCGACCCCATGTATGCCTTTGGTTCGAGGCTCGTCTGGGAGGACTTCCTGGAGCGCCTGAATGCCGGTCAGGAGATCAGGAGCGCGGAGGTCGACGAGGACCTGGCCGTTGACGAGATCGGCCGCCTGTTGCCAGGCGCCGTAGCCCTTTTGGCCATCGACGAACATGAGAGGGTGCGCTTTCTTGAAGACGACGACCCACTCACCGTAGGCGAGAAGCTGTTCTATCTCACGCCGGGGTCAGACGTCGAATCGACGGGTGACTCACCTTGACCCCACGCCGCCGATTTAGCTCCCTGCGAGCGAAGCCGCACGGAGACGGTTCGAGGGCGCACCGCGAGTCGCCGCTGGTTATTTAGTATCGGGGGTTCGGCCTCTGGTACGGGCCTTGCTGCCCGTAATCCTCGGACCGTGCTCTTCGCCTGGCTCCGATGGAAACTCTCTCCGATCAATCCCCTCCGATTCAAGCCAAACCAGTCTTGGCAAGCCGCGTCCATTGCGCGAGGATGTCCGGCGAGCCCGGCGTCTCACCGCGATTCGAAACGAAGGACAATCACGATGGTTATTCAGCGACTCTTCCCCGCCCTCGCGGCAGTGACCCTGGTCTGTGTTCTGTGCGCGCCCGCCCACGCATTCCAATCTCCCAATAGCGCGCCCGAGGCGGGCCAAGAGAGCACAGCCAAGCCCTCGGCCCGCCGTCTCCTGCACCTCGCCCGCGGTGGTGTCTTGCGGTGTGTGGCCCGCGAGCGCGACGGCGGCTGGGAAGTGCAGGGAAGCGGCGGCTGGACCGCACTCCCCGCAGACGCCGTGACCCGCGCTCCCCGAGAGTCGCAGGTCCTGCGCGAAGCCGCACGCCGCGAACGAGCCCTCAAACCCAAGCACGATCCGGCGCAACGAATAGACCTCGCTCGATGGATGGTGACCGAAGGCCTGGTCTCCGAAGCCCTCGGAGCCATCGATGCCGTCCTCGACGATCGGCCCCACTACCCGGCGGCCCTTGCGCTGCTCACTTCCTCGCGCTTTCTTGGCGTGCCTTCCCTCCAAGTTCCCGGCGACCAAATCCCCGCCGCGCAAGAAGCCCTCATGCGCTGGGCTGCCCAGGCCCCCATCGCCGCCCGCGAGTTGGCCCTGGTGGAATTAGCGCGCATCGAGGACCATGAACAACTGCACGCGGACCTGCTCGGCGCGCTTTGCGCCTTCTCCTTGCGCCGTCGGGTCTTTGCCGCCCAGGCCATCGGGCGCCTGTTCCCCGGCCAGGACGCCAAGCGTCTCCTCCAGCACGCTCTGCTCGACACCAGCGCTGCTGTGCGCAGGAGCGCCGCCCAGGCCCTGAGCAATTCCCACGACACCTCCCTGATCGCGCCGGTGGTGCGCGCCCTCGGCAGCCAGAACCCCCGAGTGCGGGTGCAGTCCGCCGAGGCCCTGGGATTCATGGGCTATCCCGCTGCTGTCGAACCGCTCATGGCCTACCTGACTCTCCCCGCCCAAACCTCGGCCGAACATCGCATGCCCCACAGCTACATCTTCGTCGGCCGCCAAAGCGCCTATATCCAGGACTTCGATGTCGAGGTCGCGACCTTCCAGGCCGTGGCCGACCCACAGGTCAACATCCTCTTGGAAGGCAGCGTGCTCGAAGCCGGCATCCAGAGCTCCGGCCAGTACTCAAACGGCGCCGGAGCCAGCGCCGCCCGCAGCTCCCTGTCACGGCTCACCGGCGCCCATCCCGGCCACACCAAGGCCGCCTGGCAGCGCTGGTGGAAGGCGCATCGAGAGGACTGGCGCGCCGAGCAGAGGCTGAAGTGATTGGCGGCGCGTGAGGCCGCAGCGGGCTGCATGGGCAAGAAAGCGCCACCTCTCACTTCCGCCTGGGTTCGCTCTCCCACCAAGCGCGAGGACCCTCGGCTTCGATGCCGCGCCAAACCTTGAAGAACTCCTGCTTCATATCGGCCAGCTTTTTGGGCATGGATTGGGCCAGGTCGTTCTGCTCCTGCCTGTCCTCCTGGATCTTGTAGAGTTGGAATTTCTCGAAGCGGCGGCCCGCGACGATCTTCCAGTCGCCCAGGCGCTTGGCGGCGTGGCTGCCAGGGGGAGAGACATGCTTGCGCCAGAACATGGGGATGGGACGCTCTGGATCCTCGCCACGAAAGGCGGGGAGCATACTCACGCCGTCAATGGTGAGATTGCCAGGGAGCGGGACGCCGATGATGTCGAGTACGGTGGCGAAGATGTCCGAGCCGATGACCGGGACCTCGCTCATGGGAAACAGGTACAGGGTCTAGCCGGTGGGAAGTGGTGGCTGGGCAGTGACAAAGTACCTGGTACTAATCAGTCAATCAGAACCCGAGCGACCGTGTCGGAATAGCTGCGCTGGGGGATCTCCGGTACGCCGCCGCGGTGCCCCACGCCGTCTTGCACGACTTCCAATAGGCCGCCCGCTGCAAACTGGGCAGGGTCATCGATGACGGGGGCGGTGGCGACCAGGAAGTCGGCCCGCTGCCCGGGGGCCAGGGTGCCGGTGTCGTCTTGGCCGATTTCTTCGGCGGCCAGACCGGTCATGCCGTGCCAGGCGCGCAGGGGGCTTAAGCCGTCGCCGATCAAGTGGGTCAGCTCAAGCCAGTTGCGGCCGTGCATGGGGGCCAGGACGGCGTCGGTGCCGGCCAGGATGCGCAGGCCACCCTGGCGAGCGAAGTCCACGGCGCGGGAATGCACCTCCGCGGCGCGCTTGGCCTTGTCGCGCACGAAGTCGGACAGGCCGGGAGAATCGGGCAGGGTGTTCAAGACCCAGGAGGTGGGCGTCACCGTGCAGCCGCGCTTGTCGGCCATCTCAACCATCGCCTCGTCCATGAATGAAATGTGCTGGATGTCGTGTACGCCGTTTTCAATCGCCAGCCTGATGCCAGCAAGGGAATGGGCGTGGGCGGCGACCTTCAAACCACGCGCCTCGGCCTCCTCGCAAATGGCGCGAATCTCCTCGGCGCTGAAGTCCTGGTGTTCGAGATGATCCGAGGGCGAAGCAACTCCGGGAGAAGTGCAGAGCTTGATCAAGTCCGCACCACAGGCAGCAATCTCACGCACGCGCTTGCGGCACTCCCAGGGACCGTCGACGATGCTCGAAGGCCTGCCAGGTACAGGCGGCCAGAGCTTCGACAGGGCTGCGTGACAACGATCGGGACCGCGGAAGTCCGCGTGCCCGCCGGTGGTGGACAGCATGCAGATCGCGATCCTGAGCCGCGGCCCGATGAAGATGCCCTCATCCACCAGGTTCTTGAGGGCGTGGGTCGCGCCGCCGATGTCCCGCGCCGTGGTGACACCGCCGTCAACCAGGGTCGTGTAGAGCACCTTCTCGATGTGCGCCAACCCCATGGGCCCATTCACAATTTCCATGGCCTCACCAGTGATGCCGGTGACCGTCACATGGGCATGACAATCGATCAGCCCCGGCACGACAGTCCACTGCGATGCATCGACAAGACTCAACTTCTCGCCCCCGCGCAGATGAGGATCATGGGGACCAATCTTCGCGATAAGCCCCCCATCGATGTGCAGGTCGACTCCCCGGTACAGAGAGGATTCTTCGGCGCTCGACCCGTCGTAAAGATGCGCAATGTTAGAGAGCACGATCATGGCATCAGAGATCGTGCCCAAAGATGGGCATGGGCGGAAGAGAATAAGCTGTCGTGCGCGATCCCGGAGTCAGCGCGGCCGAGACCAGCGAGAAGCCACAGATTGGACCCTGCTGCGCAGGATCCACGGGCCCCCGCGCGTTGCTGGCCCGGGTGACAGGTTAGGGGAGCCGGCGCCGGCGATTGCGCGAACTCGCTGGCGCTGTCATGCTTGGTGGCATGAATGAGCAAGGACTGACGGGGCTCGCGTGTGTGTTCGCGGTTCTCAGTTCGCTTTCGTTCCAGGGGGCGGACGAGGGGCTACGGTGGGTGGCCTTGCATGACTTGACGGTGGAGGGACAGGGGTGGGATGACTTGGAGTCGCCCTTTGATCGGTTGCCTGCGCGAGCCAAGGGGTTGGTGCGGGATGTGGTTTGGGAACTGTCCCAGGATTCGGCGGGGATCTGTGCGCGCTTCCGTACCAATGCCACCGAACTGCACTGTCGCTGGGGGCTGCGCTCGGCGGAGCTCGCCATGGCGCACATGCCCGCCACGGGAGTCAGCGGTGTGGACCTCTTTGTGCGCGACGGGGACGGCGGGTGGCGCTGGTTGGCCTGTCCCCAGCCGGTCGAACAAGAAATGGAGGCCCGCTTGATCGATGACCTCGACCCAGGGATGCGCGAGTACATGCTGTACCTGCCCCTGTACAACGGTGTCAGCCATTGCGAAATCGGCGTGCCTGCGGGAGCTGAACTGATTGCGGGCGAGGAACGGCCCGAGGGATGGCGGCAGCCTATTCTCTTCTACGGAACCTCGATCACCCAGGGCGCCTGCGCCTCGCGGCCTGGAGCCTGTCATACGGCGCTCATCGGACGGCGCTTCGATCGCCCGGTGATCAACCTGGGACTGTCGGGTAATGGAACCATGGAAACCAGCGTGGGAGGGTTTTTGTGTGAGCTCGATCCCGCGGTCTTCGTGATCGATTGCCTACCCAACATGAACGGGGAGATGGTCAGCGAACGACTCGAGCCCCTGGTGCTGCAACTGCGCAAGGCCAGACCGATGACGCCGATCCTCCTTGTGGAGGACCGCACCTACGGGAATGCCTTCTTGCGCAGCGAGTATCGCGCGCTCCACGCAACCAATCGCCGAGCCCTGCGCACGGGGCTGGACCGCTTGCGCGAACAGGGCGTCGAGGGCTTGACTCTGGTGGCGGGCGCGGATCTTCTGGTCAATGGCGACACCGTCGATGGTTCACACCCATCCGACCTGGGCTTCGCGCGCCAGGCCAAGATATTGGGCGCTGCCCTGGAGCCTCTGCTGTACCCTCGGGCGAAAGAAGCGGAGGGGCGCTGAATCGTGCAAGGGAGAGGCCGCTTCTCCCAATAAGACTTCGGTGGGCGCACCCCACCCGTGGCAAGCAAGCCCCGGGCGCTCGCCAGACGAAGGACCCACCACATACAAGCCATGGAATGCATCGACTCAAGCGACCGAGGCCATGTGGCCCTGGCCCACATCTCGGGGCTAGCCGGCTATCTGGTGCCCCTCGGAGGCGTGATCGCTCCGGTTGTGATGATGGTTCTCGCGGAACAGAACTCGCAAGCCAAACGCGCCGCCAAACAGGCCCTGGCCCTCAATGTCTTCGTCTTCCTCTTGAGCGCGCTGCTGGTGCTCTCCGCCCTGACCATCGTCATGATTCCCGTGGCCATCGTCATGGGCAGCCTGCTGGGCCTCTGCGCCGTGGGCCTACCTATCTATGGCCTCGTCCAGGCCCTGAGCGGACACTTCTGCCGCTACCCCTTCGTGGGGTCGTTCGCGGACTGAGAGCCTCAAAAAAAACCACGCACAGGGGTTCGTGTTTTGTTAGGGTTCTGGCCATGGGCACCTCCAACCCCCACCTCGACCGGCACCGCGAGGAGGGGCCGCGACGGATTCTGCACCTCGATGTGGATGCCTTTCTGGCTGCGGTGGAGTGCGCCCTGCACCCAAAGTTGCGGGGGCGGCCCTTGGTCATCGGGGGGCTGGCCCACGAGCGCAATCTGGTCATGTCGTCGTCGTACGAAGCGCGGGCCTTTGGCGTGCGCTCCGGATTGCTCCTCGCCGAAGCCCAGCGCCTGTGCCCCACGGCAATCTTTCGCCGCGGGGACTCCCAGGCCGCGGCGCGCCTGGGCCATCACATGGCCCAGGTCGTCATGCGCTTCACACCGCAAGTACAAGTCACCTCCTGCGACGATTTCTTGGCCGATGTCAGCGGCAGCACGCGACTCTTCGGCGCGGCCTTCGAGATCGCACAACGGATCCGGGCCGCGGTCTGGAACGAGGTCGAGTTGCCCATCACGGTGGGCATCGGCAGCAACATCACTATCGCACGCTTGGCGGGCAAGCTGGCCAAGCCCGGCGGGGTGGCGGAAATCTGGCCCGGCTACGAAGCCACCTTCCTGCGTGGCCTGCCCGTCGAACACCTACCAGGAGTCGGCTACCGCACGCGGCGACTTCTCGAACGCTTTGCCATCCGCACCGCCGGCGACCTGCGCAGCGTCTCGCGCGAGGTGCTCTTCGCCTCCTTCGGCCAACTGGGCTTGGTGCTGCACGACCGCGCGGGCGGCCTCGACGAGCGGCGCGTCGAGCCCACCTGGATCGCAAATAGAGAAGGACTGCTCGTGCGACGCGCGCCCAAGTCCATACGCCGCGACGGCACCTTCGAACCCGAAGAGAGCTCGCGCCGGCGGGTGGAAGCCATGTTGGCCTATTTGGTAGACCGCGCCATGAGCAAACTGCGCAGCGCTGGCCTGCAAGTCGTCAGCCTGGCCGTGAACATTCGCTATGTCGATACGCGCCCGCCGTCCCTGCGACGGGCGCAACGGGCCGCCGCTCCTGCGGAACGCGCCGCCGCGGCCTCCGAAAACGCCACACGCCGCGTGAGCCGCAGCCTCGACGGCGCCAGCGACTCCACCGACCGCGTGGCGGCCGAAGCCCGCGCCATGTTGCGCTCGCTGCCGCGGCGGCGTGCCCTGGTCAAACGGGTGGGGATCGAATTGACCCGCCTGCGGCCGGCGGCAGGCTGGCAAGGCACCCTCTTCAGCCAACCCGCGGCCGACCGCGCGGCCGATTCCGCGGGGGGCGCCGCGGGCTCCCACGCCGACCGACAGCGGCAACTCGACGATGTGCTGGACGGTCTGCGCGAACGCATCGGCTTTGGCCGCGTGCTGCGCGGCTCGAGTCTGCCACTCTGTGAAACCCACGAACTCAAAGCAGAGGGTTTTAGACTGCGCACGCCCTCACTCAATCAGTAAAGGTCCGTTCAGCCGCCCAACTGGTCGGCGAAGACCCTGCGGATCTCCTCGGAGAAGCAGACAAAGGAAACCTCGAGATCATCGCCTGCGCTCGCCAAGGAAGCGGCCACCGCGGCCAGACTGACCTTGGCGGCGAGTTCGGGTGGGTAGCCGAAGACGCCGCAACTGATCGCCGGGAAGGCCACCGAATGGGCTCCGGCGTCGCGCACCAGGGCCAGGGCCCGCCGGTGAGTGCCGGCCAAGAGTTCCGCTTCGCCCGCAGCGCCGCCGTTCCAGATGGGACCGACGCAGTGCACCACGAAACGCGCTGGAAGCTCAAAGGCGGCGGTCAGGACCGCGTCGCCGGTGGCGCAACCACCGATGGCGAGGCACTCGCGCAGGAGACCCGGCCCCGCCGCGCGGTGCAAGGCGCCGTCGACTCCCCCACCACCCCTCAAATCAGAATTGGCGGCGTTGACAATCACATCCGCGGCGAACTGTGTGAGATCTCCGAGATGAACGCTGATCGGCATGGAGGGAAAGAGAGCCCGGTCAGGGCAGCCAGCGAATTTCCAGACCGTTGGAGAGGTTGAAGGTGCTGCCGCAGGGCGAGTTCTGGGCGTCACGGTACCACAGTTGGTAGCGGCGCAAGTCGCCGGGCTGGACCGCGCCACGCTGAGCGAGGTTGACCTGGGATTCGAGTGCGCCACGTCCATCCGAATCGAGCACTTCGAGGCGCACCAAGGCCGTGCCGGTGCAACGCAAGCCGTCGCCGAAGACCTGACCTGAGCCACCGTTTAGAGCCCGCTCCCCCTGGAAGAAGAGTCCCGTGCGGTGACGGGGAAGTTGGCTGCCGTGCAACTTGAGATCGCCCGCGACGATGGAAGCCGAACCGCTGGCGGAAAGCCTGGCCCCCTGGCCGGTGCTGTTCGCGCAACCCGCGCCCAAAGCGCCGGGGTTGGCGCAGGGAGCCTGCAAGGAGGAGTCGCAAGAACAGTAGACCCTGGCCGGAGAAGGGCAGTAGCTGTAGACAACCTCGAGTTCGAGCCGGGCTTCCGCCAGGTTCCACTGGTTGAGGCCTGCGCTCGGAGTGATGGTGAAGCTGGACTGGGCCATGGTGTCAAATTGCACCTGCCCAGGCCCGATCCAGGCCACGAGGTCAAAGCCGGAAAGTTGCAGCGATGAACCCTGGCGCTGGGTGTCAGAGCTGTAGACAAAGTGATCCTCCCCGCTGACGCAATTCCCTGAGGAAGGCGCGCCAAAGGTCACTCCCGGAGTCGCGCAGTCGTCCATGCCGTCCGCGGCCCCGAGAGGCAAGCCACCCGCGGTGGGCCAATACTGACTCATGACCTGCAAGGCAGCCACGCCAGTGAGGCGAGGCTGATTGCCCGCACGAGGCAGGGCCAGGCCGAGGAATGTGAAGGAAATATCAGCTAGTGGGCAGTTGGGGGCGAGGTTGTCCAGGCAACCGCTGACGGCGAAGCGTCCTGAAAGGCGGAGATCCACCGACTGCAACTCGCCCAGGGCGGGATCGAACTTCTCCACCACAATGGGGAGCAGAGATGCCCCGCCAGTGCCCCAGTTCAAAGGACGCAAAGTGCAATCTGAAGGTGCGCAGACAACCTGCATGGGGGTCAGCTGGGGCACATCACCCGAGCAGCTTTGGGGAACGGTGCCGTGGGCGGGAAGCAGCAACACCGAGCCCGCGACGAGAGCACCGCTGGCGCAGCGCAGGGTGGGTTGAACAGCCCGCCAGAGGGCGAGGCGAGTGACGAGGCAAGTCCACTTTCGTGAGATCATGTGCAAGGGTCCTTGGAGCGAGGAAGCTGGAGCAATGACTACTGGAGCAACGACGAATCGAGGAAGTCCTGCCTCCGCTGCGAGCCCAACGGTACCGATGCCAAATGAATTGGCCCGTGAGCGACAAGCCAGTCAAGAAAGGCGACGAGGCGGCGGATCTACCCCTCTACTCCGGAGTCGTCCAGAGTAGTCCGGTAGTACTCCTTGAGTACTACCTAGCACTCCGTAGCCTGGCCCCGCCGCGAGTGGTAATTACAGTGCGCAGAGGCCTTCTTCCTGTGAATCAGGAGGCAAGTTGGTAGGTTTTCCCGTTCCTGGGTCGCCCTGCCCGCGCCTATCGCCCCTTCCCCGCTCCCATGATTCGCTTTGCCTTGCGCAACCCCTACCTCGTGGTGGTGGGCGCGCTGACTCTGTTTGTGCTCGGGTTCTTCTCGCTGCAGAGGATCCCCGCCGATCTCTTGCCGGTCTTCCGCACCCCCGCGGTGCAGATCGTGACCCTCTACCCCGGCATGCCGCCGGAGGTCGTCGAACGCGACATCATGAGCCGCCTGCAACGCTGGACCGGGCAATCGGTGGGCATCGCCCACCAGGAAGCCAAGGCCATGTTGGGCGTCTGCATCGTCAAGGACTTCTTCCGCGAGGACATCGACGACGCCACCGCTATGAGCCAGGTCACCTCCCTGGCCATGTCGGACATGTTCTACCTGCCGCCGGGCACCCTGCCCCCCATGGTGATGCCCTTCGACCCCACCGCTTCGGTGCCCCTGTGCCTCCTGGCGGTGTCCTCGGAGACCATGAGCGAGAAGGAACTCTACGATGTGGCCTATTACGAGATGCGCAACCGCCTGCAAGCCATCCGCGGGGTGGTGGCGCCAGCGGTCTACGGCGGGGTCCTGCGGCGCATCCTGGCCTATGTCGACCGCGACAAACTCGAAGCGCGCAACCTCTCGCCGCTCTCGGTGGTTCAAGCCCTCGAAGCCTCCAATCCCTTCGTGCCCACGGGCTCGGCCAAGATGGGCGACCTCGACTACCTGGTGCTCTCCAACGCCATGGTCGAACGCGTCGAGGAGCTGGCCGACATTCCCATCAGCAGGGAAGACGGCACGCCGATTTTCCTCTCCGACATCGGCGAGCCCAGGGACTCGCACCAGATTCAGTCCAACATCGTGCGCATCAATGGCCGACGGCAGGTCTACATTCCGATCTATCGCCAACCGGGCGCCAACACCCTCGACATCGTCGATGAGGTCAAGGCCAAGAGCGCGCGCATCCTGGAACGCATCCGCGAGTTCGATCCCAAAGCCGCCGACCTGCGCATGGATGTGGTCATGGATCAATCCAAGGTCGTGCGCGGCACCCTCAATTCACTCTCGATCTCGGGCGCCATCGGCGCCTTCCTGGTGGCTCTCGTGGTGCTCCTGTTCCTCGGCAGCATGCGCCATACCTTGATCGTTCTGGTGGCCCTGCCGCTTGCCTGCATGGGGGCCTTCATCGGCCTCTTCTTCACTGGCGACAGCTTGAACTCCATGACACTGGGCGGCCTGTCCCTGGCCATCGGCATCCTGGTGGACCAATCGATCGTCGTCACCGAGAACATCACGCGCCACATGGGGCTCGGCAAGACGCGCCTGCGAGCCGCCCTCGACGGCACCCAAGAAGTGGCTCTGCCGGTCTTCGTCTCGACCCTGACCTTCGTGGTGGTGTTCTTTCCCGTCGTCTTCCTCTCGGGCATGGCGCGCTTTCTATTCACGCCCCTGGCGCTGGCAGTGACCTTTGCCACGGTGACATCGCTCTTCGTGGCCCTGACCGTCATTCCCGCTCTCTCGGCGCGCTTCATGCCCACCGAGGTGCGACCCGAAGGCCCCATCTTCCGGCGCGTCTCCGAGGCGTACCGTTCCTTGGTGCGAGTCTGCTTCAAGGCCAAGTTCCTCGTTGCCGGTTCAGCGCTTCTCGCCGCGGGTGGCGCCGTCTGGGGGCTCGGCCAACTGGGCACCGAACTCTTCCCGCGGGTGGATGCCGGTCAGTTCACGATTCTCATGCGTGCGCCGGTGGGCACACGCCTCGAAAAGACCGAGGAGTTGGTGGCCGAGGTGGAACAGTTGGTGCAGAAAATCGTCGGTGAGGCAGACCCCGGCGATTTGGTCGCCGGCTCTGACTTGGCGCTCCTGATCTCCAACATCGGCGTGCTCTACGACTGGCCAGCGGCCTACACGCCCAACACTGGGCCCATGGACGCCTTCGTGCAGTGCCAGTTGAAGGATGAGCGCGAACAAACCTCGCAGGAATGGGCCTCCATCCTGCGCAAACGACTCACAGCCGAATTCCCCGATGTCCAGTTTTCCATCGACACCGGCGGCATGCTGACCGCGGCCCTCAACCAGGGCCTACCGGCGCCCATCGACATCCAGATCCAGGGCTCGGACCTTGCCATCTCCCACGAGATCGCCGAGGCCATCGTGAGTGAAGTGCGCGAGATCCCCGGCGCCGTAGATGTGCGCGTAGATCAGCCCCTCGAGTACCCCGCGGTGATGATCGATGTGGACCGCATCAAGGCCGCCGAGGTGGGACTGACCCAGGAAGAGGTGATCAAGAATGTGGTCACCGCCATCAACTCCTCGGTCAACTTCAACCCCAGCTTCTGGATCGACCCCAACAACGGCAACCACTACCTGATCGGTGCCCAGTACCCTGAGGATGACATCCAGGACTTCAACACCCTGCTCGAGATCCCCATCGTCGGTGCGGCCACCAGCCAGCCTGTGCTGCTTGGGAATGTGGCCCAGCTCTCGCGCACCACATCCCCCGCCGTGGTGCGTCACATCAACATCACGCGCACCGTCGATGTCTACGCCAATGTCGAGGGCCGCGACCTCGGCGGGCTGGCAGAAGCCATCGAGGAGCGTCTGGCGACTTCGCCCTCGTTCCAGAAGCTGATGGATAAGTACGGTGGCCGCGGCTATCGCTACGCGGTTCGCGGCGAAGTGCAGAGCATGAACGAATCGTTCGAGCAATTCGGCACGGGTCTCGTCGTGGCGGCGCTGCTCGTGTTCCTGGTGTTGGTGGCCCAGTTGCGCTCGTTCCTCCTGCCCATCGTGATTTTCCTGGCAGTGCCCATGGGTTTGATCGGAGTGGTTAGCCTGCTCTGGATAACCGGCACACACCTTTCGATCCCTTCCTTCATGGGCCTGATCCTGATGGTTGGTTTGGTGGTTGAGTACTCGATCCTGCTGGTGGACTACGCCGCCCGGCGGCAACGCGCAGGCGTCGATCTTGAGAGCGCGGTGCTTGAAGCGGCGCGCCACCGCCTGCGTCCGCTCTTGATGGCTTCCTTGACCACGGTCCTGGCGCTGCTGCCCATGGCCATTGGTTTTGGCGTCGGAGGCGAGGGCAACCTGCCCCTGGCGCGAGCCATCATCGGTGCCGTCCTTGGCGGCACCTTCCTGACCCTATTCGTCGTCCCCGCCCTTTACGGAATCCTCGGTCGCTACATCCAGACCGAAGAGAGCCACGAACTCGACGGGGCTCACTAGCCCTGGTTACCCATGAACATCAAGCGCTCAACCATGAACCGTTCTCTGCTCCTCTCGAGCCTGTGCCTGGCCCTCTTTTGGGCCTCCGCCGAGGGTGCCGTCAGCGCCCAGCAAGGCCCTCGCGCCGTGCATGTGACCCAGGCTCACAGGAGCAACATCGACCGCACGGCCAAGTTGGTGGGCACCGTCTTGCCCTGGCAGGAGACGACCCTGCGGGCACGGGTCACGGGCTATGTCCACAGGCTCGAGGCCTTCGAGGGCGACCGCATCCCCGCGGGTAGCCGGCTGTTGAGCTTGGCTCTGCCGGGCTTGCAAGCCGCGGAAGACACCAGCACTGCGCGCCTGGCCGAAGCCCAGGCCCAGGTTGCCGCACGGACCGGCGACATCCAGTCAGCCCACGCCGATGTGATCGACGCCCAGGCCGCGAGGAGCGTGGCGACGGCGCGGGTGGGCGTGGCGCAAGCCGCCACGCTCCTCGCGGAGACCGAAGCCAGCCTGGCCCTCGTGGTCTACGAGCGACAAGTGGGGCTCTACGAAGCCAAGGCCGCCACCCTCGAAGAGGTCGAAGCCGCAGGGGGCCTCTTCGAGCGCGCCCAGGCGGAACTCATCGCCGCCCAGGCCGATGCGACCATGGTGCAGGCGCAACTCGAAGCCTCCGCAGCCCGGATCACCGCCGCCGAGGCCCGCGTCGAGGCGGCCCGGGCCCAGATCACCGCCGCCGAAGCCGCCGTGCTCTCGGCCAGGGCCGCGGTGAGATTCGCCAGCGCGCAACTCGCTTTCGGAGAGCTGCGCGCGCCCTACGACGAGACCCTGATCACGGCGCGCCTGGTGGATGTGGGAGCCCTGGCGCGAGCTGAAGTGACGGACCTCCTGATGCTCATGGATGTCAGCCGAGTCAGGCTTCAGATCCACATTCCCGAACGCCTCTCGCGCAGCGTGACCGAGGGCACGCGGGTCCAAATCAGCCTGGATGGCGAGGGCCAGGAACAGTTCCAAGCCACAGTCTCGCGGGTAGCCGGTGCCTTGGCCTTGAAATCGCGCACCATGCGCGCCGAGGTAGACCTGGACAACGCTGACGGCACCTGGATGCCAGGATCGTACATCGGGGTGCGCTTGTCCACCGAGACCATCAGAGACGCCCTGCTGCTTCCGGGTTCGGCGATTCACACCGATCGCAAGCAGAACTTCGTGCTGGTGGTCAAGAGCGACGGCAGCGTGGCGCGAGTCCATGTGAAGCTCGGTATCGACGACGGCCAGATTGTTCAAATCGAAAGCGGACTGACCGGCGAGGAAGATGTGATTATGTATCTCGTGGCGGGACTGCGCGAAGGCGATACGGTCCGCGCCGTGCAGGGGGAAAGGCCTTGAAGGCCGCGCTGCTTTTCCTTTCTTGCGCCGTTTTGACGGCCTGCAACGCCGCGCCCTCGCCGCCGCGCCTGGCGAACGCCGCGGATTGGATCCGGGAGCGCGAAGCGGGCTTTGATCGCGCCCTGGTTGGCGAGACCGAGGGCCTGCCGCGGGCGCCAGCGGAGTTGAGCGCGACCCTCGCAACGGGCCAGCGCGAGATCACCCTCGTCGAGGTGGTACAGCTCGTGGAAGCCCAGGGCCTGGACCTGCAAATCGCCCGGGAGCGGCTAGCGGCGGCCGAAGCCGAAGAGGACATCGCCCACGCCGCCTGGTGGCCGCACTTGAGCGTGGGCGCGTCGCTCTACCGCAATGACGGTCAGGTTCAGGCCACAAACGGCGACTTCCTGGAGGTGGACAAGCGCAGCGCCTGGGCTGGTGGCGAGGCGCGCTTGGAATTCGATCTTGGCGCGGCCATCTACGGCACTCGCGCGGCCAGCCGCCGAACCGAAGCCAAGGCCCACGAAGCCCAAGGCGCCGCCGACGACGCGGTGACCTTGGCGGCCCTCTACTATTTCGACTTGGTGGAGAGCTTTGCCCGTCTCGGCCTCGCCGCTGAAGCCCGCCTGGAGGCCGCTTCCCTGGTGGCCCTCGAACAAGCGCGCCTAAAGGCAGGTTCCGGCCTGGCCGCCAGCCTGGCCCGGGCCCAGGCCCACGAGGCTGCGGTGGCAAGCGCCGCAATCCGCGCGCGAGTGGGTGTCGAGCGCGCCTCGGCGAGGCTCGTCGAATTGCTGCAACTTTCGCCCGGGGACTCCCTGACACCTGGAGCCAGCGCTTTGGCGGCCCTCGATTTGGTAGCCGGCGCGTGGCAACCCGAGGCTGGCCAAGCCAGCGGTCTGCTCCTGGAGCTGGCCCTCTGGGCGCGGCCCGAGTTGCGCGCCGCTGAATCGCGACTGGCAGCCAGCGAAGCCGAAGAGGCGCGCGCTGACTTCGCCTGGATCCTGCCGGAGTTTATGGTCGCCGCCCGTGTAGGTAGCCTCGGACAGGACTACAACGACGCCGATTCGCAAAATGTCTACACCGCGGCCCTGCGCTGGGACCTCGGCGCCAAACTTCTTGGCGAACGCAACCTGGGACGCTCGCATCGCCGCCAGGCGCAGCTCGAGCACGCGCTCGTCAAGGGGCAAGTGCAGCGCGAAGTCCGCATCGCGGCCGCCGAGTACGGTGCCGCACAGCTCGCCATCGCCGCCAGCGAGCGGGAAGTCGAAGCCGCCACCCTGGCCCGAGATCTGGCCCGCGAACGCCACGAACACGGCGCCGCGCTCTTCGTCGAAGTACTCGACAGCCAGATGCAGTTCCTGCGCGCCCACCTCGCCCGCGTGGCCGCCCTGGCCGACTTCAACCGCGCTCAATTCTCCCTGCTGCGCGCCAGCGGCCTGTGGTCCACCTCCGCGGAACGGCGTTAGCTCAGCCTGGCTTCGCTTCGAGGAGGCCCGAGTATCTCGCTGAGCTTGAGGGCCAGGTCGCGGCGGACGAAGGGCTTTTGGATGAAGTGGGCACTGAGGTAGGGCTCACCCGGAAGCGAATCTTCAGGGGGCGCGTAGCCTGACATGAAGACGCACTTGAGTTCGGGCCAGCGGTCGAGGAGATGGCGTGCCAGGGCCGAGCCGCTCATATGCGGCATGACAACATCGGTCAAGAGCAGATCAATGGGCTCCTGGCGCAGGGCGGCGCGCTCGAGGGCCTCCGCGGGAGCGCCAGCCGCCGTGACCTGGTAGCCCAGGCCCTCCAGGATGCCGCAGCTCGACTTGAGAACCTCGGGCTCATCATCCACCACGAGGATCGAGGCGTGGCCTCCAGGCACGTGCCACATGTAGCGCCGTTCGTGGCGGTCGGGTGCTTCACCCTCGTGGCGCGGAAAGAAAAGGCTGAAGGTCGTGCCTCGGCCCACCTCGCTCTGGACCTCTATGTAGCCCTGGTTCTGCTTGACGATGCCGTACACCGACGCGAGACCAAGCCCCGTGCCCTCGGCGGGACCCTTGCTGGTGAAGAAGGGCTCGAAGGCTTTGCTGCGGGTGGCCTTGTCCATGCCGCAGCCGTCGTCGCTCGCCGCACAAACTCATCCGAAGTGGAGGTGTTTACAGCTCTTCGCTACTGAGTTCGCTGAGAAAAAATGTGTGGCAACACGCGCTTGTTACCCGCCCTACTGGTCGAATAAATCGCCCAACAACTTTTCGCTCGCGAGTAGGTCAGCGATCAGTTTCGCGATGATCGCGCTGCCTCTCTCGGAGGGGTGGTCGACATCGATGAATAGATCGCGCGGCCTGAGCTCATGCTCGCGTATGTGGCTGGTGAGAGCCGGCAGTAGATCAAGATAGGGAATCCCGCGTCCGCTACAGAATTTTGCCAGGACGCGCTGAGGAGCGTCCAGGCGGGTGGGGTCCTGGAACTGAAAAGTGAAGGGAAAGGCCACCAGCACCAGGGGCAAATCGTTCTCAGCACAAAGCGTTGCCAGGAGGTCGAGGTTCAAAAGGGTCGCGTTCCAGGCTTTGCGAACCCGCGGGGCGTTGGGCTTGTGCGCCAGCTCCTCCACCGAAACGAGTTCGCGCTTGAGGGCCGCCACGCCGGGGGAAGAACCGTGGCGCAGCCGCTTTCCGACGCGCTTGAGAGCCGCCCAGATCGCCATGTTGTGGGCCAGGTAGTCGTCGAGCGAATAGTAGGACTGGCTCAACTGCCAACCCTCGCCCGCGCCGCCATAACGGGCCAGCTCGAACTTCTCGGTGACATCGTTGAGCACAAAACCCACCACCACCACATCGGGCTCGAAGGCCAGGCCCGCCGTGCGCAGGTAGGCCTCGTACTGCCACGGCGAATAGCCGCCGACTCCGGCGTTGATGGTCTCCACCGCAAGGCCCGCACGCTCTTCGAGCAAGTCCTCGACCCTGTGCGGAAAGGCCTCGCGATAACTCGGCAGGTTGTAGCCAAAGGTGACCGAGTCACCGAGGTAGAGGATGCGCAGGGTGTCCGGGGCGCGCTCGCGGGCGAGGGCCGGTCCGCGCAGGCCATGCTCGTTGATTTCCACCTCGACCTCGCCCCAGTGGCCGCTGGCCCCCGGCCGCAGCTTCCAGCCGAGGTCGGGATCTTTGATGAAGATGGTCGTGGACTTGGGACCCAGGCGATCTGTGGTGAAGGGCCGCAGGGCCAACTCGAGGATCGTCAAGGGCAGGGCCAAGAGGATGGCCAGGAGCAGCAGCTTCAAGGCGCGGGGCCGCCCGAAACTGCGCCGCAAGCGCTCTTGCAACGCCGTGGGATGCACGACTTCGGCCAACAGCCAGGCCATGAGCCCCAGGAGAACGAAGGTCTTCTGGGTCGCCCAAACGCCCCGCGCCGTGATCGGGTCCAGGGGCGGATTGGGATCCACGAGGCCCAGGCTGTAGCGGTTAAAAAGCAGCGCCATGAGCACCAGGACCAAGGCGCTGCCCCGCAGCAGCTTGCCAGCCAGGCGGCCGCTCTGCTGGGGCTCTTGGCGGTCCCCGGCCGTCATCGGAGGGGCCGCTCCCTGCGGCCCTGCGAACCCAGGGCGCGGTGCGCTCCGGGGAGGGCGCGGGGGGGCAAGACGGGGGCACGCATGGGAGTGGGAGAGTAGTGCATGGCGCCTCCAAATTGCGAAGAGTCTGGGCAGCAGGGGCTCGGGGCAAGATTTTTCCGCCTCCCATCTGACGGCCTGCCAAGGACTTGGGTCCGCAGCGGGGAGGGACCGACGAGGCTTTCCTGGACATGTATTAGGGTTTTGTTAGGCTTCCTCTGGAGTCACCCCGAGCCCCCGTGCGACTCGCCGCCATGCGCCCACCATCGGCGAGCGCCCAGGGGCCGGGGCCTCCTCTTGGGTGGGCGCAATCCAAGCCACGGCAATCCAAGCCACAATAAATCCGGGCCAGGCTACGGTCCCGGGAGGTCCCTCTTGTATGTGCCCCTGCGTGTTCACGGTTGTCACTCCTTGCTCACCGGCGTCGATACGCCGGCCGTCCTGCTCGAACGGGCGGACACCCTGGAACTCGGCGCCCTGGCCCTGACCGACCTCGACAGCACGGCGGGCTGGATCGACTTCATACGCTCAGCCCACGCCAAGAGCGTGCGCACGATCCTGGGGGCCGAACTGTCGGATCCGCGCTGCACCCAAGCGAACGACGAACACGCCGGCCGAATCATCGCCCTGGTGCAGAACGAGCGCGGCGCAGCCAACTTGAACAAGCTCGTCTCCGCCCGCCAACTCGGCCGCGACCCCGGTCGCTGGGGCGAGCGCCTGGGCACGCCGGAGGACAATTTTGATCTCGCCCAGAGCGCAGTGGAGTTCCAGGAGGGGCTGATCTACCTCGTCGACCACCCGCGCCTCTTGCTGGCCTTGATGGGGCGCGTGCCCCCCGACCAAGTCCTGGCGGCCATCGCGCCCGCGGGTTTGCGCCGGGCCGCTAGCGCCGACCGCTGGCGGCCCGGCAGCTCGCGCAATACGCACCTCGCCCACGGCTCCTCGGCGGCCCCTCGCAAGGCAGCTCCAGCCCTGGAACCGGATCCCTCCCGCGAGCCCTCCAAGACCCCGCCGCCGGCCCACGCGCTGGCGGCTGACGAAATGCTCGCCGCCGCCCGCGCCACGGGCTTCGGTATCCTGGCCGTGCCCGATGTCTACTACGCTGGCCCCGGTGGCGCAGTGGACCACCGCCTGCGGGTGGCCATCGGTCGCAACGCCCTGCTCGAAGACCTGCCCGAGGAATGGTTGGCCGAAGGCAGCGCCCATCTCCCCAGTGCCCGCGAGGTCTGCGCGCTCTACGCCGACCTCGACGACTTTCCCGGCGCTTGGCAGGCTCAGCCACCGCCGGGGGTGCCCGCCATGGTGGCGCGCACCCTCGAAGTCGCTGCGCGTTGCGACTACACCCCACCCCTGGACCGCGTGCTGTTTCCCCGGGTCGAATTGCAAAGCGACGAGAGTGCCTACTCGCAACTCTCCATTCTCGCCTTTGAAGGCGCCCAGCGCCGCTTTTCCCCCCTGCGGCCCGAGGTTCTGCGGCGTCTCGACTACGAACTTTCCACCATCGAGCAACTCGGCTTCGCCGACTACTTCCTCCTGGTAAACAAGATCGCCGAGTACGCCCGCGAACAAAAGATCCCCTGCGTGGGCCGCGGCTCGGCAGCCGATAGCCTGGTGGCCTACTGCCTGGGCCTCACCGACGCGGACCCTTTTCGCTATCAGTTGATCTTCGAGCGTTTCCTCAACCCCGCGCGCAGCGACCGTCCCGACATCGACCTCGACTTCTGCTATCGCCGGCGCGATGAAGTCATTCACCATGTGTACGAACTCTTCGGAGCGGAACGCACGGCGATGATCTCGACCTTGAACTGCTTTGGGCTGCGGGCGGCCTTTCGCGAAACCGCCCTGGTCCACGGCATTCCGCCGGCCCTCGTGAATCGCTGGTCGAAGGTCCTGCCCCACTACGCGCCTAGCGAGGCCGCAACCCTCTTCGATGGCGCCTCCACCGTGGCGGAAAGCACGCATGAGTTTGGCGCCGACGCGCAACCCATCGAACGGGCCCTGCGCTCGACGCCCGAAGCCCAGGGTTTTCCCTACCACGATCCGCGTTGGCAGCGCGTGCTTGAGCAGGCCGGCGACCTGCTCGGGATGCCGCGGCACTTTGGTCTACACCCCGGAGGCGTGGTGGTGGCGCCCGGTCCGATCACCGACTTCGTCGCCTGCCGGCGGGCCGCCAAGGGCCTGGTGGTGACCGAGTTCGACAAGCGCGGCGTCGAGGCTGTGGGCCTGGTCAAGATGGACCTGCTCGGCAACCGCGCCCTGACCGTGATCGACGATTGCCTGCGCGCCCTGGACGACGAAGGCATCAAGATCGACCTCGAGTGCCTGACGGGCGACGACCCCGCCACCGGCGACACCCTGGCCGAGGGTCGCTCCCTGGCCTGTTTCCAGGTCGAGTCGCCAGGTATGCGCAACCTGTTGCAGCAAACTGGCGCGCGGGACATGGACGCGGTCATCCAGGCCGTGGCCCTGATCCGCCCCGGGCCGTCGAGTTCGGGGCTGAAGGAAGCCTATGTGCGGCGCTTCCGCGGCCTCGAAGCCCCCACGCCACCCCACCCGCGGCTGAGCGAGACCCTGGGCGACACCCTGGGCATCATGCTCTACCAGGAAGATGTCATGCGCGTGGCCCAGACCCTGGCCGGTATGGATCTGGCCGAGGCCGATCTCCTGCGGCGGGCCCTGCAAAAGCGTCAGACCCAGGAACTGGAACCCCTGGCCCAACGCTTTCGCACGGGCTGCACGGACCAGGGCATCTCTGGCGATGACGCCGAGCGCGTCTGGGAACTCATCGCCAACTTCGCATCCTTCGGGTTCTGCAAAGCCCACGCGGTGACCTACGGCCGCATCGCCTACCGGGCGGTGTGGCTCAAGACGCACCACCCGGCGGCCTACATGGTGTCCTTCCTGAACAGCCATACCGGCTACTACAAGCCGCGCGTGTACATCGAGGAAGCACGCCGCCTGGGCGTGGTGATCCTGCCGCCGGATGTGAACCAGAGCGCGAGCGAAGTCACCCTCGAGCGCCTGCAAACCGGCGGGCAGTCCCCACGCAAGGCCGCCGCCCTGCGGCTGGGGCTGGGTGCGATCAAAGGGCTCTCGCAGAACCTGCTCGAACGCCTGTCGCTGACGCGCCGGGAACGCGGGCCCTTCCTGTCCTTGCCCGATTTTCTGGAACGCAGCGGCGCCCACATCGACGAGGCCCGACACCTGATCCAGTGTGGCGCACTCGACGCCTTCGACCACACGCGGCCCGAACTCCTGTGGCGCCTGCACCTGATCGCCGGCCCCGGCCGGCGGGCGCCGCGGGCCCTGACCCACGGCGGCAGCCAGGGCCTCGACCTCGGGCAGTTGGCCGCCTGCCGGGCCACTCCGAGCCAGCGGGCGGACGAGGCCCTGGCCGCAGCCCGCGCCGGCAGCCGCGGCTGGCACGCCGGGCTGGGTCTGGGGGACGCGCAACTCGCGCCGGGCAGCAGCGCCGCCCTGTTCCCCGAGCCCCCGACCCCGGCCCTGGTGCTGCCGGGGCTGCCCGACCTCACCCGTCGCGAGCGCGGCGAGCTGGAATACGAGCTGATGGGCCTGACGGTTCACGACCACCCCACGGCGATCTTTCCGGCCCCCGCGGAGGGTCGCTGCGGTGCTGCGGGACAGCCCCCGGGCCCGCCGCGGCCCACGCCCTGTGCCGAGCTGCGTCACTTCGAAGGCGGCCGCATAACCCTCCGCGGCTGGCTCGCCGCAAGCCGCCGGGTGCCCACCGCCGACGGCAAGTGGATGCGCTTCTTGACCCTCGAAGATGAGAGCGGCCTGGCCGAAGTGGTGCTCTTCCCCGACATCTACCGGCGCTGCGGCCGACTGCTGGCCGAGTTTGGCCCCCTGTGCATCACCGGCACGGTCCAGAACCAGCTCGGTGCCTGCACCCTGGAAGCCGAGCGCATCTGGTGAGGGAACCGCCGCCCCCACAGGATTGTGCCTTGGACGCCGGGGCTGCTACCGTGGCTCCAGCTGCAGCCCGGCCTTCCCGTTCAGCCCCGAGCTTCTGCCCACCCATGCCCTACTACGACTCCTGCGACGAGCTCGACTTCCGCATCGAGGACCTGGGCCCTCTGCCGGACTTCGACATGCTGTGGATGGCCGACCCCAGGGACTATCAGATCAGCTACGCGATCAACCCCCACATGCGCGGCCCCGAGGGAAACCTGCACCAGGTGGACCGCGAGCGGGCGCGCAGCCAGTGGTTGGCCCTGCGCCGTGTTTTCGAGGCGCGCGGCTTGCAGGTGGAGGTGATCCCGCCCCTGGACGGCCACCCCGACCTGGTCTTCTGCGCCAATCCGGGTCTGCCCCTGCCAGCGGCCGCCAGCGGCGCAGGCAACCTGTGGCTGCCCAGCCGCATGGCCAGCCCCCAGCGCCAGGGCGAGGTCGATCACCTGGCGAGCTTCGCCTCGTCCCGGGGCTGGACCGTTGCGCCCCTCGACGGCCCGGCACGATGCCTCGAAGGCACCGGCGACGGCCTCTGGCATCCCCGGCGGCAATTGTTGTGGGGCGGCGTGGGACCGCGCACCGACGGGGCAGCCTGGGAGGAACTCAGCCGGCGCTACGGCTTGCGCGTCGTGCGCCTGGAGCTGGTCGACCCGGATTTCTATCACCTGGACACCTGCCTGGCGCTTTTGGACGAGAAAACCTGCCTCTGGTACCCCGGCGCCTTCAGCGAGGATGGCCGCGAGCTAATCCGGCGCTTGGTGGCGAAGCGTATCGAAGTCGATGAAGTCGAGGCGCGAAAGGGCTTCGCGTGCAATGTCTTCGCAAGCCATGCCTTCGCGGGGGAGGCCTTGGCAAGCGATGGGCCAGCCCCCCCTGCGGAGCAACGGGTTGTGGTGATCGAGGAGGGTTGCGCCAGAGTCGGAGAGGCCCTCCGCCAGGCGAACTGGAGGGTTCAGGAGGTGCAGACCTCGGAATTCAAGAAATCAGGCGGCTCGGTGTTCTGCATGAAGCTGGCTCTGCCGCATGACTGAAGAAGAAACGCGTCAGGAGCCGTCGTCGCCAGCTTCGGCCATGCCGCTGTCACCGCGCCCGGTGCTCTCGATATTCGGATCCTTGGTGCCGTCGGCTAGCCGGCCATAGCGCAGGGAGACATTTTGCCGGCCCATCTCGGCCAGGCGCCCACGCTCCTTGCGCAGTTTCAGGTTGTGAGCCTTGGAAACCACGCTCTTCACCGAGCGATTGAGCATCTGCGCGATCTCGAGGTTGGAGTGGGTGCCGTAGATATCCTTGAGGCGGGCGATCTCCTCGGAGGACCAACGCGGCATGCTCGTGGTCGCAGAGCCGGCGAGCTTGCGCACGAAAGCCTTGTCCTTGGCCAGGCAGAGCTCGGCGGCTTTCGCGGTGATCGCCTCCAGGCTGCGGCCGAAGATGCGGGCGATGTTCTCGTCGGTGCGGGTGCCGTAGAAACTCTTGAGATTGACGAGCTCGCTCTGCGTCCATTCGCCGTCAGAATGAACGCGGCCCAGATCAGCGATCTGGGCCTGTATATCAGCAAGGGTGCGTCCGAGGATGCGGGCGATGATCTCCTCTTGAGCAACGCCTACATAGCGCTTGAGATTATCGATCTCCTCGGCTGTCCAGGGGCCTCGGGCCTGTTTGGACTCAGCGAGGGGATCGGAGGGAAAGAGGGTCTTGGCCATCCGCCGCACACTGGATACGGGTCTCCCTAGCTCCTTTGCAATGGTCTCATTGCTCTTAAGACCATAGAGCTCTTTCAGCCGAGCCACTTCCGCCAGGGACCATCGTCCCCGGCGAGGGCGATCGGATTGATCACTTCCCCATCTGGATCCGCGCACTCTCCTTCTCCTCCTTATTTCTCCTGGGGCCCAGTGTAGCGACCTGTGGCCACTTTGGGTCTTCTTACTTTGGCTCTTCTTGGAGTTTCTGAGGGGAGCGGAAGGGGCCTTCCAGGGGTCCGAAACAGGGAAGTGGCCAGAGGCGAGGTCGGCCCGATTCGTGGGGAATCCTAGTTTTCCCCTGCCCCAGCCCGGTTCAGCTCAGGGCTCCGAGACACCTGAAGCGGTCTGGTCACCCGCCTGGCGGGCGTGCAGACGCACCCGCAGGTCCTCCAAAAGTTTTCGCACGGCATCCCCCGAGGTTGCCTCTGAAGCCTCGGCGGCGAGTGTTTGAACTTCCTCGAGGGTCGTGCTGCGGATGGCGTACTTCACCTGGCTGAGGAAGTTGGGCGCCACCGAGACCGACGAGAAGCCCATGCCGAGAAGCATCAGGGCCGTGGCGTAGTCCCCGGCCATCTCTCCACAGACCGAGGAGGGAGTGTCCGCCTGGCGAGCGCAGTCCGCAGCCCAACACAGGGCCCAAAGCACCGCCGGGTGGTAGGGATCGTAGAGATCCGACACCCATGGGTTGTCGCGGTCAGCGGCGAGCAGGTACTGCACGAGGTCGTTGGTGCCGACGCTGATGAAGTCCACCTCCTTGAGGATCCGAGGCAGGGTCAAGAGCGCTGCCGGGACCTCCACCATGATTCCCGTGGGCAAGTCCTGGGCTACTTCGTAGCCGTGGTCGAGGAGCTGGCTGCGAACCTCCGAGAAGATCCGGTGCACGGCCTGGACCTCCTCGCAGGAGGTCACCATGGGCAGCATCAGGCGCACCGGCCCGTGGGCACTGGCGCGCAGGGCTGCCCGCAGCTGGACGCGCAGGAGATCGGCCCAGTGCAATTGCACGCGCAAACCGCGCCAGCCCAGGGCCGGATTAACCTCCTTGGGCGTCTGAAAGTAGGGCAACTGCTTGTCACCGCCAATATCAAGGGTACGGATCGTCACGGGACGGCCGGCGAAGTGCTCCACGACCCGGCGATAGAGACGGTACTGCTCCTCCTCCGAGGGGAACTGGGCGCGCTCCATGTACATGAACTCGGTGCGCAATAGCCCTACGCCATCGGTGTGATCCACAGCAAAATGGCCCAGATCGAGGTCGCGCACGCTCTCGATGTTGACCTCGACGGCGAAGCGGGTGCCGTCCTGGGTCTTGGCCGGCAAGGCGGCGTGTTGGACCAAGGCGTCGCGCTTGGCAACATGACGGGTGTGACGGCTGAGAAAGTGGTCCACCTCCTCCTGGCCCGGATCGAGCTGGATCGTGCCCGCGTCGCCATCGACGATCATGCGCAGGCCCTGTTCGAGGCGCGAGAGCAGGTTGGGCACCCCCACCACACAGGGAAAGCCAAAGGAACGCGCCAGGACGGCGCCGTGGGAGAATCTCCCGCCACGCTCGGTGACGATGGCCTGCACCCTCGATCGATCGAGATAAGTCACGACAAAGGGCGTCAGCTCCTCGGCCGCCAGAACAACTTGTTCGTCGCTGGAGACGAAGGCGTCGTGATCTCTCTTCATCAATTCCCTGATCACCAAGCGCCAGGGATCGGAGATGTCGGCCCCGTAGCTGCGCACGCTGTTGCCCTCCAACCGGCTCATGGTGGCCTCGAGGTGCTCGATCAGGTGCTGCACGCAGGCTTCGGCGTTCAACCGTTCCTCGCGGATTCGCAGGCGTACTCGGTCGAGGGCGCCGGGGTCCTGCAAGATCATGCGGTGCACCGAGAAGATCTCGGCCTCCTGGCTGGAGGAGCTCTTGGCCACCTTCAGACGCTGCTTTTCCAGAAGATTGCTGACCCGTTCGAGGGCCTGCTGGAGGCGCTCGAGCTCGGACTCAACCTCCTCGCCGCGGATCGACCAGGTGGGAATCACATCGGGGGTCGCCTGCACTACATGGGCAGGCGCCATGGCCAGGCCAGGCGCCACGGGGACGCCGCTGATTGTCCTCACTCGGGGCATCGTGAGCCTCCTGGGGGCTGTGGACCAGAGGGCGGCCTGGGTGTCAGACCGCGCTGCCCCAGGCTAGCGCCTTGCGGTCCAACTGAGAAGCCTGCGCCTGCCAGGGCCCCCGCTGTGAGAGCAGTTGTCGGCCGTGGGGGCCCATTTGCCGGATTGCCTCAAGCTCGTGCTGTTCAGGTTCCGAAGCGCTGCCAAGGGAGGGCGCCCGCGGGCGGGGCTCTGGTGAATGTGAGATCTCGATGGGGCAAGGGATCGCTAGAGGCACGGGTAACAAGGCAACGGAGTACGCATGCAGATGAAGGGCGCGAAGAACAATGGGCAGCAGGCCAAAGGAGTGAAGCGAAAAAGAGAAGGAAGAGGTGGCCCCTGGGCCGCGCTGCTCGCTGTAGGAGGAGCCTTGTCGCTGGCCGTGGCCTGTGCCTTGGCTCTGGCTGGTGAAAGTGGCGCTGAAGCGGCCTGGATAGCGCGCCGCGTCGGGGACCTGGGCCTCGCCAGCGGGGACTTCCTGGTTCTTTCCGCACTGGGCTTGAGCCTGGCCGCTGTATGCGCTGCGTTTCAGGGTGCGCGGGCTGCGAGCGCCAGGATTGAAAAGCTCCTGGGCGAACTCGCTGGCGTGGCCCAGGGTGTGGCGGTCTTGGAAGTGCGCGCCAGTCGCCTGCAACTCGGCCTGAGTACGGCACACGAAGCTCTCGATGCGCTCCTGCGCGACAATCGTCAGTCATCCGAGAAGGGCCCGGCGGAGCTGCACGACGAAGCGACCTATCGCCTGGCCGCGAGCATGGATCAACTCGGCCGTCGTATCGAAGACCAACTGAGTGACCAGAAGCACGCCCTGAGCGAGGATCTCTGCGGCCTCTCCGGCTCGGTGCTAGCGGCGCGAGAGCAACTCGACGCTCTGTTGGCGAGCCCGCTTGAGCAGGAACCAGCGCACGCCGGCACGGATCACCTCTCGCCCGCGAGTACCAGCGATGCCGACGAACGCAAACTGGACTCGTCGGCACAACTTCCCGATCCACTGCCCTACGAGCACTTCGAAGTGGAAGTGGAAGTGGAGTTCGAAGATCCCAATCAAGACGGAGAGGCCGGCGCCAATGAACCAGCCATCGATCCCGCGCAGTTCGACTGGGGAGCGCCGCCGGACCCGCCCGCAGAATCAGCTCTGGAGAAAGATTCTCCTGAGTCCCTCGATTCTGGCCTGGGGCTACTCGATGAGCTTGATGACGAGGGCGCGCCCATCGAGGACAGCGCTCTGGACCCCTTGCGGCGACTCCTCACCGAGGAGCTTCTGCAAGAAGCCCTGGCGAACGCTCGCCGGCGGCTCCTGGACTAACCGCGAACCAACCGCAGCCCGAGGCCTACTCGTCTTCCTTGAAGAAGTCCGCGAATGGGTTTGCGGCTGCCTTCTTCGACTCTTCGTTGAGGCGCGTCAGGTCCGAGCGTTGGAAACGATCGCCCTCATCCTGATGGCGATCTCCACGGCCGCGGGCGCCAGCGCCGCCACCACCGCGGCCACCGCCACCGCCGCCACGACCTCGGCCGCCTGAGCCCGAGCCACCCAAGCCATCGCGCCGCGATTGGGCAGCACGAAGATTGGGATTGGTCGCCGGGCGCTCGTCGCGCTGGCGGCCCGCTCCGCGGCCGCGGCTAGCGCCAGCGCTGCGACCGCCGGGCCGGGGACGGTGCTCACGCACTTCGCGGGGCACATTCTTGAGCGACAGAGTCAGCCGCGGGCCCGAGCCGTCGATGATGCGCGCTCGCACCATCTGCCCCACGCTCAACAACTCGCGCGCATCGCGCACATAGTGGCTGGAGACCTCGGAGATGTGAACCAGGGCATCCTGGGCCAGACCGATATCGATGAACGCACCGAAACTGGTTACATTCGACACGAGCCCCTCGACCACGCGGTCACGCACCAGCCGCGCGCGATCGGTCTCGGCTTCGAGGAGCTGAGGCACATGCAGGCGAAAGCGCGGATCGCGACCAGGATGGGACAGTTCGCGCATGAGATCACGCCAGGTGTCGCCATCGACATCGAAATCGCTGCGCTTGAGCCCCTTGGTGATTCCCATGCGGCCAAGGCCGTCTTCCATGGTGCTGCCCACGGCCTCGATCAACTGCCGCGCGAGTACATACTGCTCGGGGTGCAGGTTGGATCGGTCCAGAGCTTCGCAAGAGCCTTGCACGCGCAGGAACCCCACCGAACTTGCCCATTGGGCCTCGGTCAAAATGCCTTCGTCGCGCAACTCGGTGCGGCTTTCGATGGGTTTCTTCTCGCGCTGCTCGATGATCTTGGCGGCCGCCGCGGCGTCGAGGCCGGGCAGCGCGGCGAGGAAGCGCGCCGGGGCGCGATTCACATCGCAACCCACATGGGCAGCACACGACTCGACTGTCTCGGTAAAGCAGCGGCGCACATTGGCCTTGCTCACGAGTCCCTGCTCGGAACCGAGAGATAAGTGCCGCGGCTCGACCTTGATCAGCTCGTTCATCGGGTCCTGCAAGCGCCGCGCGAGGCTGACGGCCATACGCTGGCTGATAGAGAGACCGACCAGTTCCTTGCGCGCCCCTTCCGAGTTGGCGTAGCTGGAGAGCCCGGCGTCACTCACCAGGAAGACGAACAGACCGAATTCGCTGGCTGTGAAGGCACTGCGCAACTTGGTTAGGGCCGCCCGACTGCTCTTGCCACTCGAGACCGCTGCAGCTTCGGGGCCCAGGGAGCCGAGGGCTGCGTTCAGTTCCGCGCCGAGAGCGGCAGCGTCTTTTTCGCCCACTTCGATGCGCAACTCTTCGGTGGAGATGACGGTTCCCGACGAATCGACGGCGCTCAGGATCCAATCACCCTTGGCGTTGACATCGATGCCCACGACCTTGCTGCGCCGAGCGAGGACGGGGGTCAGGAGGATCTGTCGCAGGTGTTGGGATAGGAAGCGCAAGGCTTCGGCGTCGGCGCGTTCCTTGAGTTCGAGGCGCACATCCTCCTCGATCATGGGCAGCAAGCGGCGGTCGAGCGCCCGTGCGCAAACTTCAGCCACAACACCCTCGACACCAGGCTCGAGGTGCCGGCCAAGGCAATCGGCCACGCGCTTGAGAGCCTGGCCGCGGTCCACCGAGATGCGCGTGGTGAGGATGCGGTCCTTCTGCGCCTGGCGGATGGACAGTAGCCGGTTGCCCTGGATCTGGCGCATGGGCCGGTTGATTTTGAGCAGGCCCTTGTGTCGGCCGGCCTTCTTGTCATCGACCAGAGCACGCACCGTGAGCACGCCGTGCTTGCGCATCATCTGCCGCAGTTGGCCGCGCAAGCGGGGGTTGCGGCCCAGGCGCGCAGAGAGCACGCGCATGGCACCGGCCAGGGCTTCGCTTTCGTTGTGAATGCCGCGATCGGGGGAGACGAACTGGACGCACAAGCGCGCCAGCTCGGGGGTCAGGATGGTCTCTTTGGAGGCGGGAGCGGTGGGCTTGTGAGCTTTGGCTTTGGCTTTGGCTTTGGGCTCGGGCTCCTCGGCCTTCGCTTCGGGCTCGGCGGCCTTCGCTTCGGGCTCGGCGGCCTTCGCTTCTGGTTCGGCAGCCTTCGCTTCGGGCTCGGCGGCCTTCGCTTCTGGTTCGGCAGCCTTCGCTTCGGGCTCGGCGGCCTTCGCCTCTGGTTCGGCAGCCTTCGCTTCGGGCTCGGCGGCCTTCGTCTCCACCGCTTCGATTTCTTCAGCCTTGACCTCTTCAGCCTCAGGCGCTTCACCCTCGGCCTTCTCGGCCTTGGGCTCCTCTGCCGGGCGCTGCTCCCGGGGCACCTGCTTGATGATCAGGTCCGCGAGGCCGTCGAGGCCGCGGTCCATGGCCAATTGAACTTCGGGTTCCGGCCGGCGATGAGGCAGGAACAGGTCTTCGACCTCGAAGCGATCCGTGCAGGCCTTGATCTGCTCCAGAGCCTTGGCGGGAGTCTCGGGCTCTTTTTCCATGAGCCGCAGAATGGTCCCCTTGCGGCGCTCGAGTTCTTCGAGTTGTCCGCGCGCCCGGTCAAGGCGTCGGATCAGGCTCTCGGAGAGCGCACCAACCTGGTTGCGGCGGTAGCGGCCGATGAAGGGCGCGGTCAGACCCGCATCGATCATCTCGAGGGCTCCGCGCACACTCTCCACGCTCGTTTTGAATTCGCGGGCCAGGGTCTCCAGTATCGGAATTGTCGTCACGGTCATCATCTCCGGCGCATGCCGAAGCCAGGGGTTGCTGCGCAGGAAACGGGTCCCGGCGCTCATCCACGCTCGGAACCGATGGGTTCTTCGCGCTCAGGTTTGAAAGTGGCTGCGCACGGGCGGCCAGGGGCACGCAAGTGTCAGCTGCGGAATCGTCTTTCCACGCGGGGAAGAGTGTAGCTGCGCATTGTATGGGGGGAGCTAAGCGCCCGGAATCATGGCGGTACTCTACACCTATAGTTGTACCTCAGATAGCCACGATCTGAGCCAAGGCCTTGCCAAACCGCATTCCCGAGCTCTCATCGAGGGCTGTGACCACATGGCCGGAGACTTCAACCTGGCGGCCAGAGTAGCTGGCACCCGCCTGGCGCGCCGCATCGCTGCAGCTGCTGGAGCCGGTGACGCGGACGCCCTTGAGTACCCCGGCGGCCGCCAAGGCCCCCAGGCCATTGCCGTAGGAAGCAATCAGCTTGCCCGCCAGAGAGGCCGCCTTGACCAGGCGCAGGACATCGGCGTCGCTCGCCAACTCGTCGCTCTCGCCGCCGCAGATCAAGAGCCCCGAGTAGTTCTCCATACTCTGACCGGCAAGTCTTTCGTCCACCATGAACCCGTCCTGAAGCCGGCCCATGACCTCTTCGTCGTACTGGCTCGACACCGAGCGCGTTCCCACATGCACATTGGCGAGGGAAGAGCGCGCAAAGCGCAGGGCCTGTTCACCAAAACCCGTGGCCGGAACGATGACCAAGACACAACTGAGGTAGGTCTGGATGACGAGGCCGTCCTCGTCGAGGGCATCGCTGGCTGGGGTCTCTTCTTCGGCGGAAGCCATGGCTGATTGAGATGTGGTTCTTGAGCCCTTGGCTCGGATTACGCAGGCAACTCGAAAACAGAGATTCGATGTTCTTCGGCCAAGAGCCCGGCTCCCTGGCAGACCTTCCAGTCCACCCGTTCGTCCAGACCCGGAATGGTCCAGTCACCCAAGGCCCGACCGCTCAAGAGATCACGCACCTCGAGCAGGGCGCCGTTGACGATGTAGAGTTTCTGGCTGTCGGCTGTGATGCTGACCTCCGGCAGATCTTCGGAGAGTTTCGACGAGGATCCCGTCTGGGTCGAGAGCACATTGAACCAACGGGTTTGCGCGCCGCCGATGTCGTCGAGGCTCAGGCCGAGCAGAGTCAGGTTGTCGACCACCAAGTCGCCGTCGTCGTCGCTGATCAGGCTGGTCATTAGTTGTACGGCCAGCTCGCTGGAGAGGGCTGCCTGCACATCGGCGGTCAAGAGCGCCAGGTGATCGCCATCCACGGCCAGGCCATGGATCACGGGCAGGACCGGCGGCAGCAAGGTGCCGAGGTATTCGCCGGAACAGGCGTCCAGGGCCAGGATGCCTTTCATCGAGTCCTCCTTGTCGCCGTAGACCACGAGTACGCGGTCACCCGAGCGGCCCACGAGGTGGTAGCGCTGGCCTTCCTCGGCAAAGCTCCAGAGCTCGGTCATCTCACCGCTAGAGATGGCAAAGACGCGGCTCGCGTTGGCGCAGACGCAAAGGTCGCCAAAGACCTGTGCCTCGTCGAAAGACCCGATGCCCTCGACGCCGATCAGCTTTCCGGTGGCGGATTCCATGCGCACGATGCGCTGTCCCTGAGAGCTGGGGCCCACGACAATCACATCGTTACCCTCGCCAAAACCAGCACCGAAACCCCGGCCATAACCTACCTCGCAGGGCGAATGCCAGAGCACCTCGCCCGTGGAGCGATCGAGGGCTCCAAGCTTGCCAGGGATCACTTCGTCGACCCACATCCCCCCCGCGGGGGCGTCATAACCGTGAACCAAAATCGGCCCGCTCTCCGAGAAGGAGATGCCGTCGATTTCTGATTCGAGGTCGAGGGACCAGCGTCTACGAGCAGTGGAAGTCATGACCCCCCCGATTCTAGTCCCAATGAGCAATGGGATCCACCGTCGATGCGGGTCACTCGTCTTCGCCCGCGAGCACCTTCTCCTGCATGGACTTGGGCAGGTCGCGATACTCAAGGAATTCCATGGAGAAAGCGCCCCGGCCCTGGGTCGCGCCCCGTAGGGCGGAGGAGTAGGCAAACATCTCGGCGATGGGCACGATCGAGCGCACCACGCGCAAGTCGCCCTGACTGTCCACCTCGCTCACCTCGCCACGGCGGGAATTGAGGTCCCCCACCACAGAACCGAGGTACTGCTCGGGAACCCGCACTTCGACGCTCATGTAGGGTTCAAGGAGGGTGATGTTGCCCTCCATGGCCTGGCGGTAGGCCAGCATGCCCGCGTTGTGGAAGGCCATTTCGCTCGAGTCCACATCGTGGGCCTTGCCGTCGTAAAGCGACGCACGGACATTCACGAAGGGGTAGCCTGTACGGCCGCCCGAGTCGAAGACTGCCCTGATGCCAGCGTGCACGGAGTTGATGTACTCGCGCGGCACGGTTCCACCCTTGACCTCGTCGACGAATTCGAGGTCGTTGTCCTTGGTGACCACGGGCTCGAAGCGCACACAAGCCACAGCGAACTGACCGCGACCACCGGATTGGCGCACATAGCGGGCCTCGGTTTCGAGGGCACGCCGCAAACGCTGCTTGTAGGCCACTTTCGGGCGACCGGTGACGACTTCGATCTTGAACTCGGACTTGAGGCGGTTGATCACGACTTCGAGGTGCAGCTCGCCCATGCCGCTGATGATCAGCTGGCCCGTGGCTTCAAGGGTTTGAGCCTTGAAGGTCGGATCCTCGCGCATGACCTTGCCGATGGCTTCGGACAATTTGTCGCGGTCGCCGTTCGACTTGGGCTCAACGGCAACCGAGATGACGGAGTCGGGGAAGGTGATCTTCTCCAGCGCAATAGGGTTATCGGGATCACAGAGGGTGTCCCCGGTGATCGTGTTCTTCAGGCCGATGACAGCGGCGATCTCGCCAGCAATCTGCTGGTCGACCATTTCGCGCTTGCTCGCGTGGACTTTCATCAGGCGGCTGATGCGCTCTTGCTTGCCGGTGCGCGGGTTCAGAAGACGGTCGCCTCTCTTGAGGATGCCCGAATAAACGCGCACGAAGGTCAGGTCGCCAGTGGGTTCGGCGATGGTCTTGAAGGCCATGACCGAGACGGGTTCTTTGCTGTCGGCCTTGCGGGTGATTCTGATCGACTCATCATCGATCGCAGAGCCCTCCACCGGGGGCACGTCCAGAGGACTCGGCATCAGGTCGATGACCGCATCGAGCATGAAGCGCACGCCCTTGTGCTTGAGGGCCGAACCTGCCAGCACCGGGGTGATCGCCATTTGCAGCGTTCCGCTGCGCAGGGCGCGGTAGATCATTTCTTCGGAGATGGGCTCGTCCTCGAGGAACAGGTCCAGAAGCTCGTCATCGAACTCGGCGATGCTATCGAGCATGTTGTGGCGGTGAAACTCAACTTTGTCAGCGATGTCGGCGGGGATGTCGGACTCTTCGTAGGTGCGCCCCTCGCTGCCATCGAGGAAGGTCAGGAGCTTCATGCGCACGAGGTCGACCACGCCGGAGAATTCCTTCTCGGCGCCCACGGGATACTGCACGGGCACGGGGTTGGCGCCCAGGCGCTGCACGATCGAGGCCACAGCGGCATCGAAATCCGCACCCACGCGGTCCATCTTGTTGATGAAGCAAATGCGCGGCACGCGATAGCGGTCCGCCTGGCGCCAAACCGTTTCAGACTGAGCCTCGACTCCGCTGACCGCATCAAAGACGGCCACAGCGCCGTCGAGCACCCGCAATGAGCGCTCCACCTCGGCCGTGAAGTCCACATGGCCGGGGGTGTCGATGATGTTGATCGAATAGCCGTTCCACTCGCAACTGGTAGCCGCCGAAGCAATGGTGATCCCGCGCTTCTGCTCCTCTTCGAGGTAGTCCATGGTGGCCGCGCCATCGTGAACCTCCCCGGTCTTGTGAATCTTCTGGGTCAGGAAGAGGATGCGCTCGGTCACCGTGGTCTTGCCGGCATCAATGTGGGCCATGATGCCGATGTTGCGGTGGTTCTGGAGCCCCTTACCGGTGGGGGTTGTGCGGGGGGATTCTGATTTGACGGCGGAAGTCATGTCGGGACCTCGTATGAGGTAGCCCCTTTGGGAGAATTGGGGCTTCTGGGGACTGTGGGACGGAATGCGGAGCCAAAAGGGGCTTTCCGCAGGGCGCGCGAAATGCTCGTCCGTGGTCACGGACGCACGAAGCAGAGTCTCAGGCTAGAAGAACGGCACCTGCAAGGCTATTCCCGTAGGATGTTCCTTTTTGGGCGCCCTTGGGCAGGATTCCCAAGGAGAACAAGCGAACGCAGGAGTTTCGGTCAAGAGCGCCTGGATGCGTACGCAATTCAAGCGAAAAATACTACTCGCCCGTCCTCTCGGCGTCAAGGTGCCGACCCCGCTGAATCGTCTCATTGATGGCCTCTTGGGGCTTGGCAACCCGAATTGGAGCCCCAGCCGCCCCCAGGCGCCTTTCCATGACCTCAATGGCTTCGGGATTCTCGTCCACCAGGACCGCCGACCGCCCGTTGCGCCAGGCGGCCTCGCCCGTGGTTCCGCTGCCGGCGAAGAAGTCCAGCACCCGAGCACCGGGGTCCGAGTGGACGCGCACGATGCGCTCCAGGATCGCAATGGGTTTCTGGGTTGGATAGCCCGTGCGCTCCTTGCCGGTGGGACTCACGATCGTCTTCCACCAGACATCGGTGGGCGTCTTGCCCCGGCGAGCTTTTTCGGGCCCCACGAGTTTGGGCGCCATGTAGGGCACGCGGTCGATGGCCTCATAGTTGTAGATGTAATCGTCAGGATCCCGGGCGTACCACAGGATTACATCGTGTTTGGGCGACCAGCGACGGCGCGAACGGCCGCCGTAATCGTAGGCCCACACGATTTCGTTCATGAAGCATTCACGGCCCAGGACCTCGTCAAGCATGACCTTGACATAGTGGGACTCGCGCGGATCGATGTGCACAAACAGGCTAGCGCTGGAGGTCAACAGCAATACGGCGGCCTCGAAACGCTCGCGCAGGAAGCCCAGGTAGTTCCCATGGGTATCGCCGTAGGATCTTTCGTCCAGGAGCGTCGAGCGGTAGGACTGACCGCCAAAGCCAACCTGATCGCCACTCTGCCCCTCGACTCGTCGAGACTTGCGCCGGCGCAGGCGCTGGCGGCGCCCGGTATTGAAGGGCGGGTCGACATAGATCAGGTCAAAGCTCGCAGGGGGCTGCTCGCGGAGCCAGGCGAGGTTCTCGGCCTGGACGATCTCAAGCAGGGGACTGTGGATCTCGGACGCGAACACCTCGAGCTGCTCCTGCTTTGAGGGAGTTTGGTGAATGGCGCTTTTTTTGGGCTTCGGCACTGGGTTCTGAGCGGCACTGGGTTCTCTGCAACAGGCATCCTCAACTGTAGGGCTCCTCGCACCCTATTGCACGGTAGCTGCCACGGGGTACGCAGCCTCCTACGCAATCGCCTCGGCAGGAGGCTTGGCTTTGGAGGCCCGCCAACCGATCATCCCTGCATGGCTAAGAGCCCCCCCTCCGAACCCCACCTGCGGCAAGCGATTCTCCTCTCCCTCGAAGGTGTGCAAGCCGGCCTCGGCGGCCCCTTTGGAGCGCTGATCACCCGCGACGGCGAGCCCATTGCCAGGGGCCAGAACCAGGTCACTTCGTCCAACGATCCCACTGCCCACGCCGAGATCGTCGCCATCCGTGCAGCCTCGAAGAAGCTGGGCAGCTTTGACCTCTCGGGTTGCGAGATCTTCTCTTCCTGCGAGCCCTGTCCCATGTGCATGGCCGCCATCCTGTGGGCGCACCTCGACGGCTTGACCTTTGCCGCCACTCGCGCCGACGCCGCCGCTGCCGGCTTCGACGACGAGGAACTCTACCGTCAGTTGGCCCTCGCTCCGGCCGAGCGCGACCTGCCAACGCGATCGGCTCTGCGCACCGAAGCCCTCACGGCCTTCGACGCCTGGCGGCAGAAGCCCGACAAGACGACTTACTGATTCTGGGCGCTTGTTCTTACGGGCGGGTGGGCTCGGACAGGGTCCAGTGCTCCCAAGGAGCGATTCGGCGACCGCCTGAGTAGCGGCCGCGGGAACGCAGGGCTCCGTTTTCGTAGCGCAGGGTCCAGAGGCCGGCGCGCTCGCCCGCTTCGTACTGCCCCTCTTCGCGCAAATTGCCGTCGGGCCACCAGAAGACCCAGGCTCCCGTTCGCTGCCCGCGCAGGGCCGGCCCGCGGGCGGAAAGTTGGCCGTTTTCGTGCCAGAACTTCATCTCCATGGCCTCGGAGGACTCCTGGAAACTGCACTCCGAGCGCATCTGCCCGTTCGCGTACCAGCGCCGCAGAACCCCTTCGGGCTCGCCGTACTCAAAGCGGCCCTCGGAGAGCTTGCCGCCGGTGGCGTACCAATGCAGGTCAGGACCGTGCTTTAGCTGACGGCCATCGGCGTAGACCAGCACACTCCAACTGCGGACAATTTCCCCCGAACGCGGATCCTTGCGCTTCAACCGGCGCAGGATGGGCTCGGCTTCGGGCAAGACCGGGCGCGGGGGCGCACTCTCGCAAGCTACGAGAAAAATCGCAGCAAGAAGGACGAGGACGAGCTTCATGGCCGCAAGAGGATCGCGCGGTGCACGAGTTGGAAGGTCGCCTGGGTCCAGCCGCGGTACTGGGGTCGAAAGCCAAAGAGGTGAATGCTGCCCTCGCCATGGCTAGCGCGCACCCAGGCGCCGTGGCCCTCAATCACCTCGGGCGCCTGGATCCAGCCCGACATGAGCAGCCGCGAGGGGGCGTAACGCAGGAGGAACTCCTCGTTCGCTGCGGCGTCTTCACGGCCAGCCTCTTCGCGCTCAGCCTCGGTCATCTTGCGGAAGGCGCTGGACCCTGAAAAGAACACGGGGAGGGATGCGGGCAAGCCGACTGTTTGCGCAACGCTCGTTGGAATCGTGCGCAGGACACTCCCGGGGCACGAAAACTCCCCCGCCTCGGAGCCGCGGGCCACATCCACCAGAGGCAATTCGAAAAGGTCGATGGCCCAGGCGCTCGAAGATCCCAAGCAGATCAAGGTTCCACCTGCGCGCACGAATTCCTCGATCGCCACGGCGCCCTCGGCGCCCAGCCCGCGGGCGTACTGCTCGGGGACCGTCCCCGGCGCTCGGCCCAAGTCGAGGCCCGCGGCCGAGATGCTGGGGATGACCAAAACATCCAGAAAATCCGCCACGGCGGCGGCGCGCAGCATCTCGTTGCGCACCGTGGTGTAAGGCACCTCTTGAGTGTCAAAGACATAGCGCATCCAGCCCTCGTCCATGGATCCGCGCCAGGGCGAATAGAGCCCGATGCGCGGCAAGGTCTGCATGCTGGTGGCGGCTGAGTCCTCGGCAGAGTCGCCTCTCTGCACGAGGCCGGCGTCTTCGCCCGCGAGAACCAGGGAGAAGGTCTTGCCTGCGGCAAGTCCCTTGTAGATTTGGGTCCAGGTCGCGCTGTCCAGGGAACTCAAGCGATCGTGGCGGCCGACGAGGCGCTCATCGCCAGCGAAACCCGCGCAAGCCGTGTCCACATCGAGGGCGGGACGCATCTCGCCCTGGGGCACTTCCATGGTCTCCACCCGCCCCACGCCCAGAAGAAACGGCAAGGTCCAACCGGCCACATCGTAGGGCGGGTCGCCTTCGGGATAGCGCTGGACCTCGAATAGGTCCTTCACATGGGAACCGTAGGGCTGGTCGCGGCGAATCACGATCGACGCCGCGGGCCAGGTGCGGCCGTCGGCGGCGAGGGGGCCCTGGCTCACGGACAACTCGACTCCGCCTTGCAAGAGCACGCTCACCAGCCGCCGCACGGCTGTGGGGTCGCGATTGTCGCTCGGAATCACCCAGGCGCGGGGAGCGCTCTGGCCCTTGCCACCAATCGCGCGGCGGGCCACATCCGAGGCGTTGCGCAACCAGAAGGCACGCTCGCGGGAGAGGCTGCCGAGGAGCGAGCGACCGAACTCCATCTCGTAATCGATGATGTCCGAGAGGCGCCACCAACCGCCGGGCCAAGGCTCGGGAAAGCGATTGGAAGGCGCATAGCCGTCCAGCCCCCGGGGAGCGCGTAGGCTGGAGCGGGGCTTGAAAATGGGCGTGGCCAGCCGCGCGGAGGCGGCCTCGGTCAAGAGACCGATGATGTTGTGGCGCACGGGCACATTGCGATTTCCGCCATTCCACCACATGTCGTAAGAGACGCCAGTGGAAACCCCCGACAGCCCCGCACGGGTCAGGTCGAGCAGGGCGCGGCTGCCCAGGCTGTCAATCCCTGCGATGATGCTCGAGTCGAGATTAGGATTGAGCGGATCGCGAAAGGGCGGCACAAAGAATCGCTCGGCCGAGGAACCCTGCTGGTGCACATCCCAATAGACCTGGGGAAACCAGCGCTTGTACAGGAGCTCGGTGACGATGCGTGTCTCGCTCTGGGTCAACATGAACCAGTCGCGATTGTTGTCGTGGCCCGCGTAGTACTGGTAGAGCTTAAGCAAGTCGGCGGCCTCGTAGGGCGTGCCCACGGTCTCGCGGTACCAATCGGTCACATGGTCGAGACCGTCGGGGTTGAGGCTGGGAGCGAGCAAAACCACGCACTCTTCCCGGGCGCTCTTCCAGGGTTCCTCATCCGAGGTGGCCAGGGTGTAGGCGAATCCCATGGCGAACTGCGAGCCAGCGCACTCGGTGGCGTGCATGGAACAGGACACGAACAAGAACAACTTGCCGCCGGCCACGGCGGCGTTGATCTCGGCCTCGCTCTTGCCCCTGGGATCGGCCAGGGTGCGGCTGTGCTGGCGCAACTCCGCGAGGCGCGCGAGGTTCTCGGGCGAGGAGATCGAGGCCAGGAGAAACTCGCGGCCCTCGGTGGTTGTGCCCACGCGCTCCACCAAGACCCGTGGGCTCTGACTCGCGAGACCTCGGAAATAGGCCCGTACTTCGTCCCAATCCACCAACTCGAAATCCGCACCGAGGGGCCGGCCGAGGTGCTGGTCGGGGGAAGTGACCTGGGCCTCGGACGCCGGTGTGTCGCCCAGGGGCCCAAAAAAAGGAACCGAGCATCCGATGAGCAAGCAGAACGAGGGGATCGAGATCATGGCGCGCATGGAAGGGGTTTCAGGGGTCGGCGGCCACGATCCTACTCGAAGCGGCGAAGGCCCTGTTGCTAGGGTTCCGTGCAAGCCCCGGGGGCGCAGCATCGGGGGGTCCTCACGAGAACTTACGGGGAAGCTCAAGAGCTGGGCTACCCGATTCCGATAGCAGCAATCAGAGCCCGGGGTGCCACGCACTGGTGCCCGCGCAGGGCAGGGCCGGGCACTGAACGCAAGCCCCGAAGCGCAGGACAATTGACAGCGAGCCCTGAAGCGCAGGACAATTGACAGCGAGCCCTGAAACGGGAGCTCAAGCGAGAGGCCAGAATCAACAAACACCAAGCGAGAATCATGAATACAGATTATTGCCGCTACGGCACTCTCCTTACCCTGACAGCCGCTGCCCTCGCCCTCGCTGGCTGCGGAGGTGGCACGGGCACCGGCGGTGTTACGGGCAGCGCCTCCGGTGCTGGGAACATCCTGGTTAAGGATGCTCCGGTGACCGGGCTGCTCTCCTTCACTGTCACCATCGACGAGCTGCGCTTGGTGGACAGCACCTTGGTGCCTTCGGCCAACCTGCTCGTGACTCCAGTGCCCGTGGAGTTCCTCGGGCTCCAGACTCAGAGCGCCTGGCTAACCAACTCGCCCTTTCCCGCCGGCACCTATGGTGGCGCCCAGGTGGTCTTCGATCCCGCCTCCATCAAGGCCCGGGCCAAGGACGGCAGCGTGGTCCCGGTAACGGTGGGCCCAGGCGACGAAGTGCTCGGAGTTAGCTTTGATACGAACCTCCAAGTCAGCGGATCGACGGACTTCAGCCGCGTTTTGATCGACCTGGACCTCACCGAATCTCTCTCCGGCAGTGTTCTCACGAGCTTGGTCTTCGAGCCTTCTGGGAGTGTGAATATCGCCGGCACCGACGAGCCCATCGACGAGGTGCGCGGCATCGTGGGTTCCTTCTCGGAGACCCAAGGCCAGGTGGTCATCGACGCCTTCGTGGACGATGACATGGCCGTGGCCCTGGGCAAACTGACCATCACCGTGCCCCCGGGAATCCCGCTCATGCGTGAAGACGGTGCTCTGTACCTCACATCTGTCGGCTTCTTCAGCGACCTGGTTGCGAACTCCACCCTGCTCGAAGTCCACGGAACCCTGGGCACCGATGGCCGCATCACTGCGGATGCCATCGAAGTGGAGGACTCGGCCCAGGATGTGGTCAAGCTCGAAGGCATCGTGGCAAACACCAGCGCCGGCATGTTTGACTTCCGGCTGGTGGAAATCGAACGGGGCGCCGCGCTCGCCGAACCCGTGCTGGCAAGCCTGGGCGACCCCTTGACCATCGAGATCTCCCACGATGGTTCGACGGACTTCTTTCACGAAGACGGCACGCCAGCCACCGGTGGCGACCTTCGGATCGGCCAGGGCATCAAGATCTACCTCTCGACCTTCGCTTCCGAGCCCTTTCCCGCCAATCGCATCCGCATCAACTTCCCGCCGGCCTCCGAGGGCGTCATCGTCGATGTCGCTGGCTTGCCGGGATCCATCGAGGTCAACATCAACGCGGACGAACCCCTGGTCACTTCAGGATTGGTCACCGCCGCAACCAATGTGATCGTGGATCTTTCCACTGCCGAGATATTCCTCAATTCCAAGGGCAAGCCAACCCTCGCGGCGTCGAGCCTGCTGGTGGGTCTTGAGATTCAAGTCGAAGGCAACTTCGACTCGGGGACCACCACCGTCACCGCGGGCAAACTGAAGACCCGAGCGGGCCGTCTGCGGGGCGACATCACCGCGGCCAACTCGGGTGGATTTTCCGTCGCCTTGACGGACTTCAAGGACCCCTTTGGCAACAGCGTGGACATAGCCGGGCCCTACACGGTGCTGGTCGATCCGGGCGCCGAGTTCAAGGGCGATGAAGCCACCTCGGTCGGCGGCGTGGCCAGCCTCTTTAGCAACCTTGGCATGGGCGAAGTACTCACCGTGCGTCTCAAAGGCATTGGCACGGCCAATCCCAACGAGATTCTCGCCTACGAGATCGAGGTGCGGGTGGAATAGAGCGGCCAAACAGCCCGCTACAAATCTACGGCCAGAGAACGCCCGCCGGTTCTCTGGCACAAGTCACCCCAGCGCCGGGCCAAACCCGGCGGGGTGTCCACCAAGACCGCGTCATAGGCGATGTGGCGCCAACGGGCGGCCTGTTCCAGGAGCGGCACGATCAGCTCCATGTTCCAACGCCGGCCGCCGGTGGGCGCGCCGTCGGTGAAGATAAGGACGCGGTCCACGGCGGGATCTTCGAGGGCCAGCAGCACGGCGTCGAAGACATTGCCGCTGCCGCGCATCTTGGCAGCTTCGAAGTCCGCCATGGCGGCCTTGATGTTACGCGGCGTGGCGCGCACCAACTCCGGACGCCAGGGATGCGGTTCCTTGGTGTAGGGGATCAGATTGAACCAGGTCGCCTCGGTCAAGCGCGGCAAGCTCTCGCGCATGAGTTTGTCCACTTGCAGCTTGCGCGCCGGACGGCCCTCGCGCTCGTACCAGAGCGAGCCCGAGAAATCGATCAGGATCGCCAGGCGATCCGATTCGAGAGGCAGGCCGGCGAGAGCCGCGGTGGTCACGGACTCGGTGGTGGCACCGCCGCGCCGGGGCACGAAGCCGGCGGATTGCCCCTGGACCCAAAGGCGCCAAGGCCGCGGATCGGCGCGGTATTTCATGCCCGACAGGTCCTGCAGGATCTCGAGCGCGCGGGCCGCGAGGCGCGTGCGCTCTTCGCTTTCGAGACGCTCGATCACCAATGAAAACGCCGCGAGATTGCCGATCTCGCCCAGGCCATCGAGGGCCACGGCGCGCACGCTGGAGGATTCGTCCGCCAAGAGTCGGCGACAGGCGCCGAGGGCTGCTTGCTCCTCCCCCAACAACGACACCTCGAGAGCCGCGGCGCGCAACAGCGGATCGCGGTCGCCTTCGAACTTGCGAGCCAGGCCGAGGGCCGCATCGAGGTCCATTCGAGCCAGGGTGCAGAGGGCCTGGGCACGCACCCGCGCCGCGCCCCGGCGCGTGACGAGGCGCTTGACCTCGCGCCCGCAGCGGGCCACATCCCCCACCAGGCGTTGGTCGACGGCGAGCCGTTCAAGGGACCACAGCAGCATCTCGCTCAACTGGTCGTCGCGCACGCCCACGGCCTTGACGAGATCCTCAGCGGGCACCTCGAGGGTCATGCGCCCAAAGGTCTCGGCCACCCGCCAGCGCCGCCATTCATCTTTCGAGCGCAAGCCCTCGCGGCCCAGGAGACCGCGCAGGAGCTTCGCTTCATCCAGATCAGCCAGGCGCAGCTGAGCCTCGTCGGCCACCTGGCCCTTTTCATCATCGAGGGCGCCGAGCACCAACTCCCAGGCCTTGCGCCCCCCCAGCTCCGCCAATTGCCGCACTGCCCGGCGTCGTTTGGCGGCGTCCTTGTCCTGCAGCTGCTCGGCGAGGTCGGCGAGCTTGGGCTGGGCATCCTCGCCTTCGGAAAACTCGGCGCCGAGGACCGGAGCGAGAACGGCGAGTCCCGCGAGAGTGGCGGCGGCCAGGAATCGGGGAGTGCGAGTCGTCATTGTGCCAGGGGTTTTGTGCATGCAAAGAGGACGGCAGTCCCCCACCCAGGTCACGCAAGCATGAGAAAAAAATGCCCGGAAGATCCTCCTCCGCTGCGGCCCTCAGCCTTTCGCCAATCGAAAACTCGCCAGAAGCTCCAACCAATCGCGCCCCTCGAGGCGGCTCTCCAGCGCACTCTCCTGCTCCAGGGAAAAACCCTTTCCAAGAGCCACGAGCAACTCGCAAATCCCGTAACCGAAGGGCGGCCCGCCGGTCTCCATGGGCTTGTCGGCGGGAAAGACCAGAGCCTCCAAGCGTCCGCCAGGCACCAGATTGCGGCGCACCATGGCACCCCAACTCGCGCGCTGGGCGGGGTCGATGGCGCAGAAGAAGGTGTGCTCCCAGATCAAGTCGAAGCCCTCACCTGTGAACTCCAGGGCATCGGCGGCCACGAAGGTGCCACCGAAAGGAGCCAGAGCGCGGGAGGCATCGACCGCAAGATCCTCTACAAAGTCCACCGCCGTCACGCTCCATCCGGCCCTGGCCAGGACCACAGCGTCATGGCCGCGACCCGCGCCGGGCACCAAGGCTCGGGCACCAGCGCGGGGCGGCGCCATGACACCACTCTCGATGCGCGCCACGAGTTCCGGGTGCGCGCTGCCGCGATCCCAGGGAGTGTTGTGGGCGTCGTAGCGCGCCAGCCAGTCGGCGGCCGTCTTGAGCTCGCTCAATCGTCCGAGCCGGAGGTCGCCGAGGTCATGACGTTGCGGCTCTTGCTGGCCTCGGTCGCTCTCGAGCCCGTCTTGTGACCGGGGTCGACGAAGGTGCGCACGGTGGCCTTGCGGCGAGTGATTTTCTTCTCGATACGATCCACGACGCTGAAGGCCCGGGCCTCGAACTTGCCCGCTCCGGAGAGGTAGCTGCCATTGGCCAGGCGACGGCCAGCGCGTCGTTCCCACCAACCGCGCTTGCCGCGAGCCAGGCCGTAGTCGAGGGTCACATAGTGCTGGTACATCTTGCGCGCCTCGGCCACATTGGGCGGGATCTTGCCCGGCCAGGTTTCTTCGAGGTGGTACTCGCCGATGGAACCCCACTCGTCGATTTCCCCCGGTGGGTTGTAGCCCAACTCAATGGCCTGATCCCACATGACCGTACCCGGGATCGGGCGGTAAGGCCAAACCGTGGGGCGGGCCTGGGGCGCGGCCACATGCAAGCGCCGGCACTGGTCGATGGTCTTGAGCATCGAATCGCCCTCTTCATGGGGATAGCCCACGATGTAAGTCACCGAGGCGCAGATGTTGCGCTTGTCCATTTCAACTGCGGCGTCGATGTTGTCGTCACCTTTGATGGGCTTGCCGATCTTGTCCATCATCTCATCGGTGCCTGCCTCGGCACCGATCTCGGCGATGTAGAGCCCCGAGGCCGCCAACTTGTCGAGGGTGTCTTCCGAGTAGTGCAGGATCGAATGGGTTTCGAGGAAGGCGTTGTACTCGAAGGTCAAGCCGAGCTTGAGCTTGGCCTCGGCGAATTCCTTGACGCGGTTTTCCTGAACGCCCCAGTTGGCGTCGTGAAAGCGCACCACATCGAACTTCCAGCGGTCGTGCAAGCCGGCCAGGTCGTCCATCATGCGGTCGGCAGGCATGGCCTTCCAGCGCCTGTCGGTGACAAGCGGCGAGCAGCAGAATGTGCAGGGTTCGGGACAGCCGTAGCTCGAAAAATAGGTGATGCCAAAGTATGGGCTGCGGTTCGAGCCAGTGGACTCGGGGCTCGGCATGCGCAAGACATCGCCGGCCGACTGCGCGCGCAGTTGGTGTTCACGATAGGGCTCGATGTCGATCAAGTGCCAGGGCATGGGCGCGATTTCGTCCCAGCCCACGACGGTGCGTTTTGCGGTGTGGACCACCTCGCCAGCGCGCATGAGCGCCAGCCCCGGCACGGAATCGAGGGGTTCGCCGGCGTCGATGGCCTTGACCACATCCCGGAAGGTCAACTCGCCTTGAGCCAGGATCACGGCTGAATACATGCCGGTCCCCAGTTGCAAGTCAGGTCGAACCGAAGCGAACCAACCGCCGATCACCATGGGCAAATCGCTGTGCCGCCCGCGCACCGCTCGCGACATCCGCAGGCCATCGGTGATCATGTAGCCGAGAATGCCGGTGGTTCCGTACAGCATGGCCCCCTCACAAGCGGCCAGAACTCGCTTCTGGGCTTCGGCCTCGCTGTAGAGGCTGCCGTCGATGATCTCGACCTCGTAACCGTCCTGCAGAGGAAAGGCTGCGATGGTGATCATCTCCAGGGGCAAGAGGTCCTTGGCAGAGGGCAGGCCCAGGCTCTGGTCCACCTGTTGGGGCTGGTAGAGGACGATCTTCTTTTTGTGGGAGATCATGAGGGGACGAGTGGGGTCCTGTGCCGCGGCCAGAGGATTTTGGGAAGATGAGTGTGCGGCCTCGCAGAGTACGCTGTTGGGCAAGTGTACTCGATAATTCCTGCCCCGGTAACGGGCCAAGCAGGAGCAAGCGTGGTTCTATTCGGGCTGAGTTCTATTCGGACTGAGAGGTCGCCATGGGGGCAGCGGGTCGATGATCGGAGCCACTGCCCGGTGAACGTAAGTTAGCCGGTTCCGCCGTGGCGCTGGGCTTGGCCGTGAGTTCGACGGGGGCCGAGGAGGGGAGCCGGCAACGACCCTGACACCAGGGGATGACGGCAGAATCCGACCGGTTCGTATGACCCAAGGCAGGTCGCCAGGCCACGAGAGAGGATAAAAGGTGACTGTTTGCGAAGTTTGTTGACTCTGTTTATTTATCTGCCTCCGAGTCGCGTGGGCGTACAAAATGTTCAGCCCTATGGCTCCAAGCCCTCGGCATCCCATGACCAATGACGGCGCTCTGATTGAAATCAAACAGTTCAAGCCACTCTTGGTGGGAGGCCTGCGCATGGGCGGTGCCTACTCCGATTGCGGAAAGGCTTTTCGCAAGCTGGGGCGCCGACTCGGGCGGCACATGGAGGGCAAAGTCATGATGCTCTGCTATGACGATGAGTTTCGCCAGCGCGACGCGGACTTTGAGCCCTGCATGCCCCTCAAGCGCAGGCCGCCCAACGACGCCCACGAGGCCCACGGCATCGAGGTCCGTGAACTACCCGGGGGAACCTGCCTCTCCATGCTGCACCATGGCCCCTATGAGGACCTCAGTCCCTCCTACGAGCGACTGCGTGAGCACGCGCGTCAGCAGGGGCTGGAGGTGCTGCTCCCGAGCCGAGAGATCTATCACAAGGGTCCTGGGATTCTCTTCAAGGGCAACCCAAAGAAATATGTGACGGAACTACAATTTCCGATTCGTTCATCCTCTTGACCACTCCGACTTTGAACTCAAGCAGGTAGAACATTCTCGCTTGCGGCCTGCTGCTTGGTTGCGCTCGAGTGCCCTCGCTCACAATTCCAGCAGCCGACTCGACCACCGTCGGGGCTACACCCGTGTGTCCGGTCCTGCCTACGACTGATGAGTGCATCCAGCGCAGCGCGCTGCATGGATTGCTGCGGAATTGACTCAGTGCGCGCAGCCGTTCGGAGTGCTCATCGCGGCAAACGAGGACATGCCTATTGAATTTGTGGCGCTCGCTGCGCGGGTCCTTGCAGAGCTCCTCGATCTGGGCATGGAATGGGGTCTCCGATGATCAGCAAGTCCGGGCCAAGGGACAAGCGCTCGAAGATGCCCCGGCGGGAGCAGGCGTGCCTCACAAGGCGCTCGTTTTCAGCCGGAACAGCCGGCACCCTGGCGGCGCCTTTTCAACTTCTGAATCCCGGGGCGGGACAACAAGAGCGAGGCGCGAGTCTATTCGCCCTGGAGGGTCGCCACGGGGATCATGCCCCGCGCCGCGACCATGCGTGCGGCTTCCAGGAGGGCGTGCTGAAGGCCCTCATGGCGGGCGATGCCCTGGCCCGCGATGTCGAAGGCTGTGCCGTGAGCCGGACTCAGGCGTAAGTAAGGCAACCCCAAGATGACGGTCAAGCCGCGATCTCTGCCCAAGAGCTTGACGGGAATGAAAGCCTGGTCGTGGTAGAGCGCCAAAACGCCGTCGAAGGCGCCGCCTGCGGCCTGGGCAAAGACCACATCGGCGGACACAGGCCCGTGCACATCCAAGCCCAGGGCGCGGGCTTTCCGTAGCGCCGGCTCGAGCACTTCGTGCTCCTCATGGCCCAAGGTGCCGGCCTCCCCCGCGTGGGGATTGAGCCCGGCCAAGGCCAGCCGCGGATGTTCGAAGCCCAGGGCGCGGAGCCCTGCGTGCAAGATTTCGAGGTGACGCAGAACGCGCGGCCCGCTGACCAGGGCCAGGGCATCGGCCAAAGGCAAGTGGCGCGACAGGAGCAAGACGCGCAGGTCACCGGCGATGGCCAGCATTTGGTGATCGGTGACATCGCACCAGCGGCCCAGCAACTCGGTCTGGCCCTCGATGTTTTCGCCGGCGAGGCGCAGGGCATGCTTGCACACCGGCGCTGTGACCAGGGCATCCACGAAACCAGCCAGGGCCAAACGGTGGCCCAGGTGCAGCGCGGCCAGGGCTGCGCGACCGGCGCTCTCTTGGGCGCGCCCCATGTCCCAGGCTGCGGGGGCTGCACTCGACAACCAGACCTGTCCGCCGTCCGGAAGTTCCTCGTGCAGGTTCGCCGCGCCACTCCACTCGATGCCAGGGATGGAAGCGGGCCGCAGGGACGCCGGACCGATGACGATGATACGCGCCGCGCGGGTCACGGACTCCTCGCGCAGAGCGGCCAGGCTGACCTCCGGGCCGATGCCGGAGGGATCGCCCAGGGTCAGGGCCAGGAGCGCTGTGTTTGTGCCGCTCAACTCGAAGGCTCCTCGCTGACCTCACTCGCGGAAGGCTCGGGAGTCAACCAGAGGTAGATCTGGTGCGCGAGTTGAATGACTTCCTCGCGGGTGATCCGGCCCTGACTGATGGATCCCTCCAGGGCCGCCTGACAATCTTTGACCAGGTCCTGCCCGGAAAGGGGCTCCTCCCCGGGAAGACAGCCCGCTCCATCGAGTTCGCTGCGCAACAGCTCAATCATGTTCTCGCGCATGTGACTCACAGCTCTGGCGTCCAGGGCGGCCATGAGCGCCTTGGCATCCATGTCGCACCCATGGGCCAAGGCGATGACTTCGTCCATCTTGCTGCTCTTGCGAGCCATGCTTGTTTCGAGCAGTTGCTCCTCTGTGAGCCGCGGCGCGCGACCTCGGCGCCAAAGGGAGAGCGCGCTCTCGGCCACCTCGACGCGGGCCTTGAAGCGCGCACGCTGGGGCTCATCCCAGGGCGTGAAATCGCTGCGGCCAAGGAAGGCGCCTACGGCGCCCACGCTCGAGTGTCGCGTCTCCAGCATCGCATGGGCCTCCTCCAAGCGATCACTGTAGAGGTACAGAATGTGCAGAGCACCGCCGGGGGCGAAACCATCCAGGCGCGGCAAGCCACCCAGGAGTGCGGCGTACTCGACGAAACTCAAATCTCCGGGCGGCGGCACGGCTGTGAGGGGTGTGAGCTCGAGCGAGTCACCAGCCAGGGCGCGCAACTTCTCCCGCTCCCGGCCCAGGTCATGCACCACGGGTTGCACTTCGCTTCCAGCCAAGGCGCGAATCCACTCCTCTTCTTCACGGGGCTCGGCGGTAAAATAGAAGACCTGTCGGCCTCCCTCAATCAGCTTGCCCACGCAAGCGGTGATTGCGGCGAAGCGCACGGGGTCCGAGGTCAAGAGGGCCTCATCCAGAAAAAAGGGCAGAGGTTCGCCGGTTTCGATGGTCTCGGCGTAGGCCAGACGAAGGGCGATCATGAGTTGGGTGCGCGTGCCGCTGGAAAGCTGTCCGGGGGTCAAGCGGCGCTTGCTGGCATTCTCGAGCACGAGCAAGTCCTCACCATCGAAGTTCTCCAGGTCGTACTTGTCCTTGGTGAACTCGCCGAAGTGCTCGCCAGCGCGGCGCAGAACCTCGGGACGGCCGTGGCGACGGTGCAGGCGCTTGAGCTCGCTGATCAAGGCTCGCGTGGCCTCTCCGGCAAGGGCGCGCCCGCGAGCATCCTCGAGCTGGTCACGGGCTTCTCTTTGTTTGAGTTCGGCCTCGAGCAGCTTGGTGTCCGTGCCCTGGGCCTCGACCTCCCACTCGATGCGCGACAACTCTTTCTGGAGCTCCGCGGCGCGCTGATCGGAAGCCTCGGCGTCTGCGAGGCGAGCCGCGAGGCTTGACTCGTCGAGTTCCAAGAGCTCTGGGCGAGCCTTCCAGCTCTCTTCGATGTTCGCAACAGACCGTTCCAGACGACGGGCCTCTTCACGGCGCTTGAAGTGCTCGGCGAACCGCGGTTCGAGGGCCAGGGTCGAACCCGTCTGGTCTGCTGCGAGGTTGTGGGAATCAAGAAACTCCTGGCGCCCTGCCCGAGCCTCGTCCAGGCGCGCACGACAGCCAGCCAGGCGCTCTCGGCTCTTCGCGAGAGCGGTACTCAGGGGTTCGAAGTTGCGGGCTCGCGAGCTGAATTGTTCCAGCCGGATCACCGCCAGGTCAGGGCTGCCCGCCCGGCCCGCGCCCAGAGCTTCCAGAGAATCTTCGAGATCCTGGTACTGCTTCTCGCAGTCCGCTTCGAAGCCCTCGAATTCCTCGCGCGCACCGCGGAACTCGGCCGCGTGACCAAGGGCCGCGAGCAGTTGTTGGCCTTGGAGCTCCTGCCCCGCTTCGACGCCCAGCCGCCGACGCAGACCGCTGGCTTGCTCTTCCAATTCCCGGGCCTCGTCCTCGTTTTGCTTCAGCTCAACACGCTTGACTTTGGCAAAACTCCTGAGCTGATCGGCCAGGCCGAACTTGGCACTCTCTTCGAGCAGCTCTTGGAGCTCTCGGCATGGTTTCGATGACAAGCTGGAGCCGGGCGCAGCGCCTGCGCTGGAGCGAATGCGGTACGCGGCAAGGAGAGCGGCCACCAGAGCCAGGATCGGCAGGCCCCACCACGAGGGAGCCACCTCGCGGCCCGCGCCAGCCAGCACCATAAAGATCGTGATGGCCGCCGCCGCCAGGGCCAGGAGCGCCATCAAGGGCGCTGCGAAAGAGCCCGCGCCGCCGGGGGACAGGGAGCGCTCCAGGAGCGACTCGACCTTGTGCCAAGGATCGCGCTTTGGAGCTTGTTCTTCTATCGCCGTTTGCCTCAGTACTGTTTCCAGGGCCTTGCGTCGCTTGCGATTCTCAGCAATGCGCGTCAAAAGACTCTGGGCCGCATCGATTTCCGCCGAGGCCCACGAATTGCCGATCGGCAGCACGGCGCCATCCTCCGACTGGCCCTTTAGGCGCCGAAGTTCACTCTGCTTGAGAGGCAGGGTCTGCTCCAAATTTTTGAGAGTAGTCGCCTGAGCGGTAGCGAGTTCCAGCCGTTCGTTGTCCACGCCATCGGCAGGCAGGGCCAATTCGCCGAGGTCCAAGCTGGCCTTGTGTTCTTCTTCCCGCGCCTTCTGGGCTTCATCGTCCGCGCGAGCGTGCTGGTTCTCGAGTTTCTTGAGCTCTTGAAACTCCGCCGCAAAGCCAAACCGAGTAAGCCGCGGATCATCGTCGGCGAGTTGGTACTCCAACTCGGCTAGCTGCGCCTGATCGCGCAGACGGGCCTGCAAGGCTTCGAGGGCAGGGCGGTTGGCGCCCTTCTGGCGCTCTTCCTTCAAGGCGATTTCGCGACCCTTGATGCTCTCTTCCGAAACGAGCAGCTCCCGCGCCTGCTCCTCCAAGCTGGCGACCTTGATCTTGGCATCGTTCAAGAGGTTCCTTGCGTTGTAGGCCTTGGAAGCCTCGTGCCTGCGCGCCTCTTTTCCCACGGGCTCCAAGTCGTACTGGCCGCTCATCTCCAGGCGCAGCTTGCGGGTGATCTCCTGCTCGGTCTCGCCCAGGCGCATGAGGTCCTCGAGTCCGAGGTAGAAGCAATCGCGAAAACGCGCTTCGGGCAGGTTCGGGCGCTCGCCCTTCGCCGAATGCCATTGCGCCGGCCGCTGGCCTTCACGGGTCACATCCCAGGCTCCGTCGCCGAACTCGAAGCAAGCGGCGACATGCATGCTTTCGCAGGACACCTCATCCCAGAGTACGGCGCTGGCGGCCCGCGAGAGGGTTGACTTGCCGATGCCGTTGGGGCCGATGACGAGGTTGAGTCCAGCTCCGCAGGCGCTGACCCCCAGGCCATCGGCGACTCCCGGAGCGCGCAAGAGCTGGATGCTGCGCCACTTCATGTGAGCTGCTCCGCGGCGGGCTCAGGAAGGGCTTTGGATGTCGGCGATTGGGCGGCGAGTTCCTCAAAGGCGCGGCGGGCCGCCCCCACCAGTTCGGCGCGGGCGTCCGCGGAGGTGATCGCACGCCGGTTCAGGCCCGCGAAGTTCTTGTGGTTGGCTTCGGCGTGCATGGCCTGGCGCGTGCGCTCGATAAAGTCCTCGAGGTCAGGGTCCTCGCGGTCAGAGCTCTCGCCCTCCAGGCCGCAGAGGATCTGCGCCAGAACGGCCAGGGGATCCGACCCGTGGCTGATGGCTTCGATGTTCCAGTCAGGCCGAGCCTCGTCGATGAACTTGCGGTCCACGAAGTATGTGCACGTGTCGAAGGTCGGTCGGAAATCGGTGTGGGCCTTGGCCATGACCTCCGCGCGGATGTCGTGGGATACCTTGGTGCTGCCCACGAGGCGTGGACGCAAGCCCACGACGCGAGCGCTGCAACCCTCTTGAGAGCGCTTTTTATCTAAGTGGAGCAACTCATCCCAAAGGCGCTCTTCGAGGCCCTCGGCCGTCTGCACGCCCTCGAGGTTGATTTCCAACTCTTCCCAGCGCAGGGGACTGCGGGGCAGGTGCTCCAGGGTCAAGCTTCCGCTTTCGATGGTTCCCAGCCAAGGTCCGCGGGGGCCGGGCTCACTCGGATCGTTGCCCGCGAGGCACCCGAGATAGCCGATGGGTTGCGCGCCTTTGAATTCGCTGGGTTTGTGGATGTGACCCAAGAGCCAGGCCTTGCACGGCACGGCTTCGAGCCGTGGCCGTGCGAGAGGCGCGTAGAGGCTGACCTGGGCGTCGAGATCGCCGTGGATCAAACCGATGGTGGGCACCCTGGCGCCATCGGCGAACTCACCGCGGCTGAACTCAGGATGCAGTTTCGCCAGAGGGTCGTAGCGCACTTCCCGAGTGGGAAAGGACCAACCCAGGATGCGCAACACCGGCTGGCCCTCGACCTCGATCAAGGTGGTCTGCCACTCTCCGCCCTGGCCGAGCAGGGTCAATCCGGGCAGCCTTTTGGCGAGTCGCGGCAAGACCCTGGTGTCGTGGTTGCCCGCCACGGCGACGACGGCGATGCCCTCGTCAATCAACGCGGCCACGCCTTTTTCGAGGGGACCGCAGGCCGCCAAAAAACCGTCGTCGGAATCCACCAGATCGCCGGCGAGAAGAACCGCCGCGACCTTGAGCTGGCGCGCTTCCTGAACCGCGGCGGCCCAGGCCGCGGAAGCTGCAAGGCTAGAGCGCTTGAGCCCGGTCTCCCGCAACACCTCCTCAGGCACGCGCCCCGGCTCGCGGCCGAGGTGCATGTCGCCAACGCACAGGATTCGAACAGCCACCACGGACCTCTCAGCCGAGGGCCTTGGAGGCCTTCTCGAAGACATCCTTGGAGAGTTCATCGGTGGCTAGAATCTCCTTCAGGCTGGCCTTGAGCATATTCTGACGAGAGCTGTCCAGGCGGCGCCAGGCGAGCAGGGGATCGATCAGGCGCGAGGCCACTTGAGGGTTGATGGCGTCCATTTTGACCACGCAGCGAGTCAGGAAACGGTAGCCGCTGCCGTCCGCCGCATGGAAGGCAGCGGGATTGAAGTGGGCAAAGGCGCTGATCACCGAGCGCGCGCGGTTGGGGTTCTTGAAGGTGAAGTCCGGGTGCTCGAGGAGCTTCTGCACGCGCTCGAGCACATCGGGCAGATCGGCCCGGGCCTGCATGGAGAACCACTTGTTGAGCACCAAGGAGTTGGACTTCCAGCGCTCGTAGAAGGCGCTCAAGGCTTCGTCGCGCTCGCTGCCCTGGGTGCTGCACAAGAGCGCGAGTGCGGCACCCGCATCGGTCATGTTGTCGGCGGAGTGGAATTGGGCCAGGCAGCGGGCACTGATCTCGCTCTCCTCTAGTTCCATCAGGTAGCCCAGGCTCACGGCGGCCAAGCTGCGCCGGCCCACGCTCTCGCTGTCGAGGCTGTATTTGCCCTGGCTGCGATTCTTTTCGTAGAGCTCCAACCACTCGTCGCGGAAGGCGCGGGCGAGTTGCGCGCGGGCGGCCTTGCGCGTGGCGTGTACGGCGACAGGGTCGGCGACCTCCATGCGATCTGCCAGCCAGGCTTCGCCGGGCAAGCAGAGGGCCATGGCCTGCATGGTGCAGTCGAGGGAAGTGTCGCTGAGTGTCGCACCGAAGGCCTCGAGGTAGGCCGGCGGCAGTTCCCAGGACTCGCCGCGGGCTTGAACGCGAAGGCCCTCGAGCAGGAGCTGGGTGCCAAATTCCTGGCCAGCATCCCAGCGACTGAAGGGGTCCGCGTCGTGGGCCATCAGGAAGGCGTACTCGGCGTTCGAGCGCTCGATCTCGAGCACCACCGGGGCGCTGAAGTTGCGCAGGATCGAAGCCACGGGCGCTGACTCGATGCCAACGAAGGTAAAGCTCCCTTGCGCTTCGAACAATTCGAGCAGGCGCGTGTCGCCTTGCGTCGGCTGGTTTTCGCCCTCGAGTTGCAGGGCGAGCGAAGTCCCGTCGGGTCCGAGCAACCCCACGGCGATGGGGATGTGGAAGGGCTGCTTGTGCGCCATGTCCGGAGTGGCGGGACAGGACTGACTGAACTCGATCGTAAAGGTCTTTGCCGCGGCGTCATGGCTGGTCTTGACGGCGAGACGCGGCGTACCGGCTTGAGAGTACCAGCGTTCGAAGGGCTCGAGGTCAAACGAGTTGGCATCGGCCATGGCGGCGCGGAAATCATCGCAGGTCACTGCCCCCCCATCGTGGCGCTCGAAGTACAAGTCCATGCCGGCCCTAAAACCCTTGGCGCCCAACAGGGTGTGATACATGCGAATAACCTCGGCGCCCTTCTCGTACACCGTGGAGGTGTAGAAGTTGTTCATCTCGATGTAGGACTCGGGCCGGATCGGGTGGGCCATGGGTCCAGCGTCCTCGGCGAACTGATAGCCGCGCAGGGAGGTCACATCCTCGATGCGTTGCACCGGGAGTGAATGCATATCGCCCGTGAACTGTTGGTCGCGGAAAACAGTCAAACCCTCTTTCAGGGTTAGCTGGAACCAATCGCGGCAGGTCACGCGGTTCCCCGTCCAGTTGTGGAAGTACTCGTGGGCGATGACGCCCTCGATACGATCGAAGTCGGCGTCGGTGGCGGTGGCGGGCAGAGCCAAAACGCAGGAGGAGTTGAAGATGTTCAGCCCCTTGTTCTCCATGGCGCCCATGTTGAAGTCATCCACGGCCACGATCATGAACTGGTCGAGGTCGTACTCGAGGCCAAAGACATCCTCGTCCCATTGCATGGACTTCTTCAAGGAGCGCATGGCGTGATCGCACTTGTCGGCGTCCTTCTTCTCGACATAGATCTCAAGGGCCACATCACGGCCTGAACAGGTGCGGTAGCTGTCGCGGATGCACTCGAGTTGGCCGGCCACGAGGGCAAAAAGGTAGCTGGGCTTCTTGAAGGGATCTTCCCAACGCGCCCAATGCCGTCCGCCTTCGAGGTCCCCGCCTTCTAGGTAATTGCCGTTGGAGAGCAAGACCGGGTTGCGCGCCTTGTCGGCCTCCATGTAGGTCCTGAACTTCGCCATCACATCGGGACGGTCGAGGTACCAGGTGATGCGCCGAAAGCCCTCCGCTTCGCACTGGGTGCAAAAATTCGGTCCGGCCTTGTAGAGCCCTGAAAGCGCGGTGTTGGCCCGGGGATTGATCACGACCTCGGTGCGCAAGCTGAACTCGGCCGGAAGGTTGTAGATCGTCAGGGTATCATCGGTCACCCTGAAGCGATCCGCATCAAGGCGCTCGCCGTCGAGTTCGACCCAAGAGAGTTCGAGCTCCTCTCCGTCGAGCACCAGCGGCAAATCCCCGTTCGTGACTTGCGGATTGCGGCGCATGGCAAGCGTCGAACGCACTCGCGTACTCTCGTCTTCGAGGAAGAACTCGAGTTCAACCGTATCGGTCAGGTAGGGCGGCAGGGAGTAGTCCTTGCGATAGTTGACCTTGGGGGTCGCTTGTGTGGCAGTAGTAGACATACTGGACGGGTGCACTCGGGGTTGCGAAGGGTGAACCCAGAGGATAACGCCCGGCCAGAGGAGCGCATCATGCGGAGCGAGATACTTCGCTCCAGAGCGAAGTACGCAGGTCCTCTAGCAGCGAAGGCGTGGCGTCTCCCTGCTACTCGCCCAACGATCGGTTGAGGCGATAGAGCCAGGAGAGGATCTCCGCCACGGCTTCGAAAAGCTCAGCTGGTATTTCCTCGCCGAGATCGCAGGCCGACAGCAGGGTCACGAGGTCGGCATCCTCGCGCACGGGCACGCCAGTAGCCTCGGCGACGGCGAGGATCTGGCGAGCGAGTTCGCCCGCGCCCGATGCCACCACCGTGGGGGCGCTGGCCGATGCGTCGTCGTAACAGAGGGCAATCGCCCGGGTGGGAGCGCCTGCGCGCTGCTCGTGAGGGTCGGGCAGAGCGCCCTGGACGGGTTCCTGCGGGCTCATCCGTTGAGGTCACACAGGTGGTTATCTTGCAGCCAACGGATGTCCTGGTGTAGGGCATCGCAGCGGACTTCTTCCTCTTGGCAGAGAACCACGCTCACGCGCACTTCGCGGGCACCCTTCGAGAGCTGCTGTGAGAGTTCCTCCAAGGCGGCTTCGAGGGTCTTCTGGATCTCGGGCCGGGTGACCGAAAGGCGCAGGGCCAGGAAGTCCTCGCGCACACCAAGCTCGGCGCGTAGGGGGCCGAGGCGTGAAAAATCCACGGAAAGGGTCAGCCGTTGGAGTTCGTGCTCGCCCCGCTCGGCATCGCCCTCGTGAGCCTCGGAGTCGCGGTAGAAGAGCTGGGCCGTGGCGAAACCGTCGCCGTCGGGGACCGGCAGAGAGAGCTGCCAGCCCTCGACGAATTCCTTGCGCGCCAGGTTGAAGAGTTGCTCAGCCTCGAGGCCGCGCAGGGTGCGCTGGAGCGCATCGCGGGCAGCACCCGGTGCGAGATCGGCGAGACCGGCGAGGAGCTTCCCCTTGAGGTTGTTTTGGAGCAGGCGCACGGTGGCCTCTTTTTGAAAGGCTGCCAGCAGAGCCTGGCCGAGCTTGCTGGGTGGATCGCCGCCGAGGAGTTGGCTCAAAGCGCCGGGCAGGGCGGCCAAGAGGGCCTGACGGGCGGGGCTGTCGGGCAGTCCGCCGAAGAGGCCGGCAAGCTGGCGGGCGAAGCTCCGGGAAAGGGAAGCTGAGGACGCGCCGGGCTGGGAACTGCCGAGGAGTTGGACCAAGAGGCCCTCGGTCAGGCGTCGCAACTGCCCCATGGCTTGCTTGTCGAGTGTCGCTCCGGCGGAGGCCAGGGCCGCTTGCAAGACGCCCAGGAGCTTGGCGGCGAATTCGCGCGCGAGGGCCAGGGACCGGGTCTCGGTTCCAGCGCTCGCCAGTTGGGCCAGGATGGCCTCGTGGTCGAGCCCCGCCCGGCTGAGCAACTCACTCAATTCCGCGCCATTCGAACCGGGCACGAAGATGTGCTCGCCCAGACTCTTCATCAGGCGCTGGAGCTTGCCGCCGGGATCGCCACCCTGCTCGATGGCGCCGCGCAGGGCCGCGCCAAGGTCCTTGAGCAACTCGCCCACGGGACGGTCGTCGCCCACGGCGCCGCGCAGGGCCACAACCAAACTCGACTCCTTCCCACCGTGCTGGCCCAAGACCCTGAGTCGGGTGCCTTCGGCCGTGTGTTCCACCCGCGCCAGAAAACGCTCGCCGGGCATCAACTCCACCTGCGATTGCGCCGGCACGCGGTGGCGACCCAGGCCGATCAGGAGGCCCTTGCCGCCCAGGGTCTGCAAGACCTCCCCCGCCACCGTGCGGCCTTCACGCAAAACGGCCGTCAGGTTGGCGTCGAGGGCCATCACCGGTCGCACGGTTTGAGAGACTCCAGACTGGATCGAGAGGGGTTCCATGGAAAGAGCCGCAGCGCGAGCGCGGGCCATGGGGGGACGCAGCGCACCGGGCACCCCGGTTATCGGTACCGCAGAGGACTGCATGAGCGCGACGGAGGGCCTAACCCCAAAAGGGGCCGGAAACGGCCCTGTAGAGGGCCTCCGGGGCTGCCTGGCCGCATTACGACATCCTTTTCGAGGAACCTTTCTTGGGACTCGGTACCCACTTTGGGGCCCTCCCAGGTCAGGCGAGGGGCTGCCCCGCGGGTCATCCCGCAGGGCAGAGCAAAAACTCCTCGGCAGGTGGGGCCCGGAGGGACGCCAGGACCCTGGCCTGGGGCCCGCACCAGGGCTCTGCGTGCTATTCTCGCACGCGCTCTTGGCCAGAGACGGACAGGGGCCGCTCGCCGGACAGGCACCCATGCAGACCCCCCGCCCTCTTCTCGCCCTGGCCCTCTTGGGCGCGCTTGCCTGCTCCTGCTCCAGCGATTCCCGAGGTCCCGCGCGGCCGCCTCATGTGCTGCTGGTGAGCATCGACACCCTGCGCGCCGACCACCTCTCGTGCCACGGATACTCGCGACCCACGAGTCCGCGCCTGGACGCCCTGGCCGCTAGCGGTGCGCGCTTCGAGCGCACCTTCGCGAGCAGCTCGTGGACCCTGCCGAGCCACATGACGATCTTCACCGGCTTGCCGGTGAGCGGCCACGGGATCTGTGACGATCGACTCTGGACGCGCAGCGATGAAGCGGGTGAGGCCTTGGCGGTGCCCCTCACGGGAACTTTTCTGCCCGAGGTCCTGGGGGCGGCGGGCTATGCCTGCGGCGGTTTCTACACCTGGAAGTATCTCGAACCGCGCTTTGGTTTTGGTGCGGGCTTCGATGTCTACGAACGACTCGGCCACACGTTCTACTCCTGGCCGCCGGTGGCCGAGAAGTTCGAGGCCTTGCGCGCAGCGGGCGACACGGAAGGGCTGAAAGCGCTGGCCGCACAGTACCCCGACCTGTTCGACGCCACACACCAAAGTTCGCCGGAAACCATCGAGCGCGCCCTGGAGTGGATCGACTCCACCCTTGACGAGAACCCTGATGTACCTCTGTTCACCTTCGTGCACCTCTTCGATGTTCACGATCCCTATACGCCGCCGGCGCCCTACAACACGCTCTTCGATCCCGATTACACGGGCGCTATCAACGGCAAGAATGTGACCTCGGCCGACTCGCCCGTGCAACGGGACATGGATCCCCGGGACCTGGAGCACTTGATCGCCCTCTACGACGGCGGCATCGCGTGGGTGGATTCGCAAGTCGGCAGACTTCTCGACGAGTTGGATGAGCGCGGCATCCTGGAGGACACCCTGGTCATGGTCACCTCGGACCACGGCGAGGAGTTCTTTGAACACGGCGGCAAGACTCACCGCGGGGCGCTCTATGTCGAGAGCGTGCATGTGCCCTGGATCGTCGCCTGGCCGGGACACATCGAAGGAGGCCTGGAGATCGGCGGCGCGAGTGGGTTGGTCGATCTGGCCCCCACGATCTACGGTCTCCTGGGACTACGCGCGCCGGCTGGCAGCCTGGGTCGCGACCTCGGTCCGGTTCTGCGTGGCGAGGCGCAGATTGCTCCCGCGATCGTGCTATCTGAACTCTTGCTGTTCGACGGCGAGGGCCCGCCGCGGCGCCGGGTGGGCCTCTTGAGCGAGGAGGAACACATCCTGCTCGGCGCTCGGGGCGACGAGCCCTGGCAAGGGGCGCGCTTTGCCCTAGATAGCGATCCCGGCGAACAGTCGGCGACGGTGGCCTTTCGCCTCGAAGAAGAAGTCGCCGCGGGAGTGCGCGATACGCTTGCGAAGCAGCGCGCCGCCCTGGCCGAGAGTCGCGCGCTCTCCGCAACACGCCCAGCGGGAGGCTGGGGCCCCCTCTCGGCGAGAGAGTTGGCCGAGCTGGCGGCCGTGGGCTATGCCGGCCCGGCGCCCATCCAGGAATCGGGCGCACCCCGCGGAGGCTGGCGCGCCTGTTTCGACGGTTGCTGCTGGTAGGAACCCTCAAGAAGGCCTGAGGGCGGTTCTCTGGCACACTTGAACGCGCCCTGTGAATTGCCCGCAGTTCCCCTGTCCCGCTGGGTCGGAGGCATCTCTTTAGGGGTTAGCTCTGCACTGCTATGGGCACTAGCCCGCAGCTACTAACTGGTCGTGAGATTCCCAACTCCGACCCCGAACACGGCACCTCACAGCGAGCCCAATTTCCCATGCAAGCCATCAGATCCACCATCCTTGTGGTCCTTTTTTCCCTTTCGGCCCAGGCCAACGACTGGTCAGTCACTGCGACGGATTCCATCCAGGCCGCCATCCAAGCCGCCAGCAGCGGCGATCGCATCCTGATCGATCCGGGGACCTACCACGAAGTCCTCGACTTGCAGGGCAAGCGTCTGGAACTGATCGGCCTGGGCGGGGCCACCACCACCACGGTCAACGGCACGGGTCTTGGCAATTGTGTTGTGCTGGCCGATGGGGTGGCGAGCGGCACGCGCCTGCATGGGCTGACCCTTACCGGTGGTGCCGGGCGGCCCTTCCCTTCGAGCTTTGGCTTCGACTACTACGGCGGTGCCGTCTGGGCGGGAGGCGGCGCCCAACTCGAAATCTCCGATTGCATCCTGAGCAACAACGCTTGGGGCACCGGCACCTTCGCCGGTGGCATCTATTCGGGGGGTGCGCGCACCCATGTGGCCGTGCGGCGCACGCGGATCTCGAACAACCGCGCCTGGGCCAGCGGGGGTGCCACCCTGTGCGACTATTCGGCCACGATGCTCCTCGAGCAGTGCACCGTGTACGGCAATTCCTCGGACAACTTCTTCGGCCACCAAGGCGGTATCTCCATGGCCAACGCGGGCCAGGTATGGGTGACTCACTCGGTGGTCTGGGGCAATGAGGGCAACCAGATCGGCGCCTTTGGTCCGCCCTACAACCAGGGCACGGCGGCGCTGGTGGATTACTGCACAGTCCAGGGTGGTTATTCCGGCGCGGGTAACCTCATCGGTGACCCGCTCTTCGCCAATCCTGCGGCGGGCGACTTTGCCCTGCTCTCGGGGTCGCCTTGCATCGACGCCGGCGACGGAGCCTTCCCTCTCGATTGCGATGGCACCCTGGCCGACCTTGGTGCTTCGTTGCCGGTCTGCCCGGACTGCAACGGTAACGGCCTGGGAGATGACCTGGATATCGTTAACGGTTCGCCGGACTGCGACGCCAACTCCATCCCCGATGAATGCGACCCGGACACCAACACCAATGGCATCCCCGACGCCTGCGAGTGCCTGGTGGAATACTTCTGTTCAGCGAATGTGAACAGCAGTGGCGTGGCAGCCTCGATCGGCGCTGCGGGCCTGCCCAGCGTCTCCCAGAACACCTTCACCATCTCGGCCGCGGGCCTCGCCCCCGGCCAGCCCGGGGTGTTTTACTTCGGCTTCGCCAAGCACGATCCGCCCCTCGTCTTCGGTGAGGGCTTGCGCTGTGTGGCGGGTGCGATCCAGCGCCTCGACCCAGCCCTACAGATCCCCGCGTCGGCCATGGTCAGCCTGCCCTTCGACTTCAGCCAGGCTGCAGCCTTCCCCTTCACCCAGGGCCAAACGGCGTTCTTCCAGTTCTGGTACCGCGATCCCGATCCCAGCGGCAGCGGATGGAACCTCACTGATGGTCTGTCGGTGACCTTCTGCCCCTGATTCGCGTTGGTCACAGACTTGGTTTAGGAACAGCGCGCGATACCGGAGAGGCTGGGTTGGTGGTCGGGGCGGTGCGCCAGGGCGCGGCGGTACCAATCCAGGGCCGCGGCGGTTTTTTGGAGCATTTCGTGCATGACGCCCAAGTTGAAGGCGGGGGCCCAAGTCGAGGCGCAGAGCGCACTCTCGCCGCCCTCGGGATCGGCGCCCTCTAGCAAGAGGCAGGCGCGAAAGCCCGCTTCGGCCTCAGCCAAGCGGCCGGTGTCCATCCACAAAAGGGCCTGGGCGAAGAGCATGTCGGGGCGCTCTTTGAAACGAGGCACGAGGGGTACGAGCAGAGCCAGGGCCTCTTCCGAGCGGCCCAGGGCACGCAGGGAATAGGCGGCGGTCTCGAACAAGAGCGCCACGAAGGGCGTCCGCTCACCGTCCAGCAATTCAATCGAACGGAAAAGAGCCTGCCAGGCCGCAGTGTGATCCTCGGCCACGAACTCGGTGCGCCCGAGCTGGTACCAGAGGTAAGCATCCAGGGGCGCCTCTTCCAGGGCGCGAGTCACCAGGGCGCGATTGCGCTCGAGCTTGCGCCGTGAGACCAGAGCCTCGTGGGTGTAGCCGTGGTGCAGGGCCGCCACGCCGGTGTCCAGACGCTCGGGCTCCGCGGCGGAGTGGACCAGTTGCTCGTGCACGCGACCCGCGAAACGCAACTCGTCGCAGCGCGGGAAGAAGCGCGAGATGTGCGTGCTGCTGCCCGCGCTGCCGCCGGCCACCTCGATGTTCTTGATGCGCACCCGGCCAATGGCGGCGGGATGGGCCTGGGCGAATTCCAGGAGGGCCGCGCGCGCGCCGTCCGGGATCAGAAACTCGTCGGCGTCGAGCACGAGCACCCAATCGCCGCTGGCGATCTTCAGGCAAGCGTTGCGCGCGGCGGAAAAATCATCGCACCATTCGAAACTCGTCGCCCGCGCACCTAGCTCGCGAGCAAGGGCGAGGGTGCCGTCGGTCGAGCCCGTGTCCACGATGCACAACTCGTCCACCACGCCCTGCAGGGGCTCCAAGCAACGGGCGAGGGTGTCGGCCTCGTCACGCACAATCATGCACAGGGAGATACGCATCTAGGCTCCCATCGACCGGGGACGGCGAGAGCCTGAGACCCCCTCCCCGGAGGCGCCCAGAACAAGGAAAGGCCGCGTCCCGTTTCGGGGCCGCGGCCTTGGAAGGCCCCCGGAGGAGCCTCTTGGCTGGTCAGGTCCTAACGCCCGGAGCGGGTCACATCTTGGGCGAGGGAGATCATGCTGCCGTGTTGCTCGACCTCGAGGGCCGTGCGCGAGCCCTTACCGTCAGCGGTGAAAACCTGAACCCGATGGAGGAGGCCGAGGGCCATGAGCCCCGAAAAGGGTAGAGCGAAGCCATCACCGGACTGCATCTGAGTTGTGGAGTGAACGCGCTCGTTGCAGACAATGCCCGCACCGAAGACCGTGCTGCTCATTCCCAGGGCCAAGCCGAACTCGACGCCTTCCACAGAAAGCAGCGAGGTGTCAAAAGCCACCCCTACATCGCCGTGAAAGGTGATGCGCAAGTCGCCCATGCCAGCCCGGCTGGTGGGGACGAACTCGTAGGTGGTGTAGCTGTGCTCGGAAAAGGCGCTGGCTTCAGCCGAGAAGATGCTGCGCAAAAGCTCGGGACCCGGACCTTGTATGTAGAAGGACGGCGGCTCTTCGAGCAGCAAGCCCAAGAGAAGCGTGTCCCGAGAAGGATCGCCCATGGACGGCAGACTGCCGATGACCTCATCGTCAGTAGCCCAGTCGTTGTCGCCATTAGAGCCACTGCGATCGTTGGTCCCGCCAGCATCGGCGTTTCCAATGAGAGTGCCCATGGCCGCCACGAAACAAAGGGCAGCGCCAGCGCAGGCGAGGCCCAGAGCTGTAAGCGTCGAGCGTTCGTGTGTGGTCGTGTCTTTCATGATTGAGTTCCTCATGCATCGCCTCCGAAAGAATCGCCTCCGAAGGTCTCGCCTCCGAAAGAATCGCCTCCCCCTTGACTGCTCCCGGCAGTGAACAGTGTCGAACATCTTTCCAAAAGTTGCTCCGCGAATCCCGGAACCGACTCGATGGCCTGTTGCAGTAGCGGCGCCTTCGCGAAGTACTCAGCCACTTCGGCGATTCGCTTGGGATGGCGCTCGAGCAGGGTTTCAAACGCATCCAGCGAGCGGTTCACCTGACCCAACATGGCGTAGGTCTTGCCCAGGTTGAAACGCGCTCCAAAGAACCGGTCGTCCGAGTCCGCCAGGCCCGAAATCGTCACCCAGCGGTAGCAAACCAGGGCACGGCGGTAACTCTTCTGGTTCACATAGAGGCGGCCGAGCTGCATGGCGGCGTGGCCGCGGTTGGCCTCGTTGACGGCCGAGTTGAAGATTCGACGGTACTCGTCGGCAGCGTCAAGGGTGCGGCCCTCGTGGGCCTGCAGGAAGGCCCGATAGAGTCGTGCCTCTTCGTGCTCGGGATCGGCGGAAATGGCCTCGTCGAGCAAGCGGCGGCCCTTTTCGAGGGGGCTCTCGATGCGCTCGAGGCGCCCGTTGAGCATGTGACGCGCGTGCTGCCAGTCGACGCCGCCAGCGCGCCCCTTGCCGTTCAACATCACGCCGTCGACGAATCCGCGGCCGGTGTTCTTGGTTTGCATCAGGGGCACGGGCTTCTCGAAGATGCGCATGCGGAAGCCAGGATCGATGGCTGCCAGGACATAGGCCTTGCCGAGTTGATAGAAGACCGTGGCGAGGCGATGAACGAGGTCGATGGCCTCGGCTTCCGCCTCCAGGGAGTCGGGCACGAGCCCGTTGTAGAAGGGTCCGCCGCCGGTGATCATGGCCACCCGAGCGAAAAGCCGGTTGGGATCCACAGTATCGCGGTGCAGATCCACCTGGCTTCGCAGAGCGCCGAAGAAACCGCGGCAGCCCTCGCACTCCTCGATGTGCAGCATTGCGCGCGCGGCGCGCTTCTCGTCGAGCTCGCCGTCGAGCATGCACGAGAGGTCCTTCTGAAAGTTCGAATGCGACTCGGGTTCAACGAGCCAGTTGGCCATATCCATCAGTTCCCCTCCTCGACCAGATCGGTCTCAGTCCCGCGGAGTGCAATCTCCTGGGAGTGGGTTTGAAGTGTGCGGCCGGGCGAGAGGTCGCCACGGGCAGCCACATCCTTCTTGAAGCTCCGGGGGTCGCGCGCAGGTCGGCAGTCCGGGGCAAGACCATCGAACACACGGCGCATGGAGCGGTGGATCTTGCGCCGTGCGCGGAAGATCACCATCTTGAGATTCTCCAGCTTGATCTCGAGTTCCGCCGCCGCAGCGCGGTAGCTGTACTCCTCAACTTCGACGAGATAGAGCGCACGGCGCTCGCGGTCGGAGAGCATGGAGTAGAACTTCAAGTAGAGCTGAAGGTAGGTCAGGTAGACGCGGCCACACTCGACACGGCTCTCGGCCTCGATGGCGCCGCTGAGGGGGCTCGAATCTCTGGGCTCGGGCTGCTCGGGGATATCCTCGAAGGCAACCTCGGCACGGCCGCCGCGATTGTTGCAGCGCAGGTGTTTCAAGACCGTGTTGCGCACGATCATCGCCGACCAGACGCGGAAGGCATCTTCACGGGTCGAGTCGAAACGGTGCGGGTAGCGGTAGATATTGAAGAAGACTTCTTGCAGCACATCGCGCGCATCGGCCTTGCTCGAGTAGCGGCGCAGTCGCCCGGCGACTTGCACCAGCAGGTGGTCGCCGTTCAGCTCGTACAGGAGGCCAAAGCAGGCCCGGCTGCGGTCGTGCTTGAAGACCTCCATCAGCCGTGTCGAAAGGGCGTCGCGCAGGTTCTCCGGAGTCCGCTCGGTCTCGGCCAGCAGGTCCTGCATGCGTTTCAGCTCGCGTGCTCCGATCTCACCCCTGTGTTCGGCCAGGCGCTCCGCCAGGCGCGCCGCAGCTTCCGCTGTGTCGAGAGCCACTCCGGCGCCGTAGGGATCGGTCAGGTGCATCAAGAGGCGTTTGGCGCTGGGTGGGCAGGACGGGGGACTGTGGGAAGCAAGAGAGCCGGAGAGATCAGGCGCTGGGCAGCATCCCTGGGCCACCCATGCCGTTAGACGGCTGGGAGCGGGTAGGGGACTTCATTTCTGGTTCTATGAGGGCAAGGGGGTACTGGTTACGCTTTGGGTTTCACAATAGGGACAGATAGACCCGAGCAAAGTAACTCCAAATCCCGCAATTCCTTGCTGTGGACAACCTTAGTCGATTTGGGCTTTTCCTGGAACCCGGAAAGCCCCGCATTCGTCAAGCCCGCCTCTCGCCAAGCCTGCCCCGATGAACGATGACCCTGCCCCGATGATCGATAACCCTGCCCCGATGAGCGATTGGGGCCCCACCCTGTTCGGAGCCCTCCCGGGGTATCCCACGCCCCCCCGACCATGAATAGGCGCGACCTGGCCCTGGAAATCGCCACTGAACTGGGTTTTGACCTCGTGGGCGTGGCCCCCCTGACACCTCCGCCAGCCGCCAGCCGCTTTGAAGAGTGGCTTGGGAAGGGCCATCACGGCTCCATGGCCTACCTGGAGGCCTTCAGGGAACGCATCGTCGACCCCCAGAAGGTGCTCTCCGGCGGCCGCAGCCTGCTGGTGGTGGGCCTGGGGCACTCGCGGCCCCAGGTGGACCTCGAAACCCAAGCCGGCCCGGCCCGGGTGGCCCGCTACGCCGGGGGGCGCGACTACCACAACCTCCTGGGCAAGCGCCTGAAGAAGCTCGCCCGGCGCCTCGAGGCCGAGGGCTTCGCCGGGCCTTGGAGGCAAATCGTCGACGCGGGCCCCCTACTCGAGCGCTCCCACGCCCAGGTGGCCGGCCTGGGCTTCGAATCCAAGGCCGCCAACCTCCTGGCCCCCACCCTGGGCCCTTGGTTCTTCCTGGGCGAATTGCTCCTGGGGGAAGAGCTCGAACCTACCGGCGGTCCCGCGCCAGGCAGCTGCGGCACCTGCCGGGCCTGCATCGACGCCTGCCCCACCGAAGCCCTCCTAGAGCCCGGGGTGCTCGACGCCCGGCGCTGCATCAGCTATTTGACCATCGAGCACCGGGGCCCGGTGGATCCCGACCTGCGGTCGGACCTGGGGCCCTGGGTCTTCGGCTGCGATGTGTGCTCGGAAGTCTGCCCCCACGGCGCCCACGCACCAGACCTCAGCGAGCGCTTCGGAAAGCCGTCCGCTCTGGCGGACAGCACGGGCCTCGTCGAGAGCTGGCTGGCGCCGGAGTACAATCCCAAAGCTGAGCTTCGCGGCTCGCCCTTGCAGCGTCCGCGGCGCGAGGGCCTGGCGCGCAATGCCGCCCTGTTTTATGGCAACCAGCCCGCCGATGCTGCCCAGCCACTTTTGGAGCGCGCCCTGGAGGACGGGTCGCCGGTGGTGCGCGAGGCTGCGGCCTGGGCCCTGTGCCGGAGCTATGCCGGCGCAGGCACTCGGCTCCTGGTGGAGCGGGCTCATGCCCGCGAAACCGACCCCGAGGCGCGGGCAGCTCTGGAGCGGGATCTGGCGGGATCCTGAGGACCCACGAGCCGTTTGGGCTCGGTGTCGAGAACTTTCGACAGCCCCGCCTAGTGTCCAAGTGTCGCAACACAGAAGGCTAGCCAGGTGGGAGGCTTACCCCTAACCCACTGTGTCACAAGCCTTTGCGATGGCATGGCATACTGACAACATCCGCACCTCTAGGAACGCTCATTGCCCCAGGAAGCTCCAGGGGGCCCTCGGCCCGAGCCAAGTGTCGAGAATCAGCAACACTTGGCTCGGCCTCGCAAACATCGCTTGCAGGCTATTGCAATATCCTAAGTTCCTGCCGCCACAGGACTTGGGAGTATTCGCCAAGGGGCTCGCGGCACATGGCACTGCCCTTGCTCTGGGGTGCCTCGTTGGCGAGCCGAGCCATCCACCTCAAGAGCACCACTCAAGGAACAACACCATGGAAAATCCCGACAGAAGCTTCTATTCAGACCACAAGTTCTGCGCGGACTGCAACAAGTACGTCAGCTACCTGATGAGCCTCGACAACAGCTACTGCGTCGAGTGCGGAGGCGCGGTGCGGCTCTTCTCGAAAGCCGACTGGGAGAGCTTCCAGACCGAACTGAACGAGCGCCGCGCCAAGGGCGGACGCCCCGGCAAGCGCAACCAGCGCGGCAAGGAGTCCGCCTGAAGATTCACTGAGACCCGTCGAGCGCGTGCCGGATTGGCATCCATTCACCGTGGCGCGCCCTCGTCAAACCCCGCGACCCCTGACTCTTGGGTTGCAGCCGCGGCTCACCCCTGCGGATCCCTTTGCAGCGCCCGTGGCCCTCTTTCGAGAGTCCCGGGCGTTGCGCCCTTGCAGCCCGAGGTGCTGCGCAGCTCAGCGTTGGGCCTTGAGCCGTGCGACCTGTTCTTCCGCGGCGACCTGCTTGATGCGATCGCGGCGCCCTGCGTGGTAACGCGCCAGGCGTTGCCAGACGGCGAGGGAATCTCCCGCCAGGGTCCAGAGGGCCTCGGCGCAGGCCGCGGCTCCCGGATCGTCCCCCATCCAGAGCGCCAGGTCCAGGGCTTGTAAGCGCAAGTCCACATCCTGGGGTGCCGTCTGAATCCAACGCACCATCCAATGGCGTGCGCGCACGCCATTTCCGGCGCGGCGATTCAAGGCGACCAGCTCGGCGTAGACCGCAGGCTGCCGCGGGTCGTACAGGAGCCGGGCTTCGGCGGCGCGCAGCTCCTGGGCGATGAGAGAGAGTTCATCGAATCGTTTGCGAGCCCCATCGCCCTCTTCGTTCTGGCCCAGGTCGTAGTGGATCTGGCTCAGCAGAAACCAGGCCCGCGGCTCGAAAGGATCGAGGTCGCGCCCGCGCTGGGCGGCCTTCAAGGCCTCAGGCGCGCGCTCCTCATCGAACAGGATCTGGGCTATCCAGGTCTGGGCATTGGCGTGTCTGGGATCGAGCTTGAGCACCCGCGCCAGGGTGGTGAGAGCCGCGCTCGTCTGACCCAAGCGCATCTCCGCCAGGCCCTTGCCACGCAAGGCCTCGACGCTTTCGGGGCGCTGTGCCAACACGAGGGCGTAGTGTGCGAGAGCTTTTTCATAGTCACCCAGGGTGTAGTAGCAATGCCCCAGGGCCCGGGTGTCCACGACGCGCCCGGGCACCACGGCGAGGTAGCGCTCCAAGGCCACCGCCGCGTCGCCGTAGCGGCGCAGGCGAAAATAGATGATGCCCGCCTGGTGCAAGGCGCTGGGGTAGTCGGGCGCTGCTTCGAGGAGCACGAAAAGCACTTCGAGGGCCCGCGGCAAGTCGCCCGCGCCGCTGGCGGCGACCACCTGCTGCACCAACGCAGCCAACTCCGGCGGCGGCTGATCCTCGGCCTTCCAGTCGCGCCAGGCACCCGGTTGACTGGCTGGCCACTCTGTGGGCTGCCGTTCGAGGACCGAGGGCGGCAAGGCCTCGGTCTCGTCGGCTTGAGCGGGCTGAAGGGCTTGCCCGCTTGAGGCGGTAGCGGCGAGCAGGAACGCCGCCAAGAAGTTGACACGCCTCATTCCCCGGCCTCCCAGATCACCAGGCGCTGGTCGAGGGCAGGAGCTTCAATGCGCTGCACGCGCCCCGAAGGCCAGCGCACGACCAGAGCCTGCAACTCCTCCAGGGTGCCCAAGCCAAAGTGCAACCAAGCCGCGCAACCCGCCTGATAACCCGCGCTGGTGCGCATCTCGGCGAACTGTGCGCCACCTGGAGATTCCAGGGCAACTCGGGCGCCCACGCCGAAGCGATTGCCACCGCGGCCCTTGAGGCGCACCTCTAGCCAATGATTTTGCGGTCCGTGGGGGGCCTGGTTTTCGAGCATCAAGACCGCGCCGTCGAGTTGGATCAGGGCCAGATCGAGGTCGCCGTCCTCGTCCCAGTCGGCCGCCAGGAGAGCCCGCGAAACCCCGGCACCATGGCCGCTCAAGGGCTCCTCGGTGAACCTGCCCGTGCCATCGTTGCGAAAGAACTGATCCTCCTGGGCATAGCTCGTATCGGTGCCGGCACGGTCGGCTTGGGGGTAGACATGGCCATTGGCCACCACCAAATCGAGGTCGCCGTCGAGGTCGAAGTCAGCCAGGGCCGTGCCCCAACCCAGACGCCCGATGCTCACACCTCCGAGCCGCGACACATCGGCGCGCTCGCGAAAACCCGTGGCCCGCGACGAGCGGTAGAAGGCATTGCGCTCGCCGGAGAAGTTGGTCACGAACAGGTCCTCGCGGCCGTCACCGTCCACATCGGCGCAGGCGATACCCATGCCGGCCTGTTCCTTGCCGTTAGCATCGTGACTCACGCCGCGGCGCATGCCCACCTCCTTGAAATGACCGTCACCGGTGTTTTCCCAGAGGTGGTTGGGCATGGAATCGTTGGAGATATACAGATCGCTGTCGCCGTCCCCATCGTAATCCAGGCTCACCACTCCCAGGCCGAAACAAGCGGCTTCGGGGTGAAAGCCGATCTCGATGCTGACATCACGAAAGGTGCCGTCGCCCGCTCCGCGCAGGATTTGATCGTGGACGGGAATCATGCCTTCGGGACCGCACATGACATCAAAGCCTTTCCAGGTGCAGCCGCCGCCGGGCCCGCGCAATTCGTCGAGGTGAAAGCCGAGGTAGTTCACCACGGCGATGTCGAGGTGGCCGTCGCCGTCGTAGTCGAACAGGCAGGCGCTGGTGCTCCAGCGCTCGCCGTCGAGGCCCGAGGGTTTCAATTCGCCGTCCGCGCCCAGCACTCCAAGGCTGGCATCGACAAAGCCCCGGCCGCCGTCATTCAGGTACAAGCGGTTGCGTCCCCACTCGGTCAGGAACAGATCGGGAAAACCGTCGCCATTCAGATCGCCGGCGCAGCCCGCCATGGCCCAGCGGCCACCGCTCATGGCCCAGGCCTTGCCCGCCGCGGCGAAGCCCCCGGCGCCGTCGCCCAGGAACAAGCGCGTGGGCCGCCCGGCCCGGCCCGCCCGGGCGCCCTCCATGTCGGAGCCGTCCACCACCACCAAGTCGAGGTGACCATCGCCGTCAAAATCCTCGGCCACCAAACCGCCCCCGTTGACCTCCAGGATAAAATCCTTGGCCGGGCTGCCACAGCGCGTGACCACGATCTCGCCGCCCACCTCGAGTTCGCGGGCTACAAACTGCGCGCCACCTTCAGGGCCAGCGACCAGCGACAGGAGCAGGCCGAGCATCAGATCGCCCTCCATTGAGGAGGCGCCCGGCGGGAGCCCTCGCTCGGGAAGCCGTCAACGCCATCGTAGGTCGCGGTATTCATCGCGGCAAGGTAACCCCGCCACCCTCAACGAGCGACCCCCAAGCGCTGCGCAGCTCAGTTCCAGCTGATTTCGACCCCGTTGGAGAGGTTGAAGCCATTCAAGCAGGGACTGAAAACCGGATCGCGGTACCACCACTGATAGCGCTTGGTGGCGCCAGCGCTCACGCCTCCCGCTGACGAGATGTTGACCGTGGTTGCGGCGCTACCGGCGCCATCGGCCATGCGGATTTGCAGTCGGAAGACATTGCCTCCGGCGCAGCGCAGGCCGTCGCCAAAGGTCACCCCGCTGCCAGCGGCCACGGCGTTGTCGCCCTGGAAAAAGAGGCCCGGTTGGCCCGGAACCGAATCGGCCACGGAGAGGATCACGCTATCGCTGGCCACGCTGGCCTGGCCTTCGGCGGATAAGAGGACTCCAGCCGCGCTGTTGCTGTTGGAACAACCGTGGCCAGGAGAACCACCGTTGTTGCAGGGACAGGCCGTGCCCGAGCTATCGCCAAAGCAGAAGGCCGAACCCACGCTGGCACCCTTGGTGATCATGTGGCCGTCGGTGACGCGCAGATTGCCTGCCCAGTCGCTGAAGACCAGTTCAAAGTGCACTTCGGTCGCTTGGGCCGCGGCGTTGCCCGAAAGGGCAAAGCGGTACAGCCCGCTGCCCGAGTGGCTACCCACGACCGAGTCGGCGCTGCCGGTGACCGTCACGCTGCCGGAAAAACCGCCGGGCGAGCTGGTGTAGTTGTAGGTTCCAGGTCGCACGAAGGAGTGCTCGAAACTCTGGCCGTTTGCCATGGCGCCCGAGTCGTAGGTCCAGGGCGCGCTGCTGCTAGTCACCGAGCGCGTGGCGCCAGAGTTGTTCTGCCAGGTCACGCGGGTGCCCGCGGCCACGACCAGGTTGGCAGGGCTGAAGCTGCCGCCCAGGATCGAGACTTGAGGCTGGGTGGGAGCCTGGTTGACCACGAAGAAGGCCTCGGCGCTGCACCAGTTGACGCCGTCATCGATGACCTGATCCTGGATCTTGCCGTGGGCCAGCCAAGGGCCGAGGGTGCTGTCGATGCCGTCAGGCAAGTTGAGAGCCATGATTTCGGGCGCGAGGGTGTCGGCGCCGCCGGTGTTCAGGTAGAGCTTGTTAGCCCACTGGGCTGCGTTGGACTCGCCTTGGGCGGTGATGAAGTCATAGTCGCCATCGTTGTCCAGGTCGGCAAAGGTGCAGTCCAGGGTGGAATCTGAAACCGTCTGAATCGAACCGTGGGCGCCGGTGAACGACAGCCCGCCGTCGTTGCGCCAGATGCGCTCCTTGCTGCCCAAGGAGCCCACAAAGGCATCGAGGTCGCCATCATTGTCGTAATCGCAGAGAGCGATCTCATTGTCATCCTGGGCCACGCTCAAGGGCGAGAGCGCTGTGAAAGTCAGGTTGGTCCCGCCGCTATCGGCAAAGTTGTTGCGCACCGGACCTTCGCTGAACCCCGAAAGCGAGACCATGAAGGTGTCGATGTCGCCATCGCCGTCGAGGTCGCCCACTTCGGCTTCGTAGCAACTGGTGCTGCCATTGGGCAGGAGCGTGGAGGCATTGGTGAAGCCCGCGGAGCCGTCATTGAGCATGAGATAGTGGTTGCCACCACCGTTGCTGCCCCGACAGTAGCCCACAAAATCCAGGTCCCAGTCGCCATCCACATCCACAAGCTGCACATCCATCTGGGCGCGCTTGGTGGCGGGATTCCAACTCGCGCCGGTTTGTTCGGTGAACTGGCCGGCGCCGTTGTTCAGGTAGAGCTTGGCCTGGCTACCCGACCCGCCGAGAAAGCTCGAGCCCACATGGCAGATGACCAAATCGAGATCGCCGTCGTCGTCGAGGTCGCCGAATTGCGCGCCAGCGGAACTCAGAATCGTCGTCAGTCCACGGGTCGCACTCTCCTCATCAAAAAAGCCCGGACTCGCCGCGCCGCGATTGATGTAGAGGAACGGTGTCTCGTTCAGGAAAGCGTTGGCGAAGAGCGCATCGGTGTAGCCATCGCCGTCGACATCACCGGTAGCCACGCCCTTGGCATTCGAAAGGTGAGTGCCCAGGCGCGCGACACTCTCATCGGCGAAGGACATGCTTCCGGTTTCGATCAGGCGGTTGATCAAGAGCACGCTCTGGCGCTTGGTGCCGGGCCCGGTGAAGCCCTCGCCCTCGCCGAAGAAGATGTCGATATCGCCATCGTTGTCGACATCGGCAGCCTCCACGCCCTCGGTCCAACGCGGCGTACCGGGCAGGGCTCCGCTCTGGTACTGAAACTGTTGGGCCAGGGCAGATCCGGAGCAGACAAGCAGGGCTGTGGCCAGGGCCGGGCCACGGTTGGAGAGCATCAACATTGGGGGAAATCTTCGGGAAAGGGTGGCGACGAGCGCGGCACGCGCTCCAAGGCGCGCAGTACCCATTCAATAATAGTGTACTCGCCGGATTCGGGGGGGGGGCATTCCTGGATGGCTCTCGTACGGCTTTTGCAGCGTCGTGCGGAGGACGAAGATATGCTCTGCCTGGGCCCAGGAACGCCCGTCGCCTCACCATTTCCACCGCAGCCATGACTCCCTCCCAAAATGAATCCCTCGATGTCCTCGATTCCGTGCGCAGTCGCTACGGCGAGGGGGCCCGGAGTCAAGTACCGGAACTCTGTTGCCCGGTGGACTACGATGCCAGTCTGCTCGAGGTCCTGCCGCCGGAAATCATCGAGCGCGACTACGGCTGCGGCGATCCGAGCCGTTTCGTACGCCCGGGCGAAGTCGTGCTCGACCTCGGTTCGGGGGCGGGCAAGATCTGTTTCATGGCCAGCCAACTCGTGGGCGCCGAGGGTCGCGTGATCGGCATCGACACCACGCAAGAAATGCTGGCCTTGTCCCGCGCACACCGCGAGCCCATCGGTGCGCGCATCGGCTGGGTCAACACCGAATTCCGCCACGGCCTGATCCAGGACCTGGCCTTGGACCGCGACCGCCTGGACCTCTGGTTGGCGGAGCATCCGATCTGCTCCAGCGCCGACCTCGAAGCCCTGCGCGCAGAAGAGCAGCGCCTACGCCGCGAAGAGCCCCTGGTGGCCGACAATTCCATCGACCTGGTGCTCTCCAACTGCGTGCTCAATCTCGTGGACTCGAACGAAAAGGGGCGCATGTTCGCCGAGATCCATCGTGTGCTCAAGCCTGGCGGGCGCTGCGCCATCAGCGACATCGTCAGCGACGAGGACGTGCCCCTCGAGATGCAGAACGATCCCGAATTGTGGAGCGGCTGCATCTCCGGCGCCATGCGTGAAGACCGTTTCCTCGAAGCCTTCGCCGAGGCAGGCCTGCATGGCATCAAGATCGTCGAACTCGCCAGCGAGCCCTGGGCCGTGGTGCAGTCCGTCGAGTTCCGTTCCATGACAGTCTGCGCCTGGAAGGATAGCTCGGGCGAGCACCTCGACCAGCTTGACGCGCTGATCTACAAGGGCCCTTGGCAGGAAGTCCGCGACGAGTCGGGCCAGGTTCTCAAGCGCGGCGAACGCACGGCGGTTTCGAGGCACACCTTTGAGCGCCTGGGCCGCGAGCCCTACGCAGCCCAAATCCACCCGGTCCCGCCCCTCACTGCCGTATCCGCCGACGACGCCCAGCCCCGCTCCTGCTGCGCGCCCACAAGGCGCGATCCCAAGGAGACCAAGGCCGGCGCCCAGCGCCCAGACCACGCGCCGGGCAGCGGCGGCAGTTGCTGTTGAGCGCCCACGACCCCGCTGAACTCCGCGCCTGCTTGCAAGACGCGGAACTCTTCCTGGTGTTTACCCCCGAGCTCGCTTGTGAGCGCGAACCCCTTGCGCTTCTCGAAATGCTCCTTTCCGAGGTGGACATCATCGAGGTGCGGCCCAAGGCGCCAGCCAAGGCCGCAAGCGCCACCATCGCCAGCGATCCCGCCGCCGAAGCCCGTGCCACCTTCGACTGGACCCGCGCCGTCCTCGATCTTCTCAAAAGCCACCCCGACGCGCCCCCGGTGCTTTGCAACGACCGCGTCGATGTGGCCCTGGCTCTCAAGCACGAGGGCTGCGCCGGCGTGCATCTGGGCATGAGCGACCTGCCGCCGGCCGAGGCCCGCGCCCTGCTCGGGCCCGACCCCCTCATCGGTCTTTCGACCCACGACCTCGCCCAAGTGCTGCGCGCCACCGAGGAGCCCGTGGACTACCTGGGCTTCGGCCCGGTCTTTCCCTCGCGCACCAAGGGCTACTCGCAGGGTCTGGGCCCCGAGGCGGCCTGGATCGCCAGCGAAGGTGCGTGCCTGCCCCTCTTTCCCATCGGCGGTATTCGCGTCGAAAACGCGATGGAACTCGGAGCCTGCCGCCGCGCCGCCGTGGGCTCCGCACTCCTCGCGAGCCCCGACCCCCCCGCCGCCGCCCGCCGCTTACGAGCAGGCTTGCGTGGGGGGCGCTAGCAGGCTGACGGACTCCAAGGAGGACTGCATCGGTCCATCCGGTGGAGAAGCTCTACGGCACCAAACCCGCCCTGACTTTGTCGAACGGGCACTGCACCCGATGCGAGAACTGCGTCGCGGTGTGTACCGACTCGACCCCCATGGCCCCGGCGGTGAACGCCGGCCAGCCATCGAACGAATTCGGTCCCTCACTCTGTAGCGGAAGCCTCTGTGATGGCGACGAAGCAGGAGCCCAAGCTCCCCATGCTCGTCAAACGAACCGCTCCGCTACCGGGCTACAACAATAACTGAGCATCGCCGTAGCTGAAAAAGCGATAGCGTTCGGCGATGGCGTGGCGGTAGAGGTCGAGGATCGGGTCACGGCCGATGAAGGCGGCGACGAGCATCAGGAGGGTGCTGCCGGGGAGATGGAAGTTGGTCAAGAGGCCATCCACGGCTCGGAATTTGTAGCCGGGGGTGATGAAGATGCTGGTGGATGAACTTTGGGGAGTCAGACTGCCGTCGGGCGCGGCGCAGGATTCGAGCACGCGCACCGTCGTCGTGCCCACCGCAACCACGCGACCCTTGCGTCGACGACAAGCGGCGATGTCGGCCACGGCGCGGGCGCCGAGATGAAATCGCTCGGAGTGCATCTGGTGGTCGATGATGTTCTCAACGGTCACCGGGCGAAAAGTGCCCGGGCCCACATGCAAGGTGACGGAGGTGCGCTCGATGCCGCGCTGAGCGAGCCGGTCGAGGAGGGCCGGGCTGAAGTGCAGGCCCGCTGTGGGCGCCGCCACGGCGCCAGGCACCGCTGCAAAGACCGTCTGGTAGCGTTCGCGGTCCTCGGCCTGGATGAGCGCTGTGGGATCGGCGCGCTCGATGTAGGGCGGCAGGGGCATCTGGCCGTGAGCTTCGAGCAAGGCACGAGTCTCGAGGTCGGGCTGGTCACGGGAGCCGAGGGAAACCTCCCATACGGGCAGGGGCCGGCCAGCTTCGTCCAAGGGACGCTCTTCCAGGGTCACCTCGAGAGCGCCCTCGGCACAGGTGATGACCTCGTGGGGTTTGAGCTTCTTGGCGGGCTTGACGAGAGCCGTCCAGCGGCCAGCGGCTGTGGGCTCGATGAACAGAAACTCGACGCGGCCGCCCCTCGAACGCCGGCCTACGAGACGCGCCGGCAGCACGCGGGTGTCATTGAACACGAGCAGGTCGCCGGGAACGAGTAGGTCGGCCAGAGCAAAGATGTGGCTGTCCTGGCGGCGACCGCTCTTCGAATCGAAACTCAACAGGCGCGCAGCCTCGCGCTCGGGCGCGGGGTGCTGGGCGATGAGTTCCGCGGGCAGATCGTACTGAAAGTCGGAGAGCTTCATGAAGCGCGGGGATGAGTCCGGGCGCGGACCCTTTCAAAGCAGAGCAGAGCGGCGAAGGGCAGGCCGATCAAGGCGGCGCTCAAGGGCGAGACCTGCCACACCCCCGCGGTCTTCCAGGCCGCGAGAGAGAGGTAAGCCGTGGGCATGGCACAGACCAGCCAAACCCAACTGAGCCGCGGGCACAAGGCGATGAAGGGCACGATCCAGGTCACATACCAGGGATGCAGGGTGGGGCTCAGGATCAGAAAGGCGCCCAACAGGAAACCTGTGGCGCGCACGCTGTCGAAACCCCGGCGCCAGGCCCAAGCGCCCGCGACCAGCCAGGCACAGCCGAGAAGACCGCGGGTCACCAGCCGCGAATCGAGCCAACTGCCGTCGCGCTCAAACAGCAACTCCACCACGGGTTCGAGATGTCGCTGCACCAGGCTGCCGCTCTCCCAACGCAGTCCGTACTCGCCCAGCCCGCTGAAAAAACCTCCGCCGCCCATGAGCAGGAAGGGCACGAAGCTCAAGGCACAAAGCCCCAACACCAAGGGCACTCGCCGCAGCCTGCCACGGGCCACAAAAGGCAAGGCGCAGAGGGGTAGAAACTTGACCACCACGGCTCCGGCGAGGAACAGCGTGGCAAGCCCCGCGCGCCAGCTTCCGGCGGCCGGCGCAAAGAGGGCCAGGGCTGCCATCAAGCACAGGATCCCCAAACTGTCGAAGTGCCCCGAGCCCGCGAACTCGAGGGTCACCAGGGGACACCAACCCCACCCAAGGGCCAGGCCCAGGGGCAAGCGCCTCTGGCGCAGGAGCAACGCCAAGGGCCACAGGACGCAGAGATCGACGCAGGCGAAGAAGGCGCGCAGGAGCATGATCGCGTCGAGCTCTAAAGAGCGCGCCAAGCCCACCACGGCGGCCAAGGCGAACTGAGTCAGGGGCGGGTAGGCGGCGCTGATCTCGGGATGGTTGACCTTGGCGTACAAATCTGGCGCGAGCGCTCGCGCCGCGGCCAGTTCAGGCGCAGCGGGAGCGGCGGCGTAAGGACTCGTGCCTTCGAGCACCCGCGCGCCCTCCCAGGCGTAGCGATAGATGTCGTCGGAGAGGTCCGGGAAGGAACTCAAGGCCACGATCCGCAAGACCAGCGCCCCCAAGACCACCAACTTGAAACTCACGAGCTCCCGGCGCGCGAGCCCCAAGGCCGCGCCCCAGGCGAGACCGGCCACGACGAGCCAGGACACGAGCAGCGACGGGCGCTGCCACAGGGGCGGCTGGCGGGCGACCTCGATAGCCGCCAAGAGAATCAGCGCAAAGGCAACCAGAATGGCCCAGCGCGCACGGCCCGGCGTCACGGACAGAACGGAACGGAGAGGCCATTGGAGAGGTTGAAGCCCGTCCCCCCCGCCGCTGGATCGCGGTACCAATACTGAAAGTTCCAGGTGGACCCGGCGTGGATCTGGCCGGCCCCTGCGCCCGCGGGTGACTGGGTCATGTCGACGAAACGGCTGAGGTCGCCAAAGATGTCACTCTGTTGCGCCGGGCTGAAACGAAAGGTGCCCGAGGCACCGCCGCCGACACAACGGAAGCCATCGCCGAAGGGCACCTGCACCTGGGTCGAGCCGTAGTAGAAGATGCCGAACTGGCTCGGCGCGGAGCTCTGCACGCCGATGCTGAAGTTGTTCTGCGCCACGCTCTGCGATCCTGTCCACAAGAGGATCGCGCCGCTACCGAAGGAATTCGGAGACAGGACGCAATAGGTCGAGGTCTGCGGACAGCCCACGGGCAGGATGAAATCCACAATCACCGGCCGATGGTCCGAGGCGACGGTCGTGGTCGCCGCGGGATTCGGAAAGCCCGCCACCGCGGGCGGCAGCAGACTGCCGGGCACCGCGTTGCTGCTGAAGACGAATTGCAGCCGCGGGCTGCAGATGCTGTCCTGCCAGGCGAAATAGTCGAACTTGACCGAGCCGAGGGTGGCCACGCTGCCATTGAAGGCGTCCTGCGCGTTGTCGAGAGCCATGTCAGAACGGTCGCGATCGGTGCCGTCGCTACCGCCGGTCAGCTCGGCCCGGGCCAACCACTCGGCGGGGCCCTTGGTGCCGTTGGAGGACTCGTCCTCGTTCCAGTCGCCGCCCAGGATCACCGGCGTATCGGCGGGCAGGATCGAAGTCATCTGGGGGTTGTCCGAAATGCGTCCGGCTGGATCGGGCGAGCCGGTGCCCGCGCCGTTCAGGCCGTAGTCGATGAAATAGGCCACATTTTGGGCGGCCTCGATGCGTTGGTCATGGCTACTCGACTGGCTGCCGGCTTTCAGGTGCGCGTTGGCCACCACCAAATCGCCAAGGTAGGTGCCATTCGGCAGGTCGATCTCGACGAACTGCACACCGCGCAGTCCGCCGTCACCGCCCGGCGCGTAGGCATCGGAATTGATGTTCGGGATGTCGCTCAAGGTGGTCTTGCCGTCGCCGTTCAGGTCCGCAAAGGGAAAGCGGGACAGAATCACATTGCGGTTGAAGTTGTCGGTGTTGCTGGTCACATAGACAAACGGCAGCGAATAGCCGGGCGCGTACTTGGCCACATAGGCCGTGACGCTGCCGCCGTTCCAACTATCGGTGCCGCCATTCACAAAACGGTCCATGACCGAGGACAAGGTCGAGACGGAATCAACGCTGCCGCCGGTGCCGTTGCCCGAGTTGTCGCCACACTCCTGCAACAGGAGCACATCGGGCTCAAAGGCCGCGACGATACGCGCCAGGGCGCTCCAGTTGTTCTGGCCCTCGATCTTGGCGTTGGTCGAACACAAGCCGTCCTGCACATTCCAGGTCATCAGGCGCACATCGACGGAGTCCTGCTTGCCCCACTGGCCGGCGGAGGGGTTCCATTGAGCCTGGAGCGGAAGCGAGAAGAGCACAGCGAAAACAAGGCTGGCGAGCAGCCTGCGGCTGCTGGACTGGGGGCCGAACGCCTCTACGGGGCGGGCCAATAAGCGAAAACTGAAGGGCATGGCAGTTCTTGGGATCACAGGCTCTGCTTGGGATTGCGCCCATCCATCCTACGGCATGGCCCACATAAGGGGCCCATCTCTCCTCTATTCAGCGCCGCCAGGCCAGGGGTTCGCAGGCCAGGCTCTCTGCGTCGATCGCCGCATCGTTCAAACGACTGACCAGGGTGTCGGGGTCCCAGCCGAGATAAAGCGCGGCGCGGGATTTGTTGAAGTTGTTGCCGCCCTTGAAGGTACTGCGCACCGCGGCCACGAGATCCCAGCGCCGGGGATGTCGCGAGGGGATCTTGTTCTTCAACTTAACCTTGTAGCTCTTGGCCACATCGCGAACACCATCGACATCGATTTCGCCTCCTCCATGGGAGAGCACCAACTTGAACACGAAGCTCTCGAGATCGCGCACAGAGGTGCCCCAATCCTGACGCCAGAGCAAGGCCAGAGCCTCGTCTGTGAAGCTGGGCACACTGCAGCCCTCTTCGAGGGCAAAACGCCGGGACAGGAAACCGATCCAGCCCACAATCTCCTCGCGCCGATCGGCGAGGGAAGGTATGTGGAGTTGCAAGCGGTCGAGCCGTGCGGCGAGGTCCGAACGCAAGAGACCCTGTTCCGTGGCATCGGCGGCGGAGAGGTTACTGGTGACATAGAGAGGTCGTTTGCCGCGGTTGCCTTCGAGGGCAGCCAGTAGAACGCCCTGGGATTCGGGGTCCATGCTCGAGAGTCCCTCGATCAAGAGACCGCGGTCGCCGCCCTGGGCCAGCTTGGCCGCCAGCCGCTCGGGGGCGCCGCCGTGGGCGCCCTCCACGGCTACATCCAGAACCTCCAGGGGCTCGCTGGACGCGGATTTCAGGCGCTGAATCCAGCGCGCGATGATGGTCTTGCCGCTGCCCGTGGGACCGCTCAAGAGCACCGGCGATTTTGAGGCACTGGCTCTGCGCACTTCGCTGGCGAATTCCTCGAAGCCCATGGACGTGGGATCGAAGTAGAGGTCGTGACCGTGTTGATGGTGGTGCCAGGCGCGCAGCGCCGCGAATTCAAGGGCCAGGGCGAAGTGCTCGGCCGCCTCGCAGTAGGCGTTGAAGTCGTGACTCACGAAATCGTTGCGGCGGCACGATTCCACCGCCAAGAGCCCCAGGCACTCGCCGCTGGCGAGGATCGGCAAGACGACGCCAGAGCGGGCACTCTTGTCCATGCAGAGGCCCTCGTCGGCATCGCTGAATTGCACAACGCCGCCGGTGGCAAGCGCCCGTTCCAGGGCCCGCGCTCCGCCCCATTCGGGGACCTCAGGCCGTTCTCGGCCCCCACCGCTGGCGGCGGATTCCAGTTGCGAGCCCTGGATGCGAAAGCCCCACCAACGGCGGCGCGCGCTGTCCAAGCCGAGGGTCTCCACCAAGGCCTCGAAGACTTCCGCGAGGAAGGGTTGCTCGTCCCGGCCGACGCGCTGGGCCAGACGCTCTTCGGCGTCAACGCGATTCCAACCGTCGACCGATGGCCGGCACTCGCTCACCACGCTCGCGGTTTCCGGATCCATGGCGGCCATTTGCGCGAAACGACCGCGGCGCAGGACGGCCGGGCGCCAGGCGGCGGCAAAACGCATGAGCTGCGCGGTCGAGGGCAAGAGATGGTGTTCGCACTCCAGGTGCAGCCAACCGGCGACCTCCTGCTCGTGGTCGAGCACGGGCACCAGGGCCCGCGCCAGGCTGCGTGGGTCGAGGGAACCTCGCAGGGACTCGCCGTGGGAGATGCAGGGCAGCGCGGTGAGCACCAGTTCGTGCTCGGGCAAGGAAGGCACGGCGCAAGCGTTTTCCCTTTCGATAAGCCAGCCCTCGACTCCGTGGCGCAAGCCGGTAGCGATATCCACGAGTAGGGGCTCGGCGCTGCGCCCGGGACCGAAGGCGAAGACGGCCAGCACCGCCGCGCCCAGGTCCCCGCGCGAAGTGGGCTTCTCGGGCAGGGCACGTGTCCCCCGCCGCAGGGCGCCCGTGGAGTCCTCGCGGCCAGGCAGCCAGCGCAGGGCCTCGGGCCAACTCGCACGCAGGTCCACCAGGGCTTCAGGCAGGACCGCCGACCAGGGCTCTAGCCCCGCCGCGGTCTCTTGCGCGCCTTCCAGGTTGCCCATGATGACCTGGCCCCAGGCCTCGAGTTGGCGCAGGCGCTCGTCGCCTGCGACGAGCGCCTGGTGGTCCTGAAGCAGAATTTGGGCTTCGCGGGCGGAACCGGCGTCAAACAGCGACTCCACCAGGCCCGCCAGGAGCAGGGTGCGCTCGTGGAGCCTGGACGAGAGCGGCTCGACCTTGTCGAGGCGCGCGCGGAAGGCCTCCACGCCCATGGCCGCGCCGCCGCAGCTAAGTTCCAGGCGAGCTCGCCACAACTCGAGCTGTGCCGGTTCCGCGCCCCAGCGGAAGAGCGCTTCGAGCAGCCGTGCGGCCACGGCGAGGGAGCTCTCGTCGGGTTCGGGCACCCCGGGCAGGGGCGGACCTTCTTCGCGCAGAGCTTCGAGGGCGCGCCAGGCTTCGGCAGCTGAGCGCTCGCTCTGGCCAAACCACGCAAAGCTCGTACCCCCTAGATGCGAGGCGAGGTGCAAGCGCAATAGGTCTTCCAATGCGGCGCAGGCCTGGGCCGAACCGCTGCGCTCGAGCTCCTCCCGTGCGAGATCGAGATCCGCATCGCCGTTTCCCGTGGCATGGGCGCTCAAGGCTTTGACGAACTGCATCACGCGCACGGCATCGGATTCTGCTTGCCCTCCCTCTGGCACCAACCACTCGAAGACCCGCTCTCCACCGGCGTCCTCTTCCTTATCTATCATGCACCTGCTCCCGCGGTTTCTTCTGGAGCGTAGGCGCCCTGCTCGTCGTAACTGAGGAACGGCTCATCGCTCCACAGGGCCACCTCGGAGGCCTGAAGCAAACTCTCGCTGAGTTCTTGGTCAGCGAGTGCGCGGCGGGCCAAGAATTCGCGCCAGAGGTAGCCTTCGCGGGCTGCGCCCAGGGGCGTCTTGCCGCGCCAAGTTGCGCTCAACGCGCGCCAGGCCATTTCGCGACTGGCATCCTCTCCATGCTCGACGGCGAGCACCCACGCGGCCAGAGCCGCCCGCGGGCTTGGCCGCAAAGCCAGAGAGCGTTCGTGGGCGGCCAAGGCCTGCGCCCATGCGCCACGCCGTTCGAGGGCGGTGGCGCGGGCTTCATGCAAGCTCGCGCGGATGCGCAGGGGTAATTCACAACGCAAGAGATCGTTGGCGGCTTCGAGCACGGAGGCATCCCGGCCTTCCGCCATGGAAGCGAGCACAACGGCGAAACGGCTGCGCCAGCTCGGATCGAGGCGCTGGGCTGCCTGGGCGAGATCCATCTCGCGGGGCCAGCCGGAGCACTCGACGAGGCAGCAAACCATCAGATCGCCGTCCACCGCCAGGCCATCCATGAGGGCACGGTCAAATTCTGCGGCGGCGGCCTTGGCCCACTCTTCATGGCAGGGCGCCTGGGTGCCGAAGTCCGACAGGGAACGGCCTTCGAGGCTGCGCCACAGGACGAGATCCAGGGCACCGCGCAGGAGATCGGCCTGGGCGCGCTGGTGGGCTGCAATCAGGACCTCTTCGGCCTGGGGCTCAATCTCGGCGGGAGACGCATTGCGCCCGCGCTTGACGCGCTCTTCGCGGCGGGTGAGCAGGCGCTCGGAAAGAGCCTGCAGGCGCTCGGGGGAGATCCACAGCCGAGCCGCCTGGGCTCGCTGCGCCAGGTCCTTCAGGATCTGGTCCAGGGCTTCGCTGCGCTCCAGGGAAGCTAGAGGGTCGCTGGGAAGAGAACTCATGGCTTGCTGTTTGCGCTCGAGAGCGCTCCTGTCTGGGTGAAGTCGAGAAAAACCTGTAGGCCGCGGCGCGCATCACAGGCCAGGTCCGAGGCACAACGGCCACTCGCGAGGGCCCACTCATCGAGGGAGCGGCCATCGAGGACCAGGTAAAAGAAGGCCGTCCGTGAGTTGAGCGGCAGGGCGTTGAAGTTGACGCTGGCCCGGGCCATGTTGACTGCCGACAGCCCCAGGGGGCGAGCCAGGTCGGCCCAGGCTGCGGACGAGCGCTCTGCTTCGGCGTCGGCGGGGCCGGCGTCGAGGACATCATCGATGGCCCTTTCGACCCGTTGCTTGAGCCAGGCGTCGAAGGCCTGCTGCGCGCGGTAGCGGCAGCCGTCCCGGGCGCAGTGCGCCAGAGCCACGAGATAGACGCGCTCGGCGTCCATGAGTAGGTGACGAATTCGCAAGCGTGCGCTGACGAGGTTCCGCAATTTGAGGGGGTCGCCGAGGGTCAGCCGCGCGAGCACGGTGCGCGGTGAGCCCAGAAGAAGGGCCCTGGGATTCGAGCGCCGGCTCGGCTCCAGGACAGGGGACCCAGCCTGGACGCCCCTCTGATCGGTCTCTCTAACGGCCTCGGAGGGCCCAGCGAGGGCTTCCAGCGAGGAGGGGCTGCTACTACTCCTGAGCTTCATGGGTTTCCTGAGCTTCATGGATTCGTGAGCTTCATGGTTGGCTGAAGAATGTGGGACGCCAACGGGGGGGGGTGGACCTGGCTGGCTCTTGATCTGGCTAGTTGTTCATGCGCAGGCTAGTGGCCCGGTGAAGTGGTGACATGAGAAGGTACAGGTAGGTCCCGGGCTCTGTGAAAAAAGCTCACCCCTTCTGGACCGAAAAACCCGCCTCATGCCTACTGTTGCACCCTTCGTGTAGGAACTCCACCCTATTCGCGCTCTGATCGGGGCAACAAACAGTTCACCTCGCGTCCATGCCCACCTAGCTTTTCCCCACTTTACTCACTCACATGGCCAGGTAAAAACCTGGGTGATCCTGGAGCTGAGGCACCCTAGCAGGCCGCCTGGGCAACCTGCTAGGATCCCTCTCCTCTCGCGCGCGTTGCGCCTAGGCTCCCCATTCCCCGGCCCCAGGAGGCCCTGTGACCAAGACTCTCGAAGGCAAGACCGGCATCATTCTGGGGGTCGCGAACAAGCGCTCCATTGCCTGGGGCTGCGCCCGCGCCCTGTCGCGCGAAGGTATGCGCCTGTGTTTCACCTACATGGGTGAGCGCATGGAGGAGAAGGTGCGCGAGCTGGCCGAGGAGTGCGAAGGCTCCATCGTATTCCCTTGTGATGTTACCGAGCCCGAGACCATCGACGCGGTCTTCTCCCAGGTCAAGGAGGAGTTCGGCTTCCTCGATACCGTGGTCCACGGCGTGGCTTTCGCCCGTCGCGAAGAGTTACAAGGCGACTTCTATCACACCACCAAGGAGGGCTACATGATCGCCCACGAGGTCTCTGCCTACAGCCTGACCGCGGTCACCCGCCGCGCTCTACCTTTGATGGAAGGCCGCGCGGGATCAATCGTGACCCTGAGCTACATCGGTGGTGAGCGCGTGGTGGCCAACTACAATGTCATGGGCATCGCCAAGGCAGCTCTCGAGGCTTCGGTGCGTTACCTCGCCGCCGACCTCGGCCCCCGCAGCATCCGGGTCAATGCCATCAGCGCCGGCCCGATCCGCACCCTCTCGGCCTCCGGCGTCCAGGGCTTCAGCAAGTTGCTCGACCACATCGCCGCCAAGTCCCCCCTACGGCGCAATATCACCGCCGAAGAAGTCGGCGATGCCTGCCTTTTCCTCTGCGGCCCCCACAGCACTGGCATCACCGGCACGACCCTCTATGTCGACGCCGGCTTCCACATCATGGGAGTCTGAGCGGCAGGGCCTGCGCGGCTGTGGTTCAAGGTCAGGCCTCGGGGCGCCGTCACCCTCGGCCACTATGGCTTCCTGGGGCAAAGTTCGCGATTCACGGCCCGCTTGTGCCCTCGGCTACGCCAACGAGTCGTGAGACCGGGCTAAATGTGGGAGTGCCCCGGCGCGCTTGAGTTTGAGTTCTTGGCTCTGCGCCACCAGGTCGCCGCGAGGCAACCCACGAGGACCACTGTACACGCGAGTTCGAGGGGGCCGGGGGCCATGGAGTGTTCCTCGGCGAGGCGGGCCGAGGGTGCGATGCGGAGGGCGGCGTAGATGGCATTGAGCGCCAAGCCGCAAATCAAAGTCACCAGGGCCAGAAGAGCGATGTGCAACACCACCGTGCGCTTGCCGAGGTAGGTGGCCATGACCGTTAGGGTGGCCAGGTTGGTGGCCGGGCCGGCGAGTAGGAAAACCAGGGCAGCGCCGGGACTGAGACCCTTGAGAATCAGGCTGGCGGCGATGGGCGTGGAAGCGGAAGCGCAGACATAGACAGGAATGCCGATGGCCAGCATGACCAAGAGTCCCGAGTGGCCGCCGAGGAGACCCTCGGAAAGGGCATCGGGGGGCACGAGGGCCGAGATCAGGCCCGACAGCACAAGACCCAGGAGCAAGGCTCCGGCGAGGTCATCGAACATGTCCACGAAGGCGAAGCGCATGGCACGAGAGAGCCAATGGCCCGGCTTGGAAACGGGCGCGGCTCCCTTGGATGAGTCCTCACTCCCAGCACACGAATCGGTGCTGGCCTCGCCTCCGCGGCCAGCTTGAGGGTCATCATCGTGGCCGCTCTTCACCAGCCAGTTGACACCCAAACCACAGAACACGGCCGAGAGTACCGAAGCCACGGGCCGCGCGATGGTCAGCACGGGGTCCATTAGGCCCCAGGTCACGGCCACCGAGTCCACACCGGTTTCGGGGGTGGCCACGAGAAAGGCGCTGGTGGCGCCCTTGCTGGCGCCGCCGCGGCGCAGGGAAGCTGCCACCGGCAACACCGAACAAGAACACAGGGGCAAGGGCGCGCCGAGCACCGAGGCAATACCCACCGAGCGCGCCGTGTCTCCCGCGAGGAAGCGACTCAGCCAAGACGGCGCGAGCCACTCGGAGAGCAGACCGGCGATGACAAAACCGAAGAGCAGGTAGGGCGCCATGGCGAGCAGCACGCTCCAACTTCCAAGGGCCCAATCCACCACCAGGAGCGGTTCCCCCGCGGCCTCGAGCTCGTGGGGAAAGAGGGCCGTGGATGCAATGCCCAAAAGGAGAGCCACGAGACGCGGCGTGCGCTTCTCCAGGTGGTGAAAAACCTCGGGCAGAAGATCGCAGGCGGCGATGTAGAGGAAGGTCCCGCAAGCCAGCCCCATGAGCAACTTGGCCTGACCTTGCTCACCGATGAGCAGGTGCTCGCCAAACAAGAAACCCAGGGGCGTCACCAGGGAGAAGGAACCGACGAGGAGCCAGAACCGGCTGCGGCTCGCGCCCGAGAGTTGCAAGACGCTGGTGAGCGAGAAGGACTCAGTGATCTTGTGCCACAGGATGGGCAGGAGCACCAAAGCCTTGATGTCCAAGGCGGAAAGACCCAGGCCGGCGGTGAAAGCGTGCACGCACAAGCCGATGTAGGCCGGCAGCCAAACCACCTCGTGGGGATCGACGCCACCGCGCTCATCAGTGCCGCGCAGCCAAACCTTTTCCAGGAGGAACAGCCCCAAGAAGCCCCCCAGAGCGGCCAACCAGGGCCCGGATTCGCCGTGACCCTCGTCGGCCGCGGCGACATGGGCCAGCTCGGGCAGAAGATGCAGGAAGACCGTGCCCAGGAAGATGCCGGCGGAGACCGCGATAAAGAGATGCAACCCACGGTCACTCCAACGCCGCGCCAGGGGCGGCAGAGCGCCGAGCAGGGTGGCGACAAAGATCGCAGCCAGAATGGCGAAGGTCGAAAGTTCCAAGGCGCTCAGAAGCTCCAGCCCAGAGTCAGGGCAACATCGTGGTCTCCGCGTACCTCGTCGGCCGCCGGTTCGCTGTCCCAGCGCAGGTGCCAGGAAAAGAGAGCGTACCAATCCTGCTTGAGTTCATAGCGCAAACTGCTCTCCAAGCGACTGAGCGTATCGTCCAGGGATTCGAAGCTGGCAAAGTGCTCGAGGTGCTGTTCGACCGAAAGCCTGTCAAGGGGGTTCCAAATCCAGTTGACAGCCAGGCGCCCGCTGAGCGAATCCGAAGCTTCCCGGGCGGCGAAGTCCTCGTAGAACCAACCGGCACCCAGCTCAGCCGAAAGGGACAGGGTCTCGTCCTCCCTGAATTGGTAGCCGTAGCCCACGCCGCTAGTCAATCGCAAGTCGAGCTGGGACTTGAAGTCGCGTTCGCCACTGGCGCCCACGAGCAGGTACTCACGGGCGTCGAGGAAGAGGTCGTATTGCATGGAGCCGCCGTAGTGCCGCTCGCTGACCGCCAGCTCGCCGTCGCTCTGGCGCTGGGTGTCGTAGCGCCAGAAAGCCGCGCCGCGCAAGCGATCGTGCTCGCGCCGCAATCCCAAATTGCCATCGAGACGAAAGTTGCGCGTTGAGTCGTTGCCTGAACGCAGGCTGGCGCCACCGTCGAAGCCGCCCTCCCAGCGCGGCCACTCGCCCTCAAGTTCATCGGGCGGCACATCGCGCAAGACTCGCTGGGCCACGGTCTTGAGGGCTTCATCCTCGCTGGAGCCAACAGCAGCGCCCATGGCGCAAACGGTTAGAAGGGGCAAGAGCGGCATCATGGCGTGGCTTGGCCTAACTCGTCAGGCGTTGTGCAGATACACATCCCGCTTGGGATAGGGAATCTCGATTCCCTCAACGGTCAAGCGCTTGTAGATCGCCGTGTTCAAGGCGTCCAACGCGAGGCCCTTGAGCGATGGATCCTGGACCCAGAGCATCAACTCGAAATTAAGTCCTGAATCCGCCATCGCTCGAAAACGAACGCGCGGTGCGGGCTCGTCCAGCGCCAAAGGCTCGGCTCGAGCGATCTCGTTCAGGATCTCGCGCAGAGCATCGATGTCGCTACCGTAGGCCACCGACACCGGCAACCGGATACGCATGCTCGGGGACTTGCCGCTGCTCTGATTGGTGATGCGCCCGCCGCCGATGACCGAGTTGGGAATGGTGATCTCTACATCGTCGCGGGTCATCAAGCGCGTGGAGCGCAGGCCAATATTCACAACGCGGCCGCGGTCGCCGGTATCGAGCACGATGTAGTCCCCCACCCGAAAGGGCGCGTCGGCGATGACGAAGACTCCGGCAAATAGATTCGAAAGAGTGTCCTGAGCCGCGAAACCGATGGCGAGCCCCACCACACCGGCCGAGGCCAGCCAACCAGTCATGTTCGCACCCCAGATACTAATCAAACACCAGGTGCTCAGTGCCAGGATGATGACCTTGGCCAGGTTGCTGAAGAGCGGAAAGGTGCGCGGCTCGATGATATGCAGGACGCTATCGTGTTCGCTCACTCCACGCAGCAGACTGTTCGACGCGCGCAAGACAAAGACAGTCCAAACCAGAGCGATCACGGACCAAACCAAGCGCGTGACAAAGCTCGTCGTGGCAGCACCGGGTTCGAGGAAAGCCAGTGCCACCAGAACACCAAAGAAGACCACGGTCTGGATCACGGGCCGGTGCAAGAGCTCGATCAAGCGGTCGTCGAAGAGCGTGCTGGTGCGCCCGGCGAGAGCCTTGAGGGTCTGGCCCAGGATCAAATCGGCCAGCTTGGCCACGATGACCGAGGCCACAAGCGCCGCGGCGGCCAACACCCAGGCATTGCCCGAGAGGGGCTCCAACAAGGCCCGGGCACGGTCGATGCCGGGGCTGGCGAACCTCCCGGACTCAGCCTGGGAGGCTGCTTCGCCAGCCGCCTGTATCCAGCTCAGGGGCAGGACCATGGTCAAAGGTGTCATCACGCCGCCGATGATGGGGGCCCGGGGAATCGAAATCCAGCGCCTTCGCGAGCCGAATGACGGGCCCTGCCGCCGAATGAAGCCCGAAGGGTGACCTCAGGGCTTGCCTTGAGCGGGAGGATGCATAGAATCTTCGGCCTCATCTTCACGGCTAGTGCCCCCAGACCGTACCTCAGGTCTCTTCCCAGGGTGCCGCCCTGGAGCCCAGCTCGACGCCCCAGCGCCCCCTCCAAAGCGACCCGCCATGATCGAGATTCGCAACCTCACCAAGCACTTCGGAAATCTAACCGCCGTCAAGGATGTCAGCTTCAGCGCCCGCAAGGGCGAGGTGCTGGGATTCCTGGGCCCCAACGGCGCCGGCAAGTCCACCACCATGAAGATGGTCACGGGTTTTTTGACCCCCAGCTCGGGGACCGCCATGGTGGACGGCTTCGATGTGCAGAAAGACCCCCTGCAGGTCAAGTCGCGCATCGGCTACCTGCCCGAGGGCGCTCCGCTCTACGGCGACATGACGCCTCTTTCCATGCTGAAATTCGTGGCTGAGGTGCGCGGCATCCCCGCCGGTGAGCGCAACGGGCGCATTGCGGATGTCGTGGGCAAGGTGCACATAGAAGGAGTCCTGGATCAACGCATCGACACCCTCTCGAAGGGTTTCAAGCGCCGGGTGGGATTGGCCCAGGCTCTGGTCCACGACCCGGAGGTCCTGATCCTCGACGAGCCCACCGACGGCCTCGACCCCAACCAAAAGCACGATGTACGCCAGCTCATCCGTGAGATGGCGCAGGAAAAATGCATCGTGCTTTCGACCCACATCCTCGAAGAGGTCCCCGCGGTCTGCACCCGGGCGATTCTGATCGCGGACGGCGCGTTGAAGTTCGATGGCACGCCCCTCGAGATGCAACTCATGTCGCGCCGCCACAATGCCGTGGCACTCACCGTGCGCGCTGGCGGTGGCCACGACATCGCGGCCTTGAGCCGGATCGAAGGCGTCGACGCGGTCGATCAAGTCGACGCAGCCAATGGCTTCGAGAGCTTCCTCCTGTACCCGAAAGACGATGTGGCGATCCTGGCACCCTTGAGCCGTGTGGCCCACGAAAACAACTGGGAAGTCGAACACCTCTCCGTGGAGAAGGGACGCCTGGACGAGGTCTTCCGCCAAATCACCAGCACCGGCGCCTGAGCCGCAAGCCCGCGAGAACATGAGAAACACAATCACGATCTTCAAGCGCGAGTTGAAGAGCTATTTCGCCACCCCGGTGGCGTATGTCTTCATCATCGCCTTCCTGTTCCTGGCCGGGGGCTTCACCTTCTATCTCGGCAACTTCTACACCGGCACCGAGCAGGATCAGGCCACCTTGCAGAGCTTCTTTGGCTTTCACCCCTGGCTCTACCTGTTCCTTCTGCCGGCGATCTCCATGCGCCTGTGGTCGGAGGAGCGTCGCGTGGGCACGATCGAACTCCTGATGACCCTGCCCATCACGACCATGCAAGCCGTTATGGGCAAGTTCCTGGCGGCCTGGTTCTTCGCTGGCATCGTCCTGAGCTTGACTCTGCCCTTCTGGTTCACGGTCAACTACCTGGGCGAGCCCGACAACGGCGTGATCCTGGCGGGCTTCATAGGCAGCTTCTTGATGTCCGGCGCCTACCTGGCCATCGGTTCCTTCTTCTCGGCGGTGACTCGCAACCAAATCATCGCCTTCGTCACAAGCATCGTGGCCTGCCTGCTGTTCATCCTGGCGGGTTTTCCCCTGGTGACCGATGCGGTCTCGGGCTGGGCGCCCGCCAGTGTGTTGGACACGGTGCGCTCGTTTAGCTTCCTGACTCACTTCAACAACATCACGCGCGGGTTGATCGACCTGCGCGACCTGATCTTCTTCGGCACCTTGATGGCCTGCTTCCTGCTCGCCAATGTGCTCGTCATCGATGTCAAGAAAGCCGACTGAGACCAAAGAGACATGCATAAGAACTCCACATCGCTCATCGGACTGGTCGCCCTGGCGGCCATGTTCTTCGCCATCAACCTCATCAGCGGCACCCTGTTCAAATCGGCGCGCCTGGATCTGACCGATGCCAAGCTGTTCACCCTGTCCCAGGGCACGAAGAACATCTTGGCCAAGATCGAGGACCCGGTCACCCTGCGCCTCTTCTACTCGAAGAAACTAGCTGCCGAGAAGGCGCCTGGGCTCGAACGCTATGCCCAGCGCGTGACCGAATTGCTCGACGAGTACGAAGCCCACTCTGCGGGCAAGCTCAAGATCATCCGCATCGACCCCCAGCCCTTCTCCGAGGAGGAGGACAAGGCGGTCGAGTTTGGTATGCAAGGCATGCCGGTGAACACCGCGGGTGAAAAGGTCTACTTTGGCCTCGCTGGCACGAACACCACCGACGAGGAGGAGCGCATCCCCTTTATCGAACTGCCCCGCGAGAACTTTCTCGAATACGACTTCTCGAAACTCGTTTACAGCCTGGCCTTCCCAAAGAAGAGTCGCGTGGGGCTTCTCAGCAGTCTGCCCCTGGGCGGCTCGCCAGCCAACCCCATGACCGGCCAACCGGCCGCACCGCCCTGGTTTTTCGTGGACCAACTGCGCAGCGCCTTTGATGTGCTGGACATCGAACGGCGCGCCACCGAGCTACCCGCGGACGTCGATTTGTTGGTCTTGGTGCATCCCAAGGAACTCGCCCCCGATCTGCTCTTCGATATCGACCAGTTCGTCCTGGGCGGAGGCAAACTCCTGGCCTTCCTCGATCCGCACTGCGAAAGCGATACAGAGGGCATCAATCCCCAGGATCAGATGTCGGCCTTCAGCGCCAACCGCACCTCGGACATCGGCCCTCTCAGCGCCGCCTGGGGTTTTGAACTCGTGGCCGAAAAGCTCGCCGGCGACCGGCGGAACGCAGAGCGCGTGGCCATGGACGGCGGCGATTCGCCCTACCCTATCTGGTTGAACCTGCCGGGCGAGAACTTCGACAGCGATGATCCCGTCACGGCTGAGCTAAAGAAGATCCGCATGGCGACGGCGGGCGTGTTGAACGCCATGACAGGCGCCAGCACCGAATTCCAGCCCTTGATCTGGACCAGCAGCGACTCCATGGAAGTGGACCGCATGAAGGTTGTCATGGGCCACTCGCCCCAGACCGTGCAGGCCATCCTGGATGATTTTCTGCCCATCGGCGGCAACCTGACCCTGGCGGCGCGCATCGGAGGCACGGCCTCGAGCGCCTATCCCGACGGTCCGCCCGAGCCCGTGGTGGCCGAAGGCGCCGCAGCCCCGCCGATGCGCATTGCGCCCGAAGGCGGATGGCTCAGCGAGGGCCCGGTGCAACTCATCGTGGTGGCCGACGCCGACATGCTGGGCGACCGCTGGTGGGTGCGCATCTCGAACTTCCTTGGCCAGCGTATCGCCCAACCCAATGCCAACAACTCCGACCTCGTGATCAACGCCCTCGACAACTTGAGCGGAAACGAGGACTTGATCAGCCTGCGCAGCCGCGAAGGCTTCGAGCGGCCCTTCACCCGTGTGGAGAAGATGCGCGACGAGGCCGACGAACGCTTCCGCGCAGAAGAAAGTGAGCTGCAGGCCAAGATGGATGAAGCCCAGGCCAAGATCGATGCTTTGCAAAAGGACCAGGAGGGTGCGGTGGGATCTTTGATCCTGTCCCCCGAGGTGCGCGCTGAGATCGAAAATTACCGCGAACAGCAGAACGACACTCGCAAGAAGCTGCGCGATGTGAAGCACTCGCTCACCAAGGACATCGACTCCCTGGGCGCGACGTTGAAGCTGGTGCACATCATCATGATTCCCATGGGCATCGGCATCCTGGCCCTAGCCTTCGCCGCAGCCCGCATGAACCGCAAGAGGAACTGACCCGTGAATCCCAAGCGACTCCTGATTCTGTGCCTGGCCACCGCGCTGCTCGTCCTGGCTGGCCTGTTCCTGTACGACGCCGGCGCGCCCCCCAGTGAGACCGAGGTTGAGGGTCAAATGGTCTTCGCCGAGCTCATGAAGCAGGTCAACGATGTCAGCGAACTGGTCATCGTCACCAGCGAGGGCGAGTTCACCGTGCGCAGTGTGGAAGGCACCTGGGGCCTGATGGAGAGCGCTGGCTACCCCGTCTTGCGCGACAAGGTGCGAGACACCCTGCTCAGTCTGGCAAACCTTGAAAAGGTCGAGCGCAAGACCTCCAACCCGGCCCTCTTCGAGAAGCTTGGCGTGCAACCGGTGGCCGACAACGGGGCTGCGGAGACGCCCTCGGCCAGCGTCACGGCCAAGACCGCAGATGGCCAGATCCTGGCCGCGCTGATCGTGGGCAAGGCCCGCGCAACCGGCGGCGGATCGACATTCTACGCCCGCCGACCGGCAGAACCCGAATCCTGGCTGGTGCGGGGCAAGCGTCCGCCTCTTTTCCAGGAGGGCAGCGAATGGCTCGACAAGAGTATTCTCGAGGTCAAGCGTGATGTGGTCCGCGCCGCGCGCACGACCCACGCCGACGGCGAAATCGTCTCCATCGCCAAGCTCGACTCGGAGACCAATTACACCGTGCTCGGTAGGCCCGCCGATCGCGAACTCAGCTACGCCTCGGTCGCCGGCGGCATCGCCGGCTCGATGCAATACCTGAACTTCGAGGCGGTCAAGCCCATCGAGGACTTCAAGGCTCCGGAGACGGCTCTGGCCGTGACCAGCCTCTGGACCCGGGACGGAGTGCGCATGACCGTCGAGATTTTCGAGCCCGAACCAGAGACCATCTGGGCCGTGTTCCACGCCGACTTCGACCTCGCAGGCGGGCCCGAACTGCCGGCTGCGGTGGGTCCCGATCCCGCCGCCCTGGATGCCACGGCCACAGCCACAGCGCGCCCCGAAGCCGAGGTGCGTGCCGAAATCCTTGAACTCAACGCGCGCCTTGACAAGTGGGCCTACAAACTGCCCCAGTACTCCAAGACCAACTTCACCAAGCGCCTCGAAGAGCTGCTCAAGCCCTTGCCCGAAGAGAGCGCTTCGGAACCCGCACCTCCCGGCGATGGCGGCGCCGCCCTCGACCTCCTCGAAGGCCCCGCGCCGGAAGTCGAGGAAGCGAAAGAGCTGGATGAGCCCGTGCCTGTGCCCGATGTGCCTGTGCTAGAGGACGCTGTGCTAGAGGAGCCTGTGCCCGATGTGCCTGTGCTAGAGGACGCTGTGCTCGAGGAGCCTGTGCTCGAGGAGCCTGTGCTCGAGGAGCCTGTGCTAGAGGAGCCTGTGCTCGAGGAGCCTGTGCCCGACACCGACGCGCCTAAGGACAGTCCCAACTAGAGACACCCATGCCCGCGGCGCCCCTGGCCAGGTACGCCTTCAAGAGCTTTCCTTCTTGAAGATCATCAAGTGGTTGAAGCCGCGCAGGTAAAAGTTGCCCTCAGCGGCGGCCTTGTGAAAGCGCGGCGCATCGAGCTTGCGGTTGCCGCGGGTCACGGCGACATGTTCGATAGGCCGAAAGCGACCCTCAAGCGAAACCATGAAGCGCGCGCCGATGGGCACAAAGCCTCTCTTTTTCTTGAAACTGTCCCCCACCAGGATCGCCATGTAGCGCCGATCGCGCAGCACGCGGTCGGCCTCGTCGAAGACCCGTTCCATGGCCTCGAAGTACTCCTTCTCCATGGCGTCCAATTTGCCCAGACAGCCCGGCGAGTCCGAGTACTCGATGTGGTTGGAGTAGGGTGGATCCATGAAAACAAAGTCGGCCGAAGCGTCATCCAGGGGCATCTCGCGAGCATCGGCCGTCTCGATATCCTCGCGCGCCGGCGCCACATCAAAGCCGCGCGCCTCACGCTTGAGCGAACGCGCCACATCCAGGGTCGTGCCGCTCCCACAGAAGGGATCCACCACAAGATCTCCCTCGCGGGTGTAGCGCTCGATCAGATTCCAAATCACCCAGGCAGGCGTACGCCCTTCATAGCCTGGATTCCCCATAGGTCCGTCCGAGTACTGCTGGGACGGGTAGTACCACAGGGTTGTTGTCTGAAGCTTCAGCGCCGGTTTCTGCATGTGCGCAGTCTACAGGCCCGTTCGCTATCATGGCGAACATGCCCCCCCGCGACATCTCCTCGGAAGCTCAAGAGTTAACGGGCAAGCTCCAAGCAGCGACAACATCGTGCTCCAGAACTTCAACTGGTTCAGAAGGGCAGAAGAGTTTCGGAAATATGACAGAGGGATGTCACAGGACTGCTCCGCCTGCTTCACGACGACCTCGAACGGTCCTATCCTGAATGAACGGGCAGGGCGCATGGATCTTGGTGGCCTCCTCAAGTCAGCCTGGGGAAACTTGCCCTGCCTATTCATGCCCGAGCGCACGCATCGGCAGGGCTTTGGAATGTTGATGAGGGAACCTGTCTCGATTGCGGTGGAAGGCCTGGCGCTCGATGAGGTGGCTGGGAATTGGGATTGGCCGGAGGGAGAGTTTGGGAATGCGGCCTGCTTGTTGGCCCACGGAGCCGGGGCTTCGATGGAGTCGGAGTTCATGGCCCGGGTCGCCGAGGCACTCGCCAAGGCGGGCGTGCCGGTGCTGCGCTTTCGCTACGCCTATGCGGAACGCGCAGCAAGGGCAGGGCGACGGCGACCGCCGGATCGCCGAGCCGCGCTCGAAAGCGTGCACCTCGCCGCCTTGAAGGCCCTGCGCGAGCGCCTACCCGATAAGCAGGTCCTGCTCGCCGGCAAATCCATGGGCGGACGCATGGCCAGCCTGCTCGCCGCCGAGGGCACACCTTGCGCGGGCCTGGTCTTTCTGGGCTATCCCCTGCACCCCGCCGGCCAGCCCCAAAAGTTGCGCAGCGAGCACTTCGCCGCTTGCCTGCAACCGGCGCTCTTCTTGCAAGGCGACCGCGACCGCCTGTGCGACCTCAAACTTCTGCGGCCAGCCCTCGAGTTGTACGGCGGCAGCGCACGACTCGAAGTGATCGAGGGCGCGGACCATGGGTTCGAGATCCTCAAGCGCTCGGGGCTGGACCGGGACGAGGTCCGCGCCGACTTGGTGCGAAGAATCCTGGCCTGGATGGCCGTCAGCCTGGCCCCGGGTGCTGTTCGCTAAACGGCGTGCAACTGGAGCGTCGGCACATCGCCGGGGAGGCTCGGCTGCTCCTGATGGCGGGGACAGATCTCGCGCCCAGCGTGCTCGTGTTCGACAGCCTGCGCGGGTAGAGGCTGGACGCTGAGACTCTCGATGTATTCCTTGACCGTGATGGCCGTGCCTGCGAGGAGCAGAACGACGATGGAGGAGAGTCTGATCAGGGACATGTGTGCCTCGAGGGAAGGGACCGAGAGCGAGGAGGGGCGCAGAGCCGAGGAAAGGTCCTGAGCTGCGCTTGTGCTCATACGATGCCTGTACGCAATCGCGACCGAAAGGATTCGGAAAATCTCGAAGGAGCTGCTGCCCTTGCCCCACTCTGAGCCCGTTATTTTGAGCCCGCTATTCGGAGTCTGCTGTCCCGAAACTTCTAAGAGGAGCCCGCATAGTCGAGCAGGGCGTCGAACTGGGTCTGAAAAGCGTGACTGCCGCCGGTTAGAGGCGCTTTGAAAAAGCAAGCGAGGTGCGCCAGGGCGCCAACTTCGCCGCGGGCCGCGGACAGGGTGCAGAGTCGCGCCAAATCCAACACGAGGGGCGCCGCCAGGGCTGAATCACTGCCCTGCCAGGTAAATTGCAAACTCATCTCGGCCCCCAAGAAACCCTCAAAATGCACGAAATCCCAGGCCGTCTTCCAGTCCGAGAGCGAGGGCACGAAATCGATGGACACATGCGAGTGCATGTCCGGGTCCTCGAGGATCGAACGCAGAGCCTCGTCCTTGTTGCGCAGCTTGCTAATGCGGTGTGAGGGATCGTGCAGAATCTCACCGTCGCGATTGCCGAGCATGTTGTAGCCCTGCCAGGCACGCACCTTCAGGGCGCGGGCGCGGAACATGGGCGCCAGAACAGTCTTGAGCAGGGTCTCGCCGGTCTTGCCGTCGGAGCCAGCGTGGGGTGTCCCGCGCTCTTCGGCCAGGGCCCGAAGAGCGGCGCTGGACGAACCGCGGCTGGGTGTGAAGTTGACATAGCTGAAGCCCGCATCGAGGGCCGAGTAGGCGTAGATAATGGAAGCCGGCTGGGACCGTTCGGCGTCGAGAGCGGCTTCGAAGTCGGCCAAGTCATCCCATTCATCGCGATCCTCGTACCAGGCCTCGGTACTGGCAAGGTTGACCACCACCAGATGCTCGAGACCGTGCTCAACCACGAAACCCCGCAAGTCTGCCTGAATGCGCTCGATTTGTTCGCGGGGTGATGCGCTGCCCAGTTCGGCCGAGCGCGGATCGAGATCGGCGAATCCCACATCGGGACCGTCGAGCAAACCGGGGGCGATGTTGGCGTCGAAAGCCGCGGCGCGGGCTGCGCTCATCTCCACCAAGTCCGGCGGCAAGACCTGCGAGCGCACCAGCTCGGCAGCTGAGTTGGTCAAGCTGCGCGTGCACACATCATGACCGCCCAGGACCAAATTCTCGAGGGGCACCAAAGGCAAGGACGCGAGGGGTTCGGTCTCGGTCACCAGACCCACGGGCCCGATGCGTCCTTCGACAATGCCCGACAAGCCGTAGGCCACGCAGGTCGAGATGGAACCTCGCGCTCCAATAAGCCAAAGGCCGACGGGTTGGGTGGTACGACTCTGTCTCGACATACAGGTGGGGTGAGGAAGAGGCGTTGGTCTTTGGGGAGTTCGAGAAGGCCAGCGCCGCTGCGCTAGCGACGGGTGCCGGCCAGGCGTCGGGTTTCGACCCAGCGGGCAACGATGCCGTCGTAGGCTGCGGGCCAGGCCGGGCCGGAGAGGACGCCAGCGGAACGGCCGTCAGCACCGGGGGACAGGCTGCCGGTTCTCGGGGGAGGTTGGGAGCCCCCCATTGTGCCGCCCGCGCCCGCCGCTGGCACCTCCCTTCCCTGGCTTGCGCCAGGAGAGCCCATCGCGCCGCCCTTTGGCTCTGGGCCTGCGTGAACAAGTGCCTCTGATTCCAGGGCCATCAGGGCCGAATCGAGGGTCCGGGCGGCCTCTTGGAGCTGGTCCAAGAGGGCCGAATCCCCCGGCGCCAGGGCCTCCAGAGCGCTCAAGCGCTGTTGCAGATCCCGCAGCTCCTCGATGCCCTGCCCCTCCCCTTGCGGCTCGGTGGCGAGCTGCGCCGCAGTCCGGGCCAGGTCGGCGAGTTCCGCGAGCTGCTCCTCGAGAAAGGCCTCGCTGCCCTCGAGGGTGGCCCCCGGCTCGGCGCCCAGAAAGCCCTCCAGATCTTCCTCAAGGCGCAGGGTCAAGCGTTGCCAGTCCGCGGGGCCGCCGGGCTCGCCACGCACCTCCTCGAGGGCCAGGAACAAGAGGCCAGCGGCCAGGAAAGGCAGGGCCATGATGGGCAGACTGGCCGGCAGGATGGCTGCCAACATGCCGCGCGCCGAGCGGCGCGCGGCCACCTCGCGGCCGAGCAGGCTGCACAGGGAATCCTCGGCCCCGCGGCCTTCGAGTTCCCAGGCCGTGAACAGCGCGCCCCCCTCGCCCAGCCCCTCGTCGATGTCGCGCGCCACCGATGCTGTGGCGCGCCGATGTTCTTGCTGCCAGGTGCCGCCCGCCAAGAGTGCGCACAGCCCCGCCGCCTGCCAGGTGCCCACCGCTGCCAGGTCGGCGCCCGCCAAGACCCCCGCCGCCAGGGCCAAACACAAACAGGCAATCCCCACGGCCCCGCTCTCCACGAGTCGCACGGCCGCCAAACTGCGCGCGGCAATAGCCACGCGGCTCACTATGACCTCACGCTTGGGGACCTGAAGACTCACCTGTCGAGGGTGCCTTCCATCGCAGCCTTTAGGCTGTCCTCTATGTCTCGCGGCAAGGAGCGCAGGCGCGACTTGCTGAAGATCAAGCGCACACGAGAACCCTGGGGCGGAATCAGCGAGGCGTTCGGCAACCAGATGGTCTGCTCCACGCAAGCCTCCAGCGAAGCGGTGAAGAGCGTGTTTCCGGCTCGAAAGTAGGAGATGTTGATCAGGTTGCCCTCCAACTCAGCGGCCAGGGTCAGGGCACCGTCGCCGTCCTGCACCATCCTCGAACCAAGGTAGATCCAGGCGTGGCGCTGCATGGCGCGCTCGCTCTTGAGGTTCTGGATCAAGTCCTCCAGGCGATAGAAATAGACCTCGTCCTTTTCGGTCCAGGCCACATAGGGCAGGAAGCCGTCGCCGGTGGGCGCGAGCACCGTGTGGGTCGGCGCGCCGCCGCGCACCTCTTCGGAAGTGGGCTGCGGGTCGCGGGGCAGCCAGCGCACATTCTCACCGGACTGGGCGCCCAGGGTCACGAAGGCCGTGTTGAGCACCGTGGCGTTGACGGAGGTGGCGAAGAGGCTCTCGTGGGCGGCGCCGTGGGCGGCCACCAGCACATACTCGAGCAGGTCCTGGCGCACGCAAACCGTGCCCGGCAGGCTCAGCCATCCTTGCCGCAAATCGAGGGTCAGGCCTTCCTGCATGAAAGCCGCGCGCAGGGCCGCGGCGGCGGGAGCCAGCGGCTCGGGAACCTGCGGTTCAGGAGCCTGGGTCGCTTGGGGTTCGCCGCCCAGGGCCAGGGGCCAGAGGGCCAGGCAGAACAGCAGGGATGCGGATTGCTTCATCTTGGGATGTTTCATCTTGAGCTCTGAATCAGTCCAGGGTCAACCCCCCCAACGCTGCGCGGCGGCGCCTGGTTCAGGCGCTTCGGGGCGAATTGCCCGGCCTCAAAAAAAGTCAGCCGATGAGGCCTTCTCGCGTCACGCCCAGGGTATCGAGGTCGTCCTTGACCAGGCCGTAGATGGCTTCGGCGTGGCGCTGGATTTCGTACTGGGCGTCGGGTTTCAAGCGCTGTTCGAGGAAGTGCAGGACGCCCTGCAACGACACGGTCCAATAGGCCTGGGTGTAGAGATTTTGGGGCAGGCACATGCGGGCGATCTCCTTGGCCACCCCGCGATCGATGCGTTCCTGATAGCGCACGAAACTGGCCTCGCACTCGGCGATGATCGCGGCTCGCTCGCCGGCGTGGTCGAAATCGTTCGGCAAAGCCACCGAGGCTTGCTTGTTGCCGTGGGGTGGGTTCGAGCGCAAGACCTGCGGCACATAGAACTCCGGCGTCCACTGCACATAACGCCCCGAGACCTCGTTCCACGAACAGCCCTTGTCGGTATCGAACATGACATCGAAGACTTCCAGGCTGACCGATTGGCCATCGACTTCGTACTCGCGCCAACCGCTGCCCACCTGGTACTTGAAGGCCTGGCGAAAGACGAACAGCGGGCTCTTCCAATGGAAGGTGTAGAACGAGTGACGGAAGGGCGATGTGTGCCCGTGCTGCCAGAGGAAAGAAACCAATCCGCGGTCTTTCTCTTCGTCGAAGGCATCCCGCGATTTCTCGTAGGAGATGCGCGCGCTGTTGACAATTTTTTGGGCGTGGTCGACCTGCATGCGATCGACGAGGGCGATGAAGCCTACGCCGTCGTCGAGGCACTCGACGGCATGCTCCGGCATGGTCAGTTCGGTGAGGCTCATGGACACCAAGTTACCCTATCTCTCTTCGTCGCCGTAGCTGTCTCCCGGAGGAGTCCCAAGAGCGCGCTCGAGGGCGCGTTGCACGGGCCGCGCGCGGTGCGAATAGGTGGCCATGCGGCGGGCAGCGCTGGCCTGGCGGCGGGCCGCTTCGAGGTCGCCCGCGGCGAGAGCCAGCCAGGCGCGAGCCTGGGCTGCCGTGGCGCGCAACCAGGCCGTGGGCGCACGGCCGGCCCGCGCATCCAGGGGACCCAGCACGCTGCGCATGGCCCCGGAGCTGATGCGGCCTGTGCGCCACTCCTCGAGCACACAGTTGGCCCAGCCCTCCACCTCGCGCCAATCGCCCGCCACCAGGGCCAGCTCGAGGAGCCGCACCCGGGCCCCGAGAATGAGGGTCTTTTGGGCCTTGGTCGGGCCCTCACCCAACAGCCCCACAAGGCCCGCGTGAACCATCTCGCGCACGAGCCCCCGGGGTCCCAGCTCTTCGTGGCCAGCGCCGCTCGCGACCTCGGCCAATTCCAACAAGAGCCGCGCGTCCCAGGACTCCCAACCCACGGGCAGGATTTCGCCCAAGCGCCCGAAGAGAGCCGCGGCCTGGGCCACGCCGAGGACATCGCTGTAGAGGAAAGCAGGGTTGGCGAGGGCCTCGCCCCGGAATCGTCGGCGCAGCTCTTGCGCGGCACGCTCCCGCGGCGCGGCGCACCACAACTCGGCCAACTCGTGCGAAAGCCTACCCGTACTGCGCAGTTGGATGCGAGCGATGGCGGGCAGGAGTTCGTCGCGCAGGTAGGGCGCGTGGGGATCCGACTGGAGCGCGCTCCAAAGCAGCGCCCCCGTCTCGCCGTCACCTTTGGCGCCCAGGCGCTCGATGGCGGCCCGGCGTTGGTCGAGGTTGGAACAAAAGAGCGCCACGCGTTCCAAGGGATGGCGCACTTCTTCGGGGCTGCCCGCACGCCCCAAGGCATCGAGGGCCACCACCGCTTCGGCCGCGCTGGCTCCATCCGCCAGGGCGACCGTGAGCAGCAACGCGCGCGACTCCTCACCCCCTAGCTTCGCGGCGCATTCCAGGATTCGCAGGCGCAGGGCTTCGTCGCAGGTGGCGTAGCTCGCGAGCAGCAACGCGCGCCGCGCCTGGTCTCCAAGCGCGCCCGATACCAGCGCGATTTCGATCCGCGTGCGGCGCGCGAGAGGTTGATTGGCAAAGAGCTGCGCCAATTCCTCGCCGCCAGCGTGGGTCTTCGCGAGGGAGCTCACCAGGGTCTTGGTTAGCTCGCGGCCGAGGCCGTCGACCCGCAAGAGCAGCGCCCGTGAGGCTTGCAGGTCGCGGTGTTCGCCCACCTGCGTCCAGGCCTTCAAGAGCCACAGGGCGCGGGTCTCGGCCTCGCGCCAGGGACCGCGTTGCCGTTTTTCGGCGGGAACAGCCTCGGGCACCTCGCCCGCTTCGAGCAGATCGAGTTCGTGCCTGAGCCAACCGTGCAGCTGGCCGGCGAGTTCGCTGTCCTGAACGCAGGCCGAGAGCAATTCGGGCACCGAAACCACGCGCCCCGCCCCGGATGTCCAGAGTTCGGCAAGGGCTGCGCGCCAGGCGGCACTGCGAGGCACGCCGCGGCGAAAATCGCGCAGGAGTTCAAGGCGCCGGTCGAGTGTGGCGCGACTCCAAGCATCCAGAACAGCCGCGTTGACGGCAGGCAGGTCGCCGAGCTCACCCTCGCTCGTACCCACCAGGGCCACCAACGCGGCGCGTCGCAGTGCTTCCTCTTCCGCTTCCAAAGCGCGGGCCAAAATCCGCGCCGCGCCGGGGTCGCCGTGCTGCCACCAGGTGTCGGCGGCGCAAGTTGTCACCGCGGCGCGCAGTTCGAGGGGTAGATCGGCTGCCAACCAAACCTCCAGGGCATCGGCATCGAGGCTTGCGGGTGCGCCGCGCAAGCCCTCCCAAAACTCAAGCGCCAATCGTCTACCCATGCGAAGTTTGGACGCCGGTCCAAAGCCGTGCGCGGCGAGATCGCTCACCCAGGCGCCCTGGCCAGAACCTGTGACTGCTGCCAATACGCCAGCGAGGCAATGGTCCGCATCCTCGGTCGCGCCCCGCTCCTCGCAAGCGAGGGCGAGTTCGAAGAGGCTCGCGCAGGAGGCCCATGAAAATCGCGCTGCGGCTTCCACGAGCTGCTCACGTACTTCTCCCTCCGATGGGCTGCCTGGAGGGTCGCAACGCACAAGCCAGAGTGCTACCAGGGGCGAAGGTTCGCCGTCCCGAGACAGTGGCCCCCAAAGGGAACTGAGGGCGGCGAGGTAATACGCCCGCTGTACCGTGCTCTGGGAGTTGCGCAAGTGATCCGCGAGGCGCAGGCGAGCTGCTTCGTTGCCGACGCGCACCACACCTCGCGCAGCGCGGGCGAAATCATCAAAACTCAAGTCATCAATTCTCAAGGCCGATGGATCGCTTCGGCCGAGCTCGCCGAGAGAGCCAGACCCCGGCGCCACAAGCCAGGCCGAAAGCGCTTCCCTGGCCACGAGTTTGTCTGCGTCGTCCATGAGCAGCGACAACTCGGCGCTGGAGTCGCCAGGTGCCCGGGCCAGGGCGCGGGCGTACTGCCGGCGCACTTCGGCGAGGTGGTCAGTGGCGAGGCTCTGGGCCTTGGCGGGCAAGGCCAGGGAAAAGCGCGCGCAAACCGCCAGGGCGGTGGCGCGCACATTGGGTTGGGGATCGTCGAGGAACTCGATTACGAAATCGAGTTCGCCGGGCTCCAGGGCTCCCGGCCTGGCCCGAGCCAGCGCTTCGAGGGCCGCGTGGCGCAGGGTCCAGTCGCTGCTATCGAGGGCAGCCCGGAACTCGGGCTCCGCGAGGCTCGGTCGCAGGGCCCAGGCGCGCAGGCGTTGTTCGCGCAAGAGCCCGTCCGCGCCGGTCTGCGCCGCCGCGGCCGTGAGCAGCGCGCTCGCGAAAACCAGCGCCAGGGCCAGGCGGCAGGAGTTCACCGCCCGGGTTCGTGGGCCAGTTGTTGTTGGGCCTCGGCCAGATGGCTGATGATGGCGCTGGCGGTCAGCGCTCGTTGGCCAAGTTTGGCAGCGGCCAGGTCTCCAGCCAATCCGTGGGTGTGCACCGCGCTGCAAGCAGCGTCAAAGAAAGTCCAATCGGCGCTGCCGAACAGCACCACGCTGGCGAGGTAGGCACCCAGAATGCCGCACAGGGTGTCGCCCGAACCTGCGCTGGCCATGCCCGGGTTGCCGGTTTGGGAAACAAAGACCTGTTCTCCGTCGGTGACCACGGTGTGATAACCCTTGAGGATGCAGAGTCCGCCGGCGGCATGGGCGATGGCCTTGGCGCACTCGATGCGTCCTTCGTCCGAGGTGGCGATCGCCGCAACCCCCATCAGCCGCGCGGCTTCGCCGGGGTGCGGAGTGAGCACCATTTGGCCCGCAAAGCCAGCCAACACTTCGGGCATGTCGCCGATCACATTCAAGCCGTCGGCGTCGAGGACCAGGGGCCCCGAAAAACTAGTTGTAACCAAACGGCGCACCAGCTCATCCGTGCGCCCGCCCTGGCCGAGACCCGGCCCCACCACGCGCACATGATCCTTCCTGCCCTCGATTTGGGTAGGCAGGCGGCCGGCGATCAGATCTTTCGAGCGCGAGAGGTCGAGGTAGACCGCTTCGGGCACGGCGGGGCAAACGGCGTGGATCAAGTTCTTGTCGAATACAGCGAGCTGCACGAGTCCGATTCCCGCCTGCAAGGCAGCGCGCAGGATCAGAACAGCGGCGCCGGGCATGGTCTCTGATCCTGCGATGCACAGCATGCGCCCGGCATCGCCCTTGTGGGCAGCTATGGGCAGGGGCGGCGGTGTCTTGGGTTTAGCTGCGCTCAATGTCACTCTGCTCTCCGGCTGGCATCAGACCGTGGCCACATCTATCTTGCCCACTTCCAGGCCAGCCCAGTTGCGCAACGGGCCTGGGGACCACTCCTGCAAGGCCTCATACTCGTCGGGCTTCAGAAGTTCAAAGCGTTGCAAGAGGTGCATGATGAGCGCGTGCAGGCCGCGGCCGCGGCCGTCGTCCATCTTGATCGCGAGGGCTTTTCCGCCGCCGCGTACTCCAATGACATAGATGGCTTCGGCGCCGATTTTGGGGAACAGTCGGCCGCCGGTGATCCGTGCCAGGTCGCTACAAATGCGTTGGTGCCGGCCGCCGATCAGATTCGGGTGAGCGGCCACGGCGTCGAGCATGCGTGTGCAGGCTGCGCGTCGTTCTTCTCCGAGTCCTTCGGGGTTCGCGAGGCGCGCGAAGGCAATGGCCAGGTTCTTCAGGGGAAAGCGAAAGGTCGGTGCGCTGCAGCCGTCGATGGCGAGGCTGATCTGATCTTTCTCAAGACCTGTCATTTCCTGCATCGCCACGCGCACGAGCTGCTGCGGCTGCGCTTCGGGGTCGAGGTACTCAGAGGGAGCCACGCCCAGATGCCGCGTCAGGGCCAGGAAGCCCGCGTGTTTGCCCGAGCAGTTGTTGAAGAGCGCAGTGGGTTTTTCTCCCGCTTGTTCCATAGCCCGTCGGCGTTCGGGATCGCTGGGAGCCTGCGCGCCGCAATGCAGGGCGTCGACTCCAAGGTCCAGGCGCGCGAGAATGCGCTCCACAATGTTCGTGTGACATTCTTCGGCGTTGTGCGAGGCCAGGGCCAGGGCCAGATCCTTTGCGTCATAGCCGTAGTGGTCGGCCGCGCCGGTTTCCAGTAAGGGCAGGGCTTGCAGGGCTTTGGTGGCCGAGCGCATATAGTAGGGCGCTGACGGATCGCCCCCGCAATCGAGCACGCTGCCAGCGGTATCGCAAAGGGCCCACGCACCGCGGTGCACGGACTCGGTCCGGTCAGCGCGCGAGACGCGCACGAGGATCGGATTGTCGGGGTAGGGGTCGTGGCTGGCCATGGTTCAGGGGGAGTTCAGGACTGGGTCAGGATTGTAGCCCCAGGCCGCCCTTCGCGTACCTCTATAGGCCCCCTCTCGAACCCGAGATTGCCCTCAATTCTCCCCAACTGCGGGGCTCGGATCTCCCGAGGCCCCGGTCCATGTCCTACACTCCCCTCCATGCCCTCTCGCCCCCCTCTCTTCGCGGTCACCACGCGCAACAGTTGGCTGATCCCTCCGGCGCTCCTTTGTGCCGCTCTGATCGGCTTGCTGATCGTCTTTCAGGGTCCGGTGCACCTCTTCGGTCTGTTCTTCGGTTTGATCTTTGGGCTGGGGGTCCTGTGGTTCTTGATCTCCGTGATCTTCCCCGGCCGCGCGGACCTCACTTGCCCTGAATGTCAGGCTGAAACCCTCGAGCGTCTCTCCCCCACCAGTGCCTTGGGTCTCCGTTGCAGCGCCTGCGACTTCACCGATCCCGACCATTCCTCGTGGATGATCGCCGAGCTCGAAGGCCTGCCCCTCGAGCCTCTGGTCTTCGCCGACGCCGAGACCCCTTCCTCCAACCCGCCCGCCTGACATGGATCAACCCGAAGCCCCGACCATGATCGAGATGGAGCTTGGCCGTCTGGTCTTGCGCGACCAGTCCTTGGACCTACCGCAGTATGTCTACCTGCGCGAAAAGAACGGTCAGCGTAGTTTCCCGATCATGATCGGCTATCCCGAAGCGGCCGAGATCCAGCGAGTGGTCATGGGTGTCGCCACCGAGCGTCCCATGACCCATCAGCTTCTCTTCGACGCCATCGATGCCCTTGGCGCCCGTCTTGCTCGGGTGGACATCTGTGACCTCGCGAGCAACACCTTCTACGCCCAGCTCACCCTCGAAGATGGCTCGGGCGCCACCCTCGCCACCCTCGACGCCCGCCCCTCCGACTCCATCGCCCTGGCCCAACGCGCCCACTGCCCCCTCTTCGTCAGCGAACCCATCCTCGAAGCCAGCCGCACCGACGACTCCCCCGATGTCCTCGACGGGGAGCTGGATTGACTGAAACGTACCAGGTACTTCGCCGCTGCTCATGCGTACCAGGTACGCATGAGCAGCGGCGAAGTACCTGGTACGTTTCAGTCAATTGGCGCGGCGCCCCCGGCCCGGATCTGCTCCTCGATTTGACCCAGGCGACGGCGCAGGCTGTCGGCCTCTGCGCGTAGGCCAACAGAGGTCGCCTCCAAGGCCCGCTTCAAGATCGATCGTGGCGTCCCTCGGCCCCGACAGCCTGCTAGCCCAGGAACGGAAAAACCGCCTCGGGCAGTGCGTCGCCTGTGTTGAGCGCGAGGTCAGGATAGGGCGGCGAGGTAACTCCGGGGCGTTTGTGGAAGCGCACATCCTCGCCCAGCCAACGCCAAGCGATGGCCCGGCGCGGGCCTTCGAGGGGCGCGGCGCTGGTGGCGTGCAGGGTGTTGAAGTGAAACAGCACCGCGTCTCCCGGTTGAGTGGCCCACGAGAGGATCTCGAACTCGTCGGATCTTGCGTCGATGTCCGGGACGGATGCGTAGTCGGCGGAAGGGTAGTCGTAGTCGCGCCCATCCAGAAACTTGCGCGGGAAGTAAGTCGTACCGTTGGCATGCGAACCAGCGACAAATTTCACGGCGTTCTGCGACGGAATCTGATCGAGGGCAATCCAGATGCTGGCCGTCTTCTGGCCCTGTACGCAGTAGTAGGAGATATCGTGGTGCCAGGGCGTGGCCTGGGCGGTGCCCGCGCTCTTCATGACGAGGTGTTCGTGAAAGAGGCGTGCCCGCGATTGCATGGCCTGCGCAGCGATCGCGGCGCAGGGAGATTCCAGCGCAAATTTCTTGTAGCCTGGAATGCGCTCCCAATTGCAATAGTCGTCAAAGAAGCGCCCCTCTCCATCCGACACGCTGTCGGTGCAGAAGGGCCCAGGACTGCGCAGGTTCTCCTCCACGCCCTCACGCAGGATATCCACCCAATCGGTAAACAGCCCCGGCAAAGGCAGCACGCCCCGGGCTCGAAAAACAGCCACCTCTTCGGCGCTCAGGGAGGGAAGTTGGGCCATGGGTTGCAGAAGCGTACCAGAAGCGTACCAGGTACTCTGCCACTCCGCCAGCAGGGAGGATCCGCGTACAGTCGGCCCCGGCAGGCTGTGCGTGGCACACCGACCCGGGAGCCTTACCGGCAGAGGCCTCCCTTCACCCTCGCACCAAAAAACAACGCGCCTGTGGGTTGGCTCCCCCGCTACCGTTATGCTCCACCTCGAACGGAGGCGTGGCAGAGCGGCTGAATGCACCGGTTTTGAAAACCGGCAAGGTGCAAGCCTTCGGGGGTTCGAATCCTCCCGCCTCCGCCAATTACTGGTCGCCGTACTGAACGCGTAGTGCTTGCAGTTGGCGCTTGAGCCGGGCCAGAAGGTCAATTGAGCCAGGGTCTTCCGCGATGCTCTGGAGTTCCTGGGGGTCGGCGGCGAGGTCGAAGAGTTCCCACTCGTCAGTGAGTGGAAAACAGAGGAGCTTGTGGCCCTGGGTGCGCAGGCCGAAGTGGGGCGCCACACGGTGGGGCTCCGGGAACTCGTAGTAGCGGTAGTAGATGGCCTCGCGCCAGTCAGAGGGATCGGCGCCGCGCATGAGGGGCACGAGGCTCGCGCCCTGCATGTCAGCGGGGGCTTGGACTCCGGCGAGGTCGAGGAAAGTCTGGGCGAAGTCGATGTTCTGCACGAGGTGCATATCGCTGGAACCGGGGGCGATGACGGCTGGCCAACGCACGATGAAGGGCATGCGCAAGGCCTCCTCGTACATCCAACGCTTGTCGTACCAGCCGTGGTCGCCGAGGAAAAAACCCTGGTCGGAGGAGTAGATCACCACGGTGTTCCGCGCCAGACCCGACTCGTCAAGATAGTCGAGGACGCGACCGAGCTGGGTGTCCACCGCCGCCACGCAACGCAGGTAATCCTTGATGTAACGCTGGTACTGCCAACGGACAAGTTCCACGCCTTCGAGTTCGGCCGCGAGAAAGGCGGCGTTCTTCGGGTCATAAGCGGCGTCCCAACGGGCGCGCTGGGCAACGGTGAGATTCTTGGGAGGGGTGAGCTTGAGGTCGAAGGCCGAGAGGTGCCGGGCCACCGTCATCTCCTGCTCTGCAGCGGGACTGGCGCGGCCAGACCAATCGTCGAAAAGCGTCTCGGGCTCGGGAATCGGACCCCCATCAAAGAGCGACAACTCGTCGGGACCCGGCTGCCAGTTGCGGTGCGGCGCCTTGTGCTGGTACATCAAGAGAAACGGGCGCTGAGGATCGCGATCCTCACGCAAGTACTCGAGAGCCAAATCGGTAAGCACCTGGGTGGTGTAGCCCTCGTAATGGGTCACGCCAGCGGCGCTCTTGATGCCCGGGTTGTAGTAGGGACCCTGACCCTGAAGAACCTGCCAGTGGTCAAAACCCGTGGGCTCGCTCTTCAGGTGCCACTTGCCCACGATGGCCGTTTGATAACCCGCTCCACGGAGGAGCTTGGGAAATGTCGTCTGATTGCCGTCAAAAACAGAAGCGTTGCCGATGAAACCATTGGCGTGGCTGTGCTTGCCCGTCAGGATCGTGGCGCGGCTCGGGCCGCAGAGGGAATTGGCGCAGAAACAATTGTCAAAACGCATACCCTCGGCCGCCAAGCGGTCGATGTTGGGCGTCTTGTTGATCCGCGAAGCGTAAGCGCCGATGGCGTGGGCCGCATGGTCGTCGCTGAAGACGAACAGGATGTTAGGACGCGAAACAACGAGAGGCGCCGCACTTTCCGTCTGCACGGATCCGTGACAGGCCGCCAGGAGGGCAAGCCCAATCCAACGGCCGCTTACGCATCTCAAGGCTGGAAAGGCACGCTCAAGGCGTTGGAGAGGTTGAAGTTGCTGCCGCCAGCGGCGGGATCGCGGAACCAGAACTGAAAATTCCAGTTGGTGCCAGGTTGCAGGTTCGCGCTATGCGGCGCGAGGGTGTTGTTGAGGTCGAACGCAGCCACGCCACCAGGCGACGAGATCACCACCGACGGACTCAAACGAGTCACCGTGCCGCCCACGCAACGAAAACCCTCGCCGAAGGGCGTTTGGATCTGATTTGGGCCGTAATAGAAGAGGCCGGGCTGGCCGGGAGGTGCGCCCGAAGCGGTGATGTCGAAGTTGTTGAAGAAGATCGAGCTGGTGCCCGTGTAGCCGATCTGACTGCCCACGGCATTGGCCGAGTTGGGCGAAGTCGAGCAGTACTCCACCGGCAAGACCGGCGTCGTCAAGACCTCAATCGGGCCCGACCAGACCAGGGTCTCGGTTGAGAGGCCGAACTTGTCGGTAAGCTGGGGCAGGCCACCGTTGCGAGCCCCCACCCAAAAGCGATAGGTGTGATCCACGACAGGCGTGAAGGCCAAGTCGCCAAAGGGGCCGATGGTGACCGAGTTCCCACTGACAGGTTGGTCGGCAAAAATCGTTGCGCTCCAGGTCACATCATAGAGGGTCACGACATAGCCGCTGATGCCCGAGTCCTCGTCAATGGCGGCGGGCCACTGGAACTCGAGGGTGTCGTCGTCGTCCGTGGTGCTGGGGCCGCCGTTGTCGATGGACACGGGAGGACCCGAAAAAATGGGGCCATCGTTGTCGGAAAACCAGACTGTGTATGTGAGCGCAAAGTTTCCTCGGTCGCCGATGCCCTCGACATCGCTGCCGCAGACCGTGTCGATGGGCGTGTCTGCGTAGTAGGGCGAGAGGTTGTTGTTGTTCTCCGCAACACTCAGGAACGAGGTAGCGTAAACCCAGTGGTCGCCCAGGGAATCGTTGGCATCGAAGTCGTCGTCCCAGTAGCCGAAGTAGATCCAGGCACCCTGATTGCGTCCCAGAATCTTGGAGATTTCGGGGTCGGGAATGTCCCAGCCGCCGCATCCGGTGTTCTGACCACAATGGTCAGCAACCACGCCGTCGATGGTGTTCTCGTTGCCGTCGTCACCGCAGCCATTGGCGCAGGCGTTAAAGACCGTGCCCGAACTCTCGTCAAAAATCGCCAGGCGGTAGAAACGATCGGGATCGCCGGCACCAAAAGGGCGCTGGTCGTCCACCCAACAACCTCCATCGATGAAGGTGGGTTGGAAGTGAACACGCACATCGGGGAGCGCGGGCATCACGAGCAGAGTCAGAGCGATGTTGAGCATGGTTGGTTTCCTTGAGGCGGAAGTCCGGGGACTGGGGCGGGGGGCCGAGCCGACGCTCGGGCTGCCATTCCAGCCTAGGCGAGAGGACCCGTCACCGAAAGAGGGCCTGGCGGCAATCCGGCTCAGCCCACCTTTGAGATGCGCTCAGGACGTAGGCGCCCGCCCTCGTCAAAGGCGGAACGCACGGCGAAAAGCACGCAACCCGTGGTCCCAGCGGCGGTCACACCGGCGATCAGGAACATCACCAGGATCTGATAACGCGCCGCCAGCGACGGATCGCTGCCGCCCAGGATCTGGCCGGTCATCATGCCGGGAATGGTCACGAGGCCCACCACGCTCATGGCGTTGAGGATCGGAATCAAGCCTGCGCGGATGGCTTCGGAGGCTGTGGGGCGCGCGGCCTCCCAGGGCGTGGCGCCGGCGGCCAACCAGACCTCGACCTCGCCGCGGCCTTCGTCGAACTTCAAGAGACAACGGTCGAGCCCCAAGCTGATGCCAGTCAAGCCGTTGCCAAGCACCATCCCTAGTAGCGGAATCAAGTAGCGCGGCTGCCACCACGGATCGGGACGGAGCACGACCAGGGTGGCAAGCAAGATGCTTACGCCCGAAGCGAGCATCAGCGACAGAAAAGCGTGGCCGTACACACCGCGGTAACGACGTCCGGCGCGCCGCACGGCTTCGCGGGCCGCCATCAGGAGCATCAAGCTGCCGATCCCCACCACGAGCAGGGGCTCTTGTGCGTCAAAGACAAACACGAGCACCACGCCCAAGAGGGAGAGCTGCACCACGGTGCGCACCCCCGCCCACAAGAGGCGCGAGCCGAGGCCCAGTCCCAACCACACCGAGACCGCACCGTTGGCTAAAAGCAAGAGCGCCGCGCAGCCGAGTTCGAGGGCTGAAAGGTCGAGGGGGCCGGAATCAGGCATCGGAAAGGTCAAGGATACTAGTGGCACGCCGCGCAGCCTGCTCGGGATGGTGGGTGACCCAGACGCAGGTCTCAGCCGCCAAACTCTCCTCCACGCGCTCGAGCGCATCGGGATCGAGGGCGGCGGTGGGTTCGTCGAGCAACAAGACCCGCGGTCGCCGGGCCAGGAGCGTCGCCAAGAGGGCGCGCTGTCGCTCGCCCACCGAAAGCGTGCGCCAAGTTTGATCCCAGGCCGTCTGCGCCAAGCCCCATCCCGCCGCCAAGGTGCGCGGATCGTCGCCGCTGCGTTGACGCTGGGCGTGCAGGTGCAAGAGCTGCGCCGCGAACTCAGCGGGGGTGCCCGCGAGGATTGGCGCCTGTTGCGGGATGTACAAGACCTCGGCGCGCCAGGCCTGGGGGCCCCACTCCTGTGGGCTGCGACCGTCGAGAGACAACTCGCCGGCTTCGAGGGGATCGAGGCCCGCCAGTTGCCGCAAGAAAAGCGTCTTGCCAGCGCCCGAAGCTCCGCGCACGCAAAGAACCTGGCCCTCGGCAACCTCAAAGTCGAGGTCCGCGAAAAGGGTGCGCCCCCCCACGGTTCGTTGCAGCCCGCGCCCCGCGAAGGTCATTTCTCGGACTCCAAGGCGCTGAGCGCTTGGCCGTGGCCTTCCTCGCCCAATTTGATCAAGCCCGCGAGGAGCGAGCGACGGGCCACGCTGTGGAGCTCGCGAGGAGTGTCGCTGTAGACCACGGCAAGAAGTTCGTCGAGGGTCGCAAGCCCCCGCTCCAACCCCAGCCGCAATTGCGCTTCGCGCTCGGCGCGGTGCTCGATGTACTGCCCGAGCAAATCGTCGCCAAAAATGTGCGCCGGCCCGTGAGCTGGATAGAGGGTGCCGATCTTCTGGTCCTTCAGGTAGCGCAGGGATGCCATGTAAGTGGCCATGTGACCTTCGGGAGGATCGATCACGATGGTCGAGAGGGTCGAGACCATATCGCCCACGATGGCGGCGCGGTAACGGTTCTCGATGAAGACGAGATGGCCGGGGGCATGGCCCGGGGTGTGGTGCACCGCCAGCCGCCAACCGCCCCGACCATCGGGCGAGTGTCCGAGGTCGAGTTCGTCGCCGTGATTCAAGACCACTCCGTCCTGCGCGCCCAAGAATTCCAGGCGTCGGAGGGTTTCGGGATGGGCCATAACGGCAAGTCCAAAGCGCCGCGCCGTGGCCTCCACTGCGCCGATGTGGTCCGCGTGGTGGTGCGTCAGTAGTAGGCCCAAAAATTTCCGGCCGGCTGCGATCCAACGCCCCATGGTCTCGAACAAGCGCTCCTGTTCGTGGGGATCGGTCGTGGCTGGATCCACGAGGTAGACCCGTTCCTCGCCCACGAAGATCGCATTGGTGGTCAGAGCGGGCGGCAGGGTGTCGGTGAGGAGCGGCGCCAGCATCAGGCCGGGACTGAAACGCGCGCGGTGCAGTTGGCCGCCGGCCACCGCGGCACCGGCCTCTTTCGCGCGGCGGTGAAAATCCTCGAGATCACCCGAGCGCAGCATCCCGAGCAGGTACAGGACCGGCGGCGCCACGGGCAGCTCGCCTCGACGCCAGGCGCTCACGAGGTCCTCGGGGCGAAAGAAGCGCCCGTCCACCAACTCGCCCCGTTCGATAACGGGCTCCTGGCCCAGCGGCAGGTGCAAATGAAAAAACGGAGTGGTGTGACGCACCGCGGCAAAGAGCGGCGTCTGGAACTGGCAGATCAGCCGCAGGTCCCCTACCGCTCGGTCCACGGCGCCAGCGAGATCCCACCAGCGCGAGCCCTGCGCATCGGAACTGAGCAACTCCGCGCGTAACTCGGCCCGCCGTTTTGGAGCCACGGCGGCAGCCAGGCTGCCGGCGAGAATGCCTGTCTCTTCGAACAATTCGCGAAGAGCCGAGCGGGCGCTGATCTCAAGCTTGATCTCCGTCTCCCCGCGCCGGTCGAGACCCTCCACGACGCCGCCGGGCAGGGCCCAGAACCCGCCAAAGAACCGCAACTCCGGCGCCCGCTCCACCAAGAAAACCTCGAGCTCCACACCCTCCCCACGGGTCAGGAGCACGGCGGATGAGTGGCGCATCTTGGGCAAAATCATGGGTAGATGTCCGACCGAAATCCATCGGTCTGTAGGACAGGCCTCATCCTGCCAGGATCAGAGCGCAGAAGCAGGGGCAGAAGTAAGACCACGCTAGTTGAACGCACTTGGGGCAGTGGTGCAACCGAGAGCCAAGCCCTATGAGGCCAGTCTCACAGACCGGTGGTTCTTGGGCCAAATCTCCTCGCGTCTGGCCATCCTCTCCCACGATGGAAACGCCGCCAGGTAGGGTAGGCTCTGGATCCCCATGCGAATCCTCGTCACCGGCGCCGCTGGCTTTCTCGGTGCCCATGTGGTGCACCAGCTCCTCGAAGAGGGGCATGAGGTGCGCGCCATGGTGCGCGCCGGCCAGCGGCGCAATCACATCCGCAAGGTGGGGGCCGAGTTGGTGGAGGGCGACCTCTTGGATTCCGCAACAGTGGAGCAAGCCTGCGCCGGAATGGATGGCCTGGTGAACTGCGCGGCGCGGATCGGTTACTGGTCGCGGCAGAACAAGCTCATGACGCGGGTCAATGTGGATGCGGTCACCGGACTCTTGCGGGCCGCTCACGCTGCGGGGCTACAACGCATCGTGCATGTGTCCTCGGCGGGCGCGGTGGGCGTGACGCGCAGGGGCGAAGTGCTCGACGAAGAAGCAGCTTGGAGCCTGGAAAGCAGGCGAGTCCACTACACCCTCACCAAACGGCGCGGTGAAGAACGGTCCCTGGCGGCAGCTTGGGGGGGTATGCCCGTGGTGGTGGTCAACCCCTCGACGATGTTCGGTCCGCGCCTGGACGGCTTGCCGCCCTCGCCCCTGGTGCTGGGCATCGAACGCGGCCGCTTGCCCTGGGTCCCTCCCGGCGGTGTGTCGGTGACCGATGTGGTCGATGTGGCTCGGGGCGTGGTGGCTGCCCTCGAACGCGGCCGCAGCGGCGAGCGCTACCTGCTTTCGGGTCACAATGTCACCTGGCAACAGCTCTTCGAATCAATCGCCAAAATCACCGGCGGAAGCAGCCCAAACATGGTGCTGACGCTGGAAGGCCTGGCGCGCAAACTCTTCAAGAGTCGCGTGAAGAACGCCCTGCGCCTGGCGCGCTTTCCCGAAACCCCCGAGGTGCTGCGCTCCTACGGCACCTACGGCTGGTACTCCTCGGAAAAGGCCGGAAGCGAACTCGACTACAGCGTGCGGCCACTCAACGATGTGATTCGCCACACCCTCGGTCCACGACTCTGAGAGTCGAGCTACTAGCGTGTGTCGATCCAGGCGTGAAAGGCGCGGTCGAGGGTCGTGGGTGTCCAGTCCCAGAGATATTTGAGCTGCTCGCGTTGCAAGCCCCGAAGGTCCGAGCCGTCGGGATAACCCTCGGCGTCAAGGTTTCCCTTGATCGCGCCCAGGAAGGCGGCGAATTTTTTGGGGTGCTTGTCGATGAGAAAACGCACCAGGCCGTAGGCCGTGACATGGTCGTCCTGAGTGAGTGCGCCGAAGGCTTGGATGTGCAGCAACTTGGCGAAGGAAGTCAGCTTGCCGCGGCGGCGCAGGCGCGCGATTTCCTTGTCCCAGTCGGCGGGACCCTTGTTGTCCGGCAGGGACCCCTCCTCACCATCGAGGGTGTGAAACTCGGAATCAATCTCGTGCTCCATGGCGTGGGCCAAGCCCTCGTCGAGCCAGATCGGCGGGTCGAAGGAAAAGTGCTTGTAGGCGCACAGGAAAAGGTGCGAGAGGTTGTGAACCGTGTGCGGGTAGAGGTTTTTGTCGTAGCGGATGTCCGGGTCCGCAGCGGGGATCGAAACGAACATCTTGTGCAGCCCGGGAAAGTGCCAACGCAGGGAGTCGGTCACCGCCACACCCATGTGGTCGCTGGTGAACAATTTGTGGGTCGCGCGGTTGACATGGATCAGGACCTCGAACTTGTCCTTCTCCCCCAGAAAACGGCCGTTACCCATATAGGGCCCATCGTTTTGGCGCGCGGCGGGAAAGTCGGCGTCGCTGACGCCCAGGAGGTCCTGAAAGCGCGCATAGAACTTCTCGCCGCGCCAGGCCATGAGGTGCAGGCGCAGGTAGGGATCGAGCCTCTTGATCCTTTTTGGGATCTCGGGAAACAACTCGCGCAGTGCGTCCAGCTCGGCCGCCAGGCGTTTCTTGTCGCGGGCCTTGACCGCTTCCGAGGCCAGAGACGAACCCCAACGCAAATGCTCGGACTCGAGGAACAGCCAGTCGGAAACCGCCAGGCTGTTTGCCAGGGCCTCGCTGCCACCTGCGGGGCCGATGTCCACCGGGCCGTGGGAGACGAGACCAGCGCGGGCCAAGAGCTCGGGGTCGTTCTGACAATAGGGACACACCTTGGCCTTGGCTCCACGCTGCTCGGCGGCGGCAGCGGCGAGTAGCCCTAGCGTCAAAGTAAAAATAGTTTTCGCGTGCCGGTGCATGGAACCCGTGAACTCAGGGCGGCGGAGCCAGGAAACGCTGGCAGGAATCGGCCAACTCCTCGAGGGCCGCGGCACGGGAGCCGATCAAGGCCAGGGCACCGGGCAGCTTGCGCCAGTTGGAGTCGAAGACATCGATTTCGGTCACGCTGCGTCCGCCCATGCGCACGCGAAAGATGCCCTCTTCGGTCAAGAGCCCCACATGCTCCCAGCCAGAAACGACGCGCTGGCGTGTGGCGAGGGGCGCGAAGAGGTTTTGGCCCAGGCACCACTCGCCACGCAGGGCGGGATCGGCACCCAGGATCTCGAGCAGGGTCGGGGCCAAGTCGATGTGCGAAGTGGGCCGGTGCTCGACGCCCGGCAGCATCCCTCCACCCAGGATGAAGAACGGCACCTCGGTCTGCTCGGGGGTGAAGTTGCTCGTGTGCCCCCAAAAGCCATTCTCCTGAAACTCCTCGCCGTGGTCGCCGGTGACGATCACGAGGGTTGAATCGAGTTCGCCGGCTACGCGCAAGCTCTCGATGATATTCGCCGCCACTCCATCCACGAAGTGCAGGGCGTTGCGGTAACGATTGAACACGCGCAAGGCCAACTCGCTGGAGTGGTTGTTGGCGAGCTCCATGTAATCGAGGGTCTTGGCCGCCGGCTGAAAGGGCCCTGCGCCCGGCGAGGAGTAGGGCTGGTGGGCGGAATCGAGGAGCACGAATTTGAAGAAGGGCGCGGGGTTGGACTGCTCAGCGCGGCGCTCAAGATCGAGGCGAAAGAGGCGCGCCACCTCGAGGTCGCGGGCAAAAACGGCCTCAAAGGGATGGTCGTCAAAGACCGTCTCGGAGCAACCCACCCAGGCCGTGTCGCGGAACTCGGGAAAGTTCATCGAGGCCGTGGAGTAAACCGCGCGCTCGTAGCCCGCCTGTTCGAGAACATCGAGCAAAACCGGCGAACGGCGCTCTCTGAGGGCCGAAAACCAGTAGCAGCCATGGAGCCCGTAGAGCATGGAGAACACGCCGAAGCGAGTGCCGTTGCCGGCGCTGATATGGTCCTCGAAACGGCGCCCTTCACGGGAGAGGGCCAGGAGTTTCGGGGTCACATCGCCATTCAGGTGATCGCCGCGCCAGGAATCCACCACCAAGATGACCACATTCGGTCGCGGGCCATCGGGATCGAGGCTCGGCCAGGTGCGCGGGTAAGCCAGGGGCTCGCCCTTGGGGCGAAAATCCACGGCTCGGGTTCCCAGAACTTCGCGGGCCAATTTTTCTGGTAACAGTTCCGCTACGCCCAGGCGCGAATAGCCCGGCAGGATCTCCGCGGCGTTCGCCACCTCACGGTCGCCCTCCCAGTCCGCGGCAGCGAAGAGCGTGCGCTCGACTCCGACCACCAGCAACAGCACCACGGCCCAAATCGCTCCGGGACGCATGAGCCAGCGGGGCCGCGTTAGCAACCAACCAGAAAGTTCCTCCGGCACGGAGCGGCCCAGGGCGCGGCGGTACATGAAACGCCAAACGAGGAATTCCGCGATAGTGGAGAGCAGGAGCACGATGAGTACTGTCCACCACACTTGGCCTTCGAGGTGCACGGCGTCCTCGGAGCCCTGGGTCAAGGCCACATTGAAGACGGCGGTGCTGAAGAAGTGGTAACGCAAGAGCCCGAAGACCACGGTGTCCACCTTGACCATGGCCAGGAAAACCGCCCCCACCGCAGCTTGGGCGAGGCCCTGCCATTCGGGCCGCCCAAGACTGCGCAGGCTCAACCAGAACAAGGCGGCGGGCACCAGGGCCAGGGTGGCCACGCTGGAAGCCAAGCCGAAGCCCACAAAAACCCAGGCCCGCAGGGAGAGTTCGTCGGGCAGATAGCGCAGGTAGGCGGTGCCGATGGCGATGCCCAGGGCCACATTCACCAGCCACAGATTGAGAGCGGCGTGCTGGCGGGCGTAGCCCTCTGTAGGCGAGATCGGTTTCTCGGAAATGGAGTGCATGGCTCCCCTACGGTAGCAGGGCTCTTTCTCCCCCGGCGCCCGAATCCCCCGTGGGGGCTGACCAGACGCGAGATGTGCCAGAATCTGTCTGAAGTCGGTGGCCCAGGTGGGTACGATTCGCCGCCCAGAACATGCGGAGAGGTGGCTGAGTGGCTGAAAGCGCCAGATTGCTAATCTGGTGTCTCCTTTATTGGGGACCGCGGGTTCAAATCCCGCCCTCTCCGCCATTCCACCCGAGGCCCAATGCCATTCCGCCCGAGGCCCATAAACAGAAGCACCGGAGATGAGCGCCTTGAGCATCCCTCAGAAACGACTCTCCCTGGCTGTGCTGGCCCTGGCCCTGGCCCTGGCGGCCTGTCGTGCCCAGCGGCATCTGCTTTTCGAAACCGATCCGCCTGGGGCGAGCGTGCGCCTCGACGATGAGGTCGTGGGCCAGACGCCCCTGGACTTTTTATTCCAGCACTACGGCAAGCGCCAGTTGACGGTCTACCGCGAGGGCTTTCGCACCCACTCCAGCGAGATCAACATTCGCCCGCCGTGGTTCAGTCGCTTTCCCCTCGACTTCATCAGCGAGGTGATCCTGCCCTTCGGCTGGCGCGATGTGCATCGCTTTGAGATCGTGCTCGAAGCCGAAACCGGCCGCGGCACCGAAAGCGACCTGGCAGCCGTTTTGAAACGCGCCGAGAGCCTGCGCCGCGCTGGCCCAGGCGGCCCCCAAGAACCCGACGCCGCCCTCCCGGCCGACGAGGCGCCCGCGGCCCCGCAGCCATGACACGGCCGATGCGCGACCTCGAAGGGCGTGCCATAACGGTCATGGGCCTGGGGCTTTTTGGCGGCGGTGCAGCGGTGGCGCGCTTTTGCGCTCGCCGTGGAGCACGGGTGACTGTGACCGATCTACGCCCGCAAGAAGTCCTGGCGCCGACCCTTGCAAGCCTCGCGGGACACGACTTCAACCTGGCCCTGGGAGGCCACCGCGAATCTGACTTTCAGAGCGCGGACTTGGTCGTCGTCAACCCCGCCGTGCCTCTATCGAGCCCCTTCCTGGCCCTCGCAAGGACCGCCAAGGTGCCTCTAACCAGCGAAACAGCGCTGTTTCTAGAAAATACGCCGGCGACCGTCGTAGCCATCACCGGCACCGAGGGCAAGAGCTCCACGACCCATTTTCTCGGCCAACTGCTGGCCACCGCCAGCGACGGGCGGCGCGTCTTCCAGGGCGGCAACATCGGACATTCGTTGCTCGACGACCTGGACGAGATGACCGGCGCTGATGTGTGCGCTCTGGAATTGTCGAGTTATCAACTCGAAGGCTTGTCAGAGCACCTGCTCCTCGAACGCGCCGACTCGCCCATCGCCGCAGCGCTCATCACCAACCTGCGTTGCGATCACCTGGAACGCCACAAGAGTCGCGCCGCCTACATCCAGGCCAAGTTGCGCCTGTGCGAATGGGTTGCGCCCGGTGGCAGCTTGTTCCTGCCCGCTGGTGAATGGCCTGGTGAAACCAACGTAGCGCCGGATGTGCGCCTGGTGCGCCACGGCGGAGAAGGTTGGCGAACCGCCGGAGAAGGCTACGACTTCGACGGCAAACAACTCGCGCCGCCGGACTGGGATGAGTCGTGGGTGGGTTTCCAACAGGAGAACATCCATCTGGCGCTTTGCGCGGCGCACCTCATGGGCGCGCCCAAGCAGCGCCTCGCCAGCGCTCTCGCAGAGCTCAAGGGCCTCCCCCATCGCCTCGAATGGGTAGGTCAGATCGATGGGCGGCGGGTCTTCGACAACGCCGTCTCCACCACCCCCGACTCGACCGAATCGGCCCTTTGCGCCCTGGCCGAAGAGACCGGCCTGATTGTGGGCGGCGAGGTCAAGGACCTCGATCTCGCGCCCCTGCTCGCCACGGCCAGGGCCCGTCGGGCGCGGGTGGTGATCTTCGGCGCGGCGCGCAAGGCTTGGACGGCGCGCTTCTTGGCTCAGGGCCTCGCAGTGCGCACAGCCGCCGGTCCCAAAGAGGCCTTGGCCTTGGCCCTCGACCTCGGCGGCAGCGATCTGCTCTTCTCGCCGGCCTGCGCGAGCTTCGACGCCTATGCAAACTTCAAGGCGCGGGCCGAGGACTTTCTGGACGCCGCCCGCGCCGCGGGGCTCGCGCCCCGGGAGTCCGTCTGCCCATGAGCCTCGGCCTCGACCATTCTCAACTCGCGCCCCTCCTCGGGCGGCTCTCGCCGTATCTCTTGCGGCAACTCACGCGGGCGGGAGAAAGCGCCCTCGAGTTGCACGCCGATGAGGTCGGACTCGAACACTATTTTTGGATGCTCACGCGCGACGATGACAGCGCGCTCTTCGCCGCCATCGACCAGGCCTTTGCCGACACCGACACGGTCATCGCCGATGTACTCAGCTTGTGCAGCGGTATCCTGGTGACGACCCAGGGTGGCGCTCTGCCCATCTCAACGGGAGGCGTGCGCGCCGCCACGGCTGCCGGCGAAATGGCACGCGAGATGGCCCTCGAAAAAACTAGCTGCGCCTGTCTCCTCCTTGCGGCCCACGACGAGTTGGCCCCAGACCTGCAACGGGATCTCGCCGCAGCGGGCCTCGACCTCTCCGCGGTGCGCGCTGCCCTCGTTCCGGGCTCCGCTGCTCACGAGCGGGGCGGTCATCTCTTCAAGCACTTCTCGATTGACGCGCGCCAAGCCGTGGTCCTGGCGGCGCAGGCGGCGACGCTCTCGGGCGAGAAGTCGGTGGGTCCGGCGCGACTCCTGGCCGCTGCCCTGGCCGCCGACGGGGATCTCGCCGGGCGCGCCGGGCTCTCGGCCAAGGGAGCCCGGAGCACCATCGGGGACCGGGCCCACGACCCCAGTCCGCCGCCGCCCAGGGTCCTCGGCCCCGATCAGGGGCTCCTGGCCTTCCTGGGCAGCCTCGAGCCGGGAGCCACGAGCCTGGACCTCGCGCACCAGCTCCTCTGCACCCCCGAAACCGAGCTGGCCCAGGTCTTCGTGCGACAAAAAATCACCCCCGCACTACTTATGCGGGCCCGTGTGGCCTATGACGACCCCAGCGAGTGACTCACACGCCTAGCTCCCCAGCTACCTTGATCTGCCAGAACTGCCACAAGAACCCGGCCACCGTCACAGTGGTCGAGATTCAGCCCACCAGCGAGAAACAGCCTGACCCGGTCTTCCGCGAAGAGCAGTTGTGCGAGATCTGCGCCCAGGCCAAGAACCTGCCCCACGCTCCGGCGCCGCACAAAGCCCTCGGCAACATCTGGCAGCTCCTCCAGACCTCGGGGCAGGCAGTCAGCGAGGCGGAGAACATCACCTGTCCTGACTGCGGCATGACCCGCGAGGAGTTCCGTCAAACCGGCCGCGTGGGTTGCCCGGCCGACTACGACCTCTTCGCCGATGATGTAGCCACCCTCCTCGAGCGCGTCCACGGCGCCGCCGAACACGCCGGTCGCCTGCCCGGCGTCAGCCCCGAGGCGCTCTCGCGCCTGGAATCTGCCCTCGAACTAAAGAAACGCCTGCGCGTCGCCATCGACGACGAAGCCTACGAAAACGCCGCGCGCATCCGCGACGAGTTGCGGGAGATGGAACAGTAGAGCGGTGCGAGGAGTTCCGCTGCCTACAGGCCCTCGATAGCATCGTCGAGAAGTTCGTGCCAGATGTCGGCGCTGCCCCTATGGAATCCACACAGGCCGTGGACGGAGAAGGTGCTGGCGCTGCACAGGCGGCATTTTCCCCATGCCTGTCATCAGCTCCGGCCCCGCCGACCGCATGAGATTGGAGAAGCTCTACGCCAACCCGCCCACGGGCTTCCCCGCCGCCTCCACACTCTCGGGCCAGATCCGGCACTTCCAAGGCTGGTTCCGGGACGCGCCGGGCCTCAGCGGACACTTCAACTTGAGCGACGCCATCACCGTTACCTTTTGGAGGTAGAGGCGGGACCTACGCCAGAACTTGTGGCGGAGGGGTCCGCTCCTCTGACGGCCAGACGGCGAATCGATGGAGACAACCCTGGACCCCGGGAGGTGAGAGCGTTGTAGTCTGCTCACTCATCCGCCGCGAGAAGCGGCGGATGAGTAAGCACATGCAAGATCTGAAGTCTGAAGAAGGAACTCGGGCCCGTGATGCTGTGGGGGCTCGGGGTGGGGTATGTCATTTCGGGGATGTACTTCGGCTGGAACCTGGGGCTGCTGGAAGGGGGGCCCTACGGCATGGCCCTGGCCACGGTCATGGTCACCGTCATGTATGTGGCCTTCACCCTGAGCTACTCTGAACTGGCCTGCGCGATTCCCAAGGCGGGCGGCGTGTTTGTCTACGCCGATCGGGCTCTGGGGCCGGGACTGGGATTCCTGGGAGGCACGGCGCAGATCGTAGAATTCGTCTTCGCGCCACCCGCCATCGCGGCCGCCATCGGCGCCTACCTGAACATCAAGTTCCCCGGCGTGGACACCCTGGTCTTTGCGGTGGCGGCCTATGGGCTCTTCACCGGAATGAATATGTGGGGCGTCAAGCTCTCTGCCATCTTCGAGTTGGTGATCACCGTCCTGGCGGTCATTGAACTGCTCATTTTTGCCGGCGTGACCGGGCCGCAGTTCTCTCTGGAAGCCTTCACCACAAACCCCCTGCCCAACGGCTGGGGGGGTGCCTTCGCCGCGATTCCATTCGCCATCTGGTTCTACCTCGCCATCGAAGGCGTGGCCAATGTGGCCGAAGAAACCCACAACCCACAACGCAACATCAGCATCGGCTTCGGCTCCGCCATGGGAACCCTGGTCTGCCTGGCCTGCTTGACCTTCTTCTCGGCCGTGGGAGTCAATGGCTGGGAAACAGTCGTCTTTGAAGCCGGCTCCCAGGAAACCTCGGACTCGCCCCTGCCCCTGGCCATGGCCCATGTCGTCGGCCGAGACAGTTTCATGTTTGGCTTGCTGATCAATGTGGGCCTCCTGGGCCTCGTCGCGTCCTTTCACGGCATCATCCTGGTGGCCGGACGCGCGACCTTCGAGTTCGGGCGGGTGGGCTACGCGCCGCGCTTCTTGGGCAAGACCCTGCGACACAGAAAAACGCCCGCCGCAGCCCTGTTGCTGAACATGGTGGTGGGGTTCGTCGCGCTGCTGAGCGGACGCACCGGGGAGATCATCACCATGGCAGTCTTCGGCGCCTTGACCCTCTACATCGTCGCCATGGCCGCGCTGTTCGCCCTGCGCAAGCGAGAGCCGCACCTCCTGCGGCCCTACCGCGTGCCGGGCTATCCCCTCATCCCGGCCCTGGCCCTCTGCCTGGCCGTGGTGTGCCTGGTGGCCCTCACTTACCACAACCCGCGAATCGCCCTGGTCTACGGCGGAATCCTGGCTCTGGCCTTTGGCTGGTTCTACTTGGCTATTCCCAAGCAGCTGCGCCAAGGCCAACACACCTTCGGCGAGGACTGATTCCGGCGGGCAACCCGGCGCCAGCGCTCCAGGGGCATCCAGGCCAGACTAAATCACCCGTCAAGCGGCGCGCCCACGATGCGAGCGAGCTCCGCTGTGGACAGGGCTGCTTCGAGGCGCAGGGTGACATGGGCGCTCTGGACTTCGAGCACCTGCCGCTGCGCTTCAAGGAGAACCAGCAAGCTGGCCTGACCCGCGGCGTAGGAATCTCGCGCTAGAGCCAGCGACCGCTCGGCCCGGGGCAGCAGCTCGTGGGCGTAGAGATCCAGGCTTTTTGCCGCGGCGTTCATGCGCTCGACTGCCGCTCGCAAGTCCTGGGTCAGTCCGACTTGCATGGCACCGTGCAGCTTGACCATGCGTTGCAGCTTGAATCCAGCGCGCGCTATCTGGGCCTGGTTCTGATCGAAGACCGGCAGAGTCAGACTGAGGGCTGGGCCGATGAGTTCGCCTCCGCTCCCCGCGGGCCGCTCCACGGTGGGACCGGCGGCCAACTCGCCCCACGCCCTGCGCTCCTCCAGACGGACCTGGCTATCCAGGGCCCGGATCGCGGCTTCCATCGCCCGCAAATCCAAGCGCGAGGCCATCGCTTTCTTGACGAGAACCTCGAAGTCCTCCAGAGCTGGAAGGCGCAAGGGCAGCGCATCCAATAGCAGCAAGTCAGCCAACGAACGCTGCAAGGAAAGCTTCTTGGCCAGGGTTCTCCGGGCGTCCGCCACCTCGAGCCGAGCTGCCATGAGGGCGAGCTGCGCAAAGAGCAGGGGCCCTTGCGCGAGATTTTCGTCCAAGCCATCGGCCGCGCCTGCCTTGCGCATGTCCCGGACGGCTTCGAAGGACCGCGAGGCGAGCTCGAGGCGCTCTTGGGCGACCATGCGCAGTTGTTCGGCCGCTGCGGCCGAGCAGTAGGCCGCGCGCGTCTCAAGAGTGAGTTCCCCCGCTCGACGGGCGATGCAGAGAACCGTGGCTTCCAGTCGCTCACGAGCCACTTCCTGACGGACGGGGATCCTCCACAGCTCGAGCAGTTCAAGGCCCACGATGGCCTCGAGCATCCAGCGGCCCCCCTCGGCGGGAAAGCGCAGCAGAAAATCGAGGGAGGGGTTGGTGAGGAGTTGCGACTGAACCCAGTCTGCATGGGCAATGCCTATCTCCTGAAACTCGGCATGCAACTCAAAGTTGTTGAGCAGGGCCACTCTGAGTGCTTCATCGAGGGAGAGCCCATCAGCCAAGATGGCGTCGAGTTCCTCCGGTGGCAAGTTGGGGGCGAGGGGGTCGAAAACTTCGCTGCGGCCCGTGCTCTCCTCAAAGAGCCGCCGCGCCCGGTCATAGTCGGGGCGTGGATCGACCTGCACACAGGACGCCGCGAACGAGAGGCCCAGGCCTATCCAGAGCAGAAGTGCGGGGCGCAGACGGGGCGCTACACCCATCGCTGTCATCGCTTGGCAAGGACTCACTGGAGACCTCCCCCGGCCACCGCCGCTCGGGTTGCGGGCTCGATGACTGCGTCAGCCAGCGGTCTGGCGAAGCGCACAAACAGGGCGGGCACGACGAGCATGTTGAGAACGGTGGAGGACAACAAACCGGAGAGGATCACGATTGCCATGGGAGTGAGGATTTCGGTTCCTGGATCATCGCCTCGCATGGCGAGCGGAATCAGCGCCAGCCCCGAGGCCAAGGCTGTCATGAGAATCGGAGCCAGACGCTCCATCGACCCGCGCCGGACCGCCTCGGCAAAGTCGGTGACACCCTCGTGCTCCTGGAGGTGACGGATGTGCGAGACGAGCATGATCCCGTTTCTGGCAGCGATGCCAAACACGGAAATGAAGCCGATGATGGACGCAATCGAAATGATTCCGCCGGTCCACCAAGCCCCCGCCACCGCACCAATCAGCGCCAGGGGAAGGTTGATCATGATCAGCAAGGTGTCGCGCAAGGACCGCAACATGACATGCAAGAGAAAACCGATGCCCATCACGACCAGCACGCCAAGGAAGGCCAGGCGCCGGTTGGTCTCTGTGGCGCTTTCAAACTGACCTCCATACTCGATGTAGTAACCCCGGGGCAGGTCGATGTCCGCCGCGACGGCGCGCTGGGTATCTGCAACGACGCCACCCATGTCCCGGCCGGCCACATTGCACATGACGACAATCTTGCGCTGCACATTTTCGCGGGTGATGAAGTTGGGTCCGCGGTCCTCGTAGATGTGGGCGATGGACCGCAGAGGCACCCTGAATCCCGCCGGCGTGTCCACGAGCAAGTCGCCCACGGATCCGGGCGAGGCGCTCTCGGGTCCCGAGAGGCGCAGAGTCAGGTCGTAGGTGTTCTGTCCGTCGAGGACCTGAGTCACAACAACGCCGCGGAAGCCCGCGCGTAAGGCCGTCGAGGCCTCGGCGATGTGCAGTCCATAGCGAGCCAGGGCTGCGCGCTTGAACTCCACACGCACCTGGGGCACTTGCGCCTGTTGCTCGGCGGACAAATCCACAACGCCAGGGATCTCCTTCATGAGGCTCTCGACTTCGCTGGCGAGACCGCGCAGGGTCGCCAGGTCAGCGCCAAAAATCTTCACCGCGATGTTCGCCCGCGTCCCCGAGAGCATGTGATCAATGCGGTGCCCGATGGGCTGGCCGAAGGTCGCCTGGATGCCTGGAATGGCAGCGAGGTCATGGCGCAGAGCTTCGAGGAGCTCCGCCTTGGTGCGCTCCTTGAGGCCCAGTCGGCGCGGAGCGTCCATGTCGAGGGTCAAGTCGATTTCACTGGCCTCGACCCCCTGCACATGCTCGTCTTCTTCCGCGCGCCCTGTGCGCCGCCCGATCGCGGCGATTTCGGGATGCTTCATCAACGCAGTCTCCACCATGTGGGCGAGACCATCGCTCTCTGCGAGTGAAGTCCCCGGCAGAGTCACGAGCCCCACCACCATGGCACCCTCATTGAACTCCGGCAGAAAGTTCTTGCCCATCTTCGTCAGGCCCAAGCTGGCCAATGCGAGCATCAAGACCGCGGGAGCAGACACTGCCAGGGGGTGCTGCATGGCCCACTTCAAGGGCCGCGTATAGGACCGCTTGAGCGCGGCAACGATCCAAGGTTCACGACCCTTGAGCACTGTCGGGCTGCGGGGCAGGAGATAGGAGCAAAGTGCAGGGGTCAGGGTCAACGCCGTGAGCAATGAAGCAGCCAGCGAAACGCAAAAAGCCAAACCCAAGGGCCGCAGCAAGCGACCCTCAACACCGGAGAGGAAAAACAGCGGCGCAAAAACCAAGAGGATGATGAAAGTCGCGAACACGATCGAGGTGCGCACCTCCACACTGGCGTCAAAGATCACGGCCAGCGTATTCCGGCGGCCTTCCGGTGCTAGAGCCTGGTTCTCGCGCAAGCGCCGCACGACATTTTCGACATCGATGATCGCATCATCGACCAGAGCACCGATCGCAATCGCCATGCCCCCCAGGGTCATGGTGTTGATGCTGGCTCCGGTGAAGCGCAAGACCAATACGGCGATAACCAAGGACAGGGGAATGGCGAGGAGCGTGATGAGGCTGGCCCGCAGGCTCGCCAGAAAGAGCAGCACCACGAGCAGCACCATCAGCCCCCCTTCGAGGAGGGCAGAGGTCGTGTTGTGGATGGAGTGCGCGATGAAGTCGGCCTGGCGAAACAGGTGCTTGTTGATGGTCATCCCCGCCGGCAAGGCGCCTTGCATCTCATCCAGGATGGCGTCCAACTCCTCGGTCAACTCCAGAGTGTTGGCCGAGGGCTGTTTTTGAATCGCGAGGATGACGGCGTCCTGACAAATCGGCTCCCAATCCGGGCCGCGCATGGAAGCCGATCCGGTTCCTCGGCGCAGGGCGGAACCAATCTGAACAAGGCCGAGATCGCCCACGGTGATGGGCCGGCCATGGAGAGACGCCACCACCGTGTCGGCGATGTCCTGAGTACCTCGTACGCGTCCGATTCCGCGCAACACCGACTCGGATCCGCCTTCGATCAAGAATCCGGCCGAGACATTCTCGTTGCCCTTGCGAAGAGCATCGGCAACCTGCTCCATGCTGATCTGGAAGGCCCGCATGCGTTGGGTACTGAGCACAACCTGGTACTGCTTTTCGTCACCACCGATGGGTGTAACCTGCGACACGCCAGGAACCGAGAGCAACCTGCGCCGGATCTGTGATTTCGCGACCGTGCGAAGCTCGATGGCATCGTGCTCATCGGATGTGAGCGAGATGAATAGGATTTCGCCCATGATCGACGACACCGATGCGAGGACCGGCGGCTCAACCTGCTCGGGCAGGGCATTTCTCACGGAAGCCAGCCGTTCCGTAACCGTCTGCCTGGCCCGGTGGATATCCGTACCCCACTCGAACTCGATCCACACCACTGCGATGCCAACCGCAGTGGCGGAGCGCACGCGACGAACATGGGCGGCCCCGTTGACGGCGGTCTCCAGCGGAATGGTCACGAGGGTTTCCATTTCCTGGGGTGCCATTCCGTGTCCCTCGACGATCACCGTGACCGTGGGCGCGGTCAGATCGGGGAACACATCGACGGGCATCTTGAATGTGGTGTAGCCCCCCGCAAGAAGCAGGATGGCGGAGGTGAAGATCACCGCTGCGCGGTTGCGCAAGGCCCACAGAATGAGGTTGTTGATCATGGTCTGGCCCCCCCCCGATCAGTGGGCGTGGCCGGCGCCGAAGGACGCCGGAGAGGCCGCAGCGAGATGGACCAGGTAGGCCCCGTGTGTTACGACGCGCTCGCCGGCCTCGATCCCGGACAACACTTCGACAAGGCGCCCATCGCGGATGCCCAGTTCAAGCACGCGCTTTTGGTAAAGCTCGCCGTGGATCAGCACGAAGGCCACGGGTTGGCCGTTATCCATGACAATCGCCTCTTGGGGCAAGGCCACCGCATCGATCACGCGGCCGGTCTCAAGGAACACATCGGCGAACATGCCGGCCCGCAATAGGCCCTCCGGATTGGTGATTTCAAAGCGCAGGGGAAGGCTGCGCGTCTCTGGATCAACCACCTGGCCGAAGCTGACGATGCGCCCGCCGAGATCTCCATGGATGTCAAAGGACCGGTCAGGAAAGGCGGCCAAGCTCATGAGCGCACCGGGCTCGTCTCCGACCGCCGCCAGGTCGAATTCAGAGATGTGCACGACGAGCCAAGCCCGGGTCATGTCGATCAAGGAAAAAACCGCGCTGTGGATCTCGACCGATTCACCCTCGATGTGCCCCAGCTCAATCACCTCGCCAGAGATGGGAGCGATGAGCGGGTGGCGCATCTGCTTCAGCTCGGAAGCTGCCGCATAATTCGCGAGCTCTCTTTCTCTCAGGGCCGCCAGGCGGCTATTTGACACTTCGAGCGAATCCTGCAATGCCTCGGAGCTCTGGGTCGCTTGCAAGGCGAGTTCGACATCCCTGCGAGCCGCCTCGAGGTCTGCCTCGGTGCCCAGGTCATTGGCGCGCAACTCGTCGATGCGGGCCAGGGCCTGTCGCGCGAACTTGAGACGGGTCTGGGATTGCAGCAGAGCCAACTGCACCTCAATCGTCTTGGCTTGGAGAGCGTACTCCTCGGTCAACAGGGCCATCGTCACCGCAGCATGACTGGTCGTGTTGGCAGCCAATTGGGCCCGCTCCGCTGTGGTCAGCGGCGTCTCCAGGTAAGCCAGGATCTGTCCTTCTTCGACGAGCTCGCCAACATGGGGGATCTTCCCCGAATTCGGCGGCAAGAGGCGCCCCCCCAGGGGCGCGCTGACCACCGCCCGCGCGTAGTACGGCGCTTCGATCTCGCCGGGGACTTGCAGCCTCTGGGTCAATGACCTCTGTTCCACCTGCTCAAGGAGGAGGCCGATCGGCCACGCTTGCTCCAGGAGAAAGGGCACGGCGTTGGCCGGTTCGGCGCTCTCTTCCGCCGCGGCAGCGGCGAGTGCGCTGTGCAGATCGCGGTGTACGACGATCGGTGCGAGGGGAATCGTCTCCTCGACCTGGTCGCTGATGACGACGATCTTGGCCGCATGTTCGCCGGGGGTCGTGAGTGCCCCCACGGGAATGAACAGCCCGTCACGGGTAGGGCTCGCAGCCTCGAAGACTCCGGTGCTGACCGCCCCTTGGGACAATTCAAGGCGTAACTGCCCGCTGCGCACCGGCTCGCCCGTGGCCAGAACGGTGACATGCGCCAAGAAGCGCGCTTCGAGCCCCGGCACGAGGCGGGGGTACTCCATGAAGAGTTCGACCTGGTCCGTGAAGACCGTGACGGAGACGGGCTCGGGAACTTCATGGTGTCCATCTCCGGCAGCCGCGACCTGGCTCGCGGGAGGCGCGCATCCTGCGGCGAGGAGAGCGGAGGCGATCGAGAAGAGGGTGGCTGAGTGGCTGGCGGCGGGGTGGCCTGTGAATCTGAGCATGGAATGGGTCCCGTGATTGCCCAAGGGGCAGATTTCCTGATTGGCTGTCTTGACTGATCGTCCTGACAAAACGCCACGACAGATCGTGATGGGTGCGCACACCAGATGCGAGCCGGCATGTGCGCAAAGTTGCCGCGCCCTGGTCGCAAAGCGGACAGGGGCGTCAATTGACTCAGGTCAAGATACGGAGGGAGGACCCCGTGGCCGCTGAACTGCTCGTGTCTGTTGCTTTGGTGGCCGCAACTCCAGCTGGAGGGCCACAGAGGACAGCGAGTTGGGCGCGGGCGGCGAGGCGAACTCGACCGAGAGCAGGGCCAACCAACTGACCGGCGCCTGATGCGTCGGCGACTTCGGCGGGAAGAGATCAAAGGCATGGTCCAGAGCGGGATGAGGAGGATGGTTCTCCTCATCTTGGTCCCCATGGGAATGCCCCTGGTGAGCGTGCTCGTCGTGAGGGTGCCCAGTCTCGAATGAAACCTGCGCTGCAAAAAGCCCGGCCACCCCCAGGTGCTCCTCTTCCGCCATGTGCAACGGCGCGTAAAACATTCGCATGCAAAGGACGAGCAACATGAACAGCAGCGAGAAGGTCCTCGCTCGCTTGCGCTTGTGTCTCGCTTGAATCATGGGGCGATTGTCTTGCTTCTGGGTCTGGGTGAGGGGCGGTTGCCCTCCTTGCGCAAGCTACCCAAATCCAAGATATAGAGGAAGGGATGCGGGGGAGACGGCCTCTGGAGCCTGTTCGCTCGGGCCGGCAGTCCGCTTGGGATGCCCTGCGGCGCCGGCCTCTCGAGCCCATCCAACTCCAAACAGGTAGCGCAAGAAGCACCCAGGCCGCCCCGCAGTGGGGTCCCGGCAGGAAGAGTGGCCCTCAGCGCTGGCGCAAGGCGCCTCGAGCCGTAGAATGGGGTCTCGAAAAACACCGCCAGAAATGGCCTCTGGAGCCCGTCAGCCCCGATCGAACCGAATTTGGGCACGCCGCTGCCAGGGGGCCATCAACCCCGGGGGGCTTGAAGGCCGATGAGATGAGTCCACAAGCTGTTTCCGGACCGTCCCCCACTCGCCACGACTGAGCCCCACCGAAGCCCCGCGGCGGGTAACACCTCGACAACTAGAAAACATGTTCGATCGCTTCACAGACCGCGCCAAGAAAGTGATGAACCTGGCTCGCCAGGAGGCCCAGAGGTTCAACCACGAATACCTCGGCACCGAGCACGTCCTGCTCGGGCTCGTCCAGGAGGGCAGCGGCGTGGCCGCCAATGTCCTCAAGCAGATGCAGATCGACCTGGACAAGATCCGTGACGAGGTCGAGAAGATCGTCAAGACCGGCCCCTCCATGGTGACCCAGGGCCAGCTGCCCTTCACCCCGCGGGCCAAGAAGGTGCTCGAGCTCTCCCTCGAGGAAGCCAGCAACCTCGGTCACAATTACATCGGCACCGAGCACCTGCTCCTGGGCCTGATCAAGGAGAACGAGGGCATCGCAGCCCAGGTCCTGACTAACATCGGGGTCAAGCTTGAAGATGTGCGCGAAGAGGTCCTGGACTTCCTCGGCGCGGAATCGGCCGACGAGGAAGACGAGGATCCCACCATGGGCGAGGGCCCCCCCGGAAGCAGCAACGGCAAGAGCAAGACACCGGCCCTGGACTCCTTCGGCCGAGACCTGACCGAACTCGCCCGGGACGGCAAGCTGGATGTGGTCATTGGCCGCGCCGACGAGATCGAGCGCGTGATCCAGATTCTCTCACGGCGCACCAAGAACAACCCCGTGTTGCTCGGCGAGCCCGGTGTGGGCAAGACGGCTATCGTAGAAGGCCTGGCCCAGGGCATCATCAACAACGAAGTGCCCGAGATCCTGCGCGGCAAGCGCATCGTGGTCCTGGACCTGGCGCTGATGGTGGCCGGTACGAAGTACCGCGGCCAGTTCGAGGAACGCATCAAGGCGGTCATGAATGAAGTCCGTCGCGTGGGCGATGTGGTGCTGTTCATCGACGAATTGCACACCCTGGTGGGAGCCGGCGGCGCCGAGGGCGCCATCGACGCCTCGAATGTGCTCAAGCCCGCCCTCAGCCGCGGTGAGATCCAGTGCATCGGCGCCACAACCCTCGACGAGTACCGCAAGCACATTGAAAAGGACGGCGCCCTCGAACGCCGCTTTCAGTCGGTCAATGTCGATCCACCCACGCCGGAGCAGACCGTGGCCATCCTCAAGGGCCTGCGCGACCGTTACGAGGAACACCACCGCATCAAGTACACCGACGAAGCCCTCGAAGCCGCCGTCGATCTGTCGACGCGCTACATCAACAACCGCTTTCTGCCGGACAAGGCCATCGATGTCATCGACGAGGCGGGTGCGCGAGTGCGCATCAAGGCAATGGTCCCTGCTCCCGACACGCGCGAGCTGTTGACCCAAATCGAAGAACTCGAGCGGTCCAAGGATGGCGCAGTCACCGAGCAGGATTTCGAGAAGGCCGCTCAACTGCGCGACCAGGCCTACCAGCTCAAGAAAAAGAAGGAAGAGATCCAGAACGCGTGGCGCGCCGAGCAGAGCAGCACCGAGATCGTGGGCGAAGTGGATTCCGAAGTCATCGCCGAAACGGTTTCGAAGATGACCGGCATCCCGCTGACGCGCCTCGAAAACGCCGAAGCCGAACGCCTCCTACGCATGGAAGACGAACTCGGCAGCGTGGTCATCCACCAGGAAGAAGCCATCAAAGCCATCGCGCGCTCGATCAGACGCTCGCGCTCGGGCCTCAAGGACCCGCGCCGGCCCACGGGCTCGTTCATCTTCCTGGGGCCTTCGGGTGTCGGAAAGACCTACCTGTGCAAGCAGCTCGCGAAGTTCATGTTCGGCGACGAAGACGCCGTCATCACCATGGACATGAGCGAGTACATGGAAAAACACAACGCATCGCGCCTGGTGGGCGCGCCTCCGGGCTATGTCGGCTACGAGGAAGGCGGCCAGTTGACCGAGCGCGTGCGTCGACGCCCCTATTCGGTGGTGCTCCTCGACGAGATCGAGAAGGCCCACCCTGATGTGTTCAACATGTTGCTGCAGATCATGGAAGAAGGTCGCCTGACTGACTCCTTCGGTCGCCATGTGGATTTCCGCAACGCCGTCCTGATCATGACCTCGAACCTCGGTTCGCAGCAAATGAAGGCCGGCTCGCGCCTGGGCTTTGATCGCACAGGCGCCAAGACCGGGGACAGCGAGGCGGATCGCAAGAAGCGCATGAATGCCGATGTGATGATCGAAGTCGAGCGTCACTTCCGTCCCGAATTTCTCAACCGCGTGGACGAGTTGGTGGTCTTCAACCCGCTGAACCAGGACGACCTCAAGCGCATCGTGCACATCGAGCTGCGCGGTATCGAGTCGCGCCTGGCCGAACGCGGCCTGGCACTCGAGCTCGACGAGACCGCCACCGAATTCCTGATCAAGCAGGGCTTCAACGCGGACTACGGCGCGCGCCCCCTGCGTCGCGCCATCGAGCGCTACATCGAGGACCCGCTCTCAGAGCACATCCTGCGCGCCGAGTTCGAAGAGCAATGCCTGCTTGCGGTCACCGTGGCCAAGGACGGCGAGTCCCTCACCTTCCAACCCAAGGACACCACCCCCGCTCCGCCAACGAAGCCGGCGACCAAGAAGGTGACCAACAAGTAAGCAGCACTCGGCTGCCTTGACCAGCGCCTGCCTCCGCTGTTCATCCGAGAGTGGGGGAAGCCCTGGCATGGAAAGGGACCCTAGCGAACCCGTCGGGGGCACATGCACACCGAGGTTGGAGCAGATTGCGCTCAGCCCAGCAGGTGGCCGACCAACTCGGCGGCAGCCAGGATCGGCTCCTCGGCAGCGGTGACCGCCCGCCCCACCACGAGCAGGTCGGCGCCGCCCTCGATGGCCTCGATGGGGG
>DUCM01000010.1:0-265 GCA_012959785.1 Planctomycetota bacterium | reverse complement strand
CCCTGCGCAACCGGACTCGACGGCCAGGGTGGTCCGCCGCTCCAGTTCGGACCGGTCGGCGGTGGCATCGCTGGTCAACACCGTGACCCCGAGGATCCCCGGAGGTTGCAGGCCCACACCCTCCGCACCCGCAGCAGCGCCGGCTACGGCGGCCCGCAGCATGTCGCCCCCGCCCTGCGTGTGAACGGTAAGCCAGCGGGCACCGAGGGAACCGACGACCCTTGCAGCCTTCTCAACGGTCGTCGGGATGTCATGCAACTTGAGG
>DUCM01000009.1:154194-154573 GCA_012959785.1 Planctomycetota bacterium | reverse complement strand
TGAAGTCAACCAACTCCCCTCGGACTGCAAGCCGCAGGTGTCGTCGCCGCAGGCGATAATCGGTCCCGCGCAGCCGCCCTCATAAATAGCCAGCTTGGTGTCCACGGCCGTCAGCCCGCAGGTCGAAACCGTCGCAACGCCGTACGCGGGCGCCGTCCAGAGGAACCAAACATCGCTCTTGATCTGCTGCGACCCCGCAAAATCGCAGAGCCCATCGGCCAGCCCGTCAGTCAGGGCCGCTGAATTGTTAAAGGCAAAAAGCCCCGTGCCGCTAATGGGTTGTGCCGCCACGCAGTTGTCCTGGCCCTGAGCCAAGAGAGTTGCGGGCAAAAGACAAACAGCGAGCGCAGTAAACAAGAGCGAAAGACGAGGGCAGAGC